>NZ_JBCGHT010000001.1:0-1137096 GCF_039549175.1 Paenibacillus sp. 102 | reverse complement strand
GTTGAGTAAGAGAGGTAGTAGCGATTTGTTGATTTAACCATACACACAAAGATAAGAAATGGTGCCCGTGGCACTTGCGTTTTCGTTTCATTCCGCCTGCTTCTATAGCTAATTGATTAAGTGTAGCGGGAGACATATATCGATATAGCTCTTCGGCAAATAAAGATAACTCTTGTTTTTGATGCATATTCATAAAAAGCACGTCACCCTTTCTCATTAACATAAGAGAATAGTAACGTGCTTTTAACTTCAAAAATAGTCTAAATCCTTAAGTTGATGGATGTGGGGTAGCGTCACATGCCCATCAAGCTAAGGCTGGGTTTCCTATGAACTTCCGTTCATGTTGCCTACATGCTTGATATTTTGTTTATTTGTTTTTAAAAATACGCATACCAAATAAACCTTGATAAGGTGTATTTTTAAAGATTATGCAGTTTTCTGCTTTAGATTGGATACAGTACATCGATAAACGACACCTAAAATATCAAAAACTGTCTTTTTCTCATATCGATGCGATTTCCGTCCATTTTTCTGTAAGAGGTCAAACAGACGAAGGAAAATTTTTGATACTTCTTGGGTGTCTTTTTGTATAGCTTCATATACTAAGTACAGATGATCTTGAATCATATAAATTGCTTTATATTCACTTAATTCTTTTTGTTTTTTCTGTAGTAACAGCTGTCGCATTTTGAACATAGTGGAAGAACAGAGAAAAATAGCGATTAACTGTCCATAAAGATGACATTCTAGACGCTCTCGCTTAATATTGTGACAATGATTGATACCAAAAAGAGATTTCCATGTTTTAAATACAATCTCTATTTGCCAACGTAGTGAGTAGATATCATGGACCTGTTCCATCGGAACAATTTCCCATGGTATGTTGGTAATATAAACGTTGATTTCTGTTAAACGTTTACTTTTTTCAGAGTATGTAACTCCTTTTTTCTTTTCAACATAAGTTTGCTTTTTCCTACGTTTATGAATTTGAGTTGATGTGAGTCTGTATATTACAACTCGCGAGGGTAATTTTTGTTGTCCAATATAGGCATTTCGAATTTCATAAGTATCTCCTGGTTTTATCTGATGCATAATATCTTCAAGGTTAAGTAAAACATATAAAGATTGCTTTTTTACTGTTCCATCCAGAAAGAATTCTGGAGATTCATTCTTCAGATATACTCTATTATTTAACTTCAACCGTGAAACATAGAATACACCTCGTTGATCCATCTGGTCTAAATCTTTTAGAGAAAAGTATCCTAAGTCTCGAATACATAAATCTCCTGGGCGTAAGGTATCTAAACACTCTGTACCAAAGGTTTTATCATTATTTTTACCTGGTTCCATTTGAAAATTGAGGAATTTTCCACTATGTAAATCATACTCTAGCTGAATCTTAATACCAGCTGTTTGTGCACATCCTCCTGAACCAGGATAAATAGGAGCCAAATGATTGGGGACCTGAAAAATAGTAGCATCTAAAATACGTATACGTTGAAAATAAGAAGTGTATTGATTGGAAATTTGAGAAGAATCGTTTAGTTGGCTTTTGACTAAAAGAGAAAATACACGCTGTAGAAATAAAACAGCGCATCGGTTAAAACGTTGATTAAGTCCTTCTGGACTCATGAGTGTAGCTGTATTTGCATAAAGTTGACTACATAATCTATTAAGAGAACTACTTGCTACATGTTGACTGATCCAAATACATAAAGCAGCCAAATCTTGTGCGCCATACTTACTTTTACGTTTTACAAAACCTGTCTCTTGTGCAAGTTGTTGAAGAATATGTGGGGATAGATATCGCTGTAGTTCTTCAGCAAACAAATGAAACTCATCTTGAATCGATAAATTCATACAAAAACGCCATCCTTTCTGTATATTTCTACAAAAAGAATAACGTTTTTTTCGTTTTATGGATACAATTTCTCTTTAGCTTGATGGGCCTGCAGCAGGATCCCTTTTTTCATAATGTACAGGTAATTCTATGGCAGCTGTTAGACCTCTTTGGTCCTCACCGCTTGCAAGAATTAGGCGGCCATGATGGGCCTGCACAATCCTTGCCACCATCGGAATTCCTAGACCATGACCTTCCTGGACAGTCCGCTTTCTCCTTGATGAATAAGGTAATTCGGTAATCTCCGTCAAATTCTCCTTTGGGATTCCCCGTCCATTATCCTTTACAATAAAGCGATACTGGGAGCGGTCCTTAGATAGAGAGGTTTCCAATATGATTGCACATCCCTGTGGATTATGCAGTACACTATTTTGGACAAGATTACTGATTGCACGAAGAAGCAGTTTCTCGTCCCCAATGACCTGAGCCGCTTCAACAGTCAGTTTCAAATCAATGTCATAACGGTCATCCAACCCATTATTCAAAAAATCCGTGGCAACCTGTCTCGCCAAAACTGATAGACGGATGTGCTTCAAATGCAAGGGTTGCATTTCATACTCAAGCATGGAGACTAGATTCAGGTCACTTACAAGTGAGCGTAGCTTCTCGCCCTGATGCCGGATGATACCAGCCTGCTGCCTCTGCTCCTCCGGCAAGTCAAAATTATCCTCCATTTCGCTTGCATAACCGAGAATAATCGAGAGTGGAGTCCGGATATCATGAGAAATCCCGGCAATCCAGTTAGAACGAGCTTCATCTCGTGCCTTCAACGCGTCCGTTTTCTTCTGGAGCTTAGTCGACGCAGAATTAATACTTTGAGCCAAGTCACCAAATATTCCCTTGGAATCCAACTGAACCAATTCCTCCCTAGCAAGATTGTGGACTCCTGACACAAGAGGACGTATCCCTCTTATGAGACGCGTGCCAATCACAATAGAAATCAGCAGAGTTATCCCCACATTAAAGAGTAGCAGTACCCCAAGCCGCAAGGGCATCTCTCTTAACCAATCAGAAAGAAAGGCAAATTGATACTTCCAGTGGCTTTCCTTTGGATATCCGACCACAATTAGGCCATTTTCATGTTCCCAAGTATAAACAGGGTATTGCAAAAGATAATATCGCGAGAACTTAGCTACATCGACTAAATTATAAAATCTCGGAACATCATTAGGTAAATGGTAATCCCATTGCACATAACCATCTTCACCAATCAACATAGCCCATGCTTGATTGTGCTGCAAAATCTTGGCGGTGTTCTCGTCCAAATGATAGTTGTTATCCTGTTTGTCTAGACTTTGAGAAATCTTCTTAAGTAAACCTTCTGGAGACATTTGTTGATTAGTTTCATTGAACACCAGAGTGCCTAGTAGTACGAAATTAAAAATAAGAACAAATATCGACACAAGGATGGTCGTCGTGACAAACCGTCGTAATATACGAGTAATCCCTTCCACTCAATATATCTCCTTCACTAGCAGTTTATATCCAAGCCCCCTGAAGGTGAGAAGATGGATTGGTTTGGAAGGATCCAGCTCAATCTTTTCACGTATCCGCCTGATATGAACCATCAATGTATTTTCGAGACCGTAGCTGTCATCTCCCCAAACAGCCTGACATAGGGCATCATTTGTAATGATTCGTCCCTGATTTTCATACAACTTCACAAGAATGGCATGCTCCTTTGCCGTCAATGGCATCTCTTTCTGTCCCCTGTGTACGACAGCGCTTTCAAGGTCTACGATCTGTTCTCCTAATTTGAATATAGATAGACGCTCTGCTACTGAGGATGAGTATACACGTTTTAGAATCGCCATGAGCCGCAATACCAGCTCGCGTGGCAGAAACGGCTTCACCATGTAATCATCCCCCCCCAAGCCCAATCCAAGTAATCGATCTTCATCCTCGCCCCGCGCGGAGAGAAAAAGGACCGGTGTATCCGAGAACTGCCTAATGGAAGACAGTAATGAAAATCCATCACCATCAGGTAACATAACATCCAGAATTACGATATCTGGATTGTTTGCGTGGTAAATTGACAGAGCAGAAGCGCAATCAGCAGCAGTATAAATGCGAAAAAATCCATCTTTTCTTAAAAATCTTTCAATCATTATTCTGATTTCCTGTTCATCGTCCACAATTAATATTTTTTTGTCTTTTAAATTTTCCATTTTACATCACCTCATTTGATTATACACAAAAAAGGAAATTATTAGTGTTTCAATTCATATTCACCCCTTGATTCCTTTTTTAAAGCGAAACAAACACATAAGCTGGGAAAGCCTCCTGTTTCATTTTTTGACTTCACTATTTAGAACCGTATAGTACAGCAATTTTGTTTAGATATTTGGTAGGGAATTTGTTTAATCGTTATGGGCGAAAAGTATTTAGTTTATCTTTGGAAGAGACATTGTACGGTAACACAAAAAATCCCATCCTTATTCAGTGTAAAAATGAATAAAGATGGAATTTTTTCTTGTTACATTATTGTTCGTAACCTGATTGCTATAGGACATTCCCTTCTTCTTTCAGATCATTATTATTCTCGATACTGCTGTTGCACCGCCTCAGGCAGCTCCTCGAAGCTAACCTCTTTCCAATACGTAACGCCCCGAATCATTGTATAATATAGCTGGACATAAGCTCCTTCTCTCAATTTCTTTCCTGCTGAAAAACTTAGTTTTTCTTTCTTTTTTTTCTCATTATAAGCAATCAACTCATAGTCATAACGGCCATTCTCACCTTGAACGCCAGATCCAGTTATCTTTGTGTAATAGACAGTTTTCCCTGCAGGATTGTCAGGTGTAAGCTTCTCCGGAGTGAAGAAGAACATCCACAAACATGCTCCAAGCACTATGATGAACCCTAGTACCAACAATATTTTTTTCATTATAAATTCCTCCTAAGCTCAATTAGGATGAAACAATGTCTTTGTTCTTTAACCTTCGGATTGACCTCGATGCAAAAATAATAACGAAAGCCATATTGATCACCCAAAACAGAAAGTTCTGCATGTCGGTCAACTTATCCTGACTCATGACACTCATACCAATGTTGAGCAATGAGAACGGGAATAATATTCCAAACTTACCAATATACATGCCTAAACCGATAAAAACCCCACACAGACTTATTCCAATCGGTGTAGCAAAGCTGCGAATCCGTAGCGACAGTCCCAATTGCAAAGCACTAATGGACAGAGAAGCATACCATCCACGTATCGCCCAATCTACAGTCTCTACAGGAAATGGGCCAGGTAAGGAGAACAAGGTGCCTATAAGCCAGTAGAGTCCCATGAACAGTCCTTGTGCGAACAAAATTAAAATACTAACGATAATCAATTTGGCAAGAAACACATTGGCAACCGACACGGGAGAAGTCATAATCATATTCCAATTTCGGTTTAAATGCTCCAGCCTACATATGTAGGAACAACAGATGGCAATCAGAATAGGTAAGAAAAAAACACCGTAAAACAGGCTGACCTGAGTCCACAAGCTGTACCAACCATTTTGCAGGGCGCCTTGGTTCAAATAATAATTCGCACTTCCAATCAACATACTTATGATTGGAAGTACAGCGATTACAAGACCAATCCGGGAATGGCTTAGTTTCAGCCATTCAGCAGAAATACTTCGTTTCATTAACTTCCCTCCTTAGATTTCCTGTCGGCTTACCTGGATGCGTCCAGCGATATAAAACAGGACGGTCATAATCAACGCACCTACTACAATTCCAAAGTTTATTGGCTGTATCATATAAGAGCCCGTAGACTCGGCGTACAGATAAGTAACCGGGCTGAGCTCCAAATAGTAAGACCAAATAAAAATATGTCTAATAGCAGCCGGAAATAGCCCAGCGGTCATTCCTATAAAGCCACCCAACATACCCAAGCAAAGCGCAAAGGACTGGTTTTTGATGGAGAAAGAAATCCATTGTTGAAGTGCTGTAACAGCGAGAGTCGTTAGTAGATTACCTCCAATGAACCAGATTAGCAATTCGATAGGAAAAGTGCCAGGAAAATCCTTTATTAGTCCGAATAATATTATGAATAAGACTTGTGCAAAGATACCATACAGTAGCAGACTATTAATGCATATATACTTCGCTGCATAGAGTTGCCCACGTTCTACACTAGTAGCAACAAGCATTTTCCAAGTCGCTCCCTTATGCTCCATGTCACAAATACGTGAGACAACAACGGCCGAAATAATCGGCATAAAAAGGCCATTCATGGAAGATATACTAAAAAAAATAGATTCCCAAACGCGGTTATCCGGATTGCTTGCAATAGACCTACTAATGGACATAAAGGCCCACAGCATCTCCACAACAAGAAATAGTATAATCATGATCCATATTTTTTTTCGACGGATTTTGAAATATTCCAGTTCTAATAGTTTGATCACAAGCTCCGCTCCTTTCCTGTAAACTCCAGGAAAATATCCTCCAAGCTTTTTTTCTGCTCCTCAATCCGAGTGACAGCAATTTCATGTTCAATAAGCAATTTGTTCATTTTCGCTACTTCTGTATCCGGAAGATTGCCCAACTCAATCCGGCCACCATTGTTGACTGGACTATATCCTTGAGTGAAAAGTATCTGCTCAGCTTTGGCATTGTTCCCAGTTTTCATAAAGATGGCGTTTCTATTTTTTTTCCGCAAGCTTGTCATACTGCCTTGAAACAACAAATTTCCTTCACTAATAATACCTACTGAGGTAGCGATTTGTTCTATCTCGGAGAGTAGGTGACTGGAAAGTAATATAGTTATTCCATAGCGTGCGGGTAATGATTTAATAAGCTCCCGAATTTCACCAATGCCTGCGGGATCAAGACCATTCGTCGGCTCATCGAGAATCAGCAGCTTGGGGAAGGCGAGCAGAGCCATTGCAATTCCCAGCCGTTGCTTCATTCCTAGTGAATATTGTTCAGCTTTTTTGTCTTTCTGATTTTCTAGCCGTACGATACGAAGCGCCTCATGTATATTTTTATCTGGAACGTTCCGGAGGCGCTGCATGACTTTCATATTCTCAAGCCCTGTCAAATGTCCGTAGTAGGAGGGAGATTCAATCAGCGATCCGGTACGTTGCAGAATGGATGAGCGATGTTTATCCAGGCTTTCCCCGAAAATTTTAATTTTCCCTTCAGAAGGCTTGATGAGTCCTAACAGCATTTTTAGCGTGGTTGTTTTCCCTGCTCCGTTCGGACCCAGAAACCCGTAGATTTCTCCTTCCTGAACATGAAGATTAACTTTATTTACACAGTTAATAGCCCCATACGTTTTGGACAGGTTTTGAGTTTGTACAATAGCCGAAACACTCATATGAAAAGTCAGCTCCATTCAAGTTTTTTAGATATTTTTCTTCTCTTTCAACTGTAATGCGTCCACCTTTCTCCAGTCTAAAGAGAACCTTACATCAACCTTAAATCACTTGATTTGTATTAAAATCTTAACCAACTGTTGATTTAAAATAAAGTTTGATGATGTACTCCGTTTACCCCATTCCATCGAGAAGGAAAAGTGTCTGGGTCGCTTATCGTAGGGAATTTAGAATCCTAAACAAGGTAAAATAAACTAGCTGCTGCTTTACGTGAAATGAGAAGAATTGAAAAGAGCAATTTTATTTTTGATAATTAGGTTCACTTTTTTCGTTTTTGGGGGTATTTGCATTTCTTAGCTTGATAGCGATGGGGTAGCGTCAGGAAAATGCGGATTTACAACGCTAAGGAAATGTCACTTATTAAAAAAGCCGATTTCCATCTCAAGGAATCGACTTTTTTAGTTATTCTTAATGAACTAACGCATGCGCTAGTTGCATAAGTAAGAGGTTTGAAAAAATAGCCTGTATATATTTGAACGATGAATAACTTACCTATTTTCTTGTGTTTGTTTGCGCCATATACAGAAAATTGGGAAAAACGTAACATATTATTTATCTGTTTGTTTTTGCTTCTTTTTCAAATACTCCGCACGCAATTTTTCAAGTTGCTGCTTTTTATCAAATTTTACAGGCGTCTGTTTTTCATGAAACTTTGTCACAGCTACCTGACCTTTGTAATCCAATTGATATTTTCCCACTTTGTTCACCTACTTTTCTTGTCTTTAAAGAGAATCTATTCAACAAATATAATATACCTTATTTTACTGAAGTAAACCTTATTACTTTATTAGTTGCAAATTCTTTTTACTACTTGTTTAAAAAAATCTACATCCCCAATATTTTTCTCCAAAAAATCACCCCTTGTTATTAATTTTTCTACTTATGTCTATCTTAATCCAAATATTACCTTATCCAACTAACCTGCCCCGTTAGTTTAAGTAGGAAACTTCACAATCTCAATAGAGTAAAGCCTATTGGTACATAATCAAATCACCTTTAAATTAGACTTCATAATGTCTCATGTGATATGAACCATAAGTTTGCCGGAACGGCAAGCTTATGGGTTAATAATTAATCCACGGCAAAGATATGTTTCCTCCCCCCTCGAATAATCAATTAAATCTCCTCAAAACCATGTGATAATCGGCAAATTTATGCTTTCTTTAGTGGCAACTTTATGGGTAAAGTCACACTATATTTAGAAAGGGGTTATGCTCGTTTGAGTTTTTAAAATAAATAACTTTATTATCATTTTATATAACGGTGTTCTTTAAATATTACAGAAACAACGGTATTTCGAAGTAACATATTTGTCGCTCTGATGAATGTAGTAATAAAAGTGGTAATAAAGGGGTTGAATGTAGTGATAAAACCCATAAAAAATAGGCGTATCAAGCAAGTGTTGATACACCTTAAAACTACATTGTTAAACAACATGTGTCGTCGTGTAGTATATCTTATATATTTTTAATTATTTTAGATTCAGTATTACATATTAGACTTGGTGTTTTCATTATTTATTAAAGATCACCTTGCTCTTCTTCACCACGAACAACAAGGACATCGCATTTTGCATAGCGAATAATATGTTCAGAGACGCTACCGATTAAGAAGCGTTCTACAGCGTTTAAACCAGTTGCACCACACATAATTAAGTCTACTTTATGTTTTGGAGCAATTTCTTTTGAAATTTTAGATTTTGGATTACCAAATTCTAATACAAGTTCTACTTTTTCAAGACCAGCTTCAGTTGCAGTCTTTTTGTAGTCTTCTAATAGATCTTCTGCAAAGAGATTTGCACGTTCAGCAATTGCTCGGCTATATGCCTCTACTGCAGAGTATGCTTTTACATCAACGATATGAGCGATTGTTAATGTTGCGTTGTTACGTTTTGCGACTTGAATTGCTTTTTTAAAGGCTTTTTCTGCTTCTTTGGAACCGTCCACTGCAATTAAAATATTTGTATATGTATTATTCATAGTAGATTCCTCCCAATCCGTTTTTATAACCTTTTACAACTTAATTATAAAACAAAATATGGTAACGTGCTTGCTAAAAACGTTACAGAATTTTGAAAACTCTGTTTCAATTCTTTTTAGTTGTAATTGGAGGGAGAACTTGTTACATATGAAGTATAGCAATTTAAAAGGAGGCATGTTTGTGAGACACGCGCTCATTACAGCCGGTACGAAAGGTTTAGGAAAGCAGGTAACAGAAAAGTTATTGGCTAAAGGATATTCAGTAACCGTAACATATCACAGCGATGTAAAAGCCGCTAAAGCAATGCGGGAAAAATATAAACATATAGAAGAACGCCTGCAGTTTGTGCAAGCAGATGTCACGAACAAAGAAGATTTACATAAAATAGTAGAAGAAGCAATCGGTCGTTTTGGCAAAATCGATTTTTTAATTAATAATGCAGGCCCTTACGTATTTGAACGTAAAAATTTAATTGATTACGAAGAAAATGAATGGAATGAAATGATACAAGGAAACCTAACAGCGGTGTTCCGTTTATTAAAGCTCGTCGTGCCGATTATGAGAAAACAACATTTTGGCCGGATTATTAACTATGGATTTCAAGGAGCAGATGGTGCACCAGGCTGGATGTATCGTTCTGCATTCGCAGCTGCAAAGGTAGGACTTGTTTCATTAACAAAGACAATTGCTTATGAAGAAGCAGAGTATGGTATTACATCAAATATGGTTTGTCCAGGGGATATCATTGGTGAAATGAAAGAAGCAACGATTCAAGAGGCACGTAAGATGAAAGATACTAAGACGCCAATTGGTAGATCAGGAACAGGTGAAGATATCGCTCGTACCATTGCATTTCTATGCGAGGAAGATTCCGATATGATTACGGGCACAATTATAGAAGTAACAGGTGCAGTTGACGTAATTCATAGATATCGACAAAAATAGATAAAGTGAAACTTCCATCATTGGGGAGCTTTATCCCCCAATGATGGTTAGCCTTCACCAATCGGGCATTTATGGACAGTGTATCCCCCACCTAAATTTGGAGCTTTTTCATCTTGAGAGGGGGATATTACTGTCCGTTAATGCGGGGTAAAATCTATCGGAAAACTCGTATTATTTTTTGTCAAATATTGAGATATTATGTTAAAATATAAGAGCGTAGAAAGCGCTTTAAAAAATGATTCAGGGGTCATTTCATAACTCAAGGGGGAATTAATAATGCGTATCGGTATTCCAACAGAAATTAAAAACAATGAAAACCGCGTGGCAATGACGCCAGCTGGTGCTGTACATTTAGTACACAATGGTCATGAAGTTTTTGTTCAAAAGGGTGCAGGTTTAGGATCTGGCTTTACAGATGAAGAATACGTACAAGCTGGAGCAAAACTTGTTGAAACTGCTGAAGAAGCATGGAATCAAGATATGGTTATGAAGGTAAAAGAGCCAATTGCAAGCGAATACGGTTACTTCCGTGAAGGTTTAATTTTATTCACATACTTACACTTAGCTCCAGAACCAGAATTAACAAAAGCTTTAATTGATAACAAAGTAGCATCAATTGCTTATGAAACAGTACAATTAGACAATCGTTCTTTACCACTCTTAGCACCTATGAGTGAAGTAGCTGGTCGTATGTCTGCACAAATTGGTGCACAATTCCTTGAGAAAAACAAAGGCGGTAAAGGTATTTTACTTGCAGGCGTTCCAGGGGTAAAACGCGGTAAAGTAACAATTATCGGCGGTGGTCAAGCTGGTACAAATGCAGCAAAAATCGCAGTTGGTTTAGGTGCTGATGTAACAATTATTGACTTAAGCGCAGAACGTCTTCGTCAATTAGATGACATTTTTGGTAACCAAGTGAAAACTTTAATGTCTAATCCTTACAACATCGCAGAAGCTGTAAAGGAATCTGATCTTGTAATCGGTGCAGTATTAATTCCAGGTGCAAAAGCGCCAAAACTTGTTACAGAAGAAATGATTAAATCAATGGAACCAGGTTCTGTTGTAGTAGATATCGCAATCGACCAAGGTGGTATTTTCGAAACAACTGACCGCATTACAACTCACGACAACCCAACTTATGAAAAACACGGTGTTGTTCATTATGCGGTTGCAAACATGCCTGGTGCGGTTCCACGTACATCAACTCTTGCATTAACAAACGTAACAGTACCATATGCAGTACAAATCGCAAACAAAGGCTACAAACAAGCTTGCCTAAGCAACTCTGCATTATTAAAAGGTATTAACACATTAGACGGCTATGTAACATTCGAAGCGGTTGCAGAAGCGCACGGCTTACAATACGCTGATGCGAAAGAGCTTCTTGAAAAAGCTCCTGCTTTATCATAATAGAAAAGTTGTAAGGCCTTCCTTGGATAAGGAGGGTCTTTTTGTATGTAGTAATTCAAATGTCTTCTATTAAACATTTCATTATTCGTAATGATGCGAGGCGATTTTGAAAAAAGTCGCTAATAAAGTAAAACTTTAATCAGTGGGGATTTTCTTCATCCTCCGCTGATTATTAGCTTTCACTAATCGGGCTTTGACGGGTGGTCTATCTCTTACTAATTTTATGGCTTTTGCCGAGCTTTGAGACGAGGATATTACTGCCCGCAAATAGCGGGGCAAAAGAGGTGTTTTTTAATTCTACTCGTAATACGAGGAGTTAGAGAGCATCTTTTTTATTTTGAAATCTTAAAAATTGGAATATTTTACTTGTTAATATAATTCTTCTTATGATACTTTGTAATTGTATGCGTAAAGAAAAAGAGGGGATGGCATGGGGAGAAAAACCAATAAGAAAAAACAAATAAGAAGACAGAAATATATAAAGAAAAAGCAAGAGCAGAATATACCATTTCAAAAGAAATTGGCTCTTCGTATAGAGGAAATTGCTAGGTATATTAGTATGATTTTATATGTGGTTTTGTGTATGTATTTGTTAGGTGTATTTTATCAAATAGAGATAAGACCTGAATTTTTGGAAGACATCTTTCAGGGTATTGCATTTTTGGTACTATTCGGTATGTTTTTTGTAGTGTTTAATACAGTATGGCCTAGCCATGAAAGTAAAAAAGATAAGAAAAGAAAGCAGAAAAAGAAACGCTCTTCTTATTCCTCCAATTCATCAAATGGATTTGTAAATTATAGCGATAATGATTGTAGTAGTGCAAGTGATAGTGGTGGCGGAGATTGCGGAGGAGGGGGAGATTAAAACTGAAAGTAATTTCCTTTGAAGTATTTTATTCTTCAGAATGACGAAAGGTAAAAATAGATTTTGAAAAAACAAGAGCACTAGAATGGAATATGGCGTCGCGGAAAGGGTGCGTAGCAATGAATCTAGCAAAAGAATCAGAAGAAAAAGTACAAGAGAAAAGTGAATTGAATGCGATGAAAGAAGCAATTGTTAAGTTAGAACAAAGTGTACGAGAGTTAAAAGAAGAGGTGAAAAAGGCAAGGAAGAAGAAACAGGAAAAAGATATTGATTTTGGAATGATTGGCTTTTGGATTTGTATGATAATTATTGCACTTGGATGGTTTTGGGGGAAGTAGTAAATGGATTAAGGGAGGGGGAGAACGATGGAGAAAGTGAATCTTTTAGAACTCACAAAAGATATTACAGAAAGGCATAAAAATTTTGTTGTATCGAATGTGAATAGTCATTGTCTACGAATTGCTGTGTTTACGGGGGAATATGATTGGCACTTTCACTCAAATTCGGATGAGTTATTTATCGTGTTAGAGGGAGAATTGCTAATTGATTTTCAAGATAAGGATACCGTTATACTAAAAACGAACGATTCTATTTTAATTCCAGCAGGTACCGTTCACCGCACAAGGGCACTACAGCGCACTGTTAATCTTTGCTTCGAAAACTTAGATGCGGATACCGTTATTGTGGAGAATGTATGAAAAAGTTAGCGTTAGTAGAATATCATACGATTCTGCCGGTTTTAGAAGAGAACAAACGGACATCTACTTTTGCCTATGCAGTATGTGATGGAATGATAGATGGTGAAATCTTTGTAAATGAGAGATTAACAGCGGGAATAATTGCGACTGCTAATGGTATTTATTATTTGTTTGGAGATACATATGATCAGGAATTTCAACGTGCTTTGTTTTCTTATATTAAAAATGATGTTTTAACACAGGAGAAACGATTTACATTGTTTGTGTCTAGTATAGAGTGGGAAAAGATTATTGAAAATTATTTTAATGATTCCTTTAGGAAAATCCCTCGAAAAAAATTTTTATTTCAAAGGGATATCTTTGAAGATAGAAAAAGAGAATTAGATAATTTTATATACACGGTTATGCGGATTGAGCAAAACATAATAGAAAAAAGTACCGAATTTACGGAGCAATATTATAAAGAGTATTGGGGATCAAAAGAAGCATTTTTGAAGCATGGTTTTGGCTTTTGTATTGTACAAGGTCAAAAGGTAGTGGCGGAGTGTGTTTCAATTTTTAGAGGGAATGGCTTTGCTGAAATTGATATTGCAACACATCCAGATTATCAAGGAAAAGGACTTGCTCGGTTAGTCGCAACTTATTTTATAGAACATTGCATACAAAATGATATTACGCCGTGCTGGGATTGTAATATGGATAATATTCCTTCACAAAGACTGGCTAGTAAACTAGGTTTTGATCATCCAGTGGAATATGTTTTATATGTACGTTAGAAGGTAGAGGGATAAATGATGAACGTCGAATTAACAAGATTCAAGGTGAAAGAAGGTAAGAGTCATCGCGTTGATGAATGGATGAAACTTCTCAATAATCATATGAAAGAAGTTCTTTTGACATTAAGCGACGAGAAAATGTATGTAGAGACAATTTTCCGGGAAATAAAAAATGGAGAAGAGTATTTGTATTGGTATTCTGTACAGGGGGATGGCGGGATAGATGTCGAAAATTCTCAGCATGAAATTGATAAAAAGCATTTAGAATTTTGGTATGAATGCATTGATGAGGAAGTACCTGCCGCCCAAATGAAAACAGAAGTTGTTATGATTCAAGATGTTGTCAAAGAAGCGATGAAATAATATTACTTTGTAAGTAATGGGAAAAGCGCATCAGAATAGATGGGCTTTTTTGTTTGTGGAAATTTTTTAGGGAAGTTGTATACATTTCAAGCTCTCAAGCGTTGAGTATATAGAAAGGAGAGCGGAATAAGCCATAGTACGTTTGAATCATTATTAATAGAAAAATCGAAGGCGGTTTATAGTTACTTAATCAAGGTTGGTACAGAAAGAAAAGAAGCAGAAGATATTGTACAAGAAATGATGTAGTCGTAACAGGAAAGAAAGAGGAATTACAACAGCTAGGCGGGGTATCCTATATAAAAGCAGCCGTAAGAGGAGTAACTGTTGAGAAATATTAACTTATACAGATTAATGTGAATAGTTAGAAAATTTATGTTATAATATGGGAAAAGGGGGCTTTTATGAAGCAAATACATGGAGCAATCTACATCTACATAACAATGTTTTTCATTGGAGCGTCTTATGGCTTAGGGCATTTATACTCGCACCCGATTTTAACTTTTTTGAGCGGTACATGTATGGCCATTGCGATTTGTGTACACTTTTTCTCTGTTTGGATTGTAAAGTTTCAACTAAATATTAGTGAAATGGAAGAAGGCACTTTTTGAGTGGCCTTCTTTTTTAGTAGTATCTGTTTAACTCTTTTAATAATATTTCAATTTGCTTCTCTGTTTTTATATATATAGATAAGGCTCTCAATCTAAAGAACAAGCTTCTTAAAAATGATTTTACATTTCCATACAACGTTTCATATGGTACGACAGATAATTCTTCCTTTTGAATTTTCATTTGATGTACTAAGGAATGTAGGGATGCAATGAGTTCTTTTTCATCTAAACCATTTTGTAACATAGCTATAATAGGATAGATTATTCGCTCATCTTCTTCGTACTTGTAATACATTGTATGTATATTTACTTTTTTTAATAAGGTTTGTAGTATTTCTGGATAATGTTCGGCTTTAAGTTTCGGATTTTTAACGAGTTCGTCGAATGTATCGGAAACATGAGCAATACTATGAGCCCAGCCTTGATCATTTACATAACCGCGAAAATCATGTTCTTTTTTCATATATAAAATTAATTTGTCTTTTATCTCTAGTATTTCAGGCTGTGATAAGAAATTATGTTTTGTATCGGAGCTAATAATTAAAGCAATTAATAGCGTTGTAAATGATCGGGTGAACACAGCATCTTTATCTTCTGTAGTGATTTTATAAAATAAATATTGTTTGCTTATACTTTGTGATAATAAGTGCTGTAGTTGAATTTGTGTAATATGGTCATTTGTGATGAGGTGCGAAAAGGTCGTATAGATTAATTTGTCTCGTAAATAGCCGTTTGGTGTGCCAATATGTTGGAGCATTTTTGAACTTAAATTATCAATATCTATAGTGGAATCTATGACGTAATGATTAGCTTTTATTTCTTCTAATTGTTTTTGAAGTTGTTGCATACAATCTCCCTCTCTTTGTTTAGAAAATTCTGTATTTAAATGTTATGATAGAAACAGAGAATATACAAGCAATACATATTTTGTAGAGTGAAAAGAAAGTTATTAGATTTTTTCGTGGAGTGATTAGTGAAATTTTTTATAATGGGAGCATGAGATGAAGAGAAATAGATTGATGTTGTGTATGTGCGTTCTATTTATCGTGTTTTCCGCGACATTAACAGCATGTACACGTAATGAGCAAACTGAGGATGAGCCAGTAAATGTGCAACAATCAGCAGAAAAAGGTGTTATGGAAGGATATGTTATAGTGAAAAATACAACTGTATATTTTATTAGTAATAAAAAATTTAAAACGAAAAAAGGATTGCAGGAGTATATGGAACTACAACAATATCTGGATACTCCAGGGGACACGATTCTACATTTTAACGATAAAAGTGCATATGAAAAGTTAAAATCAGGATATAAAATAAAAGTATGGTTTTCTGAGATACTTGAAAGTTATCCAGGGAAAATGACTGTTAATAAGTTTGAGATAGTGGAGAAAAATGATATTTAAAAAGAAAAAAAGTAGCGCTTGCGCTACCTTTTCCTTATTTCACAAACTGTAATTCTTTCGGGAATTTCGTTAAAATTTCTGATCCGTCTTTTGTGATATAAATATCATCTTCAATGCGAACGCCGCCTACGTTTGGTACGTAAATACCTGGTTCGATTGTGAAGACCATACCTTCTTTTAATGGTGATTCGTTGCCTGCTTTTACATCTGGATATTCGTGTACGCTAATGCCAAGCCCGTGGCCTAAGCGGTGCGGGAAGAATTCTCCGTAACCTGCATCGGCGATAACAGAGCGAGCAGCATTATCAATTTCGCCAAGTGTAACGCCTGGTTTACATGATTCAACTGCTTGTAATTGGCCAGCGAGTACAGTGTTGTAAATGCGCGTTTGTTCTTCAGAAATATCACCAAATGCTACTGTACGTGTAATATCAGAGCAGTAACCATCAATGATTACACCTAAGTCAAATAGTACGAAGTCACCACGTTTCATTTTGTTTGCTCCTGGGATACCGTGTGGTAAGGCAGAGTTTGCGCCTGCTAGTACCATTGTGTCAAAGGACATTTTATGGATGCCTTTTTTCTTCAATTCATGCTCGATGATTGCTAATACTTCTAATTCACTGCGATTTTCTTTGATTGCATCTACACCAATTCCAACAGCGTAGTCTGCCATATAAGCTGCTTGACGCAAAATAGATAGTTCTTTTTCGTCTTTAATTAAACGTAGTTCGCGTACTTTTTCTTCCGCAGATTTGAAAGATGCTTTTGGGAATAATTTTGTTAATTCTTCATAGCGCTCTACATTTAAATGTTCTTTTTCAATTGCCACTGCATTTGCATCAATACCGCGATCTTTCATTGCTTTTGCAATCATATCCCATGGCTTGTCTGTATCAGTAAATCCGATAATTTCGTGCGCCCAGCCAGCGTTTCTAGCTTGTCCTTCTTCCATTTTAGGACAGATTAAAATGGGTTCTTTTTCTTGGAATACAAATAGACCGAGTAGCCTTTCGTGTGGTTCACAATGGAAGTTTGTCATATAGAAGACGTTTGGTGTAGAAGTTAAAAATGCAGCTTCCACATTTTGTTCTTGTAGCCATTGCATTAAGTTTTCTAATCTAGTATTCATAGATTGGCACCTCCAGGGTTTCAGTTACATGTATTACTTTACATCGGATGAAAGCGTTATGACAAGTAAATCGCTGTTTGAAAAGACAGGGAATTGTGAAATTATGTAGAATAGAAGGTGTGAATGTAAACAAGGGAGGAATATAAAGATGAAAGTATCTTATCATGGACATTCAGTTGTAAAGATCGAAACGAATGGGAAGGTCATCTTAATTGATCCGTTTTTAACGGGTAATCCGAAAACAGATTTAAAGGCTGAAGATGTACAGGTAGACGCAATTATTTTATCGCACGGTCACGGTGATCATGTTGGCGATACAGTAGCGCTTGCGAAGAAAAATAATGCAGTTGTTGTGGCACCGTTTGAACTGGCAACATTTTTAGGATGGCAAGGTGTGAATACGCATCCGATGCATATCGGTGGATCACATGTATTTGATTTTGGAAAAGTAAAATTTACACAAGCATTCCATGGGTCTAGTTATATTGATGAAGAAAATCAGACGATTACATATACAGGAATGCCAGCTGGAATTTTAGTTACGGCAGAAGAAAAAACAGTGTATCATGCGGGAGATACTGCTTTATTTTCTGATATGAAGTTAATCGGCTCTCTTAATGATATTGATTTAGCATTTTTACCAATTGGTGATAATTTTACAATGGGGCCAGAGGATGCGGTGTTAGCTGCGGAATGGATTGGAGCAAAAACGGTTGTGCCAATGCACTATAATACGTTCCCATTGATTGAACAGGATCCGCATCTTTTTGTACAAAAACTAACGAGTAGTACAGGAAAGGTATTAGAAGCTGGAGAAAGTATTACACTATAAAAAAAGAAACCCTTCATTTGAAAAGACAAGTGAAGGGTTTTTTATGTGTGTAAAATAGGTTTGAAAGTATGTGCTTGTTTAGGTGTTTCTTTTACTTCTGGTAATGCTTGTTCTGGTTCTTCATTTAATTCCATCGCAATCTTTTTACCATCAACGAAAGCTAAAAATACAGCACCTACAACTTCTAAAAATTTTTTCATTTTTATTCGCTCCTTTGTTTGATTTCTTGTTTTTATTGTACATCTGAAATTAGGAACAAACTATCGAATAGGGTGACAATAGCATTACACGTTTGTAAGAATATGACTGATGGAATGTAAGGGGCATTTTTGTTATAAAAAAAATAGTACAGGTACATAAAAGTACAGTGTAACAGTTTTGGAAATATAGTATACTAAAAATACAACACATGAAGAATTTAGGGAAAAGAAAGTATGGTGAAACCATTTGGCTACCAAACATAATCAAATTTTAGAACATATTAATAACCTGCCAGTAGGGCATAAAATTTCTGTGCGTCAAATTGCAAAAGATTTGAGTGTAAGTGAAGGAACAGCTTATCGTGCGATTAAAGATGCAGAGAATAAAGGATATGTTAGTACAATTGAACGTGTCGGAACAATCCGAATTGAACAAAAGAAAAAGGAAAATATTGAAAAACTAACATATGCCGAAGTAGTCAATATTGTTGATGGACAAGTGCTTGGCGGAAGAGAAGGGTTACATAAAACATTAAATAAATTCGTGATTGGGGCCATGAAATTAGAGGCGATGATGCGCTATACAGAAGCGGGGAACTTGCTAATTATCGGTAACCGTACGAATGCACATCAACTAGCGTTAGAAGCGGGCGCTGCCGTATTAATTACAGGCGGATTTGATACAGAAGATCATGTGAAAAAACTAGCAGATGAATTAAAGTTGCCGATTATTTCAAGTAGCTATGATACGTTCACTGTGGCGACGCTTATTAACCGTGCGATTTATGATCAGCTTATCAAAAAGGAAATTGTACTTGTTGAAGACATTTTAACGCCAATTGAAGAGACGTTATATTTAAAACCTACTGATAGAGTAGAGCAATGGCATGCGTATAATGAAGAAACGATGCATGGGCGTTATCCAATTGTAGATGAAAATAAAAAGGTATTAGGGATTGTTACTTCAAAAGATATGATTGGTATCGTAAAAGAAACACCAATTGAAAAAGTGATGACAAAGCAACCGATTACAGTGAATGGGAAAATGTCTGTTGCAGCAGCAGCACGTATGATGGTATGGGAAGGAATTGAGCTTCTTCCTGTTGTCGATGAAAGCAATCATCTGCAAGGGATTATTAGCCGTCAAGACGTACTTCAGGCGTTGCAAATGATTCAACGTCAACCGCAAGTTGGGGAGACAATTGAGGATATCGTTACAAATCAATTTGTGACGCCGAAAGAAGCAAAGAACGACCATAGTTATCAATTTTCTGTGACGCCACAAATGACAAGCTCATTTGGGACATTATCATATGGTGTATTTACAACAGTTGTTACAGAAGCAACGAATCGTGCCATTCGTGCGCAGAAGAAAAGCGATTCGATTGTTGAGAATTTAACAATCTATTTTGTAAAGCCAGTTCAAATCGACAACGTTGTTTCTGTGCATCCTAAGGTATTAGAAATCGGTCGTAAATTTGGCAAGGTAGATGTGGAAGTGCGTCACGGAGGAGAAGTTGTTGGAAAAGCACTATTAATGGTGCAGTTAATTGATCGATAAGTATAGAAAAGAGCTGAGTGAAGAACCCTTTTTAGAGGGAGATTCATTCAGCTTTTTTATGTATACATAAAAATTGAAATAGAGATATAAAACCACTCTTTTTAGATTGGAAGAGAGGATCCGCCGAAGTGTAGAAGCGGTCAGTGCCTGTTTTAGCCCCATGCCGAGTGAGGACAGGAGGAGAAATGAGTGGGAGCTCTTTTTGGTTTCATAGCCGTTGCTGCTATGTAGGGACAGTGAATGACCCCTCCTTAACACTCTTACGAGTTGTTTGAAGAAGGGACTTCTGTTGGAAATACTGTTAAAAACGGATACATATTCCCTTCATTTGGTAATTAAATTGTAGTATACTTTAATTATCAGACAATTAATATATATAAAGAAAAAAAGGATGGTGTTCCATATGTCATCAGAGTTACTCTTTTTTGGCGGTGTGGCATTATTTTATTTTCTTGCGATGATACCGATTCAGTATCTTTATATTCAAGGATTAAATGAACAAAGACAAAGAACGAGACGTTCACAACAAGAACTATATAAAAATATGTCTTTTGAAGAAGAACAATTACATTTTCACGTGCAAGGAAACCCTTTTAATATCCCACCTGCATTTGTTGCCTATTTGATTTTAAAAATAAAGAATCGCAAAAAAGCATCAGCATGAATGGCTGATGCTTTTTGCATGATTACATTGTTTCATAGGCCTCTGCTTCCTCTATTGCAAGGGGCGAGAAATGTTTATATTGACGGAATCCATTAAAAATGCTTGCACCACCAAATAAGACAAATAATACGCCAACGATAATACGCGCGGTAGAGAGTTCTAAGAAAAACTGATTTGCACCAAATAACGTAACGAATACGCCAAGCGCCATTCCGGATTTTCCAGCAAGCCATCCTTTTTCCATTGGACGATTTGTACGAAAATATTTTGTTTTATAGAAGAGATACAACATAAATGAGATGATAATACAAAAGACTAATACTGGCATGATACAATCCTCCATTATTTTTTATATAGGTAACTCTAAATAAAAAACTGATATAAAACCCTTCTTTTTAGGTGGAAGAGAGCGTCCGCCCAAGTATAGAAGCGGTCAGTTCCCGATTCAGCCCCATGCCGAGTGAAAACAAAGGTAGGGAATGAGTGGAGAGTCCCTTTTGTTTTCATAGCCGAGACTGAGGTGGTGGAAAAACAAACTGGATTTATATCGTGTAACTCCACGAATTATGAGGGGTCCGTAGAGAAAAGAAAAATATTACCAGAATCTTCACATTATTATTATAAAGCAATTCTTTCTGTGTATAAATTGTTTTACGTTATAATGAAAAATAAAGTGAGATTTTTTATAGAAATTGATAAAAAGGAGACTATACATATGCATGAACAAATTTTAGCAGCAATTAAAGAGTTTGATACGATTATTATTCACCGCCATGTGCGTCCGGATCCAGATGCATTAGGCTCTCAGTGTGGTCTTGGAACAATTCTTCAAGAATCGTTTCCCGAGAAAAAGATTTATATGGTTGGATACAATGAACCTTCCTTATCGTATTTACGAGTAATGGATGAAATTGATGATGAAACTTACGAAAATGCGCTTGTTATTGTTTGTGATACAGCGAACCAAGAGCGTGTTTGTGACCAGCGTTATACAAAAGGAAAAATGCTCATTAAAATCGATCATCACCCAAATGAAGATCCATACGGAGACATTACGTGGGTGGATACGACATCAAGTTCTACAAGTGAGCTTATTTATGAGTTTTATTCTTACGGAAAAGATAAAGGTTTAACAATCACAAAAGAAGCGGCTCGTCTTATTTTAGCTGGGATTGTTGGAGATACAGGGCGTTTCTTATTCCCAAATACATCAGCAAGAACATTACGATTTGCAGCAGAGCTTGTGGAAATGGGCGTTGAGTTTCCGGCATTATATAACGAAATGTATAAAACGAAAGAAAAAATCGCTCGTTTAAATGGATTTATTTTACAAAACTTTACGATGACAGAAGAAGGTGCAGCTTATATTAAGCTGACAAAAGAAGTATTAGAAGAGTTTGAAGTGCTTTCTTCAGAGGCATCTGGTGTTGTTGGAGCGCTTGGTAATATTGATGGATTAAAAGCGTGGGTTCTATTTTTAGAAGAAGACGATGTCATTCGCGTTCGTCTTCGTTCAAAAGGGCCTGTTATTAATAAATTAGCGATGCAATATAATGGCGGAGGTCATCCGATGGCTTCTGGAGCGAAAGCATCTTCTTGGGAAGAAGCGGATCGCCTTTTCGCAGACTTACGTGAGATTTGTAAGTAAATATATTGATGTTAAAAGGAAAAAGTAGAGCGTGATAGCTCTACTTTTCTTGTTTTATGTTGATGCTAATTTCAAGTACTGTATCAAAGGAAATTGTGTCGACTTTAAAGCGGTATGTTCGGTCATAATGTTTATATGCTTTATTTTCAATTACTTTTTTTAGCAACTCTTTATTTTGCGCAATGCTTTGTATGTTTTTTGTTAAGAGGTGCTGTAAGTCATTATGAATGGAAGTTGTAATGTTTTCTAAAGTTAGGTTGTCTAAATCATATTTATCACCATTTACAATTTTAATTTTAATTTCTTGAATTGTTAATAGCTGTTTGTTTTCTTTATTTAATTTGTCCTGATCGTCAAGGAGAACACGAAGCTTTTCTTCCTGTTTCCTAATAATTTGCTTTTGTTCCTCTATTTTACTGGTTTGTTCTTGCTGAAAAACACCATATATGTACAAAAAAATAAACCAGCTTAAAACCCCCCCAACAGCGGCGCCACCTAAAAATAAATACCATCGTTTGGAAGTGGACGTGTTTGGGACCCTCATACATGTTCCTGTGTAATCCATTTAATAATAATAAGACCGGTTTGCATGCCGCCTGTTGCAAAAAATATAAGTAAAATTTGTTTCACAATGTCTTTCATATCTCCTTCAAAAAAACTTCTTTCAAAGCTATAAAATGTATCAAAAGTTCCACCAATTGCTGCGACGAGCGCCCAAATTCGTAAATTTTGTGCGAATTGATTAATTGAAGTGAGGGCAGGCTGTCCAATAAGAAATGCACCAATGCCTCCAATTAATGAGCCACCAAGTATAACCCCAAAAGCAATAAAGTAACTAATGATAAGAAGAGAGAAAAAAGTAATTTGTCTTACATCCATCGTCATTCCCCTTTCACCTTCATGTATATGGACAAAGTATAAGAAGTATGTTTTGATTTCCGCTTTCTGCATCACCTATAATGAAAGTAGTCAAATAGATAAAGAGAGGGTACAACAGTGAAGTTTGTGCATTTACAATGTCAAACCGTTTATAGTTTGTTAAAAAGTGCTTGTAAAATTGATGAACTTGTCGTTCGGGCGAAAGAGCTTGGGTTTTCATCGCTTGCGATTACAGATGAAAATGTCATGTACGGAGTCATTCCGTTTTATAAAGCATGTAAGAAGAATGGCATACAGCCTATTATCGGATTAACAGCCTCTGTTTTTAGTGAGGAAGAGGAGCAGTCCTATCCGCTCGTATTACTGGCAGAAAATGAAATAGGTTATCAAAACTTATTGAAAATTTCTAGCACCATCATGACTAAGTCTAAAGACGGAATTCCGAAAAAGTGGCTTGCTCATTATGCAAAAGGGTTGATTGCGATTTCTCCAGGAAAAGATGGGGAAATTGAACAATTATTATTGCAAGGAAGAGATGAGATTGCTGAAGAAGTAGCTCGAACATATCAAAATATGTTTGGCAGCTTTTATATGAGTTTGCAGCATCACGCGATTCAAGATGAATTATTCTTGCAAGAGACAATACCGCAATTTATAAGCGAGATGAACATTCCAGTCGTTGCGACAAACGATGTCCGGTATGTGAACCAAAGCGATGCGCTTGTGCAGGAGTGCTTGTTATCTGTTCAGAGCGGAACGAAGATGACTGACCCAGATAGACCGAGGCTCAAAACAGATCAGTATTACTTGAAATCACTGGCTGAAATGGCAGCTTTATTTTCTCATGTGGAAGAGGCTCTTCATAATACAGCTTTAATTGCGGAGCGTTGCCGTGTAGAAATTCCATTTCATGTGAATCAATTACCGAAGTTTCCTGTGCCATCTAATGAGACGAGTGATGCTTATTTACGTCGCATTTGTGAAGAGGGATTAAAAAAGCGCTACGGTGTACCAAAAGAGATACATAATCAGCGCTTAAATCACGAACTCGATGTTATTTCTCGCATGGGATTTAGCGATTATTTCCTCATTGTTTGGGATTTTATGAAATACGCACATGAACATGAAATTTTAACAGGACCGGGCCGTGGTTCAGCAGCAGGTTCGCTTGTTTCTTATGTGTTAGAAATCACAGATATTGATCCAATTGAATACGACTTGCTTTTTGAACGATTTTTAAATCCTGAACGTGTTACGCTTCCAGATATTGATATTGATTTTCCGGACATTAGACGTGATGAGATGATTCGTTATGTAAAAGATAAATATGGTCAGCTTCGTGTTGCTCAAATTGTGACATTCGGGACTTTGGCTGCAAAAGCAGCAATCAGGGATATCGCTCGTGTAATGGGGCTTCCGCCGAGGGACATTGACATATTTTCAAAACTGATTCCGTCAAAGCTTGGAATCACGCTCAAAGAAGCGTATGAAGAATCCGGTTCTCTTCGTGAATTTGTACAAGGAAATCTCGTGCATGAGCGTGTTTTTGAAATTGCGAAGCGCGTCGAAGGTATGCCGCGTCATACGTCTATTCATGCGGCAGGAGTCATAATGAGTCAGGAGCCATTAACAGGAAGCGTTGCGATTCAAGAAGGGCATAATGATGTATATGTAACGCAATACCCAGCAGAAGTGTTAGAAGAACTTGGCCTGTTGAAAATGGATTTTTTAGGATTACGTAATTTAACGTTACTTGAAAACATTCTTACGTTTATTGTGAATAAAACCGGGAAACAAATTGATATACGAAATTTACCTCTTCAAGATGAAAAGACATTCCAGTTACTTGGAAAAGGGGATACAACAGGTGTATTCCAGCTTGAATCTGGAGGAATGCGGAATGTATTACGTAGTTTAAAACCAAATGAGTTTGAAGATATTGTTGCGGTTAACTCTTTATATCGTCCAGGACCCATGGAGCAAATTCCAACCTTTATTGAATCGAAACACGGAAAGCGCCAAATTCAATATTTACACCATGATTTGAAACCGATTTTAAAGAGCACATATGGCGTAATTGTTTACCAAGAACAAATTATGCAAATCGCCTCGAAATTAGCCGGGTTTTCACTTGGAGAAGCTGACTTGCTCCGCCGTGCCGTGAGTAAGAAAAATCGTGATATTTTAGATCAGGAACGAAAGCATTTTGTACAAGGTTGTTTACGAAATGGATATGACGAAACATCAGCTGAACAAATTTATGATTTAATTGTTAGATTTGCGAATTACGGTTTTAACCGAAGTCATGCGGTAGCGTACAGTATGATCGGATATCAATTGGCTTATTTAAAGGCGAATTACCCGTTAGAGTTTATGACTGCATTGTTATCAAGTGCGATTGGGAACGAAGATAAGATTGTGCAATATATACGCGAAACAAAGCGCAAAGGTTTTCGTGTTTTACCACCGTCTCTTCATAGAAGTAGCTACAATTTCCGAATAGAAGGGAATGCAATTCGCTACAGTTTGCTTTCGATTCGTAATATTGGGATGGCTACAGTAACCGCGGTGATTGAGGAAAGAGAAAGAAATCCATTTCAAGATTTATTTGAATTTTGTCTTCGCATGCCAGCAAAGTTTGTTACGGAGCGCAATTTAGAGGCTTTTGTTTGGGCTGGCTGTTTCGATGATTTTCAAGTTTCGCGAACAACTTTGTTTAACAGTATGAAGGGTGCTCTAGAGTATGCAAGTCTTGCGCGTGAATTAGGGGAAGATAGTGTCCCAAAATCTGTATATGTACAAGGAGAAGAGCTATCATTTATTGAACAATTAAATAATGAGAAAGAAGCGCTTGGCTTTTATTTGTCCAGTTATCCAACGGCGCAGTATGCAAAGCTTGTAAAAGAACTAGAAATTCCGTCGCTTGCGCAAGCGATGAGGCAAAAGCGAAAAGTACAACGTGCCATTGTTTATATAACAGGTGTAAAAGTCATTCGGACGAAAAAATTGCAAAAAATGGCGTTCGTCACGTTTTGTGATCAAAATGATGAAATGGAAGCGGTCGTTTTCCCAGAGACGTATATTCATTTTTCGGAGAGGTTACAAGAAGGTGCCATTGTATTAGTGGAAGGGACGATTGAACAGCGAAATCATAAATTGCAATGGATTGTGAACGGCCTTTATCCATTAGAACAAATGGATGTTTACAATGAAATGAAAGAAGCATCGATTTATGTAAAGCTACCATCACAGTATGAAAAGAAGTTGTTAAATCAAGTTACAAAAATATTATTTCACTATTCAGGTTTTACGAAAGTACTAATTTATTATGAAAAGGAACATAAAATGGTACAATTGTCTCGTAGTTTGTCAATTCATCCAAGTGAAGAATGTTTAGGAGCGCTTCGTGAAATAATCGGTGAGGAAAACGTCGTATTGAAAATATAATGGACAACTTCCCTCTAGTTCGATTATTATAGTAATAGTGTTCGTGGTCAGACCACTTGGAGAGAATGATATCAGCAAG
Source organism: Paenibacillus sp. 102 (assembly GCF_039549175.1). Taxonomy (NCBI): domain Bacteria; kingdom Bacillati; phylum Bacillota; class Bacilli; order Caryophanales; family Paenibacillaceae; genus Paenibacillus; species Paenibacillus sp. 102. The sequence goes on along the minus strand of NZ_JBCGHT010000001.1, from coordinate 1,110,325 downwards.
AATAATTTGAGGAGAGTGGATAGTTTGTCAACACTTCGTGAAGAAGCACTTCACATGCATAAAGTGCATCAAGGAAAATTAGAAACTGTATCAAAAGTAAAAGTAGAAAATGCTAAAGATTTAAGTCTTGCGTATTCTCCAGGGGTTGCAGAACCTTGTAAGGCAATTTATGACGATAAAAGTAAGGTATATGAATATACGATGAAGGGAAACATGGTAGCAGTTGTGACGGACGGAACAGCTGTACTTGGTCTTGGTAACATCGGACCAGAAGCATCTCTTCCAGTAATGGAAGGTAAAGCGGTATTATTCAAGAGCTTTGCTGGCGTAGATGCATTCCCAATTGCCTTAAATACAAACGATGTAGATAAAATTGTTGAAACTGTAAAATTAATGGAGCCGACTTTTGGCGGTGTAAACTTAGAAGATATCGCAGCACCAAATTGTTTTATTATTGAAGAACGCTTGAAAAAAGAAACAAATATTCCTGTGTTCCATGATGATCAACACGGAACGGCTATCGTAACAGTAGCTGGCCTTGTAAACGCGCTGAAATTAGTTGGAAAGAAAATGTCTGACATTAAAGTTGTTGCAAATGGCGCAGGTGCAGCAGGTATTGCAATTATTAAACTTTTATATCGCTATGGTGTACGCGACGTTATTATGTGTGACCGAAAAGGTGCGATTTATGAAGATCGTCCTGTCGGTATGAATCCGGTGAAAGATGAAGTTGCAAAATATACAAATAAGAATCGCAAAGCAGGTTCTTTAGCTGATGTTGTACAAGGTGCGGACGTATTCATTGGTGTATCTGCAGAAGGTGCATTAACTGAAGAAATGGTTCGTACAATGAATGACGATGCGATTATTTTTGCAATGGCGAATCCGGTTCCAGAAATTATGCCAGAATTGGCGAAAGCAGCGGGCGCAGCTGTTGTTGGAACTGGTCGCTCTGACTTCCCGAACCAAGTAAATAATGTACTAGCGTTCCCTGGTATTTTCCGTGGTGCACTTGACGTACATGCGACTCAGATTAATGAGGAAATGAAAATGGCAGCTGTAGAGGCCATTGCAGAGCTTGTAACGGCAGATGAGCTGAATGCAGACTATATCATTCCGGCACCATTTGACGCGCGTGTAGCGCCTCAGGTAGCGGCTTACGTTGCGAAAGCTGCGATGGAGACAGGAGTAGCTCGCCGTCAAGTAGATCCAAATGAAATCGCTGAGAAAACAAAACAATTAGCGCTGATTGGTAAAGAGTAAGCGAGGAATTTCTATTGACATCATCAAATACAAAAGTATATCTCGAAATTGTAAAGAAAATCCGTTCCATTATGGAAGAGGATGGTTTAGTAGCAGGTGATCGCTTACCATCTGAGCGTGAGTTAAGCACGCGCTTAACTGTTGGGCGTTCATCTGTACGGGAAGCATTGCGAGCTTTAGAACTCGTAGGATTAATTGAAACAAGACGTGGCGAAGGGACATTTATTCGAAACTTCTATGATAATGGTCTTGTTCAATTAATTGCGCCATTTTTATTACAAGATGAGAAAACGATTCGTGATTTATTACAGACGAAACGATTGCTTGAAAAAGATGTTCTTCGAATCGTATGTGATTTACCGAAAGAAACGTTCTCTAGTGTATTAAGTATGTTGCAACAGGTTCTTAAAAAGGACGAGAGTTCCATCCAGGAGTTTCATCAAACATTTTTTAAAACACTTATTGAACAAGTGGATAATTATTTACTATATCGAATTTGGAGAATTGTAAATGATTACGCTGCGACTCTTTCTTATGAAATTTCACTAGAATCTATAGGAATTTATAGAAAGCTCTATGAAGCGCTATACGCGAAAGAAGAAGAAGAGGCGCTAAAAATTTATGATGAATTAATGGAAAACTTACAGTTTCACTCGTGATGTATAAAATTTGTCGAAATGACCATGACACGTTATGACAAACAATCTATCGCATAGCGGTTAAAGTTAAACGTAAAGAGAGAGGTTATGAGTGTGTGTTCAAATAGAGGGGATAAAGAGAGCTAAGTAGCTGTCTTTATCGGATCTTTTGAACATCCTCTATAGACAGATTGGGAAGACAAGGCTAACATCGATCTTTGGTGTTAGCCCCGTTTTCTTCCTACCCTAACCTTAGCTCTCAACAAAGGGGGTCAAATTGTGCTAAGAGATTTATTCGTAAAAAAGAAAAAGTACGCTGCAATTCCTTCAGAACAAGTACGAAAAGATGTGCCGGACGGTGTTATGACAAAATGTCCGAAATGTAAGAAAATCATGTATACAAAAGAGCTTCTTAAAAATTTAAAAGTATGTGTAAACTGTGGTTATCATCATCCTATGAATGCGTGGGAACGCCTTGATAGTGTATTAGACGAAGGTTCATTTCGTGAGTATGACAAAGAGATGGTTTCGTTAAATCCACTTGGATTCCCAAGTTATGAAGAAAAATTAGAGAGTGATCGCAAGAAAACAGAATTAAATGAAGCGGTTGTGACAGGTGAAGGAACAATTGACGAAATGCTGGTTGTGATTGCAGTAATGGATTCTCGTTTTCGAATGGGCAGCATGGGCTCTGTTGTAGGAGAAAAAATTGCACGTGCAGTTGAAAAAGCACACGAATTGCAAGTTCCATTTATTATCTTTACCGCATCGGGCGGTGCGCGTATGCAAGAAGGTATTTTAAGTTTAATGCAAATGGCAAAAACGAGCGTAGCTTTGAAAAAGCATAGCAATGCTGGAGGATTATTTATTTCTGTTATGACTCATCCGACGACAGGCGGTGTTTCGGCGAGTTTTGCTTCACTTGGTGACTATAATCTTGCAGAGCCAGGTGCACTTATCGGCTTTGCTGGTAGACGTGTAATTGAACAAACAGTGCGTGAGAAGCTGCCAGAAGACTTTCAAACGGCAGAATTTTTACTAGAGCACGGTCAATTAGATGCAGTTGTGCATCGCGATGATATGAAAGATTCACTCCGTAAGATTTTAGAAGTTCATCAAGGAGGGGAAACGGCTATATGGCAGAGCTAGAATTTGAGAAACCAGTTGTTGAGCTAAGAAATAAGATTCGTGAACTGAAAGACTATACGAAAAACAGCCAGATGGACTTCAGTGAGGAGATTCGTATCTTGGAAGACAAGTTAGAAAATCTAGAGGAAGAAATATACGGCAATATGAAAGTGTGGGACCGTGTTCAAATTGCTCGTCATGCAGAGAGACCGACAACGCTCGATTATATTGAGCACTTATTTACTGATTTTTTTGAATGTCATGGAGATCGTCTATTTGGCGATGATGCAGCGATTGTCGGCGGCATAGCGAAGTATAAAGGAATGCCTGTAACAGTAATCGGGCACCAGCGCGGGAAAGATACGAAAGAAAATATTCGTCGTAATTTTGGAATGCCTCATCCAGAAGGATATCGGAAGGCGCTACGTTTAATGAAGCAAGCGGAGAAATTTAATCGTCCAATCATCTGTTTCATTGATACGAAAGGTGCTTACCCTGGTAAAGCAGCTGAAGAGCGTGGACAAAGTGAAGCTATTGCACGTAATTTATTTGAAATGGCGGGCCTTTCTGTACCTGTTATTTGTATTGTTATTGGTGAAGGCGGTAGCGGTGGTGCACTTGGTCTTGGAGTAGGAGATTACATTCATATGCTAGAAAATTCCACTTATTCTGTTATTACACCAGAGGGAGCGGCAGCGATTCTTTGGAAAGATGCAGGAAAAGCAAAAGAAGCTGCAGAAGCGATGAAAATCACGGCGGCGGATTTGAAAGAATTAGGTGTAATCGATGAAATTATTCCAGAAGCACGTGGTGGTGCACATCGTAATATTTTAAAACAGTCTGAAAATATTGATCTAATGATCGGAAAAACTTTCCAACAAATAAACGGTATTTCGAAAGAGGAATTAATCGAAAAACGTTATGAAAAATATATGAAAATTGGGCAAGTTTCGTTTTCAAACGCTTCCATTTGGATAAAATAATAAAAACGTGCGTTCCACTTCGCGAATGCACGTTTTTATTATGAAAAGACACATCTTCTCCATTGTATTTTTATATTTTTTCATGTTATTTTATTATAAGGCAAATAATCTTTATGAGGTGAGTACAAATGAAACGTATTGGTGTATTAACAAGTGGTGGAGATTCACCTGGTATGAATGCTGCCATTCGTGCAGTTGTTCGTAAAGCGATCTTCCATGATATAGAAGTATATGGTATTTACCATGGATACGCTGGATTGATTTCTGGTCACATTGAAAAATTAGAACTTGGTTCTGTTGGCGATATTATCCACCGTGGTGGTACGAAATTATATACAGCAAGATGTCCTGAGTTTAAAGACCCAGAAGTACGACTAAAAGGAATCGAGCAATTAAAGAAACTTGGTATTGAAGGACTTGTTGTTATTGGTGGAGACGGTTCTTACCAAGGTGCTAAAAAATTAACAGAGCAAGGGTTCCCATGTGTTGGTGTACCAGGTACAATTGATAATGATATTCCTGGAACAGATTTCACGATCGGTTTCGATACAGCGTTAAACACTGTTATTGATGCGATCGATAAAATTCGTGATACAGCTACATCTCATGAACGTACATATGTTATCGAGGTAATGGGACGACATGCTGGAGATATCGCATTATGGGCTGGTTTAGCTGATGGTGCAGAAACAATCTTAATTCCAGAAGAAGATCATGATATGGAAGATGTAATTGCTCGTTTAAAACGCGGTAGTGAGCGTGGTAAAAAGCATAGTATCATCGTTGTAGCTGAAGGTGTTGGAAGTGCAATTGACATCGGTAGACATATCGAAGAAGCAACAAACTTTGATACTCGCGTAACTGTATTAGGTCACGTGCAACGTGGTGGGTCACCAAGTGCACAAGACCGTGTATTAGCAAGTCGTCTTGGCGCAAGAGCAGTTGAACTGTTGATTGCGGGTAAAGGTGGACGCTGCGTAGGTATCCAAAACAATCAACTTGTTGATCATGACATTATCGAAGCGTTAGCTCAAAAGCATACGATTGATAAAGATATGTATCAATTATCTAAAGAATTATCCATCTAATCGACTTAATGTCTAATATTTGGGAACGGTTTCATAATTTTCGGAGGTGCAATATGCGTAAAACTAAAATTGTATGTACTATAGGTCCTGCTAGTGAAAGTATTGAAAAATTAGAGCAATTAATCGGAGCGGGTATGAACGTTGCTCGTTTAAACTTCTCTCATGGTAGCCATGAAGAGCACGGAGCTCGTATTAAAAACATTCGTGAAGCGTCAAAGAAAACTGGTAAAACAGTTGCAATCTTACTTGATACAAAAGGTCCAGAAATCCGTACACATGACTTCGTAGACGGGCAAGCTGAGCTTGTAACAGGTGCAGAAGTAGTTATCTCTACTGAGCAAGTATTAGGAACTGCGGAGAAGTTCTCTGTATCTTATGCTGGTCTTTATGATGATGTAGACCCAGGTTCTCGCATTCTCATCGATGACGGTCTTATCGAACTAGAAGTAATCGAGAAAGCTAACGGAAACATCCGTACAAAAGTATTAAACAGCGGAACTGTAAAAAATAAAAAAGGTGTTAACGTACCAAACGTAAGCATTAAGCTTCCTGGTATCACTGAAAAAGACGTAAAAGATATCGTCTTCGGTATCGAGCAAAAAGTTGATTTCATCGCAGCATCTTTCGTTCGTAAAGCAGCTGACGTATTAGAAATCCGTGAATTATTAGAAGAGCATGGTGCACAGTACATCCAAATCGTACCAAAAATCGAAAACCAAGAAGGTATCGATAACATCGATTCAATCTTAGAAGTTTCTGACGGTTTAATGGTAGCTCGTGGTGACATGGGTGTAGAAATTCCGCCAGAAGAAGTGCCATTAGTACAAAAACGTCTAATCAAAAAATGTAACGTGTTAGGTAAACCAGTTATTACTGCAACACAAATGTTAGATTCTATGCAACGTAACCCACGTCCAACTCGTGCGGAAGCAAGTGACGTAGCAAACGCAATCTTTGATGGTACAGATGCAATCATGCTTTCTGGTGAAACTGCAGCGGGTCAATATCCAGTAGAATCAGTAACAATGATGGCAAACATCGCAGTACGTGTTGAAAAATCATTACAATACGAAGATATGTTCAAAAAACGTATTAAAGAGTTCGCGCCAACAATTACAGATGCAATTAGCCAATCTGTTGCACACACAGCGCTTGCTCTTGATGTAGCTGCAATCGTAGCTCCAACAGAAAGTGGTCATACGGCCAAAATGATCTCTAAATATCGTCCGAAATCTCCAATCGTAGCTGTAACATCTGACGAGCAAGTGGGCCGTCGTCTTGCGCTTGTTTGGGGTGTACAAGCGTTTATGGCTGGAAAACGTGCAGCATCTACTGATGAAATGTTAGATACTGCAATTCAAACAGGTATGGATGCAGGTCTAATTGGACTTGGAGATACTGTTGTAATTACTGCTGGTGTTCCAGTTGCTGAAACTGGTACAACAAACTTAATGAAAATCCATGTTGTTGGTGAAGAAATTGCTAAAGGACAAGGGATTGGTCGTAAAGCTGCAAAGGGTAAAGTAGTTGTAGCAAAAACAGCTGAGGAAGCTGTAGCGAACGTAACAGAAGGTGATATCCTTGTTACAACAAGTACTGATAAAGATATGATTCCTGCAATTGAAAAAGCTGCAGCTCTAGTTGTAGAAGAAGGTGGCTTAACAAGCCATGCAGCTGTTGTAGGTGTATCAATCGGTATTCCGGTTATCGTTGGTGTTGAAGGTGTAACTAGTACTTTAATCAATGGCCAAGAAGTAACAGTTGATGCAGCGCGCGGAATTGTTTATAATGGACATGCGGAAGTGCTATAAGAAGTAATATGGAGAGAAGGATGGGAGTCCTTCTCTTTTTTTTACAATTAAAATACGAAAATCACTCTAGAAAAGTAAAAAAGGCCAACCCTTGAATTGGTACTTTGAAGCTCGAAAGCTCTTTGAGAGGGATTTTTTTTGATGTGGAAGGGGAAACCCTTGTGTGCTTATCGGACGAGGGATAAGGGCTAGTTTCGGCAGTTTGAGGAGCATCCCTCTGATGGGTAGCTTAGTTTTTATTTGAACGAAATGAAGGAGCTTTACCTTACATATAACAAAGGAAAGGAGTGAGGGTATGAAGTGGCTTCTATTTCTTTTTATTTTGATCCCTGCAATTGAAATAACTGTGCTCATTGGCTCTAGTCATTTAATTGGTCTATGGTCGACGTTTGCTATGATTGTATTAACAGGTGTTGTTGGTGCTTATTTAGCGAAAAAACAAGGATTTAAGGTACTGAAAGAAATTCAATCAAGGTTGAACAGGGGTGAGATGCCAGGTGATGCGGTACTGGACGGGATCTTTGTTTTTGTAGGAGGGGTGCTTTTATTACTTCCTGGGTATGTAACAGATGTGATAGGATTTGCTTTCATCTTTCCGATAACAAGAAAGTTATTTAAACCTTTCGTAATGAAATGGTTAGAGTGGAAATTGAGAAGGAATACAACCGTTATAGTACAAAAATAACACTTAGAACATGAAACGTTCTAAGTGTTATTTTTTTGTCGAATCATAAAATGTATATTTATTCATTTGTAGAAAAAGGAAGAAAAGGGAATAATAAAAATGTAGGAAACGGAATAAAAATGTAAAATTAACAGTAAAAGTGCCATTTTACGCAAAAAACAAGGGAATTATCCATTTGTTATGGATAATTCCCTTGTTTTATTTTTTTGAAGAAAACTTGAATGTAAGACTTGGATGAGAGTGAAAAATTTATTTTAGTGGTGGACCTTTAATAAACTTCCATAAATCATGAAATACATGGGCTTTGTGCAATGTGTTTAATAGTACTAATGTGACTGGACCAATGATTAACCCTAAAAAACCATATAGCTTAAACCCAACGAATAGTGCGATAAGTGTTGGTAATGGATCGAGTCCGATATTGGATGATAACACTTTTGGTTCCATGATTTGCCTTTGAACAATGACAACGATATATAAAATAAGTAAACCGATTGCGAAAGCTGTATCGCCTGTGAAAAATACATATATAACCCAAGGAACAAAAATGGCTCCTGTTCCTAAATAAGGAAGTAAGTCCACAATTCCTGTAATGATTGCAATCGTGATGGCATATGGTACACGCAAAATTAATAGTCCAATTAGTACAATGACGGTTGTCATAGATACAAGGGTGAGCTGCGCTTTTACAAATCCGAATAATGCTTTTCGTAAATCGACAAAAATAGTCTTTCCGTATCCGTGTACGCGATTTGGAAGCAATCGTTTTACTTTATGAGCAAGTGTATGCCAATCAAAACTAATAAAGAAAGTTGCTAATAAGACGAAGACAAGAACTGTTAAAGTCGTTGGAAGTGCACTGATGAAGTTTGTTAATCCACTTATAATAGCGGTTAACAGCTCTTTCATCTGCTTTGTTGCTTCCGTTCCTAGATTTTGAATGTTTTGTGTGATTGTATATTGTTGTGATTCACCTAGATGATTAAATTGAGAAATTAAATCATCGTATAAAGGCATAATATTATTGAGTGCAAATTGCTGTGCATACTGTACAATTGCTGGAAACTTTTCTGTGACGACTTGCAGTAAGTAAGTTGTGGCGGAAATTGCTTCTGTCACAAGGTATGTAACAAGTCCAACGATGGCACCGAACACGAGAATTAAGCTGACGAGTACCGCTAAGGCACGGGGGAATTGTAGTTTTTGATTAAGAAAATTTACGACTGGGTTGATTAAATAAGCAAAAGCTAATGCGATAATAAAAGGGTATATAAGACCTGAAACATATAGAAGTGCATAGAACCCAATTATCGTTGCTAAAATGACAAATATAAGTCGTAATACGATATACAGTGAATTTCGATTCAAATGTGCCTACCTCCCATTCCAAATGATATTTATGCTATAGTGGAATGATGGATTTATCCTGCTATTTGCGGACAGGTTGCCTCGTTTTGAGGTGCGAAGTAATCTGTCCGCAAATAGCTTGACGGTGATGGCTAATCAACAGCAAAAATATTTTTAATACTGTTTGATGAGTGTCTCACTTGAGTTACTTTTTATTTTACCTGTTTCTTATAAGAAAAGAAAGAAGAGTGCTTTTCCTTCTTGGAAATTATAAACATCTCATAATGCAGTCTTATTTAAAGTATTGGAAGTTTGTATATATCATCTATATTGATCGATGAGTATTTTCGTCTATAGCGTGTATAATGATATGTTTAACAGCAATTTATTTTGTAAACAGGTTCATTATTTTCAGAAAGGAAGTGTAATCATGATTAGTCAATCAACGTTATTTTTATTCATACTACTTATTATTGGACTTATTGCTAAAAATCAATCGCTTACTGTAGCAGTTAGCGTTTTATTTTTATTAAAGTGGACGTTCTTAGGGGATAAACTTCTTCCATATTTACAAACAAAAGGAATTAATCTTGGTGTGACGGTTATTACGATTGCCGTTCTTGTTCCGATTGCTACGGGTGAAATCGGATTTAAGCAGCTCGGTGAAGCGACAAAATCTTATTATGCATGGATTGCCTTAGCTTCAGGGATAGCGGTTGCTCTCTTGGCAAAAGGAGGGGTACAGTTATTGACGAGCGATCCTCATATTACAACTGCTCTCGTATTTGGAACAATTATAGCGGTTGCATTATTTAATGGAGTTGCTGTAGGACCGTTAATTGGAGCGGGAATTGCCTATGCGGTGATGAACATTATACAGATGTTTAAATAAGGAATTTTATAGTAATATAAATTTTTTGAATTCTTTCCATTCACAAAAGTCAGATAATTGTTTATAATAGAATTAGAAGACACATAAAGGCTACATAGCAACGAAGACTTACACCATATAAAATAAAAACAACATAAAGTAATTTTCTTCTGATATTGTTTTATGTTGTTTTTATCATAAACTCTTCGAAACTAGTTTTCCTCACCATCTGTTGTTCTAGGCGTGAGGATTCGGGGAGAAACTCACGCTCATGCTTTAATAAAGCAACGGAACAACAAGATGGGAACATCACAACAAATTTGCATGATCGTGCATTTTGCTTGCCTAAAGAGTGAACGGGCGTTCATAATCTAGAAGGGAAGCGAATGGATACAAGGGAGCAAGGTTGGGAGAATTTTCAGGAAAAGGAGAGAATGTCATGACTGTTATTCGAGGTTTAGAAGGGGTAGTAGCAACAACATCATCCGTGAGTTCAATTATTGATGATACATTAACGTATGTTGGGTATAATATTGATGATTTAGCGGAAAATGCTACGTTTGAAGAAGTGGTATACTTATTATGGCACCGCAAGCTTCCTAACGAAGAGGAATTAAATGAGTTAAAAGAAACTCTGTCAGAATATTCTAAAGTTCCGAGTGAGATTTTAACATACTTAAAACAAGTAGATTTAAAGATTGCACATCCGATGTCTGTTTTACGAACAGCGATTTCCATGTTATCATTATACGATGAGAGCGCTGAATTAATGGATGAAAAGTCCAATTATTTGAAAGCGGTTAAATTACAGGCTCAAGTAAGTACTCTTGTTGCAGCGTATGCAAGAATTCGTAAAGGTTTAGAAGTTGTTGAACCACGAAAAGATTTATCATTAGCTGCAAACTTTATCTATATGTTAAATGACCGCGAACCAAATGAAGTGGAAATTGAAGCTTTTGATAAAGCGCTTGTGCTTCATGCGGATCATGAATTGAATGCTTCTACATTTACAGCGCGTGTGTGCGTTGCGACACTTTCAGATGTGTATTCTGGTATTACAGCAGCAATTGGCGCATTAAAAGGTCCTCTTCACGGTGGGGCGAATGAAAATGTAATGAAGATGTTAAAAGAAATTGGCGAAGAAGAAAATGTAGAATCCTATATTCATAATGCACTTCAAAATAAAGTGAAGATTATGGGATTTGGCCATCGCGTATATGAGAACGGCGATCCTCGTGCGAAACATCTGCGTGAAATGTCTAAGAAATTATGCGTGCTTTTAGGGGAAGAAAAATGGTATAATATGTCTATCAAAATCGAAGACATTGTCACAAAAGAAAAAGGTCTTCCACCAAATGTCGATTTCTATTCTGCTTCTGTTTACCATTGTTTAGGAATTGATCATGACTTATTTACACCAATCTTTGCAATTAGCCGTATGTCAGGATGGTTAGCTCATATTCTAGAACAATATGAAAATAACCGCTTAATCCGTCCGCGCGCTGATTACAATGGACCAACGCATCAACGTTATGTACCACTGGCACAACGATAAGCTAAAAACACTATTTGGATAGTGTAAATACGCTTTCAAAAGTCAGATTTTTTGGGAAAGATGTAATGATTGGAATATTTTAATTTGACTAACGGTTTGAACTGAGGGTTTTATTCCCTCAGTTTCACACATATGAAATTTCAAACATGGGGGTTATCACAGTGACGACAGGAGAAAAAATTACTGTAACGAATGGTGTTATGAATGTACCAAACAATCCGATTATTCCTTTTATTGAAGGAGATGGAATTGGACCAGATATTTGGAAAGCAGCATCTCGTGTATTAGAAGCGGCTGTTGAAAAAGCTTATGACGGTGAGAAGAAAATCGTTTGGAAAGAAGTGCTTGCAGGGGAAAAAGCATTTAATAAAACAGGCGAGTGGTTACCAGAAGAGACTTTAAATGAAATTCGTGAATATTTAATCGCGATTAAAGGCCCACTTACAACTCCTGTTGGTGGCGGTATTCGTTCTCTAAACGTAGCGCTTCGTCAAGAGTTAGATTTATACGTATGTTTACGTCCAGTTCGTTATTTTGAAGGTGTTCCTTCACCTGTAAAACGTCCGGAAGATACTGATATGGTAATTTTCCGTGAAAATACAGAAGACATTTATGCTGGTATTGAATATGCACAAGGATCTCCAGAAGCACAAAAAGTGCTTGAGTTCTTAAAAGAAACAATGGGTGTAAACAAAATTCGCTTCCCAGAAACATCAGGAATTGGTATTAAACCAATTTCAGAAGAAGGGACAAAGCGTCTTGTTCGTGCTGCAATTCAATATGCAATTAACGAAAAACGTTCTTCTGTTACATTAGTTCATAAGGGAAACATTATGAAATTTACAGAAGGTGCTTTCAAAAACTGGGGTTATGAAGTTGCGGAGCAAGAATTCGGCGATAAAGTATTTACTTGGGCTGAATATGACCGCATTGTTGAGAAAGATGGTAAAGATGTAGCGAATAAAGCGATGGCAGAAGCTGAAGCAGCTGGTAAAATCATTGTAAAAGATTCTATTGCAGATATCTTCTTACAACAAATTTTAACACGTCCACGTGAGTTCGATGTTGTTGCAACAATGAACTTAAATGGTGATTATATTTCTGATGCGCTTGCAGCACAAGTAGGTGGCATTGGTATTGCACCTGGTGCAAATATTAACTATGTTACTGGACATGCTATTTTTGAAGCGACACATGGTACAGCTCCAAAATATGCAGGTTTAGATAAAGTAAATCCATCTTCTGTTCTTCTTTCAGGAGTATTATTATTAGAACATTTAGGATGGAATGAAGCTGCGAAATTAGTAACTGCTTCAGTAGAAAAAACAATTGCTTCAAAAGTGGTAACATATGACTTCGCACGTCTTATGGATGGTGCAACTGAAGTGAAATGTTCTGAATTTGCTGATGCCCTTATTAACAATATGGACTTAGCCGTAATCAAAAACGCATAATTTAAAGTGGGGGGAGAAATTATGACAATCAAACGCAAAAAAGTATCAGTCATCGGTGCAGGATTTACAGGAGCAACAACAGCTTTCTTATTAGCTCAAAAAGAACTTGCTGATGTTGTATTAGTGGACATTCCACAACTGGAAAATCCAACAAAAGGGAAAGCGTTAGATATGTTAGAAGCAAGCCCTGTACAAGGTTTTGATGCTAACATTATCGGCACATCTGATTACGCAGATACTGCTGATTCTGACGTTGTTGTTATTACAGCAGGGATTGCACGTAAACCAGGAATGAGCCGTGATGATTTAGTAGCAACCAACTCTAAAATTATGAAAAGTATCACGCAAGATATTGCCAAACATTCACCAAACGCAATTATTGTTGTGTTAACAAATCCAGTTGACGCAATGACATATTCTGTATTTAAAGAAGCTGGATTCCCGAAAGAGCGCGTAATCGGCCAATCTGGTGTATTAGATACAGCTCGTTTCCGTACATTCATCGCACAAGAGTTGAATTTTTCTGTAAAAGACATTACAGGATTCGTTCTTGGTGGTCATGGTGATGACATGGTACCTCTTGTACGTTACTCTTATGCAGGTGGTATTCCATTAGAAACATTAATTCCTGCAGAGCGCTTAGAAGCAATTGTGGAACGTACGCGTAAAGGCGGCGGTGAAATTGTAAGCTTACTAGGAAACGGTAGTGCATACTACGCGCCAGCTGCTTCCTTAGTTGAAATGACTGAAGCAATCTTAAAAGATCAACGCCGCGTGCTACCAGCTATCGCATACCTTGAAGGTGAATATGGCTATAGCGACCTTTACCTAGGTGTACCAGTAATTCTAGGTGGTAACGGAATTGAAAAAATTATTGAATTAGAACTTCGTGAAGAAGAAAAAGAAGCGTTAAATCGTTCAGTAGAATCTGTACGTAACGTTATGAAAGTTCTTTCTTAATACAAAATATATGTTAGGAAAAAGATTCGGAATCCCGAATCTTTTTCTACTATTTACTGGATTGTTTTTTTGAAATAATATGAAAACGCTATCATTTTTTGTATCCTACAATGGGAACATAGACTGATAATATACATTGCCCTCATTATAGTAGCATTTCGGATAATATATTGTTTTTGGTAGGATAATAAAATAAAACTTGGAGGGGGATTGTAACATGTTAAAGAAAAAAGTTCAAATTGGTCGTCGAATGGATGAGATTACAGTAGGGGAAAAATTATCTATCACTGAAAAAATTGAGGATAAAGATCTGTTACTGTATTTAGGGTTAACAAATGATTCAAATCCATTATATATCCAGCATGATTACGCATCCCAAACTCCGTATGAAAAACCGATTGTACCAAGCATTATGTTAACGGGGATGGTTACAACAGCGGTAACAAAATATTTGCCAGGTCCAGGCAGTCATGTTGTTAGGAAGGATCTTACTTTTGTGAAGCCTGTGCATCATTATGAAACTTTGCAAATTCATTTTGAAGTTGTAGCTGTTTCGGGAGAGGAACATACGATTGATATGCGTGTATTTGCTTATGATGAAAAGGAAGCAGTGGTTGTAAAAGGTGTATTAACAGTAGCGCCGCCTTACAAATCGGCTTCTAGTTTAGAAAAAGCATTAGATAATTTTTAAGAAAAACAGGTGATTTCTCACCTGTTTTTCTATTCTATGTATTAGCCACGTGGCCAAAGAATGATGAATACACCGACAAGGCAAACGGCTGCACCAGCCCAATCGAATACATCAGGTGTTTTCTTATCAATCACCCAGCCCCATAGTAAACTCATGACAATAAAAACGCCACCATAAGCCGCGTATACACGTCCGAAGCTAGAAAATACTTGGAATGTGGCAAGTACGCCATATAAACATAAAAGGATCCCTCCAATTAGGCCGAACCAGATGGAGCCACCTTCTCGTATCCATTTCCAGATGAGATAACCACCACCAATTTCAGCCAGTCCAGCAAGAATGAAAATAACAGCTGCTTTAAACATGAATATGTACCATCTCTTTCTATTAGATATATTTTCCTGCATAACTATATCACAATCAAACTTAGTGAATGGACAATTCTATTGAGAGGGGGATTGTTTTCTAGTATGATGGGAATAGTGGGGAAATACTAGGATGAAGAAGGTTTCAAGTCTATAACTTGGAGGAAGAGAATGAGTAATCGAATTTTAGTTGTTGATGATGAGGAGTTTATTTTAACTTTAATTGAATTTAATTTGCAGCAAGCAGGGTTTGAAGTTATAACAGCGATGGACGGTGAAGTAGCGCTTCATAAAGCAACAACGGAACGTCCGGATCTGATTATATTAGATTTAATGCTTCCAAAAATGGATGGTATGGAAGTGTGTAAAGAATTACGTTTGCAACGTATTATGACACCTATTTTAATGCTAACAGCGAAAGATGACGAGTTTGATAAAGTGTTAGGGCTTGAGCTTGGGGCTGATGATTATATGACAAAGCCGTTTAGCCCAAGGGAAGTTGTAGCGCGTGTGAAGGCGATTTTACGTCGTACGAAATTGCAAGATGAACAAGTTCCAGAAGTGCAGGATGAAAATAGTATCAATATTGTTGATTTGAAAATTTTACCCGAATTTTATGAGGCGTATTTCCAAGGAGAAAAGTTAGAACTAACGCCGAAAGAATTTGAGTTACTTGTATATTTAGCAAGGAATAAGGGACGTGTGTTAACACGTGATCAGTTACTAAGCGCTGTATGGAATTATGATTTTGCTGGTGATACAAGAATCGTCGATGTTCATATTAGTCATTTGCGAGATAAAATTGAAAAGAATACGAAAAAACCAGCATACATTAAAACAATTCGTGGATTAGGTTATAAATTAGAGGAGCCAAAGGGGGATGAATAAATTTCGCTCGAGGCTTCTCTTTACATTTGTTTCTCTTATTATTCTTATTTTAGTTGGACTAGGAGTACTCTTGGAAACAGTGTTTGAGAATTACTATATTGATCATGCGAAAGAGAGAACAGTAAAAGAGACGCGGTATGTTGCCTCGTTGGTAGAGGCAGAAGGCATTGATCATGTTTTAAAAATGCCGAACATATTTGAAAAATTAGAAGAGCAAGTTCCTGTTTCAATTCTATTTACTGATGAAGCGAAGAAGATCAAATATAGTAAAGATAAAGAACGTGTATTCAATCAAGCGACAATTGAGGAGCTTTCCTCCGAAACAGCAAAACAAAAAAATAGAGTGATTACGAAGGAAACAAATGATAAGAATATATTTCACCATGCGGTATTTGTTCAAGATGCAGATGGTAAGCAAGGATATATTCTTATAAAAAGCATGATAGCTCCTTTGAAAGATGTTCATCAAAAAACGTGGGGGTTATTAATTATAGGATTTGTGATTGCCTGTCTTGTCGTTGTTTTTCTGGGTGTGAAAATTACAGGTCAATATATCCGTCCGATAGAGTCCGTTACGAAGGTAGCGATTGAATTGGCGAAGGGTAACTATAAGGCGCGTGCTTATGAAAATCATTCGGATGAAACAGGAATGTTAAGCAAGGCGATCAATATTTTAGCGCGTAATTTACAAGAAATGACATTAGAGCAGGAAATGCAACAAGATCGTTTACATACATTGATTGAAAATATGGGAAGCGGTATGATTTTGATTGATAGCCGTGGTTATATAAGTCTTGTAAACCGTTCGTATAAAGAAATCTTTCATGTAACGGATGAAGAGTATTTAGATCGCTTATATTATGAAGCGTTTCTTCATGCGGAAATCATTGAACTTGTGGAAGAAATTTTTATGACAGAAGTAAAAGTGCGGAAGCAAATGCTGCTGCCGCTTGGAATTGAAAGAAAGCACTTTGAAGTATATGGCGCACCAATTATTGGGACGAATCATGAGTGGAAAGGGATTGTTCTCGTATTCCACGATATAACAGAACTAAAGAAACTAGAGCAAATGCGAAAAGACTTTTTAGCGAACGTTTCACATGAGCTGAAAACGCCAATCACTTCTATTAAAGGGTTTTCTGAAACATTGCTTGATGGTGCAATGGAAAATCAACAGTTTTGTGAACACTTCCTGCATATTATTTTAAAGGAAAGTGAGCGCATGCAAGGATTAATCGAAGACTTATTGGATTTATCCAAGATTGAACAACAAGGTTTTAAATTAAACATGGGCACTGTTGATATGAAAGAATTGCTCGGAGAAATCAAGATGGTATTAGAAAATAAATCACAAGAGAAAGAGATTTATTTGCAAGTTGATGTACTGAGACGTGTATCTGTAATAGGAGATCCGAGTCGATTAAAGCAAATTTTTATCAATTTAGTTAATAATGCCATTGTATATACACCAGCCGGTGGGACGGTTTCTGTAGAGATGTTAGAGGATGAGCATAATGCTTATATAAAAGTATCTGATACAGGAATTGGGATTAGTAACGAAGAAATCCCACGTATTTTTGAACGTTTTTATCGTGTAGATAAAGCGAGAAGCCGCAATACAGGTGGTACAGGTCTAGGGTTATCGATTGTAAAACATTTAGTAGAAGCGCATCAAGGGACGATTACTGTGGATAGTAAAGTAGGAGAAGGTACGACTTTTACAGTTTCTCTACCGAAATCGGATTTGGAGGAGTAATGATAATGCGAAGCTTTTGTCTCGCTATTCGTAGGCAGATAAGTCGCTGCTATGAAGGACAATAGGTAACCTTGCGCTCGTTTTCTCTTTCTGTTTTAACTCGGCATGGGGCAGGAAGAGGATCTGACCGCTTCTATGCATGGACGGATGCTCTCTCCTAAAAAGAAAAAGTTTATGTCGGTTTTTTAATATGGGTTTATATATGAAACGCCTTGGACGGAATATATTTACATTATATTAACAATAGCTTCATTAAATATTAATAAAGTCCTGTTAATATAATACATGAAAACCCCTTCATCCAAGGAGTAGTTTTGGACGAGAATAGTGCTCTATTCTCGTCACTTCCCTTTTCTGTAAAAACGTAATATCTCTTGTAACTTATGTCAAATTATTAGAATGATTCGACATAAGGACATTGCGACAGCATCTTCATTTAATGCCTAAATATATGTCATAAGAAGAACCGTTATTTTTCTTCTCTCTCCTAGTCGTGTTAATATAGAGAGAAGGAAAAGGCGGTTTTTTCTATATAAAAAATCGTTTTAAATTTGTATGGGGAGGTTTCTGATTTGGAAAAAAAGGTCGTATTAGTCGATGGAAATAATATCGCGTATCGTGCTTTCTTTGCACTGCCGCTTTTAAATAACGACAAAGGTATACATACGAACGCAATTTATGGTTTTACGATGATGTTAATGAGAATATTAGAAGAAGAAAAGCCAACGCATATGCTTGTTGCGTTTGATGCGGGTAAAACAACATTTCGTCACAAAACATTTAGTGAATATAAAGGAGGACGTCAAAAAACGCCGCCTGAGTTATCAGAGCAATTCCCATTTATTCGTGAACTGTTAGACGCGTTTCACGTACCGCGCTATGAGTTAGAGAACTATGAGGCAGATGACATTATGGGTACACTAGCGAAAGAAGCGAGTGAACAAGGTGCTCATGTCAAAGTCATTTCTGGAGATAAAGATTTACTTCAGCTTGTTTCTGACAATACGCTTGTATGTATTCCGCGTAAAGGGATTACAGAAGTAGACGAATATACGACAGAAGCTCTTTTTGAGAAATATAGCTTATCACCAAAGCAAATTATTGATATGAAAGGTCTAATGGGAGATCAATCCGATAATATCCCAGGTGTACCGGGTGTTGGTGAAAAGACTGCGATTAAATTGTTAACGCAATTTGAAACAGTAGAAGCAGTATATGAGAACTTAGACCAAGTGAGTGGAAAGAAATTAAAAGAGAAATTAGAGGCGAATAAAGAGCAAGCGCTTATGAGTAAAGAGCTTGCAACAATTATTACAGATGCACCGGTTACAGTGCATGTAGATGATATTGAATATAAAGGATATGAAGCAAGTGATGTCATTCCAATGTTCGAGAATTTAGGATTTACTTCCCTATTAAATAAGCTCGGTGCGACTCCTAAAGAAACAGCGCCGGCTGAATTAGACGATATTTCATTTGAGATTGCAGAAGAAGTAACAGACGAAATGCTTCAGCAAGATAGTGCGATTATGGTAGAAGTACAAGAAGATAACTATCATAAAGCGGACATTCAAGGGTTTGGTATTCAAAATGAGAATGGCTGTTATTTCATTCCAAGCGATGTTGCACTGGAATCTGAAGCTTTTACGAAGTGGCTTGCAGATGATGAAATGAGAAAATATACGTTTGATGCAAAGCGTGCAATTGTTGCGCTTAAGTGGAAAGGTGTAGAAATCAGGGGGATTGATTTTGACCTATTAATTGCTGCGTATTTACTTGATTCAGCTGATACAGATAAAGATTTCCGTGCCGTAGCGAAAATGAAAGAAACGCACGCCGTTAAATCTGATGAAGAAGTATATGGAAAAGGTGCAAAACGTGCAGTTCCAGAACAAGAAGTAGTTGCAGAACATGTAGCTAGAAAGGTACATGTCTTATATGATGTGCAACAATCCTTTGTGGAAGAACTACAAAACAATGAACAATATGAACTGTTTACAGAGCTTGAAATGCCGCTTGCGCGTGTATTAGCTGAAATGGAAGTAAAAGGTGTGAAGGTTGATACAAAGCGCTTACGTAATATGGGAGATGAGCTTGCTGGAAGGCTGAAAGAAATGGAACAAGAGATTTATGAACTTGCTGGGACGGAGTTTAACATTAACTCACCAAAGCAGCTCGGCGTTGTTCTATTTGAAAACTTAAACTTACCGGTTATTAAAAAGACGAAAACAGGATATTCTACGTCAGCTGATGTGCTGGACAAGTTAATGGATCATCATGAAATTATTCCTAAGATTTTACATTATCGTCAATTAGGAAAATTAAATTCGACATATATTGAAGGATTATTAAAAGTCGTTCATGAAGATTCATCTAAAATTCATACGCGCTTTAATCAAGTTTTAACACAAACAGGACGATTAAGTTCTACAGATCCAAACTTACAAAATATCCCGATTCGTTTAGAAGAAGGGAGAAAAATTCGCCAAGCCTTCATTCCTTCAACTGAAGGATGGGTTATGTATGCTGCGGATTATTCACAAATTGAACTGCGCGTACTGGCACATATTGCAAAAGACAAAGGATTAGTAGAAGCGTTCCAGCATGATATGGACATTCATACAAAAACGGCAATGGACGTATTTGGCGTTTCGGAAGGTGAAGTAACATCGAATATGAGACGTCAGGCGAAAGCAGTTAACTTCGGAATTGTGTATGGTATTAGTGACTATGGGCTTTCACAAAATTTAGGAATTACACGGAAAGCAGCAGGGGAATTTATTGAAAAGTATTTCGCGAGCTTCCCTGGCGTGAAAGAGTATATGAATGAGATTGTACAAGAAGCGAAGCAAAAAGGTTACGTTTCTACATTATTAAATCGTCGTCGTTATATTCCGGAAATTACGAGTCGTAATTTTAATTTGCGCAGCTTTGCGGAGCGGACTGCGATGAATACACCAATTCAAGGTAGTGCGGCAGATATTATAAAAAAAGCGATGATTATTATGGCGGATCGATTAGAAGAAGAAGGATTACAAGCACGTCTTCTTCTGCAAGTACACGATGAATTGATCTTTGAAGTGCCAAAAGAAGAAGTGGAAAAACTAGAGAAGCTTGTACCTGAAGTAATGGAACATGCCATTGAACTTGCTGTTCCGCTAAAAGTGGATTATTCTTCTGGTCCGACTTGGTATGATGCAAAATAAGGAAGTGATTGAATGCCTGAACTACCAGAGGTTGAAAATGTTAGAAGGACACTTGAAAATCTTGTAACGGGAAAAATAATTAAAGATGTGATTGTAACATATCCAAAATTAGTAAAGCGACCGGATGATGCAGAATTTTTTAAAGAAATGCTGCGCGGTGAAACGATTGAACGGATTGAACGAAGAGGTAAGTTTTTACTTCTGTATGTAACACAGTATGTAATTGTTTCACATTTACGTATGGAGGGAAAATATTTACTTCATGAAGGTGATGAGCCAATTGATAAACATACGCATGTACGTTTTCAGTTTACAGATGGTACAGAGTTACACTATAAAGATGTAAGAAAGTTTGGCACGATGCATCTCTTTAAAAAGGGTGAAGAACTCGACCAAATGCCACTTGCTGATTTAGGACCTGAGCCGTTTGATGCTGAACTGACACCGAGGTATTTGCAAGAAAGGTTGCAAAAAACAAACCGCAAAATAAAAGTTGTATTGCTAGATCAACGTCTTTTAGTTGGGCTTGGTAATATATATGTGGATGAAGTTTTATTCCGTTCCGGGATTCATCCGGAACGAGAAGCTTCGTCTTTAACGAAAGCTGAAATAGAAAAGATTCATGCGGCAACCGTTGCTACATTAACAGAGGCTGTTGAGCGCGGCGGAAGTACGATTAGAACGTATATCAATTCGCAAGGGCAAATCGGTTCGTTCCAAGAGCTTCTAAATGTATATGGAAGAAAAGGCGAACCATGCGTCACTTGTGGGAACATGATTGAAAAGATAGTTGTTGGTGGAAGAGGGACACATTATTGTCCTATGTGTCAATTAAAAGGCTAAGAAAGATATTTTTTCTAATAACATCGGATAGGCATTTGTCATATACATACAGCAAAGCTATGTATAGGGAAGGAGCTTACCGATGTATCATTATTTCTCTCTTATTTTATTAGCTTTTACATTAAGTTTGGATAGCTGTAGTGTAGGGCTTACTTATGGCCTGCGGAGCGTGCGGATTCCGTTAAAATCGATACTCATTATTGGAATGTGTTCAGCGGCTGTTATGCTTGTATCGATGGGGATAGGGCATATGATTGCTAAGGTGTTTTCTCCAGTGATTGCAACGCGCATTGGAGGAATCGTTTTAGTGGCCATTGGAGCGTGGGTATTGTATCAGTTTTTTCGGAGTGATAAAAAAGACGAACCGCAGCAAGAGGAGAAAGTTTGGAAATTAGAAATTGCTTCGCTTGGATTAGTTATTCAAATTTTACGGAAACCGACTGTTGCCGATTTTGATAAATCAGGCACAATTTCTGGTGGAGAAGCTTTGCTTTTAGGTATCGCTCTTTCGATAGATTCGTTTGGAGCAGGAATTGGTGCATCCTTACTTGGGTATACACCTGCTATGATGGCAGTGTTAGTTGCCGTTATGAGCTCTTTGTTTTTGTTTATCGGAATGAGGCTAGGAACGGTTTTATCGAATATGCGATGGTTACAAAAATTTACGTTCCTACCTGGGATTTTACTCATTATTATTGGGATTTGGAAGATGTAAGTGGGAGCGTGGAACATAAGTTTCACGCTTCTATTCATGAGGAGGCAATATAATGACAATCGTTATTGGTTTAACGGGAGGTATTGCAAGCGGAAAAAGTACGGTTTCACAAATGTTTCGTGAGCTAAGCATTCCTGTAATTGATGCAGATATTATTGCGAGAGAAGTTGTAGAACAAGGTAAAGAAGCATATAAAGAAATTGTAGAGGTATTCGGTGAAGAAATATTGCAAGCAGATGGGGCACTTGATCGCCCAAGGCTTGGGAGTATTGTATTTCATAATGAAGAAAAACGATTGCGTTTAAACAAAATCGTTCATCCAGCTGTCCGCAAAGAAATGAATACTCAGAAGGATATGTACATAAAAGAAGGTGTGCAAGCGGTTGTGTTAGATATTCCGCTTTTATTTGAAAGTAAGCTAACGGAACTAGTTGATCAAATTTTAGTTGTAGCCGTATCCCCTAGTACGCAATTAGAACGTTTAATGAAGCGAAATGGCTTTATAGAAGAGGAAGCAAAAGCACGCATTGATTCGCAAATGTCTTTAGCAAAGAAAGTGACATTAGCTAATAAAGTTATTTATAATGATGGCACAATTGCTGAGACGAAAGCCCAATTACAGGTCATTTTAAAAGAGTGGAACATCATTAACTAAAAAATTATGAAATTAGTGAAAATGTTTAGTGACATATCTCCTTTTTGTGTTATACTATTATTGGGATTGGAGATAAATAGTATAACGCATTCAAGGGGGATAACATATTATGATTCGTGTGGCAATTAATGGATTTGGACGTATTGGGAGAATGGTATTTCGTCAAGCAATAAAAGAAAGCGCATTCGAAATTGTAGCAATCAACGCAAGCTATCCATCAGAAACATTAGCACATTTAATCAAGTATGATACAGTTCATGGCAAGTTTGACGGAACAGTGGAAGCATTTGAAGATCATTTATTAGTAGATGGGAAAATGATTCGCCTTTTAAACAACCGCGATCCAAAAGAATTGCCTTGGAAAGAATTAGGTGTTGAAGTTGTAATCGAAGCAACTGGTAAATTTAATGCAAAAGAAAAAGCGATACTTCATGTGGAAGCTGGGGCGAAAAAAGTTATTTTAACAGCACCTGGTAAAAATGAAGATATAACAGTTGTAGTTGGTGTAAACGAAGATCAATTAGATATTACAAAACACACTGTTATTTCAAATGCATCTTGTACAACAAACTGTTTAGCACCTGTTGTTAAGGTGTTAGATGAGAAGTTTGGAATTGAAAACGGTTTAATGACAACCGTTCATGCTTATACAAATGACCAAAAAAATATTGATAACCCACATAAAGATTTACGAAGAGCACGCGCTTGTGGACAGTCTATTATTCCTACAACAACTGGTGCTGCGAAAGCATTAGCGAAAGTTCTTCCGCATTTAAACGGAAAACTTCACGGAATGGCACTTCGTGTTCCAACACCAAACGTGTCTCTTGTTGACTTAGTAGTAGATGTAAAACGTGATGTAACAGTTGAGGATATTAATGAAGCGTTTAAAACAGTGGCAAACGGTGCGATGAAAGGGATTATTGAGTTCAGCGAAGAACCTTTAGTTTCTATCGACTTTAATACAAATACACATTCTGCTATCATTGACGGCTTATCTACAATGGTAATGGGTGAACGTAAAGTGAAAGTACTTGCTTGGTATGATAACGAGTGGGGTTACTCTCGTCGTGTTGTAGATCTTGTGAATTTAGTTGTTACTGAATTAGTGAAACAAGAAAGTGTACAACATATTTAATGATAAAAAGGAGGCAAGCGATTGCTTGTCTTCTTTTTTTTTATGTTTTTTTCTGAAAAAGGAAAAAATTATATCAGTATATCTTGATGGGTGGTACATAGGAGAAACCATTGTGATTACTGTATTTGTGAATCAATTATTTTTCTTTGGGAAAAGTAAAGAAGAAAATATGACAAAAAATCGAAAAAACTGTTGTTGCAAAATGAAAATAAACAAAGTATACTAACACTCGTAAACTTAAGAGCTGAGGTACGTAGTTACTACTTAAAGGGTTAGGACCTCTCTGGACTAACTTTCCCCCGTGGTAGTAGAGCAAGCCAAATTGCAAATTAGTTTTCAATTCGAACAGTTAGATTAAATTTTTATGAGGGGGAACTGTAGAATGGATACTATGGACACGATGGGTCGTCACGTAATCGCTGAACTTTGGGATTGCGATTTCGACAAGCTTAACGACATGCCGTTTATTGAACAATTATTTGTGGATGCAGCACTAAGAGCTGGTGCTGAAGTACGTGAGGTTGCTTTTCATAAATTTGCACCACAGGGTGTAAGTGGAGTTGTAATCATTTCGGAATCACATTTAACAATTCATAGCTTTCCAGAACACGGCTATGCAAGTATTGATGTTTATACTTGTGGGGATCGTATTGATCCAAATGTTGCTGCAGAATATATTGCAGAAGGTTTAAATGCAAAAACGAGAGAGAGCATCGAGCTTCCTCGAGGCACAGGTAGCTTCGAAATTAAGCATAGAGAAACAAAAGCTCTTTAAAAAAGAACATAATTGATTTAAAATGTAAAGAGGTGTATAATGCACCTCTTTTTTAGTTTATATAAATTGAAGTATTGATAAGTAGTAAGCGTAGACAAATAGGTTATATAATATTGTATATATATTTTCACATGTAGGTGAAGTGAGAAGAATGAAGATTAAATTGGAAGGGAGTGAATGAGTTGCGTTGTCCAACCTGTTTTCATAATGGTACAAGAGTATTGGATTCACGTCCGGTAGATGAGGGGCGCTCCATTCGAAGAAGAAGAGAGTGTGAAAGTTGTTTAAATCGATTTACGACATTTGAACGAGTAGAAGAACCACCTCTTATTGTTGTCAAAAAAGAGGGAACACGAGAAGAGTTTAATAAAGAAAAGATTTTGCGTGGATTAATTAAAGCGTGTGAAAAAAGACCTGTATCATTAAAACAATTAGAAGAAGTAACGCAAAACGTAGAGCGTGAGCTTCGTAATTTAGGAATATCAGAAGTGAAAAGTGATATGATCGGTGAAATCGTAATGGAAGCACTTCGAGATATTGACGATGTTGCTTATGTAAGATTTGCTTCTGTATACCGTCAATTTAAAGATTTAAATGTATTCATCGAAGAATTAAAAGATATACTGCAAAAAGAAAGAGAATAAGATAAAGTGAAACTTTAATCAGTGGGGGGATTCTCCAGCCCTCACCAATCGGGCTTTTACAGGCAGTTGATTCCCCACCTATCTTCCTTGTTTCTCTCTGAATCTTGAGGCGGGGATCTTACTGCCCGTTAATGCGGGATAAAACTCTGATTCGCGGTGGCTGTCTTTTCGCTTCATTTCTTTTGGAGTTGGTGGAAGAATTGAACCCGCAAATTACGTGAAAAAGAGCTAGAAGCGTAAGCTATTAGCTCTTTTTTACTAATAAGTTATATACGTAGAATGGACAAAAGAAAGGAATTGCAGGGAATGGAAAAACAGTCATGGATGGAGCTGTTGCCGATCGATCGTTATAAAGTAAGTGCAAAAGGATTGCTACATAATTACGATCGTAAGGTATTAACAATGTTATATCAACCACTAGTGGGTAGCAAGGCTTTTAGCTTATACATGACGCTGTGGGGAGAGCTAGAGCAGGATCGTGTATTTGGAAAAGAGAATACACATCACTCCCTTATGGTGACAATGCAAATGCAGCTTCCTGAAGTATATGAAGAACGGGTGAAATTAGAAGCGATTGGGCTTTTAAACGTATATATAAAAAAAGAAAAAGATATTCGAATGTTTATATACGAATTGCAGCCACCGCTATCTCCAAAACAATTTTTTGATGATATTGTTTTAAGTATTTTCTTGTACAACAGATTAAGCCGGGCGAAATATAATCAAGTCAAGCAATACTTCTTAGAAGAAGAGTTCGACTTTACTTCGTATGAAAATGTTACACATTCTTTTAATGATGTATTTGGTTCATTTAACCCAAGTCAATTTGAACATGCGCAAGAGGAGCTTCGTATTCCGAAGACAACAATGATGCCTGGAAATGAGAAGGGGACTGCTCCTAAGGTTTGGAATGATTTCTTCGATTTTTCCTTATTTGTAGAAGGGTTGTCGACGCTTGTCCCAAGAAAGGCAATTACGGATCAAGTACGTGAATGTGTCATTACACTAGCCTACGTGTATGGAGTCGATGTGCTATCGATGCAAAATATAGTTCTTGGTACAATGACAGAAGTACAAACAATTGATATGGAAAGGCTTCGCAAAGGAGCACGTGATTGGTATCAATTTGAAAACGGTCAAGCGCTTCCGATATTAAGTGAACGGGTGCAGCCTCATTCTGCGCGTACGATGAAAGAGAAAGAGCCAACTACGCAAGAAGAAATGCTGATCAAAGAGCTTGAGGAAATTTCACCGAAACAATTATTAAAAGAAATCTCGGGCGGAGCAGAGCCGACAAAAGCGGATTTGCAAATTGTAGAAGAAGTGATGTTGAATCAGAAACTAGCGCCTGGTGTTGTCAACGTACTCATTTATTATGTTATGCTTCGTTCTGATATGAAACTGGCTAAAACGTATGTTGAGAAAATTGCAGGACATTGGGCACGAAAAAAGGTTGGTACCGTATCAGAAGCGATGGCTTTAGCGAAGGAAGAGAATCGTCAATATCAAGAGTGGGCTGAGACGAAGAAGAAGGGTCGTACAGCAAAGAAAACAGTACGGACAGAGATGGTGCCAGATTGGCTCAAGGAAGAAGCGAAGGAAGAACCGAAAGAACAATCACAAAAACGTGCAAGTTCGAAAGGGAATCCGAGCAAGCTAGAAGAAGAAAGAAAGAAATTGGAAGAAGAGTTGAAAAAATATAAGCGTGATTAATAGAGGAGAATGAACGCTCTTTGAGGTGAAAGAATGGAGCCTATTCAAAATTCATTTGCAAAGTTGATGCAAAATGAAAATTTTAAAAATAGATATGAAGTGTTAAAAGCGGAAGTGATGGCGCATCCGCGTGTGAAAGAGTTTATCGAGGAACATAAAGGTGAAGTAACGACTTCCATGATAGAACGAAGTCTTGTGAAGTTGTATGAATACATTGGACAAAGCGTTGGATGCGCAGAATGTCCGAACTTAGAATCATGTAAAAATATGATTCAAGGATATGAGCCGAAATTGATTATTCAAGGTAAGATGATTGATATTCAATATGATCGCTGTGTAAGAAAAGTGGCTTATGATGAAAGGAAGAAGTATGAAAAATTAGTGCAAAGTGTCTATATGCCAAGTGATATTTTACAAGCTTCTATGGAAAATCTAGATCCATCAGATTTAGAGCCACGTATTGAAGCAATTCGTGCAGCAAATGAATTTTTAAGTGCATACGAACCTGGGAAGAAAGTACAAGGGTTATATTTCTACGGTAAATTTGGTGTAGGAAAAACGTATCTCTTAGGAGCGATTGCAAATGAATTAGCCTTAAAAAAAATAGGTTCAATGATCGTATACTTACCAGAATTCTTGCGAGAAATTAAAAGTTCACTGCAAAATAATACGATGGGTGAAAAGATTGATGCTGTGAAGCGTGTACAAGTATTAATGCTCGATGATATCGGGGCAGAAGCAATGTCCAGTTTCGTGCGCGATGATGTGCTTGGTGCTATACTGCAGTTCCGTATGTTAGAAAACTTACCGACGTTCTTTACGTCTAATTTTGACTTTAAACAGTTAGAACATCATTTAACGTATACACAGCGCGGGGAAGCAGAAGAAATGAAAGCGGCCCGTATTATGGAGCGCGTTAAATATTTAGCAAAACCGATTGCGATTGGCGGGAAAAATCGTCGCCATACGTAAAGAGCAAGCGTTACGCTTGCTCTTTTTGTTATATTGTTTGTTTCTTTTCAAAAATTAGTTCGAAGTATTCAGGTTGTCTGGAACTAACTATTCCAGGCACGAGAATTTGTACAAATCTCTAGCTTATCTTTAGCATGTTTCGTAATAATTTCTTGATAATCTTCTGTAGGTTTAGATCGAACAAATCCGGATTTTAATTTGATTTTTACAAACTTATATTTGTACATAATACCCTGCCTTTATTGCCTTCATAATTAGATTATACAGTGAATAAAGAAGAGTGTTTGAAAATTCATACGAGCTTGTATCATTTTTTTCTTCCCCCGTTAATATATATAAAATTAGCAAGAAATATCGAGTGAAGGCTTTCGGCAATAAGGGAGTTATTTCTACTTAGAGTGAGGCTTCACGGATCGGACTCTTATGGATGTGTGCCTCACTTCGGTTTAAGCTGAGAGGTTAACTTTCCTTTAGAGCGGGATAAAAGGGGGGACAAGAGTGATTGAAATCTGCTTCGAAGAAAAAGATGATGCTGCGTACGTATATCAACAACTGATAAAGAGAACGGAAAAGCTATATAAAGAAACGAGTGTTTATCTATATGAACAAAAGATAACAATTCATATTCCAATATGCGAATCGAATTATATTGAGAAAGTTTTAATACCAGTACTCCTTTATTTTATTGTTCATACAAAACAAAATGAATGGCTTCGTGCCATTTTAAAAGAAAAATTTTTTTATGGAGAACAAGAAGAATGCCATCAAATTTTACAGATGGCACAAGCTATTTTAAATGGAAAAAGAAAAGGAATTACCCGGGATTTAACACATAATCAAATCGAGGCTCATGTTATGTCCTCTTTAAAGGGATGGCTCTGTGACCCGCTTTCGTTTTCGTTTTCGTCTTATATTCGTTTTCGCCTGCGTACATATAAGGAAATGGTGCACACGCTTGCGGAACTAGCGATTGATGAATATAAAATGGAGCAAGAATATCAAATGTTTGTAGAAATGCTACGGCAACAAGTGAGCAGCCGGAAATCACGTTTACCTTTCCTGCATCTCGTATTTGATGAGAGTTTTATTTTTTATGATGAAAAAGGAGTACGTTTAAAACAAGAAAAATTGGTTCAATATATAGATGAGGAGTTACTAACTAAGCAGGGGGTATACATTGATACGAAGGTAATTGCACCGCTTCTTTCTATTTCACCGAAAATGATTTATTTGTATACGAAAGAGCAAGATCACAATATGATTGTTACCCTTCAAAATGTATTTCAAGAACGAGTTCAACTATGTGCACCGCATGAATTTGAACACAACGTTAAAAATTTTAAAAATAAGGGGAACGCCCTTGATTTTCTAAGTTTTTGAGCATATAATTACCTACATAAATGAAATATATTGAAATGTCACGATGAGGACAAGAGTAATTTACTACGATTTTCAGAGAGGGAAGCCTTAGGGTGTGAGCTTCCTAGTACGAGTTCATTACTTACCACCTCTAAACTTTAGCAGTGAACGTTTTTTTCTAGTAATTGCTAACGGCCAACACCGTTATGTTGTACTTGAGCAATTGACAGTTTTGTTAATTGGAACAAGGGTGGAACCACGAATTCAACACTCGTCCCTTTTTGCGGGATGAGTGTTTTTTATTTTGAGAAAAAGAGGAGTGACCAGTGATGGCAGATGTAGTTAAAATTACTTTCCCTGATGGAGCTGTGAAGGAGTTTCCAAAAGGAACAACAACTGAAGAAATCGCAGCTTCTATTAGCCCTGGCTTAAAGAAAAAAGCTGTGGCTGGAAAATTAAATGATGAGATGATTGATCTTCGTACACCAATTGAAGAAGATGGTGCAGTTTCAATCATTACTTTAGATTCTGAAGATGGTTTATACATTTTACGCCATTCAACAGCCCATCTTTTAGCGCAAGCGTTAAAACGTTTATATAAAGATGTGAAACTTGGTATTGGTCCAGTAATCGAAAATGGCTTCTACTACGATATCGATATGGAAGAAGCTATTACGGTTGAGGACTTCCCGAAAATTGAAAAAGAAATGCAAAAGATTGTGAATGAGAACTTAGAAATCGTTCGTCATGAAGTACCACGCGCTGAAGCACTTCGTCGTTATGAAGAAATCGGCGATGAGCTAAAATTAGACTTGATTAACGATCTTCCAGAAGATGCAGTTATTTCAATCTACGAACAAGGCGAATTCTTCGACCTTTGCCGCGGGGTTCACCTTCCATCTACAGGGAAAATTAAAGTGTTTAAATTGTTAAGTGTTGCAGGTGCTTACTGGCGCGGCGATAGCAATAATAAAATGCTACAACGTATTTACGGTACTGGATTCGTGAAAAAAGCAGAATTAGATGAGCACTTACGTATGCTTGAAGAAGCGAAAGAGCGTGACCACCGTAAATTAGGTAAAGAATTAAAACTATTTACTAATAGCCAAAAAGTAGGACAAGGTTTACCACTTTGGTTACCAAAAGGTGCAACAATCCGTCGTATTATTGAGCGTTATATCGTTGATAAAGAAGCAAGCTTAGGATATGATCACGTGTACACTCCAGTACTAGGAAGCAGAGAGTTATATGAAACTTCTGGTCACTGGAATCACTATCGTGATGGCATGTTCCCATCAATGGAAATGGACAATGAAGAATTAGTTCTTCGTCCAATGAACTGCCCTCACCATATGATGGTTTATAAAAATGATATTCATAGCTATCGTGAACTACCAATCCGTATTGCGGAACTTGGAACAATGCACCGCTATGAAATGTCTGGTGCATTATCTGGATTACAACGTGTACGTGGAATGACTTTAAATGATGCGCACATTTTCGTTCGCCCAGATCAAATTAAAGAAGAATTGAAACGCGTTGTAAACTTAACTCTAGAAGTATACAAAGATTTCGGTTTAGAAAATTATTCATTCCGTCTATCTTATCGTGACCCAGAAGATACTAAAAAGTATTATGCTGATGATGAGATGTGGGAAAAAGCGCAAGGTATGTTAAAAGAAGCGATGGATGAAATGGGTCTTGAGTACTATGAGGCTGAAGGTGAAGCGGCATTCTACGGTCCGAAACTTGATGTTCAAGTTCGTACTGCACTTGGAAAAGACGAAACACTTTCAACTGTACAATTAGACTTCTTACTTCCAGAACGCTTTGAATTAACTTACGTTGGTGAAGATGGTAAACCTCATCGTCCAGTTGTTATTCACCGCGGTGTTGTATCAACTATGGAACGTTTTGTTGCCTTCTTAATCGAAGAGTACAAAGGTGCATTTCCAACATGGTTAGCGCCAGTTCAAGTGCAAGTAATTCCAGTTTCTCCGCAAGTACATTTAGACTACGCGAAGAAAGTACAGGAAGACTTACAACGTGCTGGTATCCGTGTTGAAGTAGATACTCGTGAAGAGAAAATCGGGTACAAAATCCGTGAAGCACAAATGCAAAAAATTCCGTACATGCTTGTAGTAGGTGACAATGAAGTTGCTGAAAATGGCGTGAACGTACGTAAATACGGTGAACAAAAATCGGAAACAATCGCATTAGAAGCGTTTGTGGATATGATTAAGGTAGAAGGAAAACGCTAATGAAAAGTCGCGGCATGCCGCGACTTTTTTGTATATTACAAGTGATAGAAATTAGAAATAATAACCAAACAACACTTATCATAAAAAAGTATTGCATGTATTCGTGTTGTTTGTTACAATATTTCTTGTTGTTAGTAAAACGTGTCTTCTTGACAGACGTTATGTCCTATGGTAAACTCATCAAGGATAATAGAATATTGTTTTGTGGAACAAGTAGAAGCACCCGCTTCTCACCTGATTGACGCATTCGCAGTTAGCAGGTAAATGTATTTCTTACTTAAGATCTTACAAGTGTGGGTGCCCGTATGCCCGCACTTTTTTTGTTCGGGTTCTATGACCGCAAACGTATTCTGAGAAAACCTTGGAGGTGGCTTACTATTAGCAAGGATATGATGATTAACGAGCAAATTCGTGCACGTGAAGTACGTTTAGTTGGTGCAAATGGTGATCAGCTTGGCATCAAGTCTCGTAATGACGCTTTAGACTTAGCTGCAAATCTTAATCTTGATTTAGTATTGGTTGCTCCAAATGCGAAACCGCCAGTATGCCGCATTATGGACTACGGTAAATTCCGCTTTGAGCAACAAAAGAAAGAAAAAGAGCAGCGCAAAAATCAAAAAGTAATTAGCATGAAAGAAGTTCGTTTAAGTCCAACAATTGATGAACACGACTTTAACACAAAACTTCGTAATGCTATCAAGTTTTTAGAGAAAGGCGACAAGGTTAAAGCGTCAATTCGCTTTAAAGGACGTGCCATTACTCATAAAGAAATCGGTCAACGTGTTTTAGATCGCTTCTCAGAAGCTTGTGCTGAAGTTAGTACAATTGAATCTAAGCCTAAAATGGAAGGACGTAGTATGTTCTTAGTTTTAGCACCGAAAAACGATAAGTAATAGATAGAGGAGGAAATACCTATGCCTAAACAAAAAACTCATCGCGGCGCTGCAAAGCGTTTCAAAAAGACTGGATCAGGTAAACTGAAACGTTCTCACGCTTACACAAGCCATTTATTCGCTAACAAATCTACAAAAGCTAAACGTAAACTACGTAAAGCTGGTGTAGTAAGCGCTGGTGACTTCAAACGCATTCGTCAAATGCTTGACAACTTAAAATAAGTTCGGTTGATATATAGAACAATTAGGAGGTAATATTATGCCAAGAGTAAAAGGTGGTACAGTTACTCGTCAACGTCGTAAAAAAGTAATAAAATTAGCAAAAGGTTACTACGGTTCTAAAAATACATTATTCAAGGTTGCTAACCAACAGGTTATGAAATCTCTAATGTATGCATTCCGTGACCGTCGTCAAAAGAAACGTGACTTCCGTAAATTATGGATTACACGTATCAACGCAGCAGCTCGTATGAATGGTCTTTCTTACAGCCGCTTAATGCACGGTTTAAAAAATGCTGGCATCGAAGTTAACCGCAAGATGCTTGCTGACTTAGCTGTTCATGACGAAAAAGCTTTCGCTGAATTAGCAACAGCTGCAAAAAACAACTTAAACTAATTACTCAAAAACCTTAGAAGATTTTTCTTCTAAGGTTTTTTTATTTATCTGAATGATACAATTGCAGCAGGAAACGAAGAAGAAGATTAGAAATAGAAATGAGCATGGGGAAAAATACGAGGAGGGAACCACATGGCAAAGCTAATTTATCATATTGCAGTTACGGCGGATAGTTTTATTGCGGATTTAGATGGTGATGCTACGGATTCAATCTTTTTATACGAAGGTGAACATGTCTCAGACTTTATTACTGATGTTCAGCGATATGACGCGGTATTGATGGGGAGGAAAACGTACGAGTTTGGATTTCAATTTGGCGCCAAACCTGGTGAGCCTGGTTATTTTAAAGAGTTAAAGCACTATATTTTTTCGAATACTATGCAGTTTGAATCGAGCGATAAAGTAAAGCTTGTTAGAGGGAATGCAGTAGAGTTTATCAAGAACTTAAAAGTGAAAGAAGCCGGTAACCTTTGGCTATGCGGGGGCGGAGAACTGGCTGGCTCGTTAGTTCAGCAAAAACTAATTGACCAAGTAGTATTAAAAATAAATCCAGTTATAATTGGTGCAGGAACATCTTTATTTGGTAGTGTGAAACCGCGTTTAAGTTTGGAATTAATTGATTCAAAACAGTATGTAAATGGCGTCATTAAATCAACTTACAATATCATTTATTCTTAGAAAACATTTTTAATGGGCGTGTCGTACTTGATATGACAAAATAATTATAATAGCTGTAACAGTATAGAAGAATATATAGTAAAAGGTCAGAGGAGCTTCCTCTGGCCTTTTTATTGTCATTCACAGGAACCTTTCCTAGTAGAAACGACACTGCTATAATGGAAAGATGATATGGAAGTTTCATCATATGTAGAGTCTATCTGAAACGTATTGATGATTTAGGGATAAGCTATTTCATAAGGGGCTAGAAAGCTAACTAGATAATAACGGGTAGGATTTTTTAAGCTTACAATAAATATGAGACGAAACAACATTGTTCTTATGCGATGTTGGAGGAGGAATAGAATGGATTTACTACAACTATTTAAATTACAAAAAGAATTAGATGACCGTATTGTAAAAGAACATGATTTACAACCGAAAAAATTATTAAAAGAAAAAATGTTAGCACTGCTTGTTGAAATTGGGGAACTTGCAAATGAAACACGTTGTTTTAAATATTGGAGTAAAAAGCCAGCAGCTGAACGTGAAGTTATACTTGAAGAATATGTAGATGGTTTGCACTTTATTTTATCGATTGGAATTGACTTGGGAATTGATAAAAACTTCTTGTTTTATAAGTGTGCTCAAACGAACAAAACACAAGTTGAAATTTTCTTAGACGCATATGCGAAAGTGATTCGTTTTACTGATCAACCGTCTATTACAAACTATATTGAACTATTTACAAGCTACCTTCGCCTTGGACAGGCTCTTGAGTTTGGACAAGAAGAAATTGAAAAAGCATATTTAGATAAAAACCAAGTGAATCATCAGCGTCAAACACAAGGGTATTGATTTAATTTTTGAATATTTCAACTTGTTTTTGTATAATGAAGTGAATGAAGAAAAAGGAGGTATTGACAATGACAAAATTAGACGCGACATTGACAATGCTAAAAGAATTAACAGATGCACGCGGGATTGCAGGTAATGAGCGCGAACCACGTGAAGTTATGAAAAAATATATTGAACCGTTTGCAGATGAACTTTCTACAGATAATTTAGGGAGTTTAGTTGCGAAAAAAGTAGGGGAAGAAAACGGTCCGAAAATTATGGTAGCTGGCCACTTAGATGAAGTTGGTTTTATGATTACACAAATTGATGACAAAGGTTTCCTTCGTTTTCAAACAGTTGGTGGCTGGTGGTCACAAGTTATGCTTGCGCAGCGTGTAACAATCGTAACGCGTAAGGGGGATGTAACAGGTGTCATTGGTTCAAAACCACCACATATTTTACCGGCAGAAGCTCGTAAAAAACCGGTTGAAATTAAGGACATGTTCATTGATATCGGTGCTTCTAGCAAAGAAGAAGCAATGGAATGGGGCGTACGACCAGGGGATCAA
This sequence comes from Paenibacillus sp. 102, assembly GCF_039549175.1. NCBI lineage: Bacteria > Bacillati > Bacillota > Bacilli > Caryophanales > Paenibacillaceae > Paenibacillus > Paenibacillus sp. 102. The sequence continues at coordinate 1,074,989 of NZ_JBCGHT010000001.1, read as the reverse complement.
GTTGTACCATACTTTGAATTCCAAGTGATGAAAAATGAAAAGATGCTACTTGCAAAAGCCTGGGATAACCGTATTGGCTGTGCAATTGCAATTGACGTGTTGAAACAATTAAAAGATGAAAAGCATCCAAACGTTGTATACGGCGTTGGAACTGTACAAGAAGAAGTAGGTCTTCGTGGTGCGAAAACATCTGCAAACTACATTAAACCAGATATCGCGTTTGCAGTAGATGTTGGTATTGCTGGCGATACACCAGGAGTAACAGAAAAAGAAGCGCAAAGTAAAATGGGTGATGGGCCACAAATCATTTTATATGATGCATCTGTAATTGCGCATGCAGGTCTTCGTGATTTCGTTATTGATGTTGCGGATGAATTACAGATTCCGTATCAATATGATTTTGTACCTGGCGGGGGGACTGACGCAGGTGCAATTCATGTTTCTGTAAATGGTATTCCGTCTATGGCGATTACAATTGCAACTCGTTACATTCACTCTCATGCAGCAATGTTACATCGTGATGATTATGAGAATGCAGTAAAGCTAATTGTAGAAGTTATTAAACGTCTTGATAAAGAGACTGTACATAATATCACATTTAATTAATAGGAAAAAGCGAAGGGAGTTCCCTTCGCTTTTTCTATTTTTATTACGCTCTTATTATTGTTCTTGTATCATTTTTATCAGTAATAAATTGTGTATCTTTAAATCCGAAGTCTTCAGCGTTTTTATAAAGCAATTCGAGTTTTGCTTTATCTTTGCAGTAAATGACGGTATAGTAGCTATCTACTACGAAAAGAACAAGTTCACACTCACTGTCAACGAATTCTTCATAAGTTTCAATTGCTGAAACTTTGCCTTTCGGATATGCTTGTAAATCAGCGAAAATAATATAATAGACATTATTTTCTAGTAGATTTTTAAGGTCTGCACCTTCCATTAGCTCATTATCTGTTTCAAAAAGATCTTTATCTAGATCTAACTCACTATTAACTACTAAATAAGACTCTACGGGGCTAACTCTCCAATCGAAAGTGGAAATGTCTATTGGTTTTAATACATCTCAAAGACAAGAGTCATATTTGTCAGTAATAGGTAGTTGAAAACTTATTCCTCTTTTCATAAAACAATACTCTCCCCCATTGATTTTGTAAATGTTCTCAAAGAATATATGAAAGGTTTTTGATCTATTATAAACACGGCTTGTTAAAAAGGTCTCTCTAGTCCAGCGGCAGTATGAGCCCCTAAAATAATTAAACGGGTAAGTTGCATCGCCATAAAGTGCGGCGAGTAAATCATGCCTCTTTTTAACCAAGACATAATCATCCCGATATGTGCGCCCGTTACATAGCTAATAAGAATATCCCGTGGAACCATGAGTTCTTCATCGTCTGGCTGTGAAATAGACAAGCTTAACGTTAAATGTGTTTGAATGGTTTTCATCATTTTATAAGAATAGTTTCCAGCTGCTTTGTCACCGAGCATTACATTGTAAAAGGTAGTATTATCAGCGATGTGCTCAAATAAGGCTAGAAAAATTGGATGAGGTGAATCAAAGGTGAGTTGCAAATCTTCTTTTGTTTTCTTTTTGGGCTTAATCACTTCTGATAAGGATGCTAGCATTTCCTCTATACTCTTATCTAATAAATCGTATTTATCATGATAATGGCTATAAAAGGTAGCACGATTGACAGGAGCACGTTCAGCGATATGTTGCACTGTGACATTTTCAAACCCTTTTTCACCTACTAAAGCGATAAAAGCATTCTGTATTAATTGTCTCGTTCGTTTTACACGCGGATCGTTTGTATTTTTTATAGACATTTTATTTCTCCTTGATGAATTTTTATTACTTAAACAACAAATATATAGTATATTGTTGGATAACCAACATATATACTCAAATTGTCGGTTGTAGATTTAAAATAATTATTTATAATTATAAACGATATTCCTTTAGAAAACAGCACCGCTAGCATGCAAGCAAAGGATTGGTTTGCATAGCAAAAGGTGTGCTTTTTTGTTTAATGGTTAATATAATTAACAATTAAATAGTATAAATAAAAGGGGTAGAAATAGTTTAGAAAAAAATTATATGCGATATAAGGAGAGGAATGCAATGAATCAGTTTCGAAGAATGGTGATTATTAATATTATCACATTAATTGTATTAGTTGGCGGTGGTATCGGCGGTTATTACTACTATAACCAAGCTGAAAATTACTTAAAAACAGATAATGCAAAAATCGATGGGAAAGTAATCCCGATCGCATCACCTGTAGCAGGGAAATTAACAGAATGGAATGCAGAAATAGGAAAGAGTTACAATGAAAATGATAAATTAGGTTCTGTCTCTGCACCAGGTCAAAATGGTGAGCAAACGATGGATGTAACAATTCCACATAGTGCAACAGTTGTTCAATCGAATGCTACAACAAATGCTTTCGTGGCGGCAGGTAGTCCAATTGCCTATGCATACGATATGAGTGATTTATGGGTAACAGCAAATATTGAAGAAACAGATGTTGATGATGTGCAAAAAGGTCAAGAAGTTGATGTGTATGTAGATGCATATCCTGATACAACTTTAACAGGAAAAGTAGAACAAATTGGATTAACAACTGCAAATACATTTTCTATGCTGCCATCAAGCAACGCAACAGCGAACTATACGAAAGTAACACAAGTTGTGCCAGTTAAAGTTTCTTTAGATCATAGCAAATCAGTAAATATTGTTCCTGGAATGAATGTGACAGTTCGTATTCATAAGTAAGGGGGGAAGATAAAATGTCCTCAGGTTTAATTGTAGGATATGCAGTGTTTTGTATCATCGTCTTCTTCCTTGTAAATCGTCTTTTAAGAAAGAAAAAAAAGAACGCGGGAGAAGAACAAGTCCCAGCCGTAAGTAAGATAGAAATAAAGCAACCAGAGCAAGAAACTTCAAATGTAGTTGAATTAGAAGCATCAAAACAAGAAACGAAAAAGCAAGAAAGACAGAAACAGCAAATGGCGGTAGAGAATGTCAATGTAAAAGCCGTTGTAGCGGTATTAATTCTTGGTATGTTCGTGTCGATTTTAAACCAAACAATCATTAATGTGGCCTTGCCTCCATTAATGAACGAGTTCAATGTATCAACTTCAACTGCACAATGGTTAATTACAGGCTTTATGCTTGTGAACGGGATTTTAGTGCCAATTAGTGCGTTCTTAGTTTCCAGGTTTACGTACCGTAAATTATTCGTAGCAGCTATGCTATTCTTCACGGTAGGTTCTATCATTTGCGCTTTATCTGGCAACTTCACAATGATGATGACAGGGCGTGTAATTCAAGCTGTTGGCGCAGGGATTTTAATGCCAGTTGGTATGAATATTTTCATGACCTTGTTCCCGCCGCATAAGCGCGGAGCTGCGATGGGATTACTTGGAGTAGCAATGATTTTAGCACCAGCGATCGGACCAACTGTAACGGGTTGGGTTATTGAGAATTACAACTGGAACTTAATGTTCTATGCGATGTTTGTAATCGGTTTAGTTATTACATTCTTATCTTTAAAATTCTTTACACTGGCTCAGCCAGTTTCAAAAACAAAGCTAGATATGTTTGGTGTTATTAGTTCGAGTATTGGGCTTGGTAGTTTACTGTATGGATTCAGTGAAGCTGGAAATAACAGCTGGGGCAGTGCTGAAGTTATTATTTCACTTATCATTGGTGTAATTGGTATAGCGTTATTTATTTGGAGAGAGATGACGACGGATAACAAAATGTTAGATTTACAAGTATTTAAATATCCAACGTTTACTTTCACGTTATTAATTAATGCGATTGTAACAATGGCATTATTCGGTGGTATGTTATTACTTCCTGTATATCTTCAAAATATTCGTGGGTTTACGCCAATTGAATCAGGTCTTCTGCTTCTTCCAGGATCCTTAATTATGGGGATTATGGGACCGATTGCAGGGAAGTTATTTGATAAATACGGTATTCGTCCGCTAGCAATCGTTGGATTAGCTATTACGACATATGCAACGTATGAATTTACGCAGCTGTCGATGGATACACCATATAGCGTCATTATGACGGATTATATTATACGTTCATTTGGTATGTCATTCATTATGATGCCAATTATGACAGCTGGTATGAACGCATTGCCGATGAAATTAATTTCTCATGGTACAGCAACGCAAAATACATCAAGACAAGTAGCTGGTTCAATTGGTACAGCGATCTTAATTACAATTATGACGCAACAAACAACGAATCACGTTGCAGATTACGGAAATATGATAACAAAAACAAATCCAATCTTAGTTGATCAAGTACATGGAATGGGACAAAGTTTAGCATCCTCCCTAGGATCAGCACAAGCTGGAGACGCGATGAGCTCACAGCTATTATTTGGACAAATTTCGAAGTTGTCTGCGATTAACGGTATCAATGACGCTTTCTTAATCGCAACAATTTTAGCGGGTATTGCATGGGTGTTATCGTTTTTCTTACAATCAGGTAATAAGCCAAATCGAAAAGCAGAGAATTAATTTCTCTGCTTTTTTGGTTCGTATATTCTAAGTGGACTGTATCGGCATGGACATCATGTTATAGAAAGTTACCCCAAGGATACCGACAGAAACCATGAGAATCCCCATAATAAGAATACTCTTAATTTTGTTACGTATCCCGCTTATACTAGCTAATACCCCAGCTGCAGGGAAGATGCTCCAGTATATAGTAGTTGGGATAGGGATAAGTCTCTCCATATCGATTCCCATTCCCCAGAGAACAAAAGGCGTACTTACAAGTGAGAAACAAATCAGTCCAGATGCAATAACAAGTAGCTTACGATGCTTTGCTCCTGCGATAATTAAAAAGATGCCCCCGGTGATTCCGGATAATACTAGAATTGGCATAAATAAAATCCAAAGAAAGATTCCTGCTGTTTCCATATAAAATATACCTCCTAATTGATAAGGTATATTTTATAACAAAAGGTTTAAGTTGGATATTAGTAAGGGATATATGAATTTTGATAGAAATGAAAAAGTACTTTTGCTCCCGCAGTCACATCAGTTGAAAAGAAGAGCAGAAAACAGATTATCGAAAGGTGAAGAAGGGCTAAGTTGTTGTAAAATAATAAAAGAGGTATCCCTATGTAGTGATACCTCTTTGTTATTGATAGATTTTCTCTGATTTTTTATGGGATTTTGATTGTTGAACTTGTAATTCACGCTCTACCATTCGATCTAATTGCTGAATGGCTTTCAATGCTTTGTCATAAGAGATTGTTCGGTAATGGTGTGCTCCGCCCGGTTCTTCGTCTGCTTCGTCCGCCCATTTAATAATATTTTGTAGAGTCGTTCTTTCAAGTGCTTGTTCTAGTAAAAAGGAATCTGTGTGCAGAAGAATTGCGACGGAAATTTCTTTTGCTTGTTTCGGATGTTCACCTAATCGGATGAGCAATTTATGTGCTCTTTCCGCTCCTTTAATCGCATGTATATCATTCTTTTTATACAATTCATAGTCCCATTCTCCGCCTGTGTACCATGTATGGTGTCCTATGTCATGAAGAAAACCAGCCTTTGTTGCTGCATCGACTGAGGCGTGATGCTTTTTAGCTAAGTGAAACGCATGGTAAGCGACGGCGATCGCATGGACCATTCCAGAACGGTTGACGTATTTTTGTGTAATATGATGTTGAAAAATTTGTTCAAGCGTAATACGGTGCATAAAACATTCACTCCTTTTATTGGTTGATATATATAAAGAAAATCGATAGGTTTAAATGTATTTTGAACATTGTACTCCATCACGCTACGTTAGTAAAGTAGAAATGTTTAGGAGGAGAGAATTTTTTATGCATATAAAAATCACCCTAGCTCATGCCAAGGTGATCTTTAATTCTTTATTTTTTTAACCCTTGCTCAAGTGTCTCTAACATCTCATGCTTTCCATTTTCGTCGGCATTTTGCCAAATCACTTCAAATAAAACACCAAGCCCTGGAAGCATTTTTTCTTCACCGCTTTGAATTGCTTCTACAATGGTCTCTTGTAATTCGCCTTGTGTATTTCCTGCAACGTTTGCTAATACGGCGCCGCGTAGATTAAAATTCATTACTTTCACCTCTTCTTCTGAATTGAAACTGACGTTAGTTTTTGTTCTTTTTTATGTAAATATGTATGAAAAATAGGCTATAATGAGAAGACAAGAAGAGAGGGAAATACATATTATGAAAAATATTGATTCAGTACAAAATCCGCGTGTAAAGCAGTGGAAAAAGCTGCAGACGAAAAAAGAGCGCGATAAAAAAGGACTATTTTTTGTAGAAGGATTCCATTTAGTAGAGGAAGCTTTAAAGGCAGGCGTTGCTGTAGAACTTATCGTCTCAGATCAAACAGATCTACCGAAAGATTGGACGGTTACTGATGTTGAAATGTATATTGTACCTGAAGCAATTGTAAAGGTACTCCGTGAAACAGAAACGACGCAAGGTGTATTTGCTGTTTGTGAAAAGCATGAGAAAGAAATTGCTCTTACAGATGGGAAATTTCTATTATTAGATGGCCTGCAAGACCCAGGTAATTTAGGGACAATTATTCGTACAGCAGATGCAGCTGGTATTCATGCCGTTGTGCTTGGAGAAGGGTGCGTCGATGCTTATAATAGTAAAGTACTTCGCTCTACACAAGGTTCTATTTTCCATTTACCGATTGTAAAAGGAAATTTAGCAGAATGGGTAGACAAGTTAAAAGAAAAGAATGTTCCTGTATACGGAACAGCGCTTGAAAATGGAATTCCATATGGTGAAGTAACGCCGGCAGGAAGTTTTGCATTAATTGTAGGAAACGAAGGCAACGGTGTACGCGAAGAGATTCTTACAAAATGTAATCAAAACTTGTATATTCCAATTTACGGCGGGGCAGAATCATTAAATGTTGCGGTTGCTGCGGGGATTTTAACGTATTATTTACAAACCCCGGTTGCGAATCGATAAAAAACTTCTTATAATAGGTGGAAGTGAAATAGTTAAAAAACGTTGATAGAGAAGAGTAGCTTGCAAAATCGCCATATAGGGAGAGAGTGCCTTAGACTGAAAGCATTCTTATGGTAGACGGAAGTGAATTCACCTCTGGAGTTGACGCCAGGACCATTGTATGTAAAGGCGTTCCGGTCAAAGCTGACCGTTATAACGAATTGAGTGGGCAGACTTGTTCTGTCAATTTAGGGTGGTACCGCGAATTTACCTCGTCCCTTTTTGGGAGCGAGGTTTTTTTATTTTTTAAATTAGGAGGGTTCCAAATGGAAGCACGTTTAAAAGAGCTAAAGCAAAAAGCGTTAGAGCTGATTGAAGAAGCAAAAGAGCTAAAGGGCTTAAATGATGTACGCGTTGCGTATTTAGGAAAAAAAGGCCCGATTACAGAAGTATTACGCGGCATGGGAAAATTATCAGCAGAAGAGCGTCCACGTATGGGAGCATTAGTAAATGAAGTACGTGAAGCAATTCAAACGCGTTTGGAAGAAAAAATTAGCAATATCGAAAAAGCAGTAATCGAAGCAAAGTTAGCGTCTGAAACAATTGATGTTACATTACCAGGTCGTCCTGTAGAAACAGGCTGTCATCACCCGTTAACAGCGGTTGTTGAACAAATTGAAGATGTATTTATCGGTATGGGATATGAAGTGGCTGAAGGGACAGAAGTAGAGAAAGATTACTACAACTTCGAAGCGTTAAACTTACCGAAAGATCATCCAGCACGTGATATGCAAGATACATTTTACATTACAGAAGAAACATTACTACGTACACATACATCTTCTGTGCAAGCAAGAACAATGGAAAATAATAAAGAAAAAGGTCCAATTAAAATTATTTGTCCTGGTAAAGTGTATCGCCGCGATGATGATGATGCGACACATTCACATCAGTTCATGCAAATTGAAGGTCTTGTAATCGATAAAAACATTCGCATGAGTGATTTAAAAGGTACACTGCAAGTATTTGTGAAAAAGATGTTCGGTGAAGATCGTGAAATTCGTCTTCGTCCAAGTTTCTTCCCATTCACAGAGCCATCTGTAGAGATGGATATTTCTTGTATGATGTGTCACGGCAAAGGTTGCGGCACATGTAAAGGAACAGGATGGATTGAAATTTTAGGTGCAGGTATGGTTCATCCAAACGTACTTGAAATGGCTGGCTATGATTCAAAAGAATATCAAGGTTTCGCATTCGGTATGGGTGCAGAGCGTATTGCAATGTTGAAATACGGCGTTGATGACATTCGTCATTTCTATACAAACGATGTACGTTTCTTACAACAATTCAAACGAGCGTAAGGGAAGGAGAGGGTAAATATGTTCGTATCATATCGTTGGTTACAAGAGTATGTAGATATTAAAGATGTAATGGCACAAGAATTAGCAGATAAAATCACGAAAAGTGGTATTGAAGTAGAAGGCGTTGAAGTATTAAATAAAGGTGTAAAAGGTGTTGTAGTAGGTCACGTATTAGAGTGCGAAAAACATCCAGAAGCTGATAAGTTAAGCAAATGTTTAATCGATATCGGTGAAGAAGAGCCAGTTCAAATTATTTGCGGAGCTCCTAACATTGCAAAAGGTTTAAAAGTACCAATTGCGAAAGTTGGCGCAGTTCTTCCTGGTAACTTCAAAATTAAAAAAGCAAAACTACGTGGTGAAGCTTCTCACGGTATGGTTTGTGCCTTGCAAGAGCTTGGCATTGATGGCAAGTTAGTTTCAAAAGAATATGCAGATGGTATCTTCATCTTCCCGAGTGATGCTGAAGTTGGTGCAGATGCGCTTGAAATCTTAAACTTAAACGATGAAGTACTGGAACTTGGTTTAACACCAAACCGTGCAGATTGCTTAAATATGTTAGGTGTTGCATACGAAGTAGCTGCTATTTACGGCCGTGAAGTGAAACTTCCAGCTGCAGACTTACAAGAAACAACAGAAAAAACATCTGATTACATTTCTGTAAGTGTAGAAGCAACAGAACAAAATCCATTATACATCGCAAAAATGGTGAAAAACGTAAAAGTTGGTCCATCACCAATGTGGATGCAAACACGCCTTATGGCAGCTGGCATTCGTCCAATTAGCAACGTAGTGGATATTACAAACTACATTTTAATTGAATATGGTCAACCGTTACATGCATTTGACTATGATAAATTAGGCTCAAAAGAAATCGTTGTTCGCCTTGCAAAAGAAGGCGAGAAGATTCAAACATTAGACGATCAAGAACGTACATTACAAGGTCATCACCTTGCGATTACAAACGGCACAAAAGCATTAGCTGTTGCTGGTGTAATGGGTGGGGCTGAATCTGAAGTTGATAACGATACAGTAAACGTTCTTATCGAATCTGCATACTTCGAAGGGCAAACAGTGCGCCGTACATCAAAAGACTTAGGTCTTCGTAGTGAATCAAGTGCACGTTTCGAAAAAGGAATTGACCCAACACGTACATTTGAAGCAATTCAACATGCAGCTGCTTTAATGGCGAAATATGCTGGTGGCGAAGCACTTGAAGGTGTAGTAGAAGTTGATTACTTACAAGTGCAAGAGCGTACAGTATCTGTTACAGCTGAAAAAGTAAACCGTGTATTAGGTACAGAAATCTCTGCTAGTGAAATGGGCACAATCTTCACAAACTTGAAATTCCCATTCACAGAAGTAGAAGGAACATTCCATGTGAACGTACCAGCACGTCGTCCTGATATTACCATTTCAGAAGACTTAGTAGAAGAAGTAGGTCGTCTGTACGGTTATGACCATATTCCAGTTACATTACCAACTGGTACAATGACACGTGGTAAATTAACAGCGGCGCAAACAAAACGTCGTAAAGTACGTCGCTACTTAGAAGGTGCTGGTTTATATGAAGCAATTACGTATTCATTAACAAGCGCTGATAAAGCAAAACAATATATGGTTGAGCCAAACGAAAAAGCGCCTGTTAATCTTGCACTTCCAATGAGTGAAGAGCGCAGCCAACTTCGTTTAAGCTTAGTACCACAACTGTTAGAAGCAGTTTCATATAACAATGCTCGTAAAAACGATAGTGTTGCATTATATGAAGTAGGTTCTATCTTTTTACCAACAGCAGAAGGTGAGCTTCCGAAAGAAGAACAACATCTTGCTGGTGTTATGACAGGTCTTGCACTTCACCATGCATGGCAAGGTGAGAAGAAAGTCGTTGACTTCTTCGTTGCAAAAGGTGTATTAGAAGGATTATTCGACGTACTTGGCGTTGCAAAGAGCATCACATATGCTCCTGCAAAACGTGAAGGTATGCACCCAGGGCGTACAGCCGATATCTTATTAGACGGCGAAGTAATTGGTTTCATCGGTCAATTACACCCAGAAGCGCAAAAGCAATTAGATGTGAAAGATACATTCGTATTTGAACTATCTCTTGTACAAGTATTCGGTGCAGATGTAGAGGAAACTTACTATACAGCAATCCCACGTTTCCCATCTATGACACGTGATATGGCAGTTGTAGTAGCGAAAGAAGTAAAAGCTGGCGAAATGAAGCAAGTAATTGCTGAAGCAGGCGGAGAACTTCTAAAAGAAGTAACACTATTCGACTTATACGAAGGTGAAAAAATGGAAGAAGGCAAGAAATCACTTGCATTCTCTATGAACTACTTCGACCCAGAACGTACATTAACAGACGAAGAAGTAACAGAAGCGCATAACCGTGTATTAACAGTGGTAGAAGAGAAATTTGGTGCGGAGTTACGTAAATAAGTTTTGTATGTAAAAGTGAGGAGGTTCTAAATGTAGCAAAATAAGCTGTTTGGAACCATAGTTCGACTTAAGACAATGAATAATTTAATGTAAAAGGGTCACCCTTCTATGCATATTGCATGGAAGGGTGGCTCTTTTTATGTTTAAGTTCAATGATAATAGCCTCCCTTAATAACTACGTGTATTCCAAATAGGAAGGATTCATTAAAAAACGCTAAAACTGGCAGTTGAGTGTTATTTTTCAGAACCACTAGTTTTTGAGTGTGTTCGTGCTAGACCTTATAATTCTTAATTTAGATTAAATGGTATATTAATGGTATTTTATTTGTTTTTAATCCCATTAATAGCCTTTTTTATAAAAGAGAGAATTATACTTTAATGACTGAAACAGGCGGATTAACATGTTTATTCAAATAAAAAACATGTTGGCTCGATAATTGCAAGATCATATGGTAAGCCGAACGATGGTGAATGTGCGTTTTTACGGAAGGACAAGGGGGAAGAAAAAGTGAAAAGGAAACCAAGTTTTTTTCAAGCGATTATTCCGATTTTTGCTGTTTTGATTTTGTTGGGGATTGGTTACGGTGTATTTCATTTAAGCGCAGAACCATTATTGATCATTGCTACTATCATAGCTGCAGTCATTGGAAAAAGTTTAGGAGTTTCATGGGAAGAAATGCAAGAGGGAATTGTCGAGAAGACAGCGAAATCTATGCCGGCTATTTTCATTTTGATTACGGTTGGTATATTAATAGGGACGTGGATGGTTTCAGGAACAATTCCAATGATGATGTTTTATGGAATTGAGATGATTAATCCAAACTATTTATTAATAACAACTTTTGTAGTTACAGCCATCGTGTCTGTTTTTACAGGGACGTCATGGGGGGCGGCTGGCACAATTGGAGTAGCAGTTATGGGAATTGCGGCGGTACAAGGTGTATCCCTACCAGTTACGGCAGGAGCAGTTGTAGCGGGCGCCTATTTCGGTGATAAGCTTTCGCCGTTTTCAGATACAACAAATTTAGCTCCGGCGGCGGCTGGTAGTAACATTTATGACCATATTAAGCATATGCTGTACACGACAGTTCCAGCGGCATTAATAGGCTTAATCGTTTATTTTATCGTTGGTAAGTCGGCCTACACAAACAATACGGTCAGTCAAGAACAAATTGAACTGATAACATCCACATTAACGACTATGTTTGATTGGAATGTACTGCTAATTCTTCCGGTTCTTATCGTCCTTGTCGGTTCAATCAAAAAGTATCCGACCATTCCGGTTATGCTCATTTCATCTGTTACAGCTATCATAATAGGATTTGTTTTTCAATCGATTTCATTGGAAAATGTATTTTTGGCCACTGTAAAAGGGTTTAATGTCAGTATGGTGACAGTAAGCGGTTTTGATCCAACAACAGCACCGGAAGCAGTGCAGAATCTTTTAAATCGTGGTGGGATGAATTCGATGATGGGGACGACCCTCATCGCTTTTTGTTCATTTGCGTTTGCAGGTGTCATTAGTAAAATTGGCTGTTTAGATGTTGTGCTTGAGAAAATTAATAAAAAAGCGAAATCTACAGGCAGTTTAATTTTAGCAACTGTATTATCTTGTATTACAATGGCTATTACGACAGGGAGCTCTTATTTGTCGATTTTAATTCCTGGTGAATTATTCAAAAATGTCTATGCAGAAAGAGGCTTGCACCCGAAAAATTTATCAAGGACATTAGAGGATTCCGGAACAGTTGTTGTTCCGCTTATACCTTGGTCGATGGCAGGTGTCTATATGTCCAGTACTTTGGGTGTACCGGTTATTGAATATTTACCGTGGGCAGTAATGTGTTATCTCGGATTTATTATAGCCATCATTTATGGATATACAGGGCTTACGATTGAAAAAATTAATAATTCTTCCAATGATAAAGAAATGGACAAAGATGTCCAATATAGAATATAAAAAATATTTATAGGAGGCATCATGATGTTACAACTAATCAAAAATACAGAACTTTATGCACCACAATATAAAGGGAAAAAAGATATACTAACAGTAAATGATCGTATCGTGAAAATAGAGGACGAGATTAATATAACAGGCATTGGCATTCAAGTGGTTGACGGCACAAATACAAAGTGCATACCTGGAATTATTGATCGCCATGTGCATATTACAGGTGGCGGTGGAGAAGGGGGTTTTGCATCAAGTACACCTGAAGTTCAAATCAGCACGATTATTCAGCAAGGTATCACTACTGTTGTTGGATTATTAGGTACAAATGATTTGGCGAGGAATACAAAAAACTTACTAGCTAAAGCGAAAGCACTAAGAGAAGAAGGACTAAATGCATACATTTTAACAGGGGGATATGGTTATCCTCCAAATACTATAACGGATGATATAAGAGATGATATTATGTATTTTAATGAAGTGCTTGGCTTGAAACTCGCAATTGAGGATCATCGTTCTTCATATGTCATGAAAGAAGAACTGAAGAGATTGGCTGCCCATGTTAGAGTGGCATCTATGCTTTCAAAAAAGCATGGATTTATTCACTTGCATATGGGGAATGGACAAGGGCTATACGAGATGATTTATGAAATACTAAATGAAACGGATTTGCCTATCAGTCTTTTTAGTCCTACTCATATTAACCGAAATACCCGTCTATTAGATGCTTCGATCGAATTTGCCAAACGGGGTGGCTTGGTCGATATTACGTCCAATATCAATTTGGTGACGGAAGGGAAAACGATCACACCTAGTAAGGCACTTGTACATTTACTCAATCATGGGGTTGACATCGATCAAATCACTATTAGCTCCGATGCACATGGGAGCATGCCCGTTTTTGATGAAAATGGCCAATTCATTGGCCTCGAAGTTGCCGGTTTTGAACCGACTCTACATACTTTGAGAGACTTGGTCAACCAAGAAGGATTGCCAATCGATCAAGCGCTAAGACCGTTTACAATGAATCCCGCTAAGGGATTGGGCATTAGTCATGAACGAGGTGTTATCGTAGAGAATGGGTATGCTGATCTTGTTTTATTAGATGAAAAGTTACATGTTCGGGATGTGTTTGTGGGCGGAATCCCATTCATGAAAAATTACGAGATTGTTAAAAAAGGAATGTTTGAATAAAAACTGTAAAAAGGGGATGAATCAAAATATTTTGATTCATCCCCTTGATTATAGGATTAGTTAAAGCGTAATCTCCTAGTAGTAACAAGATTCCCCGGTGTCTATATTGAATTTCTAGGGCGCTTTGTTCTTTCCTAGACATAAAGGGAGTTTTCTTTCATAATGGTAAACAGAAAATTTGGATTCGACCGTGCAAAGAGGGAGAAAAAGATGAAAGAATTAATCGTGATTTCATTAGGGGTTAATACATTACACAGTGTTATAGAGCAGGTTACACGCTATATAGGAAAAGAAATCAAAATAAGAGGATATTCTATAGAAGAAGGATTTGACGAAGAGTTTTCTGGGAAAGTTGTGCTAATGACGGGAGACCCTGTATTACGGATTGTATCTGACAAAATCCGAGATGCCTCAAAAGTCATTGTTGCAAGAAGGGCTTTACGATACGAAAATATTGAACAGTTGTTTACATTAAAAGAAAAAATGCGAGTTTTATTGGTTAATGATTCAAAAGAAAGCTGTCTGGAAACAATTCAGCAACTACAAGGGCATGGTTTTCAATCCCTTTCCCTTTTTCCATATTATCCGGGGATCAAAACATATGAATCGTGTTCGATAGCCATTACTCCGGGAGAACGTCATCTTGTGCCAAATGGTATAGGGCAAGTTATTGACATTGGAAGTAGACAGGTAGATATTACAACCGTAACGGAAGTCATGAGTGAATTAAACCTTTTATCGCAAAGGGGGGCGGTAGCCTCTTCAGAGTTTGTAAGTGAAATTATTGGATTGACGAAATATTTGTCCGTATTAAATCATAAGCTAGATCACTCTAATCTTTTACTAAAAACGATTTTTGATAAATTTCCAAAAGCATTATTATTTTGCGATGATGAAGGGATGATTACATATTTTAATGCGAAAACAAAATTAATGTTTGATGGCTATTCGTTATTGAATGCTAATATAAAAGACTTTCTAGGTCGGGAATTTAAGTTGCAATCAACGTACAGTCATAAAGATGAAATTTTTGTTTTACATAATCATACATATATCGCTTTCATTGATAAAGTTGAAAAAGATGGAGAGACCATTTGTTATCTGATAGAGTTTGAAAACTACGATACGTTCAAACAAATTGATACAGTTATTCGTTCGAAATTAAAGAATAAGAAATTTATTGCTAACTATAACTTTACTCATCTATACTCACGAAGCGCTCCAATGATAAAGACGTTGGAGCTTGCCAAAAAAATGGCTCAGCGGAATGCAACCGTTCTTATTCAAGGAGAAAGCGGTACAGGAAAAGAGTTATTAGCGCAAGCTATTCACAATGCTTCATCCCGTGCTGGTCAGCCATTTGTCGCTGTTAATTTTGCGGCCCTTTCGGCTTCCATATTAGAAAGTGAGCTGTTCGGGTATGAAGAAGGAGCGTTTACGGGCGCCAAAAAGGGTGGAAAAAGAGGATTGTTCGAAGAAGCACACGAAGGAACGATTTTTATGGATGAGATTGGAGACGTACCTCTTGATTTACAAGTGAAGCTATTGAGGGTGTTGCAAGAAGGAGTAATTCGAAGAGTCAGTGGAAATGAGCAAGTTCCCATTGATGTTCGTATTATTGCTGCGACAAATGTAAACCTAGAAGAAAAAGTGCAGGAAGGAACATTTAGACAAGATTTATATTATCGATTAAATGTCCTTCCGCTTCAAACCTTACCGCTTAGGGAAAGACGAGAAGATATTTTACTATTGCTACACCATTACATTAACAAGTTCAGTAATGATGAGGTCTATCATGTAAAGGAGTACATAGAAAAAGACACAATCGAGTTTTTGCAGCATCATCCATGGCCAGGAAATGTTCGGGAGCTTATCAATGTCGTGGAGTATATGTTGAATGTGAAAATGCCTGATCAAAAAATTCAAATAAGTGATTTGCCTCATTATTTGTTAAAAGAAGCAGAAAATCAAAAAAGACCGGAAATAAAACATTTGTCTAAAAGTATGTTGTCAGAAGAAGAACAAGTGCTATTCATTATTTATTTGAAATTTGGAATTGGTCGACGGAAAATTGTATTAGAGCTTGCCCGTAAAGGCGTGAATATGGGAGAAGGGAAAGTGAAGAGCATCATTGAGAGGCTCCGAGTCCAACAATTGATTCAGGTAAATAGAGGGATTAGAGGATGCACTGCAACAGAAGAAGGAAAGGCATATATTAACCGGATTTTGCTACAAACATAATTTAGAAGTATAGAGGCGTTTTATTTTTAAAATTAAAGGATTAAGCAACTAGCGGTAGAAGAGAAATTTGGTACGAAGTTACGTAAGTAATCAGCCTTTTCTATTTATCCCGCTATTCGTGGGCGGTAATACTCCCGCCTCAAAATTCGACAGAAGTAAAGAAGTTAGGTGGGAGATAAACTGCTCGTAAAAGCCTGATTGGTGAGGGCTAATAATCAGTGGGGGATGAAGAAAACCCCCACTGATTAAAATTTCACTTTATAACTAGGTTCTTGCCGCTTTTCTTTCCGTAAACACCTCATCTGCATAAGAGGGATACAGAGCTGAAAATGAAGTGATTATTAGAAATATAATTTTAAAAAAGTATTATTAATGGGGGACACCTTGCATCTTTCCCTCGAATGTAGTACATTAATTTTAGTTTAACAAAATGAAAGACGATGATAAGGAAAAGTAGTATATACTATAATCCATAGCGAGTCAGGGACGGTGAGAGCCTGATGAGGCGGTATATGTGAAGAACACCTTGGAGTTGCTAACCGAAATTGAAGCTTGTATTCAAGAGTAGACTTAGACGGGAAGCCGGCCTGTTACAAACCGGGAAGTATGTATTACATACGAGTTAAAGTTGGTCTTTATGACAAATTGGGTGGTACCGCGAAGTTTAACCTTTCGTCCCTTTATGGATGAAAGGTTTTTTTGTATTTAAATATAGGAAAAGGAGCAATTCAATATGGAAAACACATTAGTAAAAAGTCTGTATAGAGATACAGAAAAATATGTTGATCAAAAAGTACAAGTATCGGGTTGGATTCGTAACCTACGTGATTCAAAAGCATTTGGTTTCATTGAATTAAACGATGGTAGTTTTTTCAAAAGCGTTCAAATCGTTTTCGATACAGAGTTAGAAAACTTTAAAGAAATTGCAAAGCTTCCACTCAGCTCTTCAGTTGCAGTTGAGGGAATTCTTATCGCAACACCAGGAGCGAAGCAGCCATTTGAAATTAAAGCGGACAAAATTACAATTGAAGGCTTATCAGATTCTGATTACCCACTTCAAAAGAAACGTCATACATTTGAATACTTACGTACAATCGCTCATTTACGTCCAAGAACAAATGCATTCTCTGCAACATTCCGAGTGCGTTCTATCGCAGCGTTTGCGATTCACCAATTCTTCCAAGAACGTGGATTCGTACATGTTCATACACCAATTATCACGGGTAGTGATACAGAAGGTGCGGGCGAAATGTTCCGTGTAACAACGCAAGACTTAAACAACGTGCCAAAAGGTGAAGACGGACAAGTTGATGAATCAAAAGACTTCTTCGGTAAAGAAACAAACTTAACAGTAAGTGGACAACTTAATGCTGAAGCTTATGCATTAGCGTTCCGTGATGTATACACATTCGGACCTACATTCCGTGCAGAAAATTCAAACACAACTCGCCACGCAGCTGAGTTCTGGATGGTTGAGCCTGAGATTGCATTTGCTGAATTAGGCGATGTAATGGATCTTACAGAAGATATGCT
The DNA here is from genome assembly GCF_039549175.1 of Paenibacillus sp. 102. Taxonomy (NCBI): domain Bacteria; kingdom Bacillati; phylum Bacillota; class Bacilli; order Caryophanales; family Paenibacillaceae; genus Paenibacillus; species Paenibacillus sp. 102. Next base: position 1,057,298 of record NZ_JBCGHT010000001.1, on the reverse strand, counting down.
GAAATATGCAATGAAATACGTATTAGAGCATGCACCAGAAGAAATGGAATTCTTCAACAGCTTCGTTGATAAAACAGTTCTAGAGCGCATGAACAACGTAATTAACTCTGACTTCGGTCGTATCACATACACAGAAGCAATTAAAGTGCTTCAAGAATCAGGTGCAGACTTCAAATACCCGGTAGAATGGGGTATTGACTTACAAACAGAGCACGAAAGATACTTATCAGAGGAAATCTTCAAACGCCCTGTATTCGTAACTGACTATCCGAAAGACATTAAAGCGTTCTACATGCGTATGAACGATGACGGTAAAACAGTAGCTGCTACTGACCTTCTAGTTCCTGGCATCGGCGAATTAATCGGCGGTAGCCAACGTGAAGAAAGAATGGACGTTTTAGTAGACAGAATTAAAGAATTAGGCATGAATGAAGAAGACTACTGGTGGTACTTAGAACTTAGAAAATACGGCGGTACAAAACACGCTGGATTCGGTCTAGGTTTCGAACGTTTCCTAATGTATATCACTGGTATGGCAAACATCCGTGACGTAATTCCATTCCCAAGAACTCCAGGTTCTTCGGAGTTTTAAGATATGCAAAAAGAGAGAGGGAAATCCTCTCTCTTTTTTGTGCTGTATACTTTCTTATTTCTAAGTAAAAAGTAACAAAAAGGGGTGAATGAAATGGGTAAAAAAGTAAAAAAAGATCCTTCAAGAGCAAGCCTCGGTTCTTCGCAAGTTGAAGGACAAGGAACTACAACATACGAAACTGGTTCTCATAAAATACCTTCATCAAATAAGAGACAAAAGCGTAGTTAAGCATAAAAAGGGGAGTCGTGTTGACTCCCCTTTTTATTAAGGATTCTTTTCTCTTTGTTTAGTTCATTCTTATATTGTCGATACTAAAAAATAGCTATTTTTTCAATAAACGAAACGCCTTCTCTGTATTCGCAAAGTGAAGTTTCACAAACTCAGGTAGTCGTTCTTTTCCTAGTTTTTGAATTAATTTCGCTGCGGCGATATCAACTTGCTTGCCTGCTCCTTTCGGAAGTGGCATACCCGCTTTTTTGCTTAATTCATCAAACTGTTTTACGAATGAGTAGCGAGCTAAAATCGAAGCTGCTGCAACTGCTAAATGGACACTTTCGCCTTTGGTTGCAAAATACACATTTTCACGCTGTACCTGTTTTTGTTTTGCTAAATATTTATAATATGTATCTGGTTGCGTAAATTGGTCGATTAAAATGCCCTCTGGCTGTGTTGGTGCAATCTTTGCTAGTAAGTTTGTGATGGCTTTATTGTGTAAGAGTGCTTTTAGTTTACCTTGGTTATTTCCTTTATCGAACAGCTCATTATACTTTTCATTATGTAAAACGAGAGAACTGTAAGGAACAACGGCAAGGAGCTGTTTTGCGATTTCAGCAATTTGAGCATCATTTAAGTTTTTTGAATCTTTTACACCGAGTTCTTTTAATAATGGAATTTGCTTTGCATCGACATATACAGCAACAACCGTCATTGGTCCAAAGAAATCTCCAGTACCAACTTCGTCTGATCCAAGAATAGACATCGTACCGATAGAAGCTGGGGGCGCAAAACGATGTGCATCTACTGTTTTTTTGACTGAAGATTTCGGTACTTGAGAAACATTTTGCCAGCGGGCAGATTCTTCCATAGCACGTCCACCTTGAAACATAACTTTACCGGACTTATAGGCTGTAATGGTACAAGATGGGACTTTTGCCATAAAGACACCGCCTTGCGGGACTTTGGGTGCAATTGCTTGTTTATACTGTTGTTTCATATCTTCAATTGTTGCAGGATTTGTTTGGATTACGATAGAATTTGACAAGGTAGTCACTCCTTTTTCTATATTGTTATTTTTATCATATCGGATTGTTCTTTCTGTTTCCATATTATGATGGTTCATGGTATGATAAACTTTAGGATTCTGTACGTGATTGGAGGCCGGTGAGTTGTCACAACAAAAGGGAAATAAAAGTCGAATTAATGTAGAAATCTATGGTCAACAATATTCAGTTGTTGGCGATGAAAGTACAAGTCATATCCGCATGGTAGCAGCGATTGTGGATGATAAAATGCGCGAACTCAATGCCAAGAATCCTTCGCTTGATACGAGTAGACTAGCGGTATTGACGGCGGTAAACGTCATACACGATTACATAAAATTAAAAGAAGAACATGAAAAATTGAAAGAAAGTATGACAAAAAAAGGAATGGAATAACATGATTGATATTATTATCATTTTGTTGCTTGTTATGGGATTTTTCCTCGGTTTAAGAAGAGGGTTTATCCTGCAACTTGTAAAGTTAACAAGCTTTATTATCGCATACCTTGTTGCATACTGGTACTGCAAAGATTTAGCGCCAGCGCTTGAGAAATTTATTCCGTATCCATTTGATAAGAACGTATCCGTTCCAGAATGGATTGATGCGAATAATATCGAAGCAGTATTCTATCAAGCAATTGCATTTATTGTACTATTTATTATTACAAAAATCGCACTGTCATTGCTTGGGAATTTGCTGAATATGTTTACAGAAATCCCAGTTTTAAAACAGGTAAATGCGTTTGCTGGGGCGCTTCTTGGCTTTTTGGAAGTGTATATTATTTTGTTTGTCTTAATTATTGTGGGAACAATTCTTCCGATTGAACAAGTACAAACACCATTACAAAAATCATCAATTAGCAAAATAATTGTAGACGATACACCGATTCTTTCTGAAAAGGTGAAGGAACTATGGCAGACTGGTAGCAGAGTATAACTTCTCTTTTTTCGGAAAGAGGAGTTTTTTTCTATGAAAGAAAGGCGGGGTAATAATGAAAGTGAATAAAAAACAAGTGATTCAATTACTAGAGACAATCGGCCTTTTTATGGAATTAAAGGGCGAGAATCCATTTAAAATATCAGCATTTCGTAAAGCGGCAGCAGCATTAGAAAGTGATGATCGTAGTCTTTCTGAAATTGAAGATTTCACAAAGATTCCAGGAATCGGAAAAGGAACAGCAGCAGTTATTCAAGAATATATTGAAGGCGGAACATCAGAAGTATTGCAGGAGCTTGAAAAGGAAGTGCCGAGCAGCCTATTACCATTACTGAAGTTACCAGGGCTTGGTGGTAAAAAAGTAGCAAAGCTGTACAAAGAGCTTGGTATTATTGATGTGGAAACATTGCAAAAAGCTTGTGAAGAAAATAAAGTACAGGCACTTGCGGGATTCGGTAAGAAAACGGAAGAGAAAATATTAGAAGCAATCGCTCAAGTTGGTTCTCGTCCAGAACGCTTACCGATTGCGATGGTCCTACCTATTGCCGGGGAAATAGAAGAGAAATTGTCGAATATACAGGGAATTGTTCGATTCTCTCGCGCTGGTAGCCTGCGCCGCGTTCGTGAAACGGTGAAAGATTTAGATTTTATTATCGCAACGACAGAACCAGCAACGGTACGTGAGCATTTACTGCAGTTTGATAATATGATTGAAGTCATTGCAAGTGGAGATACAAAAGTATCGGTTCGTTTGCAATATGAATACGATATTTCAATTGATTTCCGTCTTGTAAAACCTGAAGAATTTATTACAACGCTTCATCATTTTACAGGTTCAAAAGATCATAACGTAAGAATGCGTCAAATTGCGAAAGATAACGGTGAAAAGATTAGTGAGTACGGCGTGGAAAACTTAGAAACAGGTGAAGTGAAGACGTTTGAAACAGAAGAAGCATTCTTTGCTCATTTTGGTCTGCCATTTATCCCGCCAGAAGTACGTGAAGACGGAAAAGAGATTGAATTAATTACAGAATATCCGAATTTAATTCAGTTCTCTGATATACAAGGTGATTTACATATGCATACAACATGGAGTGATGGCGCTTTTTCGATTGAAGAAATGGTACAAGCGTGTCGCGGGCGTGGGTATAAATTTATGGCAATTACCGACCACTCTCAATACTTGAAAGTAGCAAACGGTTTAACGAAAGAGCGTCTTCGTGAACAAGGAAAAGAGATTGAGCGCGTTAATGAAAAATACCCAGATATCACAATTTTACGCGGAATTGAAATGGATATTTTACCAGATGCAACGCTTGATTTTGATGATGAAGTATTAGCAGAGCTTGATTATGTAATCGGTGCAATTCACTCTAGCTTCTCACAAGACCGTGAAACGATTATGAAACGCTTGCGTAAAGCGGTTGAAAATAAGCACGTTACAATGATTGCCCATCCGACAGGTCGTCTTCTTGGACGCCGCGAAGGGTACGATGTAGATACAGATTTACTGATTGAACTCGCAAAAGAAACAGATACAGTTTTAGAATTAAATGCGAATCCGAACCGTTTAGATTTAAGCGCGAAGCTACTCAAGCAAGCGCAAGATGCTGGTGTGAAAGTAGCGATTAATACGGATGCGCATACACTTGAGATGTTAGAAGATATGGAAACCGGTGTAGCGGCAGCACGTAAAGGCTGGATTCAAAAAGATACCGTGATTAACACATGGGATATTGAACGTTTATTAGACTATGTGAAACGGAATAAGTAACACAAGGGGGACGTGCAACTATGTTAGAACGAACGTTGCGTGTATTAGAATATAACAAAGTAAAAGAACAATTACTTGAGCATACTGCTTCTTCACTTGGACGTGATAAAGTGAAAAACCTTGTTCCAAGTACAGATTTTGAAGAAATTGTAGAAATGCAAGAAACAACGGATGAAGCAGCAAAAGTAATTCGCTTAAAAGGGCATGTACCACTTGGGGGGATTTTTGATATTCGTCCAAATGTAAAACGTGCAAAAATTGGAAGTATGTTAAGTCCACATGAATTAATTGATATCGCAAGTACAATGTACGGTAGTCGTCAAATGAAACGATTTATTGAAGAAATGGTTGATAATGGCGTAGAACTTCCAATTTTAGAAACGCGTGTCGCACAAATTGTTTCTTTATACGATTTAGAAAAGAAAATTACGAATTGTATCGGAGATGGTGGCGAAGTAGTTGATAGTGCAAGTGATAAACTGCGTGGCATTCGTAACCAAATTCGTACTGCAGAAAGCCGTATTCGTGAGAAACTTGAAAATATGACGCGATCTTCTAATGCACAGAAGATGTTATCAGATGCGATTGTAACGATTCGGAATGATCGCTATGTAATTCCTGTAAAGCAGGAATATCGCGGTGTATATGGCGGTATCGTTCATGATCAATCAGCTTCTGGACAAACGTTATTTATTGAGCCACAAGTCATCGTGGAACTAAATAACGCTTTGCAAGAAGCACGTGTGAAAGAAAAACAAGAAATAGAACGCATCTTAATGATGTTAACAGAAGAAGTGGCAGTAGAAGCTGATACGGTATTAGCGAATGTAGAAGTGATTGCTGAACTTGATTTCATTTTTGCAAAAGCACTTTATGCGAAGCGAATCAAAGCTACAAAGCCAATTGTAAATAATGATCGCTATATGGATTTAAGACAAGCACGTCATCCACTTATCGATCCTAAAATTATTGTGCCAAATAATATTATGCTCGGTAAAGACTTCACAACGATTGTTATTACAGGACCGAATACAGGTGGTAAGACAGTTACATTAAAAACAGTCGGTATCTGTGTCTTAATGACGCAATCAGGGCTTCATATTCCAGTAATGGATGAATCAGAGATTTGTGTGTTTAAAAACATCTTTGCCGATATCGGTGATGAACAATCGATCGAACAGAGCTTAAGTACGTTCTCCTCTCATATGGTGAACATTGTAGATATTTTAGAAAAAGCTGATTTTGAAAGCTTAGTATTATTCGACGAATTAGGTGCTGGGACAGACCCACAAGAAGGGGCTGCACTTGCAATTTCAATCTTAGATGAAGTATGTAACCGTGGGGCACGCGTTATTGCAACGACGCACTATCCAGAGCTCAAAGCATATGGCTACAATCGTGAACAAGTTATTAATGCGAGTGTTGAATTTGATGTAAATACATTAAGTCCAACGTATAAGTTATTAATCGGTGTACCAGGACGCAGTAATGCTTTTGAAATTTCAAAACGTCTTGGATTATCGGATCGCGTAATTGATCGTGCTCGGAATCACATTGGAACAGATACAAATAAAATCGAAAATATGATTGCGAAGTTAGAAGAAAGCCAAAAAAATGCAGAGCGTGAATGGAATGAAGCAGAAGAGCATCGGAAACAATCTGAAAAGCTTCATCGTGAATTACAACGTCAAATTATTGAATTTAACGATGAGCGCGATGAGAGATTATTAAAAGCGCAAAAAGAAGGGGAAGAAAAAGTCGAAGCTGCGAAAAAAGAAGCAGAAGGCATCATTCACGAACTTCGTCAGTTGCGTAAAGCTCAGCTTGCAAACGTGAAAGATCATGAGCTCATTGAAGCGAAAAGTCGCTTAGAAGGGGCTGCGCCAGAGCTTGTGAAAAAACAAAAAGTAAACGTGAAAAACACAGCGCCAAAACAACAATTACGAGCAGGCGACGAAGTAAAAGTGTTAACGTTCGGCCAGAAGGGACAGCTGCTGAAAAGAGTAAGCGATACAGAGTGGAACGTACAAATCGGTATTCTGAAAATGAAAGTAAAAGAATCGAATATGGAGTACATTAATACACCACAACAAACCGAGAAAAAGGCAGTCGCGACTGTTAAGGGAAGAGACTATCACGTTTCTTTAGAACTTGACCTTCGCGGTGAGCGCTTTGAAAATGCGATGATGCGTGTAGAAAAATATCTAGACGATGCACAGCTTGCGAGCTATCCACGCGTATCCATCATTCACGGGAAAGGAACCGGAGCACTTCGCCAAGGTGTACAAGATTACTTGAAAAAACACCGCGGCGTGAAAAACTTCCGCTACGGTGATATGGGCGAGGGAGGCCTCGGCGTAACAGTTGTCGAATTAAAATAGCAAAAAACCAAGCAAAAGGGGTAAACACTATGTTTATGGACAAACTTGCAAAAGTGTTGTTAGCTTGTTGCGGCATATTTTTTGTGATTGGGGTTATTTATTTAGTGGTTTTTGCGAAGTAAGAGAGCGTCAATCTCAGCATGATTACACCGCCTGAGATTGACGCTTTTTCTTTTCGGATAATCTATAAGAAAAAAGGAACAGACAATGAAAATTAACCAATTTATAAGTGAAGTATTATCCTGCTCAAGACGAGAAACAGATCGCCTCATTAAAGCAGGCCGCGTGGCGATTAATGGTGAGATTTGTACGCATGGCGTGATTGTTACGTCTGATGATATCGTAACAATTGATGGAGAAATAGTTGAAAAAGCGAACAAAGAAAAAATCTATATCGCCTTCCATAAACCAGTGGGAGTTACTTGTACTGCTGCGGAACATATTGAAAACAATATTATTGATTATATTAATCACTCCGAGAGAATCTTTCCAGTTGGTCGTTTAGATAAAGCGTCAGAAGGGTTGATTTTATTAACGAATGATGGGGCGATTGCCAATCAAATTTTACACGGAGATCATGAGCACGAAAAAGAATATATTGTAACGGTTGATAAGCCATTTACAGATTGGTTTATTGACAGCATGTCCCGTGGCGTGAAGATTAAAGACGGGATGACGAAACCTTGTAAAGTGACAAGAGTAGATGGATCGACATTTCGAATTGTTTTAACGCAAGGAATGAATAGGCAAATTCGCCGAATGAGCAGAGCATGTGGATATACAGTGACGAAATTAAAGCGCGTAAGAATTATGAATATTAAGCTTGATGGGTTACGGGCCGGAGAGTGGCGAAACCTCACCGAGCAAGAGTTGCGAGAACTATTGAAACAATTATAAGAGAAGAAGGGCTATGCTCTTTTTCTTTTTTATTTTTGTCAGAAAAAATAAAACTATTGATTTTTTTAAAAATAGCCCATATAATAAAAAACAACAAGATTCGACAAGATATTTTATAAAAGTAATGATGAGGACATGAGCTATTTTTTACGATTCTCAGAGAGGGAAGCCTTAGGCTGTGAGCTTCCTAATACGAAAAGATACACTTACCACCTCTAAACTTCAAGAGTGAACTGCATGATGCATTGTAATTCTTGGCGGATAAAACCGTTATCAATTTACACGAGCTATAAAATGAGTTTGTTTTGTTATAGATTCATTTTATTAGAATAAGGGTGGAACCACGATTTCAACACTCGTCCCTTTGTTAGGGACGGGTGTTTTTTGCGTTCTTTTTTATAGGGAAGTAGGATGGAAAGAGGAAATGTAACGAGTTTTTATTTCTGAATATTTTGTCTATTTATCAATTTTTAGGAGGTAGATTGAAATGAAATCATCTTTAAAATTATCTGAGATGTTTGCAATAAGCTTAATGTTATTTGCGTTATTCTTCGGTGCAGGAAACATGATTTTCCCGCCAGCATTAGGACAAGGTGCTGGAACAGATGTATGGATTTCATTGTTTGGTTTTGTTATTACAGGTGTAGGGCTTCCTTTACTAGGGGTCATCGCCATTGCGTTAAAAGGAGATATTAATAAACTCGCAGGTCGCGTGCATCCGGTATTTGCACTTATTTTCATCGTTGCGATTTATTTATGCTTAGGTGTATTTGTAAGTGTACCACGTACAGGAACTGTTGCTTATGAAATGGCAGTTGCTCCATTTTTATCAAGTTCAGTAGCTGGTGGGGCATACCCACTCGTTATTTTTACATTTATTTTCTTTGCAGTTACTTTCTACTTAGCGTTAAATCCTTCAAAATTAGTAGGACGCATTGGGAAAGTACTGACACCAATTTTATTAGCTATAATTGCAATTATTGTTATTAAAGCACTTATTACACCGATGGGTGAGTTTGGAGCACCGACAGAAACATACAAAGATCCACTTTTCAAAGGGTTTATTGATGGATATTTAACTTTAGATGGATTAGCAGCACTTGTTTTCGGAAATGTAGTTATCAATACTTTAAAAGGAAAAGGAATTACAAACAAGAAAAGTATTGCGAAAGTAACAATCTTTGCAGGGATTATTGCGGCGATTGGTTTACTGATTATTTACTTAGCACTTGCTTATCTAGGTGCTTCTAGTGTTTCACTTGGTATGGGGGAAAACGGCGGTGTTATTTTAACAAACGTTGTTCATCATTTATTTGGTAGTTACGGTACATTACTACTTGGCGTAGCAATTGCAGCTGCATGTTTAACAACTTCAGTTGGGATTGTCGCAGCTTGTGGAGAATATTTCTCAGCATTATTACCAAAGCTTTCTTATCAAAAAGTTGTTTTCATCTTCTGCGTATTAGCATTTATGGTAGCAAACCTTGGTTTAACACAGTTAAATGCATTAGCGTTACCAATCTTAATTGCAATCTATCCAATTGGAATCGTGTTAATCGTATTATCACTCATTGAAAATTACATTCGTATTCCGCTAGCGATGTATGTGGGTGGTATTGTAGGAGCGTTTGTTATTAGCTTTTTCGATGGTTTAAATAATGCACACATTCAAATTGCGGCGCTCGCACCTATTTTAGAAAAAGTGCCGCTTTATAGTGTAGGAATTGGGTGGTTAATTCCAGGAATGATAGGTATGTTTGTTGGGTATGTTGTTTCTGTTTTTCAGAAGCAGGAAATTGTTGTCGAGAAATAGTTATATAGAACAGTTGCACTAGATGATGAGCTAGTTGTACTAGCAAAGCAATAATATGGTATAGTGAAACGAGGCTGTTTTTTCAGTCTCGTTTTTTAAATGCTTCCTATAACTAGAAAGCATTCAAATGGAAAGGAAGACATTACATGCGATCAGAAGTAACTGTAAAGATAAAACCGAAATTTATAAAAGAAATTAAAAGTGGTTATCCGCTTATTTTAAAAGATGCAATTCAAAACTTAAAAGATATAGGTGAAGAGGGGGCAATCATCAAAATTGTTGATGAGAAGAACCAATTTCTTGGAAAAGGATACTACGGAAAACAAAATAAAGGATACGGCTGGATTTTAACGCGAAAAGAGCAAGAGAACATTGATCAAGCTTTCTTTGAAAGAAAAATCAAATCGGCGCTACATAAACGAAAAGGTTTTTACAAATCGAATGATACAACAGCATTTCGCGTTGTAAATGGTGAAGGCGATGGACTAGGCGGTTTAATCATTGATTATTACGATGGCTATTATGTAATTAGCTGGTATAGCGAAGGGATTTATTCATTCAAAGATGAGATCATTGGAGCTCTTCAAAAAGTAGCAAACTTTAAAGGAATCTACCAGAAGAAGCGTTTTGATACAAAAGGAAAGTATATTGAAGAAGATGACTTTGTTGCTGGAGAACGCGGTGAGTTCCCAATCATTGTGAAAGAAAACGGTGTAAACTTTGCGGTGTATTTAAATGATGGAGCAATGGTCGGCGTATTTTTAGATCAGCGTAACGTTAGAAAACAAATTCGTGATACATATGCAAAGGGAAAAACAGTATTAAATATGTTCTCTTATACAGGCGCTTTCTCTGTATTCGCAGCGCTTGGCGGGGCTGCAAAAACAACAAGTGTGGATCTGGCGAATCGTAGTTTAAGTAAAACAATTGAACAATTTAGTGTGAACGGTATTGACTACGAAGCGCAAGATATTATCGTAGAAGACGTATTCCATTACTTTAAATACGCGGCGAAGAAACAAATGAAATTTGATATGGTTGTACTAGACCCACCAAGTTTCGCACGTTCGAAAAAATATACATTTAGTGCAGCAAAAGACTATAAAGATCTATTAAAAGAAACAATCGCAATTACAGAAAATAATGGTATCATTGTTGCTTCCACAAATTGTAGTACATTTGATATGAAAAAGTTTAAAGGATTTATCGACACGGCATTTAAAGAAATGAACGGTAAATACAAAATATTAGAAGAACATTCACTGCCGGAAGATTTCCGTACAATCGATCAATTCAAAGAAGGTAACTATTTAAAAGTAGTCTTTATCGAAAAAATGAAAGGCTAATGAAAATAGAATAACATCATATCAATTCGAACATAAGAAAAGGAGCTCAATTTCAAATGAGCTCCTTTTCTTATTGAACAATGTTCTGTACTCTGCCAACTTGGCCGTCTTGTAATCGCACTTTAATGCCGTGCGGATGAGATGGTGAGTTTGTTAAAATATCCTTTACAACCCCTCGTGTTAGCTTTCCAGTACGTTGATCTTGTTTTAACACAATATCAACTTCAAGACCTGGTGCTATGTTAGCTCGTTTTTGCCCGTTCATTTACACACCTGTACGTCTACGTTGGTTGTTTGTTTTCTTTGTTTGTTGGTTTTGTAATTTTTTCGTTGCTTGACTTTGGTTTGTATTATTTAATCCATTTCCATTTCCTTGCTTTTTCTTAGCAAGTTGTTCGCGCATTAAATCAGCTAAGCTTACTTTTTTATTTTCTGACATGGTAAAACTCCTTTATATTAGGTTAATTATAAACAATAGTCGTGAATTACATCATAACATTGTTGTGAAAAGAAATGAAGTCAGATTGAATTTTCATATAATTCTTTTCAGTTTTATTTACTTCAGTTACAATTGAATTGTTAATGTTTGTAAAAAAGGGGATAAGAAACATGTCAAATCATATTTTACTAGTAGAAGACGACATTTCAATTCAAGAAATGGTCGAGAAATATTTAACAAAAGAGGATTTTCAAATAACAACCGCATCTGATGGAGAGGAAGGTGTTATGAAATTTTTACAAAGTCAGTTTGATTTAATCATTCTGGATATCATGATGCCAAAATTAGACGGTTTAGAGGTAGTAAGAATCATCCGCGAAAAAAGTGCTGTTCCAATTTTAATGATGTCGGCGAAGGATACAGATGTTGATAAGGCGATCGGCTTAGGCCTCGGAGCAGATGACTACATTTGTAAGCCATTCTCTATGATTGAACTGGCAGCACGGGTAAAGGCAGGCATTCGGAGGTCTACAAAGTATTCAGCCACGCAGCAGAAAGAAGAAATGATTGAGATTGGTGATTTGAAAATCGATCCAATCAACTTTACTGTGCAAAAAAAAGAAAAACAGCTAAAACTAACTTTGAAAGAATTTGAGATTTTAAAACTATTTGTGAAGAATCAAAATCGTGTATTTACAAAAGCGCAAATCTATAATCTTATTTGGAATGAAGAATATTATGGTGATGAGAATGTGATAAATGTTCATATGAGAAGGTTGCGTGAGAAAATTGAAGATGATCCTTCTAATCCAAAATATATTAAAACATTATGGGGCATTGGCTATAAGTTGGAAGTGATGTAGCATGACAGCTCTTTTAATGATCGTTATCCTCATATTGTTGGGGGTTATTTATTTTCAATATAGAATGCAGAAAAGTAAAAGTGCGAATGTACGCTATACATATGAAAAATTACAGGATATTGTAAAGCATCAAACAGGTGAGAAGTTATTAGTTGTGACGGATGATAAAGAGCTACAACAATTATTAGTAGCGATTAATCATTTATTAGATGCAAAACAAAAAACGAATGCTGATCATGCGAAAGTTGAAATTTCGATGAGAAAGATGCTATCTAACATCTCACATGATTTAAAAACACCACTTACGGTTATTCTTGGATATACAGAAATGTTAAATACAGATAAAGCGATGAAAAAAGAAGAACAACAAGCATTGCTAGAAAAGGTACATGTAAAAACTCTAGAAGTTATGGAGCTCATTCATAAATTCTTTGATTTGGCGAAATTAGAATCTGGAGATAAAGCAATTGAAATGACCAAGGTGAATATGAATGAAGTATGCCGAGAAAAGATTTTAACGTTTTATGATTTAGTAACGACAAAAGGGTTTGAGGTACATATCGATATACCAGAGAAAAATATATATGCACTTGGAAATGCAGAAGTATTGGGCCGGGTGTTAAATAATTTAATATCGAATGCGATAGCGTATGGATATGATGGGAAAACATTTGGGATTACATTAAGAGATGATGATAGCTGTGTATATGTTGATGTATGGGACTGCGGCAAAGGAATTGATGAATCTCATATTGATAAAGTATTTGAACGGATGTATACGTTAGAAGATTCGAGGAACCGATTGTATCAAGGTAGCGGTCTTGGACTCACCATCACAAAGCGACTTGTAGAGGTTTTAGGAGGAGAAATTCATCTTTCTAGTAAGCCATATGAGAAGACGGTATTTACAATTGTACTGAAAAAAATGAAGTTTTAGCTTGTAGAAACGGTGATTCTACAAGCTTTTTTTGAACGTAAGGAATTTGTAAGGAATGGGTAAGAAAAAAGAGACGTTCATTGTCTATGATAGAAGTATGAAGTGGGAATGGAAGGGGAAAAAGATATGTCTTATATATTAAAAACAAATGGGTTAACAAAAGTATTTCAAGGAAAAGAAGTCATTTCAGGGGTTAACATGCATGTGAAAAAAGGAGAAATCTATGGTTTTTTAGGACCAAACGGTGCTGGTAAAACAACCATTATGAAAATGATTACTAATTTAATGAAACCGACGAGCGGGGATATTGAAATTTTCGGTGAGAAATTAACAGATACATCTTATGAGGTGCTAAAACGCATGGGAACGATTATTGAGTATCCAATTTTTTATGAAAAATTAACAGCTAAAGAAAATTTATATTTACATTGCGAATATATGGGTTACTACGACAAGAAGGGGATTGAGCACGCATTAGATCTTGTCAATTTACACAATGTGGAGAATAAAAAGGTAAAAGACTTTTCACTAGGGATGAAACAAAGATTAGGAATTGCAAGAGCGATTTTGACAAAGCCAGAGTTATTAATTTTAGACGAACCAATCAATGGTCTAGATCCAATCGGGATTAGAGAACTGCGCGATCTATTTAAAATGCTTTGTAAAGAGTACGGAATTACTTTATTAGTCTCTAGTCATATGTTAGGGGAAATGGAGCAGATGGCAGATACAATAGGGGTTATTCAAAATGGGAAATTGATAAAAGAAGTTTCAATGAAAAGTATTAATGGTAAGCAAACAGAGTATATTGAAATTCAAGTTCAAGATGTGAAACGAGCGGTTTACGTTTTAGAAAATAAGCTTAGTATAACAAATTACAAAATTATGAGTGAAAGTATGATTCGTGTGTATGAAATGACAGCTACGCAGCAAGCAATTTCTAAAACGTTGATCATGAATGATATAGAAATTGAAAGTATAAATAAAAAGCATAGTTCGTTAGAAGAGTATTTCTTGAATCTTGTAAATGGAGAGGGAATTCATGCTTAATTTAATGAGACTTGAGCTTATGAAATTTAAGTTGTGGCCGACTATTAGAGGGGCACTTATTGCAATATTTATTATTTCCATATTTATTTCATTAATTATGTTTGATGGGGAAGTGAATAGTTATGATAGTGTATTTCAATTGATTGATCGTTTTCCACGAGCTGCATTTATGATTTTTGGAACAAGTTTAATTGCAAAATTTATTATTCAAGAGTTTCAGAATAAGACGATGACAGTTATGTTTATGTACCCGATTAATCGTAAAAAAATGATGGCAGCAAAAATGCTTATCGTTATTTTGTTTACTTTATGCGCAATTATTATTTCGGAAATTATTATATTTAGTTTCGTTTATGTTGTGAATATCTATTATCCAGTTATTACTGAACCACTAACGATATCCACTTTAGCCGAGAACGCGGTCAAATTATTTGTAAATGCATTAGCAACAACAGGAATTAGTTTAATCCCACTTTACTTCGGAATGAAAAAGTATTCAATTCGGACAACATTTGTATCCTCAATTATTATCGCATGTTTAATCACTGCTAGCTTAAATGGGCAAATTTCAGTTTTCGATTTTATCGTAATTCCCATTACATTAGCTTGCGTTGGTTTGTTGATCGCTTATATGGCAATAAGAAAGATCGAACGGGTGGATTTATTTAAATAAGAGAAAACAAGTACAGCTGAAAAATATAGTGGATGGAGGAAGCACCGTGCTTAAATTGATGAAACTAGAATGGAAAAAACATCGCTTATCTAGGTATTTTAAAGGAGTAGTAATTTGTATTGGAGCAATTTTCGCTGCTGTTGGTCTTATGGCATGGGGTTCTAAAGCTGAGAGTGAGCAAATGTTTTCAGATTATACAGGATTCATGTCTTTAACAAATATTTTTATTCGAACAACGTTTATGATTTTTTCAGCTGTCATTTTATTACGTTTAGTTATTGATGAATACAAGAACAAAACGATGCAATTATTGTTTAGCTATCCATTAGAGCGAAAAAAAATAATGCAGGCTAAGTTAGCAATTGTCTTTGGATTTTGTTTTGTGAGTATCATTATCTCTACTTTTATTATTAGCACGTTAACGTTCTTCTTAAATCCAATGATAGGATTCTTTGAAACAAGTGTTACTATGGGGCAAATCATTGCCACCATTCCAGCTACTTTTCTTACTGCATTTATGATGGCTGGAATTAGCTTAGTTCCTTTATATTTTGGCATGAGAAAAAAGTCAACTCCTACAACGATTACCTCGTCTATAGTAATTGGGTTATTGATTAACTCAACTGTTTCTAATGGGGGAGGACAGATGAGTTTGTTTGACTTCATTATAGTACCAATTGCGTTTTGTCTATTAGGTCTTGCAATTGGCTATCTGTCTTATTATAAAGTGAATAAAATGGATGTGGCTTAAATACAGATACAATTTTGAATGAGATGTAGATTTCAAATGAACTGGGGAGTAAAAAATGAAGAAAACGATGTTAGCTTCTATTTTAATAGTTCTAGTTGCAGGAGTAGTTTTTGGTCTCAAGGAAGTAGGGGCAAAGAGTTTTGAAAAAGAAACTTCTTTTACAGTAGATAGCGTAGAAGAAATAGAAATAAATAACGAAAATTGGGATGTTGCGTTCAAAAGTGCGGAATCAAACAAAGTAACAATCGCAGCTGAGGGAAAGCAGGAAGATAAGAAGAATGATCCTGTAACAATGAAAAAGGATGGAAAGAAAATTGTCGTGGATCAGAAAGAGCAAAAGGAAGGTTTTGCGGGAGGATTCAGTTTTGGAAAGAAAGGTACTATTTATATTTCCATCCCAAAAAATGGAGTAAATACGATTACATTGAATAATAGCTCTGGTGATATAAAAATGAATGATGTAACGACTAAAAATATTGTATTTTCAAACGGATCTGGTGCTGAAAAGATTGAAGGACTATCAGCAAAAAAAGGTAATTTTACATCAAAAGGTGGGGAACTAAGTTTGAAAAATAGTTCGTTACAGGAACTATCTGTAGCTTCTACTACCGGTGATAATTACCTTACAAATGTAAGGAGCCCTAAGACAAAAGTTACTTCGACAGATGGTGAAGTATTGATTAAAGAGACGATAGAAGGAAAGGCATTACTTGTAGAAACAAAATCAGGAGATATTGGTGTCTCTTATAAAGAAGCTCCAACTTCATTACAGCTTGCTGCTAACAGCGACTCATCCGATATAGTAGTGCGTTTAAATGGATTTAAGAAAAGAACGAATATGGAAAAAACAAAAGAGGGCGTAATTGGTGATGCATCAAATAAGGTGGAGCTTTTAAGTAAAAAAGGTACTATATATATCAAATAATAATCAGAAGAGGTGAATATATCATGCAGAAAAAATCAACTGGTTCCGTCAGTGACGTATTGGCTATGCTGTTTTTTTATTGTACGACGGGACTATTAAGCGTTATTGTTGTTCCAGTTTTGGTAACGATTGCGTACGGTTTCGGTTTTTGCACTGTACTTATATTTATTGCGGGTATTATTCGTTCCTTTGGAGCTACATGGGTACAAATGGATATTGGCCCTGGTTTATCAATCCCTCAGGAGTTGAGCATGGTTTGGGCTCTGGGTATAGGTGGAATCGTGGGAAGTATCGCCTATTTTAGTTGGAAGTACCTTCGTATTTATTTGAACTTTCTATCTAGAAGCTATCGTAAAGTATTACCAGTTAATAAATAATAAAATCGAACAGAAGGATTTATTCACTACAACATATGAACTAGGGGGGATAAAATGCTGCAACTTATAAAGTTAGAAATAAAGAAAAGTAAGCTCGGCTGGTATATAAAAGGTGCAATTATCGCAAATATAGTAATGGTTGCGATGTTGTTTTTTGTAAGCTATGTGTCACAGATTGAAGGAGATGTAGAACTAGGAAATCCTCAAGGGATTCTTTTAATGGCGAGTGCAATGGTGCGAGGAACATTTATTGTCTTTGCGGGAGTGTTAATTGCAAAACTAGTAATTGAAGAATATAAAAACAAAACAATATTACTCATGTTTTCGTATCCAATTAGTCGAAAAAAAATCATTGCTAGTAAGTTATTAATCACAGCAACGCTAACGTTTGTAACAGTTTTATTATCTAATATTTTTGTAATAGGTATCTTCTTTACATTGAATAGTTATATGTTAGTTATTCCGAATACAATAACGGTAGCTGAGTTGATTCAAGAAGGTATAAAAGTGATTCCTTTTGCCATTGCAGCTGCAGGAGCAGGTTTAATTCCATTATATTTTGGTATGCGTAAATACTCTGTTCCAACAACAATTGTTTCTTCCTTACTTGTTGTGATGATCGCATGTCAAAGTCAGCCAGAGTTTTCATTAGCAACCTTTCTGCCACTTCAATTAGCGCTTGCAGCTATTGGTATTATGATTGCTTATCATGGAATTCGAAATATTGAGAATGAAGATACGTTGTAAAGTTTCACATGAAACAAGTTACAGAAAAAGACAAGGTGATTCTTTCACCTTGTCTTTTTTGTTATTACATTTTCGGAGCTTCCATCCCTGCAGCTGCCCACTCTTCCTTAGCAGGTCCATAAACACCTGGAACCTGTAACCCAGCTTGACGCATTAAGACAGTCATTTGCCCGCGGTGATGATTTTGATGATTAATGAGAGTCATCAAAAAGATAGAGTTTGGCATTGGACGCCCAAAGAAATCATTAATTGTTGCTAAATCTCTATCAGTCCACTTTGCTTGAAGTGCTTCCACAAAATCCGTATTTACTTTGCGATAGCCTTTCGCAATCGTCTTCGCGGAAGGTGGAACAGGATAATCTTTTGTTTCTCCCTCAAACTGTAAACCTGTTCCTGACAGCATCACAGGAATTGCAGTGACGATATGCCAAGCAACTCTACCTAAAGTCCAATGACCAGGAGCAATTTCTTGCTTCAATGATTCATCAGTTAATGTATCCAATATCTTTTGTGTAGACTCAGATTCGTATTTCCATGTCGTTAAAAAGCCTTCAATTGTTTGATACATGTTATCCCCCCAATGTTTATATTCATAGAGTAAATTCGTGAGAGTAGGTGTTTGTCCTGCTTTTTTTATTTTGTATATTTACATTGATATAATATGGAATGTATATAGGTGAATTTTGTATTTTTGTCAGAAAACTAACATGATAATTCGTATATTAAGTGAATAGAGAATGAAGCAAAGAGTGGTGATAGGGATGAGAGAAGCTGAAATAGTAGAAGGGTTACGAAAGAAAGATATGACTGCATTGCATGCAGCAATTGATCAATATGGTGATTTAATTTATAAAGTTGTTCATAGCGTGTTAGATACATCGCATAGTAAAGAACTCGTTGATGAATGTGTGGATGATATTTTATTAATTATTTGGTACAACATTGAGAGTTATGATGAAAAGCGTGGGAAATTTAGAAATTGGCTTATATCTGTTGCGAAGTTTAAAGCGATTGATTTTAAGAGAAAGAGTAATCAGGCTTATCGATTACAAGAATTTCAGCAGGATATATATGCAGAGATAAAAGATACAAATCAAACAAATGAGGAACAAGAGGAAACCTTCTACCTTTTAATTGAAGCTTTAAATAATAAAGATAAGAAAATCTTTATAAAAAGGTATTTAGATGAATATAGTGTGCAGGAGATTGCTTCTGAATTAGGGCTGACAACAGATACTGTGTATAGCAGGCTCTCAAGGGGACGGAAAAAACTAAAAAAGATAATAGGAGGGGAAAGGGATGCGCAAAGAGGAACTGTTACAGGGGTTAAGCAATTTAAAATATAGCGATGAAGATGTTACGGAATATAATGATGAAACAAAAGTAGATAAGCAGAAAATAAAACGTGCCAAAATGGTAGTAACAAAAAGTATTTTGATGCAGCGTTGCTATGGGCACGTACGGGATGAATTACAAGAACAGGAAGAAATTTTATATAGTATGTTTGCATCTAATCCTCGTGTGAAAGGATCACAAACTGGCACAGCAGCTATGTCTGGAGTAGGTGCTCTCGCTATGCATTTTGGCATTAATAACGTCCTTGTTGTTACAAATAAAAGATTATATGTTTTCTTTGTAGACCGTTACTATAACGATGTTGATTTAAAAGTATACCAACTAGAGGAAATTGTATCTATGAAAACAGTATTAGATCGCAAGGGTGGAAGTGAGTTTTTATATATGAAATTTACAAATAGTAAAGATTATGTGCTTTTAGGGATTGATGAGGAATATCGTGAATTGTTCCAAATATTACGTAAGGTGAAAAAAGCGAATGGAATAGAATTGTCATTACAGGATAAAAAATTAACTTGGGCATTAAGGGGAAAGAGAAGGGTATTTTATATATTAATGTATTCATGGGTAATATATATTTTTTATAAAGCTTATGTTAATTTCATGCCACACTGACATGAAATAAAGAAAGCAGACTTCTAAGCAAAAGAAGCCTGCGCTTTTTTAACTAACTTTCTTCCCACTCTTCCTCATCAACCACAAGAAATAAGGTGCACCAAGTACAGCGACAACAAGCCCCGAAGGAATCTCCTTTGGATATGCAATCGTCCGTCCAAGTAAGTCAGCGATGCAGAGCAGAATCGCTCCAAATAGTGCTGAACAAACAAACAATCTTTGGTGATTCATCCCAACAACAATACGTGCTAGGTGTGGTGCAACGAGTCCTAAGAAAGCGATTGTGCCAACAGCGGCAATGTTCACTGACGCGAGCAATGTTGCTAGGATAATAAGTGCGAAGCGTGTTTTGTTTACGCGTTGCCCAAGTCCTGTTGCTAAGTCGTCTCCGAGTACAAGAACATCAAGCTGCTTCATCAAGAAGAATATGATTGGTACGAGAATAAGAGATGGATATAAAAGTATATTTTCTAAGTGATTCCAACCTCTTGCGTACGTACTACCTGATAACCAAGTTAAAGCAGCCGCTACATTTAAGTTTGCTCTAACGATAAAGATTTGAATAATTGCTGAACCGAGTGCTGATACACCAATTCCAATTAATGCGAGTGCTGTTGGGCTAAAGCCTGACTTCCATGAAAAGAAGAGGACGATTCCAACTGCAAGTAGTCCACCAATAAATGCACCGATTGGTAAGAAGAATCCTGGAAGTGCCGGGAAGACATACATAATTGTTAAAGCACCGACACCTGCACCAGATGAAATACCAATGATAGATGGATCGGCGAGTGGATTGCGTAATATTCCTTGAAAGACTAGCCCGCTTATTGCAAGACATGCTCCAGCAACAGCCGCAACGAGCATTCTTGGCAAGCGAAGATTCATCATCATGTTTTGATCGAATTGTGTAAGCTGCCCTGTTGTTATATTTATTATGCTTTCTATGTAAGCATTGCTGCCGAGTGCAACGCCAAGTGCAACTGATACAATACAAAGGATTATTGAAACAATGATTACTTTTTTATAAGAGAAATATTTTGAATTGGCACCAGCTGCATTCGCTCCGTTGTCGTTCATATATTGCTTGGATCTCATCATACGATAAACTAAGTAAATGAGCCATGGTGAACCAATCATTGCAGTGACAGCACCAACCGGAAGTTCAGCACCAGTTGGGTCTATTAATCTACCAACAACATCTGCCCCAAGTAATAAAATAGCCCCCCATAAGAAAGAGGAGAGAAGCAGTGGGAAATGTTGGCGATAGCCAATCAGGCGCATTAAATGCGGTGCAACTAAGCCAACAAAACCAATTGGTCCAACAACTGTTACAACGACTGCTGTTAAAAAGATCGCTGCAATAAAAGCAATAAAACGCGTTACTTCTGTTTTTTCTCCAAGTGAAACAGCAACATCATCACCTAAAAGAAGCACATTTAATTTACGTGACATAAATAGTACAGCAAGGAAGGAACAGACAACAAATGGGACCGCAAATTGAACACCATCCCAGTTATTTTGTACAAGTGATCCTGCGCCCCAAAGGAATAGTCCAGCTGTTTCGTTTTCATAAAACAGTTGCATCGTTCCGGTAAAAGCAGAGAGCATTAATGTGACAACCATACCTGCTAATGCCATACGTAGCGGCGTTCCCTTTCTGCCGCCGGAAATACGATATACGAACAAAGCCGTTACTGCTCCGCCAATAAATGTGAAAAGGAGGGAGTGTACTTGTAAGTATTCCGGTAAAAAGATAGTAGCGGCAATTAAAAAGAAATATGCTCCTGAATGAATTCCCATTGTACTTGCCTCAGCAAGTGGATTTTTCGTTAAAGTTTGTAAAATAACGCCTGATGCAGCGAGCGCACCACCAGCTAAAATAGCAATAGCAGCCCGTGGCAAACGCAGCATAATTAAGGTTTGATGTTCAAGAGATTGATTTGGAGAAAAGAGAGCATCCATAATCATGCTGTAAGAAATATTTGCTTGCCCTTGTCCGATATGAATAAAGAAAAGGAGGAGCAAGAGAGCTGCTCCTCCTCCGAATACAAGACTTGCTCGAAGTGTATGTTGTAAGTTATTCATTATGCAATCACTTCTTCGCTGTCATTACATCTGCAACTTGTTTTGCTAATGATTTTGCAGATTCAGGGCCACCGAAGATCCAAGTGTCACCTTTTAGTTTATACATTTTATTTTCTTTTTTGAATTTCAATTCTTCCCATGCTGGGTTACCCTTTAGCTGTTTGTCGAAAATATTATCGTCATCAGCTACGATGTATAAGAAGTTTGCATCTTGTACACCTTGCAGTGCTTCTACAGTTGTTTGTTTGAAGCCGTCTGGCTCAGATTTACCAGGTTCAAATGCATTTGTTAAACCTAATTTTTTCGTAATTTGCATTGCTGTAGAATTGTCTGTTAACAGACGGAATGTTGGAACATTTTTTGCTGTAAATGATTGTGTCATTACGATGTTTTTATCTTTTAAGTTAGCTTTTTCAATTTTTGCTTTTGCATCAGCGAATGTCTTGTCCATATCTGCTAATACTTTTTTACCTTGCTCTTCTTTTCCAACTGCTTTTGCAATTTGTTTAAATGTTTCTGTCATTTCTGCAAGGTGATCGTTATTACTTGTTGATGGATCAAACATAATTGTTGGTGCAATTTGTTCTAACTCATTTTTAATCGCTTTACTACGGAATGAAGCCGTAATAATTAAGTCTGGTTTTAAGCGGTTAATTTCCTCTAAGTTTGGTTGTTGACGCGTACCGACATCTACAACATCTTTATTTGGTTTTGTTTCTGTATTTACCCATTTATTATAGTTCTTAATATCAGCCATCCCGACAGGTTGAACACCAAGTGCTAATAAATCTTCTGCATATACCCACTCAAGTACAACAACTTTTTTCGCTGGTTTATCTAACTTTGTTTCACCCTCAGCATGTTTAATTGTCATAGCTTGTTTTTTATCATCTGTTTTTACTTCCTTCTTCTCTTCTTTTTGTTGTCCACATCCGACAACGAATAGAAGGATAACCATAAAAATACTAAGGACTTTTTTCATTTTTTTCCCCCAAATGAATTATTTTGAAATGATATATAATCTTTCTGCAATTGCAGTAGGATTCACCTTTTTTAATTGAAAAAGATTATCAGTTTCAACATGGAAATCATACTATGGTGGCTTTTATGGTGTCAATCTTTTTCTTTCTATTCTGATAAAAAATTCTCTTTAGAACATTGGGGGATTTATTTGCTACTATAACGCTTTCAAAATATGAATTTGTGAATGAGTCTTTAAAAGGAGTAGGAGAAGAAACAGAAAGTATAAACTAATTAGATTGAAAAACGCACATATTTAGGGGGAGAGAGAATCCGGCCATGCATAGAAGCGGTCAGGTTCTCTTTCTGCTCCTGCCCTATGCCAAGTTACAACAGGGGGAGAAAATGAGGAAAGGGATCAAAATGTCTTCGTGGCACAATAATATAGATAGTTATGGAGTTACAATGGAATAGTTGTGCAAAAGTCAGAATATTATGATTGTAACGTGATTGTGACTATAATATAATGAAAACAATCATCATGAATGGACATTCATTTTATTTTTGTAAGAACAGGAAGGGGGAATGAAGATGGAAAAACCTTGGCTACAAAGTTATCCAGAGGAAATTCCACATACAATTTCTTATGATATTCAGCCGCTTCACGTATATTTACAGCAGATGTCTTTTCGGTACCCAGAAAAGAAAGCGCTTCATTTTCTAGGTAAGGATATTACATTTTCAGAGCTTGATCGTAAGGTGAAACAATTTGCCAATTATCTGCGTAAGCTGGGTGTAAGAAAAGGTGATCGAGTTGCGATTATGTTACCAAATTGCCCGCAAGCTGTAATTGGATATTATGGTACATTGCTTGCAGGTGGTATTGTCGTACAGACAAATCCACTGTATACAGAAAGGGAACTAGAATATCAACTTCATGATTCTGGAGCGAAAGTGATTCTTTGCCTCGATTTAGTTTTTCCGAGAGTTACTAACGTTCAGTCTGCTACAAAGGTTGAGCATATTATCGTAACTCGTATCGCAGATTTTTTACCGTTTCCGAAAAATGTACTTTATCCGTTTGTACAAAAAAAACAAACGAACCTTGATGTGAAAGTGTCGGAAAGTGAGACGATTCACCTTTGGAAATCAATAGAAAGAGAAAATAATAATGACGTCGAAGTGCCTTGCGATCCTGAAAATGATTTAGCGCTTTTACAGTATACGGGAGGGACGACAGGGTTTCCGAAAGGAGTTATGTTAACGCATAAAAATCTCGTTGCTAACACTTTAATGGGTGCACACTGGCTATATAATTGTAAAGAGGGAGAAGAGGTAATCCTTGGAGTCCTTCCTTTTTTTCACGTATATGGAATGACGGCGGTAATGAATTTGAGCATTATGCAAGGATATAAAATGGTGCTCATCCCAAAATTTGATATGAAAATGGTTTTTGAAGCAATTAAAAAACATAAAGTTACGCTATTTCCAGGAGCGCCAACAATTTATATTGCTCTTTTGAATAGTCCACTTTTAAAGGAATATGATATTTCTTCAATTCGTGCTTGTATTAGTGGTTCTGCGCCGCTTCCGGTAGAAGTACAAGAAAAATTTGAAAAAGTTACAGGTGGTAAATTAGTAGAAGGATATGGATTGACTGAATCATCTCCGGTTACACATGGGAATTTTTTATGGGAAAAACGTGTGCCAGGAAGTATTGGAGTACCATGGCCGGATACAGATGCATGCATTATGTCACTTGAAACGGGAGAAGCATTACCTCCAGGTGAAATTGGTGAAATTGTTGTGAGAGGTCCGCAAATTATGAAGGGGTATTGGAATAAGCCAGAGGAAACGGCAGCTGTATTGCAAGATGGATGGCTCCATACAGGTGATGTTGGCTATATGGATGAAGACGGCTTTTTCTATGTGAAGGATCGTAAGAAAGATATGATTGTCGCTAGTGGCTTTAACGTGTATCCGCGTGAAGTAGAAGAAGTATTATATGAACATGAAAAAGTGCAAGAAGTAGTTACAATTGGTGTTCCTGACCCGTACAGAGGGGAGACTGTAAAGGCGTTTGTTGTATTGAAGGAAGGCATAGAGTGTTCGGAAGAAGAATTAGATCAGTTTGCGCGTAAATATTTAGCAGCTTACAAAGTTCCAAAAATATATGAGTTTAGAAGTGAGTTGCCGAAGACGACAGTTGGGAAAATTTTACGACGCGTCCTTATAGATGAAGAGAAGAAAAAGACAGAGGATGAGCAGACGGGCTAAAGGCCCTTTCTTTTTGAAAATAAAGGATATAGGATTGACAATTCTTGAAATAGTCAGTATTATTAAAATATGAATGATTACTCATTCAGTCATCTTCTTGAAGGGGACAGTAAAGTGAAAAAAAATCGACCAAAATATAACCAAATTATTGATGCGGCGGTTATTGTGATTGCAGAAAATGGATACCATCAAGCACAGGTTTCTAAAATTGCGAAGCAAGCTGGCGTTGCTGATGGAACTATTTATTTATATTTTAAAAATAAAGAAGATATACTAATATCCTTATTCCAAGAGAAGATGGGAGAATTTATTGAAACAATTCGTCAAAAAACAGCAGGAATTGAAAGCGCTGTAGCGAAGTTATTTATGTTGGTAGAAATGCACTTCTTGCTGTTGTCGAAAAATGATCCTCTTGCTATTGTTACTCAACTAGAGCTTCGTCAATCCAACCAAGACCTGCGCCTCAAAATAAATGAAGTATTAAAAGGGTACTTACAAGTCATTGATGAAATTTTGGAAACAGGTGTAAGACAAGGTGAATTTAAGGCGGATTTAAATGTTCGCGTAGCAAGGCAAATGATCTTTGGAACAGTAGATGAAGTTGTGACCAATTGGGTAATGAGCGATCATAAATATGATTTGGTCGCACTTTCAAAAACGGTACATGGGCTGCTTAGTTCAGCTTGTGGTTATCGTCAATAATGGGAGGGATCATGTTGAAATTCCTATCTGTAACAGTAGAAGACCATATCGCGGTGGTGACATTAAATCATCCACCAGCTAATGCTATGTCTTCACAAGTTATGCATGACGTTACTGAGTTAATTGATCAAGTCGAAAAGGATGAAAATGTCCGCGTTGTGGTTCTTCATGGCGAAGGACGCTTCTTCTCAGCAGGAGCAGATATTAAAGAATTTACTTCTGTTGAAGAAGCAAAACTAGCGACAGAGCTAGCTCAGCTTGGACAAGTTACGTTTGAGCGTGTAGAAAAGTGCTCAAAACCAGTTATTGCGGCAATTCATGGAGCGGCACTTGGTGGTGGCCTTGAATTCGCTATGTCTTGCCACATGCGCTTTGTAACTGAAAGTGCAAAGCTTGGTTTACCAGAGTTAACGCTCGGATTGATTCCTGGTTTTGCAGGTACACAGCGTTTGCCACGCTACGTTGGCAAAGCGAAGGCTTGTGAAATGATGCTAACAAGTACACCAATTACCGGTGCACAAGCATTAGAATGGGGACTTGTTAATGGCGTGTTCTCAGAAGAAACACTATTAGAAGAGACTCTCAAAATTGCAAAACAGATTGCTAGTAAAAGCCCAGCGACGACTCGTGCTGTGTTAGAGCTATTACAAACAACAAAATCATCTCATTATTATGAAGGTGTGCAGCGTGAGGCACAAATATTTGGAGAAGTGTTTACGAGTGAAGATGGAAGAGAAGGTGTAGCGGCATTCTTAGAAAAACGCAAACCTTCATTTAGTGGTAGGTAGTTCGAATTTTTTTAACATAAATTAACAGAATATTAAAATTGATGGAATCTTTCTGAAAAACAAGGGGGTAAATGGAATGAACATCTACGTACTCATGAAACGAACATTTGATACAGAAGAGAAAATCGTAATTAAAAACGGTGCAATTTATGATGGCGAAGCGGAATTCATCATCAACCCTTACGATGAATATGCGATTGAAGAAGCAATTCAAGTAAGAGACGCACAAGGCGGTGAAATTACGGTTGTAACAGTTGGCGGCGTAGACAGTGAAAAAGAACTTCGCACTGCGTTAGCGATGGGCTGTGATAAAGCGGTATTAATCAATATTGAAGATGATGTTGAGAATGGTGACCAATTTACAACAGCAAAAGTGCTTGTTGAGTATTTAAAAGATAAAGAAGTGGATTTAATTTTAGGTGGAAACGTAGCGATTGATGGCGCATCTGGACAAGTTGGTCCTCGCGTAGCTGAAGCGCTAAATATTCCATATGTAACAACAATTACGAAGCTTGAAATTAACGGTACAAGCGTGAAAATTGAACGCGATGTTGAAGGTGATACTGAAGTGATTGAAACATCACTACCGCTTTTAGTAACAGCGCAACAAGGTTTAAACGAACCGCGTTATCCATCGCTTCCAGGTATTATGAAAGCGAAGAAAAAGCCGCTTGAAGAATTAGAATTAGATGATCTAGATTTAGAGGAAGATGCTGTGGAAGCAAAGACAAAAACAATTGAAATCTATTTACCTCCTAAGAAAGATGCAGGAAAAGTGTTACAAGGCGAGCTGCAAGATCAAGTAAAAGAACTTGTATCGTTGCTCCATACAGAAGCGAAAGTAATCTAATAAAATACGAA
This sequence comes from Paenibacillus sp. 102, assembly GCF_039549175.1. Classification (NCBI taxonomy): domain Bacteria; kingdom Bacillati; phylum Bacillota; class Bacilli; order Caryophanales; family Paenibacillaceae; genus Paenibacillus; species Paenibacillus sp. 102. The sequence continues at coordinate 1,029,893 of NZ_JBCGHT010000001.1, read as the reverse complement.
ATTATATATGCAGGAGGGAAAATCTATGGCTCGTAAAGTATTAGTAATGGGTGAAGTTCGTGACGGATCACTACGTAACGTTTCATTTGAGGCAATAGCAGCAGCGAAAACAATTGCAGAAGGCGGTGAAGTAGTTGGCCTTCTAGTTGGAGAGAGCGTTGCATCTTTAGCAAATGAATTGATTCATTACGGTGCAGATCGCGTTGTGACAGTTGAAAATGATAAATTAAAATCATATACATCGGATGGATATGCACAAGCGTTTCTTGCTGTATATGCTGAGGAAAAGCCTGAAGGAATCGTATTTGGACACACAGCGCTTGGTAAAGATTTATCACCAAAGCTAGCTGCAAAACTTGAAGCTGGTCTTGTTTCCGACGTCACTGCATTAGAAGTAGCGGGTGGTAATGTTGTATTTACACGCCCAATTTACTCTGGTAAAGCGTTTGAGAAGAAGATTGTAACAGATGGCATTCTGTTTGCGACAGTACGTCCAAATAACATTACGCCATTAGAAAAAGATGAAGCGCGTACAGGTGATGTATCTTCTATTACAGTTGATGTAAAAGATTTACGTACAATCATTCAAGATGTTGTGCGTAAAACAGCAGAAGGTGTAGACCTTTCAGAAGCGAAAGTCATTATTGCTGGCGGACGCGGCGTGAAAAGTGAAGATGGTTTTAAACCGTTAAAAGAATTAGCGGATGTATTAGGCGGCGCTGTTGGAGCATCACGTGGTGCTTGTGACGCAGAGTATTGCGATTACTCATTGCAAATTGGACAAACGGGTAAAGTTGTTACGCCAGATTTATATATTGCATGCGGTATTTCTGGCGCAATTCAGCATTTAGCAGGTATGTCTAACTCGAAAGTAATCGTTGCAATTAATAAAGATCCAGAAGCAAGTATCTTCAAAGTAGCTGACTATGGTATTGTTGGTGACTTATTTGAAGTGGTTCCTTTATTAACAGAAGAGTTTAAAAAGTTAAAAGTGCATTCTTAATTTGAGTAACCCTTGAGTTCCAAGTGAAATACCCCTATATATAGAAAAACGAGAGGTCCCCTGCCTCTCGTTTTTTAGCATGTATTTCTTTCTGATATATAATTCGCGGCTATGAAAACAAAAGAAGATTTGCACTCATTTTCTCTGATTGTTTTGACATGGCATGGGGCTAAAAAAGGCCCTGACGGCTTCTATGCATGGCCGGATGCTCTTTTCCATCTAAAAAAGAAAGGTTTTATGTTGTGTCCATATAGCTTGTATTTTTATATAGTATAAAGGAACCCTTTTTTGTTACAATACATAACGATACATAATATTCGCCACGTATATAAGTTAATGATATACTTTTGGTAGAATACACTTGAAGGAGGAAATAAAATGGCAATTGTAAACGCAACTGACCAAAACTTCGCAGCTGAAACAAGCGAAGGTATTGTATTATTAGATTTCTGGGCACCATGGTGTGGGCCTTGTAAAATGATTGCTCCTGTATTAGAGGAAATCGATGCAGAATTAGGCGAAAAAGTAAAAGTAGTAAAAGTAGACGTAGATGAAAATCAAGAAACTGCTCGCAGTTTTGAAGTAATGAGCATTCCATCTCTTTTCGTATTAAAAGATGGTAAAGTAGTTGACCAAGCGTTAGGTTACAAACCAAAAGAAGCGTTAGTAGAACTAGTTTCTAAACACTTCTAAAATAAAAAATGCTGCCTCGTGGCAGCGTTTTTTATTTTAAAGTGTTGCTAGATGATAAAATCTCCGTTGGTGAGGACTAATAATCAGTGGGGGATGAAGAAAACCTCACTGATTAAAGTTTCACTTTATCTAATTAAAACCATCTTTGATGCATTTCTTTTAAAAAGGCTTCTGTAATTTTAAATTCAGAACTTTCTCCTATAACAGAGTCAATTCCGCAATAGGGACAAACTGCCGTATCATCGTCATCCCACCATTCTGTAATTTTACTCGGGTGCAAAATTTTAAAACAATAAAAACAACCACATATGGTTTTCTTTTCTAAGTGGATTTTATTACGAAAAGAGAGACGATGTGCTTCTGCAAAATCATTTTCCATTGTGATCTCCTTTTTGCGTATATTTGATGTTCTATTTTATTAGTTTAACGTAAAAAATTCTATTAAAGAGACGAAAATATGTATAATATTTTCCTTTTTCTTCGCTTTCCGTTACAATTAAAGAACGTATGTTGGGGATTTAATGATAGTATGTTTTTGCTTGGAAACAACAATGATAAGCATGTAAGAAACGGAGGTTTACGAGTGCACGAGCATTTAAAAGAAAAATTAGCGATTTTACCAGATCAACCAGGCTGTTACTTAATGAAAGATAAGCAAGGGACAGTTATATATGTCGGGAAGGCAAAGGTGTTAAAAAATCGTGTGCGCTCGTATTTTACTGGTTCACATGATGGGAAGACACTCCGTCTTGTCGGAGAAATTGTTGATTTTGAATATATTGTTACCTCCTCAAATTTAGAGGCACTTATTTTAGAATTAAATTTAATTAAAAAGTATGATCCGAGATATAACATTAAATTAAAAGACGATAAAACATATCCATTTATTAAAATCACGGCAGAAAAGCAGCCACGCTTACTTATCACAAGAAATGTAAAAAAGGATAAAGGAAGATATTTTGGGCCTTATCCGAATTCACAGTCAGCGTATGAAACTAAAAAGCTACTGGATCGTATGTATCCGCTCCGTAAGTGTACAAAAATGCCAGATAAAGTGTGTTTGTATTATCATATGGGGCAATGTCTAGCGCCTTGTGTTAAAGAGGTAACGGATGAACAAAATAAAGAAATCGTTGATGGAATTACAAAATTTTTAAATGGTGGGCATAAGGAAATTCGTTCGGAACTCGAAAAGAAAATGTATGAAGCATCTGAGAAATTAGAATTTGAGCGTGCAAAAGAATTGCGCGATCAAATCGCCCATATGGATGCAATTATGGAAAAACAGAAGATGATTATGAATGATATTGTTGACCGCGATGTATTTGGTTATGCGGTTGATAAAGGCTGGATGTGCGTGCAAGTTTTCTTTGTTCGAAAAGGTAAGTTAATCGAACGCGATGTCTCTATGTTTCCAATTTATGATGAGCCTGAAGAAGGATTTCTAACATTTATCGGTCAATTTTACGAACAAAACAATCATTTTAAACCCAAGGAAATTGTAGTACCAGGAAGTATTGACCCTGAATTAGTAGAGCGTTTCTTAGAAGTGGATGCCGCGCAGCCAAAACGAGGGAAGAAAAAAGACCTCGTTGAATTGGCCAATAAAAATGCGAAAATCGCTTTAGAAGAGAAGTTCTATTTAATTGAACGTGATGAAGAACGTACAGTTAAAGCCGTTGAAAATTTAGGCAAGCAGCTTGATATTGAAACGCCATATCGTATTGAAGCATTTGATAACTCAAATATCCAAGGCACGAATCCAGTTTCAGCAATGATTGTCTTTATTGATGGAAAACCGGCGAAAAAAGAGTATCGAAAATATAAGATAAAAACAGTTCAAGGGCCTGATGATTATGAATCGATGCGAGAGGTTGTACGTCGGCGTTATACGCGCGCTTTAAAAGAAAATTTGCCACTACCTGATTTAATTGTAATTGATGGTGGGAAAGGGCATCTTGCAGCTGCTAGCGATGTGCTTGAAAACGAACTTGGGCTATATATTCCGATGGCTGGACTTGTTAAAGATGATAAGCACCGTACATCGCATTTAATGATCGGTGATCCTCCTGAGCCCGTTATGCTTGAAAGAAATAGCCAAGAATTTTATTTACTGCAGCGTATTCAAGATGAGGTGCACCGATTTGCGATTACGTTTCATCGCCAGCTTCACGGGAAATCCGTTATTCAATCTGCTTTAGATGGAATTCCTGGAGTAGGGGAGAAACGGAAGAAGGTATTGTTAAAACATTTTGGTTCGCTAAAAAAAATGAAAGAAGCGTCTGTGACAGAATTTGTCGAAGCAGGAATGCCGCAAAATGTTGCAGAAACTATTTATTCCTATTTAACAGATAAGAAGACGTTGTAGTTTACAATGTCTTCTATTTTTTGATATAATTTCAGAAGATTAAAAATTATTAAAATCGAATGAATATGCAATGTAAATCCATTTTGATTTTTCGACATATAAGCTGTGGCTATGAAAACAAAAACAGTTTTCCGCTCATTTCCTCTTTTTATTTTCACACTGCATGGGGAGAAAAAAGGAACTGATCGCTTTTATGAATGGTCGGATGCTCTCTCCCACCTAAAAGAAATGATTTATGTCGGTTTTTAAAGTTGGATTGATATAGAAAAGTCAACTAAACCTATATGTCTAGTTGACTGCTAATGTGATTCTACACTTCGACAGGATCTTTTACGTCCCATTTTACAAGAAATGTGATAGAATCTGAACGTTTTTTTTGCTCTTCATATGACTCTGCAACAACATTTCGTTGCTTTTGAATTTGTTCTGCAACAAATCCAGTTTCTAATTGGTAAGAAGAATGTCTATTTTGCTTTTGACGCTCTGTAATGAGCGGGCTTGTTAGCTGAAAATGCATTTCACGGCGTTTATGCTCGATAATGTTCAAACGGCCCCAACCAGCTTTTTCAAAAAAATGAATGACTTCTTCAATCGTCTCTAGTGGATATTTTCGTGCTAGGTTTCTGCCGGCCCAGTATAAGATGTCATCTAATTCTTTTCCAATTAGGTCAGGTAATACTTCTTCACGCAGCAGTTCATAAGCGAAGGCGTTCAATGAAACATCTTCAAAAGATGCTATATCAATTGTATTTTTGCTCACAATATTCCCCTCTTTCTATAGGGATTATTATATAACATTTCCCATTTATAAAAACAGAACTTTCTTTGGGAAAATCTTAATATATAGGAAGAAAAAAAGAATTGGCAAATTATATGCAAATTATGTACAAATTATGTATACGTTTTCTTGACGCTTCGACAAAAATAGGAGTAAAATGAACTTGGTATCAAATTATGCTGAAATATTTCGAATAATTTTTTCAGTTTTTCTTATAGCAATAGTGAAAAAACATTATTGTTATAAACTAATACTGAAAGCAGCAGTCAAACACTCAAGGGGGGTAATGGGGACATGAAAGGCCGCGAGTATACGTTTCGCAAGTGGCACTCATTAATGGGGGTCATTCCGGTTGGTGTCTTTTTGACGCAACATTTAGTAGTAAACAACTTTGCAACAAGAGGGGCAGAAGCTTTTAACAAAGCTGCTCATTTTATGGAGCTCCTTCCATTCCGGTATGCGCTAGAAATTTTCGTCATCTTTTTACCAATACTGTACCATGCTATATATGGATTATATATTGCATTTACAGCTAAGAACAATGCGACATCTTATAGTTACTTCCGTAACTGGATGTTTGTCTTCCAACGAATCTCAGGTGTGCTCACGCTTATTTTCATAGCTTGGCACGTTTGGCAAACTCGTATTCAAGCATTGTTAGGCGCGCAGGTAAATTATGATATGATGGCAGATATTTTAAATAATCCAGCTATGTTTGGCTTCTATTTAGTGGGAGTTGTATCAACAATTTTCCACTTTGCAAATGGACTATGGACATTCTGCATTAGCTGGGGAATTACAGTATCGCCACGTTCACAACGTATCTCTACTTATGTAACATTAGCTATTTTCCTAGGTTTATCTTATGTAGGTGTGAGTGCATTATTAGCGTTCATCGATCCACAGCTAGCAAATCAGTAAGGAGTGGGAGAGCATGAAAGGGAAACTTATAGTAGTCGGCGGTGGCTTAGCCGGCTTAATGGCAACGATTAAGGCAGCAGAAGCAGGAGTAAACGTGGAACTGTTCTCTTTAGTACCAGTAAAACGTTCGCATTCTGTATGTGCACAAGGTGGTATTAACGGTGCCGTAAATACGAAAGGTGAAGGGGATTCTCCATGGATCCACTTTGACGATACAATTTATGGTGGGGACTTCTTAGCGAACCAACCGCCAGTTAAAGCGATGTGTGAAGCAGCACCTGGTATTATTCACTTAATGGACCGTATGGGTGTTATGTTTAACCGTACAGAAGAAGGACTTCTTGATTTCCGCCGTTTCGGGGGAACACAACATCACCGTACAGCATTTGCTGGTGCAACAACTGGCCAACAATTATTGTACGCATTAGATGAGCAAGTCCGTCGTCATGAAGTAGCAGGACTTGTAACGAAATATGAAGGTTGGGATTTCTTACGTGCTGTTGTGGATGATGAAGGCGTATGTCGCGGAATCGTCGCACAAGACTTACAATCTATGGAGATTAAGAGTTTCCAAGCTGATGCCGTGATTATGGCAACAGGGGGCCCTGGTATCATCTTTGGAAAATCAACAAACTCTATTATTAATACAGGTACAGCAGCATCTGCTGTATATCAACAAGGTGCATATTATGCGAATGGTGAGTTCATTCAAATTCACCCAACTGCAATTCCTGGGGACGATAAATTACGTCTGATGAGTGAATCTGCACGTGGTGAAGGTGGACGCGTTTGGACGTATAAAGACGGTAAACCATGGTATTTCTTAGAAGAGAAATATCCTGCATACGGAAACCTTGTACCTCGTGATATTGCAACACGTGAAATCTTTGATGTATGTGTAGAACAAAAGTTAGGTATTAACGGGGAAAACATGGTATATCTAGACCTTTCTCATAAAGATCCGAAAGAACTAGATATTAAACTTGGTGGGATTATTGAAATCTATGAGAAGTTCACAGGTGATGATCCTCGTAAACTACCAATGAAAATCTTCCCAGCTGTTCATTACTCAATGGGCGGATTATGGGTTGATTATAAGCAAATGACAAGCATCCCAGGATTATTTGCAGCAGGTGAGTGTGATTACTCTATGCACGGTGGTAACAGACTAGGTGCTAACTCATTATTATCAGCGATTTATGGCGGTATGGTAGCGGGACCAAATGCAATTGAATATATGAAAGGTCTTTCAAAATCATCTGATGCTGTTTCATCTGCTTTATACGAGCAAAATGAATTAATCGAAACAGAGAAATTTAACAATATTTTAACGTTAGATGGTAATGAAAATGCATATGTTCTTCATAAAGAGCTTGGAGAATGGATGACAGATAACGTAACAGTAGTTCGTGAAAATAAAAAGTTATTAGAAACAGATGCAAAAATTCAAGAGTTAATGGAGCGTTATAAACACATTAACATTAACGATACAGCGAAATGGAGTAACCAAGGTGCTTCATTTACACGTCAACTGGCAAATATGTTTGAATTAGCTCGTGTTATTACAATTGGCGCATATAACCGTAATGAAAGCCGCGGTGCGCATTATAAACCAGAATTCCCAAATCGTGATGATGCGAACTTCTTAAAAACTACAATGGCGAAGTTTGAAGGAGAAGGAAATGCACCAGCATTCCATTACGAAGACGTTGATATTTCATTAATCAAACCACGTAAACGTGATTATTCTTCAAAACATGATGTAGCTGCTAAGGGTGAAGAGAAGGGGGATAAACAACATGTCTGAGAAAACAATCCGCCTCATCATTACACGGCAAGATGGACCAGATGCACAATCGTTTGATCAGGAATTTGAAATTCCATATCGTCCAAATATGAATATTATTTCGGCTCTTATGGAAATTCGTCGTAATCCTGTTGATGTAAAAGGAAACCACACGACTCCTGTTGCATGGGATATGAACTGTTTAGAAGAAGTATGTGGTGCTTGTTCTATGGTAATTAACGGTAAACCGCGTCAATCATGTACAGCGCTTATCGATAAATTAGAACAACCAGTTCGTATAAAACCGATGAAGACATTCCCGGTAGTGCGTGATTTACAAGTTGATCGTAGTCGTATGTTTGATGCTTTAAAACGTGTGAAAGCTTGGGTTCCAATCGATGGTACGTATGACTTAGGACCAGGACCAAGGATGCCAGAGAAAAAGCGCCAATGGGCATATGAACTTTCAAAATGTATGACATGTGGTGTTTGCTTAGAGTCATGTCCGAATGTAAACAGTAAATCTGATTTTATCGGACCAGCACCGCTTTCACAAGCTCGTTTGTTTAACTCACATCCAACTGGTGAAATGCATAAAGCAGAGCGCTTACGTGCGATTATGGGTGATGGTGGACTTGCAAACTGTGGTAACTCGCAAAACTGTGTGCAATCATGTCCAAAAGGTATTCCATTAACAACATCAATTGCAGCATTAAACCGTGATACAACAATTCAGTCGTTTAAAGATTTCTTTGGTAGCGACAATAACTATTAATAAATATTGCCTCTTCGATTCGAAGAGGCAATATTTATATAGGTTTCTATCGTTTGAATTTTTGTTTTATTCTGAAACAAAGTGTATTACTTATTATATAAATACAGATTGAAAAACTGATATAAAACCATTCCTTTTAGGTGGAAGAGAGGATCCACTCATGGCTAGAAGCTGTCAGTGCCTATTTTAGCCCCGTGCCATGTGAAAACAGAAGGAGAACATGAGTGGAAAACTACTTTTGTTGACATAACCGCCACTTATATGTCGGGAAATTAAAATAAATATATAGAATAAAAGAAAAAGGAGAGAAGAACATGAAGAAGATTTCCTACATTGAAGACTTTGAGAGATGGGAAAAAGGTTTTTCCTTTTATATTCCTGTGAAAGTTCGTTTTTGTGAAACAGATATGTTTGGGCACATGAATAACGGTGTTGCTTTTACATATTTTGAAGAGGCACGTATTGAATTTTTTAAAGAGCTTGGTTTTATGCAAGAATGGACACATGAAGCATCCGAAACAATGATCGTTGTTGCCGACTTACAGTGTAACTTTTTGAAACAGATTTTCTTTGATGAAAACTTAAAAGTTTATGTTAAAGCGGAATCAATTGGAAATTCTTCTTTAGATTTACACTACATGGTGAAGAATGAAGCTGGAGAGATTTGCTTAGTCGGGCGCGGGGCAATGGTGCAAGCGTCCAAGAAAACGGGAAAAGGAGCACCTTGGCTGGAAGAATGGAAGCAAAAGTTACTGCAATAAAGTGAGATATGAATAGGGTAGACGCATATAAAAATAATAATGTTGACGGAGGACCCAATGACCATCTATTATTTTTGTTTTGAGGCTATACCGTGTTCCGATAATCCAGAAAAGAATGGCTGTACAGGTGCGTTTATTAATTGTTGGGTAGGTTCAAGTGATATGAACGCAGCATTGACTGAAGCAAATCACTACATTGAGAATGAAGGATGGAAAATAACAAATGTTAAGAATCAATTTATCGCAGATCGAAAGCAGTACGAGACGGATTATGAATTAAAGGAAGAACTTGAGTGTTTTGATCTAGCCAAAAAGGATGGGATTGCCGCTATCTTTTACACGTGGTCTGAAGAATGATGAAATATAGTATGTTAAAGTGGAATGTATGTTAAGTGGAAAAGAAATAAAAGTAGAAAACATATTATATATGATTAATATGTTTTCTACTTTATCATTTTAACCGAGAAGACCCCCTCCTCTAAACGAAGGTGGGGGTAGTTCAATTTTTAGGTCTTGATAAGAGGGAAATCTCTTATTTTTTTGCACCCATTGCTTCTTCTAATGTTAAGTGATGTTTATGTAAGTATGTAGCATATGGATTACCGACGTATCTAAGGTGCCACGGTTCATATGAGTATTCTGTTGTATCTGTTTTATCTTCTAAATAGCGAATGACAAAGCCGAATTCATGGGCATGTTCGGCTACCCATTTTCCTTCTTCTGTTTCGCCAAAAATAGGTTCTAATTGATATTTTGCAGATTTAGAACTAATATCCATTGCAAGGCCTGTTTGATGTTCACTTGTTCCAGGAATTGCACTTACTGAATCTGCTTCAGCTTGTCCTTGGCGTTTTATGTACATATTATGTAATGATTGTTGTCGTTTATAAGAGCGGTATCCTGATACGGCAGTAAGTTCCAGTCCTTGCTCTTTTGCTGCGTGGAACATTTTTTCTAGTGCGGCTCCAGCATCTTTACGAAGTAATGTTTTCTCTTTATCTTTTGGATATGCAAATGGAACGTCTGGTCTTATAAGGTCATCTGGTGTATAGCCATCTGGTAATTTACGATGTTTATTTACTAATACAAGAGGTGAATCTGGATTTGTAACAAGGGAGAAGTTCTCATCTATTTTTTTTGCCGTATGAGCTGCTTTTGGAAATGCAGGAATCTCTTCTTTTGGATGTTCAATATGTTTTTTTGTTTCTACAGCTTTCGCTTCATTTTGTAGTGGAGACTTTGAGCCGAAGTAAGCGAAGGATGTGATACCGATTACAATCGTAGTAGCAGAAATAATAATTACCTTTTTCATAACGCTGTGTAATCTCAGTCCTTTCGTATAGTTTGTCTATTATTTTTTATTATAAGTCTAGTTATTATAAAAAGAAATATAAGAGTCATAACGTAATAGAATTGCAAAGAAAATGTCAAAAAATGTGTGATTTTGTTGATTTATATATGCAATGTTCGGATATGTGTATAATTGGATTGAATGAAATTGGGAGAAGGGATAGAAAAAAGGATGGCCTAGGCCATCCTTTTTTCTATTTTACTTCAAATGATTTTAAGTTATCGCGACGAATTTTGTCTTTTTCTGCATCAGTTTTTTTGAAGTTGTAATCATATAGGGAACCTTCCCAATCGCCATACATTGGGTTAGGGAAAATAATAAATTTCTCGCCAAATTGTGCTTTTGTTTCTTCAACTGTTTGATTGCGATCTTTTACAGATTTTCCATCGAATCCAGTGAAGTCAGATAAGTTGTCACCAAAGAATAGGACGATATCATGCGATTGTGAAACAAGTTCACGACGTTTTTCTTTCCCTTTTTCTTTCGGATCTTGCAACAAAATATGTTCTTTTGTTGCTTGCGGAGCACCAACACGCTCAAGATTTTTAATTGTTGCATCTAATTGATTTGTTTTACGATTTGAAATGTAGTAGATGTCTACACCTTTAGATTCTGTATATTTTAAGAAATCAATTGCGCCAGGAAGAGCTTCTGCTTCCGCTTTATTAATCCACTCATCCCATTTATAAGGATAGCCCTTTCCTTCTTTCACAGTCATTGCTTGGTGAGGGCTGTTATCTAAAACAGTTTCATCTAAATCTAGTACAATTGCTGGTTTTTTGCTTGTGCCTTTTGCAAGAGCTGCATCGAGCTTTAATTGTCCAATATTATACCCTTGATAATACAATGCTTTCGTTTCACCAGCTGTTTGGAACCATAAATCAGCCATGAGCTGTTGGTCTGTTAACTTTACTTTTTCTTCTTTTGCCACAGTTTTATCTGCTGTTCCTGAACATGCTACAAGCGATGTAGAGAGAACGGCTACAGATAATAACGTGGTAATGCCTCTTTTCATCTTCATATGTATCCTCCTTGATGTAACTAAATCATTTAATATTATATATTAAAATATAATATTTTACGTAACTTTTTTTTATGAATGTTTGCATATTGTTATTTGTATAAGGAATAGTATTATGCCCAGTTTAATAAAAGTAAGAAATATAGGATGAGAATTGACAATGTTTTTTGTCATAATGTCAATTATAATTGACAAGAAACGAATTTTTATTTACAATTTTAACTAAATAAAACAAATGGTGGATGGATATGTGGCTTTAATTTTAAAATTTCATTATAGAAATTAAAGGATTTATATATGTTACAATATTTTTCCTGTATTCAACATACCATTTAGAAGATTGTAAGAATGATGAAAAAGGGAGGAACTATATTTGAGCTTACAAATACAAAACTTAACGAAAATATTTGGAGAATCAAAAGCGGTCAATCAATTGAAAATTTCATTACCGAAAGGTGAAGTGTTAGGACTACTTGGAAGAAATGGTGCAGGAAAAACGACAACGATTAAAATGCTCCTTGGTTTATTAACTCCTAATGAAGGGTCAATTACATGGGATGGGAAAGCAATTTCTCAAAGCGGTGTAACAATTGGCTATCTTCCGGAAGAAAGAGGATTATATACAAAAAGTAGAGTGATAGACCAGCTTCGCTATTTCGGTAGATTAGAAGGAATGACGAAAAAAGAAGTAGACCGTGCGATTGATCGATGGTTAGAAAAGTTAGCAATCCCGGAATATAAATATAAAACGGCAGGAGAGCTTTCAAAAGGAAATCAGCAAAAAATCCAATTAATTGCTGCGCTTATTCATGATCCAGAACTCCTTATTTTAGATGAGCCGTTTAGCGGACTAGACCCAGTGAATGCTGGCATGTTAGCGAACATTATCGAAGAACAAGTACAAAGCGGGAAAACAATTATTTTATCTAGCCATCGTATGGAACAAGTAGAGGCGTTTTGCCAGCATGTATGTATTTTGAAAAAAGGAGAAGCAGTTGTAGAAGGCAAACTAAGCGATATTAAGCAAGAATACGGTTTTCGTAATTTAACCATTGAAGATGTGGTGGAAAATGAACAGGCATTGCAAGCCTTACATATTTCGTATGAAAAACAACAAGGACTGCTATATGTGAAAGTCCATGATGATGCGGAAGCTTTAACGATTTTAAAAAAATTACAGGAACAAGGTATAAGCTTAAGACAATTTAAAATGTTAGAGCCAACGCTAAACGAAATATTTGTAGAAAGGGCGAAATAACAATGCGTAAATTTTCTCATGTGTTTTCATTTTATTTTAGGGAATCATTTCTTTCTAAAAAGACGTTAATTACAAGTGGGATTTTATTTTTAATTGTGTTTGGTGTCTTTGCTTTTAACCACTTTACATCTGGTGGAGATGAAAGTAAGGATAAAGATAAGATTGCAATTGTAGTGGAAACTTCTACTTATAAAGTAAGGGAAGATGAATTGAATAAGTTGTTACCATACGCGAAAGCGAAATTGGGTACGAAAGAAGAGTATGACAAGTTACATAAGCAAGTCGAAGAAGGTGATTTAGATGGATTGTTTCATGTAACGGAAAAGAATGGAATACCAGAAGTGAAGTATATATATAGTGGATTTCCAAGTGAAGCGGAATCTACAGTTATAACAAAGTATTTAAAACAACAATATACACAAATAACGATTACTACTAATAATGTGTCACCAGATGTAGCGCAGAAATTACAGGTGGAAATTCCATTGAAAGAAGAAGCGATAAAAGATCGTGCGAGTATATTTGGTATCGGGTATTTCTTTACATTTATACTATACATGTTTATTCTCATGTACGGGAATGCGATTGGAACGAGTATTGCATCTGAAAAGGCTTCCCGTGTTATGGAGGTCATGATCCCGAAAGTAAAACCAATCATACTGATGTATGCAAAAGTTTTAGCAACGATTGCGACCGCTTTATCACAGCTGTTAATTGCAGCTTGTGGATTTTTCATTCCGTATGCAATTGGGTGGGTTGATTTTGAAAATTCCGGGTTGTTTGGACTTCTTTTGAATTTTGAAACGTTGGATACATTTGTAATCAGTATGTTCCTTGTATATTTTGTAACAGGATATTTATTGTATGCGATGTTATACGCAGCTATTGGAGCTGTTGTCTCTAAAACGGAAGATTTACAAACTGTTGCAACGCCAATTATATTTTTAGCTATGGGTGCACTTTTCATTAGTATTAAAGCATTAACAGATCCAAATAGTACACTTGTTTTAATTAGTTCTTATATTCCATTCTTTACACCGATGGTTACATTCTCGCGTATTGTTGCTGGTGAGGCGGGTGTTATAGAGATTAGTACTACATTAGCGATTTTAGTCGTAACGATTTTAATTATTACTTGGATTGCGAGCCGCATTTATGTCAATGGTGTCATGAATTACTCTGATAAAGTAAAATTTAAAGATCTAGCTAAATTTATTAAGCGTCAATAATCAAAAAAGCATGATTTTCTAAGGGAATCATGCTTTTTCTTTATGCAAAAATAAGAAATAGTATATAATAGTATGTATCGTCTTTTGATAGAATGAACGTAAAGGAGGGGCATGCAGATGGGAATTAGTAGCCGTTTTACAGTAGGTGTTCATATGTTAACGTTACTTGCGATAGATCGAAACTCTCGCTGTACCTCTGAATGGATTGCTGGTAGTGTGAATACAAATCCAGTTGTGATTCGCCGCATTACAGGAATGTTAAAAAGAGCGGGTCTTGTTGATGTACAAGCGGGAAAAGGTGGTACATCACTTGCTCGTGATTTAGAGGAAATTACATTACTTGATGTATATAAAGCAGTAGAAGTAGTGGAAGAAGGGCATCTATTTTCTTTCCATGAGAATCCTAATATTGAATGTCCAGTAGGAGCTAATATTCAATCCGTATTAGAAATTATATTAATGCAAGCACAAGAAGCGATGGAAAATGTACTTGCGAATGTAACTGTTCAGCAGCTTGTTACAAACTTACAATCGAAAATTCAGAACTAAAAAAGCGAGCCTCATATAAAAAGGCTCGCTTTTTTAAATTCAGAAAGATTGAAAATTCTATTTTTCAGTATTTAATACAAATTTTCCTACAATGGCAGCAACGATACCACCAAGAATTGGCGCAACGATAAATACCCATAATTGAGATACAGCTTCTCCGCCAGCAAATAAAGCTGGTGCTAGGCTACGTGCAGGGTTAACTGAAGTTCCTGTTAATGGGATACCTAGTAAGTGAACCAATACTAATGTGAAACCAATTACTAATCCAGCGAACTGTGCGTTACCCTTCTTACCTGTTACAGAAATAATAACTAAAATAAAGACGAATGTTAAAATAAATTCAACTAAGAAAGATCCTGATAATCCAAGTTTGCCAAAACCATTTTGTCCTAAGTTATCTAAAGACATATTAGCAGATTTTAAAATTGTTACTAATGTTGTAGTTCCTAGTAAACCACCTAAAACTTGAGCTAATAAGTAACAGCCAAGCTCCTTAGCATTCATTCGTTCGTTTATGAACATGGCAATTGATACTGCTGGGTTTATGTGACATCCAGAAATCGTTCCAATGCTATATGCCATAGCAACAATTGATAATCCAAAAGCCATTGCGATTCCTAAAATACCAATTCCCTCAATTCCGCCGCCTAAAACAGCAGTTCCAGTTCCGAATAATACAAGTACAAAAGTACCAATAAATTCAGCGATTCCTTTTTTTAGCATAATTTTCCTCCTTTAAATACGCATGAGAACGTATTATAACATAGAATGATGCTGTTCTAATTATAAACAAGGAATGAAAAAATATTCCGATTAAATAAATGATTAAGATTTATACAATTTCAATTACATAAAAAAAACATGGTTCTCCAAAGAAGAATCATGTTTTTTTAACGTTCTGTTATGCTGTTTTCTTTTGCCGAGCAACTAGAATAGAACGATTCAAAATACTATTTGTGACCATTCCAGCCATAATGATAATCATCCCAATAAGTGAGAGTCCGATAGGGAATGAACCATTTAAGAAAATGATTTCACCAAGAACAGTAAATACCATCGTTCCAGCTTGCGTTGCTTCTACAGCCCCTAGTAAGGAAAGGTTATCTTTCGCTAAATCTGTTGCAAAGAAAAACGTCATTGTAGCGATAACGCCGGAACATAATGCTAATAAAAATCCTTGGAGCATTTGACTGGATGTTGGAAGGCCTGTTGCCTCGAAACCGTATATTCCAAGAATGATTGCTATAGGCATACTACCGATGGCCATTCCTAATACACGCTGGAATGTATCAAGGCGTCCCCCTACAACTTCCATCATTTTTCGATTACCAAATGGATATAGGAAAGCTGCGAGAACAACAGGAAGAAACCCAGATATAAATTGAGTAGCTGTAATATGCCCTGCTTCTGTTGCTTGCATGCAAATGACACCAATTAAAATGAAAAGTGATACATATAAACTACGAAGTGGAATTTTTCCTCGTACGCGTTTTGGACCTGTTTCTGTTTCAATTGTAATAAAAAATAATGGTGATAGTAGCAAACCAGCGAGTATTGTAACTTGCCAAGTTCCTGCAACAAGCCAAGCTGGAGAAAAGACGGCAGCAAAGCTTAATAAAGAATAAAAGCCGATGCCTGCTAAAGACCCCCATCCTAGCCATGCGAAAGGATGTTTTCGCATTTCTGTCCATAGTCCTCCGAGGTTTTTGCGAAATAAAACGATAAGGAATAAAATAGGAAGAGCAAATAAAAAGCGGAAAGAAGCAGTCCAAGCCCAGCTTGTTCCGGATACATTCATCACTCTGTTAATAATAAATGTTGCAGAGAAAAAAGCTGATGATAAAATACCTAATAATATTGCACGCATAATGCGTAAGCACTCCTTTCGAGATTCGAAACATTTATGTATAGTATAATATACTTAAATGTAATTAAAGTAAACTATTTTATACAATAAGGTGGTTTTGTTGATATGAAAGAAAAAGAGGATATGCAAACAAAAGAAGTCATTCAGCAAGTTGGTCAGTTATTACGACAAATTCGCAATGAACAAAAATTAAGTTTAGAAGAATTGGCACAAAAAACGGGGGTTAGTAAATTAACATTAGGAAAAATTGAAAGAGGTGAAACGAATCCAACATTAGCTGTTATCTGGAAAATTACGAAAGGATTGTCGATCCCGTTGTCGAGATTGATGGTAGTGGGAGAACCGGTAGCTATTTCACGCTCTGGGGAAAGTTTTACAGTAGATGTAGGACAGGCATGGCGGTTCGAAACCATATTTCGATATACGAAAGAAACTGGTATGGAAATGTATCGTGCTTGCTTAAGATCGCAAAGCATTTATGAACCAGAGTCTCATCATGAAGGAGCTATTGAACTTGTGACGGTAATGAAGGGACAGGTTTCGATTCAAGTTGAAAATGATGTGTATGAATTAAATGAATTTGATTCGATTCAGTTCGAAGCGAATAAGAAGCATATTTACAAAAATGCTGGAGATGAGGTTGCTGTTTTACATTTAACGATGAAGTATTCTTCTTAGCTATAAAAAAGGAGCGCTTACAATAAAGCGTTCTTTTTTTTATAGATTTTAACTATATTTTTGATAAAATATAGTTAAGTTGGAATATTCTGAAAAAATAAGATGGATAAGTAGGGTAAGGGATGGGGCTAATGAAGAAATTTAGATTATGGAGAATGGTGCAACAAATTCGAACGAGCCTTCGTTTAAAGTTATTAACATGTTTTTTAATTGTCGCACTTATTCCGCTTATGCTGTTTAGCTGGATGTCATATGAAAAGTCATCCAATCTTGTAAATGAACAGTTTGGGGATTATGGAAAGTTTGCTATAGCGCAGCTTCAAACTCAGATTGAATTAACATTAAGCCATATGCATTTAATTGCTAGTGATATTCAAGAGTATTTATCAGACCCAACATTAATTGTTTTGAAAAAAGAAGCACCGAAATCGTATTCGGAATTTATTACTGAGAAAAATTTTGAAAGGTTTTTAGAAGCGCATAAAACAGCACAAACGAAGGGAATCTTTTTAATTACACCTAGCGGTTATTATTATGGAGATCGGTATTTAGATGTGCAGAAACTAAAACAAGAAAAATTTTGGGAAGAACAAGGAGATTTATCACAAGGGTATTGGAATGGGATCTATGTTCCGAACCATTACTCTGCACTTGATAAAAACAAAGTAATTGGATTACTTGTTCCAGTCAAAACATCATTTGGTAGCTTGAAAGATAGCCGGATATTAGTAGAAACAGATGCGACGGATTTATTTAAATTTATTGATTCATTAGAAACAGATTTGCATGCGCTGATTACGATTCGTGATGCAAAAAAACAGGTGATTTATACGACGGATGAAAATTATAAAAAAAACAAGGATGATATCATTTTGGAAAAGCCAATTCCATCAAATAAATGGAGTCTGGAAATTATTATTCCAGAAAAAGAATTTTATCAATCTTCTACAATTATTTTGTTTGTTACATTAATTGGAATTGTTGTGTCACTGTGCTTAGCTTTTATGTTGGCATTTTTAATTTCGGCTAAGTTAACGGAAAATATCACGAATTTGGATCATGCAATATCTCAAGTAAGTAAAGGAGATTTTTATACAAATATACCAGTAAATTCACAAGATGAAGTAGGGAGTTTAACTGTGAATTTTAATAAAATGGTTGTCAAAATTAAATCATTAGTAGAGGAAATATATGAGAAGGAAAAGTTGAAAAAAGAAGCTGAGCTCAAGGCAATTCATTATCAAATTAATCCGCACTTGCTATTTAATACGTTAAATTCGATTCAATGGAAAGCAAAGCTTCAGGGGGCAAATGATGTAAGTGAAATGATTTATCATCTTGTTGCTGTGCTAGAAGGAAATTTAAACTTTGCGAATGACCTTGTTACACTCCAAAGTGAATTAACGATTATTGAGCACTATTTAAAAGTACAGGAAATTCGATTTGGGAATCATTTTTCTTATACACAAAATGTCTCGGTTTCTATGAAAGGGGAGCAGATTCCAAGAATGTCGCTTCAGCCTATATTTGAAAATATATTTTTTCATGCTTTCGACGATGGACACGGAACCATTACATTATCGGCATTTGAAAAGGATAATGGTGACTTATGCATACAGATTACCGATGATGGTCGTGGTATTTCTGATAGGCGGAAACAAAATTTATTACAAGAGCCGTCTGCGAAGCAAAGAGGTGGACTTGGATTATATAACATCGATCAAAAATTTAAATTGCATTTTGGGTTAGAGTACGGATTAACGATTCAATCAGAAGAAAAGAAAGGAACTATAGTTCAGATTCTTTGGCCAAAGGGAGGGATACAGAAGTGAATCGTATTAAAGTGCTCATTGCTGATGACGAGACGATTGTTCGAAGGGGATTGAAAATGGCGGTAGATTGGTCGGCGTATAATATGGAAGTAGTAGCGGATGTGCCAAATGGTGAGAGAGGATGGGAGGAGTTTGTACAGCATGAGCCAGAAGTGGTTATTACAGATATTGTTATGCCTGTTGTAAATGGAATTGAGTTTGTGAAAAAGATTAAACAACATGCGCCGAAAACAAAGGTATTATTATTAAGTTGTCATCGTGATTTTGAATATGCGCAAGAAGGAATTAAACTGGGGGTTTCAGGTTATTTATTGAAAACATCGTTTCATGATGAGGAGCTGGATCAATATTTACGAGCATTTCAAAAAGAGTTAATGATTCATAGGGAAGTAGAAGGGATTGGACAGCAAAAATCCCTCTTTTACGAAGATTTTTTTCAATGGTTATGTGGTTTTCAAAATCAGTTTCAAGAAGTACTTCTGGATTTATTTCGTAATGAATGGGAATGGATGAACGATGGATATTATGTCTGTTTTTTACGGTCAGAATCGAGATTACATCTCATATTACAAGAGATTGATCAAAAGGTATCAAATCCACATGTGAAGATACTATGTGGAAAGGATCAATGTTTCTTATTTCTTAATGAAAAATATAAGGAAATGATGGAACAAATGTTTATGGATGCAAAGAGTAAATACGAAGATTTATATTGGATTACATCAGGAGAGCTGTTCAGCACCGAGCAATGGATGGATTCAGTTAAATCGATGAAGCAATTTGCAGAACTTGAGATTAAGTACAAAGTAACGATTAACAATTGGCCCAAAACAATTAAAGAGGCCATTTTGTATACAATGAATCATTTATCAGAGCCAATTGTTGTTTCAGAAGTAGCGGAGATGGTAGGACTAAGCAGAAGTCATTTTAGTATGCTTTTTAAAAAGATAATAGGTGAAAGTTTTCATTCTTTTACAGAACGAAGAAAACTTGAACTTGCTATGCAAATGCTTCAAACAACTTCACTTACGATTCAAGAGGTAGCAGAGCATATTGGTATTTCAAATAGTAAATATTTTAGTAAATGGTTTAAAAAGTGTACAGGAACAACACCATCAGAATATCGAGACAAACAATGTGGAACTTTATATAAAACAAATTGACACCATACTTTTGCTGAACGAACAATTTGATAACAAAAATCGAACAAATCGATGTTTTTAACCGCTTTCATAAAAGGTAAAATGAAAGCGGTTAAATTATTTATTCTGAAAAATTAGAAAAAGCATTTTGGGAGAAGGGGAGTGTGTGTTCGTTGAGAAAAATGGTACATGTATGTCTTAGTTTTATGCTCGTACTTATTGTTCTTTTAGCTGGTTGTAGCTCAAATGAGACTACAAGTAAAAAATCATCAAAGGATGATGAAAAGAAGCAAACATCGAATGATGGAAAAGTATTGCGATTTGCAACTTGGGATGCTGGAAAGAATTTAAAGATTCAGCAGCAAATTGCAAAGAAATTTGAAGAGAAGAATCCAGGAGTAAAAGTACAGGTGGAGGCTTATGGTGATGGTTTTGATCAAAAGCTCGCAGCATCTTTCGGAGCGAAAAATCCACCGGATGTTATGTATATGTGGAATTTCCCAGCTTACTATAAATCTCTCGAGCCTTTAGATGAACTTGCAAAGAAAGATCCAGATATGAAATTAGATGACTTTTATCAAGGATTATTTAACTACTCTAGTATTGATGGGAAATTATATGGAATGCCAGCAGGTTTTACAACGCGGGTTATATATTACAATAAAAAGTTATTTGATAAAGCAAATATTCCATACCCGAAAGATGGATGGACTTGGGATGAGTTTGCAGACACTGCGAAAAAGTTAACAGATGCAAGCAATAAACAATATGGATTTGCTTTACGACCTGAGCCAGATACGTATGATTTACAAGGGTTTATTTGGAGTAACGGTAGTAGTTTTGTAAGTGAAGATGGAAAACAAATAAAAGGACATATGAACAGTCCAGAAACAATTGAAGTTATGAAATCTTTTCAAAGTATGCTAAAGGATAAAACGGCTGTATTAGTAGGTGGAAAAAATCAACAGAGTGGTGACGATATTTTTAAAGCGAATAAGCTAGCGATGTGGGAGAGTGGAATTTGGCCATTAGAAGGATTTAAAGATGCAAAAATTGATTTTGGTACAGTAGAACCTCCTACATTTAAAGGGAAACCAGTGAAGGGACTTGTTGGTACATCAGCTGTTTCAATTGCAAAGGATGCAAAACAGAAAGAGTTAGCTTGGGAATTTGTTAAATTTTACTCTTCACCAGAAGCGATTAAAATGCGAACTTCTGATTTGCCAGTTCGAATCAGTGTTGTGAAAGAATTGAAGAAAGAAGAAGATGCGAATATTAAATCCTTCTACACAATGCTAGAACGTTCAACAAATACACCAGCATTTTTACTTAACCCAAAATGGGATGAAGTAAATCGGAATTTATCAGCGGCAATTAATGCGATTATGCTTGGACAAGATCCAGAGAAATTATTAAATAAAGCGGTTCAAGATTCAGAGAAGTATATGGATAAATAATTGTAAAAGCAAAGAGGTGTGGATGTTGAAATATGGAGTATCTATAGAGGGTGAAACGAATATAGCCGTTAGAAAAAAGAAAATGAAATGGGAGAAACTCGTTCCTTACGCATTTATATTTCCATGGGTATTTGGCTTTGTAGCCTTTACCCTTGGTCCCCTTTTATTCTCATTGTTTATTAGCTTTTTTGACTGGCCACTTATTGGAGAAGTTCAATTTATTGGATTAAAAAACTATCAAGATATGTTTCTAAATGATCCGATGTTTTGGGATTCGCTATGGATTACGGTGAAATTTGCAGCATTATTTGTTCCGTTTAATTTAATTATTGCTCTGTTTTTAGCGATTTTGCTAAATCAAAAAGTAAAAGGACATGCGTTTTTTCGAACATTTTTCTATTTGCCAAGCGTTATTTCTGGTGTGGCTTTAGCGATGATTTGGGCATGGGTGTATAACGGAGAGTATGGTATTTTGAATTATTTTCTATCGCTTGTTGGTATAAAAGGACCCAATTGGTTAAGTGATCCGAACTGGTCGCTCATTGCGATGGTAATTGCAAGTTTATGGGGACAAGGTACGCTTATGCTCATTTTTTTAGCAGGATTAAAAAATATTCCGCAAAACTTGTATGAGGCTGCTTCCATTGATGGAGCTAGCAAAGTACAACAATTTTTCAAAATTACATTGCCGATGTTAACGCCGACGATTTTATTTAATTTAATTACAACAATTATCGGTGCGTTTCAACAATTAACATTAGCGCTTGTATTAACTGGCGGAGGGCCATTAAAGTCTACTTATTTTTACGCGATGTATGTATATGAAAATGCATTTAAGTATTTTAAAATGGGCTATTCATCAGCGAATGCTTGGTTTATGTTTTTAATCATTTTAGGGTTAACATTACTTGTTTTTAAATCATCAGCAGCGTGGGTTTATTACGAAAATGAGATGAAGTCGAAGTAGAAAATGAATAAGGAGGATGCGGTGTGAGAACGAAGAAGCGCATACATCGAATTGTAGTGTACGCACTATTAATAGGTTTTTCCATTTTATTTTTATTGCCCTTCTTTTGGATGATTACAACATCTGTGAAATCACCAGAAGAATTATATTTATATCCACCAAAGTGGATTCCATCTGAGTTTAAATTTAGTAATTTTGCAAAGGCGTGGACGAGCCAACCGTTTAATACTTTTTTATGGAATTCAATTGTTGTAACAGTGCTTTCAACAATCGGGCAGTTAATATCATCTTCTTTAGTAGCGTATGGTTTTGCACGCTTTAAATTTAAAGGACGGGATATTTTGTTCATGATTGTGCTAGCGACGATGATGATTCCGTGGGAAGTAACGATGATTCCGCTTTATATGGAATTTAATGCTCTCGGTTGGATTAATACGTTAAAACCTTTAATTATTCCATCTTGGTTTGGCGGTGCGTTTTTTATCTTTTTAATGAGACAATTTATTATGTCTGTTCCAAAGGAGTTAGATGAGGCGGCAAGGATGGATGGCGCGAACGCTTTTCAAGTTTACTACCGTATTTATTTACCGATTATGAAACCGATTTTAATACTTGTTGCTGTTTTTAATATTTTAGGATGTTGGAACGATTATCTAGGACCACTTATTTTCTTAAATGACCAAAGCAAATATACATTAACGCTAGGCTTAGCGCAGTTTAAAGGTATGTTTGGCGTTGATATGGAAGGGATTATGGCGGTGACATTGTTAATTAGTATTGTACCTCTTGCACTCTTCTTTTTCGCACAACGCTATATTGTGGAAGAATCGGGGCATACGGGCCTTAAGTAATAGAGTGTAGAAATGATGTGATAAAGTGAATGAAAAAAGGAGGATCGATATGGGACGTAACATGTTAGAGGACTTAGAAAAAGTTCAAGTAACAGGGCGGAATCGCATGGAGGGAAGAGCGCATTTTATTCCATTTCAAACTGAACAAGCGGCTCTATCTTTTACGCGTGAAAGCTCTTCTTATTACAAATTGCTGAATGGAATGTGGAAGTTTTTGTACTTAGAATCCCCAAAGCAACTTCCAAAGGATTTTTTCTTAAGTGAATTTGATTGTAGTGAATGGGATACGATTCATGTACCTGGGCATTGGCAATTGCAAGGATACGGAAAGCCACATTATACCGATTTATATTATCCGTTTCCGGTTCAGCCACCCCATGTTCCATTTGAAAATCAAGTGGGATGTTATAAAAATGAATTTTATATACCAGAAAGTTGGAACTGTGGATGTATTCGTATTCGATTTGAGGGTGTGGATAGTGCCTTTCATTTATGGATAAATGGAGAAGAAGTGGGATATAGCCAAGGAAGTCGTTTGACGGCAGAGTTTGATATTACGGCGTTTATTCATGACGGAAAGAATACGATGACAGTATGTGTGTATAGATGGTGTGATGGATCTTATATTGAAGATCAAGATATGTGGTGGTTAAGTGGTATTTTTCGTGATGTGTACATTGTGTATGAACCTGCTGTACATATTTATGATATGACGTTATATACAACGCTTGATGAAAATTATGAAACTGGTGTGTTACAACTAAATACAAAAATTTGCAACGAACAATTACTGCATAAAAATTATGTACTAGAGTATAAGTTTTGTAATAAGAATGGGGAAGTGTTAGATCAACATACATCGTATCTGGGCCTGCAGGGGAAAAGGGTTATAGATGATACACATTCGTTTTTTGTCCAAAAGCCGCAGAAATGGTCTGCAGAAGACCCGTATTTGTATATTGTATTGTTCACGATTCGAAACGAGAATAGTGAAGTTGTAGAAGTGATTTCACAGAAAATCGGTTTCCGTATGATTGAGATGAAAGATAGGAACCTTCTTGTCAATGGTATTCCCATTATATTCAAAGGGGTGAATCGTCACGATCACGACCCGGATACAGGGAGATATGTCACATATGAAACAATGAAACAAGATGTAATGCTTATGAAACAGCATAATATTAATGCGGTGCGAACGGCACATTATCCGAATGATCCACGTTTTTATGATTTATGCGATGAGTATGGTTTATATGTAATTGATGAGGCGGATTTGGAATGCCATGGATTTGAGTTAATTGGTAATGCAAACGCATTAAGTGATGATCCAGAATGGGAAAATGCTTATGTAGATCGTGTGGGACGTATGGTACGTCGAGATCGCAACCATTCTTCCATTATTATGTGGTCACTCGGAAATGAATCTGGGTTCGGTTGTAATTTTATTGCAATGGCGAATAAGTGTAGGGAATTGGATCAATCAAGAATCATTCATTACGAGGGGGATCGAGAAACGAAGGTCGCTGATATTTTTAGTACAATGTATTCTTCAGTCGAGAAGATTATTGGTTATGCAGAAGAAGAAAAGTGGGAAAAACCTCATATTTTATGTGAGTATGCTCATGCGATGGGAAATGGACCAGGCGGATTAAAAGAATATTGGGAAGCGATTTATAGTCATAAAAGATTACAAGGTGGCTTTGTTTGGGAATGGATTGATCATGGATTACGTCAAGTGAATGAAAATGGAGAAGAGTACTTTGCATATGGAGGTAACTTTGGAGATACTCCGCATAATAGTAATTTTTGCATTGATGGACTGCTCTTGCCAGATCGAACGCCATCGCCAGCTTTGTTGCAATATAAGAAAATAATTGAGCCTATTAAAGTAGGAGAGATAGACATACGAAGTGGTAGGATTTCGATACAAAATATATATGATTTTCGCTCATTGAAAGGCCATCGTGTGCAGTGGAATGTTAAACAAGAGGGCAAAGTAATTGCGAGTGATTCTATAGATGCCCCGCCTTTGTTACCGAAAGAGAGTTGTGAGATTCAGCTGCCTTTTATAGATGACATAGCTTTTCATACAGAAGAAGATTGCTATGTAACTATATCGGTTGTGTTAGGAGCAGATACAAATTGGGGAGTAGCAGGACATGAAATAGCTTGGGAACAATTTTGTATTCCAGCTCAGAAAACGATAAGAAGAAAAAGAGATTCGAAGTTATATGAGCCAGTAACTTTACATGAAACAAAGGAAGAAATTCGTGTTACTGGTGAAAATTTTGCTATCTCTTTTCATCTTATAACAGGGCGTATAAAAAACTGGACCTTTAAAGGACAATCACTTATGGAAGAAGGGCCAGAATTAAATATTTGGCGGGCAACAATTGATAATGATATGTATGTAGTTGAAAAATGGAAAGAACAATATTTACACCTTGTGAAGCATGACGTAGCGAGTATAGAAGCGCTGCAACTTGAAAATGGAAGTGTTGAAGTTGTTGTGAAAGGATTTATTTTCCCGCTTGTTGTGAACTGGAAAATTGCCTTTACTTATACGTATGAAATTGAAAGAAGCGGAGCTATGAAAATAGAGACAAAGTTGAATCCAAGCGGTACTTTACCAGACATGATTCCGCGAATTGGGCTCGAAATGCGTCTGCCAAAACAATATCAAAATGTAAGTTGGTTTGGGCGTGGACCAGGAGAATCGTATGTGGATAGTAAAGAAGCGAACAAAATAGATTTGTATGAAAGGACTGTAAAAGATTTATTTTTCCCGTATGTTTTTCCGCAAGAGACGGGAAATCGAACAGATGTAAAGTGGGTTTCGTTATATGATCAATATCATGTTGGATTTGTTGCGTATAGTACGCAAGATTTTAATTTTAGCGCCTTACCTTACACAACAGAAGATTTAGAGAAAGCAGAGCATTTATATGAATTACAAGAAAGGGAGTTTGTTACATTCCATCTAGATTATAAGCAAAATGGTTTAGGAAGCGCGAGTTGTGGACCGGCCCAGCTTCCGAAGTATCAGTTGAAGCCGGAGCCATGCCAGTTTGAAGTGTACATTGTTCCTTTTAATGGGGATCATAAACGAGCTTTTGAGATCGTAAAAGAATCTTAAATTACAAGGGGGCCCTTCTATTGTTAGGGCTCTTTCCTAGGGGGGAGATAAATGTTTGATTTACAACAAGTTCCATTTAGTCGGTGCGGTTCTTTTTTAGTTATTTCTTTAAACTATGATAACGGATTACTGATTCGAAACATTCGCGGTGGTGACGATGATTTTGGTGAAGTGTTTAAAATAGAGGTATTAAACCGGCAAGGAGAGGTTTTACCATGTGAAACAAAGATGTCGCCATCTTTACTAACGCTCCAAACTGTAGAAGGTGATGTGAAGATTTGTTTTTCTCATTCTGATACAATTCGTTTTTATTCGGATCGATTGCATCTACGTTTTATTGGGATTACAAGTTCGTATGATTACTGTATTCCAAGTGCACAAGGTGGATGGGAAATTAATAGCTTTTCAAAAGAAATGAGATTTCATTTATCTGCTATAGACGGGGTTATGCATATGGATGCCCCGTTTGAAGAACTTCGTTGTAAACATATTATGGTTGATATTTATGCGCAAGATGAAGAGTCAGGAATTGATGTGGAACTAACGGAATACAAAACAGTATTGCAGAAACCGAAGGAGACAAAGACATTCGCGGAGGCGGTGGATGTTGCTGAAGCCGATTTTGTAAATTGGTTACGTCATACATTGGCTGTCCCAAAAGACTTATTGAGCGGAAGAGAGTTAGCGGCTTATATTACATGGTCTTGTATGGTAGAAGCGGAAGGGTATTTACCGAGAAAAGCGATGTATATGTCTAAAAACTGGATGACGAATATATGGAGTTGGGATCATTGTTTTAATGCGATGGCATTAGCGATGTATCAACCGGCAGTGGCGTGGGATCAATTTATGATTTTCTTTGATAAGCAAGATGAGTGTGGTGTATTACCGGATTATATTAACGATAAAAGTGGGCTATGGAATTGCTGTAAACCACCTATTCATGGATGGACGCTGAAATGGATGATGGAACATACAGACTTTATAACAGAAGAGCATTTACAAGAAGTGTATGAACCGTTATGCAAATGGACGGATTGGTGGTTTACATATCGAGATGATGATGGGGACGGGGTTCCTCAATATAATCATGGGAATGATAGCGGTTGGGATAATAGTACGATTTTTCACCGTGGCGCTCCTATTGAGAGTCCGGACTTAAGCTCATTTCTTATTTTACAAATGGAGGTATTAGCGGAGATCGCAGAGAAGCTTGGATTTGAAGAAGAAGCAAAAAGGTGGGAAGAGCGAGCAAATACAACGCTCAATCGCATGGTTCAACATTGTTGGAGAGAAAAGCGTTTTATTGCCCCACAATCGGGGAATCATTCATATGAAGTATCAGATAGTCTTGTGTTATATATTCCTCTCATTTTAGGAAAAAGGTTACCTGAAGAAATCATTGAAAGCTTACTTACAGAATTGAAAAAAGAAAATCACTTTTTGACAAAGTATGGTTTTGCAACAGAGAGTATAAGGAGTCCGTATTATCGTGATGATGGATATTGGCGCGGACCAATTTGGGCACCGACAACATTTATTATGACTGAGGCTTTACAAGCAGTTGGCGAAAATGAATTTGCAAAGGATATTGCTGTTCGTTTTTGCAAGATGGCAAATAAAAGTGGGATGGCTGAAAATTTTCATGCACAAACCGGACAAGGATTGCGTGATTTAGCGTTTACATGGACTTCTAGTGTATTTCTTATTTTAGCAAATAAGTATTTGTTAACACAAAATGAAAGTATGCTCCACCAAAAAGTAATAAGATGAAAGAAAGGCACCGATTGGGTACCGGTGCCTTTTTAGTAAGAACGTGGCATAAGCAATAAACAAACAAGGTAAGCTAAAAAACCTGTTCCGAAGCATAAAATCGCAATTACCCACAGTATACGAATCATACTAGCGCTTATATCGAAATATTCCCCTAAACCACCGCATACACCAAATAACATTTTGTCAGTTTCAGATCTGCGTAACTTTTTTTTCATTATAAAATCCTCTCCTTTATTCATCACCATGTTTTCTTTTTATGTATTGGTGATACCTTATACTTTTATCTTACATGGAAAAGAATATGGAAACTATCGAATTATATTACATTTTTCTGAAAAAAGATTACAATTTTGTAAGGCGTTTTTAGGAATATGCACCTAAATGGAAATGGATGGGGAGAGTCCTTTTTAGGTGCAAATTGTTGTTATTTTCGAAAGCGATAGGGCGCAGTAGTAACAATAACGTTTTGCTTATATAAAAGGTATACGCGTAATAATACACTTGATTGATTGTGTAGAACGTTGTGCCAGTTTTTTTTAGTGATGAATTGTGGAATAAGTACCGTAACAAAATGGTTCTTTTCCTCTGCCCCATGCTGAATAATCGTAATTAATTTTGCGATAGGTCGCATTAAGCTTCGATAAGATGAGACAAATGTAACAAGACGAATGTTTGGTTTCCACTCTTTCCATTTTTCCTGCATACGTATTTCGCTTTCTTTATCAAAAGCTACATATACAGCGATAACTTGATCACCAATTGTTTCAGCGTAATTCATAGATTGTTCGACTACCTTTGTAATACCGGCGATGGGTACGATAACGACATTGCCAGTCATTTTCTTAGGGAGTTCATTGCAATCAATACGTAATTGTTCTCCCACCGCAACGTAATGATTATGAATACGATGAAAGATGAAAACAATGATAGGTAGGAAAACAAGAACGGACCATACGTGTGTAAACTTCGTAATGAAAAAAATGAGAAGTACGGTTAGAGAGATGAGGGCACCTAGTAAGTTTGTTAATAATTTTGGCACCCAACCTTGCGGTTTTTCGCGTATCCACTTTATAATCATCCCTGTTTGTGACAATGTAAAAGGAATAAAAACCCCGACAGCATATAGTGGAATTAATTGTTCGGTTTTGCCTTGAAACGCCATAATTAAAAAGATGGAACCGATGCCTAGTGTAATAATTCCATTTGAATATCCTAAGCGATCTCCACGCATTAAATACATACGTGGCATATATTTATCTGATGCTAAATTAAATGCTAAAAGTGGAAATGCTGAAAAACCTGTGTTGGCAGCTAGTACTAAAATAAGGGCAGTTGTTCCTTGAATAAAGTAATACACCAAATTTCTTCCAAATATATTTGAAGCAATTTGAGACACGACCGTTTCATTATGTTTTGGTGCGATGCCATACCAATATGCTAAAAATGTAATACCAGTAAATAAAACGGCAAGAATCATGCCCATGATAACTAGTGTTTTTGCTGCATTTTTTGCAGCGGGTTCTTTAAAGTTTGGAATTGCATTGGAAATGGCCTCTACTCCTGTTAAAGCGGAACAGCCAGATGAAAATGCCTTCAATAAAAGGAAGAGCGTAATGCCAGGCACGACAGTTCCCATCGGTGCATGTAAATTAGCGGGAGTTTGCCCAGAAGAAATCTTAAAAATACCTACAATGATTAAAATAACAAGTGCTAATACAAAGAGATAGACCGGATATGCCAATATCGAAGCGGATTCAGTTACGCCTCGTAGGTTTAAAATTGTAATGAACAGTACAAGGATGACTGCGATAGGAACAGTATAGGTGTGTAGTGTTGGAAAGGCTGATGTAATAGCGTCGGTTCCAGCAGAAACACTTACGGCTACAGTAAGGATGTAATCAACAAGTAGGGATCCTCCCGCAATGAGCCCGGCATTTGTGCCTAGATTTTCTTTTGAAACAACATAAGCACCGCCTCCGTGTGGATAAGAAAAAATGATTTGCCTATAGGATAAAATGAGCGCTGTTAATAAAATAAGAACCCCAATTGCGATGGGAATGGAATACCAAAAAGCAATCGCTCCAAATGCCGCCAATACAATTAAAATTTGTTCAGTTCCATAAGCAACAGAAGAAAGGGCGTCAGAAGATAGAATAGCGAGTGCCTTTAGTTTATTTAATTTTTGTTCCCCTAATGCTGTTGACTTAAGCGGTCTACCGATTAGAAAGCGTTTAAAGGCCGAAAACATAATGACACCACCAATATATAAATTTTTGTATACAAATCGGATTGTTATGAAATACATACATTTCTATCTCGTAGTATTGGCGGTTTTTGGGTGAATCTTTCTGAAAAGAAAGAGGTAATAAATGGAGGGTGGGGAATGAAGAACCCCCCACTGATTAAAGTTTCACTTTATTTTGTATATTGATATAAAAAATATCACCTTTTATAATTTTAATTATTCTGTTAATTAACGAAATAAAATGCTACTATTAACAGACGACGAATTTCAGTTGGAATTTAATGTACCAGGACACTTTACAGTATACAAACCATTTACAATTGGTTTTCATGAAGATGGAAAAATAATTAATCAAAATAAGTATATTTTTTACAAAGCAGCTATAGCGGGAGATGTAAATAAAGACAATGTGATTGATGTACAGGACGCTTTGTATATGAAAGAAAAATGGGGAACGAATGATCGAAAGGCTGATATTAACTTTGATGGGAAAGTAGATGAAAGGGATATGGGATTTGTTAAAAAGAATTACTTGATGCAAAATCCAACAGTAAAAAATGCACCAACAGCAAAAGAAAATGTGAAAGGACAAACGTTAGAAAAAATAATGGGAACATTAGGGATTAACAAATAAAACCAAGAGCAATAGCTAAAAAATAGGCTATTGCTCTTGGTTTTTTATATGGAATAGCATTTGAAGGAAGGTATTTTTGAACTTTAAATGAAATTAGCGTTCTATAAGATAAATTCGCCCATTTTCATTCACCTCTTGCACATTTGGTTCATACAATATCTTGACTAAATAAACACCCAACTTACACATATACAGCTCTGGCTTAAGCAAGGAGGGTTATACCAGTTGAAGGAAAAAGCATATCAATCTAAACCGTTACTCACAAAGAGAGAGAGAGAAGTCTTTGAATTATTAGTTCAAGATAAAACAACGAAAGAAATTGCAAGTGAACTTTTTATTAGTGAAAAGACCGTACGTAACCATATATCAAATGCAATGCAAAAGCTAGGGGTTAAAGGACGTTCACAAGCGGTTGTTGAGCTTCTTCGTATGGGAGAACTCGAATTATAAACAGATGAAGTCGACTTTTTTATAAAAAGTCGGCTGTTTTTCTGTCTTGCAAATTACGAAGAAAAGGCGCAAAATAAAAAAGTCCCTGGTCTATACAGGTACATATTTAAAAAATTATTAAAAAGATACTTTAGCTTTATACAGTTTAAAGTATGTAAGATATATTGGTATGTAAAAAAGATGATGAATGAGAAAATGGGTGATTATGTTGAATAGAGCGATTGGTGTTATTGATTCGGGAGTAGGAGGATTAACAGTAGCGAAAGAGTTAATTCGTCAGCTGCCAAAAGAGCGTATTATATATTTAGGAGATACAGCACGTTGTCCTTATGGTCCGCGTTCTCGCGAGGAAGTGCGTCGATTTACATGGGAAATGACGGAGCATTTATTGGCACTTGATATTAAGATGTTAGTGATTGCTTGTAATACGGCAACTGCGGTTGTACTAGAAGAGATGCAAAAACAATTACCAATCCCGGTAGTGGGTGTAATTCATCCAGGTTCGCGTACGGCTTTGAAAGTGACGAATACGTACCATGTTGGTATCATTGGAACAATTGGAACGGTAAAAAGTGGTGCGTATGAAGAGGCGCTGAAGTCCATTAATAACCGTGTTATGGTAGAGAGTTTAGCGTGCCCGCCGTTTGTTGAACTTGTAGAAAGTGGAAACTTTGAGAGTGAGATGGCGTATGAGGTTGTTAGAGAAACATTGCAACCATTGAAAAATACTGAAATTGATACACTGATTTTAGGCTGTACGCATTATCCGATTTTAGGCCCAGTTA
Organism: Paenibacillus sp. 102; assembly: GCF_039549175.1. Classification (NCBI taxonomy): domain Bacteria; kingdom Bacillati; phylum Bacillota; class Bacilli; order Caryophanales; family Paenibacillaceae; genus Paenibacillus; species Paenibacillus sp. 102. Next base: position 997,580 of record NZ_JBCGHT010000001.1, on the reverse strand, counting down.
TTAAGCGGGTAATGGGAGATAAGGTGCAGTTGATTAGTTCTGGCGATGAAACAGCTCGTGAAGTGAGTACGATTTTATATCATAGTAAGATGTTGAATGAGGGAGAAGAACAAAGTGATCATCTCTTCTTAACAACAGGAAAAATCGGCTTATTTAAGGAAATCGCATCTAAATGGTTTGGACAACCAATTGAAAATGTAAAGCATATTAATTTGGAAATAAAATAATAGTGTAAATTCTTATATATATTTATTTTGATTTCCCAACATATAAGTCACAGTTATGAAAATAAAAAGGATTGTCCGCTTGTTTTCTCTTTGCGGGTTTTACATGGCATGGTGCTAAAAAAGGTCCTGACCGCTTCTATGCAAGGATGGACGCTCTCTTCCGTCTAAAAGGAAAGGGCTTATATCGGTCTTTCAATCTGTATGTTTATAGAAAACTCCTAAGAAATTAGGAGTTTTCTATTTTATAAGTTGTAAGATAAGTTGTCATTGCTTGTTCTAAAATGATAAAAAGCTCGTATACATATAGTACAAACTTAGATTTTAGGGGGAAATGGTATGCCTAAATCCACTTTTAAATGGCTTGTTTGTACTGCAGTAAGCGCAGCTTTATTAACAGGATGCGGTTTGTTAAATAAGGAAAAAGAAGCGGAACAAATTGATCCGCCTAAAAAAGTCACGTATACAGATGGTGAGAAGAAAGAGACTGCTTCAAAAGAGAAGCAAGGGCAAACGAAGAAATATGAGCTATATCTTGTTGATAAAAATGGGTATGTTGTGCCGCAATCACTAGCATTACCTGCTCCAAAACAAAATGAAGTTGTGAAACAAACATTAGAATACCTTGTGAAGGATGGGCCAGTAGAGAATTTATTGCCAAATGGATTTAAGGCGGTTCTTCCGGCGGGTACAACGATGTCCATTAATTTAGAAAAAAATGGGATAGCGGTTGTGGATTTTTCAAAGGAAATGAAAAATTATAAAAAAGAGGAAGAGCGTCAAATCGTTGAATCGGTAGCTTGGACATTAACGCAATTTAAAGATATTAAACAAGTTAAGTTTCAAATAAATGGTGAAAAATTAGCGAAGATGCCTGTTGGAGGTACACCGCTTGGTGAAGGTGTGAGCCGTGCTGATGGTATTAACTTTGATGATGAACAAGTGGCAGATGTCACGAATACGAAGCAAGTTACACTTTATTTTTTGGCGCAAAATAATAAAAAACAGTATTATGTGCCGGTGACACGTCGCGCGGCAGAAGGGAAGGAACATGAGGTAGCAACGGTTGTGAATGAACTTGTGAAAGGGCCATCGGGTTCAGCTTTAAGCAATGATTTTAATCCTGGTGTGAAGCTTGTGAGTGAACCGAAAATGCAAGATGGAAAAGTTACATTGAATTTCAATGAAAATATATATACAGATAAAGGGAAAAGCATGATTTCAAATTATGTATTGCAATCACTCGTTCTATCCTTAACAGAAAAGAAAGATGTAAAAAATGTTTCTGTTGAAGTAAATGGGAAAGCAAGTCTTGTTACTGAAAAAGGTGAAAAACTAACAAAACCTGTTGATCGTCCACAAAACGTGAATACAGGTAGTTTTTAATCGTAAATAATTTGATATAATTATGTAAGAAAGGGGAATTTCTTTTTGAGTTCCCCTTCTTCTATTGTTATACATAATCATAAATTTAAAATGGGCTATACTAATAGGTAGTAGTTACTAGGGGGTTATTTTATGCGAGTAGATGGTAGAGAAGCGACAGAATTGCGTCATATACATCTTCATACAAATTATTTAAAACATCCAGAAGGGTCTGTTCTGATTGAAGTTGGAGATACGAAGGTTATTTGTTCGGCAACGATTGAGGAACGTGTGCCACCATTTATGAGAGGCGAAGGAAAGGGCTGGGTAACAGCGGAATACGCGATGATTCCACGCGCAACAGAACAGCGTACAATTCGTGAGTCCAGTAAAGGGAAAGTAACTGGTCGTACAATGGAAATTCAACGTTTAATTGGACGAGCATTACGTGCAGTTGTTGATTTAGAGGCACTTGGGGAAAGAACGGTTTGGATTGACTGTGATGTCATTCAAGCAGATGGAGGAACAAGAACTGCGTCGATTACAGGTGCTTATGTCGCGATGGTGTTAGCATTTGAAAAGTTATTACAAGCAGAAAAAGTATCTAAAATTCCAGTAAAAGATTATTTAGCTGCAACATCTGTGGGAATTGTTGAAGAACAAGGTGTAGTCTTAGATTTAAACTATGCAGAAGATTCTAAAGCTGATGTTGATATGAACGTCATTATGACAGGGAAAGGTCAGTTTGTTGAAGTGCAAGGAACTGGAGAAGAAGCAACATTTAGCCGTGCAGAGTTAAATGAATTGCTGGATGCAGCTGAACAAGGGATTTTACAACTCGTTGAAAAACAAAAAGAAGCATTAGGCGACATCGTATCTCACATAGAGTAGAGGTGGAAAAGTATGAAACAAGTTGTTGTAGCAACGAAAAACGTGGGGAAAGTACGTGAATTTGCAGAGCTATTCGAGAGATTTGATTTAGAAGTAAAATCTCTTCATGACTTCCCTCACAGTGAAGAAGTCGAGGAGACTGGTGAAACATTTGAAGAAAATGCAATTTTGAAAGCGGACAGTTTATGTAAACAGTTAAATTCAATCGTTATTGCAGATGATTCTGGTTTAATTGTTGATGCGTTGAATGGAGATCCTGGTGTGCGCTCTGCTCGCTATGCTGGTGAACAAAAAGATGACCAGGCGAATATCGATAAAGTTTTAAAAGAATTGGATGGCGTTTCGATGGAAAAGCGTTCAGCACGTTTTTATTGTGCGTTAGCGGTTGCTTTTCCAGAAGAGGATAAAGATCCAGTTATTGTAAACGGTACATGTGAAGGGAAGATTTTAGAACAGCGTTGTGGTGAAAATGGTTTCGGATATGATCCAATCTTTTATGTAGAAGAATATAAACGAGCGATGGCTGAGCTAACTTCAGACGAGAAAAATGAAATTAGTCACCGCGGGCGTGCTCTTCGTAAGTTAGAAGAGAAAATTCCAGCGTGGTTTTTAGACGAAGAATAAGGGAGAGAGACCGATGAGAGCTTTAATTGTAAGCGATAGTCACGGTTCTACGAAAGAATTACAGCAATTAAAGGATACATATGAGGGAAATGTAGATGTTATGATTCATTGCGGTGATTCAGAGTTAACACCAGAGCATCCAGATTTACAAGGGTTCCAAGTAGTAAAAGGAAATTGCGATTTCTATAATGGTTTTGACGAAGAAATCATTACTGATGTAGAGGGGATACGTTTTTTTGCTACGCATGGTCATCGGTACAATGTTAAAATGAGTTTGCAAACACTTTTATATCGTGCAAAAGAAGTGGAAGCAAATATTGTTTGTTTTGGACATTCTCATATGTTGGGAGCGGAATTTATTGATGATATTTTATTCATCAATCCTGGAAGCATTTTATTGCCGCGTTCCCGTAAAGAAAAAACATTTACTTTGTTAGAAATCAATGAAAATGACATTGAAATTCGATTTGAAACATTAGGTGGAAAGGTTGTCGCACATAAAACTTTTCAAAGAGGATAAGAAAAATTATCCTCTTTGAAAAAAAGTGTTGACTTTATCCTTGTGTACAAATATAATAAAACTTGTCGATAAGACATCAAGAAAAAAACAAAAACAACATATGCGGGTGTAGTTTAGTGGTAAAACAAGAGCCTTCCAAGCTCTGGTCGAGAGTTCGATTCTCTTCACCCGCTCCATGTCCCAGTAGCTCAGCAGGATAGAGCAACGGCCTTCAAGAATAGGAGCCTTTATAGGGAAACAAGAACCTATAGAGTGGACGACACTATATCGGTGAAGCCTTAACAGTACGGCTGATGGTAATACCGAGGAAACTTACGATCTTCTTAAGAAGATTAAGGAGTTTTGAATGATTAAGTAAATCTTAATGGTAAAGACTCTGAAGTATGATGGAAATCATCGTGAGGTTCCGTAGAGACTACACGTGTCGCACCTGAAATGGTGAAGATATAGTCCAGACTACAAACAGTAAATACTGGTAGCGAAAGCTATGGTGGTAAGCTAAGCCGTCGGTCGGGAGTTCGAATCTCTCCTGGGACGCTAAAAAAAACCTTGTTATCTTTTGATAACAAGGTTTTTTGTTTATCTTTAAATTAGTTATTAATAAATTTCTCAAACACGTACCCATAATCTTTTACGTTATATTGTTTCTTCGTATCTACAAGCCAATTAAATGCAATTTGGTTCATTTCTTTAAATTGCTCTGCTAAATTAACTTGTGCATTTGTAATACGGCTAAATGTGTTAGAAGCCATATCTAAACTTTTGTGAGCGTACTGTAATGTAATATCGTTCTCGTATGAAATTTCTTCGATTTTGAGAAGGGCTTTATATAGATCTTTTAATTCTTCGATATGTTTTTTGTGAACATCAATTGAGTAATACTCATCTCCCATATGGAACTTAATTTCTACATCTAAATCGATTGTGCCAGCAGTTTCTAGCGCTACATTTCTAATTTGATATTTACTGTAACTAAAGCGACGTAGTGTGCGTTTTTTACTCGCTGCACTTGTTCCATCTAAATGGAGCAACCCTTTGTTTGTAAAGCAATATTCATCTGATTTTGATTTAATTAGGAAATAAATTTTCTCTCCATCTTCATGCATCACATAATCATCGGCATCGACTTTATCATAATCTTTCGGTGTAATCACAGAACCTACATCGCTTAGTCCAAGAACATCAGCAGCTACCTTTTTGAACAAATGTATCATCCCCTTTTTTGCGTTCTGAATTGTACGAAAATATACTATCATTTTTTGCGGAAAATTTATATGGTTTAAATGAAAATTTTAAAGAAGGGATTGTGAACGAATTACCGAACTTAGTTTAGAGAATAACTTTAAAGGTGTTGGATAGATACATGTATCATCACACAAAAACAAAAGGTGATTTAGGTGTTTTAAAAGCTCAGGTGGGTTTGTATGAAAAGGGATATATGATCTTAGTTCCGCACACAGAACATTCGCCATTTGATCTTGTAATTTATAAGGATGGGGTATTTAAGAGAGTTCAAGTTAAATATCGAGAATTGAATGAGAAGGGAATACTTGAAATCAGGTTCCGCTCTAGTTATTCAACTACAAATGGGGTAGCTATTAAGAGTGTAGATAAAGAAGAAATCGATATTTACTGTGTATACTGTCTTCAAACTGGCTTGTGCTATTACTTTGATCCGAAATTATTTAGTAAATCAATTAGCTTACGAATAGCCCCTCCGAAAAATCAGCAAGAAAAGAACATTCATTTTGCAGACAACTATAGAGAAATTCCGTAAAAACCACTTTCGATTTTGTTAGGTGGTTTTATTTTATTTTGAAATCTTACAATTCTGTAAGGTAGATGTAAGGAAGTTCGATGGTAACAAATTGTCAGTTCTTTATAATGGAGGTAACAAAGATGAAACGAGGAGGAAGAAAAATGAAAGGATTAGTTGTAACGGCTTTAACAGTGGCTTTCGGGTTTGTTGCGTATGAGAAGTTAACAGATATGATTGATGTTGTAAAACATTTAGTAGCATAGAGATGATTTGTTATAAGAGGGAAAGGGAATGGGTAGATGAATGGAATGGTTATTCGGAATTATAGGTGTCTGTAGTGTTATACTGTTATTGTTTGTTCCAAGCGGAATACTAAGTCCCACTACAAGTTTATTTTTTATGTGTTTACTTGCCTGCATTATGCTTATTATTATGTTTCTTATGAAACAAAGTAAGCCGATCTTCTTTTTTAGCATGATTGTTGTTACAATTATTGTTCTCCAAATTATTACTCTTTTCGTATATCCTACAATTATAAAAGCTTTCCATTGATGAGAAAATCCTCTGCACTATTTGCCGAGGGTTTTTGCTGTGTATAAAGAAGGTTTTCAGATGTGAATTTTTCATTTTAATTATAAAAGTTAAATATTTTCATATTTCAAATAAATGTATTTGGAATGTTGTTTTCTTAACAGTCATTTGTTATATTTACTTTGAAGAGGTTTAAAATCTAAAAAAAGAGGCGGACGTATGGATAAAAAAGAAAATACGGTCGTATTGTTTCCACAGTTGTCGGATCGTTATATTGATCAAGGATTTATGGCACTACGGGAGCGGAAGTTCGAAGATGCATTGCGCTGTTTTGAAATATTGCGTCAGTATAATGGAGAAACAGAACAAACAGAATTAGCTTCGGTTATTTGTTTATTAGAATTAAAGCGAATGGACGAATCGAAAGAACGATGTGAGGAGTTGCTTGAAACAGGGACAGTCTTGTTTGGAGATATTCTTGAAACATACGTGACAATTTTAGTTCAAACAAATGATTATGTAGGTGTAATTGAAACTGTTGAAGAGGTTTTGCAGAAGAAAGAATTGACCGTAGAGCAAAGAGAAAAGTTAGCGCAGCTTGCCCAGTTTGCCGAGAATATGCTAAACGGTGAGGAAGCAACACTGATAGAATCAGATTTTGATCTAGAAGAATTTTCAAAGGATCTATTCGTGGAAAGTTTTGGGCAACAATTGCAGGTAATTAATGCTCTGTTACTTCAAAACCTTGAAAAAGCTTTGCCAGCTTTACAGGAATTTCTTATTGATGACACGCGACATCCGTATTTAAAAACTTCTATTATATACAAAATGGTAGAAAAGCGTATAGAAGAAGAAATAGAAGTAGAGAAATTTGGCGAAAAAATAAGGGTTATCCCAGCTCATTTGGGTCATAATGATGAGTATTCGAAGGAAGTTATACATATATTATCTAATCGATTAGAAAATGATCATCCTGATATATTTGAGGCAATTATTACATATTGGAAAGAAATGCAAACTAGCATTTTCCCGTTCCCATTATTAATGGATAAGCACGAAGTTTGGGCAGCCGTTTTAGAGAGAATTGGGAGAAAGCGTTTCGGATTGATCATCGATGAAGAGGAACTTATGGCAGCATATAATATTACTGTTGAAGAGTTTCATATTGCTTATCAATGGTTTCTACGCGTGGAAAGAGAAGGGTATTTACCTGTATAATTATGAAAAAGAATCGTTCAGTTATTGAAACGAGAATATTCTATGTTATAATGTAAGGGTTGCAAAAGGCTGAATTATGCCTGTTTGTAAGAGGAGAGAAGTATAATTCTCTTACTTAATATGTTTCATATTATTCTCGAACAAAATATACCGTGTTTGTCTTATAGACAAATAATAGATTGGGAAACGCATGTCTTAAAGCTTATTGCTAGAAGGATAAAAAGCCTGAATCAATAGGCTTTCACGCTTTTGTTGTTTCTAAAAAAGAAATAATGGAAATCTCAATCTGTAGAGGTATGTGCATACATTATTATAGTTGGAGGGAAAGAATAAATGGCTGCAAAATGGGAAAAATTAGAAGGTAACGTTGGCGTTTTAACAATCGAAGTTGATGCTAAAGAAGTAAACAACTCTATCGACGCTGCGTTCAAAAAAGTAGTAAAAACAATTAACGTACCTGGTTTCCGTAAAGGGAAAATGCCTCGTCCGTTATTCGAACAACGCTTTGGTGTTGAATCTTTATACCAAGATGCTTTAGATATTATCTTACCAAAAGCATACGGTGAAGCAATCGATGAAACTGGTATCTTCCCAGTTGCTCATCCTGAAATCGACATCGAGAAATTCGAGAAAAACGAAAACTTAATCTTTACTGCAAAAGTTACTGTAAAGCCTGAAGTTAAATTAGGTGAATACAAAGGACTAGCAGTAGAAAAAGTTGAAACGACTGTAACTGACGAAGATGTAGAGAACGAATTAAAATCTTTACAAGAGCGTCAAGCTGAACTAGTTGTTAAAGAAGAAGGTACTGCTGAAAACGGCGATACAGCTGTAGTTGACTTTGAAGGTTTCGTTGATGGCGAAGCATTCGAAGGTGGAAAAGGCGAAAACTACTCTCTAACAATCGGTTCTGGTACATTCATCCCAGGTTTTGAAGAGCAATTAATTGGTCTAAAAGCTGGTGAGTCAAAAGACGTTGAAGTATCATTCCCAGAAGAGTACCATGCAGAAGAACTTGCTGGTAAACCAGCAACATTTAAAGTAACAGTTCATGAAATTAAAACAAAAGAACTTCCTGCTTTAGATGACGAGTTCGCTAAAGATGCAGACGAAGAAGTTGCAACTCTTGATGAGTTAAAAGCAAAACTTCGTACAAACTTAGAAGAAGGCAAAAAGCACGAAGCTGAGCACAAAGTTCGTGACGAAGTAGTAGAAAAAGCTGCTGCTAACGCTGAAATCGAAATTCCAGAAGCTATGATCGAAACTGAGTTAGATCGTATGGTTCGTGAATTCGAACAACGCTTAAGCCAACAAGGTATGAACCTTGAGCTTTACTACCAATTCACAGGTACTGACGCTGACAAGCTAAAAGAACAAATGAAAGAAGATGCACAAAAACGTGTAAGAATCAATCTTGTTCTTGAAGCTATCATTGAAGCTGAAAACATCGAAGTTACTGAAGAAGAAGTAACTGCAGAAGTTGAAAAAATGGCTGCAATGTACAATATGCCAGCTGAAGCTATCACTCAAGCTCTTGGAAGTGCAGATGCTTTATCTGAAGATCTTAAAGTACGTAAAGCTGTAGACTTCTTAGTAGACAACAGCAAAGCTGCATAATAAAATAACAAGGCACGATTTTTGATCGTGCCTTGTTTTATAAATATAGAAATATATTTATAAAACTGTTCGATGAAGAAGGAAATGACCCTTCTAAAGTCGAATATACATATTTCAAAAGTTTTAAAAATTTTTTATTTGTACATAACTAGTCATATTATTTGTATTTCTCGCCACGTAGTGACATAATATGTATTTACATACGATACATTTATCGTGTACATACGAAGGCAAGAGATTAGCACTTTGTAAGGGGTGTGAAAATATGTTTAAATTTAATGATGAAAAAGGGCAATTAAAATGTTCTTTCTGTGGTAAAACACAAACGCAAGTCCGAAAGCTTGTTGCTGGTCCAGGTGTTTACATTTGTGATGAGTGCATTGAGCTTTGTACAGAGATTGTGCAAGAGGAGCTTGCGAAAGACGAAGAAGTAGAATTCAAAGATGTACCGAAACCGGTAGAAATTCGTGAAATCTTAGATGAGTATGTCATCGGACAAGATAATGCGAAAAAAGCACTAGCGGTAGCGGTATATAATCATTACAAACGCATCAATTCTAACAGCAAAATTGATGATGTAGAATTGGCGAAAAGTAATATTGCACTTATTGGGCCAACAGGTAGTGGTAAAACACTATTGGCACAAACATTAGCGCGTATTTTAAATGTTCCATTTGCAATCGCGGACGCAACATCTTTAACAGAAGCTGGATATGTGGGCGAAGATGTAGAAAACATCTTATTAAAACTTATTCAAGCTGCTGATTACGATGTGGAAAAAGCGGAAAAAGGAATCATTTACATTGATGAGATTGATAAAGTGGCGCGTAAGTCAGAAAATCCATCAATTACACGCGATGTGTCTGGTGAGGGTGTGCAGCAGGCCCTTCTGAAAATTTTAGAAGGTACTGTAGCAAGCGTTCCACCTCAAGGTGGTCGTAAACATCCACATCAAGAGTTTATTCAAATTGATACAACGAACATCCTATTCATTTGTGGTGGTGCGTTTGATGGCATTGAGCCAATTATTAAACGTCGCCTTGGTGAAAAAGTAATTGGATTTGGTTCAGAGAAGAAAAATGCTGATGTAAATGAAAAGCATGTTTTATCTCACGTATTACCAGAAGATCTTTTACGATTTGGTTTAATTCCAGAGTTTATTGGTCGTCTTCCAGTTATTGCAAACCTAGAGCCGCTTGATGAAGGTGCTCTTGTTGATATTTTAACAAAACCGAAAAATGCGCTTGTGAAACAGTTCCAAAAATTATTGGAGCTTGACGATGTTGAGCTTGAATTTGAAGAAGGGGCACTGATCGAAATTGCAAAAAAAGCAATTGAACGTAAAACAGGTGCTCGTGGACTTCGCTCTATTATTGAAGGCTTAATGCTAGATGTAATGTTCGAGCTTCCATCTCGTAAAGATATCGAGAAGTGTATTCTTTCAAAAGAAACAGTAGCGGACAATGCCGCGCCAAAATTGGTGTTACAAGACGGTACTGTACTTGATACAAAAACATCTGCATAGTGTAAGAATGAAACAGCAATTTTTATAATTGCTGTTTCTTATTATGTTTAGCACTATTCCTCCCAGGAAATACTAAATGGTAAAACATAGCGGGAGGAAATAAATGATGAGCTGGACAAACATATTTCTACTTGTTCAACTTGTTTTTGGTGTAATTGTCGGATTGTATTTCTGGCATTTGCTCCGAAACCAGCGAACACAAAAAGTTTCAATTGATCGAGAATCAAAAAAAGAATTAGAACAACTTCGCAAAATGCGCGAAATTTCTTTGACAGAACCGCTTGCGGAAAAAGTACGTCCTATCTCTTTTTTAGATATTGTTGGGCAAGAGGACGGAATTAGATCATTAAAGGCGGCACTTTGTGGACCGAACCCGCAGCATGTCATTATATACGGTCCTCCTGGGGTCGGGAAAACGGCAGCGGCACGTCTTGTGTTAGAAGAAGCGAAAAAAAATCAAAAATCCCCATTTCGTATGAATGCAACATTTATTGAATTGGATGCAACAACGGCCCGTTTTGATGAGCGCGGTATTGCTGATCCATTAATTGGATCGGTGCATGATCCGATTTATCAAGGTGCAGGTGCAATGGGACAAGCGGGAATTCCTCAGCCGAAAAAAGGTGCTGTAACAGATGCGCATGGTGGTATTTTATTTATTGATGAAATCGGTGAATTGCATCCAATCCAAATGAATAAAATGCTAAAAGTATTAGAAGATCGTAAAGTATTTCTGGAAAGTGCATACTATAGTGAAGAAAATTCAATGATTCCAACATACATACATGATATTTTTCAAAAAGGCTTACCAGCAGATTTTCGCTTAGTTGGAGCTACAACTCGGTCTCCAGATGAAATTCCCCCAGCTATTCGTTCTCGTTGTTTAGAAGTTTTCTTCCGTGAACTCGATACAGAAGAAATTCAAAAAGTAGCGAAGAATGCAGCAGAAAAAGTAAAGATGGAAATTGGAGAACAAGGGATTGAAATAATTGGAATGTATGCCAGGAATGGAAGAGAAGCCATTAATCTTGTACAAATTTCTGCAGGAATGGCGATTAATGAGGGGCGCTCATTTATTAAAGATGAGGATATTGAATGGGTGGTTCATTCTAGTCAGCTTACTCCAAAATATGAAAAGCGTATTTATCCAATTCCGAAAATTGGTCTTGTAAATGGACTTGCAGTATATGGACCGAATACAGGGGCGTTATTAGAAATTGAAGTAACAGCAATTCCAGCTACGGACAAAGGTACGATAAATGTTACCGGAATTGTGGAAGAAGAGAGTATTGGTAGTCAAACGAAATCAATCCGTCGTAAAAGTATGGCGAAAGGATCGGTTGACAATGTGTTAACCGTGCTTCGTTCTCTCGATTTATTGCCAGAAGGATATGATATACATATTAATTTCCCTGGTGGTATTCCAATTGATGGTCCGTCGGCAGGAATTGCAATGGCAACCGGAGTATACTCGGCACTGCACCAAGTGTATGTGAATAACGAAGTAGCGATGACAGGAGAAATAAGTATTCATGGTGAAGTAAAGCCGGTAGGTGGCGTATATGCAAAAGTGAAAGCAGCAAAAAAGGCGGGGGCAAAAAAGATAATTATTCCTGCTGAAAATATGCAACCATTTTTATATACGATAAAAGGTATTGAAATTATACCTGTTCGAAAATTGAAGGAAGTTTTTGAGATAACATTCGTACAGGAAAACTTGCATCGTGAAATCAATGTGCGTCGTCAGGCAGATGAAGGTGACGTGCAATCGATATAATAAAGGTTCTAATAGGCGATTTCATGTGAGGTGAGCGTCATGAGAACGTAATAATATTTGCCAGACTTCGTTTAAGTTTGTATGCTTAAGCGGGGTCCCTTTTTCTTTTTTGGAGAAACAAAAAGTAGGGGATTTGCAATTGCAAGGAATCTCTGCAATTGCATCAAGATGTATTGTAATATAAAATAGTTGAACAGGAGTTTAATTTATTATGGAGGTGCTATGTCTAGTATGAATACGAACGAAAGAATTGTGCCCCTCCTACCATTAAGAGGCGTTCTCGTATATCCAACGATGGTTCTGCATCTTGATGTAGGACGTGATAAATCGATACAAGCACTAGAGCAGGCAGCAATGGATGAAAATATCATCTTTTTAGCAATGCAAAAAGAAATGAATATCGATGATCCAAAAGAAGATGACATATATAGTGTGGGTACAGTAGCGAAAGTAAAGCAGATGTTAAAACTGCCAAACGGCACGCTGCGTGTCCTTGTAGAAGGTTTACATAGAGCAGAAATAGTAGAGTTTATTGAAGAAGAAGATATAGTGAAAGTTTCGATTCAAACAGTAACAGACGAAGAAGAAGGCGACCTAGAGGAAAAAGCTCTTATGCGCACGTTGCTGGAACATTTCGAGCAATACATTAAAGTTTCGAAAAAGGTATCGAATGAAACGTTTGCAACAGTAGTGGATGTGGAAGAACCTGGTCGCTTAGCTGATTTAATCTCTTCTCATTTACCGATTAAGACAAAACAAAAGCAAGAGATTTTAGAAATTTTATCTGTAAAAGAAAGATTACATACACTTATTTCTATTATTCAAGACGAACAAGAACTACTTAGTTTAGAAAAGAAAATTGGACAAAAAGTGAAGCGTTCGATGGAACGTACGCAAAAAGAATATTTCTTGCGTGAACAAATGAAGGCGATTCAAACAGAACTTGGTGATAAAGAAGGTAAAGGCGGCGAAGTTGAAGAGCTTCGTGAAAAAATCGAAGAGGTAGGAATGCCAGAAGAAACGAAAAAAGCTGCCTTAAAAGAATTAGATCGCTATGAAAAGTTGCCAGCAAGCTCTGCGGAGAGTGGTGTGATTCGTAATTATCTTGATTGGTTATTAGCGGTTCCGTGGACAGAAGCAACAGAAGATATGATTGACTTAGCACATTCTGAAATAATCTTAAATAGAGATCATTACGGCCTTGAGAAAGTGAAAGAACGCGTGTTAGAATATTTAGCTGTTCAAAAGCTAACAAATTCTTTAAAAGGACCAATTCTTTGTTTAGTAGGACCTCCAGGTGTCGGGAAAACATCTTTAGCACGTTCGATTGCAACATCGTTAAATCGTAATTTTGTTCGTGTTTCCCTTGGTGGTGTTCGTGATGAATCTGAAATTCGTGGTCACCGTCGTACATATGTTGGAGCAATGCCAGGTCGTATTATTCAAGGAATGAAAAAGGCCAAGACTATCAATCCTGTCTTTTTATTAGATGAGATTGACAAGATGTCTAATGATTTCCGTGGTGATCCGTCTGCTGCGTTATTGGAAGTATTGGATCCAGAACAAAATCATAACTTTAGCGATCATTATATTGAAGAGCCTTATGATTTATCAAAAGTAATGTTTGTTGCAACTGCAAATACGCTTGCAAGCATTCCAGGCCCACTTCTTGATCGTATGGAAATTATTTCGATTGCTGGTTATACAGAGATTGAAAAGGTGCATATTGCTCGTGAACACTTATTGCCGAAGCAATTAACAGAACACGGCTTGAAAAAAGGGAATCTCCAAGTGCGTGATGACGCGTTACTTGAAATTATTCGCTATTATACGCGCGAGGCTGGTGTTCGTACGCTAGAGCGTCAAATTGCAAAGATTTGTCGCAAAGCGGCAAAAATCATCGTTACAGAAGAGCGTAAACGTATTGTTGTAACGGAAAAAAACATTACAGATCTACTTGGGAAACATATATTCCGTTATGGGCAAGCTGAAACAACAGACCAAGTTGGAATGGCAACTGGTTTAGCGTATACGGCTGTTGGCGGTGATACACTTGCAATTGAAGTATCTGTATCACCAGGAAAAGGAAAATTAATTTTAACAGGGAAACTTGGGGATGTTATGAAAGAATCTGCACAAGCTGCATTTAGTTATATTCGTTCTCGTGCAGAGGAGCTTCATATTGATCCAGATTTCCATGAAAAGAATGATATTCATATTCATGTTCCGGAAGGAGCAGTTCCAAAGGATGGACCATCAGCCGGTATTACGATGGCAACGGCGCTTATTTCCGCACTAACAGGTGTACCTGTAAGCAAGGAAGTAGGAATGACAGGTGAAATTACACTACGTGGTCGTGTATTGCCAATCGGTGGTTTAAAAGAAAAAACATTAAGTGCTCATCGTGCAGGTTTAACGAAAATTATTTTGCCAGCCGAAAATGAAAAAGATTTAGATGATATTCCAGAAAGCGTAAAAGAAAATCTTACGTTTGTGCTTGTGTCTCATTTAGACGAAGTATTGGAGCACGCATTAGTAGGAGTGAAACAATGAAAGTAACAAAAGCAGATATTGTCATTAGTGCTGTTAAACCAGAACAATATCCAGATGGTGACTTACCAGAAATTGCATTAGCAGGTCGCTCTAATGTTGGGAAGTCTTCCTTTATTAATAAAATTTTAAATCGTAAAAAGTTAGTGCGTATTTCTTCTAAACCAGGGAAAACGCAAACGTTGAACTTTTTCTTAATTAATGAAATGATGCACTTTGTCGATGTTCCGGGTTATGGGTATGCGAAAGTATCTAAAACAGAGCGAGCGGCATGGGGAAGAATGATTGAAACGTATTTCACAACACGTGAGCAATTGGATGCGGCTGTATTAGTAGTGGATTTACGTCATTCACCAACGAAAGATGATGTCATGATGTACGACTTCCTTAAGCATTATGAAATTCCAACTATTATCATTGCGACGAAAGCCGATAAAATTCCGAAAGGGAAATGGCAAAAGCATTTGAAGGTTGTGAAAGAAACGCTCGATATTGAACAAGGTGATGAAATCGTTTTATTTTCATCAGAAACAGGACTTGGAAAAGAAGAAGCGTGGAAAGCCATTCATAAGTTTACAAAAACAAAAAACGCGTGACGATTCGTCGCGCGTTTTTTGTTTTTTACGGTATAAGTTCAAAAAGGAGGATAAAGAAATATGAAAGCTATCTTTGCCGGATTTTTTGAACATCTTCTTACAGTACGTTTAATGTAACTTCCATATTCCCTCTAGTCGCTTTTGAATACGGACATACACCATGTGCAGCTTCAACAAGCTCTTGTGCTTCATCATGAGAAACACCAGCAACGCGTACATCAAGTACAGTAGATAACCCAAACCCACCATCTGTATCTTTTCCAATGGAAACGTGAGCTGTCACTTCCGTACTTTCTACTTTTACACGTTTTGTACGAATTACAAGCTGCAGAGCGCTATCAAAGCATGCTGCATATCCAGCTGCAAATAATTGTTCTGGGTTTGTTGCTTCTCCGCCCATACCGCCTAATGCTTTTGGCATCTTTACATCAAGATTTAGAATGCCGTCATCTGAAACAACTTTCCCATTTCTTCCACCTGTCGCAGTTACTGTTGCTGTATATAATTTTTCCATATTTATTCCCCTTTTCTATCATTGATTGTTTGCATGGTTTCCATTAATTTATTTAATTGAATTAATAATGATCGATATTCTTGTTCTGTAATTCCTAAATTGGTAGCCATAGTTTTTGGCAATGAACATGCTTTTTCTTTTAAAGCGTGCCCTTCTTCGGTTAGTTCAATGCACACTTTGCGTTCATCTTCCTTAGAACGAACGCGTTTAACTAATTCTAATGTTTCCATGCGTTTTAACATAGGTGTTAATGTACCTGAATCTAAAAATAGACGTTCGCCAATTTCTTTTACAGTTAATCCATCTTGCTCCCAAAGCACTAATAATGTAATGTACTGTGGATACGTAATACCCATTTCTTCTAAATAAGGCCGATAAAAGCGTGTTACCTCTTTAGAACAGGCATAAATAGAAAAACAAAGTTGATTATCGAGATGTAAAGGATTCTCTTTCATGAACATCCCTCCTTTTTAAGTTGTGCACAATTTAATTTTGTAAAATTAATATAACGAAAAAGAAATGAGATGTCAAATACATTGCAACGAAAAAATTTTGAGTAATGTGTCACATGAAAGAAGTTGTTACATTTTGGAACAATCATACATATTTTTCTGTATTATGAAAGAAGATAAAAAAGGTAGCCTTCCAATTCTTATGGAATAGTTTCCATCACTTGATTCTGACAGATTTTTTTGGTAACGTACAA
Organism: Paenibacillus sp. 102; assembly: GCF_039549175.1. Classification (NCBI taxonomy): domain Bacteria; kingdom Bacillati; phylum Bacillota; class Bacilli; order Caryophanales; family Paenibacillaceae; genus Paenibacillus; species Paenibacillus sp. 102. Next base: position 981,163 of record NZ_JBCGHT010000001.1, on the reverse strand, counting down.
ATAGAGTTATTATTTTATAATGATTATAAAGTAAGGTGTATATACATTTTGATTTTCTAACATATAAGTTGCTGCTAGGAAGAACAAAAGGTGACATCTACTTGCTTTCTTTTTTGTTTTTACATGGAATGGGGCAGAAAGAGGGTTTGACCGCTTCTATGCATGGCTAGCTGCTCTCTCCCACCTAAAGAAAGGTTTGATGTTGGTTTTTCAATTTGTATTCGTATAGTTAGCTGAGTAACCTATTTCCTGCTAGGTGTGAAGATCAGAAAAAAATTGTTGATGTTCACACGATTGTCAGATTCATAACAAGAAAGTTGTATTATGATAGTAGTTAAGGTGATAAAACGGTTGAAGGGGGACATGCTGCGTGCATATTCTTGTTGTTGGTGTAAATTATCGAACAGCCCCTGTAGAATTTCGTGAGAAACTCACATTTCAGGCAGCAGAGCTAGAACGGGCAATGACAATATTACAAAATCAAAAGAGCGTTTTAGAAAATGTCATTGTATCAACGTGTAACCGCACAGAAATCTATGCTGTCGTCGATCAATTACACACGGGACGATATTACATTAAAAAGTTTTTAGCTGATTGGTTTCAGCTCGAGATAGAAGAGATTTCACCATACTTGTCTATTTTTGAACAAGATGGTGCCATTGAACATTTATTCCGTGTAACGTGCGGATTAGATTCTATGGTGGTCGGAGAAACACAAATTTTAGGCCAAATTCGTAATAGTTTCTTAGAAGCGCAAGAGGTAAAAGCAACAGGTACGATTTTTAATGAATTGTTTAAACAAGTAATCACGCTAGCAAAGCGTGCGCATTCAGAAACAACAATTGGTGAAAGTGCAATGTCTGTTAGCTATGCTGCAGTTGAGCTTGGAAAGAAAATTTTTGGCGATTTAACAGATTGTCACGTTTTAATTCTTGGCGCTGGAAAAATGGGTGAACTTGCACTGCAAAACTTATATGGAAGCGGAGCAAGTAAAGTAACAGTTATGAACCGTACATTTACGAAAGCGGAAACAATGGCTGAGAAATATATGGGGCATGCAAAACCTTTAAGTGAATTACAATGTGCATTATTAGAAGCGGATATTTTAATTAGTTCAACAGGTGCATCAGAGTATGTCATTACGAAAGAAATGATGACAAGAGTAGAACGGATGCGCTGTGGACGCCCGCTATTTATGGTGGATATTGCAGTGCCGCGCGATATTGATCCAGCAATTGATGAGCTAGAAGGTTCTTTCTTGTATGATATTGATGATCTGCAAGGCGTAGTCGAAGCAAACCGTGCTGAGCGTTTAAAAGAAGCGGAAAAAATTCAACTTATGATTGAAGAAGAAATCATTATATTTAAAGCTTGGCTAAATACGCTTGGTGTTGTTCCTTTGATAGCAGCTCTTCGTGATAAAGCTTTAGCAATTCAAAGTGATACAATGCAAAGTCTGGAGCGGAAAATTCCAACGCTGAGTGATCGTGAGAAAAAAGTAATTAGTAAGCATACGAAAAGTATTATTAATCAACTGCTAAAGGATCCGATTTTAGTAGCGAAAGAGTTAGCGGCCGAAGAGGGAGCTACGGAAAAGCTCGCTTTATTCGCGAAAATTTTTGATTTAGAAGTGCAAGAAGAGGTTGTGGAACATACGGAAGAACGAGAACATAAACGAGCGTGGACAGCATCCGTTCCATCTTTATAACCGGAAGGATGATCGGATGGGCTTTTTAAATAATAGTATTATTTATCATATCGCAATTATTTTATATGCTTGTAGCATTAGTTTATATTTTATAGATTATTTCCAGAGTAACCGAAAGGCGAATCGAATTGCTTTTTGGTTACTTGCAATTGTATGGATATTACAGTCTATTTTTATGTTACTTCGGGCTACGGAATCAGAGACGCATCCGATTTTAACGTTATTGTCGGGGATTTATTTCTATGTGTGGTTATTAATTACAATGTCGCTCGTAATCAATCGATTTATGCGCATTGACTTTTTAGTCTTTTTTACAAATGTCATTGCGTTTGGCGTAAGCGCTTTTTCTATTTTTACTCCGCTCGGAAAAATGTCACCGGTACTTGCGCATCAATTAGTTTCAGAACTTGTATACGTACATGTAGGAATGGCGATTATTTCCTATGCGGCATTTACGGTTTCGTTTATTTTTTCTATTATGTACTTACTGCAATATCGATTATTAAAACAGAAAAAATGGAATGCAAGATTAAGAAGGTTGGGGAATTTACCAAAGCTTGAGTCGATGTCTTATGGACTAAATCTATTTTCTGTTCCTTTTTTCTTGTTAGCTATTTTACTTGGATGTATATGGGGATATACAAAGTTAGATAATTTCCATTGGTATGATACGAAAGTAATCGGGTCTTTTGTTGTTTTATTTGTATATTGCATGGGTTTATATTTACGAGGATCAGATATATTGCAAGGTAAGAAGATTATAAATTGGAACATTGGTGCCTTTCTCGTTATGTTAGTCAACATTTTCCTATTGAGCAGTTTATCAAACTTCCACTTTTGGTATTTATAATGAGGAGAGAAAATTATGCGCAAAATTATTGTCGGTTCGAGAAAGAGTAAGCTAGCATTAACGCAAACAAATTGGTTTATTGATCAGTTAAAAGCGCTTGGCTTACCATATGAATTTGAAGTGAAAGAAATTGTTACAAAAGGCGATGTTATTTTAGATGTAACACTTTCCAAAGTAGGTGGAAAAGGTTTATTTGTAAAAGAAATTGAACATGCATTGCTTACGAAAGAAATCGATATGGCTGTACATAGTATGAAAGATATGCCAGCTATACTTCCAGATGGATTAACAATTGGGTGTATACCGAAGCGTGTCGATCCACGTGATGCGTTCATTTCAAAAAACGGGGAATCATTTGAGGACTTAGCAGAAGGTGCGGTTCTTGGGACAAGTAGTTTACGACGAAGTGCACAGTTACTCGCTGCTAGACCAGACTTACAAGTGAAGTGGATTCGCGGTAATATTGATACGAGATTACGTAAATTAAAAGAAGAAGACTATGATGCAATCATTTTAGCAACAGCTGGGTTACAGAGAATGGGATGGGATGATGAAGTCATTACGGAACATTTAGATGAAACATTATGTGTACCGGCTGTAGGGCAAGGGGCCTTAGCAATTGAATGTCGTGAGGGTGATGAAGATTTATTGCAATTATTATCACATATGAATGATGTTGTAACAGAACGAACAGTGGCGGCTGAACGAGTATTCCTGCATAAACTTGAAGGTGGCTGCCAAGTACCGATTGCTGGATACGCAATACTTCAGGAGAATAATGAAATTGAATTAACAGCTCTTGTCGGCTCTATGGATGGTTCTGTTTTGTTAAAAGAAACAGTTACAGGTGTAGATTCAGAGCAAGTTGGCTTAGAGGCAGCTAATCGTTTAATTAAGCAAGGAGCAAAAGAGCTCATTCTCGCTGCAAATAAGGAGCAACAGTAATCATGGATGCTCTTGCTGGCAAAACAGTACTGATTACGCGTGCCCAGCATCAAGCAAAACAAATGAGTGCAGCGGTGAAAAAAGAGGGCGGAATTCCATTGGAAATTCCGCTTTTGCATATAGAAGGTGTATCGCAGAAAGAATTTCAAGGAGTGCTGCAGCAACTGCACACATATGACTGGGTTATTTTTACGAGTAAAAATGGTGTGGGATTTTTTTTAGATGGTTTGTGTCAGAAAATACCGCCTAATGTTCGCATTGCTGCAGTAGGGGTGAAAACAGGACAAGAGTTAGAAAAGCGGGGTTATGAGGTTCATTTTATTCCAACAGCGTTTGTTGCTGAAACCTTTGCGGAAGAATTTGTAAGAGAATTAAGTGGTAAGGAACACATTTTATTTCCAAAAGGGAATTTAGCTAGAGATGTGATTCCGATTAAACTCCGGGAATTAGGAGTGTTCTTAGAGGAACTTGTTGTATATGAAACAAAAACAAATGATAAGAAACAACAAGATCTCATCTCAGCTTTAGAATCAGGTAAGGTAGACGCTATTACATTTACAAGTCCTTCTACCGTTACAAGCTTTGTGACATTACTCGAGGGCACAAACTGGAGAGAATGGATAAAAAAATGTACAATTGCTTGTATAGGACCGATAACAGAGCAAGAGGCAATGCGTTATTTTGCTGATGTAATTGTTCCAAAAGAATATACAATAGAAGCGTTAATACAATGCATTTCAAAATATAATCAAAATGCATAATCTAAATAAAAGAATGGGAGACAGAAATCTATGAGTTCTTTACAATTTAATCGTCACCGTCGTTTAAGACAAAGTGGAAATATGCGTGCGCTTGTACGTGAAACATTTTTACATACAGAAGATTTTATTTATCCTATTTTTGTATTAGAAGGAGAGAATGTTCGTAACGAAGTTCCTTCTATGCCAGATGTATACCAAATTTCTTTAGATCTTCTGCAAGCTGAAATGCAAGAAGTTGTAGATTTAGGTATTCGTTCTGTTATCGTATTCGGTTTACCTGCTGAAAAAGATGAAGTTGGCTCTTCTGCATTTTGTGAGCACGGTATTGTACAACGTGCAATCAAACAAATTAAAGAGCAGTTCCCAGAGTTAGTAGTAGTTGCAGATACATGTTTATGCCAATATACAAGCCATGGTCATTGCGGTGTTATTGAGGATGGAATTATTTTAAATGATGAATCATTAGAAGTTCTTGCGAAAACTGCAGTAAGCCAAGCGAAAGCAGGAGCAGATATTATTGCACCATCTAACATGATGGATGGATTTGTAACGGCGATTCGCCATGCATTAGATGAGAACGGTTTTGCGCACGTGCCGGTTATGTCATATGCGGTGAAATATTCATCGGCATTTTACGGACCATTCCGCGATGCAGCACATGGTGCACCGCAATTTGGTGATCGTAAAACGTACCAAATGGATCCAGCAAACCGCATGGAAGCACTCCGTGAAGCTGAATCGGATGTAATGGAAGGGGCAGATTTCTTAATCGTAAAACCAGCTCTTTCTTACTTAGATATTATTCGCGATGTGAAAAATAATTTCAATTTGCCAATCGTTGCTTATAACGTGAGTGGAGAATATTCAATGATTAAAGCAGCAGCGCAAAATGGTTGGATTAATGAAAAAGACATTGTACTTGAGAAACTATTAAGCATGAAACGCGCAGGAGCAGATTTAATTATTACGTATCATGCGAAAGATGCAGCACGATGGTTACAAGAAGGAGGCGCACAATAATGAAAAAATTTGATAAATCGATTGAAGCATTTACGGCGGCGCAAGATTTAATGCCTGGTGGCGTAAACAGTCCGGTTCGTGCATTTAAATCTGTTGGTATGAATCCGCTCTTTATGGAGCGCGGAAAGGGCTCTAAAGTGTACGATATCGATGGGAATGAATACATCGACTACGTATTATCATGGGGACCTCTTATTCACGGACATGCAAATGACCGTGTTGTAGAATCATTAAAAGCTGTTGCTGAAAAAGGAACAAGCTTTGGTGCGCCGACAGAAATTGAAAATAAATTAGCGCAGCTTGTAATTGAGCGTGTGCCGTCTATTGAAATCGTGCGTATGGTAAACTCTGGAACGGAAGCAACAATGAGTGCACTTCGTTTAGCACGTGGTTACACAGGTCGTAATAAAATTTTGAAATTTATCGGTTGTTACCATGGTCATGGCGATTCATTATTAATTAAAGCTGGTTCTGGTGTTGCAACGCTTGGTTTACCAGATAGCCCTGGGGTACCTGAAGGTGTAGCGCAAAATACGATTACAGTAGCGTATAACGATTTACAGAGCGTAAAATATGCTTTCGAACAATTCGGTGACGATATCGCTTGTGTGATTGTAGAGCCAGTAGCGGGAAATATGGGGGTTGTACCACCTCAGCCAGGATTTTTAGAAGGACTTCGTGAAGTAACAGAGCAAAATGGTGCACTACTTATCTTCGATGAAGTAATGACAGGATTCCGCGTTGCTTATAATTGTGGCCAAGGTTATTACGGTGTAACGCCTGACTTAACTTGTTTAGGAAAAGTAATTGGAGGTGGCCTACCAGTAGGAGCATACGGTGGTAAAGCAGAAATCATGCGCCAAGTTGCACCGAGCGGACCAATTTATCAAGCAGGTACATTATCTGGTAACCCTCTTGCAATGACAGCAGGTTATGAAACATTAGTACAATTAACACTGGAATGTTATCAAGAGTTTGAGCGTAAAGCTGAAATGTTAGAAAATGGTTTGCGTAAAGCGGCTGAAAAATATGGTATTCCGCATCATATAAATCGTGCGGGTTCAATGATTGGTATATTCTTCACGAATGAACCAGTTATTAACTATGATGTAGCGAAAACTTCAAACTTAGAGTTTTTCGCAGCTTACTATCGTGAAATGGTAGAACAAGGTGTATTCTTACCACCTTCTCAATTTGAGGGCTTATTCTTATCAACAGCTCATAGTGATGCAGATATTGAGGCAACGATTGCAGCAGCAGAAATTGCCATGTCAAAATTAAAAGCGTAAAGGAAAAAAGGTTGTCAGGGAGAGTTCTGACAACCTTTTTGTTATGTTGTATATTGTCGAAGTTCCGATATGTGACGTTTAATGGTCGATATATTAAAAAACGCCGGTATATGAAAAATGAATAGGAAGTCCTCATGTGTAGTTTGATTTTTTACTCATAAAATGACTCTTAGGTACATAAATCTGTAATGACATACAGTTTGGGAGGGGGAAAAAGAGGTGGCAACTGATCATTCATTACGTTTTTCATTAAAAGAATCGGTTTGGTTCCAAAAAGGACAGGAAGTCGAAGAACTTTTGTCAATTTCGTTAGATCCAGACGTTGAGATAGAAGAGCTTGAATACGAAGTAATTGTGAGAGGGCAATTGGATTTAACGGGGGAATACGTTGCAAGGCAAGATGATTCTGCGTTTTCATTACGAGATTTATCTCCAGCGAAATCCATTGATTATGTAGAAACGCGAGAAGATGGTGTAAACGAACTTGTACACTCTTTTCCGTTAGAAATTTCGATTCCGCGAAACCGAGTGAAACAAGTTGAAGAATTGTATGTTTCCATTGAGGAATTTGATTATGAATTAAAGGAAAGTGGTTGCCTGCAATTATTAGCAGATATATCGATATCTGGATTATGCGAAGACGAGAGAATACAGAATGAAGTGCACGAGGAAGAGATAGAGGATGTGGACGTTGATAGAATTGAGGAAGCAAAAGCGGTGGATGAGGATAAAGCACCAGTGGAAGTGGAAGTGGAAGTGGAAGAAGTAACAGTTCATACAGAATCAGATGGATGGGAGGATTATGCATTTGAGCCTTTCCAATTAGAGGAGCGTAAGGAACAAGAATTAGAAGAAGAGGTAGTAGATTTAGAAGAGCAGGAAGAGGAAGAACGAGAAGAAGTGAAAGAAACGACACCTCAATTTGAATTGTTCGGGCGGAAGGATTTTAAGAAAAAGCAAGCGGAGAAATTACAGGAAGAGCAAGAGGAGACATCTTACTCACAACGGGATGAAAATGCATTATACTTAACAAAATTGTTTACGAAAGAGCCGGAAGAAGAATTTACGAAATTACGTATGTATTTCGTGCAAGAAGGGGATACAATTGAATCGGTTGCGGAGCGGTATGAAACATCTGTCCAGCATCTACATCGCGTGAATCAAACAGATGAAGTATATTTAACCGCAGGGCAAATTATATATATACCTGTGTCAAGAGTGAAAACAAAGTGAGTGAAGAAGTTTCTTCTTCACCTCTTTTCTTTTTACTCCGCTATTCGTGGGCTTATAATCAGTGGGGGGTTCATTTTATATGTGCATAGATATATATCCAGTTTGATTTTCTGACATATAAGTCGCAGCTATGAAAATAAAAGGAATCTCCACTCATTTTCACCCGGCATGGGGCGAAAAAAGGCACTGACCGCTTTTATGCTTGGCCGGATGCTTTTTCCCACTTAAAGGTTAGGTTTTATATGTCGGTTTTTCAAGCTGTATTTCTATAGAAATCGATTGTTTCAGTTAAAAGGAATTTTATTTTACGTTTTTGAATGAGAAAGGATCATTCGTATGGATATAGAATTGCGAGATCGTTATGCCCCAATTGTACAGCGATATCAATTGGACGTCCATCATATGGAAGAGCACGGAAGTGTCATAAAAATGTATACGAATCAAGGTCCATATGCATTGAAAAAATTACCATCTCATCGATTGAAACGAAATAATTTAATGTATCATGTTCAATTTTTACGAGAAAAGGGATTTACACATTATGCACCGATTTATCATGCAACAGATGGAAATCATATTTTGAGCGACGAAACATATAGTTATTATTTAATGCCTTGGTTGGAGCGAGCAGAAGGAAGTGGAGAGGACAATGATCAATATCATAAAATGTTTCAGACGCTAGCGCTACTTCATCAAAGAACGGTAAAAGAAGAAACGTATACTGAAGAAGTGCTAGAGAATCATTATACAAATATCTCTGATCGTTGGGAGAAAGATGGGGAGTTCTTAGAGGAATTCCTTGTAGAGTCTGAGGCAAAATGGTATATGTCTCCGTTTGAACTACAGTACTGTACGTATTTTCATCATGTGATGAGGGCACGTGAATTTGCAACGAAACAGCTTTCGGAGTGGCATGAAGCGATGAAAGAGAAAGAAAAAACACGAGTTTCTTTTATTCATGGCAATGTATCGATGAATCATTTTTTATTTGATTATGAACGAAACGGTTATTTTATTAGCTTAGAAAGGTCGGGGTTTGCAACACCAGTTCAAGATCTTGTCCGTTTTTATTCCCGCTCATTAAACACATATCCAATTGCGAGAAGTGATCGTTTCGAATGGTATCAGGTGTATCAAAAGAATTTTCCGTTTACGAAAGAAGAGCAACTTCTTATGTTTGCTTATCTAACATATCCGTCCCCGTTTATTCGGCAAATCCAATCTTATACAAGTAAACAGAAGAGTCGTGGTGAAAAGCAAGAACTTCAAGGTGTGAAAATGTTACAGCAAGCCCATTGGCTTGTAAGTAATGTAGAATATTTCATTTCACAATTACAAGCTGCGCAGCAAGGGAACGAGCAACAGCCGTAGTCTCAAGTATTCTTGAGGCTACGGCTGAAAATGTAAGCGAATTGTTGCTACAACAAAGATGATAAGGATGATGAAATCTAAGAAGGTTGGAAGTAGTAATGTGCGAATTCCTTGAAAAATAGTAAGTGGAATGGCAAAATCAGAAAAAATCGTTTGTAAATTCCTAACCCATGAAGGGGCTGAAAAATTGTAGGTGCGTCGGTATCGTCGCATAATCAATCATTCCTCCGTACAGAAAGCATTTGCTACACATTAATCTTGAAGGGGAAGGTGCAATATTACAGTATGCAGGATAAGTACCTAAGGTGCTTGTGCTGCTTTTTTCATTTTTCATACATATGCTATAAAAAAATGCTTCCGCTAATTGACGATTGCACACTGATTTTTAGATGATAGGAAATTATAGCATCTATCAACTGTAGAAATTTGATGAAAAATATTTTTATCTTGACGAATATGGTTTCGTTTTTTACACTATTGTATATAATAAATAACAATTATATAAATACGTTGAAGGGGAAGAGTATAACATTAAACGTCTGCAGAGAGGAGAATTATTAGCTGTGAGGTTCTCTAGATAGTCATGTTAGAAGGTAGCCCTGGAGTATCTTTTCTGAACGGATTTATTCTCATTAGGAAAAGACGGATTTGTCCGTTATCAAATTAAGAGTATAAGCAAATTTTGAATTTGTTTGTAAATAAAGGTGGTACCACGATGTCCCTCGTCCTTTTTGGATGAGGGACATTTTTTATTCTGAAGGAGGGAAAATAATGTCAAACATGGAAAAGAATTTACCAACTAAATATGATCATATGTCCGTTGAAGAAGGCCGTTATAAATGGTGGCTTGATGGCAAGTATTTTGAAGCAAAAGGAGATGCGGAAAAACAACCGTATACAATTGTAATCCCGCCTCCAAACGTAACAGGTAAACTGCATTTAGGTCACGCTTGGGATACTACACTTCAAGATATTTTAACACGTACAAAGCGTATGCAAGGATACGACGTATTATGGCTCCCTGGTATGGACCATGCGGGTATCGCAACGCAAGCGAAGGTAGAAGGAAAACTTCGTGAAGAAGGTATTTCACGTTACGATCTTGGCCGTGAAAAATTCCTTGAAAAAGCATGGGAATGGAAAGAAGAATATGCTTCTCACATTCGTCAGCAATGGGGAAAAGTTGGGTTAGGATTAGATTACTCTCGTGAGCGCTTTACATTAGACGAAGGCTTATCTGATGCGGTTAATAAAGTATTCGTTCAGTTATACGAAAAAGGTTTAATTTACCGCGGTGAATATATTATTAACTGGGATCCAGCAACACGTACGGCCCTTTCTGATATTGAAGTAATTCATAAAGAAGTTCAAGGTGCATTCTACCATATGAACTATCCATTAACGGACGGTTCAGGTCACATTCGTCTTGCGACAACTCGTCCAGAAACAATGCTTGGTGATACAGCAGTAGCAGTTCATCCAGAAGATGATCGCTACAAGCATTTAATCGGAAAAACAGTTACACTTCCAATCGTAGATCGTGAAATTCCCATTATTGCTGATGAGTACGTAGAAAAAGATTTCGGAACAGGTGTTGTAAAAATCACACCAGCTCACGATCCGAATGACTTTGAAGTAGGTAATCGCCATGACTTACCACGCATTCTTGTAATGAACGAAGATGGCACAATGAATGAAAAAGCTGGTAAATATAACGGTATGGATCGTTTCGAATGCCGTAAAGAGTTAGTAAAAGACTTACAAGAAGCAGGTGTATTAGTAGAAATTGAGCCTCATATGCATGCGGTGGGTCATAGTGAGCGTAGCGGAGCGGTTGTTGAGCCTTACTTATCAACACAATGGTTCGTAAAAATGGCACCACTTGCAGAAAAGGCTGTTGCTCTGCAACAAAAAGAAGAAGAAAAAGTAACGTTCGTACCAGATCGTTTCGAGAACACATACTTACGCTGGATGGAAAACATTCACGATTGGTGTATTTCTCGTCAATTATGGTGGGGACACCGCATACCAGCTTGGTATCATAAAGAAACTGGTGAAGTATACGTAGGTACAGAAGCTCCAGCAGATATCGAAAACTGGAACCAAGATAACGACGTACTTGATACATGGTTTAGCTCAGCGTTATGGCCATTCTCAACACTTGGTTGGCCAAATGAAAATGATGAAGACTTCAAACGCTATTATTCAACAGATGCGCTTGTAACGGGCTATGACATTATTTTCTTCTGGGTATCCCGTATGATTTTCCAAGGTCTAGAGTTTACAGGAGAGCGTCCATTTAAAGATGTATTAATTCATGGTCTTGTTCGTGACGAGCAAGGACGTAAAATGAGTAAGTCTTTAGGTAATGGTATTGATCCAATGGAAGTTATCGAAAAGTATGGTGCAGATGCAATGCGCTTCTTCTTATCAACAGGAAGTGCACCAGGTCAAGATTTACGCTTCAGCATGGAGAAAGTAGAATCTACTTGGAACTTCATTAATAAAATTTGGAACGCGTCTCGTTTCGTATTAATGAATATGGAAGACATGAAATACGAAGATATCGATTTAACTGGTGAAAAGTCAGTTGCTGATAAGTGGATTTTAACTCGCTTAAATGAAACAATTGAAAGTGTAACGCGTAACATGGATAAATATGAATTCGGTGAAGCTGGTCGTGCACTGTACAACTTCATTTGGGATGATTTCTGTGACTGGTACATTGAAATGGCAAAGCTTCCGTTATACGGCGAAGATGAAGCGGCGAAGAAAACAACTCGTTCTGTTTTAGCATATGTATTAGATCAAACGATGCGTTTATTACACCCATTCATGCCATTCGTAACAGAGAAAATTTGGCAGCACTTACCTCATGAAGGTGAATCTATTACAGTAGCAGCGTGGCCAACAGTTCGCGAAGATTTACAAGACAAAGAAGCAGCGGCAGAAATGCACCTTCTTGTTGATATCATTCGCTCTGTTCGTAACATTCGTGCTGAAGTAAATACGCCAATGAGCAAAAAAGTTCAAATGCAAATTAAAGCAAAAGACGAAGCGGTACTAGCACAACTTACAAAAAATAGCTCTTACATCGAGCGTTTCTGTAATCCAAGTGAATTAACAATTAAAACGGATTTACAAGCGCCAGAAAAAGCGATGACTGCAATCGTATCAGGTGCAGAGTTATTCTTACCGTTAGCTGATCTAATCAACCTTGATGAGGAGAAAGCACGCCTTGAAAAAGAACTTGAGAAGTTCGATAAAGAGGTAGAACGCGTACAGAAGAAACTTGCAAATCAAGGTTTCGTAGCAAAAGCTCCAGCAGCAGTTATTGAAGGAGAGCGTGCAAAAGAGCAAGATTACTTAGAGAAACGCGAAGCAGTTCGCCAACGTCTAGCTGATCTTCAAAAATAAAAATCTTTTTAAAGAGGCTTACCATATTGGTGAGTCTCTTTTATTTGCGTATAATAGGGTTTAAGAAGGTTGTTTTTGAAAGGGGAAGGCATACGTGATACATACATACGAAGAAGCAATAGGTTGGATTCATAGCCGATTAAAGTTTGGTATTAAACCAGGGTTAGAAAGAATGCAGTGGATGCTAGGGGAGCTTGGAAATCCTGAACGTCATATAAAATGTGTTCATCTTGCAGGAACAAATGGAAAAGGTTCAACTTTAACATATATGCGTTATATGCTAGAAGCGGAAAAATATAAGGTCGGGACATTTACATCTCCATATATTGAAACGTTTAATGAACGAATTGGTGTGAATGGAAAACCAATTGTAGATGAAGAAATTACTGAGCTTGTAAATATGGTAAAGCCAGTTGTTGAAAAATTAGATGAAACAAATTTAGGAGAAGCAACGGAATTTGAAATTATTACAGTAATGGCAATCTGCTATTTTGGGAAAATAAACTTCTGCGATATCGTTTTGTTTGAAACAGGGCTTGGTGGTCGTTTTGATTCTACAAATGTCGTTCATCCAGTTCTTACAGTGATTACAAATGTCGGCCATGATCATATGCGTATTTTAGGGAATACATTAGCGGAAATTGCGTATGAAAAAGCAGGAATTATTAAATCAGGTGTTCCTGTTATTACTGGTGTGCAGGATAAAGAAGCACTTGGGGTTATTCAAAAGGTTGCCAAGGAAAAAAATGCAAACCTTTACGAACTCGGAAAGCAATTTACAGCGGTGCATAAACGTTCTGATGAAGATGGAGAACACTTTGACTTTTCTTGTCCGTTCGCTTCGTTTGAGGAAGTTCGGATTTCGATGAAAGGAAGTCATCAAGTAGGAAATGCGGCACTAGCATTGATGGGGGTTATGTATCTTAAAACATACTTATCATTCTTACTGGAGGAAGAGCGTATTCGTGTAGGATTAAGTGAAGCATATTGGATTGGCCGATTTGAACGACTGCACAGTAAACCTGACGTAATTATAGATGGTGCTCATAATCCAGAAGGAATTGCAAGTCTTGTGAAAACGGTGAAGGCTCATTATAACGATAAAAATGTTATTGTTTTATTTACAGCTCTTGGTGATAAGCAATTAGATAACATGGTTGGTCCACTTGAAACTGTAGCAGATGAAATGATTTTTACAACATTCACATTTGATCGAGCGATTTCTGCTAAGGAGCTTGCTGCTCATTCAAGTAAGGAAACAAAAGAAGTTTTTGAAAATTGGAAAGAAGCTATTGATACGAAAATGAATACTCTTCAAGAAAAGGATGTTTTCATCATAACAGGTTCTCTTTATTTCATTTCAGAAGTTCGAAAGTACATTCGTGAAAAAAACTAGGACAGCAGTTGCTGTCCTAGTTTTTTGTTCTACAAATGAAGTCAAATGCATACATATAAGATAACTATATGGGAAAATTTGACGAATCCCTCCGACAAATATCTCGTTTTTTTGTGAAGTGAATATGTTATGATGCGGACAATGATAAGAGGTGAGGTGTGAGGGTATGGACAAGCAATCACGAACAATCTCGGTTAAAGTAAATGGAACGGAAGCAAAGTATGAAGAAAAGAAGAAAAAAAAAGAAGAATTTGATTGGATCGTAGTGGATAGTGAAACATCGCAAAATGTAGTGCCGTTTCAAAAAAATAAATTACCATCCATTCAGCAGCGCAAGAAGAAATGGAATAATATACTGATTTTCATAGTTGCTACCGCAATTATTATTGGCACAGTGTTAGGGATGGGGATGCTTCACTTGTTAACGGGACAAGGTACGGTTCAGGAAGCTACGGTCACAAGTGGAGAAAAGAATAATAGAGTAGAGCAAAGAGAAGCAACGGCTGAAGAGAAAAAAGCAGAAAAACCGAAAGTAGGAAATAGTGCTGCCTTAGAACCAATTACCTTATATTTCGTGCAAGGTGGTCTTTATTCTTCTGAAGAAAAAGGACAGGCAGCTATTCAGGAGTGGAAAGATAATGGAGGCGTAGCGGCCGTGAAACAGAACGGTGAAAAGTATTCACTTGTAGTTGGAATTTCTAGTAACGAGCAATCCATAGATCAATTAGTCGGACAATATAAAAAAGATGGCGTATCAGTTTTGAAAAAGAAATGGGAAATTACAGATCAAGCATTGCTGAAAAACGATAAAGAATCTGGTCCGTTGTTAAGTAAGTTACAGCCTTTATACGTTCATTTTGTGAAATACTTGACCGGTATACAATCTGGAAGTAAAAGTAATCAAAAAGAAATAGAAGCCATTGAGAAAGAATGGAAGGTAATTGAAAAAGAAGAAAAATCAATTAAGGGTGAGGACGTAAAAAAAATATATACGTATGCATCAGTAGCTATGCAAACAATAAAAGAGGGAAAGACTGATAAAGAAGCGATAGCTAAATTGAATCAAGTTATTATTGATGGTTTACTTTCTTATGAAAAAGTGGTTTCGCAAAAAGAAAAAGAGTAGGATAATGGAGTGGGAGGGAAGAAGTGTATACTTCTTTCTTTTCTTTTGAATGATATATCTATAGAAATATTTTCTCGCTATAGCAGGTATAAACTTATGGTGAGAAAATATCATTTCCTAAAAAGAAAATAATGTTTTTATAATTTGTAGGAAAGGTATTTGTTTGATACGATCAAGCTATATTTTTCTGCTTTATGTAAGAAAGGAGAACACATGAAGAAACTTATTTTAGCATCTGGGTCACCGCGTCGAAAGGAATTACTTGAACTAGCAGATGTACCATTTGAAATTGTTGTAAGTGAAGTAGAAGAAACAATCGGTGCATATTCATCACCTGCTGATATTGTGATGTCACTCGCTTTGCAAAAAGCGTCTGCTGTAGCAGATAATCATGGTGATTGTGTGGTATTAGGTGCAGACACAATTGTTACATATGAATCGCGTATTCTTGGTAAGCCTTCTGATGAGGCGGAGGCAAAAGAAATGCTGCAACTATTATCAGGAAAAACACATGAAGTATATACAGGTGTTGCACTTATTTCAAAAGAAAAAACAGTAACTTTCTATGAGCGTACAGAAGTTATATTTTGGGAGTTAACAGAGGAAGAGATTGATGCCTATATTGCATCGAAAGAACCGCTTGATAAGGCTGGAAGTTACGGCATTCAAGGAAAAGGTTCCATCTTTGTTCAACATATTCAAGGAGATTACTACAGTGTAGTCGGATTACCAATTGCACGTCTTGTTCGTGAATTAAAACAGTTCGATAGTGATGAATCCCATGCGTGAAATTGCATGGGGTTTTCTTTGCGGAAAATTGAAAAAGGAGTGAAAATATGAACGGCATTCGTGATGTTTTGAAAGAAGAGCAACCACGGGAACGCTTATTAGTAGAAGGGGCAAGCAATTTAGCGAATCGGGAACTTCTTGCAGTGTTACTTAGAACGGGCTCTAAAGAAGAGTCTGTTCTAACATTAGCCGATCAAATTTTATATCATTTTGACGGATTACGAATGTTGAAAGATGCTACAATAGAAGAGATGACAAGTATTCATGGGGTAGGAGTAGCAAAGGCTTCTCAGTTAATTGCTGCTTTTGAACTAGGAAGAAGAATGGTACGTTTAGAGTACCAAAATCGCTATAGCATTCGAAGTCCAGAAGATTGCGCTAGTTATATGATGGAAGAGATGCGCTTTTTACAACAAGAGCATTTTGTTTGTGTAAATGTAACATAAATACTAAAAAAATACTATATCTAAAACTTCTGTAGATCCTTCTTCTTTATCAATTTTGATACTCTCGATAAACATATTCATAAATTGTCTTTTTTCAGTAGGGGATAGGTTTGACCAGTTATCTTTGATATTATTTATAGTTTCTTTTAGAATGTCATTATCTATCTCCTCGTTTTTATTAAGGTTCAACGAATTTAGTTTTTCTTTGATTGCTTCTAATACACCTTTTGTTTCCTTCATTTGATTTGTAAACTCTTCATCTGTCATTAGATCATTAGACCAGGCTTTTTGGAATTTATCTCTTTGTCGTTCTACTTTAGCTAACTGTTTCTTTAAAATGTTGAATTCATCATCTTCTTTTTTAAATTGTGGAATTTGTTTGAAACGATATTTATAAATGTAATCTAAAAATGCTTTTTCAACCTTCTTTTCACTTGTAGCAAATGCTGCTTTTTTATTTAAAGCACATGCTTGACAACGATATTGGTTATTCTCCACATGTTTTTGATCTTTTTTTCTGTAATATATGGAACGTTCGCTAGCTAAACGATTACCACAGTTTGGACAGATTAATTTCATTTGATAGATAAAAACTGATTGTGTTTGTCGCTTTTTAATGTTTTGTCTACTCACTAAAATTTTTTGCAACTTCATAAATCTATCTTTAGTAATGATTCCTTGATGTGTTCCTTCGATTATTTCATCAGACCATCTTATAGCCCCGTACAAGGCGTTATTAGAAAGAATATCTAATATGGTACGTATATGCCATTTGTATCCTCTAATGGGCTTTACATAGCTATCTAAGCGCTCTGCAAGCTGTCTGATAGAATAACCTTCTTCAACCTTCTTTACCATGTCTAAAACAACTTTACTTTCTTTTTCATTTATAACAAGTCTGCTGTGGTCATTTTTATCAAAGCCAAATGGAGCCTTTGCTGAATATTCTCCTTGACGTGCCTTTTCTAATTGACCCATTCGAACACGTTCACCTAAATTTTCTCTTTCCCATTGTGCCAAAGCCGCAACAATTGTAATAAACATCCTTCCCATCGCTGTGGAAGTGTCATAAACTTCTGTGGCTGATTTAAAAGCGCAGTTATATTGATCAAATGTATCAAGTAACTTGTATAGATCCATAACAGAACGAGTTAAACGATCTAAACGATAAACGAGAACAGTAGTAATTAAGCCTTGCTTAATATGATTTAATAAAATATTTAATTGTGGTCGATTTGTATCTTTTGCTGATACACCTTCATCCACATAAAATTTAAAACTATCCCAGTCTTGTGCCACACAATACGCTTTTAATTTCTCACGTTGAGCTGAAATAGAGAAGCCATCTCGTGCTTGTTCCTCAGTGCTTACTCTTATATAAATTCCAACAGTCACTATTTATCTCTCCTTTTAAAAAAGAGGACAGCTGTACGGGCTGTCCATTAAATTCCTAGCGCTAAGGATTTAACTAGTCTAACTCTACGATGTAAAGAACTACTTTTCCGTGTATTTTTAAGTTCTTAGCATTTTCATAAGAAACCGTGTAATCAAAGAATCTGTTATCGTATGAGTCAGGTCTAAATATTACACGCTCATTTTCTTTATCATGGAAAAATCTTTTAACAGAGTAGTCTCCGCCGTTACTAAAAACAACTATATCTCCATTTTTGAGATCTGATAACTCTACAGTTTTCACCACAATTATAGAACAATGTGGGATAACTCTATTCATTGAATCACCATTAACTCTTGTTACGAATACATCTTTGTTTCCAGCCCATTTACCCATTAATGAATTTGGTATTGATATTTTTTCAAGTTCATTATCTGATATTGAATCAACACATAGTGGGAGACCGGCTGAAATTGATGTTGGAAAATAATTATATTGAGATTCATTTATTATATGAGCTGTTTCCTTAGTGGGCATATAAGGTTCCATTGTCGAAGGAAACAAGTCATTGATTGATACATCTAGTGCATTTGCTATTGCAAATAGTGCATCTTGTTCAGGTTCATTTGTTCCATTTTCATAAGATGAAATTGTATTATGTTTTTTTCCAATTCGTAAACCTAATTCCTTTTGAGTCATCTTCTTTAGCTTCCTATAGTTCTTTATCTGTTGTCCTACATATTTAGAAATATCTTGTTTCATGAAGTTTCACCGCCTCTCTAAATACATTATACCACATTTCATGAAGTTTTAAACAATAAATTTCATAAAACATGAAAATAATTGTTGAAACTTGTCATTTTTTCATGTATCATGAAGTACGTTAGCAAGGAGGTGAACAAAGTTGCAAGATAAATTAATATCTTTTCGTATGAGTAAAAGGTTGACTCAAAAAGATATGGCTGAATTATTGGGCATTGATAAAAGAACATACATAAACAAAGAGCATAGTGTTACTCAATTTAAAGCCAATGAAATGTTCTTAATCGCTCAATATTTCGGTGCGGAGATCGGAGAAATTTTTTTACCAACAAACTTCATGAAACATGAAGTTTTAGGGGTGGAGGTAGTAGAAAGTGAAACGCACAATATTGGATAATCCACCAAGCGAGGAAACAGCATTAAAAATGGCAGAGTTTTTTATGAAAACATCGGTACCTCGTATATTGGCTGCTCGTAAAGATAAAGAATCAGAAAAGAAAAGAGGTGATAAATCATGAATGGTGTTTTATCCGCAAGTAAATTAATGAAAGCTGCTCAAATAAGAAAAGAGTGTGCTGAGATGCGTAATAATCCATCTGTAATGATTGCTATGGAATTAGAAGCAAAACGTAAATTATATGAAATGAACCGTAAGGTTTCTAATTGAGGGGAGATGAGTTAAATGAAGGAAGTAACAGTGATTTTTAAATCAGGTGCTACAGCAAGTTTTACAGCTAATGAATTTAAAACATTTAAAAATGGTTTTGGTGCTATGTCGCAAGTCGAGTGGAATACAGAAGGGCTTAACAAGCATTTGCTTCATTTAAATGATTGCAACGTTGATGCGATATTTGTGGAGTATCCAGAGGAAAAGGAACACAAAGTTGTTAAGCAAGACGATCATCCAATTGAAGATGTGTTTGGTGAAGAAATTAAAACGGATGATGTTTATTACAAATTCGGTGAACATATTGTACTTGAGAATAATTTGAAGTCTTATTTAATTGATCAACAAAATGTTGAATGCTTTCAAGCACAATAAAAAACCACCTGCGCCAACAGGTGATTTAGAAAAACAAAATTCAAAGTCATTATAGCATGAAATTTATTCGTGTAAAGGAGCGTCTTAAATGAATGAGCAATTTGAAGTGAAAACTTCATATTTGGTAATGGTAGGGAAACTGTTTGTCTCTAATGGTCTGTTTATTGCAAACTTCTCTAAAAATATAAATGATGCTACGGAATTTGATTACGATACAGCGAAGGAATTATCTTTCCAATATGGCGGTGTATTCGTTAGAAAAACTGTGGATTATGAAGTGGTGCAAAATGATTAAAAAAATTGAGGAATGTGTACAAGCTGTTCGTTTAGCGCAGGACAATGGCATCTTAGGTGTCTATCACAACCGAATACATGTAAGGTATCAATTATTTAAAGAACTCCTGAATGAGCAAGGAAATCTAGAAGTAGTGAAGCGTGATTGTTCGGAATATCCTTTTGAAGCTACTTTTACAAAAAACGGTTTAACGTATTTTTCCCTTCACACTGAAGAAGAACTAATAAATAAATTTGGAGGTAATATTGATGAACTCATTACAAGCAATTGAATTGGCGGAAGTTGATGAATTACAAGATGCGGAGCGAAAATTTGAAATTAGTGATTTGGAAAGCCTTAACTGGGCATTCCGTAAATTGACTGCACTTAAAGCAGAAGAAAAGAAAGTCACAACGTTAGCAAATGTTGAACGTGATCGTATTGCACAATGGGAACAAAAAGAATTAAAGCCTATCCACGATAGCATTAGTTTCTTTGAAAGCCATATCAGACGTTACCATGCGGAACAACTTGCCACGGATCCAAAGCAGAAAACAATTAGTACACCTTACGGTAAATCTAAAACTCGTAAGAGTAAGGAAACACCGGAACAACAGGATAAGGAGCAGTTACTTCAATACGCTATTGAAAATGAACTTGATGATTGTTTAAAGACAGAAGTGAAGTGGGGTGATTTGAAGAAGAAATTCAAGATTGAAGAAATTAGTGGCGAGAAAGTTGTTGTGGATGAGGATGGTCAAATTGTTCCAGGGGTGACGATTAAACCCGAATCTATTTCTTATAGTGTGGAGGTGTAAACGAAATGGAAATCACAAACGGTGCTGCAATTACCAAAAGTAAAAAGGCAAAAGTCATTATCTATTCAAAACCAGGTAACGGAAAAACAACAGTTGCTGGACTGTTACCAGGAAAAATATTGGTATTTGATATCGATGGGACAAGCCAAGTGTTATCAGGTTATGACAATGTAGATGTAGCTAAAATTGATGGTGAAAACCCACATGATAGCATCCTACAGTTTTACGCACTCGCAAAAGCAAGCAATGGAAAATACGACAACATTTTTATTGATAACCTAACGCATTATCAAAAGTTATGGTTGCTTAAAAAAGGCGAAAAGACAAAAAGCGGTATGCCGGAATTAAAGGACTACGCTTTACTAGATAACCATCTTTTAAAGTTAGTAGAAACATTTAATTCATTAGATGCAAATGTTATTTTCACAGCTTGGGAGACAACAAGAACTATCATTCATGATGATGGTCAGCAATATACACAATTCATTCCAGATATTCGAGATAAGATTGTTAATCACATTATGGGAATTGTTCATGTTGTTGGAAGATTAGTTAAAAAAGCTGATGGTACACGAGGATTCATCTTAGAAGGTGATCAAAGTGTTTATGCCAAGAATCATTTAGATGCACGTCAAGGTTGCGTACAAGAAGAATTAATAGTGTCATCCACAAAATAAATAAAATCAAATAACAGGGAGAGATTATAATGTCATTTTTCAAAATGGATGAAGTAGAAGAAGTAAAAGGTTTTTCATTAATTGAAGTAGGGAATTATGAAGTGGTTGTATTAAATGCGGTTAACGGTTTAACACAAAATAATAAAATTAAATTAACAGTGGATTTTGAAATTCGTTCAGATGTTCCGCAAAATCATCAAGGTCAAAAAGTTCAATATACAACATTTACTTTTGAACATCCAACAGCTAGAGGGATTGCTAAATCATTTTTCTTAGCTTGTGGTTTGCCGAATAATTATAATCCTCAAACTCCTGAGCAAATGGCGAAAGATGTTTTCAATAAACACTTAAACGTTTATATAACGCATGATAAAAAAAATGATGGTCGTGTATTTCCAAAAGTATCGAGTTATAGCACTTCAAAGGTGAACCCACCAATGCAAACAAGTGCACCGGTTACTGTTGGTGATGAAGATTTACCATTCTAAATAACTAAATAGAGAGGTTGGTTTTGCCGACTTCTCTTTTTTATACCCTAAAAAGCTAATTGGAGGGCGAAATGAAAGAAAATCCATACAATTTTAATGAAATTCCTGCTGAGTTAAAAGCCCTTCCTCAATGGATTTTGTGGAGGTTTGAAACCCGAAATAATAAGCCAACAAAAGTACCGTATCAAGTAGATGGTGAAATGGCGCAAGCAAACAATAGAAGCACCTGGTCGACATTTGCAACAGCAGTCAAATTCTATTTAGAAGGTGACTATGATGGCATAGGGTTTGTGTTTAGTAGGCAGGATAACTATATCGGAATTGATATTGATAAGTGTGTTGTAGACGAAAAAACAAATACTTTGGCGACAGAGGTTATCGATACATTAGATAGTTACACAGAATTCTCACCGTCAGGGAAAGGGATTCACATCATCATCAAAGGGAACCTTCCACAATCTGTTTTAGGTACTGGACGGAAAAATACGAAACATGGTTTGGAAATTTACTCATATGGTCGTTTTTTTACCTTTACCGGGAATCGTGAAAATTCTAATGATGTATATGAACGTACGGATGAACTAGCTGAAGTGTTCGAAAAGTATTTTGATGATAGCGATATTCAAGGTCGTGTAAATTTAGCAGAATTTGAGAAAGACGAAATTAAAATTTCAAATGATGCTTTATGGGAAAGAATGTTTCGCAGTAAGAACGGTGATGAAATTCGTTCATTATACAATGGCAGCTTAATCAATGATGATCATTCGGCAAGTGATCTTGCTTTATGTAATCATTTAGCATTTTGGACAGGAAAATCGGCAACTCGAATGGATTCGATGTTTCGTGAAACAAGCCTTATGCGTGACAAATGGGATGTTATTCATTTCAGAGACACGAATGAAACTTATGGCGAAAGAACGATAGCAACCGCTATTTCATCAACTTCCACAACTATTTTAGACAACAAACAGCAATTCGAAGAATTCTCTTTTGATTTCCATAATGGAGATGCAGAAGAGGTTGTGGAGGACAAGCCAAAAAAGAAATTCCGTTTAACAGAGCTTGGAAATGCTGAACGTATCGCATATGAATATGGTCATGTAATCAAATATGTTAGTGACATTGGGTGGTATATATGGGACGGAAAACGGTGGAAATTAGACACTAAAAAAGAAATTGAACGAATTACAGCAAAAGTACTTCGCAGTCTTTATAAATCAGAAGATGAATCTGAAATGAAATGGGCACGGATGTGTGAGCGCAGAAATATTCGAATGAATAGTATTAAAGATTTAATGCCGTTAGTACCAGGAGAGCGTGAAGACTTTGATAGACATAAATATTTGTTCAATGTTGAAAACGGCATTGTAGATTTAAAAACTGGTAAGTTGCAGCAACATGATCGGAATTTACATGTAACTAAAATCACTAATATTGAGTTTGATGAAAATGCGAAATGCCCAGAATGGATTAATTTCTTAGACCAGATTTTCCAGGGAGATAGAGAGTTAGTTGATTACATGCAACGATTAATCGGCTATTCCCTTACTGGAGAAATTACAGAGCAAATAATGGTCTTCCTAATTGGCGGTGGATCCAATGGGAAATCAACCTTTATTAATACGATTAAGGACATTATGGGAGAATACGGAAAACAAGCTAAATCAGATACTTTCATCAAAAAGAAAGAAACTGGTGCCAATAATGACATCGCTAGATTAGTAGGAGCTCGCTTTGTGTCTGCAATCGAAAGTGAAGAGGGTGAACAACTATCAGAAGCTTTTGTAAAGCAAATAACAGGCGGTGAGCCAGTATTGGCTCGATTCCTTAGACAAGAATATTTTGAGTTCATACCAGAGTTTAAAGTCTTCTTTACTACAAATCATAAGCCAGTAATCAAAGGTGTAGATGAAGGGATTTGGAGACGTATCCGTTTAGTTCCATTCAATCTACAGCTTCCAAAAGAAAAACGTGATAAGAAGTTACCGGAGAAATTAAGTATAGAAATGCCAGGTATTCTGAATTGGGCGATTGAGGGTTGCTTGAAGTGGCAGAAGTCTGGATTAAATGATCCTGCAATTGTAATGAAAGCAACAGGTGATTATAAAGAAGAAATGGATATACTTGGCCCATTTATGTTTGAATGTTGTTTCAAAAGAGAAGATGTTCAAATTGAAGCAAAAGAATTATATGAAGTTTATTCCAATTGGTGTTTTAGAAATGGTGAGCATCAATTAAAAAATAGAGCGTTTTATCGAATTTTAGAATCCCAAGGATTAAAGAGAGAACGTGGCAATAGAAATAAGTATTTCATCAAAGGTGTTACTTTAATAGAGCGAAAAAATACTTTTACGCAGCAAAAGTTACTGAAATTCGATGGAAATAGCGAAAGTGTTACTAAAAGTAACACATTTAAAATCACTTAAAACCCTTATGTATCAAGGGTTTAAGGTACTTTTTGTACTCTTTTTGTTACTTTTGTTACTAAAAATATATATAAACAAAAAATAATATATATATAAGTATTCTATTAGGGGGCTTAATGCTCAAAATAGGTAACAAAAGTAACACGAGTACTTCAATCCCTTGTGGCTCTAAGGATAAAGGGTGTTACTAAAAAGTAACACATGCTAAATTTAGGTATTTTTTAGTAACACTTATTAGTAACTTTTGATAACAGAGGTGATAGATTTGCAAGTCTTAGAAATTATAAGTTCAATTTGGAAATTAGGTGCAAATATCTATCTTGATCCGAGTGATAATCGAATTGCGATAAAAAGACAAAATTTAATTCCAACGGAAGTTATGCAAGCTGCTGAACAAAACTTTACAGGAATTGATGCTTGGTTTAAATCTTGGAAAGATGCAAGTGCGGAGAAAATCACAATCATGAAGATCTTTTACCAGTTTTGCGGATGGCAACATAATCAAAAGTTATACGAATGGTTACGTGATGACGAAGGTTCTTTACAGTTGTTTTATGAATGGACAATCGTCCTTGCTAATAACGGATGGAAAGACGTTTATGAAGATTATCGCCAATTTGAAAATGATGAATCGAATGCAATGGCAAGAAAGATATATGGACGGGCGGTTACATATGCAAGGAAAGGAGTATGAGAATGATCCGTTTTCACTATACAGATACAGAAATAAATAAAATCCTTAAAACACTCACAATCGTGGTTGATACTCGTGAAAATGTAAATGGTCATATTCGTGATTATTTAAATCAAAAGGGTATACCAGTAAAACTTCAAAAATTAGATACCGGTGATTATGGATGCATGATTCCAAAAAATGAAGAGTTTGGAATACCACGTGATATTTATTTAGATCGTCGAATAGAAAGAAAAGCTAGTATTGATGAAATTACAGGGAATCTACAAAAGGATACTCAAACAGCGTTTGAAAATGAGTTGATTCGTTCAAAAGATATTCCATTCACTCTAATTGTGGAAGATCCACATGGTTATGAAAAAATATTAAAGGGTGAATATCGCTCGAGATATAATCCGAAGGCATTGCTCGGTAGACTTAATACTTTTAAAGCAAAATATGACTTTGAAATTGTGTATTTAGATAAAAAGCTTGTTGGTAATTGGATATACTATGTCCTTTATTATCATGCAAAACACTATTTGAAAACGGGTGCGTTTTAAAGCTAGAAACGTACAGAAATAATAGGGGAAATTTAGTTCTAATATCAATCTAATACAAAAGGAGTCGGAAGAGATGACAAAGGTAAAATTGAACGTTTTATTCAAGAAAATGCAAAAGGACGATAAAAAGGAAGTTTTAATGTTCCATGTATTAAGTGATGAACTTCCACATGCTGACGATCTATTGAAAATGCCAGGTACAATTGTTCATTTAACTGTGGAGAAAAGTGATGTTGAACCAATTGGAGCTGAATTTGTTTCTATTCAACGTGATAGCAAGAAAACAGTTATTAAACTCAATGTAAAAGGTGATACGAAAGATAAAATTAATAAGCTTTATTCGTTTGCTGGTGAAAATGTTTCTATCATTCTTGAACCTTCTCACATGTCTATTGATGAATTCTATGAGGAATCACATGAAGGTATGGAATACAGCGTTAATTCAGATGGAACAACGGAAGTTGCTCCTGGTCAGTTGAAACTTGTTGATGAAGAAACGATTACTGAATAAATAAATGTCCTGAGCTTCGACTCAGGGGTTCAAAGAGTAATTGGTAAGAATAATTAATTATTTTATTGAGAAGAGGAGTGTTATTTTGAGGAGAAAAGATATTGAAATAAATCCAGGTATAACAAAATTAGAAATAGACATCTTAGATATTTCAAAAGATTGCGTAGTAATTATATCAAATGGAAAAGCAAAAGTGAGAGAGTTACCGATTTACGGTGAATATAGAATTATTACGCATCAAGGAAGAGTTAAAAGAATGAGGCGAGAGGAAGGGGAAGAATTTTAACTTTAATTTTTTGGGGTTTTTATCACTTTTTCTTTAATTTTTTAGAATATGATATATAATTAAGTGTATTACATATTATAAAAAAGAAAGAGGGATAGGAGATGCAAGGGTATACTTTTGATGCAGGGGTAAATCAAGTAATTGTTGATGGAATATTAAATGGTTATAAAAGTTATATTGATGAGCGTAACGAAAAACAAAGAACAATGCTAATTAGTGATGCATATGCATGGGTGAAAGGGAATCATATTGATGATCAAACAGCTAGAGAGTGTGCAAAGGTAGGCATTGAGTATGCCAAAGCGAAAGCTGGTTATACTTGGGGGTATTTACAGTTCTCAGATTCTGAGGACAAGAGTATGTTTATTGTTAAAAATGCAAAGTATTTTAATGAAGAGAATTTTCCAGGTGGCAAGGGGATTAATGGAAAGAAAAGACGTAAGACAAACGATGAAAACTATTTGAAAAAATTATCTAGAATAAATCATAATATTATCTTCCCAGAAGCTCGAACACTGTTTACAGGAGAGGAAGAGAATATAGAATTTTTATCGATCTTTGATGATAATACTTTAAAAGCATTAGAGGATACTGATGTAAAGAAAATGCAAGAAGAGTATAACAAATTTTATATTGTTACTTATGAAATTGATGAAGCGTTTATGATTTCCAAGATATTGCTTTGGATGCCGAATCCAAATGACGAGAAAGCATATTTAATTGACGATTTAACGGAATTAATTAATAATAGCTCAGTGGACTTTGATGATATAGATATCACGGTTTTAGAAAGTGATGAACTAGATTATAATTACGATTCACCTGCAGCTGTTGATTTTGATATTTTCCACGAAGAAGAGCTGGATCGAGAACAAACAAATAACGATGATGATAGTCAAAGTTAGGATTATATAGGAGGTAGATATACATGTTTGTTGGTACAAATTTGACCAACATTCGAATTCTCCATGGCTATACAAGGAAACAACTGTCCGAAATGTTGGATATTACAGAACAAGCTGTTTGGCAATATGAGAACGGGTATATGTCTCCTAAGTTAGAGGTTATTAATAAAATGAAAAATATCTTTGGGGTAAAAAGTAAATATTTTTACTCTGAAGATATCCTTACTAAAAATGGAAATACGAATGTACAGCAATGTCATATTGCATATAGAGCGGAAGTAATGAACAGTGCTCAAAAAAATCAAAGTGAAGCGAAAAATATTGAGTATCTTAACTCATTTTTAAAAATTATTGAAAAAAAATTGTATTATCCTCCAAATGAAATAGTCATTTTAAGAGATAAGATTATTGAATATCTTAATAATTCAAGTGAAGAGCGAAAGATAAAAATTGAGAAAGCGGCTGGTATAGCTAGAGAATTTTTAAATATAGGGAATAAAAGTAATATAAACTTATTATTTATGCTTGAAAAAAAAGGTGCATTTATCTTTGAAAAAGCTATAGGGGAAAAAATAGATGCTTATAGCTTGTGGTCAGAAGATGAACGCCCTTTTATTATGTTGGGAAATTTGAAAAAGTCTGCTGCTAGAAGAAATTTTGATTTAGCTCATGAATTAGGACACTTATTGTTACATTATAAAGTTGAATTTTCTTTATTAGACAATAAATCACATAGAGAGTATGAACAAGAAGCAAATTTATTTGCTGGAGCATTTTTATTACCTGAAAAAGAGTTTACTGAGGATTTTAGTATGCTCATCAAAAAGTCATCCCCTGATTCCTACATTGATTTAAAAAAGAAGTGGGTTGTATCAATTCAAGCGATGGCATATCGAGCACATTCACTTGGTTTACTTGATTATCAAAAGTATAGATATTTTAACATTAAATTAAATAGACAAGGGTATAAAGTAAGAGAGCCTCTTGATGATGAGATAAAAGTTATGAAACCTGGTAAGGTGAAGAGTATTTTACAACTCTTATTTGATAGAAAATATTTATCATTAGGAGCGCTTTTAGATTTACTTATGGTTGATGTTGAATTTTTATCCAATCTTTTAGGAATAGAAATGGAGTTCTTTGAGAAATACCAAAATGAATTAGCAAAAGAATTTACGATTTCAGATCTTAATTTAAAAGTAAATTAAGGAGTCCGACCAGCCTTCTGGAGGACACAAGATGTACGTATTAAGCGTATGTCTTGTGTCCTTTTTGTTTGGGTAGAGAAATGAAAGAGGTGAATCACAATTTGTTTAATTGGCTGAAAGACTATCAAAAATTAGAAGAAGACATTGCTTATTTAGAATACAACTTAGAACAAACAGAAGCTGAATTAAAACGCTGGATCATTGGTGATTTGCGAGATGTGCGTTTAACTGCTGAATCAGAAGGTGCGAAAGTAGAGAATCGTATTGAAGCAATTGAATATGAATTAGCTCATAAGATGAATGCCATGTATGACTTAAAGAATTTAGTTAACAAGTTCAAGGGATTGGATAATCAAATACTTAAAATGAAATACATTAATGGTATGACATTAGAACAAATAGCTTACGATTTAAATTATAGTCCAAACTATATTAAACGTAAGCATGCTGAAATAAGGAAGATAATAAAGTTTGTAGATGCTTTATAAGGTTACTTTTAGGAAAGTTCCTCTTTAGGTAACGAACCTATTGAAAAAATGATTTATAGTAATAACATAAGAGATTGACGAAAGGGAAACGGGTGCACGGTTGCTCTTTTATTGTGTAGGATATTCCCCTTTTTTGTCGAATAGATAGAGGGAAGGGGGAGATGATATTGAACGATAGTGAAAATGTAATAAAGCAAATTAATGAGTTTTTGGAATCTGATGAAGAGAAGATTATGTTAATTAAAGGAACAAACGATTATAAAAAGCATTCTTTGGCGTTAGAAATGATAAATCAAAATAAAAACCTAAAAAGAGGTTTATTCAGAACTCATAGATTAAAAAGTGTTCCGGACTTTTTCCAGCAAGCGAAACTTGAAGTTCCTCGTAGTATAGGGGAATCAGCAGGTGAATCGTATTTAGTAGGGAATACAACTTTTTATTTTGATTCATTTAACGAGAAGACATGGGGAAAAACACCTAATGAATTAGATTTCGCTTTGATTTATCCTATAGAAATATTGAAAAGTGATTTAAAAAAGAAGTTCCTCCAAAATATTATTGAAGGAAAAACTATAAAGAAAGTATTTATGGTCTCTAATATAGATAATAGAGGAGAGTATGAATGGGTAGATGAATGTGTAAATAGAACTATTGAATTCAATGTTAAATAAGTTAAATGGATATAGGGTGAAAGCATTCCATATGGAGTGCTTTTTATTATGTGAAAAATTACAAGGTGGTAATGAAATGTATTATTGTCTGAGCTTTTTTGGTGGATTCATGGTTTGTTTGGTAATCATGATTCAATTCCTCAAAGCAAAGGAAGTTAAAGAATTAGATTAATAAATGAAGGAGTGACCAGAAATGATTGTAGAAACTAGAAGAACTGTATCTGGTACTGAGTATTGGGATAACGAAGAAAAGCGAAGTCTATTTGTTCCGATTGGTGAAGAACCAGGATTCGAAGTAACTGAAAATCCTAAGAGCATAGTTGTTAAGTTTGCTAGTGACAAAGTGGTTGATGTTAAAGTCAAAGAACCATCTTTAGATGATATGACAGTGAAAGAGTTACGTGCTTATGCTACTGAGTTAGGCATTGAGATTCCTAAAGATGTTACAAAGAAAGATGACATCATTGCTTTATTATCATGAAATACTGTGACTTCAACGGCTGTCATATCAAGATAAACAAAGGTCGTTATTGTGAGGAACATAAGCGCAACAAACCAAGGAAGAAGAAAGATAAGAAGAACATTTACCATCACGAGAACAAACCATTCTACAGAACAGACCAATGGAAGTATGTTAGGTCTCAAGTATATGAACGAGAGAGAGGATACTGTCAACGATGTGGAAGATTCGTCTTTGGTCGGAGTGCTCATGTTCATCACATCATACCAATTAAACAAGATGAAACACTTAAATTAGAAATAAATAACTTAATGCTACTTTGTCCAAAATGTCATATCAAAGAAGAAAATGAAGATAAACCGAAAAAGGTTTTTCCAAGTTATTTTGAAAGCCCCCCTGTCAAAAAATAAAATTTTTGGTTTGGGAAGGATAGGTAGCGTAGGGGGCATTTCTTTCGTTAGACAAAAATTTTTAAAAATAAAGGGGGGTGTGAAATGTCTACGAAAAAAGAGCGTCAAAAAATGGTTGCCGAAAAAACAGAAGCTGAAAAAAATCGGATATTAAAAATTATGCGTGACGCAGATATTTACACCCTTACTTTAGATCCGTTAATTGAAAGCTATCTTGATATTTTTGAAATCTATCAAACTATGTACATTGAATGGAAAGAAAAAGGGTTTCCAGCAATGCAGCAACATACAAATAAAGCTGGTGCTACAAATAATTCAAAGCATCCATTAGCGCAGCAAGTAGAAACCTGGTCTGATAAGAAAACAAAAGCATTGGATTTATTGGGACTTACTAATAAATCTAAACCAGGTAAATTCGTCACCGGGGGTTCTACTGTCGGAAAAAATGAAGAGGTAGAAAAACCTAAAGCTGTAGTTAGTGAATTAGATAAACATCGTGCAAAATGGCGTGGTGCGAAATGATTGAACGTGGCGTTAATTATGCAGATATTTATGCAAAACAAGTAAGAAAGAATCCTAAAAAATATCCCGATACTATCAAAGCAATGGTAGATCGTTATTATAAATGGAAAAAGCGTAAAGATATTTGGTTCGATGTAGACCGTGCAAATGAAATGATGGATTGGGTTGAAACATTTGTCCGTCATACTAAAGGTAATTTGGCTGGACAACCTTTCATCCTGGAGGATTGGGAAAAATTCGCTTACTCATGGATATATGGCTGGGTTCACAAGAATGAGCAAGGTAAAGTTGTTCGTGTTACTCGTGAAGCTTATATCCAAGTTCCTAAGAAAAATGGTAAAACTTTAATCGGTGTTGGTGCTCTAGGTTATGCGATGTACGGTGAAGGAGTACTAAGTGCCGATTGTTATTGTTGTGCGAGTGATTTTAACCAGGCACAATATGCAGCAAAGCCATTTGCAGCAACAATTATGAACCATGATGTATTGATGGAATGCTCACACATTTATAAAGGGCCAAAAGGAACGATTTCTAGTGTAACATATGATTATATTCGTGATGATTTAGCTTATCAAAACCAATTTATTGTAATGAGTAAAAACATTCAATCCATTGAAGGTTCCAATCCACATTTCATTCTAAACGATGAGCTTCATGCTCAAGAAAATATGGATCAGTACGACAACTTTAAATCGGCACAAATCTCACGTGATGAACCAATTATGTTTAATATCAGTACAGCTGGTAAAGGTTCTTCATCGGTTGGTATGCGAGTATATCGTGAAGCAAAAGAAGTATTGAAACGTGATGATAATGATTCAAGTTTTGTCATGATTTATGAACCGAATAAAAATTATGACTGGACAGATCGTAATGTTTGGGCCATGGTTAATCCGAATATTGGTGTTTCTGTAACGATGAGTGCACTTGAAACAGAATTCATCTCAGCATCACGTTCAGCGCATAAAAAAGCTGAATTTCTGTCTAAACATTTGAATGTATTCGTAAATGGAGCCGAAAATTTCTTTGAACAAGGGCAAGTTGAACATGTTCTTGTGGATGACCTGGGCGATTTAACAGGTGAAACATGTTATTTAGGTTTAGACTTATCGAAAACAACCGATTTAACATGTGTAAGTTTGAATTTCCCTACTCATGATGAAGAAGGACGTTCAATATTAAAGGTTAAGCAAATGTATTTTGTGCCGAATGAAGATATTGAGCATCGGGAAAAAGAAGATAATGTTCCATATACGGATTTAGTCGAACGTGGATTTGTTACTTTTTGTGATGGGAAAATGATAGATCAAGATCAGGTCATGGAATATATCGTAGAATGTATGAATTTATATGATGTACAACAAATAAACTATGATCCAGCGATGTCACAAAAGTTAATTGAAAAACTTGAGAATCTTGGACTTGAATGTATCGCTGTAAATCAGTATCCGAATGTTATGAATGCAATGGTTGATGATTCAGAAATACTAATATATGAACAACGTTTAATTACTGACAATCCATTGTTTGTATATTGTGCCCTAAACGTAGTAGTAATAACAAATATCAACGGAATGAAAGCCCCAAGTAAGCGACAGTCCAAAAAGAAAATTGATGGATTTGTTGCTTTTTTAGTTGCTCATAAAGAAACCATGATGGTTATGGATAACATAACAGAAGAGGGCATGGATGATTTGATTAGTGAAATTTATAGATAGAAAGAAGGTGAGAAAATGGGTTTACGGGATAGGTTCTCTAACTTTTTGTACAAACAGATTGAAAAACGTGGCTGGTTTGAAGATATTTTTAATAATACCATCCGTTATGGCGGAAGATATGTGAGTGATTCAAATATCTTAGAATCTAGTGATGTTTATGAGTTATTACAGGATATTAGTAACCAAATGATGCTAGCTGAAATTATTGTGGAGGACAAAGAGGGTAAGGAAGTTAAAGATGATTCGACTCTTAAAGTTTTAAAGAATCCTAACAACTATCTAACACGATCTGAATTCATTAAATTAATGACAAATAACTACTTGCTTCAAGGTGAAGTCTTTCCTGTATTAGACGGAGATCAATTACATCTGGCGTCCAATGTTTATACAGAACTGGATGATAGGTTAATAGAGCATTTTAAAGTTGGTGGGGAAGAAATACCATCATTTATGATTCGCCATGTAAAAAATATTGGCACAGATCATTTAAAAGGGAAAGGTATTCTTGATTTAGGGAAAGACACGCTTGAAGGTGTTATGTCAGCTGAAAAGGTCTTAACAGATAAGTATAAAAAAGGTGGGCTATTGGCATTCATATTACAACTAGACGCTCATATCAATCCACAAAATGGTGCTCAATCAAAACTTATTAAAGCAATTTTAGACCAATTAGAATCGATTGATGAATCAAGGTCTGTAAAAATGATTCCTCTTGGTAAGGGGTACAGTATTGAAACTCTTGAAAGTCCAATTGATGATCAAAAGACCTTGGATTATTTAAATGTGTATAAAAAAGATTTAGGTAAATTCCTAGGAATCAATGTAGATACATACACAGCTTTAATCAAAGAAGACCTTGAAAAAGCGATGATGTATTTGCATAACAAAGCAGTCAAACCGATAATGAGAAATTTTGAAGACCATTTGAGTCTTCTTTTTTTCGGAAAAAATTCGGACAAACGTATTAAATTCAAGATTAATATTCTTGATTTTGTTACTTATAGCATGAAAACAAACATTGCTTACAACATTGTTCGTACTGGTATTACATCCCCGGATAATGTAGCAGATATGCTTGGATTCCCTATGCAAAATACACCAGAATCACAAGCAATCTATATTTCAAATGACTTAACTGAAATTGGCCAGAAAAATGCTACAGATGATTCATTGAAGGGAGGTGATGGAAATGGCAAAGAAAAAGGAAACAAGGACATTTGACATCACCAAATTAAATACCAGGGATGCTACAGAAGAAAAGCCTTCTATGATAACTGGTTATGCAGCTGTGTTTAATTCAAAAACATCTATTGGTGGTTGGTTTGATGAAGTTATCGAACCAGGGGCGTTTGCTCGTTCACTTTCTGAAAATGGAGATATCAGAGCGTTATTTAATCATAATTGGGATAACGTTCTTGGTAGAACAAAAAGTGGTACATTGCGATTAGAAGAAGATGAAAAGGGACTGAAATTTGAAGTTGAATTACCTAACACTTCTACTGGCCGTGATTTAGCAGAAAGTATGTCCAGGGGTGATATTAATCAATGTTCATTTGGATTTTGGGTAACGGAAGAAGAATGGGATTACAATGTTGAACCAGCATTGAGGACCATTAAAGAAGTAGAACTCTATGAAATATCAGTTGTTTCTATACCGGCTTATGACGATACTGAAGCGTCTTTAGTTCGTGGTAAAGAGATTGGTAAAGAAGTAGAACAACGAATGAAAATGATTAAACAAATAAATAAACTTTTGGGGGAAAATTAAAATGAATAAACAATTATTATTAGCTCTACAAAAACGAAATAAAGAAAGATTAACAGAGTTACGTACAAAGGTAGAAAATCCAGAATTACGTGCTGAGGATTTAACAGCTATTCAGGAAGAGATTGATGAAATTAACAAGCAATTACAAGAAGTTGCTGATCAATTAGCAAACCTCGAAGATGAAGGAGAAGGTGACGAAGGATCCGGTGAAGATTCTTCAGAAGGTGATGAAGGTGGAACTGGTGATGAAGGTTCAGGGGAAGGTGAAGGGCGTTCTGGTAATCCAGGAGAAGGCGAACACCGAACAGGTTTAACACCAGAGCAACGAAATGCAGCAATGACAGCTATTAAATCCGGTCTTTCTACTCGGGGACATAAAACTACTAAAGTGAAAGAAAAAGAAATTCGTTCAGCATTTGCTAATTTTGTAGTTGGTAAAATTTCCGAAGCTGAAGCACGTTCACTTGGTATTGAAGCAGGGAATGGTTCAGTAACTGTACCAGAAGTAATTGCTTCTGAAATTATCACGTATGCCCAGGAAGAAAACTTATTACGTAAATACGGAACAGTTGTTAAAACCGCTGGGGATGTAAAATATCCTGTTTTAGTTAAAAAAGCAGATGCAAACGTACGTAAAAAAGAACGTGCAGCAGGTGATGAAATCACAGAAACAGCAATTGAATTTGATGAAATTCTATTAAGTCCAGCTGAATTTGATGCACTTGCCACTGTAACGAAAAAACTTCTTAAAATGACAGGTGCTCCAATCGAACAAATCGTTGTGGATGAGCTGAAAAAGGCTTATGTACGCAAAGAAACAAACTACATGTTTAATGGTAACGATGTTGGCAACGAAAACCCTGGTGCATTAGCGAAGAAGGCTGTTAAGTATTATGAATCAGAAGCAATTGATATTAATGCCGCTGGATATTCTCAGAAACTATATCAACAATTAGTGAAATTAAAAGGACAACCAGTTACAGAAGTGTTGAAAAAGTCTATGTGGATTGTAAACCGTGCAGCGTTAACTGTTTTAGAAGGAATGACAGATACAACAGGTCGGCCATTGTTATATCAAACTCCAGATGGTGTTGGTTATAAATTACTTGGTCATAATTTAGATTTTACTGATGCAGCAAATAGTACTGATCCAACAAAACCAGTATTCTATTTTGGTGATTTCAAAGCCTTCCACATTCAAGATGTTATTGGAGCAATGGAATTACAAAAATTAATTGAGAAGTTTAGCGGAACAAATAAAGTTGGTTTCCAAATCTACAACTTATTAGATGGTCAATTAGTTTATTCACCATTTGAGCCAGCTGTTTATCGTTATGAAGTTGGTGAGAAAAAGCCAGGTGCTTAATATGGATGATTTAATTGAGAAATTAAAAGGTCATATTCATTGGGAAGAGGGCATGGATAATTCTATGCTTTCTTTTTATATCGAACAAGGTCAACGATATGTAAAAAAAGCATGTGGAAGAGAAGTGGAGTACCTGGTCATTATGTGTGCAGGTATTTTTTATGAATATCGTGTGGCAGAAAAAGAATTAGAACAGGCACTTGATGCATTGACACCTTTCTTTATCCAGGAGGTTTATGATGCCGAAGAGACAGACGAATAAGTTAAAATGGTTGGCTTATTTATTAAAGCTGGGTGAAACAATTGATCCAGAAACAGACCGAGTTGTAATGGGATATCCGTTTGAACGAAATATTCGTTATAACAACATTGGTGTCACGGTTACTGATAAACACTTTAGTCGCCAAGATGGAAATGAAATCATGAAGAAAATTGAAGTTCGTTTAGATCGAGAAATTGAAGAGAATCAAAAAGATTATCGTATCAAAATTAAAGATACGATTTACAACATTGATAGAGTTTATGTCCGTGAAAATGAACGGATTATGGAGTTGAATTTATCTTATGCAAATTAACTTTCAGCAATTAAGAGCAATCATGAAGCAATCTGGTATTCCAGTTTTTCGTGACAATGCTCCAACCACAGCAAAATATCCTTATATTGTGTATGAATTCGTGAATGAACAGCATAAGAGGGCTTCTAATAAGGTTTTAAAGTCAATGCCTTTATATCAAATTGCAGTTATTACAAATGGTACTGAAGCAGATTATGAGCCACTAAAGGCTGTTTTTAATGACGCTGGTGTTTCTTATGCTCAATTCGAAGGAATGCCTTATGACGAAAATGACGACACTATCACACAATTTATAACGTATGTGAGGTGTATCGATGGCTAGTAATCATAATGGATTCGCTGATGCTTTGGAAGATATAAATACATTGTTGCGAGTAAATAAACAAGTAAGTATGGACGTATTGGAAGAAGCAGCTAAGTATTTTGCAGCTGAATTAAAAAAGCGTATTAAACTTTCAAATAAAAATAAGCAAACACATTTGAAAAATAGTTTGAAAGTTGTTATGAAGGGTGACCATGTTTCTGTGGAATTTGAGGATAAAGCTTGGTATTGGTACTTAGCTGAACATGGTCATAAAAAAGCAAATGGAAAAGGCCGTGTGAAAGGTTTGCATTTTGCTCAAAACACGTTTGATGCAGAAGGCGACAAGATAGCAGACATTTTGGCTCAAGAAATAATTGATAGAATGTGAGGATGATATAAATGCCAATTGAAAATAAAGAAATTCAGTATTCCGTAGGTATTGAGGACTTATTTATTTGTATGCTAGAAGGTGATGAGACAACAGATGCACTTCCTATATACGATGAAAAAATTTATAAGCAAACAAATATTTCAGATTTAACAATTTCTACAACATCCACAAGCTTTACAAAATGGGCATCCAATAAAAAAATCATTAACATTACAAAGAATACAGCATTTGGTTTAGCATTTAACCTTGCTGGTTTAAATCGTGAAGTTAGAGATAAAATTTTTGGAAAAGTACGTACCAAAGGTGTTTCTTTTGAAACTGCAAAAGCGAGAGAATATCCAAAGTTTGCAGTAGGTGCTATTTTCCCACTTAACGATGGAACAAAGCTGGCTCGTTGGTATCCAAAATGTACTGTTGCACCAATAGAAGAATCTTGGAAAACACAAAATGAAGAAATGACTGTGGATGACATTGCATACACAATTACAGCTGATCCATTACTATTTAATGATGTTACACAAGCGGAATTAGATACTGGTGATGCTACTGCAGCAGGAATTAAAATTGAAGATTTTATGAAGCAAGTTATTTGTGATGAGTCACAATTAGCAACGCTTGGTGGAACTACAGGACAGTAAGGAGTGGTAATATGGCACGTTTAAGTGATTTAGTTAATGTTGATATAAATAGAAATACTATCAAGATACAGAAGGCTGAAATCCCTGTTATTTTTACAATGGAGTCATTTCCTTATCTTGAAGAAGCATATGGAAAGCCGTATCATGAGTTCCAAAAAGAAATGAATGATATGTTAAAAACAGGAACTGTTACGATGGGGAAGAACGAAACTAGATTGATGTATATATTGATTTATTCAATGGTAAGAAGCGGTGGAACAGAGTGTACGCTTAATGAAATTAAGGGTTCTATTCCTTTAAATGATTTACCTGATATCTTTCAAGCTGTATTTGATATATTTAATAATCAAGATTTTCAAGCCGAAGATATGGAGAAGCTGAAGCAAGAAAAAAAGTAAAAAATATACTGACAAAAAATGAAGAATCTCAGTCCGAATTGGACTGGGATTTTTATTTTTATGTTGGTAATACATTGCTCGGTTTAAGCATGGATGATTTTTGGAAAATCACTCCTAATCATTTTTTGAAACAATTTATCATGCATCTTCGATACACCAATCCTGATGCATTAAATGAAGTTAAACCAAAGCAAATTTACACGCTAGATCAAACGCCATTCTTGTAAAAAGTGAGGTGAGAAAATGGCAAATAAAGAAAGAAACGTTGTCCTCAATTTTAAGATGGATGGTCAGGTTCAATATGCTAATACATTGAAGCAAATTAACATGGTAATGAACAATGCCGCTAAAGAGTATAAAAACCATATTGCAGCAATGGGGCAAGATGCTACGATGACCGATAAACTTCGTGCTGAGAAGAAAAAGCTGGAGATTCAAATGGAAGCCGCAAAGAAAAGAACAGCTATGTTGCGTGCTGAATATGAAGCAATGTCCAGGGATACTAATACTACAGCTGAACAACTTAATAAAATGTATGGAAAGCTACTTGATGCAGAGCGTGCTGAAACTTCTTTAGATAATGCAATGAGAAGAGTTACAGAAGGTCTTTCACAGCAGGCAATTGAAGCCAGAGAAGCACGTGAGGATTTGGACAAGTTACAAGAGAATACTAAGAAACTTGAAGCGGAGCAAAAGAATTTAAGTAGTTCTTTCAAACTTCAAAATGCTGAATTAGGTGCAAATGCTAGTGAAGCGGAGAAATTGGAATTAGCACAAAGGCAGCTCCGTCAACAGATGGAATTAACTGATAGGACAGTTGATAACTTAGAGCGTCAATTAAGTGCAGCAAAGCGTGTATATGGTGAGAATTCAGCAGAAGTTCAACAACTTGAAGCGAAGCTGAATCAAGCAAAAACTACATTAAAGCAATTTGAAAACTCACTTCAAGATGTTGGTCGAAGTGGAGATCAGGCTGCTGATGGTATGGCAGAAATCGGGAAGAAGCTAGATTTAAACAATCTTATGGAAGCTACTGACGTACTACAAGGCATGTCAGAAAAACTGATTGAACTTGGTAAAGGTGCAGTTGGTATAGCAATAGATTTTGATAGTTCACAAAGGAAAATCCAGGCTTCTTTAGGTTTAACAGAAAAAGGAGCAGAAAACCTTGGTAAGATTGCAAAAGATACTTGGAAAAATGGATTCGGTGATTCATTAGAAGATGTAGATACAGCTTTAATAAAAGTCTATCAAAATATGCGTGACGTTCCACATGAAGAATTACAAGGTGCATCAGAAAATGTTTTAACACTTGCAAAGCTATATGATGTGGATTTAAATGAAGCAACTCGTGGTGCTGGGCAATTAATGAGTCAGTTTGGTTTATCTACACAAGAAACATTTGATTTACTTGCTGCAGGTGCTCAAGAAGGACTTAACTATTCAGATGAGTTGTTTGACAACCTTTCAGAATATGCACCACTCTTTAAACAAGCAGGATTCAGTGCTGATGAGATGTTTACCATTCTGGCAAATGGAACTAAAAGTGGATCATATAATCTCGATTACATCAATGACCTTGTGAAAGAATTCGGTATTCGTGTGCAAGACGGATCAAAGGGTGTAACTGAGGGGTTTGGTGAATTATCAGAAGAGACACAAAAAGTATGGGAGTCTTTTAACCAAGGAAAAGGTACAGCGGCTGCTGTATTTAATGCTGTTTTAGGTGATTTACGAAAAATGGACGACAAAGTAAAGGCCAATCAAATTGGTGTAGCTTTATTCGGTAGATTCTAAATTGTGCCGAATTAAAATTGCGGTATTAAGCAAGAAGGGTGAGAATCCTAACTTGAACCGAAGGCTATACAAAGTATAGTCAGGGGCAGAGCATAGAGGGTGAAAAGATATAATCCCTCCACGAGACCGCAACACTTTATAAGTGAAAACATATGCCGAACTTACAGGAAATGAACTGTAAGAAGTAAAGGATAAAAAGCCTTTACGATAACAAAACTGACAAAATGGGAAGACATGGGTGCTGAAGCTGTATTAAGTCTCAATGATGTGAACGGTGGTCTTGGAGATGTAAATGGACGTATGGAGGAAATGAAAAAACTCCAAGAAGAATCACTAGGTCAGCAATTTCAAAAGGCACTGAGAGAAACACAAGCAGCATTTGAACCGCTTGGAAAGCAACTCGCTGAGTTAGCGCAAACTATTTTACCACCATTAGTTGAAGGGATTAAATCAGTAATGGATTGGTTTTCAAAATTACCAGAACCAGTGCAGAATTTCACTTTTATTTTGCTAGGATTAATTGCTGTAGTTGGTACTTTAGCACCTATTATTGCTGCTGTAGCAGTATCATGCATAGCACTAGGTACAACTTTAGGAACTGTCATGCTTGTTATTGCTGGAGTATCAGCGGTAATAGCAGGAGTTATTTGGGCTATACAAAATTGGGGTGCCATAACCGATTGGCTTTCTGAAAAATGGTCTCAATTTAAGGAGTGGTTTGGTGAATTGTGGTCAAATTTAGTTCAAGCCTGTATCGATGGATGGTCTTCCACAGTTGATTATTTTTCAGAAGCCTGGGCTTCTTTTTTAGAAATGTGTCATTCATTTTTTGACCCAATAGGTCAATTTTTTAGCGATTTGTGGTCTGGAATTGTCGAAATAGCATCTTCTTGGTGGTCGAATCTTGTCACGACTGCATCTGAATTGTGGGGGCAACTGACTCAAGCCTGGTCTGATACATGGAATACCATTCTCACAGTCTTAGACCCTGTTATTTCGTTAATTTCAACCGTTCTACAAGCTGGATGGCTACTTATCCAAGCTGGTACACAAATTGCTTGGGCTGCGATATCTAAATATATAATTGATCCAATAACGGATGCATATAATTGGGTAAGTGGAAAAATTGGTGAATTAGTTACCTGGTTAGGCGGAAAATATGAAGAAGCAAAATCAGCCACATTAGCAGCTTGGTCTTTGGTGAAACAATATATTATTGATCCAGTAACCCAGGCATATAACTGGTGCAAAGAAAAATTCGGTGACTTGGTAAATTGGACGAAAACTCACTGGGAATCTATCAAATCCGCCACGCTTTCAGCCTGGAATACAACGAAACAGTATATTATTGATCCAATTCGAGATGCGTATAACAGTGTCAGAGAAAAATTCCAAGAAATCTATAATAGCGCAAAAGAGAAATTTGATTCTGTAAAAAATACTGCTAAGGAAAAATTTGATGCAGCTAAACGTAATATTATTGATCCGATAAAAGAAGCCGTAGAAACGGTGAAAGGTTGGATTGATAAAATCAAGGGATTCTTTAGTGATCTTAAATTAAAAATTCCAAAGCCTGAAATGCCTAAAATGCCACATTTCAGCTTGCAAACTAGCACAAAATCAATTTTAGGAAAAGATATTACTTATCCATCAGGAATCGATGTGAAATGGAATGCAAAAGGTGGTATTTTCACTAGACCTACTATCTTTGGAATGAACGGTGGACGTTTGCAAGGTGCTGGTGAAGCAGGACCAGAGGGTGTTTTACCTCTAAATAAAAAGACATTAGGTGCGATTGGTGAAGGTATTGCAGCAACTATGAAGAGTGAACCAACTATAGTAAATATCAATAATCCCGTGGTAAGAAATGACCGTGATATTGATCGTATGTTTGAAAAAGCTGATGAATGGTTTTCTCAGCGTGGACGTAATTTAAATGTGGGGGTAGGGAGACAATGATATTAGATATTAGAATAGATGATTCATTGGCTAGTGATTACCAATTAGGCTTAGTTGGACGTCCTAATATCCCTACTGCTAAAAGAAAGATTGAACAAATAGATATCCCTGGTCGTGATGGGGCATTAACTAAAAAGGGTGGTTATGAAGATGTCTCTTATAAAATTAAATTCAATTTATTAGAAGAGGAAAATATAAAACCACTACTTCGTCGAATAAAAGTATGGCTCATGAATGGGAAAACACTTTATTTTACTGATGATAATGTGTACCGGAAAATTAAACATGTTGAAATTGGTGATATTGTTAACGAAATTGAAGAACATGGAGAATTTGAAGTTGATTTTACGCTAGATCCTTTTGAATATGCAGAGGATGAAAACTTTACAATTTACAAACCAGGCCTAATTTACAATCCTGGGACAATTGAATCACTTCCGAAATTGTGGATTGTTGCGAAGGGTACCGTGAACATAACCATAAATGATATTACATTCCAGGTTAAAGACATTGCTAGTTCTGTAGTGGTGGATTCCGAAATTTTAGAAGCTTATATAGGAACGGTGCCATTCAATCACAAAATGATTGGTGAATTTCCAAAGTTCCAAGTTGGTAGTAATAAAATCGAGTGGTCAGGAGCAATTGAATCTATAACAATTAAACCAAGGTGGAGATATTTATGATTACATTAT
This sequence comes from Paenibacillus sp. 102, assembly GCF_039549175.1. NCBI lineage: Bacteria > Bacillati > Bacillota > Bacilli > Caryophanales > Paenibacillaceae > Paenibacillus > Paenibacillus sp. 102. The sequence continues at coordinate 938,629 of NZ_JBCGHT010000001.1, read as the reverse complement.
ACAAACCAAATGAAACAGATTTTACACATAATGGCCTTGGGGTATTAGATGCAAATATTTATGAAGCTGAAGTTGAAGAAATACTCAATGGATTGTATTCATTTACTTTCTATTATCCGTTGTTTGCTCCTCACGGATTAGAAATAGAGGGAATGTGTATTGTAAAAGCCAATACTCCTGACGGAGATCAGTTATTTCGAATAGCTACACCAACAATCAGCATGGGAGAAATAAGAGTACAGTGCTATCATATTTTTTATGATTTAACGGAAAATTTAATTGAAGATATATTTATTCAGACTACAAATGGAAATGGAGCAATGAGTCGTCTGTCCGCAGGATGCCAATATAAGCATCCTTTTACTTTTTATTCAGATATACCATCCATTGCAAACGCACGTATTGTAAGAAAGAATCCAGTTGAAGCTATTTTAGATGATAGTCAAGACAATGCCTTTATCAATCGCTGGGGCGGCGAATTAAAACGGGATAATTTTGATGTAAAAATGTTAAAAAATCGTGGAATGGATCGTGGTGTTGTTATTCAACATAAAAAGAATCTATTAGGTTATGAAGGGAATGTGGATTGGAAAAGTCCTGTTACTCGTATCATGCCTAAAGGATTTGATGGGTTACTTTTACCAGAAAAATATGTGGATAGTCCACTTATTAATAAATACCCACATCCTAAGATAGCTGTCATTGAATTCTCTCATATTAAAGCAGCAGTTGGTGAGAATGCAAAGGATGATGATGCTGTACCATTGGAAGAAGCATATAAACTTTTACGTCAAGCGGCTAAAGAAATGTATGATATACAACACGTAGATCAACCAAAAGCCACATATAAAGTTGAATTTCAAGAGTTATCACAAACTGAGGAATATAAAGATTATGCAGTATTACAACGGGTGTGGATGGGTGACACTGTTACGGTCAAACACATTGAAGATGGGATTGATATTAAAGCTAAAGTTATATCGTATAAGTATGATCCGATAAAAAAAGAATACAAAAGTATCACAATAGGAAATTATAAAAAATCGTTTACTGATGTAGCTGGTAAAGTGGATCAAATGGAAAAAGAGATGTCAAACATGCCAAATGATATTTTAAATGCGGCAAAAGAACATGCAACGAATCTTATTAATAGTGGTTTTGGTGGGCATGTTCGTATTCATCCAGACAGAATTTTAATTATGGATACAAAAGATGAAATGACTGCTTCTAAGGTTTGGCAATGGAATATCAATGGATTAGGTTATTCTTCCACAGGGGTGAATGGCCCATACGGAACAGCAATAACCAAAGATGGACGCATTGTTGCTGATTTCATTACTGCTGGAACACTTAGTGGTAATCGGATTCAAGGTGGAGAAATAAGTGGTTCTACTTTAAGAACATCTGATGGTACAAACTATGTGCATCTTTCAAAGCAATTTATACGTCTTTACGAATCAAATCAAGTACGAGCATTTTTAGGGTATTACTATAATAGACATGGCATATTACAACCAACTTTGTTGTTAGGAGCTGACGCAAATGCCTCAGCAAGTGATGCGTTAATGCTTGCGCTTAATGATAGAGAAGATGGAAAGAAAACAGCGAGTTTAGGTATAACACGTGGGTTTTCTGATTTTCCGACGGTGTATTATCCAGCGGCATTGCATTTGGATCAACAGGGGGACGCATCAATATATGCAGAAGAAACCATTGATTTGAATGCTAAAAACTTCGATATGTATTTAACGTCTGGAAATAATATGCAAGTAAAAGCTAAGAATAACATTGACCTTAATTCTATGAATGGAAATATGTATTTTAAATGTGCTCAAGATTTTTATTTTTCAAAGGGAGCGAAACGAATATTAAGTCTTGGACTTTCATCAGCTGGAGAAACTGACCTTGTGTTTCAAAGTATTTTATTACGAAACTCAAGCACAACTGACAGTACTTATCTACAAGTAAGGAGTGGACTAGGAACCTACTGGAATGGTGTTATGGCATCGGACTTTAAAGTTTCTTCTCAGAAAAAATACAAGACGAACATTCGTGATATGAACAATGCATTAGACGAAGTGATGAATTGGGATATTAAACAATACAATCTCAAAATAGATATGGAAAAGCTTTATGAAATGCGTATGAACCGACAAGAAAATGATCCGGTTATAACAACAAATGATATCCCAACGTATTACGGTATAGTCATTCCAAATGAATCGGAAGAAACGGGTAAAAGTGTATATTCTATGATTTCTCAATTAGCAAAAGGTTTTCAAGAGTATGTAACTGATACAGATGCTAGAATCAAAGAATTAGAGCCGATACAACCTAAAGGGAACATTAGACATAGAAACAGACCAAAACGTATCAGAAAACCGTCTAGACGTCTTAGAAAAGGGGGTTGATAAAGTGAAGACGCAAACACTAACAATTGATATAGCGAATCCAAATTTCATGAAGGTTATTACATCACGCATTAATGATAAAAATGGTTTGAAATTAACTGTCCTTTTAAAAGATGGTGGTGTTCCTTATAATTTATCAGGATATGCAATCAAGTACGAAGCCGGGAGCAATTTAGGCAGTTTCATACGTGATGATTGCAAAATTATAGATGCTTCAAACGGTGTTTTTGAATATACATTTTCGGCAGCAGCTGTTTCTGCAAATGTCTGGGTTGCTTATTTTGCCTTTGAAAAAGGTGAAGAAAGATTTACTACACAAGACATAAAGGTTGTATTAAATCGTGATGTGAAGCAAGGCAAAATCAATATTGAGAGCTATATTTCGGATTTTGATAAGGCTCTTGAAGCCGTAAAGGGTTATCGAAAAGAAATTGATGATACAAATAAAAAAATCGCAGAGTTAACAGCATTAATTCATGCAAATAATGTTCAAGTGCCAAAAATCACAACAGATGTGGGCGGTGCGTTAATCTCGGTGAGTGATGGTACAAAAAATATTCTTGATGAAATTGTAGCCAGAGGACTAGGAGTAAACACAATTTATTGTCATGGCAGTGCGCAAGGAAATACACCCAATGCTAAATCATGGCGTGGTTTCTCATTTATAAATTCTCCTACCTATGGATTTGTTTTTGCGAAAGATTACCAAAATAAACTGTGGACGAATTATATTGATGATGCAAAAGGCTGGTTAGGTTGGGTTGAACATCCTTCATTTGAAGATGTGAAAAAACTGTTTGCATCATGGGGTTTTGATAGTAAAAAACTGACCTTGAATGGCAAATCAATTTTAGAAGAAGATGTGGATTCTCTAGTTATCAATAAGGATAAACAGTATAAAAAAGTTAAAGTTGAAGGCGATCTCTTAGTCAACAATAAACTTCAAACTCTATCTAATGTTGCTGTTTGGTTTCATAAAGAAAAAAGCTACAATAGCGGAAAGTGGATTGTAGAGTTTAATGATCTTCCTCGTTGGGGTTTTAATAGAAGTGTAGATCGTTCTGGTGGTCTATTTCACATTAAAGAAAGTGGTATCTATGATATACATGCTTACCTGTCTGCATTAGCCCAAACAGCGGATGCTGAACATATCCTAGAAATCCACATATTAGATGCGAGCGGAAAAACAACTGAAGAACATGAAATTGCAGGAGAAATTGCAGGTTATGCAAGTAAATGGGTTAGGATGACAGGTAGTTTTCAATGGTACTTTACAGCAGGGCAAAAATTCAAAGTTGTTTATAATAATAAAGACAAAGATCAGATTTATGTTTGGGAAGGAAGAACTACTGTTACTCAGTTATCAAAAGGTTTAGATGAAAATACACCGGTTTAAGTAAGCGTGCAAAAGCAGGCTTTTTTATTTTGCTTGAAAGGGGGTGAGTAAGATGTAGAAAAAGATAAGAAATAATGCGGTAAAAGTAAGAGTCAAATTAAGAGAATCAAAAAATCAAACAACAAAATTCAAAGGAGATGTTCAATAATGACTAATGAGGTAAATCAAGCAGTAGTTGAAGAGGTAATTAAAGAGGTTCAAAAACGTTTTGGCTTAATTCCAGGATTCTTCAGTGAGGATAAGGAAGCGGGCGCTATCTTCTTAAATAAAGGCAATTATGAAAGCAGCATTTGGATGGATGGTGAAGGACTCTTTTATGAGGACGATGTACCTTGGGAAGAATTAACGATTACAAATGCAGTAGCAGACACAGATACACCTCCAATGCTACGTAGACATGGAAACTGGGTACACATGACAGGTGCTATTAGATCGGTTAAAAACCAACAAGTATTCACAAGAATCACACCAGATATTGCACCACGCCAGGATTCTTCCTTTGCTGCCACAGCGTATCTAGATAACGATCCAAATCGTCCAGTTGCAGCTGACGTGATTGTTCATAAAGATGGAAGTGTTTCTACTTATCTTCCAGAAGCACAAACTCGTTATGTATCATTTTCGCTATCATATCCAATTAAGTAATGGTAAGCAGTAAAGGGTATTGTCAGTTAAATAGCAATGAAAAGGGAGCATAAATGATGCTTCTTTTTTATTGCCAAAAAGGGGATGAGGGAATTGGAGGAACTAAACAATTTAAGGCAAGAGATCCAACAAATCAAAGCAGAACAAAAGGATATCAAGTCAGAACAAAAGACAATACAGCAGGATATTCGTAACTTAGAGTCACGTACTTTAGGTAACGAAAAAGATATCGTTAATATCAATAAGCAACTAGATAAAATCAGTGCTAATACTACATGGATTCTTCGTATCATTATTGGTGCAATAGCAACTGGACTAATTGGACTACTAATAAAAGGAGGTGGTATGTAATGATTGAAATAAGCATAATAATTGCCGTTGTAGTAGGTCTTTCGAAGATTGCCAAAACAATTGGGTTACAAACAAAATACATTCCGTTAGTGAATTTAACGCTTGGCATTGTGCTAGGCGTTTTATTTTTGCCACAAGATTTGAAAATGAATGTATTTCAAGGAATCATCATCGGACTATCAGCAAGTGGATTATTTGACCACACAAAAATTCTAAAAAAGGATGCTGATGTGAAATGAAACAAACATTAAAAGGTTTTTCTTCGGTTTTATTGGCCGTTATTTTAGTATTATCGATTGCAACAAGTGCATTTGCTGACAGGGTTTTAATTATTCCAGATTTATCAAAACAACCATATCGTTATGGTGTAGGTGCTTATGAGGGCGTTGTGGCACATTCTACAGCGACTCCTGAAGCTCCGGCTATTAATATTCAAAAATATGAAACTCGTACATGGCGAAACGCTTTTGTTCATTATGCAGTTGATTGGAATGAAACAATCCAAATTGCTGATACAAAATACATTGCTTATGGTGCGGGACCAAGTGCAAATAAACGATTTGTACATGTAGAGCTTTGCGAAACACGTGATTATGAGAAATTTAAACGCAGCTATGATAAATATGTGAAGTTACTTGCTAAAATCCTACGTGATCGCGGTATCAGCGTAGAAAAAGGATTGTGGACGCATAGTGATGTAACGCATCATCTTGGCGGTACAGACCATGAAGACCCATTAGACTACTTACGTAGTCATGGCGTATCAGAAGCACAATTCCGAGCTGATGTGAAACGTGCATACAATAATTCTAATGTTGATGTTTCTGTTCCAGAACAACCATCTAAACCTGAAGAAGTACCTACTGCTGTGACTGATGGTGTTGCTTATATTCAAGGTTACAATGTGAATTTACGTAAAGGGCCAGATACAAGTTATTCTGTTATTCGTCAACTTAACAAACCAGAATCATATGTTGTGTGGGCTGAAAAAGATGGCTGGTTAAATCTTGGAGGAAATCAATGGATTAAATACAATCCTTCTTATGTAAAATTCGATAAGAAAAGTACAGTGGATTCATCTATCGTAGGTAAACGTGTTATTTCAAAAGTGGACAACCTACGTTTCTATGATTCTCCATCTTGGCAGGATAAGGATGTTGCTGGAACTGTGGATACAGGATTAGGATTTACAATCGATGCAAAAGTAACTGTCAATGGATCATCACAATACAAAGTACACAATTCAAAAGGCAACACGTTTTACATCACCGCAAGCAATTCCTATGTTAACATACGCTAACGCAAAAGAAACCGGCTCTGTAATCGGAGTCGGTTTTATTTATTCATTTCGTGTTAAACAGGGTCAGTAGGAAGAAGTACACCTTTAAACCCACGATTTCTAACTTGAGCACTTAGTACACCTCCTAATGACCCTATATTCGCAACGACTCGATAACGTATGGGGTCAGTAGGAAATATCGGATCTCCTGGAAATATTGGATCAACGGGTAAATCTACCCACGTAAAAGTGGAATTAAAGGTATATAAATTGTTAAATCCAAATCCTGTTTGATACCTTCCGGATACAAGCGTATCTGTCAGCAATGTATTATTACGGAATAATTGATAAGTAATAGCATCCAAATTAAGAGAAAAACCTTCCAATGGGTCCAAAATCACTTCTGTACTCATTGTTGCATCAAGTCCAACACTTGGTCTTTCTGCTGCTAATCTTGCTAACGCTTGGGCGGGAATTACAAACTCCATAATCGTGATATTGCTCGTATCATCTGGAAGAGGTATAGGAGGTGGGTTTGGAGGTAATGGAGTAAAAAATAGGCGGGATGTTGTAGCGGTAGATGGCGCTGAGCCCGGAAAAGGGACGGAAACGGAACCAGGAACAGAACAAGAAATCGCGGAATGGTTAACGTTTCTTCCATTATTTAAGCTCACGAATAATCACACTCCTTTACTTATAAAGCACATATATAACAATAGATGCAAAATGAAATCGTTTTTCTTGTATGATTACCTATCGTACAAGGTAATTATTCTTGATTAATAAGAGTGTTTGTCCTTATTACACACAAATAATTTGTTTTATAAAGCGAGAAAACCGGCTCTTATGAGTCGGTTTTTTTACTGTATGTTTGTCTATGCTTGTTCGAAATAAATTATGCATATTATATACACATGAGGTGAAATATTCTTTACTTAGTTTTTTATCTAATATAACCTTTTATTTAGAACTATACATTAACTTAATTCTAAGATTAACTAACCTAATTGAAGATAACCAAATTTAAAATCTATAAAAAACCTCAGTAATAGACAACTGAGGTTAAGAATCTCTTCGAGCTGCGAAAATTTTCTCGCAGCAAATATTTGTTACTAAACCATTTTGGTCCTGTACTTGAATTATCCCAGGAGTAACAACTCCAATCAAACTACCCTGAACTGCGGTGTTGGCTTCAGCAAAGAATGTAACGGAACTGCCTTGAGGAATACCAGTGAGTAAACCTTCACAAGAACAACCTCCGCTGTCTCCAGGAGGTCCTTGAAGTCCTTGAGGTCCAGGAGGTCCAGGAGGTCCTTGAATAATCGGACAACTGATGGGACTAGGGACAGAACATGGAACTGATGGAGGGTTAAAATTTCTTCCGTTATTTAGGTGCAAGGATAATCACACTCCTTTACTAATAAATTGTACATAATACAATAAATGCAATATGAGTTTGTTTTTCTTGTATGATTACCTATCGTACAAGGTAATCATTCTTGATTTATAAGAGTGTTTGTCCTTATCACACACGAATAATTTTTTTATAAAGCGAGAAAACCGGCTCTTGTTGAAGTGACCCCATAAAGTTAGACAGGTTATTTCATTAGGCAACCTTTGGGGCATGAGTCAGTTATTGTACGGTGCTCATGCTTTTTAATTTCATCTTAATTCTTTTAGGATTGTAATAGTGAACATTATTCTCATTGTGTAGACATTATCATATTCGTAATTTTATATGTAGTTGGTGCACTTTTTTAAAGAAATTTTTTTGAATCATACAAACTTCCTCTTTAGGATATTGCCATATGATAATTTGCATTCTGTTTTTAATTAAAACCTGTAGGAGGAATTTTTTAATGTATAACTATGTTTATCCATATTATTACCAGTGTGATTATTACAATAGCACCCCATATTACTTTGATAATCGAAATTATTATACAACCCCTTATAACTTTAATACTTCACCATACACTCCCTATAATTATAACAATCAAACCAATATGCCTTTTCGACAAGATAAATTAGGTACAAGATGGGTAGGGCAAGAAAAACAATGGAAATGGACGTGGGTGCGAAGAGGTAATAGTAATGCTTTCGATGCAACATATACCCACCCACATGATAACCCTATTTATGCTACTGTCTACATTACACTTAACGGTAATCAAGTGATTGCACAAAGACGACATGCTAACGAAGGTGGAGACTGCGATTATGTAGGAGTGATACAAGGAAATACAGCTTCAGGTTCATATACATGTCAGCAAGGAACTGGTACCGTATGGTCTGCTACAATTGAGGGGCAAGGTGATACAACACCAGGTACTGAAGTAAGTTCAAAACCATTCAATATCAATGTACCTGTCTTTGGAGAATTGGGATTCACACTAAGAGGTACTATTCTGCCTGGAGGTCAGCAGTTGCAGCTTCAAGCATTCGTATTTGGCAATGAAGTAGCAAATAAAACAATTCCAATGCCTGCGGGTCAATTACCACCATTCGAAGGTGAGTATATAGTACCAGTCATGGGCATTCCAACAAAGGTGAAATGGAAGCTTATTATCGGGTCAGATTTAAGTCGAAGAGAATTATATTACCGTTTCGAAGCCAGATATCTTGGGGAAACTTTATATATACCAGGACCAAAACATCAACAAGTGACTACAATTGCCACGTGGTAAAGCGACTTTAGTACAATAACAGAATAAAAGAAGCTGTGTTAATTTAAATGATAATCGGCACAGCTTTTTCTAATGTACTACTAAAGATACATACAATATGCGAGATCATTAAAAATAGCTATGATTGTTGTGGATGAATAAAATATTCAAAGCGGTGAATAGGAATTTTATTAGAAGGGTCTTTAAAGGAAAACGTCAAGTAACTCCATACAATTAAATGATATTCAACCATTTCAACCGGAAGGTTTTGGACAGGCACATCCCTATGACCACGTTTTTTCTTGCAATGATAGATGATTGTTTGTTCTTTTAAGGAAGATATTTTAAAAAGTAAAGAACAAATGAGAAAGAAAACCGGCTCTTAATTGAGTCGGTTTTTTCTTTACTTCAAATCTGATATTTTTCTAACTTGTTTTTCCTTTGCTTTAAAATCCTTCTTGTATTGTTTAAATTCTTGTTTATCAACATAAAACTTTTCACCAGTAGCTACGTTCTTTACTAATTGTGTTTTAGTGAAAATTGCCTTTGTATAATAGTAAACCAAAAACGCTACTAAAGAAAAAGTAAGAGTTGGAATGAATAGAATAAATGCAATAACCATTAACCATGTATCTAAAGTAGAATATATTGGTTTTAATACCAAACGTTCCCCGGCCACAGCTTCTGCTTGTGCTAATTGTTCCATACGTTGTAGCGATGCTACTGTATCATAACTCATCAAAAAACCCCCCTTGAAGTAATAACTAAATCATACCAATTCTGTGCAAGAACTGTAAATATTACATTCCCATAAACTCTTTATCAAAGTAAAACTTGTCCATTAAGTTATTTACAATACCGTTGAAATAAGCGAATTTACCTTTCTTCATTTTTGCCCCAGACTTCACTTTCATAACAAACTCTTTAATAGCTTTCAAACCAATTGTAAGTTCTTGTTCTTTATTAAATGCTTTATCACCTGTTAAATGATTAACAACTCTATTACACTGTCTTACAACCTTCCACAGTTCTTGAATTGTTTTTGATTCAGAATAAAAAGAGTTAGTTAAAGAAACAAAACGTTCTGGAACCCAGTGAGCAACAAAATCAGCTTGTTTAATGTTTTCCTCAGGTGTATTAATATTCTCATTACTATTACGTTTGTTTATATCTTTTATATTTTGTTTTAAGGAAACAGGTGTTGTTTTAATGGTCGGACACTTTGTAGGACTTTTAACAGGTTGCTTGTCGGACACTTCTTCCACAATAGGTTGAATAATAATAGCATTAGCAGTTTGTAACATATCTTTTTTACGCTTCATGGATACCTGGCGGATCATGTCCAAGTCCACAAGCTTCTTCATTAAACGTTGAACAGTTTTATAAGATACTTCCATCATGTCAGCAATTGAATTTTTGCATAGGAAACTAACACCTACATATTTGCAGCTATGGCGTTTTAAAATTTCAAGTAGTGCAATGAGTTTAGATTGTACATCGGTACGCTTAATAGACATACGGATGATGTCTCTGTATGCACGTACAGTTCTATTTAATTCTTCTATTTCTGTAAATGTAGAAAGGTTATGAAAAGATTCTTCACCTGCTATAACATCAATACGTTCTTTCATCAATATGTGTCTCCTTTGCGGAAACAAAAAAGCAACGTCGCCATTTATGACAAACGTTGCTAAATAGACCCTACATGATGTAAAATAACTCATGGGGGTACAGCAAGTGTTTGCCTGGGCATTCAGGCGGACGGTATAAGAGTGTTGGTAGCACTACTTATACACGCTGTGCTCTTTTGTTTTGATTTTTTGTATTTGTGAGAAGTTTACATGTTTATACTTAAATACGAAAAATCAAGTTATGCATCGGCAGACAGTGTTTATCGGGAGTCTAAATGCCTCAATTGTACATCCTCGCGAGGTTTTCAAAGAAGCTTTTCGCCGCGCAGCAGCCTCTATTATATGTCTGCATAACCACCCTTCTGGAGACCCAACACCGAGTCGTGAAGATATTGAAGTGACAAAACGATTAGTAGAATGCGGGAGGATTATTGGAATTGAAGTCCTGGATCATATTATTATAGGCGACCATAAATTCGTGAGTTTAAAAGAAAAAGGTCATATTTAAGACTATTCTTTTTACCTATTTTGTTTTATAATGTGATTTATGAGTTTTTTGTAGGCATTCGCTTACAATAAAGGATAGAAAATATAAAAACGTACTGTTTTATTATAAATATAAAGTAAGAAAATGAGTCCGTGAAAATGAGAAAGGAAGATAGATGACATGTTTGGATTTGGTGGTTTTACTCGTGATCTTGGAATTGATTTAGGAACAGCGAATACGCTTGTATATGTGAAAGGAAAAGGTGTAGTTTTACGTGAACCTTCAGTTGTAGCATTGCAAACAGACTCAAAACAAATCGTTGCAGTTGGTGGCGATGCGAAACAAATGATTGGTCGTACACCAGGAAATGTAGTGGCTCTTCGCCCTATGAAAGATGGTGTAATTGCTGATTATGAAACAACAGCGACAATGATGAAATACTATATTCAGCAAGCGCAAAAATCAAATGGATTTTTCTCTCGTAAGCCGTATGTAATGGTATGTGTACCATCTGGTATTACGGCTGTAGAAAGACGTGCAGTAATCGATGCAACTCGCCAAGCAGGTGCGCGCGATGCATATCCAATTGAAGAACCATTTGCAGCAGCAATCGGTGCAAACTTACCTGTTTGGGAACCAACTGGTAGTATGGTTGTTGATATCGGTGGTGGTACAACAGAAGTTGCAATTATTTCTTTAGGTGGGATTGTAACAAGTCAATCTGTTCGTGTTGCTGGTGATGACATGGATGATTCTATCATTCAATACATTAAGAAGAGCTACAACTTAATGATTGGGGAAAGAACAGCAGAGGCATTAAAAATGGAAATTGGGTCTGCTGGCGAGCCAGAAGGTGTTGAGCCAATGGAAATCCGAGGTCGTGATTTAGTAAGTGGTTTACCAAAAACGGTATTAATTAAACCTGAAGAGATTGCGGATGCATTAAAAGACACAGTAGAGGCAATCGTTGAATCAGTGAAAAATACATTAGAAAAAACGCCACCTGAATTAGCGGCGGATATTATGGATCGTGGAATTGTGTTAACAGGCGGTGGTGCATTGCTTCGTAACTTGGATAAAGTAATCAGTGAAGAAACGAAAATGCCAGTTCTTGTTGCAGAAAATCCACTTGACTGTGTAGCAATTGGAACAGGTAAAGCTTTAGATAATATCGACCTTTTCAAAACTGCTCGATAATATTCCAAAATAAAAATCAATGAAATTAAGAGGGTGTGAACGTGCCACAGTTTTTCTTAAACAAAAGATTAATTGTTTTGCTAGTTAGTATTATTCTTCTCGTGGCATTGATTGGAATCTCATTGAAAGAACGAAAAAGTCTAACATGGCCAGAGCAGTTTGTAAAAGATACTGTCGGTGTTGTAGAACGTGTATTCCAAAAGCCAGCGAATTATGTTGCCGGGTTCTTTGAGAACGTAGAAGATGTAAAGCGCACGTATGAAGAAAATAAAGAATTAAAAGAAAAACTAGATAAGTATGCGGAGTTATCCGTGAAAGTAAAAGATTTAGAAAAAGATAATACGAAGCTTCGTGAAACGATTGACAAAAAAGATTCTCTTCGTGACTATAAGCCAATTCAAGCTACAGTGATTGCACGCAATCCGGACAAGTGGTATGACTTAATCGGAATTGATAGAGGTGCACAGCAAGGAGTCCAGAAGGATATGGCTGTTATGACTTCAAAAGGTTTAGTAGGCCGGGTGAAAAGTGTCTCTCAATTTACATCAACTGTAGAATTATTGAGTTCACTGAATCGAACAAATCGTATTTCTGCTGTAGTAGAAGGACAGGAGCGTATTTTCGGATTGATTGAAGGATATGACAAGGAAAAACAAACTCTTGTTTTTACAAAAATTCCATCTGATGTAAAAGTAGAAAAAGATCAAACGGTTGTAACATCGGGATTAAGTGATATTTTTCCAAAAGGATTAGTTATTGGGAAAATTGTAGATGTTGCACCAGATGAATATGGATTAACACAAACAGCTTACGTAAAACCTGCTGCGGATTTAAATGATGTAGACCATATTATGGTTACAAAAAGGGTTATGCCCTCAGCAGCGTTGGAACAGTAGGGGGGAGAAGACATGGCTATTTTGAAAAGGGCGATTCTTCCTCTGCTGCTTCTTTTTGTGTTTTTATTCGAAAATATGTTTTCTACTGTAGTTCCAACAGCACTATTTTGGAAAGACAGTATTGCAGCGCCACATTTCTTTATGATTGTACTGTGTTTTATTACCGTTTATTTTAGTCCTTTGCAAGGAATTTATTATGGACTATTGTTTGGTTTTTTATTTGATACTGTATATACAGAACTTGTTGGTGTGTATATATTTGCTTATCCGATTTTAGCGTATCTTGTGTATAGTGCGATGAGAGTATTGCAATTGAACTTATTCATTGTTTCTTTTATTGTATTAGCGGGTATTGCGGCATTGGAATATTATGTATATGGATTTTTAACGTTGCTAGGTCGCATTCATGTACCAGCGCATATCTTTTTCTCAGATCGTCTCCTTTCTACTTTATTGTTAAATGGAATTTTCTTATTGCTAGTTTGTTTCCCACTGAGACGATATCTTGTGCGTCTTTCAAAAGCGATGGAAGAAAAAGAAAAAAGGATTTTCTGATTTTATGTCGAATTGAATCGTTGGGGTGAACTTTAGTGGAAGAAAAAAAGCAACAGAATGTAACAATTAAAGGGACAAAAGATGGGCTGACATTACATTTAGATGATTGTTGTTCATTTTCTGAATTACTAGAAGAACTGGACGAAAAACTTTCCACTCACTATTATGATGGTGATGGACGTTCATTAATCGAAGTACATGTTAAAGTTGGCAATCGCTATTTGACAGATGTGCAGCAAGAAGAAATTCGCACTTTGATTCGCAATAAAAAAAATCTTGTTGTGGATTCAATTGAGAGTGATGTTATCACGAAAGCGGAAGCGATAGCATGGAAAGAAGAAACAGAAATTGTCCCTGTTTCCAAAATTGTTCGCTCAGGTCAAGTATTGCATGTAACAGGAAACTTATTATTAATTGGAGATGTTAATCCAGGCGGAACGGTTATCGCTGGGGGAAATATTTTTGTCATTGGAGCATTACGAGGTATTGCACATGCAGGATATCATGGGGACAGAGATGCTGTTATTGCGGCATCTATTATGAATCCGATGCAACTTCGAATTAGTGATGTAACAATGCGGGCTCCGGAAGAGAAAGAAGACGGAGCAGAGACGGCAGAATGTGCATATATTGATGAGAACAATCACATTGTTGTCGATCGCCTGCAACTTCTCACTCATCTTAGACCTAATTTAACAAAGTTAGAAAGGGGAATTGTATAGCTGTGGGAGAGGCAATAGTAATTACATCTGGAAAAGGCGGAGTAGGTAAAACTACAACGTCTGCAAACATTGGTACAGCCTTGGCATTATCCGGGAAAAAGGTTTGCTTAATTGACACGGATATTGGTCTAAGAAATTTAGACGTAGTAATGGGGCTGGAAAACCGTATTGTATTTGATCTTGTTGATGTCGTCGAAGGTCGTTGTCGTTTACCTCAGGCTCTGATTAAAGATAAGCGCTTTGATGAGCTTTATTTATTACCTGCAGCACAAACGAGTGATAAATCAGCGGTAACGCCTGAACAAATGGATGAATTAATACAGGTATTACGTCAAGATTATGATTACATATTAATTGATTGTCCTGCAGGTATTGAGCAGGGATTCAAAAATGCGGTGGCAGGTGCGGATAAAGCAATTGTGGTAACGACACCTGAAGTATCTTCTATGCGTGATGCAGATCGTATCATCGGGCTTTTAGAAAAAGAAGATATCGAACCACCAAAACTTGTCATCAACCGTGTGCGTAGCCATATGTTGCATGAGCAAGATATGTTAGATGTAGATGAAATTGTACGTACACTTTCAATTGAACTACTTGGAGTAGTCGAGGATGATGATGAAGTTATTCGTGCTACAAATACAGGAGAGCCTGTAGCGTTGCAGCCGAATGGAAAAGCAGCATTAGCTTATCGGAATATTGCAAGACGTTTGTTAGGTGAATCTGTACCTTTACAAGCGTTTGAGCAAGAAAAAGTGTCTGTTTTTACAAAAGTAAAGAATTTCTTTGGGATTCGTTAAAAGCACTTCGCATGTATGCGAGGTGCTTTCTTTTTCTCTTCTCATGAATATCTTTCCTTTAGGGTTCATACATATGTACAAACTGTATTTTGGTAAATAGAGAGCTTTTATTTACTGAAAGTTTCACTTTGCTCGCCTCTTGCAAGAAGAGGTGGAAAAGGAAGGGGACAAGATGAAGAATAGACGTGTAGAAGAGATTAAAAAACGGATTGCAAAGAGAAAAGAAGAACAAGAGAGGCTCGAGGAAGAACAGTATTTTTCAGAAGGAAACTTTGATGGAGAAACGATGTTCATTGAAGAAGGTGAAAAAGAGGTGCATCCTCTTTTTCGAAAAGAAGTATTTTTATTTAAATTTTTATTAGCGGCAATTCTCGTTCTCTCGGTAGCTATTTTATTTAAAAATGCACCGGCTTCTTTTGATGGAGCAAAAACGGTTGTAAAACAAGTTATGCACGAAGAATTTCAGTTTGCGACTGTATCTAAATGGTACAAAGATCAATTTGGAAAACCACTTGCTTTTCTACCTGTAAATGAAAAGAAGCAATCAGTGCAGCAAAAAGATTATGCAGTTCCAGCTTCAGGGAAAGTCATGCAAAGTTTTCAAAAAGATGGCCAAGGTGTATTTGTACAAACAGCTGCGAATGCAGCTGTTGAATCTGTAAATGAAGGAGTTGTTATTTTCGCTGGTAAGAAAGAGGGATTTGGAAATATAGTCGAGATCCAACATGCAGATGGTACGGAATCTTGGTATGGAAATTTAGGTGAGACATCTGTAAATTTATATGATTATGTCGAAAAGAAACAAAAGATTGGAACAGTTGGGAGCAGTGCAGATAACAAGAATGGTAAGTTCTATTTTGCAATCAAAAAGAATGAAAAATTTATCGATCCGATTCAGGTGATTTCATTTGAATAAATATAGTGAAGTATTGTCAAAAATTACAGTGCATCCACTGTTTTGGGGAATTATAGCTATTGGAATTTTTACAGCGCGTTTTAAAGAATTACTACTTTTATTTTGCATCGTTTTGATTCATGAACTTGGGCACGCCGTCGCAGCTGCTCATTATAAGTGGAGAATTAAGCAAATAAAACTTTTGCCGTTTGGCGGTGTTGCGGAGCTTGAGGAACATGGGAATAAGCCGTTAAAGGAAGAACTAGTCGTTGTAATAGCAGGACCTATTCAACATGTATGGATGATTGGGCTAGCTTATGTCTTGGCTAAGACAGGATGGGTTAGTGAGGAACTGTATCATTTTTTTGTATGGAACAATTTAATTATTCTGGGGTTTAATTTATTACCAATTTGGCCACTAGATGGTGGGAAAGTATTGTTTAATGTTTTATCACATCAATTCCCTTATTTACAGGCGCATGAGAAGATGATGAAAATATCATGTGTTTTTTTTAGTGTGATATTAGGGTGGCAACTTCTTTGGAATATTAATAATATTATGATGTGGGTGCTTCTTCTGTTTTTAGCTATTTCTTTATATCAAGAATGGAAGCAACGGCGCTATGCGTTTATGCGTTTTTTACTAGAACGTTATTACGGGAACAAGCGAGATATTGAAAAAATTGCTCCAATCGAGGTGCAAACAGACGATCGGTTGTATACGATTTTTACAAAGTTTCGGAGAGGGTATAAACACTCGATTATTGTTCATGGCAAATATAAAGAGCACTATACATTAGATGAAAATGAGTTGCTTTATGCGTATTTTACTGAGAAACGAACAACTTCATCTGTAGCAGAATTAATAGGTTAGTGTTGACGATGACACTAACCTTTTATATTGTAAGAGGAAAAGAAAATAAAAAAGTGAGGAAAGTATTTTGAAGACGTTATACATCAACTATACTGGTTCGGAAAAGAGAGTTGCTGTTGAAGAAGAACAAGAGATTGTTGAACTTCTATGGAAAAGAAACGAAGAACAAGAAATTGTCGGACATATTTACTTAGGGCGCGTTGTGCGTACCATTGCTGGGATGAATGCAGCTTTCGTAAATATTGGTTTAGAAAAACATGCATATCTGTCATATGACGATGTTCCATCATCATATCGAGTACACGAAGGGCAAGCTCTGCTCGTGCAAGTTGTGAAAGAAGCAATTGATACGAAGGGTCCAAAACTAACAGCTAATATAGAATTTACCGGGAAATATGTCGTTTATATGCCGCATGATGAGATGCGTGCTGTTTCCCGGAAAATAAAAAATTATAAGAAACGACAACAATTAATGGACATTCAAGTAGAAGGAACCGGGGGCTTTATTTTTCGCTCAGCGTGTGAAAGAGGTTCTGTGGATGAAGTTCAGAGTGAAATGAAATATTTTCAGGAGCTGTTTGAAGGGTTAAAAAGAAAAGAGGGGCAAGGGAAGGCTCCATTATTGCTTCATCGTCCTGAGACGTTTTTAGATCGTGTGTTTCAAGAAAATCCAGTTGAATCCATTTCAAAAGTAGTAATAGACTCGCACAGTATTTTAAATGAAGTGGCAGATAAAGTAGGAAAAGAAAAGGTTAGGCTTTATAATGAAAAAACTTCTATGTTTAGTCACTATGGTGTTGAGCGCGAAATTGAAAAAGCACTGCAAAAAATAGTGTGGCTTCCAAACGGCTCTTACTTAATCATAGAGCAAATGGAGACAATGACGGTAATTGATGTGAATACCGGTAAATTTACTGGAAAACAGAACTTGCAAGATACAGTATTGCAAACAAATGAAATAGCTGCGGAAGAGATTGCTCGCCAATTAAGGCTACGTGATATTGGTGGTATGATTTTAATTGATTTTATTAATATGAAAAAACAAGAAGATAAAGAGAAGATAAGAGAGAGAGTTATTTCTTCTTTACAAAGAGACCGTACGTATACACGCGTTCTCGGATTTACAGAGCTCGGTATTTTAGAAATGACACGTAAGCGTAAGAAACACTCGCTGCGTGACGTGTTACTAGAAGACTGTTCGCAGTGTAAAACGACAGGGTACGTCATTTCAAATGAATCAATTGCATATGAGTTAGAAAGAGAGCTTGTTACATATAATCATGTAGAAGATGAAGCAGTGTTAATTGCAGCGTCAAAAAAAGTGCAAAAAATATTTTTACAAAAAGAATTGCAAAAAAATATACCACTTGAAATTTATTTCACAGATGAAGAAACTGAGAAGTATGCGATTATTCGATTTGGAACAAAGAAAGAAATCATGAATCGGAAAAAATAGTTAGCAGAACATTTATTGACAATAGTCAACGTTTCGTGATAACATCTTTATGTTATAGTTTATAGCACCTAAACTGCTATATGCTACAACCGCGCAAGACAGGTTCCAAAAAGGCATTTTATGTCTACCTCGTTTTGGCGAGTCTTAGTAATTATGAGGAGGTGCAAGTATGTACGCAATTATCGAAACAGGTGGAAAACAAATTAAAGTTGAAGCTGGTCAAGAAATCTACATTGAAAAATTAGATGCTGAAGCTGGTGAAACTGTTACTTTTGACAAAGTTCTTTTCGTTGGTGGCGAAAACGTAAAAGTTGGTAGCCCAGTTGTAGAAGGTGCAACAGTTACTGCGAAAGTTGAAAAACAAGGTCGCGCTAAGAAAATCATCGTTTTCAAATACAAAGCGAAAAAGAACAATCGTAAGAAACAAGGTCATCGTCAACCTTACACTAAGCTAGTGATTGAAGCAATCAACGCTTAATTCTGGTTAAGATGATTAAAATTACGATAAGTCGCACGAAATTAGGAAGTATCCAATCATTTAAAATGACTGGACATGCCGATTATGCGCCACATGGACAAGATCTTGTCTGTGCTGGAACAACTGCGGTTGTGTTTGGATCTATAAATGCAGTGGAAGTACTTTGTAATGTGCAAGCAACTATTGAACTCGGAAGTGACGGCGGATTCTTAACGTATGAATTGCCTAATGATTTAGACGCTCATACAGCAGAAAAAGCACAAACACTTTTAGAAGGATTGGTTGTTTCGCTAAAGACGATTGAACTTGATTACGGAAAGTATATCCGTTTAATAGAAAAAATGCAGGAGGTGTAACGTATGTTAAGATTAGATCTTCAGTTTTTCGCATCTAAGAAAGGTGTAGGTAGTACAAAGAACGGTCGTGACTCTCAGTCAAAACGTCTTGGTGCTAAACGCGCAGATGGTCAAACGGTTTCAGGTGGTTCAATTCTTTACCGTCAACGCGGTACAAAAATTTATCCAGGTGTTAACGTTGGTCGTGGTGGCGATGACACTTTATACGCGAAAGTTGACGGCGTAGTACGCTTCGAGCGTCTTGGTCGTGACCGCAAACAAGTGAGCGTATATCCTGTTGCTCAAGAAGCATAAGAAACTCACGGAAAACTCTAACCTGAGTGCAGGTTAGAGTTTTTCTATATTAAGGGGTATCTGGATGAATAAAAAATGGACAATTATAGATGCGTTGCGCCATTCTAGGCATGATTGGCTTAATCGTATGCAGATGATTAAAGGAAACCTTTCCCTTGGAAGAGTGGAAGAGATTCATGGGCTCATCGATCGTTTTGTCCAAGAAGCGAGACAAGAATCTAATCTGATAGGGCTATCGATGCCTTTATTTTCAGAATGGATTT
This sequence comes from Paenibacillus sp. 102, assembly GCF_039549175.1. Lineage (NCBI taxonomy): Bacteria > Bacillati > Bacillota > Bacilli > Caryophanales > Paenibacillaceae > Paenibacillus > Paenibacillus sp. 102. Next base: position 918,977 of record NZ_JBCGHT010000001.1, on the reverse strand, counting down.
TAACATATAATTGGAAACAGCAGCCGTGCTTATTGGAGTACGAAGTATTAGGGAAATTACATAACTTATCTCATTACGATGAAGAAGTATGTACGTGGACGAATGAATTTTTCTCAATGCTTCAGCATAGTTTAGACGTTTATGTTGAAAATTATGTTTGTATCACAATTGAATGTGACGCGGAGAATGCTCGTTTCTTTTTTGATTTTCGTGGCAAGCTAACGAATGTAGAAGAACTACAAACGTGGCTTACAAACCAAAACAATGAATGGTATTCCATTTCTTATACAGTGCGAGATGATGAAGTCTCGGTTATATTACAACCAATCGAAAAAAGTGTGGTGAAATAATGTTTGTAGATCAGGTCAAGATATATGTAAAAGGCGGCGACGGTGGAAACGGAATGGTTGCGTACCGTCGTGAAAAGTATGTTCCAAAAGGCGGCCCAGCAGGTGGCGATGGAGGAAAAGGTGCAGATGTTGTTTTCGTTGTTGACGAGGGCTTACGTACATTAATGGACTTCCGCTATCAGCGCCATTTCAAAGCCGATCGTGGTCAACATGGAATGAGTAAAGGCCAACATGGTCGTAAATCAGAGGATTTAATCGTAAAAGTTCCACCAGGAACAGTTGTAAAAGATGAAGCAACTGGTCAAATTCTTGCCGATTTAGTAACACATGAGCAATCGGCAGTTATCGCAAGAGGCGGTCGTGGTGGTCGTGGTAACTCACGTTTCGCAACTCCAACGAACCCAGCGCCAGAAATCGCTGAGAACGGGGAACCAGGTCAAGAACGTGATGTAATCTTAGAACTAAAAGTATTAGCGGATGTTGGACTTGTTGGATTCCCAAGCGTGGGTAAATCAACATTACTATCTGTTGTATCATCAGCGCATCCGAAAATTGCAGAATATCACTTTACAACAATCGTTCCAAACCTTGGTGTTGTTGAAACAGGCGATAACCGCAGTTTCGTTATGGCTGACCTTCCTGGACTAATTGAAGGAGCACATGCCGGTGTTGGACTTGGACATCAATTCTTACGTCATATCGAACGTACACGTGTTATCGTGCATGTTATTGATATGTCTAGTTTAGAAGGCCGTGATCCATATGAGGATTATGTAACAATCAATGCTGAATTAAAAGAGTACAATCTGCGTTTAACAGAACGTCCACAAGTTGTTGTTGCAAACAAAATGGATATGCCAGATGCAGAGGAAAATTTACAAGCATTTAAAGAGAAAGTAGGAGACGAAGTTCAAATCTTCCCAATCTCTGCCGTAACAAAACAAGGTGTTCGTGATTTATTATTTGAAGTAGCGAATTTAATAGAAACAACACCAGAATTCCCAGTACATGATGTTATAGACGAATCTGAAGCAAGTGTGATGTATAAATTTGAATCTGAAGGATCTAAGTTTGAAATTACACGCGAGAGTGACGGTACATTTGTCATTTCTGGTTATGATATTGAGAAAACATTCAAGATGACAGACTTCTCACGTGATGAATCTGTACGTCGTTTCGCTCGTCAAATGCGCGGAATGGGTATTGATGAAGCTCTTCGTGCACGTGGTGCAAAAGATGGTGACATTGTAAAAATTCTTGAATATCAATTCGAATTTATCGATTAAGACTGCCAAAATACGGCAGTCTTTTTTATAATGGAAAAAGGAGTGATTTCTAGAAGAATAATTTGCAGTAACAAACAAGGGGAGAAAAGAGCATGTATAAAATATTAATTGTAGAAGATGATGAAAAGATTGCAGAAATATTAGAGGAACATTTAGAAAGGTATGGCTATCAATCATTTAGGGCGAGTGATTTACGTCAAATAAAAGATGAGTTTGTAAAAATAAATCCTCATCTAGTATTACTTGATATTAATTTACCGTACTTTGATGGTTTCTATTGGTGTCGCCAAATTCGCACAGTATCGAATGCACCAATTATTTTTGTTTCTGCAAGAACAGGGGAAATGGATCAAGTGATGGCGATTGAGAATGGTGGAGATGATTATATTACAAAGCCGTTCCATTTAGACATCGTAATGGCAAAGGTGAAGAGTGCACTTCGCCGCGGATATGGTGAGTATGCTTTGGTAGCGGAAAGCGACTGTTTAGGTGTTAATGGATTGTTATTGTTCCCATCACAGCACACAGTAGAATGGAAAGGTCAACAAACGGAACTTACAAAAAATGAATTTTACTTATTAGAGTGTTTAATGAAGCAAGCGAATCAATATGTAACGCGTGAAGAGCTCTTAGAAGCCTTATGGGATGAAGTAGCTTTTGTTGATGATAATACATTAACTGTGAATGTAAAGCGTGTAAGGAAGAAATTAGAGGAGCTAGGTATTAAAAATGCAATTGTCACAAAACGTGGGTATGGTTATGCTCTTCTTACTGAGTGGGGCGAAGGGCATGAAGGTTAAAAGTTACCTCATAGACCGTTTTTCATTAATCCTTTCTTACATTATAAGCCTTTGTTTATTTGGGCTCGTATTGCAGTTACAAAGCCTTTTAGAAAAGCGTTCACTGGACTGGAGTATGTGGTTATATGGACTTTTATTAGGGACAGTTGTGTTTAGTGTATACCTTATTTACGATTACCGAAAACGAAGTGTGTTTTTAAAGAGAATAGAACAGTATATTGCCGATGGACATACATTACACGATTCTTTACTCATAGATGCTTCTTACACATTAGAGCAAGAAATGGTCGTTGAAGCGTTTACGTTGCTAAGGCAGCAATATATGAATGAAGTTCATAAACAGAATGCGAAAGAACAACAGCAAATGATATTTATGAATCAGTGGATTCATCAAATGAAAACACCGGTATCTGTTATTGAATTATTGTTACAGAAATATGGTAAGGAACACCGTGAGGCAAGAGGAACGATTGAAAGTATTCGTGAAGAAAATAATCGTATTTTAAATGGCTTAGATTTAGCATTACATATGGCAAGATTAGATCAGTTTGCGAAGGATTATAAAGTAGAAGTAGTAAATGTTATAGATGTCATTCGAGAGATTATTAATGAGAATCGAAAGTCGTTCATTCAATCTTCTGTATTTCCGAAACTGATGTTTGAAGAAGAGACTTGTATGATTGCGTCTGATAGAAAGTGGCTTAGTATCGCCATGAGCCAAATTGTTGTAAATGCAATTAAGTATACAAAAATTTCAGAAGCAGAGAAAAAAGAAATTCACTTTCAAATTGAAGAGAAGGATCAAAAGGTATTGCTACATATTAGGGACAATGGAATCGGTATTCCAGAGCAAGATGTAAAGCGTATATTTGACCCGTTCTTTACGGGAATAAACGGCCGTAAAACGAGGGAAGCGACTGGAATGGGTTTATATATTACGAAGGAAATTTGTGATAATTTACACCATAGAATTTATGTCCAATCAACGGAAGGTGAAGGCACGACCTTTACGTTTCAATTTGCAAAAGATGAAGAATATCATACATTAATGAGAAAAATGACAAAACTGTAAGATAACAAAACGTTTTGTAAGGAAAATCACTCGTTTCTTTTTCTTAATTTTTTTATAGTAAATGTAAGAAGAAAACACATAGGGGGATTTAGAAATGAGTGTGCTTGAAGTAAAGGGGTTAACAAAGGTCTATCAATCAAAAGGATCAGTGGCAACGACTGCCTTGCATGATATAAATTTCAAAATTGAAGAAGGCGAATTTGTCGGAATTATGGGACCTTCAGGCAGTGGGAAAACAACGCTTTTGAATTTATTAGCAACAATTGATAAACAAACATCAGGTCATGTTTATGTAAATGGTGAAGAGATTAGCCAAATGCGTGCTAAAAAACTAGCAGAATTTCGTCGCACGCACTTAGGATTTATCTTCCAAGACTTTAATTTACTTGATACGCTATCGATTAAAGAAAATATTATTTTACCACTTGTTATGGCAAAACGTTCTGTAAAAGAAATTGATACGAAGGTACTTGAGATTGCAAAATTCTTAAACATTGAAGAAATCTTAAACAAAAAAGTATATGAAGTATCAGGTGGACAGCAGCAACGTGCTGCAGCTGCACGTGCCATTATTCATGAACCGACATTAATTTTAGCAGATGAACCAACGGGGAACTTAGATTCTAAGTCTGCAAAATCGTTAATGGGTGCTCTGCAAGATTTACATGAACAGAAAAAAGTAACGATTGCGATGGTAACGCATGATCCAGTAGCAGCGAGTTATTGCGAACGAATTCTCTTTATACGCGATGGAGAAATTTTCTCGGAAATTCATAAAGGAAAAACAAAACAAGCCTTTTTCCAAGAAATTTTAGATGTACTTGCGATGCTAGGAGGAGAATATCATGAACTTTCGCCAGCTCGCGCTTAATAATGTAAAAGGAAATTGGCGTAATTATAAAGCTTTTCTTATTAGTAGTTGTTTATCGATTTTAGTATTTTTTATGTATGCTTCTTTCATCTATCATCCAGATGTAGTAAGCGGGAATATTAGCATGAAGGTGATGATTACAAAAGGATTAGAATCTATGAACTATATCGTTGTCATCTTCTCAGCACTCTTTATTTTATATGCGAACTCAACGTTTTTACGAGCAAGAAAAAAAGAGTTTGGTTTATTAACATTAATAGGTGGAACGAAAGCGCAGCTTGGCCGAATGATTATACTAGAGCAAATAATTTTAGGTGGAATTGCAATTGTAGTAGGAATTGGTTTAGGAATGCTCTGTTCAAAACTGTTCTTTCAGGCTTTAAGTGTATTGTTAGGTATAGACAAAACCCTTCCGCTCGTCTGGAATGGAAAAGCTGTTTTAATTACAGCTAGTGTATACTTCATTCTCTTCTTTCTCTTATCACTGTTTGGTATTTGGACGGTTGGTCGTTTACAAATTATTGATTTATTAAGAGAAGCAAGAAAGCAAAAAGTAGAGCCCTTTGCATTTACATGGTTATGTGTAGTTGGGATATTATGTATTATTGTCGCATATGTTCTTTGCTTCCAAGTGACGCTTATGAATTTTCTTATGTACTTCTTGCCGATTGTAGGACTAACAGTTGGAGGAACATATTTACTATTTACACAAGGTAGTACAGTGGTATTGAAAGCGTTACAAAGACGAAAAAAATCATTCTATACATATCCAAATATGTTTGTGCTTAGCAATCTTATTTATAAAATGAAAGATAATGCTCGTTTTCTTTTCGTTATTTCTATTATTACAGCTGTTGTTTCTTCAGCGGTTGGTACGCTTTACGTATTCTTTCAAGATATGAGTTATAAAACAGTATCAAGTACTCCTCATGCAATTTCATATGAGGAAAAGGGAGTAAATTCGCATAATGTCATTAGTGACGAGAAAATGCAAACAACTTTGAAAAAACACGGGTTTGGGGATGCGAGAAAAGTAACATATGTAAAACTTCCTGCGAAACAAAAACTAGTGATGTTTAATGGTGGGCATGAGATGCCTTTAGGTATTATCTCAGAAAAAGAATATAATGCAGAAGCGCGCAAGCAAAAGAAAGAGGAAGTTCATAATGCACCGGGAAGTGCGACGATGGTTTTAATTGATATGATGAACGATTTTGTGAAGGTAGATCGTACAAAGCCATTTGAGTTTACACTGAACGGACAAAAACAATCTATTAAGTTAAATGATCCAATTTCACAGTCTGTTTTTAATGATGAAGGGTATCTTATTGTGAATGATCAAGATTTTATGAAATATGCAGAGGCTATATCAGATGAAGAAAAGACAAAATATTACGGATATTATATTGGAGACTGGAAAGGAACAGAGAATCTTGTAGTAGAATTGAAAAAAGAAATTGCTCAAGAACAACAACAGAATTTCCATAATTCGGTTCTCACTTATAAAGCAATAAAGGAACAAGGGGCAATTACAATGTTCATCGGTTTCTTCGTAGCAGTACTCTTCTTCTTCTTTGCTTGCAGCATGACATATTTTAAATGGTTTAATGACAAAGAACAAGATCGTATCCAATTTAAATCCTTAAGACGAATTGGTATGACGGATAAAGAAATTCATAAAATCGCGATTCGCCAAATGGGAGTAATTTTCTTTATCCCAATTCTTATTGGTACTGTGCATAGTGGATTTGCTCTTCATACATTAGGAAAGATGTTATATTTAGATTTATGGAAATCAGGCGCGATTGTTATTGGAGCATATATATTTGCGTCAGCAATTTACTTTGTAATTGCACAACGAGGCTATTTAAAACACGTAAAAAGCTAGGGGTATCTCTAGCTTTTTACCTATGTAAATAAGGATTGAAAAAACGACATAAAACCATTCTTTTTAGATGGTAGAGAGGATCCGCCGGTGGATAGAAGCGGTCAGTTCCTTTTTTAGCCCCATGCCATGTAAAAACAGAAGGAGGAAATGAGTGGAAGTCCCTTTTTGTTTTTCATAGCCGTAATTTATATGTCGGAAAATCAAATTGGATTTATATATGTAACAAGTTACAGGGGGGATGCAGATGAATATCAGGCAGCTAGCGATACAAAATGTAAGGGGGAATTGGCGAAGTTATAAAGCGTTTCTATTAAGTAGCTCTTTTTCTGTAGCAGTTTTTTATATGTATACAGTGTTTGTGTATCATCCGGAAGTTGCAAATAGTAATGTACACATTGGAATCAGGTCGGGTTTACAAGGGTGTAGTTATCTTATTCTCATGTTCTCGGCACTTTTTATGTTAAGTTCTAATACTACTTTCCTTGATGCGAGAAAAAAAGAATTAGGATTACTTAAATTAATGGGATCTACAAATTCTAGAATTTCAACTTTATTATTTCTAGAACAGGTTGTAGTTGGTTTTGTATCAACTTGCATTGGAATTGGAGTTGGAATGTTATTTTCAAACTTGTTTTTAATGACATTGAGTATACTATTAGATTTACAGAATGCAATTCATTTTATCTTTCAAATAAAACCGATTTTGATGACAGCTGTTGTATATTCATGTATCTTTTTTTCTTTAGCATTATTTAGTTTATGGAATGTACGGAAGTTAGAAATTGTTGATTTATTATTAGATAAGAGGAAAGGACGTAGAGCTTTTAAAGTAGGGAAATGGCGATTTGGTTTAGGAATTATTTTTCTTTTATGTGGATATACCCTTGCGGTAAAGGTAACGCTAGGGAAGTTATTCCTCTACTTCTATCCCATTCTTAGTACTGTAATTATAGGAACTTATTTTATATTTACGCAAGGAAGTTTAATTGTTTTGAAAGGGCTTCAAAAACAAAAGCACATTTATTATAAATATCCAAACCTATTTGTGCTTCGCAGTCTTGAGCATAAATTGAAAGATCATGCAAAGTTTTTATTTTCTATTTCTATTTTGACAGCAACAGTTATTACAGCAACAGGAACTGCATATACATATTTTTCTGATCTTCCCAAAAGTACTATGTTTTCATTCCCTCATGAAATTTCCTATACAGAAAAAGGAATAGCATCTCATGAGGTGATTTCTCCTAATGAGCTCTCGGCATTATTTAAAAAACATGGTTATGGAAATGTAGAGAAAGTACAGTTTATCGGATTACCAGGAAAATTTATTACAACACATGACGGGCGTTTATTTCCGATTACTGTTATATCACAAGCAGATTATAACAAAGAAGCAAAGAAGCAAAGGAAAAGCATGTTGAACAATAAAAAAGGTTACGGCACATTTATAAACCCAATGGCTTTTGATGGTCAGAATCTGTATGATAAGGAAATATTTTATTTTCAAATGTTAGGGGTACCATATCAGATTAAATTACAGGAATCTAAATCGGACATGGTTTTTAATGGAGATGGCGCTGGACACCATAACCAATTATTAGTTGTACAGGATGAACAGTTTAAACAATGGGAAAGTGTTATTCCTGATCATGAAAAGTACGTATATTATGGTTATAATCTTCCAAATTGGCAGGAGCAAAAAAAATTCGCGTTAGAGCTTGGGGAGAAAGTGTCTCCAGATTATTCTTCTTCGATGAGAAATAAGATTATTATATACACTGTATTTAGAGAAGGAGGGGCAATATTATTATTTATTGGTTCATTTATTAGTGTTCTCTTCTTCTTAGCAACTTGTAGCATGACATATTTTAAATGGTTTTCTGATATTGGACAGGATCGTAAAGAGTATCGCTCGTTAATGAAAATAGGAATGGAGAAAGAAGAAATAAAAAGAATTGTCAGATGGCAAATGGGAAGTTTATTTTTTATTCCTATTTTGGTTGGAATCATACATAGTATATTTGCTTTTATTGCATTAGGTAATTTAATGGGGACGGATGTGTTATATACAAGTATAAAAGTTATAGGTATATATTGTCTTGCAACAGCCATTTATTTCTTCTTCGCCCAAAAAGAATATATGAAACATATAGACTAGCAAATGCTAGTCTTTTTTAAATATTCGAAATTTATATAGAGGAATATAAATATTTGTGGTATAACAGTAAGAAAACGAAAAAGAGGGGAAAGACGATGATTCGAGTTGGATATTTAGGACCGGAAGCAACATTTACAAATATGGCGGTAAGTCGTTTTTTTTCGGAAGCAGAGCATGTACCGTATCGAACGATTCCTGATTGTATAGATGCTGCAGCAAATGGAAATGTTGATTTTGCAGTTGTGCCGTTAGAGAATGCAATTGAGGGTTCTGTTAATATTACTGTTGATTATCTTGTGCATGAGCAGCCGCTCTTCATTGTAGGAGAAATTACAGTGCCTATTCAGCAACATTTACTTGTACATCCAGATCATGAAGAAAATTGGAAAGAGGTATATGCAGTGCATTCTCATCCACATGCGATTGCGCAGTGCCATAAGTTTTTAAATAGGGAATTAAAGGGTGTAACAGTTCGTGATATGACATCCACAAGTGCAGCGGCGCGGTATGTAAAGGAACATCCAAAAGAGAGAGTAGCAGCAATTGCAAATGAAGCGGCAGCGGAAAAATATGATTTAGCAGTTGTACAGCGTAATATTCATACGCATAAAAATAATCATACGCGTTTCCTCGTGCTACATAAAAAGAAACAAGCGATACGATCGAAAAATGGTGAAAACCGTGGAGAGAAAACGACACTTATGATAACGTTACCTGCCGACTATGCAGGAGCGCTTTATCAAGTGTTATCAGCATTCGCATGGAGAAAGTTAAATTTATCAAAAATCGAGTCCCGTCCGATGAAAACGGGTCTTGGAAATTACTTTTTCTTAATCGATGTTGATAAGGCGTATGATGATGTGTTATTGCCAGGAGTAACAATGGAGCTTGAAGCACTTGGTTTTTCTGTTACGGTGCTTGGGAGCTATTCGTCGTATTGGTTATAACATAGAAAAGCCCACCTTTTATTATGGTGGGCTTTTCTATGTTTATTTTAATTTCGCTAAACAATCTGTTAATTGCTCACGCCAAACTTCTGCTAGTTCTGGAACAGCAATAATTTTCTCCATTGCCTCTTTATCTTTCCGTCTATGAAAATATACTTCGTTAGAAAATAGAATAGACACTTGATGTGGGTGACGCTCTAGTAATTTCAGCTGCGAGTCTTTGCGAACGACTCCCTCTTGAAGAACACGGCATAAATAACCCGTATAACCGGTTTCTACAATGCGTGGTAAAATGCCAGGGATGTCGACTCTTTTTGAGATGGTACTACATGGTACTCGGCCTTGTGTAATTTGAATGACCGCCTCGCCTAATTGATATGTATTACCGATGAAAACATCACGTTCTAACATATTTGTTACGGTAATATTTTCGCCAAATGTAGATGGAGGGAGCGTTGTTTGAAATTCTTGTTCCCATAGTGCGTAATGTTCATGCGGGTAGACACAAACGGCGCGATCAGGTCCGCCATGGAACCTTAGGTCAGCTACACCATCTCCAAGAAATCCATCTTGTGATAGAAAAGCTTCTTCTGTAAGCTCTTTACAGATGCCTGTTGTCATTTCTTTATTTTCCCCGTACTGCATTTGTTTTGGTTTACCGATGCTAAAGTGAACGAGTTCAATTCCCATATGTTCTCTCCTTTACAATTGATTTCAATATTATATCATTTCACAAATGACAGCACAGAGAAGAATGAAACTCTCTGTGCTGTTATTTTAATAAACAAGAAATCCAGCTCGGTCTAGCGCTTCGCAAGCAGCGTTTAATTTTTCTGTGGAATCTGCTTCGATTGTATGTAAGTGAATCCCATCTGTTAATTGAGATAGATAGGATGCCTTTGTATCTTCAATTTTTTGTAAATATTGTTCGACATCAAAGCGGTTGCTTACCATGATCGAAGCTGTTAAGTCGCCGTATACAGGATGTTCTACTTTCACATCTTTAATTGTAACGCCATGATCGACTAGCAATGTCAATTCCTGACGTACTTCCTTTGGTTTATGTTGGCAGACGATGACACGTTCAAACGTATGTTGCTTTGCCTGCGGTTTTAAATATAAGTACCCTTGTGCAGTTGCAATAATTGGTTCATTCCGTGCTTTTAGTAAGGAAATATCTTGTACGATTACTTGGCGACTAACGTTTGTTTTCCTAGATAGTTCACTTCCAGATAACGGTTCATTGGCTGCAAGGAGCCATTGTAGGATAAGCTGCCGTCTTTCTTCTCCTAAAATCTTTTTTTGATCATTTTGCCTCATTATTATTTAACACCTCTATAAAATTGATTTCCAATTGTGTGTAGTGCATGAATGGTTGTATCAATTTGTTTCTTCGTTGTATGACGTCCAAATGAAAAGCGGACGTATTGTTTTGCCTCTTCATACGTTTTTCCAATTGCAAGCATTGTTTTTGAAGGTTCTTGTTTGCCGACTTGGCATGCGCTACCTGTTGAAATAGCAATACCATGGCGATTGCATTCTAACATCGTGTACTGACCTTCTATTCCCTTTATTGTAACCCCAATAATATGAGGTAAACAAGCAGTAGAATGTCCTTTCACTTGAATTTCCATCGGTAGATGCTGTAGCTGTTCAATAAAATAACTTCTTAATCGTTGAAAACGAGCGCGTTCTTCTTCACGGTCATCTAAAATAAGCTCCGCCGCTGTTAGAAAGGAAGCGATGCCAGGCACATTAACTGTACCAGGACGAAATCCTTTTTCATGAGATGTTCCTGGGAAAATTTGTCCCCAGCGAACTTGCGGATTGATATAGCAAGCCCCTACACCCTTTGGTCCATAAATTTTATGTGCGGAAACAGAAAGGCTATCAATTTGCATCGCTGTAACATCAATAGGGAGTTTACCAAATGTTTGTACACAATCTGTATGAAATAAAATATGGTGTTTTCTTAGTAGTGCTCCAATTTCTCTAATAGGTTGAATGGTTCCGATTTCAGAATTACCATGTTGAATACTTGCTAAAACGGTATTATCTGTAATAGCTGCTTCTAAATCTTCAAGGTTAATAAGTCCGCATGAATCCACAGGAATTTCCGTAATGGTATATCCTTGCTTTGTTAATGATTGAAAGTAGCTACGAATCGATGCGTGTTCCATTGGTGTTGTAAGTATGTGCTTGCCGCTTTTTGTGTTTAAAAGCGACTGGATTGCAAGATAATTAGATTCAGAACCACAGCTTGTGAAAAATACGCCTTGTTCTTTTCCTCCAATCATTTGTGCAAATGATGTCCTGCAAGCTTGTAGTAAAGATGAAGCTGTTCCTCCAATATCGTGTAAGCTTTGTTCATTACCGAAGTATTGCTGTGCTGCTTTCGTATATGTGTCAATCGCTTCTTTGCTCATTGGTGTTGTTGCTGCATAGTCAAGATATATCATAACGTATAGTCCTCTCTATAGTAGAGTTACATTTCTTTTAAAGTATATAAATACAAATTAAAAAACGACATAAACCTTTTCTTTTTAGGTGGGAGAGAGGATACGACCATGCATAGAAGCGGTCAGATCCTCTCCTTACCCCATGCCGAGTAAAACCAGAGAGAGAAAACGAGTGTAAGTCTGCTTTTCGTCTTCATAGCATCGATTTATATGTCGAAAAAATAAAATGGATTTATATAGCAGGAGAATTTCATTAAACTCCTCAGTGAAAATATTACTTTCTAAAAAACTCTTGTCATTATTTTAAATCTATGTAAATATAGGTGTCAAGACAGTTGAAAAGTGTAAACTAGGAGGCAATGATCATGCCAAGTGCAGATGTCTTAATTATCGGAAGTGGTGTTGCAGCACTTAGTGTTGCGAAAGAGATTTGTCACGAAAAGAATGTGATAGTTATCACAAAAAAAACAGGGCGAAATAACAATACGCATTTAGCGCAGGGTGGAATTGCAGCAGCTGTAGCTACATATGACAATGCGAATGATCATTATGAAGATACGATAGCGGCTGGTTGTGGCTATAACAACGAAGAAGCAGTTCGATATTTAGTTGAAGAAGGACCGAAAGAGATTCGTAAGCTTATTGCGAATGGGATGAAATTTGATGGGGATGAAAAAGGGCCTCATCTTGGAAAAGAAGGCGCGCATCGAAAACGACGTATTTTACACGCTGGTGGAGATGCAACAGGAAAAAACTTATTAGAGCATTTGATTCAGGAAGTAGGTCCTTACGTTACAGTAGTGGAGCAGGAAATGGTGCTCGATTTAATTATAGAAAATGAAGCATGTTATGGTGTTGTAACCCGTGATAGTGAAGGGAATATACAACGTTACTATGCTGAACATACTGTATTAGCTACAGGTGGTGTTGGAAGTGTGTATGCATTTACGTCTAACGATGCGACGATTACAGGTGACGGACTAGCAATCGTGTACCGAGCTGGTGGAGAGCTTGTTGATTTAGAATTTATCCAATTTCACCCAACGATGTTATATGTAGGTGGACGATGCTGTGGACTTGTTTCAGAAGCGGTACGAGGTGAAGGTGCTGTTCTATTAAATGAAAGAGGACAGCGTTTTATGCTGGACGTACATCCGCAGCACGATCTTGCGCCGCGCGATGTGGTGGCGCGGGCGATTCATAAACAACTTCTTGCAGGTGAAAGTGTATACTTGGATATTTCTTCTATTCAAAACTTTGAAGAACATTTTCCTACTGTATCGGCATTATGTAAAAAGAATGGGATAGATGTAACACAAAATAGAATACCGGTTGTACCTGGCGCGCATTTTCATATGGGCGGTGTGAAAACGAATTGTGATGGGGAAACATCGATTTCTCATTTGTATGCCGCTGGTGAAGTAGCTTGTAATGGTGTGCATGGTGCAAACCGTTTGGCTAGCAATTCGTTGTTAGAAGGACTTGTATTCGGGAAACGAATTGGAACACATATTTTATCTCATCCAGTACAAGGAAAAGAAAACAGTTATGAAAGAATACATGAAATATTTACAGTTCCTCAATTACCAACGAAAAAAGAGATACAAGAACAGATGATGAAATACGTAGGGATCGTACGAACAGAAACGAGCTTATTATATGCGAAGCAATGGTTTGAACAGTATGGTGTGCGCAACATTCAACCGCAATATGGAGCTTTTACAAATGAAGATATAACAATTATGAATATGCTAACCGTTTGCCAACTCATTACAGAAGCGGCACTGCAAAGAAAAGAGAGTATAGGTGGTCATTATCGTGGTGATTACCCAGGCAGAAATAAAGTAACAGAAGAAATTATTTTAACAAAAAGAAAACCACAACTTGTGTAATGAGAGGAAAGAGGGGTTCTATGAATACGCTAAAGGTGAGAGAAGCATTAAACCGATTTTTTTTAGAAGATATTGGGGAGAGGGATGTAACATCTCAGCTCATTTTTCCGGACAATTTACAGGCAAAAGGGACGTTTCTTGTGAAAGATACAGGTGTATTTGCGGGGACAGATGTAATTGAACAAGGATTTCGATTGATGGATGACAGAATCCAAGTTTCATTTTATAAAAAGGATGGAGATTTTGTAGAAAAGGGAGACACTTTAGCAACTGTACAAGGCCCGATTACGGCTCTATTAACAGCAGAGCGTGTAATTTTAAATGTCATTCAAAGAATGAGTGGTATAGCAACGATGACACAAAGAGCGGTTTGTGCGTTAGAAAGTGATCATACACGCGTTTGTGATACAAGAAAAACAATACCAGGGCTACGTATGTTTGATAAATATGCGGTGGTATGCGGTGGTGGATTTAATCATCGCTTCGGATTATATGATGGTGTCATGATTAAAGATAACCATATTGCTTTTGCGGGATCTATTACAAAAGCCGTTACATCTGTAAAAGAAAAGCTTGGACATATGGTGAAAATTGAAGTGGAAACGGAGAATGAAGAACAAGTGCGCGAAGCGGTTGCCGTAGGGGCAGATATTATTATGTTCGACAATCGTACACCAGAAGAAGTTCGTGAGTTTTCTAAAATTGTTCCAAGTGCAATTGTAACAGAAGCATCAGGGGGCATTACAATTGAAAATTTATCAAAATACGGCAAAACAGGGGTAGATTACATTTCACTTGGATTATTAACACATTCTGCAGGAGCATTAGATATTAGTTTTAATATTGAAGTTTAAGGCAAGAGGGCTAGAGGGGGAGAGTATCGATGAGTATTTTAGAGAAGGTTCAGCCAATTGAAACGATGTTACCAGAGCGTTATCAAACGATGTCTGTACGAGCAATGGAAGAGCGTGTTCGTGAAATTAAAGGAAAACTGGGGGAAGCGTTATTTATTCCAGGGCACCATTATCAAAAGGATGAGGTCGTTCAATTTTCAGATGCTGCAGGCGATTCATTACAACTTGCCCAAGTAGCAGCTAGCAATAAAGCAGCAAAATATATCGTATTTTGTGGTGTACATTTTATGGCTGAAACAGCAGATATGTTAACGACAGATGAACAGGTTGTTATTTTACCAGATATGCGTGCTGGTTGTTCCATGGCGGATATGGCAGATATTGAACAAACAGAGCGAGCTTGGAAAGAGCTTACGCAGTTATTTGGAGATACGATGATTCCATTGACATATGTCAATTCTACGGCAGCTATCAAGGCATTTTGCGGTCGCAATGGCGGTGCAACAGTAACATCTTCTAATGCTAAAAAGATGGTGTCTTGGGCATTTACGCAAAAAGAGCGTCTTGTCTTTTTACCAGACCAGCATTTAGGAAGAAATACAGCGTATGACTTAGGGATTCCATTAGATAAAATGGCGGTTTGGGATCCGCATACAGATTCATTAGAGTATGATGGGGATATAGAAGATATAAAGGTGATTTTATGGAAAGGACATTGTTCTGTTCATCAAAATTTCACTGTCAAAAATATTGAAAGTGTACGGAAAAATCATCCTGATATGAATATTATTGTTCATCCAGAATGTTGTTATGAAGTGGTAGCAGCTTCTGATTATGCAGGATCAACAAAGTATATTATCGATATGATTGAACAAGCCCCATCTGGAAGCAAGTGGGCAATTGGTACAGAGATGAACTTAGTCAATCGAATTATTCATCAGCACCCTGATAAAGAAATTATTTCATTAAATCCTTTTATGTGTCCTTGTTTAACGATGAATCGCATTGATTTACCACATTTATTGTGGGTGTTAGAAACGATAGAGCGCGGAGAGGAAATCAATGTCATTCAAGTAGATAAGCAGGTGACAAAAGAAGCAGTTCTTGCCTTAAATCGTATGTTAGAGCGTGTGTAAAAGCGACGGGTTTCCGTCGCTTTTTTATTAAACATAATTAGCCAATGATAGTCATACATTGTGTTGAGGGAATCATTGTATTTTTTCATATTCGTACAACATTGTGTATGACTAAACGGTAAGAGTTAGAGTGGTTAACCATAGAGGATCGTTTCACTTTACATTATTTTTGTTTATAGATAAGTAATACAGGAGGGGGAAAATTTGAAAATTCATATCGTGCAAAAAGGGGATACCCTTTGGAAAATTGCGAAAAAGTACGGGACAGATTTTGAAACGTTAAAAAAAGCGAATACGCAGCTCAGTAATCCCGATTTAATTATGCCAGGTATGAAAATAAAAGTGCCATCTAGCAGTGTGCATGTAAAAAAAAATATGGGTGCTGGCTCAGCTCCTCCAAAAGAATATGTAAAAGAGGTACAACAAAAAGAATTTGCAGCGACACCTACGCCGCTTGGAATAGAAGATGAAGAAGAAACTCCATATCAATCTGCACCAATTACGCAGCAACCGGCTATGCAACAAACACAAAAAGAAGTGCAAATAAAGCCGCAAAAAGAAATGCCTGTCCAAAAAGAAAAACCAATTCAGAAAGAAGTACCTATTCAAAAAGAAGTACCCATTCAAAAAGAAGTACCCATTCAAAAAGAAGTACCCATTCAAAAAGAAGTACCCATTCAAAAAGAAGTACCTATTCAAAAGCCACCTGTAATTGAAAAGCCACCTGTTGTTGAAAAACCAGCTGTAATTGAAAAGCCACCAGTTGTAGAAAAAGTAGAGAAACCTGTGGGGAAAGAAAGTACAAAGTTTTCAGTGAATATATTACCGCAGCCACCACAACCACCAATTAAACCTAAAAAAGACTATAAAATTTCAGATGTAATAAAAAAAGGAAGCGAGTTAATCGCCCCGCAAATTATTAATAAGATGAAACCGAGCAATATAGTGTCACCGCAAATGAAAAAGGAAAATGTAGGTAACATAGTGTCGCCACAAACGAAAAAAGAAAATGTAGGCAATATAGTGTCACCGCAAATGAAAAAGGAAAATGTAGGTAACATAGTGTCGCCACAAACGAAAAAAGAAAATGTAGGCAATATAGTGTCGCCACAAACGAAAAAAGAAAATGTAGGCAATATAGTGTCGCCACAAACGAAAAAAGAAAATGTAGGCAATATGGTGTCACCACAAACGAAAAAAGAAAATGTAGGCAATATAGTGTCGCCACAAACGAAAAAAGAAAACGTAAGTAATGTGGTTTCGCCACAAGTCCAAAAAGAAAATATGGGTAATATAGTGTCACCGGATGTAACAAAAGAAAAATTTGTTATTCCACAAGTAACACCACCAAATATTACGATGCCAATGATGGATAATAATCCACCACCGAATATGATGCCGATGATGGATAATAATCAAATGCTGAACATCATGTCAATGATGGAAAATAATCAAATGCCGAACATCATGCCGATAATGGATAATAATCCACCACCGAATATGATGCCGATGATGGAAAATAATCAAATGCCGAACATCATGCCAATGATGGATAATAACCAAATGCCGAACATCATGCCAATGATGGAAAATAATCAAATGCCGAACATCATGCCAATGATGGAAAATAATCAAATGCCAAATATGATGCCAATGATGGAAAATAATCAAATGCCAAATATGATGCCAATGATGGAAAATAATCAAATGCCAAATATGATGCCAATGATGGAAAATAATCAAATGCCAAATATGATGCCGATAATGGATAATAACCAAATGCCAAATATGATGCCGATAATGGATAATAACCAAATGCCAAATATGATGCCGATAATGGATAATAACCAAATGCCAAATATGATGCCGATGATGGATAATAACCAAATGCCAAATATGATGCCAATGATGGAAAATAATCAAATGCCGAACATCATGCCAATGATGGATAATAATCCACCACCGAATATGATGCCGATGATGGATAATAACCAAATGCCAAATATGATGCCAATGATGGATAATAACCAAATGCCGCCAATGATGCCGCAGCAAATACCTATGCCATATCAACCCCAAATGATGCCACAACAGTATCCATATTATCAAATGCCATATCAACAACAGCAAAATCCGTATAATCAAATGCCATATACACAAGGTATGCCAATAATGCCGCACCAAATGCCGGTTCAACATACTTCAATGCCATATCAACCGCCAATGGATAATAACATGCCGCCAATGATGCCAGCAGAAGAAGATTGTGGATGTGGTGAGGGAAGAAATCTATATAGTCCACAGCCAGGTGGACCATATTATCCAACAGCTCAAGTTGCATATGCACCGCAGCCAGGTATGATGAATTATCAGCAAGATCCGCCCGAGATTTTTGGAGAACCACTTGCAGAAGATGAGGAATAGACAGAGTGGTGTTAACGATGAAGAGATAGTGTTAGAAAATTCCTAGTGAAATATTAACAAGTGTAAAAATCTCCTTTGTTACTCACTATAAGAAGGAGCTTTTCGAGAGAGAAGTTCAACCTAACAAGGGGGGTTTTTATATTGAGTAAAAAGATTAAGATTATTGCCGCTTCTTTGTTAGTTACCAGTGCGTTAGCTGCATGTGGTACACCTAATAATAAAAATGCGATGGATGATCGCAATGCAACTTACAATTATGAGCGTACATCGTATGATAATACACATCCCTATAGAAATAATGTGACGCGTACCGATCGATATACTGATTATGTAACATATCGTAATGGTGACCGAATGAATAATAATGTTTACGATCGTCGTGATAATGTTGGATATAACTATTACCGTGATGTGAATTACCATGGTCAAATTGCAAATCCATATCCAACTCGTAACATTACAATGAACAATTCGTACATTAACAACGATGGTAAGACAGCAGAAAGAATTACAAATCGTGTTAAGCGTATGAATAATGTAGATCGTGTATCTACTGTTGTACGAGGAAATGATGTAGTGATTGCGGTAAGACCACGTGGTGCAGTAGCAAATGAAACAGCAATGGCAAATGAAATTCGTCAAGCTGTTGCCAATGATGTGAAAAACCGTAATGTGTATGTAACTGTTAAAAATGACATGTTTGACCGTGTTGATACAGTGAATACACGTTTGCGCAATGGAACAGTTACAAACGATTTAAATCGTGATATAACAGACTTGTTCCGAGATATCCGTGATGGTCTAACTGGTACAGTGCGATAACAAAAAAGGGAAAGGTTTATGCCTTTCCCTTTTTACTTTCATAAATATTAAAACAACGATGTAGAAAATCATTCATCGACATCCTGCATACGTTGTTTTTTGATAAAGTAGCTAACAGAAAAAGAAGCTAAAAAGCATAGGAAGAGGATACTTCCCATAAGAACGGCTTCCCAAAGCGGTCTTTCAGGACTGAAGATTACATAGATAATAGTAAAAACAATCCCTACGATAGCAGAACGTAAAACAAGTTTGTAATAAGGAGTTAGTTTCATTCCTTTTTCATTTTCTTCTACATCAATAGAGATTCCCATTTGTAAATAGGCTAGAAGTATACTTGTTAGTATGAATAATAACCATAGCGGAGATTTTGTAATTTGATCTATTCCTTCATTGAAGCCAATATACCCTAAAATACCTATTATGCCAATCGATTGAAATAAAAAGGCAATTCGAACGTTCTTTAAATTTTGAAGGATTAAACGTTCATCTTTTATTTTTTTCAATATACTCACCCCTGTTTACCAGATTTTTCATTGTATCCACATTAATTGTAACATATATATTGCATTAATCATTTTATATATTACCTAATAGACTGAAGTAATAAATACTGGTGTAAAAAGGGAATAAATATTTTTATTTATTATATTGCCTTCCGGTGCTATTAATGTTATATTAGCAAAGCGATGAGCTAATTTACGTAAGACGAGAGATATGCTTAAGTGCTAAACACGCGAATGTGGTCGCCTGGTCTCTCGCCGTAAACGCATCAAGACGCCTGCTATGCAGGCGTCTTTCTTATTATATAAACGTAAACGAGTTATGCAGGTAGGGGTTATATCTTACCTGTATTTTTATTTAAATAACGATAGCTGTTTCTGTGGATAAAACCCCTATTTCTGGAAAAACTACAAATAGAAGTTGTATTTTTCCTAGAAGAGGTGAGCGGAAATGAAATTCATGATGGTTGCAGTTCAAGTCGTAATCGCTATGTTTTGTTTATATCATGAATCAAGTGTGATGGCTGAGTCTCCTGTACCAAAAGTCACGCAAAAAGAACCTCAAGTTACGATTCTATTAGAGCGTATGTATTTAGATGGAGAAGTAAGTGAGGAAATCTTTACTGAAAAAGTGGCAAACTTAGAACAGTTTCTTCAGCAGTATAAAGAATGGCAACTTGTAGACCGTGATGATACACAAATTGTATTGCAAAAAAAGGTAGATGATATTTCACCACTACTTAAAACGAGTGGATATTTTGGTGTTTCCGATGAGGGGATATTGCAAATTTTTAATGGTGTTCCAAAAAGTGACAATGCGATTCATTCATTTTTTCAAATTGATATGAAAAAGTTAGAAAGCTATGAACGGGCAGAGTTGAAACGTGGTATTCGTATTAAGTCAAAAGAGCGGTTTGTGAAGACGATTGAGAGAATGAAGCAGTATGCCGTGCAAAGTAAGAAAAACAGCAGCAGCTCGGGATGAGCTGCTGCTGTTTTTCTTACTTGTTTTTATCTAAAATTTGTTTTGCAATTTCATCAATTAGCATATCTTTTCCGATTGGATTAAATGCTTTTGTGTTAAAGACTTCATTGCTTACTTCGTAAACATGATTATTTTTTACAGCTTTGTTATCTTTCCAAACAGCGCTGTTTTTGTAGTCGTCAAACACTTTATCTGCTTCGCCGCCAAAGTTTACGATAAACATTTGATCAGGCTGGAATGCAACCAGACCTTCTAATGATACTTGTGCCATCGTTTGTTTTAAATCTGTACCTTTCGTTGCAGGAAGTTTTAAGTCATTAAAGAGGATGTCCCCGTACCCGAAGCTACCGTATACACGGAAGTTTTGTGGTGTTACAGCAAGGAACATAAAGTTTTCATCTTTTGTTTTCTCTTTAATTTTTTTAGATAAAGAAGCTGCTTTTTTATCGTAATCTGCAATCCATTTATCTGCTTTTTTCTCTTCGTCAAATAGCTTGCCTACTTCTTTAAATTTATCGCGCCAGTTCTCTAAGTTTGTTTCTAAGACAACTGTAGGTGCAACTTTTGATAGTTGATCATAAATTTTCAATTGACGATTGTTTAAAATAATTAAGTCTGGTTTTAAAGCAGTAACTGCTTCTAAATCAACTTTAGGTGCCCAGTACCAACCAACTGCTTTTACACCTTTTAGTTTTTCTTGCAAATGATCTTGGATTTTATCTTTATACGTGTTGGCAGTACCAACAGGCTTATGACCAAGAAGTAATAATTCTTCAGATGATCCAGATAAGTCAACGATTCTTTTTGGATTTGTCGGAATTTTAACTTCTCCTTTTGCATGTTTTACAACTTTTGTTTTTGGTTGTTCTTTTGTCTGTGCTTCTTCTTTTTTAGAAGAGCAACCAACGATGGTAAGAACAATAAGAATGAGAGTAAGTAAAATAGATAGATTGCGTTTCATTTTGTATGTAACCCCTTTAATTAGTATTGATAATCATTATCGACTTTGTAATATTAATTTGCTTTATGTCTTTCTGTCAATATTAAAAAAATGGAAAATCCAAATAGAGAACGTTTGTTGGGTCAGTCTCGCTTTTCTATCATTAAATATGTTAAAATGGAATACATGATTTAAGAGGGAGAGATCGTATTTTGTTTGAATATGTTACAGGCTATGTGGAATATGTAGGGCCGGAATATGTCGTTCTTGATCATAATGGAATTGGCTATCAAATTTTCACGCCAAATCCGTATGTATTCCAAAGAAGTAAGCAAGAAATTCGTGTATATACATATCATTATGTGAGAGAAGATATTATGGCACTTTATGGGTTTAAGACACGTGAAGAGCGGTTGTTATTTACAAAACTTTTAGGTGTGTCAGGAATCGGGCCAAAAGGTGCGCTCGCAATTTTAGCTTCTGGTCAAACCGGACAGGTCGTGCAAGCAATTGAACATGAGGATGAAAAATTCTTAGTGAAATTCCCAGGAGTCGGAAAGAAAACAGCACGTCAAATGATTTTAGATTTAAAAGGGAAATTAGCTGATGTTGTGCCGGATGCATTTGTTGATTTATTCTCAGATGTAGAACGTTTCGACGAGAAGAAAGGCTCATCGGCTGAGCTTGACGAAGCGCTTGAAGCACTGCGTGCACTTGGCTATGCAGAACGAGAAGTGAACCGTGTTGTACCGGAGTTAATAAAAGAATCACTTACGACGGATCAATATATTAAAAAGGCACTTAGTCTTTTACTAAATGGTAAGAGGTGAGTAGAATGGACGAACGTCTCCTCTCAGGAGAATCGGCATATGAAGATGCGGATTTAGAATATTCGTTACGGCCACAGACGCTCCGTCAGTATATTGGCCAAGATAAGGCAAAGCATAATTTAGAAGTATTTATTGAGGCAGCGAAAATGCGTGAGGAAACTTTGGATCACGTACTATTATACGGGCCGCCAGGGCTTGGTAAAACGACACTTGCGAATATTATCGCTAATGAAATGGGTGTTAATATTCGAACAACGTCAGGTCCAGCAATCGAGCGTCCAGGGGATTTAGCGGCAGTGTTAACGGCGCTTCAACCTGGTGATGTATTATTTATTGATGAAATTCATCGTTTGCACCGATCAATTGAAGAGGTATTATACCCAGCGATGGAAGATTTCTGTCTTGATATTGTCATCGGTAAAGGGCCGAGCGCACGATCTGTACGTCTTGATTTACCTCCATTTACGCTAGTTGGCGCAACCACGCGCGCTGGTGCATTATCAGCGCCGCTCCGTGATCGTTTTGGCGTGTTGTCGCGATTAGAGTATTATACAGTAGATCAACTGTCAGCGATTGTAGAGCGTACAGCAGAGGTGTTTGAAGTTGAAATAGATTCATTAGCTGCTTTAGAGATTGCAAGGCGTGCAAGAGGTACGCCGCGTATCGCAAACCGTTTACTAAGACGTGTACGTGACTTCGCGCAAGTTCGAAGTGACGGAACGATTGCGATGGAAATTACTCAAATGGCATTAGAGCTCTTACAAGTCGATAAACTAGGGCTCGATCATATCGATCATAAGTTACTACTTGGGATTATTGAAAAGTTCCGCGGTGGACCGGTTGGATTAGAGACTGTCTCAGCGACAATTGGGGAAGAGTCTACAACGATTGAAGATGTGTATGAACCATATTTACTCCAAATTGGATTTTTACAACGAACGCCAAGGGGAAGAATCGTAACGCCGCTTGCGTATGAACATTTCGGAATGGAGATGCCGAGGGTATGACGGATATGCCAAAGCTGCTTATTACAGCCGGTATTCTTCTCATTGTTGTTGGATTAGCTTGGAAGTTTGTAGGAAGGCTTCCAGGCGATATTTTTGTGAAAAAAGGAAACGTTACCTTTTATTTTCCGATCATTACATGTATTGTGTTAAGTATTGTATTATCTTTTATTATGTTTATAATAAATCGATTTAAGTAGAAATAGGTGGCTATAGTTATGGATATTAATCTGTTTGATTTTCATTTACCGGAAGAACTTATTGCACAAACGCCGCTTGAAGAGCGTGAAACATCAAGATTAATGGTGTTAGACCGTGAAACGGGTGATATCGAGCATAAGCATTTTACGGACATTCTTTCTTATTTACATAAGGGTGATTGTTTAGTTTTAAATGAAACGAAAGTTATGCCTGCTCGCTTGCATGGTGTAAAAGAAGACACGGGCGCACATATTGAAGTACTTCTTTTAAAACAAGAAGATGGCGATAAGTGGGAAACACTTGTGAAACCAGCTAAACGTGTAAAAGAAGGAACTGTTATTTCTTTTGGTGAAGGAAAGCTAAAAGCAACTTGCATCGGGACAGCTGATCAAGGTGGCCGTCAGCTTGAGTTTTCGTATGACGGTATCTTTTATGAAATTTT
The DNA here is from genome assembly GCF_039549175.1 of Paenibacillus sp. 102. Taxonomy (NCBI): domain Bacteria; kingdom Bacillati; phylum Bacillota; class Bacilli; order Caryophanales; family Paenibacillaceae; genus Paenibacillus; species Paenibacillus sp. 102. Next base: position 895,116 of record NZ_JBCGHT010000001.1, on the reverse strand, counting down.
AGACGAACTTGGAGAAATGCCGCTCCCTCCGTATATTAAAGAGACACTAGAAGATCGTGATCGCTATCAAACGGTATATGCGAAGGAAATTGGTTCTGCAGCAGCGCCAACAGCTGGGCTTCATTTTACTGAAGAATTATTAGAGAAATTGAAGCGAAAAGGTGTTCATTTAGCATTCATTACACTTCATGTTGGTCTTGGTACATTTAGACCGGTTTCTGCGGATACAATTGAAGAACATCATATGCATGCGGAGTATTATCATATGTCTGAGGAAACGGCAGATTTGTTAAATCGTGTGAAAGAGAACGGTGGTCGCATCATTACAGTTGGGACAACGTCAACGCGTACACTTGAAACAATTGCTACAGATCACGATGGTGAGCTTTGCGCGGCCTCTGGGTGGACGGATATCTTTATGTATCCAGGTTATGAATTTAAAGCAATTGATGGTTTAATTACAAACTTCCATTTGCCGAAATCAACATTAATTATGCTTGTAAGTGCATTTTCAAATAGAGAAAATGTCCTTCACGCTTACAATGAAGCAGTAAAAGAAAAGTATCGTTTCTTTAGTTTTGGTGATGCGATGTTCGTTGCATCTCATTCAAAAGCGAGAAACAAATAAAAAGGAGTACAGATATGACAGCAATTCGTTATGAATTTATTAAAACATGCAAACAAACAGGTGCACGTTTAGGTCGTGTCCATACACCACACGGCTCATTTGATACGCCAACATTTATGCCAGTTGGTACACTTGCGACTGTTAAAACAATGTCACCAGAAGAGCTAAAGGCGATGGATTCTGGTATTATTTTAAGCAATACGTATCATTTATGGCTACGTCCAGGTCATGAAATTGTGCGCGAGGCAGGTGGTTTACACAAATTTATGAACTGGGATCGTGCGATTTTAACGGATTCCGGTGGTTTCCAAGTATTTAGTTTAAGTGATTTCCGCCGTATTGAAGAAGAAGGTGTTCATTTCCGTAATCATTTAAATGGAGATAAGTTATTCTTATCACCAGAAAAGGCAATGGAAATTCAAAATGCATTAGGTTCAGATATCATGATGGCATTTGATGAGTGTCCGCCGTTTCCTGCTACTTTTGAATATATGAAAAAATCTGTAGAACGTACGAGCCGCTGGGCAGAGCGTTGTTTAAAGGCGCACGAACGTCCAGAAGATCAAGGCTTATTCGGAATTGTACAGGGCGGAGAATTTGAAGAACTTCGTCGCCAAAGTGCGAAAGACCTTGTTTCAATGGATTTCCCTGGTTATGCAATAGGTGGATTATCAGTTGGTGAGCCGAAGGATATTATGAATCGCGTGCTTGAATTTACAACACCGCTTCTTCCAGACAATAAACCTCGTTATTTAATGGGAGTAGGTTCTCCTGACTCATTAATTGATGGTGCAATTCGCGGTGTTGATATGTTTGACTGCGTACTGCCAACTCGTATTGCGCGAAATGGTACATGTATGACAAGCGAGGGACGTCTAGTTGTGAAAAATGCCAAGTTTGCAAGAGACTTTGGTCCACTTGATCCAAATTGTGATTGTTACACATGTAAAAATTACTCTCGTGCGTACATTCGTCACTTAATGAAGTGCGATGAAACGTTCGGAATTCGTTTAACGTCTTATCACAACCTTCATTTTCTGTTAAACTTAATGGAGCAGGTGAGACAAGCCATTCGTGAAGACCGTCTTGGTGACTTCCGTGAAGGGTTCTTTGAACAGTATGGCTTTAATAAACCGAATGCTAAAAACTTCTAATACATAATAATTAAAGGAGGAACAAAAAATGAATCCAGGTATGATGAATATTGTCATGATTGTTGCGATGTTTGCGATTTTCTATTTCTTATTAATTCGCCCACAGCAAAAACGTCAAAAGGCAGTAGCTCAAATGCAAAGTGAGATCCAAAAAGGTGATGCTATCGTAACAATCGGTGGCTTACACGGTACAATTGAATCAGTGGATGAGACGACAATTGTTGTTAAATCTGGTGGTGCACACTTAACATTCGATCGCAATGCGATTCGTGAAGTTGTGAAGAAGTAATAGTCAAAAGCCCTGCTAATAGCGGGGCTTTTTTAATTGGAGCGTTTCGTCATGTTAACGCCGAATATACCACCAATTGTACTTGCCCCCATTAACGCAAGCTGATAGAGAAGTTGTGAGTTGGATAGAGCGTATGAGAAACCTAAGTAGCTAACGAGAAAAACAAGAATTGTAAAGGTAAGTCCGGTTGTGAAGCCGACTAACCATCCTCTTCCTTGTGCCTTTTTACCAGCGACAAAACCAGAGATGAGAGTAGAGAGAATCGCAAATATGAAAAGAGTGATTGCTAATGCTCCTTCATTAATGTTTGTGAATTTTAATAAAAGCGCAATCACCATACTTGTAACAGAGGCTAGTATTAATAAAGTGATAATACCGAATCCAATTGCTGTAGATAATTTTTTTGTTCCATCCATGGGACATTCCTCCTTTTTAATACAAACATATTTTCATTTCTTGTAAGTTAGACTAGTTTCTTTTCTGCTGGTTAAACTACACCTTAGAAGAAATGTGTAGAAAGGAGACTAAAGATGGAACTATGGGGAATTGCTTTACGAACAGTGGTACTGTATTTTATTATGTTAATTATTTTTCGTGTTATGGGAAAGCGCGAAATCGGAGAACTAAGTATCTTAGACTTAGTCGTCTTCATTATGCTAGGAGAACTGGCTGTGTTAGGAATTATTGAAGCCGATCGTCCTATGTGGGATCAAATTGTTCCGATGATAGTAATTGTAGTGATCCAGATTGTATTAGCATATGCATCTCTTAAAAGTGGAAGGATACGTCATTTAATCGATGGTGAACCAGCCATTATTGTTCGGAGAGGGAAAATTGATGAGAAACAAATGCGAAAGCAACGTTATAACATGGACGATTTATTAATGCAGTTAAGAGAAGAAGGGATTGGTGATATTCGCGATGTTGAATATGCTATTTTAGAAGCTTCGGGAAAACTATCTGTATTTGAAAAGCAAAAGAATAAGAATGAGAAGCCGATTTTTTCATTTCCGCTGATTATTGATGGGGAGATGCAACAATCACATTTGCATATGATTGAGCAGTCGGAAGAATGGCTTGTGAGAAAACTGAAAAAGATAGGATATAACGATATAACGGAAATTTCGTATTGTAGCTTTCAAAATGGGGAGTTTTTTGTAGATTTAAAAGATAAGTAAGAAGCTTACTGTTAAAAAAGCAAGCTTCTTATTTGTATAGTTATTTCAAAAATGATAGTTTTCTGATGATCGGGAGACGCCGTAATTCGTCTTTGCGAATGAGTTTGAAAATGAGAAGAAGCAGTGTATAAAGGATAGTAGTTAAGGTGATTTCCCATAATGTTTGCATGCCAAGTGAATGTGAAAAAACGATATACTTATGAAGATAGAATCCAAAAGCTCCTGCAACGGCAATCGCAATTCCACCGAAAATATAATCCCTTATATAAATTGTAAACGTAATTTTTTTTAAGACTGTGGCGTAGTGAAGGAATGTTACAGTCACAATATTAGCGGCGATTGCAAGTGCAACCCCCATCATTTGAAATTCCGGACGTGAAGCTAATGCGAAAATAACGAACAGTTTTACAATGGCTCCGATAAATGTGTTCATCATCGCGGCACGTGCTAAGTTTAAGGCTTGCAAAACAGATGTAAGAGGGCTTTGAAAATAGTGAAATAAAAAGCAAGGTGCGAGTAGTTGAATGAATGCAGTTGCACTATCTGAACCGTACATGAGAGTTAAAACCGGTGAGGCAAATACATAAAGAATAACGACTGACCAGCCGCCAGTAATTAAAGAAATCCGAAGCGCTTGTTGCAAGCGATGTTCTACTAATTGATGTTGCCTTTTTGCCATTGCTTCACTAATAGATGGTACCAGTGCTGTAGAAAGAGCGTATGTAATAAAGGCCGGTAGTGATAAAAGAGGAAACGCATAGCCATTTAATATGCCGTATTGCTGTGTAGCAACTGAAGCAGCAACACCAGCTATCGCTAAGCTTTGCATAACGACGATTGGTTCGAAAAAATAAGAGATTGATCCAATTAAGCGACTCCCTGTAGTTGGAAGTGCAATTTCCATAAGTGAATGAAAAGTGTGTTTACTTTCTTTAACAGTACTTAGAAAACCGGTTCGGATGGAAAGATGTTTTTCACGATGGAATAAAGTGAGTAAGAATAATAAAGAAGCAACTTCTCCAAGAACAGCTGATAGCATTGCGCCTGCAGCGGCGTATTCAACACCATAAGGCAAAAATAGACGGATACACACAGCAATAATCGTAATACGGACAACCTGTTCTAAAACTTGTGCATATGCGCTTGGTTTCATATTTTGTTTTCCTTGAAAATAGCCGCGCAAAACAGATGAAACCGCAATAACAGGAACGACAGGTAAAATGGCCATTAATGGATAGTACGTTCTTTTATCCGTTAATAATGTTTCAGCTAAAATAGGGGTTAGAAGCATGATTGCGATTGTTAAGATAATACTAATAACGGATGTAACAGCTAATGATACTGTTAATATTCTCTTTACTTTTTGTTTGTCATTTACTGCTTCTGCCTCTGCGACGAATTTTGCAATGGCAACAGGAAGTCCGATTTGTGTTAATGTAATTGCTAAAATAAAGGTGGGGACAGCCATCATATAAAGACCGACGCCTTCTTCTCCTAAAATACGTGCCATTACAATTCGGTTTATGAACCCGAGAATTTTTGTAATAAAACCAGCTAGCATTAAAATAAATGCACCTCGTAAAAAGCTTTGTCTCGTCATGGTATTCTCCTACCTTCTCAAAATCAATGGAATGATTTACAATAATTTATATGCACGTATGAGACAAGAATGACAAGCATTTAAGAGGAGGCGCGTATCAAGTGAAACTTTCATAGGAAAGGAAAGAGCACTGGAACTCTTAAAGGGAGTTATTGCTGTCCATTAGAGCGGGATGAAAAACGACTTTTCGTGCTGAAATAAAAAGGAGATGTGACGTATGACTAAAAAAGAAGATTTGGTAGAAGCGTACCGCGGACAGTTGCAAGTCGTTTTAGAAAGCAAAGTAGAAGAATTTCAAATGATCGGCTATGACCGAGTGACGACTCAGGAGATTTGGAAATGTTTAAAAAGTAAAAAGTGGAAAAAAGTAGACCATGACGTTAGATTGCATGAACTTGTGAATGATGTGCTAACATTAACGACAAATGAGTACATGACATATTTAACGGTAGAAGCGTATCAAGAACCACTTGGGTCATTTGAAGAATATGAAAATAAATAACCGGCTGTAATTGGTTTGTTCTTCCTTTTGCAGTATAATGATAGGTATTGATAAAGAGGAATGTATGTCAGAGATTTTAAGTAAAGGAGGTAGAAAGCAGAAGTCATACTAATTTGTAGTAAGATATAGGTTGCGGTCCAGTGTCTAAGACGTAAAATGGAGGTTTTACCTATATCGCTAGTAGCATGATAGTAAAAAAGTTTAAAATTCACAGAAAGGAAGCCTACTAACTAGACAAACACATAAGTGTGGAGGAATACCTGTGAATAAACAGAAATGATTGTTACAGGAAATTGTCTAGCGTAAATGAATGATAGGATTTGTTTATGGTTTTAGTAGCAGAAAGAAGGTACATATGGCAAAGCGTAGTACTAGAATCGTCGCATTCTTTCTCATCGTATTACTAATCGGTGGAATTATTGGTGCGACAGGAAAAAACATAACAAAAGGAATTAGTCTTGGACTAGACCTTCGTGGTGGCTTTGAAATCTTGTATGAAGTAAAGCCAGCGAAAAAGGGAGATAAAATTGATCGAGATGCACTTGTGAGTACAGTAGGTGCTCTTGAAAATCGTGTCAATGTTCTCGGTGTTAGTGAGCCGAACATTCAAATTGAAGGGGAAGATCGCATTCGTGTACAGCTTGCTGGCGTACAAGATCAGCAAAAAGCACGTGAAATCTTATCTACTCAAGCGAAACTAACATTTCGTGATGTGAATGATAACCTTCTCATGGATGGAGCAGATTTAAAAGGCGGAGGAGCGAAGCAAACGTTTGATGATCAAGGTCGACCAAGCGTTGGACTTACATTAAAAAGTGCTGATAAGTTCCGTTCTGTAACAGAAAAAGTATTAAGTATGAAGCCTGATAACTTAATGGTAATCTGGCTTGATTTTGAAGAAGGTAAAGATTCGTATAAAGCAGAAGCTGCAAAACCAAATCCAAAATTTTTATCAGCAGCAACAGTAAATCAAGTGTTTAACCAAGCAGAGGTATCTATCACAGGTGGAAACTTCACAGTTGAAAGTGCGAAACAGCTTTCAGACTTATTAAACGCCGGTGCACTTCCTGTTGATTTAAAAGAAATGTATTCAACATCTGTTGGAGCGAAATTTGGTCAACAAGCATTAGAGCAAACGATTTTTGCTAGTATAATCGGGATTGCTATAATCTTTTTATTCATGCTTGTATTCTACCGTTTACCAGGACTTGTAGCGGTTATCATGTTAGGTTTATATATTTTCGTAACATTGCTTGTCTTTAACTGGATGCATGCAGTCCTTACGTTACCGGGTATTGCGGCGTTAGTGCTTGGGGTTGGTATTGCGGTTGACGCAAATATCATTACATACGAGCGACTGAAGGAAGAATTACGAATTGGTAAATCAATGATGTCAGCATTTCGCTCTGGTAATCACCGCTCGTTAGCGACGATTTTAGATGCAAACATTACAACAATAGCAGCAGCTGGTGTGCTATTCGTTTATGGTAATAGCTCTGTAAAAGGGTTCGCAACGAGTTTAATTGTAAGTATTTTAGTTGGTTTCATTACGAACGTATTCGGTACTCGTTTCTTACTTGGATTACTTGTGAAAAGCCGTTACTTCGATAAGAAATTATCTTACTTTGGTGTGAAACAGAAAGAAATTCTTCCGTTGTCAAAAGGTGTAGAACATGCGCCAACGAGATTTGATCGTATTAACTTCGTAAATATCGGTCATAAGTTCTTTTTATTCTCAATTGTAGTTGTTATTGCTGGAGCAATTATACTACCAATTTTCAAAATGAACCTTGGAATTGACTTTGCAAGTGGTACACGTATGGACTTGCAATCAAAGCAAGCAATGAGTGTTTCACAAGTGCAAAAAGATTTACATGAACTGAAGATTGATGTAAAAGAAGAAGATATTGTACCAACAGGGGATGACAATAAAGGATTTGCTGTTCGTACAATTGGTGTTTTATCGAAAGATGAAATTGCAAAGGCAAAAACATTCTTCCACGATAAATACGGGACAGATCCAAATGTAAGTACAGTTTCTCCAACTATCGGGAAAGAGATTGCACGAAATGCATTTATCGGGGTTATGATTGCCTCATTGGTTATCGTTTTATATGTAAGTATTCGTTTCCGCTTCACATATGCGGTATCTGCTGTAATCGCATTACTACACGATGCGTTTGTTATGATTGTTGTGTTCAGTATCTTCCAATTGGAAGTAGATTTAACGTTTATTGCTGCGGTATTAACAATCATTGGTTATTCCATCAATGACTCGATTGTTACGTTTGACCGAAACCGTGAGCTATACAAACAGAAAAAACGAATTCGCGACTTGAAAGATTTAGAAGAAATCGTAAACTCAAGTATTCGTCAAACAATTGGTCGTTCCATTAATACAGTTCTAACTGTACTGTTCCCTGTTATTGCACTGCTTATTTTCGGTAGTGAATCACTGCGAAACTTCTCACTTGCATTAACGGTTGGGCTAGTTGTAGGTACGTACTCTTCTATCTTCGTTGCTTCTCAAATCTGGCTAATGCTTGAAAATCGCCGATTGAAAAAAGGAAAAGGTACGAAGAAAGTAGAAAATGAAGTATCTGAACCACAAGTGTAAAAATTAAGACGACAAGATGATGCCTCTTTAGAGGCATCTCTTTTTTCGTTTGCGGATACACTAAAGTGACACTTCCTTTAGCGATTTTTGCTAAAGGCTAGTAGATCGAATTGTGGGGAACTGAAGGAGAGTGACACTTCTTTCGTTATTTTTGTTACAATAAAAAGGTAGTTTGAGAAAAGAAGGGATTTCATTTATGGAAAAAGATGAACGTTTTAAACAGGCGGAGTTTGGCGCTATTGTTGGAATCGTTGGAAATATTGTCTTAGCGATTGTGAAAGCGGTAATCGGTTATATTGGGAATAGTAAGGCGCTTTTAGCAGACGCGGTTCATTCAGCATCAGATGTAGTCGGCTCGTTAGCTGTATTTTTCGGACTGCGGGCGGCGAAGCAACCACCAGATGAAGATCATCCCTATGGACACGGAAAAGCGGAATCGATTTCAGCTATTATCGTTGCGGTTTTATTGTTTATTGTTGGAATTGAAATTGCTATTTCTTCTATAAAGGCATTCTCGCAAGATCTTGAACCACCAAAAGGAATTACAATTTTTGCGGTGATTCTTTCTATCGTCGTGAAAGAAGGGATGTTCCGATATAAGTATCGATTAGGAAAACGGGTAAACAGTGATGCAATTATCGCAAATGCATATGAGCACCGTTCAGATGTGTTTTCTTCAATTGCAGCTTTAATCGGGATTTGTGCAGCTATTATAGGGGATAAATTAGGTGTAGATTGGCTTGTATATGCCGATCCTGTTGCGGGATTATTTGTCTCTCTACTTGTTGTAAAGATGGCATGGAGTATTGGGGAAGAAGCGATCCATACAACGCTTGATCATGTCCTTCATGAGGAAGATGTTATTCCGTTAAGAGAAGCAGTCCTTGGAGTAGAAGGTGTGAAAAAAATCGGCTCCCTATATGCGAGAGAACATGGTCATTACGTTATTGTTGATATTAAAGTGTCTGTTGATCCATATATCACAGTAGAAGAGGGACATCGCATCGGAAAACATGTAAAAGAAGTATTGATGAAACAAGATAATGTACAAAATGTTTTTGTGCATATTAATCCATATTCACCGAATTAAATTTATTTTGCTTCTATGAGGAAGTAGATGTTCATCTGATTATGGAGATGTTAATTCATAGTTTGCATCATATTGTCACCCCTTAATCTGTCTTGTATAATGGACAGGTTAAGGGGTGATTTCGTGTTACAACCGAAGACGCGTTGGAAAGAAAAGTCATTTAATGAGGAGCAGGTAAGTGAGTTGGCAAGCAAATTACAATTATCACCGCTTGTTACTTCGTTATTCCTCGGTAGAGGTTTAGATACAGAAGATAAGATCGTGGATTTTTTAAATACAGCAGGGCAAGAATTTCATGATCCATTTTTACTTGAAGGAATGGACCGTACAGTAGAACGTGTAAAACAAGCCATTCAAAATGGAGAGCAAATTTTAATTTTTGGTGACTATGATGCCGATGGTGTAAGTAGTACGACAGTGTTATATCTTGCACTTCAAGAACTAGGTGCAGATGTTGAGTTCTATATTCCCAACCGATTTACGGAAGGGTACGGACCAAATGAAGAGGCATTTCGCTGGGCACACCGTGCAGGATTTTCTCTTATTATTACTGTTGATACAGGTATCGCAGCGGTTCATGAAGCTAAGATAGCAAAAGAGCTTGGCATAGATCTCATTATTACAGATCATCATGAGCCACCACCAGAACTACCAGAAGCGCTTGCGATTATTCATCCAAAGCTAGAAGGCGGCGTCTATCCGTTTCATTATTTAGCGGGCGTTGGTGTTGCTTTTAAAGTAGCGCATGCATTACTTGGCCGTGTACCGGAGCATTTGTTAGAAATTGCAGTGATTGGTACGGTAGCTGATTTAGTGTCACTTCATGGTGAAAATAGATTGCTCGTACAGCGCGGACTGAAACAAATGCGAATGACGAAAAATATTGGTTTAAAAGCATTATTTAAAGTAGCAAATGTTTCACAAAGCGAGATTACGGAAGAAAGCATTGGTTTCTCAATTGCACCGCGTATTAATGCAATTGGTCGTTTAGAAGATGCGGCTCCTGCAGTTCACCTTCTTTTATCGGAGGATCCAGAAGAAGCAAAAGAACTTGCTGAAGAAATTGATGAACTGAACAAGCTTCGAAAAGATATTGTAAAGCAAATTACAGAAGAGGCAATTGCAGAGGTAGAAACCAACTATCCACCAGAGGACAATAAAGTGTTAGTACTTGCGAAAGAAGGATGGAATCCAGGTGTAATAGGAATTGTTGCTTCTAAACTAGTAGAGCGTTTTTATCGACCAACAATTGTGTTATGTATTGATCCGGAGAAGCAAACAGCAAAAGGATCTGCTCGTAGTATTGCAGGATTTGATTTGTTTGCTAACTTATCAGATTGTAGAGAATTGTTACCACACTTTGGTGGTCATCCAATGGCAGCGGGAATGACGCTTCATATGAATGATGTGGAGGAACTGCGCCGCCGTTTAAATGAGCAGGCAGAAGCGGTTTTAACGCCGGAAGATTTTATTCCGATTACAACGGTGGATGCGATTTGTAAGGTGGAAGATGTAACACTTTCAGCAATTGAAGAAATGCAAAAACTAGCGCCATTTGGTGTTGGAAATCCGAAGCCGCGTATCGCAATTAAGGATGGGGAGTTGGAAAGTATTCGTGCAATTGGATCAGATGGTTCTCATTTGAAGATGGCACTTCGAGACGGACAAGCAACGCTAGATACAATTGGATTTGGTTTTGGCAGCTACGCGAAGGAAATTTCTCCGGTTGCCAATGTTTCAGTTGTAGGTGAAGCATCAATTAATGAGTGGAACAATTTCAAGAAACCGCAACTAATGATTCAAGATATTGCAGTAGAGGCATGGCAATTATTTGATTGGCGTAGCATGCGTAATGTGGAATCGAATTTAGCAGAGCTTCCGAAAGAAAAAGTAACAATGGTGTATTTTTCTGAAGAGGTATTAAATAAATTTTCTTTAGAGGAATATAAAGATCAACTTATGCATGCTTCAGAGGTAACTGAGCTAGATGATTGTTACATTATTTTGCTAGATTTACCAAAGGCAACAGACGAATTACGTGGTTTATTTAAGGTGGGCTTCCCAGCGCGAATTTATACGCTGTTTTATCAAGAGAATAATCATTTATTTAGTACGGTTCCAACAAGAGAACATTTTAAATGGTACTATTCCTTTTTACATCAAAAAGCACCATTTTCTTTAAGACAACATGGGGAACAACTATGCCGTCATAAAGGTTGGTCAAAAGATACAGTAAATTTCATGACACAGGTGTTTTTTGAGTTAGAATTTGTTACAATAAAAGACGGTGTCATTTTTATGGCAGAAGAAATGAAAAAGCGTGATTTAATTGAATCGAACACATATCGTGAGAAAATGAACCACCTTCAATTAGAAAAAGAGTTGGTTTATAGCACATATCAACAACTATATACATGGTTTGAAGCGATTCGTAATCATAAAGAAGTAGAACAGTTAGGGTAAAGGCCTTGTATTTACAGACCTTTTATATCTGAGGAGGATTCAGAAATATGGATTTCAAGCAACATATCGCAATTGTACCGGATTATCCGAAAGAAGGTATCGTGTTTAAAGACATCACACCTTTAATGAACGATGGGAAAGCATACAAAGCAGCAACAGATGAAATCGTTGCTTATGCGAAAAAAAGAGACATCGATCTTGTAGTAGGACCAGAAGCACGTGGCTTTATTATCGGTTGCCCAGTTTCTTACGCGCTAGAAGTAGGGTTTGCACCAGTTCGTAAATTAGGAAAATTACCTCGTGAAGTAATTACAGTTGACTATGGTAAAGAGTATGGAAAAGATGTTTTAACAATCCATAAAGATGCGATTAAACCAGGTCAACGCGTATTAATTACAGATGATTTATTAGCTACAGGTGGAACAATCGAAGCGACAATTAAGCTAGTTGAAGAACTTGGCGGAGTTGTGGCAGGGATTGCATTCTTAGTAGAACTTACTTACTTAGATGGCCGCAAAATGTTAGACGGTTATGATGTATTAGTGTTAGAAAAATACTAATTATTATATAGGTAAAACTACGGCGATAGAAAAAAGTACCCGTGAATCTCTTGGAGAGGAGCGGGTACTTTTGTATAATTGTACAAAAAAGTATGGTGAAATATCTGTAAAATCTTTTCCTTTTCACAATTCACAATCATTAGGTTATAATGATAGAATAAAATTTATTCTAATGATAAGGGAAAAGTCAATTTTCAATAAAAGGTGATTCGATGGCAAATGAGCAAGTACTAACAGCTGAACAGGTACTCGAGAAAGCACGGCAATATTTAGCAGACGATGATATTGAACTAGTGGCACGTGCCTATGAATATGCACGTGACTCACATAGTGAACAGTATAGAAAATCGGGCGAACCATATATTATTCATCCGATTCAAGTTGCAGGTATTTTAGTTGATTTACACATGGATCCATCTACAGTGTCAGCAGGTTTTTTGCATGATGTAGTAGAAGATACCGAAGTTACATTAGAGGATATTGAACGGGAATTTAATAAAGAAATTGCAATGCTTGTTGATGGAGTGACAAAGCTTGGGAAAATTAAATACAAATCGCATGAACAACAGCAAGCAGAAAACCATCGTAAAATGTTTATTGCAATGGCCCAAGATATTCGTGTTATTTTAATCAAATTAGCTGACCGTCTTCATAACATGCGTACACTGAAGCATTTGCCGCAAGAAAAGCAGCGTCGTATTGCAAATGAAACGTTAGAAATTTTTGCACCTTTAGCTCATAGACTCGGAATTAATACTATTAAATGGGAGCTAGAGGATACAGCGCTTCGCTATTTAAATCCGCAGCAATACTATCGCATTGTTAACTTAATGAAGCGGAAACGTGCAGAGCGTGAAGAATATTTGGATGAAGTCATGACGGGTATTCGTGACAAACTGAAAGAAGTAGCGATTCAACCAGATATTTCAGGACGCCCAAAACATATTTATAGTATCTATCGTAAAATGGCACTTCAGAATAAACAATTTAATGAAATTTATGATTTGTTAGCTGTGCGCGTTGTTGTAAATAGTATTAAAGATTGCTATGCGGTGCTTGGTATTATCCATACATGCTGGAAACCGATGCCAGGTCGTTTTAAAGATTATATTGCTATGCCGAAAGCGAATTTATACCAGTCCCTGCACACAACCGTGATTGGTCCAAAAGGTGACCCACTTGAAGTGCAAATTCGTACGAAAGAAATGCATGAAATTGCAGAGTACGGGATTGCCGCGCACTGGGCGTATAAAGAGGGGAAAGCTGCAGAAGCAACAGGTACCCTTGAGAAGAAACTAACATGGTTCCGTCAAATATTAGAATGGCAAAATGAAGCTTCTAATGCGGAAGAGTTTATGGAGTCATTAAAAATTGATTTGTTTTCTGATATGGTATTCGTCTTTACACCAAAAGGCGATGTCATGGAATTACCGCTAGGTTCTGTTCCAATTGATTTTGCTTATCGTGTCCATTCAGAAATCGGGAATAAAACAATTGGTGCAAAAGTAAATGGTAAAATGGTGACACTTGATTATAAGTTAAAAACAGGTGATATCATTGAAATCCTAACATCTAAGCATTCGTATGGACCAAGTCAAGACTGGGTAAAACTTGCTCAAACTTCTCATGCGAAAAATAAAATTCGTCAATTTTTCAAAAAGCAGCGCCGAGACGAGAATATTGAAAAAGGTCGCGAGCTTGTTGAAAAAGAAGTGCGTAGTTTAGAGTATGAAATGAAAGAAATCTTAGCACCTGACAATTTAAAACGAGTGGCTGAGAAATACAACTTTGCGAATGAAGAGGATATGTTTGCAGCAGTTGGATATAACGGCATTACGGCGGCTCAAATTGTAACGCGCTTAACGGATAAGTTCCGCAAACGGGAAGAAGAACAAGAAATTGTTGAAGTAAAAGAAGTTCGTAAGCCGATGAAAATTCGGAAGTGGGATTCTGGTGTAAAAGTAAGTGGGGCTGATAATTTATTAATCCGCTTATCGAAATGCTGTAACCCAGTTCCGGGAGACGATATCGTTGGATATATTACGAAAGGACGCGGTGTATCGATTCACCGTCGTGATTGCGTCAATGTGCATACGGAAGAAGCACAAGAACGTTTACTAGAAGTAGAATGGGAAGGTAGCCCAGAGAAAGAAATTGAATACAATGTTGATATTGAAATCTCTGGATATGATCGCCGCGGTTTATTGAATGAAGTTCTGCAAGCTGTTACGGAGACGAAAACGTACATTTCAGCTGTATCAGGTAGAAGCGATCGTAACAAAATGGCGACGATTAATATGTCTATTTCTATTCGTAATTTACATCATTTGAAAAAGGTAGTAGAGCGTATTAAGAGAGTTCCAGAAATTTATGCAGTACGCCGCATGATGCATTAATAGGGAGTGTGTAAAATATGAGAGTTGTCTTGCAACGATCCAAAGAAGCATCTGTTACAGTAGATGGTGAGATTGTGGGACAAATCCCGTTCGGTTTAACATTGTTAGTTGGCATTACACATGAAGATACAGAGAAGGATGCAACGTATATTGCTGAGAAGGTTGCGAATTTACGTATTTTTGAAGATGAGAACGGGAAGATGAACCATTCGGTACTTGATAAAGAAGGACAAGTTCTATCTATTTCACAATTTACATTGTACGGAGATTGCCGTAAAGGAAGACGCCCAAACTTTATGGATGCTGCGAAACCAGACTACGCAGAGCGCTTGTATGATTTCTTTAATGAAGAACTTCGTAAACAAGGACTTCACGTAGAAACAGGTAAATTCGGAGCAATGATGGATGTTTCTTTAATTAATGATGGTCCGGTGACCTTAATTTTGGAAAGTAAATAATGGTGAAGAGAGGATTTCTCCTCTCTTTTTTATTTTTCGTGAAAGGGATTTTTTGTAAAAAGTAGGTATGATGATGTTAATAGAAATGATTGAAAAAATATAGAAATGTCTGCTCCTATTATAGGGCAGTAATATTCTCTTTTTTAACTTCGTGTATAACTGGCTTATCAATATGGAACAATAGAAGTAAAAACACCCATATTGAATGTGAGGGATACACGTATGCGCATGAACGAAAAAGGACACTCTGTTACGAATGGTGCAAATCAATTATTTAATGTGAATTTCCATGAATTTATCGACAAAGAACAAAACAATACTTCTATGGAGCTCGCTTCTGAATTTGGTATTTCCCTGCAAGATGTTAAGCGATTGAAGAGACAGATTGAACGCTCCTAAGAGACTTGACAACTGTTAGGAAGAAACGTATAGTAATTTTATATTTACATATGAAGAGAACCGATGATAGAGAAGAGTAGATGAGAGACACGTGAAAAGAGAAGAAATGTCCTAGGCTGAAAACATTTCTACACGATGACTGATTGAATGACACTCTGTAGGTTTCAACTTGAACAGCTTGTGTGCTTAGTAGAGATGGACGCAAATTTAAGCGTTATTAAAAAAGTGGAAGCATAATGTGCTTCAATTAGGGTGGCACCACGGGTATTATACTCTCGTCCCTACTGTGTAATCAGTAGAGGCGGGAGTTTTTTTATTTTTAATAAGATTAAAACAATTTGAGGAGGAACTGAATATGTCTATTCAAATCCCACGCGGAACGCAAGATATTCTTCCAGGTAGTGTAGAGTTATGGCAGTATATCGAAGGACAAGCACGCGAAATTTGCCGTCGTTATAACTATAAAGAAATTCGTACACCAATTTTTGAGCACACAGAATTATTTTTACGTGGTGTTGGTGATACAACAGATATCGTGCAAAAAGAAATGTACTCATTCCAAGATCGTGGAGAGCGCAGCTTAACACTTCGTCCAGAAGGAACAGCACCTGTTGTACGTTCTTACGTTGAAAACAAAATGTACGGTGATGCAACGCAGCCAACGAAATTATATTACATCGGTCAAATGTTCCGTTATGAAAGACCACAAGCAGGTCGCTATCGTCAATTCGTACAATTCGGTATCGAAGCAATTGGTAGTAATGATCCTGCAATCGATGCAGAAGTAATCGCACTTGCTGTAGAGTTTTACCGAGGCATGGGCTTAAAAAATATTAAAGTTGTCCTAAATAGTTTAGGTGATGCAGCGAGCCGTCAAGCACATCGTGAGGCGTTAATCGCTCACTTTGAGCCGCGCATTGGAGAATTCTGTTCTGATTGCCAATCTCGTTTAGAGAAGAACCCTCTTCGTATTTTAGACTGTAAGAAGGACCGTAACCATGAATTAATGGACGCGGCGCCATCTATTACAGAATACTTAAACGAAGAATCAACAGCGTACTATGAAAAAGTACAAGAGTTATTAACAATGATGGGTGTTCCATTTGAAAAAGATCCAAATCTAGTACGTGGTTTAGATTACTATCAGCACACTGTATTTGAAATTATGAGTGAAGCAGACGGTTTCGGTGCAATCACGACATTAAGTGGTGGTGGTCGCTATAACGGTCTTGTACAAGAAATCGGTGGTCCAGAAATGCCAGGTATCGGTTTTGCAATGAGTATCGAACGTTTAATTATGGCACTAAAATCTGAAAATATTGAGTTGCCAATTGAAAATAACATTGATTGCTATATTGTAGCACTTGGAGACAAAGCGAAAGATCATGCTGCAAAAGTTGCGTTTGATCTTCGTAAAGCTGGATTATCAGTTGAAAAAGATTATTTAGATCGCAAAATGAAAGCACAATTTAAATCAGCAGATCGTCTAAATGCAAAATATGTAGCTGTATTAGGAGAAGATGAGTTAGATAAAGGTATCATCAACTTGAAAAATATGGTAACTGGTGAACAAGAAGAAGTTGCATTAGACGTATTTGCTTCATATGTAGCAGAAAAATTAATATAGGGGGAACTCATAGTGGCTGAAAGAACACATGCATGTGGAAAAGTAACAGTAGAAGCAGTTGGGCAAACAGTTCAATTAAAAGGTTGGGTACAAAAGCGCCGTGACTTAGGTGGATTAATTTTCATCGACCTACGTGACCGTACAGGTATCGTACAAGTTGTATTTAACCCAGAAACATCTAAAGAAGCACTAGAGGTAGCAGAAACAATTCGTAGCGAATACGTGCTTCACATAGAAGGAACAGTTGTTGAGCGCGGCGCTGGTGCAATTAATGACAACATGGCAACAGGACGCATTGAAGTACAAGCTACAAAAGTAAATGTACTAAATGCAGCAAAAACAACGCCAATTATTGTTGCAGATGATACAGATGCATCAGAAGATGTTCGTTTAAAATATCGTTATTTAGATTTACGTCGTCCTGTTATGTATAACACATTCAAAATGCGTCACGACGTAACAAAAACAATTCGTAATTTCTTAGATTCAGAAGAGTTCTTAGAAGTTGAAACACCGATTTTAACAAAGAGTACACCAGAAGGAGCGCGTGACTACTTAGTACCAAGCCGCGTACATGAAGGTGAATTTTATGCATTACCTCAATCTCCGCAGCTATTTAAACAGCTTCTTATGGTTGGTGGATTTGAGCGTTATTACCAAGTAGCACGTTGTTTCCGTGATGAAGATTTACGTGCGGATCGTCAACCAGAATTCACACAAATTGACATCGAGGCTTCATTCTTAACACAAGAAGAAATTTTAGAGATGATGGAGCGTATGATGACAAAAGTCATGAAAGATGCAAAAGGTGTAGAGGTTAACGCGCCATTCCCTCGCATGACATACACTGATGCAATGGCTCGCTACGGTTCTGATAAGCCAGATACGCGCTTTGCGATGGAGCTTACTGACCTATCTGGATTCGCAACAGGTTGCGGTTTTAAAGTGTTCACAAGCGCTGTAGAAAGTGGTGGACAAGTAAAAGCAATTAATGCAAAAGGTGCAGCGAGCAAATATTCTCGTAAAGATATCGATGCATTAACTGAATTTGTAAAAGTATACGGAGCAAAAGGTTTAGCTTGGCTAAAAGTTGAAGAGGATGGCTTAAAAGGACCGATTGCGAAATTCTTCGGTGAAGAAGATGCAAACGTACTAATGAGCACATTAGAAGCGGCTGCTGGTGACTTATTACTATTCGTTGCTGATAAGAAGAGCGTTGTTGCAGATAGCTTAGGTGCACTTCGTTTACGCCTAGGTAAAGAACTTGAGTTAATTGACGAAAGTAAATTTAATTTCCTATGGGTAACAGATTGGCCACTTCTTGAGTATGATGAAGATGCTGATCGTTACTTCGCAGCACATCATCCATTCACAATGCCATTCCGCGAAGATGTTGAGCTATTAGAAACAGCGCCAGAAAAAGCACGTGCACAAGCATATGATCTTGTATTAAATGGTTATGAGCTTGGCGGTGGATCACTTCGTATTTATGAGCGTGATGTACAAGAGAAAATGTTCAAAGCACTTGGTTTCACGCAAGAAGAAGCACAAGATCAATTCGGATTCTTATTAGAAGCATTCGAATATGGTACACCACCACACGGCGGAATTGCATTAGGTTTAGACCGTCTTGTTATGTTACTTGCAGGTCGTACAAACCTTCGTGATACAATTGCATTCCCGAAAACAGCAAGTGCAAGCTGTTTACTAACAGATGCGCCAAGCCCGGTTGCAGGAGCGCAGCTTGAAGAACTATACTTACAGTTAAACGTAAAAGAAGAGAAGTAAGAACGGAAACTAGATGGGGTATACTAACCTCATCTAGTTTTTTATTAGGGATTCTGTGTATTTTTCCTGTATTCTCCTTGTTGGAGAGGTGTTTTTTAGTAGTTGTATAACTTTTTCTATACAAATAGTCGGAAAACCGCTAGAATACATCATGGTAGACCATTTTTGTAATAGGAGTGTAGGGACGCATGTTACATCAATTTTCACGTAATGAATTAGCCTTCGGAAAAGAAGGGCTTGAAATATTAAAAAATAGTACAGTTGGTATTTTAGGAATTGGCGGCGTAGGCTCATTTGCAGCAGAAGCGTTAGCACGTTCTGGTGTAGGACGCCTTGTATTAGTTGATAAAGATGTTGTGGATATTACAAATGTGAACCGTCAAATTCACGCACTACTTTCTACTGTAGGCCGTTCAAAAGTAGAATTAATGAAAGAGCGTATCGCTGATATTAACCCAGACTGTGAAGTAATAGGATTAGAAATGTTTTATACAGATGAAACGTATGAAGAGTTCTTTAAACATGGTTTAGATTTCGTGGTGGATGCATCTGATACAATTACGTTCAAAATTCATTTAATTAAACAATGCTTGCGACGTAAAATTAAAATTATCTCAAGTATGGGTGCAGCAAACAAAATGGATCCAACTCGTTTCCGTATTGCGGATATTTCTAAAACACATACAGATCCAATTGCGAAAGTGATTCGTACGAAGCTTCGTAAAGAGGGGATTAAAAAAGGTGTGAAAGTTGTATTTTCTGACGAAAATCCAATCGTAATTCGCGAAGAGGTTCGTAAAGAAATCGTTCCAGACGAAAACGCAAAAATTCGTAAAGCGAAATTACCACCTTCTTCAAACGCATTCGTACCATCTGTGGCAGGTTTAATTATGGCGAGTCACGTTGTGCGTGAGCGCATAAAGAATGTAGAAGTAAAGCGTGTAGGACAAGAATAACAGATAAAAAGGTGTATCCCTTATTAGAGGGATACACTTTCTTTTGTTTCTATATAAATCCAATTTGATTTTTCAACATATAAATTACGGCTATGAAAAATAAAAAGAGACTTCCACTCATTTTCTCCTTCTGTTTTCACATGACATGGGACTAAAAAAGGGACTGACCGCTTCTATCCACCGGCGGATCCTCTCTACCATCTAAAAAGAATGGTTTTATGTCGTTTTTTCAATATTTATTTATCTATATATTTGTATTTTATATGTATAATATAATTGTAAATACTTACATTTAGCTAGGGGGAGAAAGTATGGGACAATTACATCCAGCGGTAGCATTTGTAGGAGTATGGGAAAATTCAAAAGGATGGCTTGTAAAATTTAGCTGTAAAAATGGAATTACTCATAAATTGGCTGGAAATGAAAAAGCCTATTGCCAAGCATGCCAAGTAATTGCGGAACATTTGAAAACGAAAGACGAAGCGATGGAAGTTGCGAAAGAGACGGCTGATAGGCATAACTTAGAAGTGAAAGAGCTATCTTTCATGTATATTAATCCATTTTGAAATGAAAAAGAGATCCCGCTTTAAAAAGTAGGATTTTTTAAGTTTCAAAAAAGAAATACCGACATCGGTAATACAATAGATTCAAAGGCGACTAAAGATAATAAATAATTATCATATTTGTCCGATTTGTATGAGGAAGTTTTTTTAAAGCCTTTAATAGTAAAAAAGCCTAAAATCAAAACAAGAATCCCGAGTGTAATTTTGAAAATTGTTAATGAAATAGATAACCCCTCCTTTCAATAGCGTGTTTCGTTAGGTTTATAATAACATGAAAGTTATATTTTTCCTTATTTTGTTTTGAATGCACAAGAAATACTCCCCACCATGTAATATAAGGTGGGGAGTATTTCAATTTTCAGCTGAATATATAATATCTAAATTCCCATTCTGATCTGTTTTAAAAATAGGAGCAATTTGATCTTCTTGTTCATCTACTAGCACGAGTTTTCGCGCACGGTCCATAATCCTAACAAGCATTGCATAATCTTCTTCGATTGCTTGTTGTTTTTTCGTTAAAGTTGCTAGTTTGACCTCTAGTTCATCGTTTGTTTTTTGTAAGGAGGCAAGCTTTGTATGCAAGTCTTCATTTTCAATTTGTATCTTTTCTAAGTGAGGATTATTGTGTCCTAAGTTTTGCAAGAATGAGATTACATCTTGCATTGTAAGGGAATGTTGATTAGAAACAAGTTCTTCGGAAAATTCAGCATCAATTATGATTTTTTGTTTTGGTTTTAGCTTTAATAGTTGCTCTTTTTCCACATTTGCTTCAGAACGTTTTAACTCTTTTCTTTGCTTCTTAGCAAGCTGTACAGCATCCTCATAATTTTGTCTAACTTCAGCATTCCATCTAAATCCGCAAGCTGCGGAAGTGCGGTTTAATTTATCTCCAACTTCGTCAAACGCTTTTAGTTGCGTACTTCCGCTGCGAATATGTCGTAAAACGGTTTCTGCTAAAAGGAGATCGTCTTCTCTTGTCCATGCATCTTGGCGCGTTTTCATAAGCGAAACCTCCAGTAATCATGTCGTTTTCGCTTAGATTACCCTTTTGGTTTGCTTTTATGCGAACTTTGCAATCTTTCATACACGCCTGAAAGTGCTTGTTCGAATTTTCCAGTCATTTTCGGTTTATAATATCGTTTATTCATTATTTTATCTGGTAAGTATTGTTGCTCAACCCATCCATTCGGATAATCGTGTGGATATAAGTACCCAATGCCTCTACCTAGTGATTCAGCACCTTTATAGTGACTATCTTTCAAATGACTCGGCACATCACCTGTTTGTCCGCTTCGTAAGTCGTGAAGTGCAGCATCAAGTGCTTTGTACGCTGAGTTTGATTTTGGAGAGAGACAAAGCTCAATTACGGCATTTGCAAGCGGAATACGAGCTTCTGGAAACCCGACGCGTTCTGCTGATTCAATTGCAGCGAGTGTACGTGGACCGGCTTGCGGGCTAGCAAGTCCAATATCTTCATATGCCATGATAAGAAGACGTCTCCCAATACTTTGTAAGTCACCAGCTTCAATAAGGCGTGCTAAATAATGAAGTGCAGCATTCACGTCACTACCTCGTACAGATTTCTGGAAGGCAGATAGGACGTCATAATGAGCATCTCCACCTTTATCGTGAACGAAACTTTTTTTCTGCAAACATTCTTCTGCAATGTCTAATGTGATTTCTACTTTTTGATCATCTGTTGTAAAGCTAGATAAAACTGCAAGTTCAAGTGCGTTATAAGTAGAGCGCATATCTCCTCCTGAAGCATTTGCAAAGTGGCGCAGTGCTTCATCTGTAACAGTTACATCATATTCACCTAAGCCTTTTTCTTTATCTGTAAGGGCACGTTTTAAACCAATTAAAATACTATCTTCTGTTAGTGCATGCAATTCGAAAATTTGGCACCTGCTACGAATGGCAGAGTTAATTGCGTGGAAAGGATTGCTTGTTGTTGCGCCAATTAAGGTCAGAAGTCCACTTTCTAAATGTGGTAAAAGAAAATCCTGTTTTGCTTTATCTAAGCGATGAACTTCATCTAAAATTAACACAAGGTGGCGGTGCATCTTTGCTTCTTGTACGACAACTTCCATATCTTTTTTATTGTGAGTAACAGCATTTAATAGGCGAAAAGGCGTCCCCGTACTACCAGCGATTGCACTAGCAATTGATGTCTTTCCAGTTCCGGGTGGGCCGTACAAAATCATCGATTGGAAATGGTTTGCTTGAACCATTCGCCATAAAATTTTCCCTTCACCAACTAAATGCTCTTGCCCAATAATTTCTTTAATATTTGTTGGGCGCATTCGGTGTGCGAGTGGTTGTTTCATTGTAACCGTCTCCCTTAACGTATAATATTATTCTATGGTAACATCTTTTTGATAAAAAATTGCAAAAGGATGTTAATAATTGTACAGGATTCGGTTTAATATTTTAAATTTTCTCTTAATTGTAATAATTTCCGAGTTTTTCAATGTGATTTTATGTTATCATTTTGATACATAAGTTGAAATTTCTTATAATACTATATTATGCTATAATTTCATAGGATTTTGATTTTTACATTGTGTTCTTCTCAAGAATAAAGATTTAACTAATAGAAGTGAAATTTTGAAAAGAGGTGCGAAATAGATGAAAATTTCAACGAAAGGCCGTTACGGCTTAACGATTATGATTGATCTTGCAAAAAAGTTTGGTGAAGGCCCGATTTCTTTAAAATCAATTGCGCAGGCGCATGACTTATCTGAACATTACTTAGAGCAACTAATCTCTCCACTTCGTAACGCTCGTCTTGTAAAAAGTACGCGTGGTGCATATGGTGGTTACGTATTATCTGACCAACCAGCAAACATTACAGCTGGAGATGTAATCCGCGTGTTAGAAGGTCCGATTAGCGTTGTCGAAATGATAGAAGAGGAAGAACCAGCGCAACGCCAGTTATGGATGCGTGTTCGTGATGCAGTACAAGAAGTATTAGATAGTACAACTTTAGAAGATTTAGTACGCTATGAGGAAGAAAATCATGGGGGTTATATGTTTTACATTTAATTCCTTGTGAAACGATTTGGAAAGAAGGAGATCTGATGGAACGCATTTACTTAGATCATGCTGCGACATCTCCGGCTCACCCAGAAGTAGTCGAAAAGATGATTCCATATATGACAGACATATTTGGTAATCCGTCTAGCATTCATTTTTATGGACGCCAAACGCGCCATGCGGTAGATGAAGCAAGACGCGTTTGTGCACGTAGCATCAATGCAAATCCAAATGAAATTATTTTTACAAGCGGTGGTACGGAGGCTGATAATTTAGCGCTTTTAGGTGTAGCACGTGCAAACCGCAACAAAGGAAATCACATTATTACGACGCAAATTGAACATCACGCTATCTTGCATACATGTGAAGTGCTAGAGCGAGAAGGCTTCGAAGTGACATATTTACCTGTTGATGAAACGGGCCGTGTTCGAGTTTCTGATGTGAAAGAGGCGTTAACGGGTGAAACGATTCTTGTATCCGTTATGTTTGGGAATAATGAAGTTGGAACAGTTCAACCGATTGCAGAAATTGGAGCGCTGTTAAAGGAACACCAAGCGTATTTTCACACAGATGCTGTACAGGCATATGGTTTAACAACAATTGATGTGAGGGAAGCTGGTATTGATTTATTATCAATCTCTGGGCATAAAATTAATGGTCCAAAAGGTGTAGGTTTTTTATATGCCAGTGCGCGAGTGAAATTTGAACCGTTATTAACGGGCGGTGAACAAGAGCGAAAACGCCGTGCAGGTACTGAAAATGTGCCTAGTATTGTTGGGCTTCATCACGCTATTTTGCTTGCTGAAAAAACACGTGAGCAAAAAAATGCCCAATATGAAGAATTTAAAGATATAATGGTATCTGTCTTTCAAAAAGAAGACATTACTTTTGAGGTAAACGGAAACTTAGAATATCGCTTACCGCATGTGTTTAATGTAAGTTTTACAGGAATGGATATTGAGCCGTTTCTTGTAAATTTAGATTTAGCAGGCATTGCAGTATCGAGTGGTTCTGCATGTACAGCTGGCTCTATTGACCCATCACATGTGTTAGTGGCGATGTTTGGAAAAGATTCCGATCAAATACGTTCATCCGTACGTTTTAGCTTTGGCCTTGGGAATACGAAAGAGCAAGTGGAAAAAGCAGCGTACGAAACAGTGAAAATCGTGAAGCGATTCTCGCAAAACTAGCATGGGAGGTGACAAGATGAACAAACTACCTCACGAAACACGCGTTGTCATCGGGATGTCCGGTGGCGTCGATTCATCTGTAGCAGCTCTTCTATTAAAAGAGCAAGGTTATGATGTAATCGGAATCTTTATGAAAAACTGGGATGATACAGATGAGAATGGTGTCTGTACAGCAACGGAGGATTACAATGATGTAATTGAAGTATGCAATCAAATCGGTATCCCATATTATGCAGTGAACTTTGAAAAACAATATTGGGATAAAGTATTTACGTACTTTTTAGATGAGTACCGAGCTGGTCGTACGCCAAACCCAGATGTAATGTGTAACAAAGAAATTAAATTTAAAGCCTTTTTAGAGCATGCGATTGCACTTGGTGCTGATTATGTAGCGACAGGTCATTATGCACGTGTTGCTTATATGGATGGCGAATATAAGATGCTTCGCGGCGTTGATGACAATAAAGATCAAACATACTTCTTAAATCAATTAAGCCAAGAGCAACTATCAAAAACGATGTTTCCGCTTGGTGAGTTGAAGAAACCGCAAATTCGTGAAATGGCGAAAGAAGCTGGTTTAGCGACAGCGGCGAAAAAAGATAGCACAGGTATTTGCTTTATCGGTGAGCGTAACTTTAAAGATTTCTTAAGTAACTACTTACCAGCTCAGCCAGGGGTGATGCAAACACTATCTGGTGAAGTGAAAGGGAAACATGACGGCTTAATGTACTATACAATTGGACAACGTCATGGTCTTGGTATTGGTGGTAACGGTGATCCGTGGTTTGCTGTTGGGAAAAACTTGAAAGAAAACATTTTATATGTTGATCAAGGATTCCACAATGAACTTCTATACGGTGATGAAGTCATTGCTACGAATATAGGCTGGGTAAGCAACAGAGCGAAAGAAAAAGAATTTAAGTGCACAGCGAAATTCCGTTATCGTCAAGAGGACAATAAGGTAACGGTTCAAATCGTTGATGATAACACAATTCGTATTCTTTGCGATGAACCAATCCGTGCGATTACGCCAGGACAAGCAGTTGTGTTCTATGATGGAGATGAATGCTTAGGCGGTGCTACAATCGATGAAGTATATCGTAGTGGTAAGAAACTAGACTATTTAGGATAAAACTGAGAAGCCTCTGCCGATTAGCGGTTAGAGGTTTCTTTTTTACAAAAGCGAATTTTTGTTCGCCTGGAAAATAGATTCTTTGTTATAATTTGTTGTAGAGGTGAAGAACATGTCAAATAAGCTTGAAGCAGGCATTCAATATATGCAAGAAGGAAACTGGGAAGAAGCAGCTAAAAACTTTACAGAGGCAATTGAAGAAAATCCGAAAGACGCGCTTGGATACATTAACTTTGCAAATTTATTAGATGTACTAGGTGACAGTGAGCGTGCTATTTTATTTTATAAACGCGCGATAGAATTAGATGAAAAATCAGCTGCCGCCTATTATGGGCTAGGAAACGTATATTATGGACAAGAGCAATTTGCAGAAGCAAAAACGGTGTTTGAACAAGCGATGCAAGCTGGATTACAATCAGCTGATGTGACATTTATGCTTGGGATTACGCACGTGCAGCTTGGAAATGATCGTCTTGCATTACCATTTTTACAAAGAGCAACTGAATTAGATGAGGCGGATGTGGAAGCGGCATTCCAGTGTGGATTATGCTTTGCGCGACTAGAACATATTCAGGAAGCGAAACCTTATTTTGAAAAGGTATTACAAATGGATGAAGAGCATGCAGATGCATATTACAATTTAGGTGTGGCATATGTGTTTGAGGAAAATAATGAAAAGGCACTTGCTCTATTTAAAAAGGCGACGGAGATTCAGCCAGATCACTTTTTAGCAGGAAATGGTGTTCGTTTATTAGAGCAAGAGGCTGAATAGAAATTGTATCTTAACGTGCAGTTACCCCTCATCTGATTTGGAAGAATAAGGTGGGGGCTTTACTGCTCGTTAAAGTGAGAGAGACCGGAAAGGAGAGGAAAGATGGGAAATCAACATGCGATGGATTTGTTTGAGGAAGAGCAAAAATTTATAAAAGCACAAGTTATTCATACCATTTTCCACAACGAAGAAAACCTCTATTCCGTTGTCAGTATGAAAATCATTGAAACAAATGAAACATACGACGAAAAAAAAGTGATGATTAATGGTCACTTTCCCCGTATGCATGAAGACGAAGTGTTTACACTAACAGGTCATTTTAAAGACCACCCAAAGTACGGAAAGCAATATTTAGTTGAAACATTTAAAAAAGAATTACCCCAAACAAAAACAGGTATGGTGCAATATTTAGCAAGTGATTTGTTTAAAGGAATCGGGAAGAGAACAGCAGAAAAGATTGTTGATCATCTCGGAGAACATGCGATCTCGAAAATTATGGATGATCCTGCTGCATTAGAAGGTGTGGTAAACAAGCAAAAAGCACAAGAAATATACGATACAATTATTGAACACCAAGGTCTTGAAAAAGTTATGAGCTTTTTAAATGGTTATGGATTTGGAACGAAGCTCTCGATTAAAATTTATCAACAATACAAAGAAATGACACTTGAGGTAATTCGAAATAATCCGTATCAACTGATTGAAGAAGTAGATGGCATCGGTTTTGGAAGAGCTGACGATATAGGACGAGCGCTTGGGATATCTGGTAATCATAACGACCGTGTACGAGCAGGGTGTTTCTATACGTTAGAAAATGTTTCGTTGCAAGAAGGTCATGTTTATATGGAAAAGGATCAACTTGTTCGGGAAACTGTGTCGCTGTTAAATAATCAAGAAGGTCCGGTAACAGAAGAAGATATATTACAATGTGTTGAAATGATGCAAGGTGAAGGTAAAGTCATTATCGAAGAAAATCGCATTTATTTAGCCTCTTTATTCTATTCTGAAAAGGGCGTTGTCAAATCGATTCGCCGTCTTATGAATCAAGAAGAGACGCCTTCATTTCCTGAAGCGGAAATACTGTTAACATTAGGGAAGATTGAAGAACAATTGAAAGTACAGTATGCTCCACTTCAACAAGAGGCGATTCAAACTGCGCTTCATAAACCGATGATGTTGTTAACCGGTGGACCAGGGACAGGAAAGACAACTGTTATTAAAGGGATCGTCGAAATGTATGCTTCGCTGCACGGGTTATCATTAAACCCAAAGGATTACAGTGATGATAATCCATTTCCAATCCTGTTAACAGCTCCGACGGGCCGAGCAGCAAAACGAATGAATGAGTCTACAGGGCTTCCTGCTTGCACAATTCATCGTTTGCTTGGCTGGACCCCTGAAGGAGCCTTTCAGCGTAATGAAACAGATCCTGTACAGGGGAAATTGCTTATTATTGACGAGTTTTCAATGGTTGATATTTGGCTAGCAAATCAATTGTTTAAATCATTACCAACAAATATTCAAGTAATTGTTGTAGGTGATGAAGATCAATTGCCATCTGTAGGACCTGGACAAGTATTGAAGGATTTATTAGATGCAGGCGCAATCCCGACAGTGAAGTTAACAGAAATTTATCGTCAAGCAGAAGGGTCATCTGTTATTCAGCTTGCCCATGCGATAAAAAACGGAACGTTGCCGCCAGATTTAGCGCAGAATAAAAAAGATCGTTCATTTATTGGCTGTGCAGGAACCCAAATCGTTGAGGTTGTCAAGCAAGTATGTGAAAACGCAAAAACGAAAGGGTTTAGTGCGAGAGATGTACAGGTTTTAGCGCCTATGTACCGCGGGCCGGCAGGAATTAATGTGCTAAATGAGGCACTTCAAGAAGTGTTTAACCCGAAAAAAGAAAAAAGTAGAGAAATTGCTTACGGTGATGTTGTATATCGAACGGGTGATAAAGTATTGCAGCTCGTAAATCAACCAGAAAGCCAAGTGTTTAATGGCGACATTGGAGAAATTGTTTCTGTATTTTATGCAAAGGAAAATGTAGAAAAACAAGATATGATTGTCGTTTCATTTGATGGCATTGAGGTAACGTATATAAAACCAGACCTAAATCAAATTACGCATGCGTATTGCTGTTCGATTCATAAGTCTCAGGGAAGTGAATTTCCCATTGTAATCATGCCGATTGTAAAGAGTTATTATCGTATGCTCCGCCGTAATTTAATCTATACAGGGATTACGAGGAGTAAAAAGTTTTTAATTATTTGCGGAGAAGAATCTGCCTTTCAATCGGGTGTGAATCGTCTGGATGATTCCTTGCGACAAACAACGTTAGCTGGTCGCCTGCAGGAGTCAAAAGGAGAAGTGCAAATGGTTACGATTGATGGTCAGGAGATGGATGTGGAAAACATTTCACCGTATGATTTTATGTAGCAAGGTGAAATTATATAGTGAAACTTTCAACGCACAGAACATTGTTTTGAAAGTGTCTAGCATGTATAAATGAGTGCAGTTTGGACATAATGGCGAATAGAATCTGGGAGATTGTAAGGAGATGAACGCCATATGTTCAGTTGTCCAAATTGCAAAGGGAAAGACATTGGGAAAATAGGTGTCAACCAATTTTATTGCTGGAACTGTTATATTGAATTATCGGTTTCAAAGGGGAAAATCCATACACATCAAGTAGAAGAAGATGGCTCGCTTAGTTCTCTTGATGATTTATTTGATGAGAATGAACGAACCATCGGATAATCAAAAGGGGGATTTACTTTGAACGTACGCAATTCATTAATCGCATTAGGTATTGGGGCTGCAGCATACCAATATGCACGTAAACAAGATGTGTTTTCCAAACGTAATATGAAAAGAGCGCGTAAAATGATTAAGTCTTATCTATAATCATTTCTATAAAGTGAAAAAACTCCCGTATGCATTAGGGAGTTTTTTCATGTGCTCGTATATAAATAAAATAGGCCAATTTCAGAAAAAAGATAAGAAAGTCCGTAGCATCCAATACCGAGAACTCCGTAATACCATAGATGTTTCGCTCGTTCCTTTCGCGTTGAACGCATGAAGAGTCCCTTCCAAATGCCAAAGCCAATACAAATCCATTCTAGTATCATGAAAAATGCTGAAAGAATTAACATGAACCAAACCATTCTACCCCTCCTCACCTATTTATGAGCTGACTTAAGTGCTTGTCCGTATGATGTTAAATATATGTAGTTTTTTTAAAAACAGTATGGTCCGTATGAAAATATTTTAGTCCGGTTATTTTTTTAAAAGTTTTACACATAACCTTCTCTATTTCTTTTCAAAATAAGGGGAGAGGAGGTTTTTCGCTTGAAGAATCTTAAAATTATTTGGATCTATCGATTAGGGTTATTGTTATTAGTGTTTCTATGTTTGTTTGTCTTTTTAAAAATCAAGCCATTATGGGCGCCGATTATATTTGTTTTTAAAGTAGCGATTACCCCATTTTTTATTGCTTGTTTCATTGCGTATTTATTACATCCCTTAATTGAAAAATTACATAAAGAAGGAATGCCACGTACACTTGCTATTTTACTTATTTATATTCTCTTTTTTGGTGGCCTCGGATATGGGGTCTATAAAGGGACACCGGTTGTTATTGCACAGCTGCAAGAAATCAATAAACAATTTCCACAGTTTATGAAAATGTATGATTCGTGGATGGATGGTGTGACAGAACAGACGGACAATTTCCCATCGTTTATTCATGAGAAAGTAAAGCAAATTTTTATCGGCATTGAAATGAAGATACAAGCACTTTTAAATAAGGTGATGAGTACAGCACGTGGTGTACTGGATTCATTACTCATCATTTTCTTGATTCCGTTCATTGTATTTTACATATTAAAAGACTATGGAGAGTTTTATCATATTTTTTGGAAGCTTGTTCCGAGTAAATGGCGTAGTACAGGACAAGTATTGGCGAAGGAGATCGATAAGTCACTTGGAAGTTATATTCGAGGACAATTATTTGTTTGTTTAGTTTTAGGAGGAGTGTCTGCTTTTTCATTTTGGTTTATTGGGATGAAGTACCCGCTGTTACTAGGCATTATTGTGGGAGTTACCGATATTATTCCTTACTTTGGACCAATTTTGGGAGCGGTTCCGACGTTGATGATCGCGGCAACCGTATCCACGAACCTTTTTGTTAAAGCGGGCATAGCACTTGCCATTTTACAATTTGTTGAAAGTAACATTCTCTCCCCATATATTGTTGGGAAGTCGTTACGTATGCATCCTGTTATTATTATGCTTGCTCTCCTGATTGGAGGAGAAGTGGGCGGAATCGTAGGTCTTTTAATAGCGGTTCCTATTTTAGCGGTAGTCCGTACAATTGTTGTTCATATAAAGCCACTATGGAAACATTGACAAATGGAAACGGATTCGCTACAATTTTGGCATATAGCATAAACTTATATAAGTTTATATAATAAATGTATAGTATATGATTTTAAATTGATGACGGAACGAGTATGTCACAGTCCATTTTTAGAGAGAAACTTCCATCGGCTGAAAGAAGTTTTAAGTGAAGGGTGACAGAACGCTAATCCTGAGAGCAGCTAATCCCTGCCGTCTTGCCACGTTACGGCGCCATGAGGTGATGAACCGAGATTGTAAAGATCGGTTCATAATTAGGGTGGTATCGCGAGTTAACTCTCGTCCCTTTTATAGGGACGGGAGTTTTTTGTTTTTATGGAATTTCTTAAAGGAGGAAATATAGATGAAACAATTAACAGGAGCACAAATTCGTCAAATGTTTTTAGACTTTTTCGAGGAAAAAGGGCATGCAATTGAACCAAGTGCATCATTAGTTCCACATGAGGATCCATCTCTTTTATGGATCAACAGTGGTGTAGCAACATTAAAGAAATACTTTGATGGTCGTGTAATCCCGCAAAACCCACGTATTACGAATGCACAAAAATCAATTCGTACAAATGATATTGAAAACGTTGGGAAAACAGCTCGTCACCATACATTCTTTGAAATGTTAGGAAACTTCTCAATTGGTGACTACTTTAAAGAAGAAGCAATTACATGGGCTTGGGAATTCTTAACAAGCGACAAATGGATTGGATTCGATAAAGAGTTACTATCTGTTACAATTCATCCAGAAGATGATGAAGCATTTGCAATTTGGAATGAGAAAATGGGTGTTCCGAAAGAGCGCATTATTCGTTTAGAAGAAAACTTCTGGGATATTGGTGAAGGCCCAAGTGGACCGAACACAGAAATTTTCTATGACCGTGGTGAAGCTTACGGCAATGATTTTAGTGACCCAGAATTATATCCAGGTGGAGAAAATGAGCGTTATTTAGAAGTGTGGAACCTTGTATTCTCTCAATTTAACCATAATCCAGATGGCTCATATACGCCACTTCCAAAGAAAAACATCGATACAGGGATGGGTCTAGAGCGTATGACATCTATCGTTCAAGATGTACCTACAAACTTTGATACAGACCTATTTATGCCAATGATTGGTGCAACAGAATCAATCTCTGGTGAGAAGTATCGCAATGGCGATGTAGAAAAAGATATGGCGTTTAAAGTGATCGCTGACCATATTCGTACAGTAACATTCGCTGTAGGTGATGGTGCTCTCCCTTCTAATGAAGGCCGTGGTTATGTATTACGTCGCTTATTACGCCGCGCTGTACGTTATGCGAAGAAATTAAACATTAACCGTCCATTCATGTTTGAATTAGTACCGGTTGTTGGCGAAGTAATGAAAGATTTCTATCCAGAAGTTCTTGAAAAGAAAGATTTCATTGCAAAAGTTGTAAAAAATGAAGAAGAGCGTTTCCATGAAACTCTTCATGATGGCGAAGCAATTTTAGCAGAAGTAATTGCAAAAGCGAAAGAAGAAAAAACAACTGTTATTTCTGGAGTAGACGCGTTCCGTCTATACGACACATACGGCTTCCCGATTGAATTAACAGAAGAATATGCAGAAGAAGCTGGTATGACAGTTGATAATGAAGGCTTTGAAGCTGAAATGGAAAAACAACGTGAGCGTGCACGTGCTGCTCGTCAAGACGTTGATTCTATGCAAGTTCAAGGTGGCGTACTTGGAGAAATTAAAGTAGCGAGTGAATTCGTTGGTTATGGTACAGTTGCGGCAGAAAGTAATGTTGTTGCACTTGTGAAAAATGGCGAGTATACAGATAGCTTACAAGCAGGAGAAGAAGGACAATTAATGCTTGATGTAACACCATTCTATGCTGAGAGCGGTGGACAAATTGCAGACCGTGGTTACCTTCTTGCTGACGGTGTAAAAGTCCTTGTAAAAGACGTGCAAAAAGCGCCGAATGGTCAAAACTTACACAAAGTTGTCGTTGAAGAGGGTACTTTAACGAAAGAAGCGGCTGTAAAAGCTGTTATCGATACGAAAAACCGTAGCAGCGTTGTGAAAAACCATACAGCAACTCACTTATTGCATCAAGCATTAAAAGATGTACTTGGAACACACGTTAACCAAGCTGGTTCTCTTGTAACATCAGAACGCTTGCGCTTTGACTTCTCTCACTTCGGTCAAGTACAAGCTGACGAATTAGAAAAAATTGAGCGTATTGTAAACGAGAAAATTTGGGAAAGTATTGATGTTGAGATTTCTCAAAAAGCAATTGAAGAAGCAAAAGAAATGGGTGCAATGGCATTATTCGGTGAAAAATACGGAGATGTTGTACGCGTTGTCCAAGTTGGGGATTACAGCTTAGAACTTTGTGGTGGTTGTCACGTTGATAACACAGCATCTATCGGTATTTTCAAAATTGTTGCTGAGTCTGGTATCGGAGCAGGAACGCGCCGTATTGAGGCAGTAACTGGTAAATCTGCATATGAATTAATGAACGACCAAGTAGGTTTATTAAAAGAAGCTGCAGGTAAAATGAAAACAAATCCAAAAGATATTTTAACAAGAGTAGATGGTCTGTTTGCTGAAGTGAAACAACTTCAAAAAGAGAATGAATCTCTTGCTGCTAAACTAAGTAACATTGAAGCAGGAAACTTAACAGATTCAGTGCTTACAGTCGATGGAGTGAATGTATTAGCAACAAAAGTAAATGTTGCAGATATGAATAACTTACGTACAATGATGGATGACCTGAAAAATAAATTAGAGTCTGCAGTCGTTGTATTAGCAGCTGTAAATGATGATAAAGTGAATATTCTAGCAGGTGTAACGAAAGATTTAATCGAACAAGGTTACCATGCAGGTAAACTTGTGAAAGAAGTTGCTTCTCGCTGCGGTGGCGGCGGTGGCGGCCGTCCTGATATGGCTCAAGCAGGCGGTAAAAACCCAGCACAAGTCGATGAAGCTTTAGCATTTGTGGAAGAGTACGTTAAATCTGTTTCAAAATAAAGAGAGAGTAGTGTACAATAGTAGGGAGAGGAGAAATTCTTCTCCCTATACTTACTACTTATAAGTGAGGTGCTTAAAATGGACGGTTTTGATAAAACAATGAAGTTTAACTTTCAAGATGAAAAACAGAGTGTCCATGTAAATGATGTACTTTTAACTGTGTATGATGCACTTCAAGAAAAAGGCTATAATCCGATTAACCAAATTGTCGGTTATTTATTAAGTGGAGACCCAGCATACATACCTCGTCATAAAGATGCACGAAACATTATTCGCAAGCTAGAACGCGATGAATTAATTGAAGAGCTTGTGAAGTCTTACTTGAAACATCATCGTGAGGAGTAATTTATGCGGATATTAGGTTTAGATGTTGGTACAAAAACAGTCGGCGTTGCAATCAGTGATGAAATGGGCTGGACAGCACAGGGCTTAGAAACGATTAGAATTAACGAAGAACGAGGGAATTTCGGTTTTGATCGTATTTCTGAGTTAGTAAAACAGTACAATGTGGACAAAATAATAGTAGGATTGCCAAAGAACATGAATGGTACAATCGGACCACGTGGTGAGGCTTGTCAGCAATTTGCACAAAGTCTACGTGAAATGTTACAATTGGAAGTCATGATGTGGGACGAGCGCCTGTCAACGATGGCAGCTGAACGTCTTCTCATTTCGGCTGATGTAAGCCGAAAAAAACGAAAGCAAGTTATTGATAAGATGGCTGCAGTCGTGATTTTACAAGGATATTTAGATAGTAAATAAGAGGTGACCAAAATGGAAGAAAATCAAATTACAATTGTAGACGAAAAAGGAAACGAACATCTATGTGAAATTATTTTCACTTTTGATGCTGAAAAATTTGGAAAAAAATCTTATGTAGTCTTCTCTCCAATCGGTGAGGTTGACGAAGATGGCGACCAAATTTATGATGCGATGGCTTTCGAGCAAAATGAAGAAGAATCAGGTGGAACATTACTTCCAATCGAATCTGAAGAAGAGTGGGAAATGGTACAAGAAATGTTTAACACGCTTGCTGAAGAAGAAGAGGGCGAAGAGTAATTTAGGTGAAAAAGATGGGCTGTACATACAGTCCATCTTTTTTTGTATTCTCGTGCAAAATGACAGATTTTTTGTCGAAACTACATAATTATTTATAGTATAATGAGACGGATTATATAAAATAAAAAACTATCTGCAAATGAATGAGTTTTGCTTTGGGTTTGTAGGGCATTGTATAGAGGAAGTACATATGGTCTACAATGGAATAAGGAGGAAGAATTTTGATAGAGAATCAAGTAAAGAAGAAGCGTAGACGTGGTTTTCTAATTGCGATTATTGCGCTACTTGTAGTCTGCGGGTCAGTCTATGTGTATATTTCATCTGCGTTACAACCAGTTGATAGCGGGAATAAAAAAGAAATTGAAGTAGAGATTCCAAAAGGTTCCTCTACAAGTAAAATCGGAGGAATTTTAGAAGAAAAAGGCGCTATTAAAAACGGTACAGTATTTAGTTTTTATGCAAAAGCAAAATCTAAAAACCTACAGGCCGGTACATATTTATTAAATTCGTCTATGAATGTAGATGAAGTAATGGAACAAATGTCATCAGGTAACGTACACCGCCCAGTTGCTTATAAACTAACGATTAAAGAAGGTGCGCAAGTTGTTGAAATTGCCGATATTATTGCGAAAGAACTGAAATGGAATAAAGATGATGTCGTGCGTCAATTAAACGATAAGGCATTTATTCAAAAGATGCAGCAAAAGTATCCGGTATTATTAACGAACAAAATTTTTGATGGGAATATTAAATATCCATTAGAAGGTTATTTATACCCAGCAACATATTCTTTCTATAAAAAAGATACAAATTTAGAAGAAATTGTAACGCAGATGCTTGAAAAAACCAATAAATTAATTGTCGAAAATGAAGCGAAAATAAAAGCGAAGCAATGGGACGTTCACCAGCTCTTAACATTATCTTCTTTAATCGAGGAAGAGGCGACTGGGTTTACGGATCGTCAAAAAATCTCTAGCGTCTTTTACAATCGATTAGCAAAAGGAATGCCACTCCAAACAGATCCGACAGTATTATATGCGCTTGGAAAGCATAAACAGCGTGTGTTATATGAGGATTTGAAAGTGAATTCACCTTATAATACGTATTTTGTAAAAGGGCTTCCAATTGGACCGATTGCGAATTCGGGTAAACATTCCGTGCAGGCAGCATTAGAACCTGCACAAACAGATTATTACTATTTCTTAGCAGCACCAAGTGGTGAAGTGTATTATGCAAAAACGTTAGAAGAACACAATGCATTAAAACAAAAATATATTACACAAAAGAAATGAAAATAGGAGGGAGAGCGAAAAGGGTCGCATATCCCTCTTTTTTGTGATAAAATATACCGGGTTAAAAACTGGCAGAAGAATCGTTTTTAATATCAAAACGGGACGTACAAGCTAAGGTTGAAGCAGGCTTGTATTTTTATTGCATTCTATGTGTGAAAAGACAAAGACTGACACGTCATAGAGGCACTTCTCCATGTAAATAAGGAGGACCATTTATGGAGGATGCAGTTAACGAGTACCTATTATCATTTATTGATCCAAAAGATGAACTTATTCTTGAAATGGAACAGTATGCAAACGAAAATCATGTGCCGATTATGGATCGCCTTGGAATGGAATTTATGTTGCAATTTTTACGTTTAATTGGACCAATAAGCATATTAGAGCTTGGAACAGCAATTGGTTATTCTAGTATTCGTATGATGCAAGCTATTCCAAATTCACGAATTGTGACAGTAGAGCGCAATAGTGATCGATATGAAAAAGCACTTGAATATATAGATCGTTCTCCTGTAAAAGAACGTATTTCCGTTATTTATGGCGATGCATTAGAAACAGGCGAACAAGTGAAAGAACATGGAACATTTGATGTTATC
Source organism: Paenibacillus sp. 102 (assembly GCF_039549175.1). Lineage (NCBI taxonomy): Bacteria > Bacillati > Bacillota > Bacilli > Caryophanales > Paenibacillaceae > Paenibacillus > Paenibacillus sp. 102. The sequence goes on along the minus strand of NZ_JBCGHT010000001.1, from coordinate 858,366 downwards.
TTTATTGATGCCGCAAAAGGACAATATCGTCGCTTTTTTGACTTATATGAACCGTTATTAAATCCGGGTGGTGTCATTATTTCAGATAATGTTATGTATCACGGACTTGTAACGACGAAAGAGAAAATCGAAAATAGACGTACGCGTGGTTTGATTCGTCGCATTAAGACATACAATGAATGGCTGATGAACCATGAAGGATATGATACAACCATTTTCCCAATTGGTGATGGAGTAGCCGTGAGTAAGAAGAGAGGGTGACAAAGGTATGAAAAAACCTGAATTGTTAGTAACGCCAAGAGCGGTGGCCGATATTGAACCTCTTGCAAAAGCAGGGGCAAGTGCAGTAATGATTGGTGAACAAAAGTTTGGTTTACGTTTAGCAGGGGAATTCTCACGTGATGATGTGAAACAAGCTGTGAGCATTGCGCATGAAAATGGTATGAAAGTATATGTAGCAATGAACGCTATGTTCCATAACGACAAAGTAGAAGAATTAAAAGACTACGTTGCATTCCTGCAAGAAGTACATGTAGATGCGGTTGTCTTTGGAGATCCAGCAGTATTAATGACTGTACGTGAAGTAGCGCCAAACATGCAAATGCACTGGAATACAGAAACAACAGCAACAAACTGGTTCACATGTAACTACTGGGGACGAAAAGGTGCAAAACGTGCCGTACTTGCACGTGAATTAAGTTTAGATGAAATTGTTGAATTAAAAGAAAACGCTGAAGTGGAAGTGGAAGTACAAATTCACGGTATGACATGTATGTTCCAATCAAAACGTTCATTAGTAGGAAACTACTTTGAGTATCAAGATCGTAATTTGGAAATTGAAAAGAAAAAGCATGAAGAGAATATGTTCTTACATGATCCAGAGCGTAATAACAAATATCCAATTTATGAAGATGAAAATGGTACTCATATTATGAGTCCAAATGATATTTGTTTCATTGATGAGTTAGATGAACTGATCGATGCTGAAATTGATAGCTTGAAAATTGACGGTGTGTTAAAAAACTCTGCGTACATTATCGAAGTAACAAAGAAATATCGTAAAGCTATTGATTTATGTGTAGAAGATCGCGATGCGTATTATGACGTGAAAGACGATTTATATAAAGAGATAGAAGAAATACAACCAGTAAATCGTCCGTTAGATACGGGATTCTTCTTTAAAGAAACGGTTTACTAAACGAGGAGGGTGTAGGATATGACTGTACAAGAAATTTCACGAGTAATCGATGGAAAACGCGTTATTGTGAAAAAACCTGAACTGTTAATCCCTGCAGGTAATTTAGAGAAATTAAAAGTAGCTATTCATTACGGTGCAGATGCTGTATATTTAGGTGGACAAGAATTCGGTCTTCGCTCAAATGCAGGGAACTTTACGCTAGAAGAAATGGCAGAAGGCGTAGAATTTGCAAAGAAATATGGTGCGAAAATATATGTAACAACAAATATCTTTGCGCATAATGAAAATATGGATGGATTAGAAGATTATTTAAGAGGGATTGAAAAAGCTGGTGTAACAGGTATCATTGTTGCAGACCCGCTTATTATTGAGACATGTAAACGTGTAGCACCTTCTGTTGAAGTACATTTAAGTACACAGCAGTCTCTATCTAACTGGAAAGCAGCGCAGTATTGGAAAGAAGAGGGCTTGCACCGTCTTGTATTAGCTCGTGAAGTGGGCTATGAAGAAATGAAGGAAATTAAAGAAAATGTTGATATTGAAATTGAAGCGTTCGTCCATGGGGCAATGTGTATTGCATACTCTGGAAGATGTACATTAAGTAACCATATGACGGCACGTGACTCGAACCGTGGTGGTTGTTGTCAGTCTTGTCGTTGGGATTATGACTTAGTTCAAACAGTATCACAACATAAAGAAGCAGAAGAACTTCCTTTATTCCAAGAAGGCGATGAACATTTTGCAATGAGTCCAAAAGACTTAAATCTCATTCTTTCGATTCCGAAAATGATCGAAATTGGAATTGACAGCTTGAAGATTGAAGGACGTATGAAATCTATCCATTACGTAGCGACAGTAGCAACTGTGTACCGCAAAGTAATTGATGCGTACTGCGCAGATCCTGATAATTTTGAATTTAAACAAGAATGGTTAGATGAGCTTGATAAATGTGCAAATCGTGATACAGCTCCTGCATTTTTTGAAGGAGTTCCAGGATATAAAGAGCAAATGTTTGGGAATCATAGTAAGAAAACAACGTATGATTTTGCTGGTTTAGTGTTAGATTATAATGAAGAAACGGGCATTGTAACGTTAGAGCAACGTAACTACTTCAAACCAGGACATGAAGTCGAGTTCTTTGGGCCAGAAATAGAAAACTTTACACAAACGGTGGAGAAAATTTGGGATGAGGATGGAAACGAATTAGATGCGGCGAGACATCCGTTGCAAATCGTGAAATTCAAAGTGGATCAACCAGTGTATGTGAATAACATGATGCGAAAAAGCATACATCAATAAGAAAGAGTGGTAGTTGAATGGGGACGAATAAGCCGGTTGTGATTGGAATTGCTGGTGGTTCAGGATCAGGTAAAACAAGTGTAACAAAAGCGATTTTTGATCAATTTCAAGGTCATTCCATTTTAATTTTGGAGCAAGATTATTATTACAAAGATCAAAGCCATTTGCCAATGGAAGAGCGTTTAAAAACAAATTACGATCATCCGTTAGCATTCGATAATGACTTATTAATTGAGCACTTACATCAGTTGCTTGCATATAAGCCGGTTGAGAAACCCGTATATGATTATACATTGCATACACGCTCGGAAGAGGTTATTCCAGTAGAACCGAAAGATGTAGTTATTTTAGAAGGGATTCTTATCTTAGAAGACCCACGTCTTTGCGAGTTAATGGATATTAAAGTGTTTGTTGATACAGATGCTGATCTTCGTATTTTACGTCGTATGCAACGCGATATTAAAGAACGTGGTCGTACAATGGACTCTGTTATCGAACAATATGTGAATGTTGTACGTCCAATGCATAACCAGTTTATTGAGCCTTCTAAGAAATTTGCGGATATTATTATCCCAGAAGGTGGACAAAACCATGTTGCAATTGATATTATGGTTACAAAAATTGCAACAATTCTTGAACAAAAAGTGAATTTGTAATAGCATAGTAAAAGATATACGATAAGAAGGGATTTTTTCCCTTCTTATCGAATACAATGAAACATGCAACCTCACCTAATGTTAGGTGGGGGCATATTTATATGAGATTTCCATACATATCTTCTTTATATAAAGAGGCATTGGAAAAAAACATGGGGTTGCGTGTGACAACTCCACTGGTGTGTGATTACGCTAGAAACCTCCGCTATTTAATACAGCGGAGGAGTTTTCATATTGAACTCCTCTTTTTTTTCGGGGGATTGGTATATAAAAGGAGTGGAAAACATGGCAACAGAAAAAACATACCCTATGACACTTGAGGGAAAACAAAAGCTAGAGAATGAAGTAGAGCAATTAAAGACAGTGCGACGTAAAGAAGTAGTAGAACGTATTAAAATTGCGCGTAGCTTCGGTGATCTTTCTGAGAACTCGGAGTACGATGCAGCGAAAGATGAGCAAGCGTTTGTAGAAGGTCGTATTACACAACTTGAAAATATGATTCGTAACGCGGTAATCATTGAAGACAATGGCGAAGAGTCTACAGTTGTAACATTAGGTAAAACAGTAACATTTAAAGAATTACCAGATGGAGATGAAGAAGCTTACACAATCGTTGGTAGCGCAGAAGCTGATCCATTTGAAGGAAGAATTTCTAACGATTCTCCAATTGCAAAAAGCTTACTAGGTAAGCAAATTGGTGAAAAAGTAGCAATCCAAACACCAGGCGGAGAAATGCAAGTAGAGATTATCTCTGTAAAATAATAAAGAAGGTTCACTCATATGGGTGAACCTTTTTATTTTTTCGCTCTTTTATTACCCCATTGCTCCCAGGATTCTAAGTGAGAAGTGCTATATAATCGTCCATGATATTTTGCTTTTCATCGTATTCGACATAATGTGACAATATGAAAGTCTTAATTTTGATATTATAATTGGGGAATTTTTATACTTTTATGTTTTGAAGTGTGAGGAGATTTTAAAAGGGATAAGGAAGAGGGAAAGTTCATGAAAAAGAAATTATTTACAGCACTCACTTGTGGCGTCATGATGACAGGATTAGCGGCATGTGGATCTAGTGAGAAAATAAGTACATCAAACGAATCGAAATCGAAGCAAGAAGAAAGAAAGGGTGACGTATCTTCGTCTTCCAAAAACGAAACGAATACAAAAGAAAAGCAAGAATTAGGTAAGGATAAAAAGAGAGAGAAATTTGAAGACTTTGATCCAGAGTATCAATTAGCTATTGTCATGAGACTTTTTAATGATGTAACTGTTAAATATGATTATGCAATTGGAAATCCTGAATATATGTTACAAGAATCGATGGATCAGAAAGCAATAGATGATATGAAGAAGTTATTGCAAGAACAGGCAAAAAATAATGATAAATTTTTAAAAGATGAAGTAAATCAAGCTGTTACTTTCCTAAAAGAATCTAAGTTAAAGAAGGATGAGACTCAAAAATTAATCAACGCAGAAAATAACTATTTAAAGATAACAGAAAAGCTGATAGCGTGTTTAGATTCTGTAACAGCCCAAAATACAAAGGAAAAAAGAAATGAAATGAATTCTTTAAAACAAGAATATCTGAAAAGTGCAGAGCAAGTAAGGACTACTGCAGTTGAAGTTGCTCAAAATTCAGGTTTAAATGTGGAAACTTATAAATCAGTTTTCGAAAAATATGCAAAGCAACCTGTCAGTCAATAAACAATAATTTCATCATATAGGACTGGATAATATTTTGCTTTGTATAAAAGGACTAACACCTCGTCTAAACTGAAAAAAGACGAGGTGTTTTTGTATGAAAATCAAGAAGAGAATTATCATCATTTTACTATGCTTTACATGTATGATGCTTTTATTATTTGGTAGGCTAGCACAAATACAACTTATAGCCACGGAATCATTTACAAAGAGGCATATCAATTTAATTGAAAAGAGTGTCACTCAGCGTACACAAGCGGTCACAGTGGATGATGGTAGAGGGCATTTTATTGATCGAAATGGAGAAAGTCTTGGTGAAGAAAAATATCCAGTTTTAGTTGTTTTTCCATTTTTACAAATAAAAAATGACATGTTAGAGAAAATAGCGCATATTATTGATGTGCCAGGGCAAGACATAGGAATTCAGATGAAAGGTAGAAGTAAGCCATTTATATTTCAAAGGGGGAATCGGCCGTTTCAATTAACAAAAGAACAGATGGAAAAGGTAAATCGCGCTGATATGTTAGGTATGGTGGCAACGGAAGTAAGAATGAAGCAACCATCTGAAGCAGAGCATCTTATTGGTGTAGTCGGGGAAAATGAGAAGGAATTTAAAAAACGATACGAGAAACTACAAAAGTTATCTAGCCAAACGTCTATTGGTATTTCTGGATTACAGCAATCATTTGATGAATTTTTAATGACCGACGGAGAAACAAAAATATTATATCAAGTAGATAGGCAGGGAGAACCGATTTTTGGAAAACGTGCGAAATATACATCTCCTGGAAATCCCTTTTATCCCGTTACGATTCAAACAACGATAGAAAAGTTGTTGCAACAAAAAGCAGAAGAGCTCGTGCAGAAACATGGGATCAAAAAGGGTGGATTAGTATTATTGGATGTAAAGACGAGTGAAATTTTAGCAATAGTGAGTAAACCATCTCTGCAAATGGACAATCAAAATACATATAAACAAAGAATGGAAAATCAAATGCTAACGCCGCATTTTCCTGGTTCTGTCTTTAAAACAGTTATTGCGGCCGCAACAATTGATAATGATATGATTCAATCTCATCGCATGTTTAACTGCGATACAGATCCGTATGGTGAAAATACCCCGCAGGTTATGATGGGGAAGTTAAGCTTTACAGAGAGTTTTGCTAGGAGTTGTAACAGGACATTTGCAGTGCTTGGTGATGAATTGATGCAAAAGGATAAACAAGTAATGGAAACGTATTTAGAGGCGCTAGGAGCGAATGAGGCGGTAGGGTGGAAAGGGAAAGTGTTTCATACGCAGGGGTTTAAACAATTGATAGAAGAGAAAAAAGCAACTGTTTGGAATGGCGAAGAAAATAAGGTAAGTCATAAAGCAATCGCCCAAACGGCAATTGGACAAAAGGATGTGAGAATATCCCCTTTAGCTGTGGCAAATATGATGGCGACGATTGCAAGGAATGGAGAGAAGAAAGAAGTAAAAGCTGTAAAAGAAATACGGTACAAAAATGGAACGAGATTTTTTCATTTTGAAGATCATAAACTGGAGGGAAGGCAACTCTCTTATAGTACGGTGAAACAAGTGCAATCTTTATTAAGGAAAGTAGTAACGATGGAGAAAGGAACAGGTGCTACTTTTCAATCATTACCACTATCTGTTGCTGGAAAATCTGGGACGGCACAAACAGGAAAAGGAGATCGTGTAAATCGTTGGTTTGCGGGTTATTTCCCGTATGAAAACCCGAGATATGCGCTAGTAGTTGTTGATTTAGAAACGGATAATAAAGAAAGTACTGTAACACCGATTTTTAAAGAATTTGTAGAAGAGATTGCTCAATTGGGAAGCAGAAGGTAATCTTGCAATTCATTATCAAATGTTTTCATTTCGTGAAAATATTATTGTAGTTGTTCAACCTTTTTAGATTTAATGTTACAATAGCAAGTAGGAAAAACTGCATGGAGGTTTGAAGAATGGCAGGAGGATCTAGATTTCAAAAGAAACAACAAAAACGTCGTCAAAACGGTGTTTTAAATATTGCAATTGCGATTGTATTTGTGTTAGTAGCTATTGTAGCATATCAATTGTTTGTGCCTGAAACACCAGAACAAGCGTCTTCTCAAGAAAAGAAAGTATCTCAGGAAACGAAGAAAGAAAGTAAAACTGAGAAAAAGAAAGATAAAGAAGATCAAGCAAAACTAGACGAACAGAAGAAGAAAGAGGAAGAAGAGAAGAAAAAGGCTGAAGAAGAGAAACAAAAAGCTGAGGAAGAAGCAAAAGCCAATGAAAAAGTCCCAGCTGAAAAAACACAGCCTAAAGCAACAGATGCTTATACGAAATCTTCTTGGAAGCCAATTGGTACAACGCAAGGTGCAACACCGGCAATGACATTTAAACAAGGTTCAGCAGATTGGAATGAAATGAAGCAAGCCATTTCCTCTGCAATTGAGATTCCGGTGGAGCAACTGACTATTCACCGTATTGGAAACAACGGTAAGCAAAAAGCATACGGTAATGTCCAAGATAAACAAAGCGGTAAAAGATATTATGTAAATATTGATTGGGTAGAAAATGAAGGCTGGAAACCAGTACTTGTTCAAACTTTAAACTAAAAAAAGAGAAAGGTTCTTAAGAACCTTTCTCTTTTTTTAGTTAGCGTAATTTTTTTAATTTGAAATGAACAACCGCACTGTAGTACGGTCTTTTACTGTCGGGATCCATAACCATTTGATGAGAAATATGATGAACTTCTAGCATAAGTGCTTTATTATTGTCAATTTGTTCGTTAATCTTCTTTTCTAAAGAAACTAAGTTTGATGCTTCGAAAAATTCTATTTTATCTTCCAGCATTTCAAAGGTAAATGACACAAAAAACGCTCCTCTCCATATAATCAAGTTAAGTGTAACAAAGAAAAGAAGGAAATACCATTTCTGTTTCAATTGACATTTTCATAAAGAAAGCATATCATACTGATAAAACCGATAAGAAAAAGGGGATTTTAATATGGGTACAGAATTTAACGGTTTATTTGATGAATGGGCTCATACGTATGATTCATTCGTACAAGGCGAAGATATACAATATAAAGAAGTTTTCGCTCGTTATGAGGAGATTTTAGAGGATGTAGTAAATAAATCATTTGGAAATGTATTGGAATTTGGTGTTGGTACTGGAAATTTAACAAATAAATTATTACTTGCTGGCCATACTGTTTACGGCATAGAACCGTCACGTGAAATGCGTACTATCGCAAAGCAGAAGTTACCAGAAGAATTTTCAATTACAGAAGGAGATTTTCTTTCTTTTGATGTTCCAAATTCTGTTGATACAATTGTAAGCACCTATGCGTTTCATCATCTAACAGATGAAGAAAAAGATGTAGCAATTGCGAAATATAGTCAATTGCTTAATAAAGGTGGTAAAATAGTGTTTGCTGATACGATATTTGCAGATCAAGAAGCGTATGATAAAACTGTTGAAACTGCAAAACAAAGAGGTTTTCATCAGTTAGCAAACGATTTGCAAACAGAATACTATACCCGTATTCCGATCATGCAATCTATTTTTGAAAAAAATGGCTTCCATGTAACATTCACGAGATTAAATTATTTCGTTTGGGTAATGGAGGCAACTAAGCAATAGAAAGAGGGATTAGATTGAGAATTGCTGTAATTGGAGCAATGGAAGAAGAAGTACGTATTTTACGTGACAAATTAGAACAGGCAGAAACAGAAAACGTTGCAGGCTGTGAATTTACGAAAGGGCTATTAGCAGGGCATGAAGTAATCTTGTTAAAGTCTGGTATTGGTAAAGTGAATGCAGCGATGTCAACGACAATTTTATTAGAGAGATATAAGCCTGAAAAAGTAATTAATACAGGTTCAGCTGGTGGATTCCACCAATCTTTAAATGTTGGTGATGTTGTTATTTCAACAGAAGTTCGTCATCATGACGTGGATGTAACTGCATTTGATTATGAATACGGTCAAGTGCCAGGTATGCCACCAGGATTTAAAGCTGATGAAGAACTAGTTGCATTAGCAGAGAAATGTATGAAGGCAGAAGAGAATATTCAAGTTGTTAAAGGAATGATTGCAACAGGAGATTCATTTATGAGTGATCCGAACCGAGTTGCAGCAATCCGTGATAAATTTGAAAATCTTTACGCAGTAGAAATGGAAGCAGCAGCGGTTGCGCAAGTATGTCACCAATATAAAGTTCCATTTGTAATTATTCGTGCACTTTCTGATATTGCTGGTAAAGAATCAAATGTTTCCTTTGATCAATTTTTAGATCAAGCAGCTCTTCATTCTACAAACTTCATTGTAAAAGTATTAGAAGAGTTAAAGTAATGTAACAAAAAGGCAACTGTTTCATATAAAGAAGATACATACAGTTGCCTTTTCTTTATTGGCAAATAAGGAGGAGAACACGATGAAGGTGTATCGTGGGGTTCATGAATTAATCGGTCATACACCGATTGTAGAAATTACTCGTTTTCCACTTCCACAGGGCGTTCGTTTATTTGCAAAGCTTGAGTTTTATAATCCGGGCGGAAGCGTGAAAGATCGCTTAGGAAGAGAATTGATTGAAGATGCACTAGCAAAAGGGCTTGTCGCGCAAGGTGGAACCATTATTGAACCGACAGCAGGGAATACTGGTATTGGACTGGCACTTGCTGCACTAGAGCATGATTTACGCGTTATTGTTTGTGTCCCAGAGAAGTTTAGCATTGAAAAACAAGAATTAATGAAAGCACTCGGTGCAACAGTTGTGCATACGCCAACTGAACAAGGGATGACTGGTGCAATTGCAAAGGCAAAAGAATTAGTAACAGAAATTCCAAACTCGTACTCTCCAAGTCAATTTGCAAATGATGCAAATCCACGTGCTTATTTTAAAACATTAGGACCTGAATTGTGGGAAGCGTTGGATGGAGATATTAACATATTCGTGGCAGGTGCAGGTACTGGCGGTACATTTATGGGAACTGCGTCGTATTTAAAAGAACAAGATCGTAATATTAAAACGGTAATTGTAGAACCAGAAGGATCAATTTTAAATGGTGGTGAAGCTGGTTCACATGAAACAGAAGGAATTGGTCTTGAATTTATTCCACCATTTTTAAAGCCATCATATTTTGATGCAATTCATACTATTTCTGATCAAAATGCATTTAGACGTGTGAAAGAGTTAGCACAGAAAGAAGGTCTTCTTGTAGGCAGTTCTTCGGGAGCTGCATTTCATGCGAGCTTATTAGAGGCTGAACAGGCAAAAACAGGTACAAACATTGTAACGATTTTTCCAGATAGCAGTGAGCGTTACTTAAGTAAAGATATATACAAAGGGTGGGAATAAAAAAATGAGAGCAAAAACAAAGTTAATTCATGGTATTCGCATAGGAGAACCTTCAACTGGATCTGTAAACGTACCGATTTATCAAACAAGTACGTATAGACAAGAAGCGGTTGGTAAACACCAAGGATACGAATATTCACGTACAGGGAATCCAACGCGTGCAGCATTAGAAGAAATGATTGCAGTGCTAGAAAACGGTCATGCAGGATTTGCGTTTGGATCAGGAATGGCTGCGATTACAGCAACGATTATGTTATTCTCAAAAGGAGATCATGTCATTTTAACAGATGACGTATACGGCGGAACATATCGTGTAATTACAAAAATATTGAATCGTTTCGGTATTGAACATACATTTGTAGATACAACAAATGTCGATGAAGTAGCAGAAGCAGTTCTTCCAAATACGAAAGCAATTTATGTAGAAACACCAACAAATCCACTATTGAAAATTACAGATATTAAGCAAATTTCTGCATTTGCAAAAGAAAAAGGTTTGTTAACAATTATTGATAACACATTCATGACGCCATATTGGCAGTCGCCGATTTCTTTAGGGGCAGATATTGTACTTCATAGTGCAACGAAATATTTAGGAGGACATAGTGACGTTGTTGCCGGACTAGTTGTTGTAAACAGCGCACAATTAGCAGAAGACCTTCATTTTGTTCAAAACTCAACAGGTGGTATTCTGGGTCCACAAGACAGTTTCTTATTACTTCGCGGTTTAAAAACATTAGGAATTCGCATGGAAGAACATGAAACAAATTCACGCGCGATTGCTGAGTTTTTAAACAATCATCCAAAAGTAAATAAAGTATACTATCCAGGTCTTGAAGCACATCCAAATCATGCATTAGCAAAAGAACAAGCTGGTGGATATGGTGCAATTATTTCATTTGATGTGGATAGTGAAGAAACGTTAAATAAAGTACTTGAGAAATTGCAATACTTTACACTAGCTGAAAGTTTAGGAGCAGTAGAAAGCTTAATTTCTATTCCATCTCAAATGACACACGCATCGATTCCAGCAGATCGCCGTAAAGAGTTAGGAATTACAGATACATTAATTCGTATTTCTGTCGGTATTGAAGATGGAGAAGATTTAATTGAAGATTTAGCACAAGCATTAGCATAATGGAAAGGCACTGCTAAAGAAGGCAGTGCCTTTCTCTTAGAATGATTTGTGAATATTTTCACAAATTAGACACACACAAATATATAGATTTCGTGTATAGTGAAATCAAGAAATGATGCTTCACATATAAACTTGTGAAAAACTTCACAAAGAATGAGATTCATGTAGGGAAAGTAATTCTATTTTTTTACGCTAGTCGGGACTTATTTAGACCCCGGTGGACATTTATAGACCGTATAGCAGAATAGGAGGAATTCAAATGGTAGTCAAAGAGAAAGTTGTAAATGAAATGCAAGAAGTAACAGAGATGATTGATACGTTGGTGAAGAACGGTCAGGAAGCCTTAGGAGCATTAGAGAATTTTACACAAGAGCAAATTGACAACATTGTACATGAAATGGCACTGGCGGGTGTAGACCAACATATGCCACTTGCAAAAATGGCTGTTGAGGAAACAGGGCGCGGTGTATATGAAGATAAATGTATCAAAAATATTTTTGCCACTGAATATATTTGGCACAGTATGAAAACAGATAAAATGGTAGGAATTATTTATGAGGATCCTCATGAAGAAATCATAGAAATTGCAGAACCGGTCGGTGTAGTTGCTGGGGTAACACCAGTCACGAATCCAACTTCAACAACGATGTTTAAAGCGTTAATCGCAATAAAAACAAGAAACCCAATTATTTTCGCGTTTCATCCTTCTGCACAAAATTGTTCGGTCGCAGCCGCTAAAACGTTATATGATGCAGCAGTGAAGGTCGGTGCACCAGAGGGATGTATTCAATGGATTGAGAAACCTTCTGTTGAGGCGACAAAGCAATTAATGAATCATGAAGGTGTTGCGCTCGTTTTGGCAACTGGAGGCGCAGGGATGGTGAAATCAGCGTATTCTACTGGTAAACCAGCCTTAGGGGTAGGACCAGGAAACGTACCTTGCTATATAGAAAAAACGGCACATGTGAAACGTGCTGTAAATGATTTGATTTTATCAAAAACATTTGATAACGGTATGATCTGTGCTTCTGAACAAGCAATCATTGTAGACAAAGAAATTTACAATGATGTGAAAGAAGAAATGATAGCAAATAATTGCTACTTTGTTACAGAAGAAGAACGCAAGAAATTAGAGAAACTTGTTATTAATGAAAATACATGTGCAGTAAATAGTGATATCGTTGGTAAATCAGCGTATTACATTGCAGGATTAGTTGGGATTACTGTGCCAGAAGATACAAAAATGCTCGTAGCTGAAATTAAAGGTGTAGGTGCTGATTACCCGCTATCCCGTGAAAAATTAAGTCCTGTACTTGCTTGTGTAAAAGCAAATTCACTTGAAGAAGGATTTACATATTGTGAAGGAATGTTGGAGTTAGGTGGTTTAGGGCACTCAGCGGTTATTCATTCTACAAATAAAGAAGTGCAAAAACAATTTGGTTTACGTATGAAAGCGTGCCGTCTCATCGTAAATGCGCCGTCATCACAGGGCGGAATTGGTGATATATATAATGCATTTATTCCATCACTTACACTTGGATGCGGCTCATATGGAAAGAACTCCGTTTCTCAAAACGTAACGGCAACACATCTATTGAATATAAAAAGACTTGCAAGTAGAAAAAAGAATATGCAATGGTTCAAATTACCACCCAAAATTTATTTTGAAAAGCATGCGACAGGATATTTAGAAAATATGCCGGATATTTCACGTGCATTTATTGTAACGGATCCTGGAATGGTTGAGCATGGATATGTCGATACAGTAACACACTATTTACGTAAACATACAAATGATGTAAAGGTGGAAGTATTCTTTGAAGTAGAGCCAGATCCATCAGATGAAACGGTATTTAAAGGTGCCGAAATGATGAGAAGCTTCAAGCCGGATGTAATTATCGCTCTTGGTGGTGGATCGGCAATGGATGCAGCAAAAGGAATGTGGCTCTTCTATGAGCATCCAGAAACAATATTCTTTGGAATTAAGCAGAAGTTTTTAGATATAAGAAAACGTACATGTAAATATCCGAAACTTGGAAACAAGGCGCAATTTGTTGCAATCCCAACAACATCAGGAACAGGATCAGAAGTGACACCGTTTGCGGTTATTACAGATAAAAAGAATAATATAAAATACCCGCTTGCTGATTATGAATTAACACCAGATGTAGCGATTGTTGATCCACAATATGTCATGACAGTACCCCCGCATATAACTGCAGATACTGGAATGGATGTATTAACACATGCCATTGAAGCGTACGTGTCTATTATGGCAAATGATTATACAGATGGTTTAGCATTAAAAGCAATTGATCTTGTATTTAAATATTTACCAAGAGCATACAAAGACGGGAATGATGAAGAGGCACGTGAGAAAATGCATAACGCTTCTGCAATTGCTGGAATGGCGTTTGCCAATGCATTTCTTGGTATTAATCATAGCTTGGCGCATAAAATTGGACCGGAATTTCATATTCCACACGGTCGTGCCAATGCAATCTTAATGCCGCACGTCATTCGTTATAATGCAATCAAACCGAGAAAACATGCATTGTTCCCAAAATATGAGCACTTTGTTGCTGACGAACGTTATGCACATATCGCGAGAATGCTTGGTCTTCCAGCAAGTACAATTGAAGAAGGTGTGGAATCATTAGTACAAGCAATTATTGCTCTTGGAAAAGAATTAAATATCAATATGAGCATTGCTGGACAAGGTGTGGAACAAGAAGCATTTGAAGAGGTTGTTGGCACGTTAGCGGAAAGAGCTTTCGAAGATCAGTGCACAACAGCAAATCCAAAATTACCGCTTATTTCAGAGCTGAAAGAAGTGTATCTGAGGGCTTATAAAGGTGTATAGAAAATTTAGAAGAGCCGCTATGAAGCGGCTCTTTTTAATTTGGAAAACTTCTCCCTCATTGGCTGTATTTGCTTGCCTCTGAAACTATTAGAATATGATACAGTGAGAAGGAGGAGTGGTAGAGTTATGAAAGAATTACAACAGAAAATAGCAGATTACATTCGCTTCGGTCAAGTGCTTCTTGCGCTAGCCACATTTTTAATGGTTGGTTTATTGATTCCGAATGGAGGAAGAGAAACTGTACAATCCTTTGCGATGATGGGTGTTATCGTATTATTTTTAGGGATGTCATTTTTCTTTTTCAAGCGTGTTAAAGCGCTGCGTGACAGGTTAGAGGAGAACGAGTATGAATCAAATTGAGAGATGAAACGCTACGAAAAGAGAGTATCTTTTTTGTAGCGTTTTTTAGTATAAGTAAAATTTTGTAGAAAATGTATGCGTTTCATGTCGACAATGATAATCTTTATCAATTAAAATGTAATAGAATTAAGTTCTAATGCAAGGCTCTTTGTGAACGGGAAGTTCTTGGCCATTGATAGAACAGGATAAATATCTAGTATATAAATGAAATTCTACACCCCCCTCAGAGCTGTAGCTTTCTTTATACTAGTTATGATATGGATGCAGTAGACAAGTTTTGTCTACTGCTTTTTTTTCGTTAAAACTTGTATATCACTGTAATCTTTGATGAGAAAATCTGCATACGGTGTTAACTCTTCTATTGCATGTTCATGATTAGCAATGCCTACAGCAATACTTCCGGCCTCTTTAGCCATTTTTACATCTACAACAGTATCTCCAACCATTACTAGCTCATTTGGTCTAATATCAAGCTGTTCACATGCTTTTGTAATCATTTCTGGATGAGGCTTTCCGTTTTCTACATCTTCTGGCGTAAAGAGAAAATGAAGTGGTGCTATGTTAAGTAAATCAATACACTTTTTTGTCCTCCCTTTATTATCTGAGGTAAGAACACCTGTGTATATTCCTTCTGTTTGCAAAGAAATAATGCATTCAGTTATCCCTTGAATAGGATGAAAAGCTTGTTCAATGGATAATTGCTCATTACTTTCTTCAAATATGGTAGTAGCGAGCTCTTTGCAACGGTGCCATGGATATTTTTTGATTTGATATAAAAGGCTGGCGACAACAATAATTTCTTCTTCTTCAGATGCGACCGCTAACAGGCCTTTAAAATCAACTTTGTTTGGAGGTATAAATCCAACGGCTTTTTCCCACAGGGGTTCATACTTTTTACCAACGATTTGTAAAAAATTATATTTTCGCAGTCTGTCAATTTCCTGCCAAAATGGAATCGCGTGAAATAATGTACCATCCTTATCAAAGGCAATTGCTTTCGTTTTAATAACCTCTCCAGAAATTTGAATTTTTCCCATATTTCAGGTCACCTCGTTTATAATAGTTACCATATACTGTACATTCTGAAATGCATTACAGGTCAAGGGGGGGAGTTAAGATTTCTACAATTGAAGATATCGCTAAATTAGCTGGAGTGTCTAAAGCAACCGTTTCCCGTGTGATCAACCATCATCCGTATGTACGTCCAGAATTAAGGGCGAGAGTACAAGCGATTATTGATGAAAAAAATTATGTGCCTGTGGCGACAGCGAAAGATCTACGTCGTCTACAAACAAATTTAATCGGTGTAGTCGTACCAAATTTACATCATCCCTTTTTTAGTCATTTAATTCAAGAGTTAAGTGATATTTTAAAAATAGATCGCTATGATGTCGTGATATTACAATCAAATTATGAAATTGAGAGAGAAAGAGAATTTTTACAATATATTAGGACGAAAAAGTTAGATGGGCTTATTTTTACTACACTTTCTTTGCCAATAGAGGAAATAGAGCATGCGATAACTTCAGGAGCTATTGTTATTTGTAATGAACATGTAGAAACAGAACTCGTACCTACGGTTCAATTTGATGAAGAGTTAGCCGGTTATATTGGAACGAGGCATCTTTTTGAAAATGGATATACACGTATAGGATTTTGTTACGATACATTAAAAAGTAAAGTGCAGAGACAGAGATATCAAGGATATAAACGAGCTTTAAAGGAGTACGGTATACAGTTGCAGCAAGAATGGGTATTTCCAAATTGCTATGGGCTGAAGGATGGGAAGAGGGTAATAGATAGCATTTACTCCATGCAAAATGCCCCGGATTCCATCTTTACAGGCAGTGATGAAATAGCTGCTGGAATTATTATGGAGGCTCAAAAGTTGAAAATTACGATCCCACAAGATTTTGGTGTTATAGGATTTGATAATCAAGAAATTTCGATGATGATGCATCCTAATATAACAACGATTAATATCTCCATTACAAGTATGGCAAAGAATTCTATCGTATTATTACATAAACAATTACGAGGAGAGCGTATACAACGTATACAATTACCGATTTCAATTATAGAAAGAGAATCTACAAGAAGGGAGTAGGAATATGTTCCATACAGATCGTTTACAATTTCAAAAATATACAATGGATAACTTAGATTTCTATGCTTCCTTATGGGGAAATGTGAAAGTAATGCGCTACATTGGGAACGGAACGCCAAAAACATATGTGCAGTGTAAGAAAAGTCTGGAAAGCTGGGTTCTTCCTAGTTATAAAAACGGTTTAGGATTATTTCTAATGATTGAAAAGGATACAGGTACTCCAATTGGTCATGCTGGGCTCGTTAGGCAACAAGTAGATGGTAAAGCGGAAATTGAAATAGGGTATTGGTTACTTCCTGAATATTGGGGGAAAGGGTATGCAAAGGAAGCCGCAACAGCGTTCAGAGACTATGGTTTCCAAGCGTTAGGATTAAAGAAGCTCATTTCTCTTATTAATCCAGATCATCCCGCATCTATTTTCGTAGCTAGAAAAACAGGATTAAGTTATGAAAAAACTGTATCATTTCATGGGATATATGCTCTTGTATATGCTATTAAAAGAGCGGGATAATTAATAGTTTGTATAGTAATCACAAGAAGTGCAAAAGAAAGTAATAGTAAAAATTTCTCCATTTTTTCTCCTTTTTAAAAAGGTGATATTTAACTCTTAAAGAATAGTATATAACAATAAAAGGGGGAATGGGATTGTATATTTATCATAACGGACTTATTATTCGTGAAGGAACGACAGGTGTACCAGCTTATGCAATTAAAAGTTTATTTGAAGATGCGGGCTGGAGTAACAATAACATTCCATCATGGCAAATTGAAAAATTTACGATAGCATTTGAAAATTCAACATGGGCTTTTACGATTTGGGATGAGGAAGAAATGGTTGCGATGGTTCGCGTTATTTCTGATCAAATCATGGCTGCAAATATTATGGATTTAGTTGTGAAATGTGAATATAGAGGGAAAGGTTTAGGAAAAAAACTTGTTTCTCTTTGTATGCAGAAATTACCCCATGGAGATTGGTTTGCTCATACTTCTGCTAATAATTTTGATTTTTATCGCAGTTGTGGGTTTGAGGTGCGAGATTTATCACAAAATGGGACATGTGCTTATTATGGTTATAACGAAGCAAAAAAAGCAGGACATCGATAATCCTATTAGATAATAGAAAGAATGTAGAAAAAGATTGCTAGGCGATAGCAATCTTTTTTCGTTTATACAGATACAATATTTTACTGTACAAAAAAGAAATAGTGGACTGCGAATGAGATAGTAAACAAGGGGAGTAGGAATATCATTTTCTTTTTCAAATCTTTAAAGAAGGAGTTATTATTGGGAGCAAGCCAAATTTCTAATGTGGAATAGAAGAGTAATGAAACTGCTAATAATATGCCACCAACTAATTCAAATGTCATTGTTAAGACCTCCAATTTCATCAAAGATACTTAAATAATAACATGGAAATGTTAATTATTAACATTTTATAATGGCGTTTTTAGTGATTAAAATGAAGAACTGTTCATTTTATGATATAATTATAAAGAAAATTCAGAATTTTTAAAGGGGGATAAAATTGAATATTAAAGTAGGCGATACGTTTCAGTATGAAAGAATATTTACGGAAGAAGAAGTTCTCGAGTTTGCAAATCTTACAGGTGATAAAGGGAGACACCATATGGAATATGATGAGCAAGGGCGTTTAATGGTTCATGGCTTGTTGACTGCAAGTATAGGAACGAAAATTGGTGGGGATTTGCATTACATAGCACGGGAATTGGTAAGTGAATTCATCAGGCCTGTTTTCACGGGGGATACAATTACTTGCGATGTGACTCTTACAAGTGTGGAACAAAAGGAAGGGTATAAAAAGGTGTCGATAGAATCGGTGTATCGTAATCAAAAAGGAAAAGAGGTATTAATAGGGTCAAGTTATGGAATTATACGAGAATAATACAAAAAGCCTGTTTTCAAAAATGAAAAACAGGCTTTTTACATTGTCTTTTAATATACACGCTTTCGATTTTCAGCATGGCTGGAGATAAGTAATAGTGCAGCCTCATCACCAATATTACGTACAATATGTGGTACGCATGCGCTCCAGGAAAAAGAATCTCCTTCTTCGACAATTGCGATATCTTCTCCATGCTGCACTTCTAATTTCCCGCGTAAAACAAGATGACATTCTTCACCTTCATGAGCGTTCGGTGTGTTTTCTTTTGGGAAACCGATAGGGATTTCTACTAAAGATAAGCGAAGACCACCTTGTTCAGCGACATGTTCAATCTTCTGTTCATCTTTTCCATACACACTGTATTTTCGTTCTTCTTTTTTAACAATTTTCATGCGATCTTTTTGCTCAAGTAATAAGTAAGGAAGAGGGACATTTAAAAAATTAGAAATTGTTTCTAAAGTTGAGATAGATGGAGAGGTTTTGTTATTCTCGACTTGACTCATAAAACCTTTAGAAAGCCCTGTTCCTTCGCAAATTTGAGCGATCGTTATGCCTCTGCGTTGGCGAATTTCACGTATTGCAGAACCGATATTCATACGAATCAAGCTCCTTTTTGTAGACAACTATTTGTATCATAGCAAATATTTTTCATTTTTTCTCAAGAAAAATGAATTGACGAATAAAAAAAATTATTGTATGTTTTGTAATGTGAATAAAAGTTCTATATAACAAAACTATAAAGGAGAGAATAAAATGAATCAACATATTGGAAATTTAATTATTCGTATCGTATTAGGAGTAACATTCTTTATGCATGGTTTGGCAAAGTTCCAATCAGGCATTGATAATATTGCAGGATGGTTTACAAGTATTGGTTTACCCGGAGCTCTTGCATACGGCGTAGCGACAGTAGAATTAGTTGGTGGTCTATTATTGATTATCGGTTTAGGTGTACGTTATATTGGGTTATTATTTGCACTTATTTTAGTTGGAGCAATTGTAAAAGTAAAATGGTCTGCTGGTTTACTAGGAGATGGAAAGAATCCAGGATACGAATTAGATCTTGCATTATTAGCAATGGGGCTTTACTTATTTGTTGCTAAAGCTGAAGGTTTTGTAGATAATTTCTTAAAAGCGACTGTGTTTAAAAAAGACTAATTTTAATGGGGGTATAACAATATGAGCTTTCAACTTCATCCCAACACAACACTCGGTGCGGTTCATTTAGATGTATCGAACTTACAACAGTCTATAGCATTTTATACGGATGTATTACGACTGAAAGTGGTAATAAAAGAAGAGAATATTGCTACACTTGGCAATGAAAATAATGAACCACTTCTTATAATAGCGGAGAAAGAAAATGTTCTTCCAAAACAAAGAAGTCGTACTGGTTTATATCACTTTGCAATCTTACTACCAAATAGACAAGATTTAGCAAATATTCTTCTTCATCTTGTGCAAAAAGTGTATCCGTTGCATGGTGGGGCAGACCACTATTTTAGCGAAGCGATTTATTTAGCTGACCCAGATGGAAATGGGATCGAAATTTATCATGACCGTCAAAAAGAAGCGTGGCGTGATGAAAAGGGAGAGCTTCCGTTTGTTAGCAATCCATTAGATGGTGAAGGATTATTAGAACAAGCAAATGAGTGGAATGGATTCCCAAGCGGAACAGTAATGGGACATATTCATCTCCATGTAGCTGATTTAGAAGAAGCAAAACGTTTTTATGTAGATGGACTTGGATTTGAAGTGACGATTCCAGCTCGAAATGGTGCGTTATTTGTTTCAGCTGGTGGTTATCATCATCATGTTGGGTTAAACACATGGCAAGGCGAAGGTGTGCCGCCACAAATGCCAAATTCTGTTGGTTTGAAATATTTCACTATTGTATTAGCAGATGAAAAAGAAAAAGAGCAAGTGTGTGAAAGCTTAAAATATATTGGCGCGGTTGCGACGTACAAAGATGGAATATTGCAAGTTGAGGATCCATTTGGTCACTGTATTCACTTCATTACAAAAGGAGAAGCCTAATCAAGGCTTCTCTTTTTTACTTTCTTATAATTGCTTTTTCATTTTGTAAAAAAAGCTCATTAAACTGTCTTGCAAGTTCAAAATCAAGTTTAGTTAGGCCTTTTGCATTCCATGATGACAAAGTGATAATGACTGCTTTATACTGGATAAGGATAAATGGATGGTGGTTGTGTTCTTCTGATAGTTTGGCGGCTTCAGAGACAAATTCGACACCTTTTAAGTAGTCGGAAAACATATATTTTCTTTCAATCCATTTTTCATCTTTCACTGTCCATTTATCCAGCTTCATTAATTCTTTTTGTACTTCCTCATCTGTTAGTCGTAGCATTCTTTTTCACATCCTTTATTGGAAGTAGGGCAACACCATTGTTAATTAAACGTTGTACAGATTCATTTTCTGTAAAAGTAGAAAGTTGTTGTAATAATGCAGCAGATGCTTTATGCCCTTTGTTATGCTCTAAAAGTAATTCTAAAATTTCAAGACGAAGTAACCATTCCTTTGTATAGAACTTATTTAGTACCTCTTGAATGGCTACTAATTGTTCTACGTGTGAATCTTGCAGCGCGCCTTCATTTCGAATATCACGAACAGTTTGATACATACGATCCAGCTCCGTTAATGTAAGCGGTGCTGGTGTTTCTTCTACTTCTTCATCTACCGGGAAAAATGCAGCTGCATCTGCTGCGCCTGGGAATACAGAAGCGATTTTTGCCCCAACTGCCATGTCAAACGCACCCCATGAAGCATCAAATAATAGACGATCTTTGTAAACAACTGTGCAATCTGTGAATGAAATAAGAGCGATCTGCTCATTGTTTTTCACAATATCCGTTACTGTTCCTTTTACATGAACACCGCTGACAAAGGATAGTTCCGCACGATTACCGATGATAATGCCTAGTGATTGTAACTCCTCATCAGTGCGATCTTCGAGTGAGATATTGCCTTCCAATAAACCAACTGGTGTACCAAAGCCATCTTGATGTACAGCTGTAGAATGATTCGGTAGTTGTTTATTGTTTAGTGCTAATGCAGTTGGTGTATTTGTTTTCATATAAATCACTTCACCAGCATCATTTTGAATTGTCTCTGTAAATGTACCTGTAATTTGTAACCCACTACTTAATTCAGCAGTTGCATTGTTTTCAGAACGAATTGCTTTTTCTAATCCTTCTGCACCACCTGTTTTAAAAGCCATTGTTTCAGAGAAGTTTTCAAGTGCCTCTGTTAGCTCTTCAAATGACCCGCATACAAATAGCTGAGGCTGCATTTTCGTAACGTCATAAGTCGTTTTTGTGCAAGCTTCAATTGAGAATGGAACTTTTTCTACAGCGTCTGTTAAGCAATGCTTACTTTCACCAACCGAAGAAAGAAGACCTGCTCCGTAAATTTTCGGGTTATTTATATCTCCAATTAAACCGTACTCGACTGTCCACCAGAAGAGACGCGAAATTTGCTCTGCCTCTGATAAGCCAGAAACAAGTTTTTGCTTTTCCATAACTTCTTTTTCAGCTGCTGAAACTTCTTCCGTTGTAGAAGTTGGACTTTCCTTCACAATGGTTAAAGTACGCACAGCTTCAAAAGCATCGTGTTCTTCTTTCGTTGAAAATGCTTTTGCTCCAATTTGTCCAAATCGTTTTACATATTTTGCATATGTAGGATCAAGTAAAATCGGTGCATGTCCAGCTGCTTCATGAACGATATCAGGGGCTGGCGTATATTCAATGTTTTCCACTTTACGAATATCTGTTGCAATCGGTAATAAGCCATGCCCTTGGAAGTCAAAGAACGCTACACCAGGAATAAGGCCGTCAATTGTTACGGCGCCCCAGCCACTTGGTGCTAAGCATTCATTCATTTCTTCAACCTTTGGAATCGCATCTATATTAATACCGGATGATTGGAGTCCGTTTACATAGGCTGGATGTGCGACATCTTTTAGAAAGCTATGATTTTGTCTCATAATGTAACGCCACACAGCGTGGTTCACCGGGGTGTACTGGTCGTAATGCTGAGTTGATACAAATGGTTTTAAATGTGATGGAATTTCTGTTTTCTTTGTCATGAAAGACATCCTCCTTTTTTTTCTGTAAAAATTGTTGCGGTTCCTTTTGTATGTATCACCACCTCTCAATAATTGTAAGCGCTTATAAAATTCTATCATAAGATTCGGAATTATTTAACATTTCTTTTTCGTGAGAAATAGAAAAAGCCCCTATCGAAAAAATCGATAGGGGCGAAAAAATCGCGGTACCACCCTATTTGTAAGCGACAATTTGCTTACATCTTAGTTGCTGATAACGGAAAAATCCGTCTTTTCCTTCATACCCGAACGGCACTACGAAAAAGAAGCTCCAGAATTGTAATTCGCACTTGTATATGTACTGATTCACACCAACCATCAGCTCTCTGAAACAGGGATATAAGTTACTACTGCGATTCTTTCAACGCGTAATATATGAAATTGTTTAAAAGAGGGGACGCAAAAAAGCCCCTATCGGAAAATCCGATAGGGACGATAGAAATCGCGGTACCACCCTACTTGTAAACAGAAAAAATTGTTTACCACTCACTTTAAGATAACGGAAAGATCCGTCTTTCTCTTCATACATAATTGTACTACGGGAAAGAAGCTCCAGAATTGTAATTCACGCTTGTATATGTACTGATTCGCACCAACCATCAGTTCTCTTAAACAGGGATATAAGTCGCTACTAAGATTCCTTCAAAGCCAATATATAATTCGTTCAACTAAACTATGTTTTGTATTATAAAACTATATTTGAAAAGTTGTCAACAATAATTTTTAAAAATACGGAAGAGGATGACATTTTATTTTACTTCTAAATCAACATTTAATTCCGATTTATTTCCAGCAGCATCTGTTGCTACAATGTGAATCGTATTCTTTCCTTGTTGTAATTGTTCACGTTCAAAATAAATGCCAAAGTTCTTTTCCCAAGCGTTCACGAATGCAGATTCCCATGCTCCATTTCCATTGATTTCATATTGCATTGTAACAGGAAGACCTGGAGCAATCCAGCCTGACTCTGTCATCCAATCTAGTAATATATCATCGACTTTTCCTTTAATAACAAGGTTTTCTTGATCTACTTCAGCTGATAACTTTGGCGCATTTCGATCAATAAATACTGCTGCTGTTTGTTTTGTTTCACCGCCAGAATTTGAGGCAACAGCTTCGATTTGATATAAGCCATCAGGTAACTGTGAACCATCAGCTTTTGTGCCACTCCATTTTAATGGTTTATATCCTGCTGTTTCATTTTTTCCTTCATAAATAATTCCTTGATACGTTACGCGATCTTTCGTAATTAAGTTCGCATGTAATGTTACATGATCAACTGGTGTAGCTAAATAGTAGTGAATGAGGTTGTCATCTAGTATCGTATCACCGTTTGGACTAAAGGTAGAATTGACAACTTCTAAACCGT
This sequence comes from Paenibacillus sp. 102, assembly GCF_039549175.1. Taxonomy (NCBI): domain Bacteria; kingdom Bacillati; phylum Bacillota; class Bacilli; order Caryophanales; family Paenibacillaceae; genus Paenibacillus; species Paenibacillus sp. 102. Next base: position 834,294 of record NZ_JBCGHT010000001.1, on the reverse strand, counting down.
CAATACGTTTATAATCTTTTGGATCAATGCTAAATGTAAATGGGATACGGATTTCTTCATTGCTTCCACGTTCTTTTACATATACATTTCCTGTATATACACCTTGTGGTAAGGAGCTATCTACAGTAATTGTAAAAGGTTTTTCTACATTGCTGCTTGCTTGTACGCTAATAGAAGAAGGGAAAGAGGTACGAACCCCAGACTTTGTTTCTATTAGTTCAACACGAGTCGAATACGTTTTCTTTTTATTAGAACGGTTTTGTAATGCAATATTTTGCGTTAACTTCACCTTTCCGCTATTTGGTTTAATAAGGCCGAAGCTCACATTATTTGGTGTTACTAATGTTTCTGTTTGCAATGCTTTTGGAATATTAATTAGGCCGGATCCTTGTGTCATAACAGGATACGTGTTTTCATTTACATCTTTTAATGTTTTAGCTGTATTTGCAAGTGATGCTTTTAATTGTTCTGCTGACCAGTCTGGATGCATTTGGCGAATGAGAGCTGCTGCTCCAGCTACTTGTGGTGCAGCCATACTTGTACCATTGTGCGATTCATAGCCACCTCTTGGTACCGTGCTAGTAATTTTCACACCTGGTGCTACAATATCAGGTTTCACAAGCCAGCTTCCTTGTGATGGTCCGCGTGAACTAAAATTACCAATGAGTTCGGTTTGGTTTGGTTGCCCAATTGTTATGTTTTTCTTGCGCTTTGTAATTAAATTTTTTAATTCTTCTCCATTCGCATTTGAAAGTTGCATAACTGGAACGGCAGTTTCTTCACGAGAAAAATATTCTGGCATCATAGCAATTTCTTTTTCGTTGGAAATGAATAGAACACCAAGAGCACCGGCTTGTTTTGCTTGTTCTGCTTTTACTAAAGTACTAGAGGTTCCTTGTAAAACAAGAGCGAACTTGCCTTTTACATCTTGTTTTGCATAATCACCCGCTGAACCGTAACCAACGTAGACAAGAGGAGCGCCTGTTCCTGTCGGAAAATTTGATTTTGATAATGGTAGCCCTTGATATGTTTTATTGGAACCGGCTACTTGGAATGTTGGAAACGGGATAGAAGTAGTGGAAGCCCCAACAGAAATGACGCTGCTTGCGTTTGCTGGCGCATCAACAGACCAAGGATGTGGCCCATCATTACCATTTGAAATAACGGCAGTGACCCCAAGTTTCGCTGCACGTTCTAATGCGAGTGTTACTGGTTGACCTGGTACGTTTAAACTTTGTCCTAGTGATAAATTGAGGACGTCTGCACCATCTTGAATGGCACGTTCGATCCCTTGAATAATATCTTCAGTTGACCCAAGGCCCATGTCATTCATAACACGATAAGCTAGGATAGAAGCGTTTGGTGCAATTCCTTTTATATTTCCATTAGCAGCAATAATACCAGCGACATGGGTTCCGTGCACATTACCATCCATTGGATCATTATCTTCGTCAACAGCATCATATCCACCGATATAATTTGCTTTTAAATCAGGGTGTGTATAGTCAACACCAGAATCGATAACAGCTACTTTCATGCCTTTTCCGTCTAAAGGTTTACCAGTCGGATCCTTCAAATTCCAAGCTTCAGGTGCACCGACTGTTGGTCCGCCGATATTTGGGTTTTCTGGACCACCTTGGCTTTTGGCTGGGGTAGGTAACTTATATGTTAAATTTGGATAAATCGCTTTTACTTCCGGTAAAGAAGCAAGGTTGGCAATTTGATCTCCTGGAACAGAAATAGAGAAGCCAGAAAATAATGTACTATAGGTTTCTTTTATTTTTACTTGAGGTACTTTTTCTTTTATTTTTTTTGTAGTATCCTCTTGTGCCTTCTTGAGCCCAGCATGATAAGATTTTGCATTGCTATTTTGTAAGTCTGGAGCATGTTGAATATTCCCTTGTGAAGCAAGTGGAGCATGTTGCAATTCGACGATTACTGATATTTCTTTTGATGTTTTCGTATCGACATTTGCTGCAATTTTATTTTCCCCCCACTGCTGAATGTTTGCTTTTAGCTCTGGGCTAAATTGCTTTTCCTTTTGCAGCGTTTCGGCATGTGCGCTTAATGCACCAAAACTTGAAAAAACGAGTGCCATACTTAGTAATGCAGATGTAGTTTTTTTCATTGAAACTCCCCCTAATAAAATGTGCCAACCCTCTCAAAATGTATCGATAATCCTCTCGTATGGATTTGTGTAAAACAACATGAATGTTGGCTACATCATAAATTTGACATAATACTGCAAAATCCTCTGAAAATTCAAAATATTTTATGGTTTTTGTTGTGGGAAATGTAAAAATATAGGTTATTTTGTTAGGTTTTTAGGGATTTTGTATATAGCAGACTAAATGTGAGGGATGCTATGAAAAAGGAAAAGAGGTGAGATTACATCGTGAAAAAAATGATGGCTAGTTGCTCTATAGCTGTAATTCTATTTTTTCTTATGATGTCAGTTAGTAGCGCAGAGAGTAGAGCGGTTCAAGTTGCTTTCATTCGTGACCATGATCTTTGGATAAAAATCGATGGAAAAGAAAAGCAAATAACAAAAGGAGAGTACATAACAAAACCTAAATGGTCATACGATGGAAAATGGATGGCATACGCAAAAGGGGAAGAACAAAATTGGCTTGAATTGTACCGCGTTGCGGATGGGGAAAAAGTTGTTCCGTCTCAGACAGAAGCAATAAATTATCAATGGTCGCCGGTAGAAAATATAATTGCTTTTGAATTTACAGGCACATTAAATACATTTGATGCAGAGAAGAAGAATGCAACGTTTGAAAATGTATCATCAGGTGTGGGGGACTACGCATGGTATCCGGATGGAAAGAGATTTCTTGTTTCGTCTGAGGCTCAGTTACTTCCAACAGGTTGGACAGGAGCGCAGCTATACGAAGTACAAAAGGATGCTGGAATGAATCCAAATAAAATGAAGCATCTGTATTCATTACCGAGTATGCAGGAGGATTTCTTAGCTTATGTTGCAAGTGATTTCAAGTGGTCTCCAAATCAAAAGTGGATTACTTTTTTAGCTGTACCAACAGCTTCATGGTCAGCTGATAGTAATACACTTTGTCTTTTGAAAGCGGATGGAAGTCATTTTGAAAAGGTAGATCAAATGTTATTAAACAGCGGGTGGATACAGTGGGCACCGTCGAAAAATATATTAGCTTATATTGAGGGGAGCGGGAGGTTTGCGTTAGAAAATAAGCATTTAAAAGTAAAAGAAGTGCCAGCTCTTCAGCAAGAAAAATTTACTCCGAAAGGATATGTTGATTGGGATTTTACATGGTATGACGACAAACTGATTACACTTTCAAGAGCAAGAGAGATGGAGTGGGAAAACGAAGAAGAAAAAAGATCATTACCTTCTTTATATCAAGTTAATATTGAAACGAATTTACAACGAAAGATTACAATACCTCCTAAAAAATATGGAGATTATCATCCTTTGTATATGAAACGTAACAATCAGCTGACTTGGATACGCTCAAATCGTAAAACAGCTGACATGTGGTTGGCGAATGGGGATGGAGCAAATGCGAAGAAGTGGATTGAAAATATAGATGTTCCCCAGCCATATTATGAAAAGTGGAATTGGGAGGATGTTATTTCTGTAAAAGAGGATTAACAAAGCCACCTAAAATGTGAATTTTAGGTGGCTTTGTTTAGCGTGTGCAATGATTATTTGTGTGTTTTATTTGGTTTCTTTTTTCCAGGGTTTCCATTACCTTGGCGCTTTCTATTTTGCTCGTCCTTTGCTTGCTTTTCGTGCAATGTGTCTAAGAAATCATTTGAGTTGTTCATTGATGAATCCTCCCGTAGGTTTCGTTTTATCTCTTTTACTATATCCATTTAGGAAAGAATCATAAGCTGAAAATTAAAAGGTTGAATGATTTTTGTTTTATTTAAAAATAATTGACTTGGTTGAGTTTGAGATAAATCGAGTAAGAAAGACTTCATTTTGTATCACGCTATTTTTTATTTATTCAAGCACTCATTTTTTTTCGATAATATAAATAATAAATTCCATACATTAGGAAGAGGATAAGTAAAATTTGTAATTCTACATTCTCCTTTAAAATGGTCGCGAAAGGATCTGGTAAGTAAGGTGATCTTTGTCCGCCTCCTAAACCTAATAATTTATTGAAGAGACTAATGATACAAAACAGAAACACGCCTGACCAACTCGCTACAATTGCTTTATGTTTAATCTCTTTTTCACGCTCATCATCTTTCATCCAAGGTGCAGAAGTTTTATCGCTTGTAAAGAAACCATTTATGTATCCCCATATTATCATACCGATAAAATAAATTAGCCAATTCATAATTTTTAAGTTCCCCCTTTAAAGATAAATCTGTAAAAAGTCTTTTACATAAATTATCATAATAACTTCCAATTGATATGTCAAAACTTTTTTACAGGAATGGTGGAAGGAACTGGAGAGAAGGTAGAGAAAAGTAATAACGAAAGATATACACATTCATTTTGTAGTGGGAGAGGGAAAACTATGAAGTTTATTTTCATAAGACATGGTGAAGGGAAACATACAAAAGATTTACCAATGAGTTTGCAATTAGAGAATCCACCTTTGACGAAAGAAGGCGAACAACAAGCAATGTTACTCCAAAGTAGTTTACCATTACAAGAAAGCGATGTATTACTTGCAAGTCCCACGCTTCGAACATTACAGACTGCTGCAATATGGAGCTCGCAAGTAATTTGCCGTAAAATAACTCATCCATATATTTCTCCTCGTATTTTTCCTTATCGTGAGGGGGCAAACACATTACCGTGTGATAGGTTGTTAAGTATAAAGGTAATTCAAGAGTTATTTCCTAGTTTTTCTTTAAGAGAAAGTACAAACGATATGTTATGGAATCAGGGGATAAATACGATTTCAGAGAAGGAATTTCAGAGTATAGCAGATGAATTCATCGATTGGTGTTATACAGTACACACAGAAAGAATCTGTATCGTTTCACATGATGGAACGATTACAGCATATAGACAGCATTTGCAAAAGCAGGTGCTAACAAGAGAGGATTTTTTAGAAGAGACAGGTGTATACGAAATCAACTTGTAAAGTAACGTGAAACAATTGTATTTCCAATTTATATTACTTTGAATTATATAAAGAATAAAACGTGTTTATCTGAATATAGGATAAGCGCGTTTCACATTTACCACACAAACTTTTCACACTTTTTTAATGAAAATGATTATCAATTATGTTATGATATCTTCAAGTTTTTACAAGGAAATAAAAGTAACTATATAAATATTAGCTTTTTACATTCCATGTAACTGTCACAAATCATTCATAATTAACATTTGAAAAATGAGTTACTAATGTTATGATATTTCCTGTAACTAACTTAATTACAACATTGGGAGGAATATATGTTTATTCAATTTTTAAGAGAAAATAAAGCAGTTTCTTTTGTACTTGCAGTTATCCGTATTTATCTTGGGTACACGTGGCTAATAGCTGGAATCGGTAAACTACAAGGAAAAGGATTTGACGCGACAGGATATTTGCAAGGGGCTATTGAAAAGTCAAAAGGAGCACAACCAGCGGTGCAGTCTTGGTGGGCATCATTTTTACAAGACTTTGCAATTCCGAATGTGGATCTATTCAACACACTTGTAACATGGGGAGAAATTCTAGTTGGAATTGGTTTAATTGTAGGTTGTTTAACAAAAACAGCTGTCTTTTTTGGCCTTGTAATGAACTTTTCCTATATGTTTAGTGGGTCTCTAGGTGTAAATCCACAAATGGTTATTTTATCTATGTTCGTTTTAGTTGCTGGCATGAATGCTGGAAAAATTGGACTTGATGGCTGGATTGTGCCTAAATTATTAGGATCAAAAACACAAAAGAGGCAGAAGCAAGCTGCTTAATATATGAAACGGGTATCTCAAAGGTGAGATACCCGTTTTTGTTACTTTGTTGTTTCGATTGGGTGCTTGTCAAAGAATTCTTTGACATAGCTCATAAATTCTTTCGGTTCTTGGCGGAAGGGTGCGTGATACCCTTTTTCTATAATATGGAAGGTGCTGTTTTTTAAAAATTGATGATAAGACTCGCCTTCTTTCCATGACACACTACTGTCATTTCTCCCCCAAATAATTAAAGTTGGAAGTTTAATTTCATTAGCATGAATACGAAGACGTCTAGGCCACATTTTCATTTGGTTATAATGCTCCGTATCATCGCGCTTAAATTTCACTTTGCTTTCATCATAATCTGTAATAGAAGAAACAGTATGTAAATCATTTGATAACTGGGGTTTAGGGGAAGCGTTTTTATTCGTTAATGATATAGCGCCTGTAGCATCAGTTAAAATAAGATGAGTAACTGCACTTGGATATAAGTATGTTAGATTGAGAGAGATTTCTCCTCCCATCGAGTGACCGAGTATTGCAAATGTATCATAGCCTAGTTTTTTCATTAACTTATAATAAAGATTGGCGTGATTTGGAAAAGAATAATGGTAATCCATCGGCTTGGATGAATGACCAAATCCTAAAATATCAACGGAGATGATTGTATGGTCTTTTGCTAAGTCTGAATAAATATCGCTAAAACCATTGGAAGATCCGCCAAACCCATGAAGCATCAGTAAAGGTGGTTTTTTATCCCCAATTTGTTTGAAATAAATAGTTTGTCCGTCTATTTCAACCATTTTTTCATCTGTACTTAGTTTTGTTGCAATTGTATTTTTTACTTGTTTCACTTTTTCTACTGGTTTTTCGGTAGCGTTGCAACTTACTAATAATGTGAGAGCAAGGCAACTAACCATACCATATTTTAGTCGTTTCAAATAGGTGTCCCCTTTCTAACATAACGCTGCATCCATCATAGCAAATAAATGGTCGCGATTTCCAGGTAGATGGCTTCCGTTTTTTATCATAAGCGGTGAAATAAGTGTTTCTTGAAATCCCTGCGATTCCATGTATGCTCGAAATGTAAATTGTGAGTGTGGAACATCAATACGGATTGTTCCATTCCAGCTCGTGCAAATAGACTGTAATAATTGAATTGCGTCTTCCATGTGCTTAGCGATAAGAGGAGTAATACAAAGTGTAGCTCCTTTTTTTATACATAATGCAAAGGATTCTATCTTATGGTTTCTTTCAATTTTAAATGCGAGTGTTGCCCTATCTATTAATATGGAATAGAGCCTTGGGCGACGTGCTCCCGTTACGTTTTGATCAAGATTAATGAGAGATTGAAGATCATGTTGTCCAATTTTCTTCAAATGAGTGGGGGACATAGATGGATTTGTAACAAATTTTTCAAAGCGATGGATCGTTGTAATTGTCGTGAATCCATATGTTTGGTACAAGGGTGCGCCAGCATCGGTTGCAATGAGCATAACGGGAAGAGAAGGTGGTGCTTGCTTTACACAAATATCGAGTAAGGTACGACCGATTCCTTGTTTTTGGAAATTGGGATGAACCATTAGCATACCGATAGAAGAAAATCCAGAATTGGAAGGGAATACCCCGCCAGTAGCAATTAGTTTTTCGTTATGTGTATAGCCAAATAAACTTCCGATTGATAGGTACATTTCAAATTGTTTTTGCATAAATGATTTAGGCTGTAACCATCCAATCGTTTCGCAAAGAAAAAGTAGCTGTGAAATACTAGATTCATTTAGTTGTTGCATATTGAATGACCACCCTTTTAATTTAGTAGAAATATTTTATCATGAAAAAATAAATATTCAGTTATAAGTAGAGAGAATGTAAAGTAATCATTTAAAGTTTTGAAAAATCCACATGTGTTTCTTTCTGTTTTGTAAAGGCGATCAAGCTTGATAATATAAGACAAAGATATACAAATTATAACGGAAATTTACATAACTTAACAAAATGTTTACATAGTACTAACTTTTCCTTAATAGTTTTCCTTTAAATTGGGTATTGGGAACTTAATAACCTATTAGGGGGACATAAAAAGTGAAAAAGTTTATGAAGAAAGCATGGCCATTTGCGGTTGTGACATCGTTAGCACTTACTTCAGTAGTAACGTGGGGCGTGACACGTTCGGATGTAATTAAAGCGGACGGGAAAGCAAGTGATCCAAAAATTAAGAATGTAATTGTTTTAATTGGAGATGGCATGGGACCTTCGTATATGACTGCTCATCGTTATATGAAAGATAATCCAAAATCATTTGAAATGGAGTCAACAGAATTTGATAAACATCTTGTAGGAGCACAAAAGACATATCCAGAGGATGAACATCAAAATATTACAGATTCTGCATCAGCGGCAACAGCGATGGCAGCAGGTGTGAAAACATACAATGCAGCAATTTCGGTGGATAATGATAAGACAGAAGTAAAAACAGTACTTGAACAAGCAAAAGAAAAAGGGAAGTCAACAGGCTTAGTTGCGACTTCTGAAATTACACATGCAACGCCAGCGGCTTTTGGTGCACATGATATTAGCCGTAAAAACATGGATGCAATTGCAAATGATTACTTTGACGAAAAAGTTAATGGAAAGCATAAAGTAGATGTTCTTCTCGGTGGTGGTGTGAAAAACTTTGTAAGAAAAGATCGCAATCTTACAGAAGAATTTAAGAAGTCTGGTTACAGCTATGTCACAGATCGTGAGCAATTATTAAATGATAAAAATGATCAAATTCTTGGTTTATTTGCACCAGGTGGTCTAGATAAAATGATTGATCGTAGTGAAAAAACACCTTCATTAGAAGAAATGACAAATGCAGCGATTAATCGTTTAAATAAAAACGATAAGGGTTTCTTCTTAATGGTAGAAGGTAGTCAAATTGACTGGGCTGGACATGATAATGACGTTGTTGGTGCTATGAGTGAAATGGAAGACTTCGAAAAAGCATTTAAAGCAGCGATTGAATTTGCGAAGAAAGATAAGCATACATTAGTTGTCGCAACAGCTGACCATTCTACTGGTGGATTCTCTCTAGGTGTAAACGGCGAATATAACTTTAATGCAAATGCAATTAAAGCAGCAAAACGTACACCAGACTTTATGGCAAATGAAATTGCACAAGGTGCGAATGTAGAAGAAACATTGAAAAAATATATTGATTTACAATTAACACCAGAAGAAATTAAATCTGTAAATGATATTGCACCATCAAAAGATGTAACGAAAATCGATAATGCGATCGAAGAAATCTTTAATAAACGTTCATTTACAGGCTGGACAACAGGTGGACATACTGGTGAAGATGTGAACGTATATGCATTCGGACCAGGTAAATATCTATTCTCTGGTGTTCAAGAAAATACAAACTTAGCAAAACGTGTCTTCGATATTGTTGGTGGCGGTGACCCTAATAAAGGCAGACAATAGTTATGGAGTAAAGCGAGGCATTTCGCCTTGCTTTTTCTTTTTTGGGGGAGGAATATTGAATGCAAAATTTGACTAAGAAAATTGGGGTTTTTATTACAATCGGATTATTATTAATAGGATGTCAATCGCAGGAAGAAACGGAGAAAAAAGAGGTAAAGAAGAAAGAAATCACGGTGAAACAGGAAGCAAAGATACATGTAACACCGGAAGATGAAAAAGAAGTTCGAAATGTGATTGAGGCGTTTGTTCAAACAACAAATGAAAAAAACTTTGATCAACATATGGCTTTGTTTTCGGACAAAATTGTTGGTGCTGAAGATTTACGTACACAAAAAGAAGCTGCGTTTCAAAAAGAAAGCAAGAAAATTGAGCTGAATCAGGTTCAAATCAAAGACTCAAAAAGTGATTTTGTTATTGTGGAAACAGAAGAAAAAGAGATAGATGGTGGAAGTAATCTTCAAAAAAAGGTGCAATATGCACTTGGAAAAGAAGAGGAGCATTGGAAAATTGAAGAAGTTCGGACGATAGAAAAGAAATAAAAAGGTTCTCGCACAAGGAGAACCTTTCTTTATAATGGTAGTAAAATTTGATTTGAACATGCTTCAATTTCATCGATATCTTGGCGGATAGTTGCCATTTTATTATCAAGCTCTTCAGCTTTCATGGCAGCATCATGGAGTTCGTCTTTTAAATAATCGGGGATATTCCCTTCATATTTATAGTAGAGTTTATGCTCTAAACTGGCCCAGAAATCCATCGCAAGTGTGCGCAATTGAATTTCCGCAAATACTTCTTTTGTACCAGAATTTAACGCTAGTGGATACTTAATGATCATATGCAAACTTTTATAACCGTTTTGTTTTGGGTTAGCGATGTAGTCTTTTGTCTCTACAATTTCCATATCTTCACGATTTTCAATGACTTGTTTTAAGTGATAAATATCTTCCACAAAGCAACACGTAATCCGGATACCGATAATATCTTGCAAATGTGTTTGCGCGTTTTCAATTGTTGGTGCTAAATTTTTGCGCTCAAGTTTTTTAACGATGCTATCAGGTTGTTTTAATCTTGTTTTTATATGTTCAAACGGGTTATAGTCCTCTAGAAATTGAGCTTCCCGGTTCATAATTTCGAATTTTGTCTTTAACTCTTCTAAAGCGAACGTATAAGGTAATACAAACGCCTTCCAATAGTTAACGGTTGATTGATTATATTTCATTTATATACACACCTTTTCATATTTGCAAATAAGGTTGCTTATTTATACTAAATACCAAATCATATAAGCACATGCTGCAAATGATGAGATCATAAAACGGTATTTGGCTTTCATTTTGCTAACTCCTTTCTAAAGGGTTTTCATATATCAATAAATTAGATTGTTAGTAAATTGATTATGTATAATTCTAATAGTAATAGATTGATGTGAAATTCGTATGAACTAATTGTTTCAGTTTTTTGTCTTTTTAGAATGATTTCAAAAAACATTTTGAAACAGTTTAAAATAGCGTGAAATGAAAGATAAGTAGGAGTATATTCTGCTTGTCTTTTCTTTTCTTTCATTAAAGTATGTATGTGATACGATGTAGGTAATCTTTTTATTATGTAGAAAGAAGGGAGATATGATGAATCAAAAGAACGAAGAAAGAAAAAAACAAGTCGCGCATATAATTGAAATTCCAGATAAATATCATCTTATTGTAGATGATCAAAAAACAGTAGATGAGCCTTGGCATGTATTGTTTTGGGAGCATCAAGATGATGAAGAGAAGAATATACGTATTACTTTAAATAGACATACAGGTGAACTGATAGAATTAGATATAGATGATGAAGATTATTTCCAAAGTAATGATGAAGAAATAAATGACGAAAAAACGAAAGAAATTGCCCATTTGTTTGTAAAGAAATATATCCCAAATAAATACGCGAATTATACATACGTGTATGTGCGAGATTGGTGCGGGATGCCAGCGGTACATTATTTACAAGAAGTAAATGGATATCCATTGCCGAATACAGGGTGTATTGTACGGGTTCATCCATCAGGAAATGTTATAGCATTTCAACATCATCATGGATTGAAAGAAAAACCAACATGGCCGGAATCGATTGTAGATGAAAAAAATGTTTTAGAAGAGTTAAAAGATAGGCAGAATATGAGACTTGTATTTGCGGAATTATTTCCTAGTTTATACGAATATGGCAGTGGCAAAGAAGTGAGTAAATATCGTCTTGTGTATGAGCCAGAGCCAAGGGTAGGGTTTATTGATGCATGTACAGGGAAGGATTTACATGAACCAGAGCAGTATCAATCAGCCCCTACAGTAACGGTAAGCGCACCGCAGGATAAGTATAAACAAGAAACAGATATATTTCGTTTGCTGGTCTTGGATGAGAAAGAATTTGTGAAAATTTCTGAAGCAGAGTGTGACAATGAAATAAGAATGAAGTTTGTTCCAAGAGAAGAATTGGAGAATGAGCAGGAAGAGAATCAAACTTACTTAATGGATGATTTTTATAAAAAACATTCCCCTATGCTGCGATATGAAAATCCTATGGTAATTGGAATTGATAAAGAGTCAGGTACATTACTTCATTATTTTAATCTCCTCTCTTGGAGAGATGAAAAAGTAATATTGTCACGAGAAGAATGCTTAGAGAAAGCACTCCGATTTTTAGAACAAGTCATTCCGAATGTGGCAGAGTATCTTCGTCTTTGGGATAACTATGAGGAAGAGGAAAGTCCGGGTAGATTCTGCTTTGATGTGCATGTAAATGGTATTCCAGTTGATTGTTGATTGGTTATGATTAACATAGATACAGCAACAGGGAATGTTATGATGTATAGCGGAATATCTCAGAGCGTAATAGAAGAGTTACGCACTTATGAAACAAATGCAAAGATAAGTAAAGAAGAAGCGTTAGAAACATATAGAAATGCACTCTGCGTTGAATTACAGTGGCATAAAAATCATGATACAGATCCATCAAAATATGAGCTTATTTATAAACAAACGACAACTGAGAGCAGTGAAACATATCATATTGATTTTTTCATGAGACGAGAAATTCGCTATATTGATGCGCATACGGGAGAAGTAATTTGGAGTAAATAGGACAAGTTTAAAGAAATTCTTGTGGTTATGCCACAAGAATTTTTTTATGCATCGCTATTCTCAAATGGGTACAGACACAAACAACCACCCGCCCACATACATATAGTAAAGACCACTATTTTGGCGGAGGTGAAGGGGTTGAGTCTATTCGCCGCAATTGGATACATGATTCGTGAAGTGTTTGTATTTGTTTCTTATGTTAAAAACAATGCATTTCCACAGCCATTGTCATCAGATGATGAAAAAAAGTACTTAGAGCTGATGGAGCAAGGTGATGCTCACGCGAGAAATCTTTTAATTGAACATAATTTACGACTTGTGGCTCATATTGTTAAGAAATTTGAAAACACAGGTGAAGATGCAGAAGATTTAATTTCTATCGGAACGATTGGGCTCATTAAAGCGATCGAGAGTTATTCAGCAGGGAAAGGGACGAAGCTAGCGACATATGCAGCTCGTTGTATTGAAAATGAAATTTTAATGCATTTGCGTGTACTGAAGAAAACGAAAAAAGATGTGTCACTTCATGACCCGATTGGACAGGACAAGGAAGGGAACGAAATATCATTGATAGATATCCTAAAATCTGAATCTGAAGATGTCATTGATATGATTCAGCTCAGCATGGAATTAGAAAAAATTAAGGAGTATATCGATATTTTAGATGAACGAGAGAAAGAAGTCATTGTAAAAAGGTTTGGACTTGGCCTTGATAAGGAAAAAACACAGCGAGAAATTGCGAAAGCACTAGGGATTTCAAGAAGTTACGTGTCACGGATTGAGAAGCGGGCACTGATGAAAATGTTTCATGAATTTGTTCGAGCAGAGAAGGAAAAGAAGGGGAAAGCATAAAGGTGCGTGAGACGGCTGCAGTTCGAGTGTAGCCGTTTTTTCGTTTGACGAAAAGGGAATAAAACAAGAAACTCTAAGAAGAAATATATCGTTCACTGTTGAAAATGACGAGTTCTATCTGTAATATTAGGAGGTGCTAACGAATTTAAGAATACAATAGTACCTATTCTTTCTTTATACATAATGGATTGGCTTTATAATAATTGAACATAAAAAACCATTTTCAAGAATTTTACTGTATGATATAGAAAGAAAAGAAGGGAAAGATAAACTTAATTGTTACATTAAGACTTATTAGGAGGTTTCGCGGTTTGCGACGTACATTATATCGACTCATGATCGAACTTACAAACGGGCGTTTTACTTCTTATATACTGCGTAAATTTGCACAGTCTCGCTTAAGTTCCATTATTCTTTCGTCTTACGCCAAAGTGTTTCAACTGAATCAGGATGAGATGGAAAAGGATTTAAAGGAGTACCGGACGCTGCATGAACTATTTACACGTAAGTTGAAAGAAGGAAAGCGAGAAATAGATGCAGTGGCATCAAGTATTGTTAGTCCAGTTGATGGGGTATTTGCAGAGCACGGCCCTATTGAAGAAACGAAAACATTTGATATTAAAGGCAAGCGTTATTCGATCGTGGATATGCTAGGTAATGAAGAGCGAGCAAAGCGCTATGCCGGCGGTACATATATGGTTATTTATTTAAGTCCAAGTCATTATCATCGTATTCATAGTCCGCTCTCAGGCACTGTGACAGAGCGGTTTGTACTTGGAAGAAAATCGTACCCAGTAAACGCAGCAGGGATGAAATATGGAAAAGAGCCGTTATCAAAGAATTATCGTTCTATCACAGAGGTTGATAGTGAGGGACAACATATGGCACTTGTAAAAGTAGGAGCTATGTTTGTAAATAGTATTGAGCTTCTCCATGAAAGAAATACTGTTCAAAAAGGTGAAGAAATGGCATACTTTACATTTGGTTCAACAGTCGTTTTACTGTTTGAAAAAGAAATGGTTGAAGTTGTTTCAACGTTAATGAGTGGTCAAGAACTTCGTCTTGGTGAAAAAATTGCAACTCGCTTATCTTAATGGCAGTGGACAATAAAAGTTTTATTACAAAATTGAGAGGGCACTAAGAAGTTAGATGAGCTTATGTGCTAGGTGAAAAGTTCCTATGGAGGAAAGTTTCATTTTACTAAAGAGCCATCTTGAAGATGGCTCTTTTTACAGGTGAAGCAGTAATCTATATACTCAAGACGATTTGACAAGCTTGTCCTCTAATGATCGTCGAATGATTTCTTGTTTTATAAGTAAAATGAAGTCAGGATTTAATTTTAGTTCTTTTGCTTTATAATAAGACTCAGTGAGTAACTCAGTAGATAACTGTTCCATATGTTTCGTTTTCAAGGTGAGTCACCTCCGGTAATAAGGATAGGTTCTTTGTTGCATCTACTGTATCAAAAAAATATGATAGTCACAAACGGCTGGTTATCCACATATAGCCGTGGATAAGATGTGTGTTAATTGTTGATAAATTAAGAATTAACTGATAATTAAATGTGGAAAATGTGTACAATGTTATCCACAAGTGAGCTATCGAAAAATGTTGTCGAAAAATTTTATGAAAACTCCTCAAAGAGGTGAAAGAAATTGAAATTGTTTTTACCAAATGAATACGTAAAAAACGTATATCATGTTCAACCAGAAGATTTAAAGAAGCGCGGGATTAAAGGAATTATTACTGACTTAGATAATACTTTAATTGAATGGGATCGTCCGAATGCAACGCCTAAATTAGAGCAATGGTTTTTGAAAATGAAAGAGCAAGGCATTCAAGTAACGGTCGTTTCGAATAATAATGAGCAACGTGTAAAGGATTTTGCAGATCCACTAGGCATTCCGTTTATCCATAGTGCACGTAAACCATTTGTTCGTGCTTTTAAGCATGCGATACAAAAAATGAATTTAGCAGCAGATGAAGTGGTTGTTATTGGAGACCAATTGTTAACCGATGTACTGGGCGGAAATCGCGTTGGCTTATATACAATTTTAGTCGTACCAGTGGCGCAAACAGATGGATTGGTAACACGTTTTAATCGAAAGATTGAACGGAAAATTATGAGAAATATGAAGAAAAAAGGTTTAATTAACTGGGAGGAATAAAGTTTGACTGAAACAATTAAATGTATTGGTTGCGGTGTAGAAATTCAAACAGAAAATAAAAATGAGGTTGGGTATGCACCAGTTTCATCTTTAGAGAAAGAACAAGTAATTTGTCAACGTTGTTTCCGTTTAAAGAATTATAATGAAATTCAAGATGTGTCTTTAACAGATGATGATTTCCTGCGTATTTTAAATGGGATTGGACAATCAGATGCACTTGTGGTCAAAATTGTAGATATTTTTGATTTCAATGGTAGCTGGTTGCCAGGTTTGCATCGTTTTGTAGGGAATAACAAAGTATTGCTTGTTGGAAATAAATCAGATTTAATTCCAAAGTCAGTAAAGCATGATAAAGTAAAACATTGGATGCGTTATAGCGCAAAGCAACTTGGATTAAAACCAGAAGACATCTTTTTAATTAGTGCAGCAAAAGGACAAGGAATCCGTGAACTTGCTGAGGCGATTGAACAGTATCGCGATGGTAAAGATGTATATGTTGTTGGATGTACGAATGTTGGAAAATCTACATTTATTAATCGCATGATTAAAGAATTTAGTGAAGAAACTGAGAATGTGATTACAACATCTCATTTCCCAGGAACAACACTTGATTTAATTGATATTCCATTAGATGAAACATCTTCTTTATATGATACACCAGGTATTATTAATCACCATCAAATGGCGCATTACGTTGGGAAGCAAAGTTTAAAGCTTATTACACCTACGAAAGAAATCAAGCCGATGGTATTCCAATTAAACGAAGAACAAACGTTGTTTTTCGGTGGATTAGCCCGTTTTGATTATGTGAGTGGTGGGCGTCGTGCGTTCACTTGTCATTTCTCAAACCGCTTAACACTTCATCGTACAAAGCTTGAAAAAGCAGATGAATTGTATGAAAAACATGCAGGGGAATTATTAAATCCACCAACCCCGGAAGAACTAGAAAATATGCCTGGATTTGTGAAATACGAATTTAATATTCGTGAGCCAAAAACAGATGTTGTATTCTCAGGTTTAGGATGGGTTACTGTAAATGAGTCTGGGGCAAAGATTGTGGCTCATGTACCAAAAGGAGTTAGTGTTTCATTACGTAAATCTTTAATTTAATATGGAGAGGGATTTATGAAACAATTATATGGTGTAATCGGAAATCCAATCGGACATTCATTGTCACCGCTTATGCATAACGATGCATTTCAGCATTGTAGTATAGACGCTCATTATCATGCGTTTTTTGTAGAAGAAAGGGCGCTTGGGGAAGCGGTGAAAGGGTTAAAGGCATTAGGAGTATCGGGATTTAATGTCACGACTCCGCACAAAGTTTCAATTATGAAATACTTGGATGAAACCGATCCGTTAGCAAAACAAATTGGTGCTGTGAATACGGTCGTTCATAGAGATGGAAAACTAATTGGTTATAATACAGACGGAATTGGTTACGTTCGTTCCTTACAATCGATTAGTAAAGAGCCACTTTATCAAAAGCGTATTTTATTACTTGGTGCAGGCGGAGCGAGCCGCGCTATCTATTTTTCGCTTGCAGACGCAGGAGTAAAAGAAATTGATATTGCCAATCGAACAGTGGAAAAGGCAACTCAGCTTATCACTGGATGTCAAGCGAAGGTTACATCACATGCTCTTTCATTAGAGCAAGCAACAGAAGAACAAAAAAATTATGATATTATCATTCATACGACAACGATAGGTATGCATCCACGTATCCAAAATACACCACTGCAAATTCAATCCTTGAAACAAGGAGCGATTGTTTCGGATATTATTTATAATCCATTTGAGACGAAGCTTCTGCAAGATGCAAAAGCGAAAGGAGCAATCGTGCAAAATGGAATAGATATGTTTGTTTATCAAGGAGCGCTTGCATTTGAAATGTGGACAGGGCGTATGCCGAATATCGATAGAATGAAACAATTAGTAATGAGAAAGCTTGGAGGCTAACTATATGTTAACAGGAAAACAAAAAAGATTTTTACGTGCAAAAGCACATCACTTAACACCGATTTTTCAAGTTGGAAAAGGCGGCGTAAATGAAAATATGGTAAAGCAAATTGCAGATGCATTAGAGGCTCGCGAGTTATTTAAAGTGAGCGTGCTCCAAAACTGTGAATTTGATCGTCGTGAGGTTGCAGAAGAATTGGCTAAAGGTGCAAGAGCAGAAATCGTCCAAGTAATTGGAAGCACAATTGTTTTATATAAAGAATCAAGAGAAAATAAACAAATCAAACTTCCACAATAGTAATTTACTGTGCTCAGGGTGGTATAGGTCGTTTCCATAGTTTATGCCCGCTATGTTCGGGACTCGTTCTTGCTAATAGGGTTTAGACCAATTGAACTTTTACGGGCAGTAATCTCTCCTCATGTTGTTTCGGAAAGATTACTGCTTGTGAACTAAAGGGGGCATTTCGCTTGAAAAAGATCGGAATCATTGGCGGTACATTTGATCCACCTCATTATGGACATTTGTTGATTGCAAATGAGGTGTATGATGCACTTGCGCTTGATGAAGTATGGTTTTTGCCGAATCAAATTCCACCTCATAAACAGGATCGCAATATTACAAGTGTGGACAATCGATTGAATATGTTAGAGTTAGCAATCGGGAAAGAGGATTATTTCTCGGTTTGTTTAGAAGAGCTAAAAAGAAAAGGTCCATCCTATACATATGACACTATGTTACAATTGACAAAGAAGTATCCGGACGCACAGTTTCATTTTATTATTGGCGGAGATATGGTGGAGTATTTACCGAAATGGTATAACATCGAGAAATTACTTCAGCTTGTAACTTTTGTTGGGGTTGCAAGACCGGGGTACACACTAAATACGCCTTATGAAATCGTCACAGTAGAGATTCCGGAATTTGCTGTTTCTTCTTCCTTACTACGAGAGAGATATAAGGAGAAGAAAACGTGCAAATATTTGCTTCCAGAGCAAGTACAGGTATATATCGAGAGGAATGGGTTGTATGAATCGTGAGAAAGCACTTGAGATTGTAAAACAACAAATGCATGAAAAGCGTTATATACATACAATTGGTGTGATGGAAACAGCAATTGAACTTGCTAAGCTATATGGCGTGGATGAGAAGAAAGCAGAAACGGCTGCTATATTTCATGATTATGCAAAATGTAGACCGATTCAAGAAATGGAAGATATTATTAAGCAGGAAGAACTGCCGAAAGATTTACTTCACTACAACAAAGAGTTATGGCATGCGCCAGTCGGGGCATACTTAGTAGAAAAAGAAGTCGGCCTTACGGATTCAGAAATCCTGCAAGCTATTACATATCATACAAGCGGTCATGAAGAGATGACAATGCTTGATAAAGTTATTTATGTGGCAGACTATATTGAACCTGGCCGCAAATTTCCAGGTGTGGAAGAAGCGCGGAAATTAGCACGGGAAGATATAAATAAAGCTTTATTATTCGCATTAAAACGTACCATTCAATTTTTAATGGAAAAGAATCAAACGATTTACCCATTAACATTTCAAACATACAATGCAGTCTTGAAGGAGGAAATTACTGAATGAAAGATAAAGAATTATTAGTATTAGCAGCAAAAGCAGCTGATGATAAGAGAGCAGAAGATATGGTTGTATTAAACATGCAAGGTATTTCACCAATTGCAGATTATTTTATTATTTGTCACGGGAATTCTGATAAACAAGTACAAGCAATTGCACGTGAAATTAAATCGAAGGCACATGAATTCCAAATTGATGTACAACGTATGGAAGGTTTCGATGAAGCGCGCTGGGTTCTAGTGGACCTTGGCGATGTAGTTGCACATGTATTCCATAAAGATGAGCGTGATCATTATAATTTAGAGCGTTTATGGGGCGATGTGCCACGTGAAGATATTACAGAAGAGTTAAGTCAATGAGATATGAGCAATTTGCATTTTTGTATGATGAACTCATGAATGATGTCCCATATGATAAATGGGTAGAATTCACAGAGGAAAGCTTACAGCAGGCAGATATGAAAGAGGCGAAGATTCTTGATGTAGCGTGCGGGACTGGGAATGTAACACTTCCGCTTGTGCAAAAAGGTTATGACATGATTGGTGTCGATCTTTCAGAAGAAATGTTAACAGTTGCCCAGCAAAAACTTGGAGGAGAAGGGTATTTTATTCCTTTTTATCAACAAGATATGAGAGAACTGGATGTTCCAGGTGAATTTGATTGTGTGACAATTTTTTGTGATTCATTAAATTATGTATTGCAAGAAGAGGGAATACAAGAGACATTCAGACGAGTATTTCATCATTTGCGTCAAGGTGGTCTGTTCTTATTTGATGTACACACTTTATATAAAATTCATCATGTATTTCAAAATGAAACATACACAGTTAATGGAGAAGAGATAGCTCTCATTTGGAACTGCTTCCCTGGTGAAGAATCAGATAGTGTAGAACATGACTTGTCATTCTTTGTACAGGATCCAGAGGAAGGTGTATATCATCGCTTTGATGAATGTCATATGCAACGTGCCTATTCAGTTGAATTGTTAACAAAATGGCTTGAAGAAGCTGGTTTTACAGTGCTTCGTGTAACGGGTGATTTTGAACGAATGGAAGTAACTGAACAAACGGAACGTATCTTTTTTATGGCGAAAAAGAATGGTTAAAAACAAAAGCAACCGATTAGGTTGCTTTTGTTTTGTTTAGAATACAGTATTTTATTTATAGAAAAGTAGAAAAGTAATACCTATAAAATATAAAAATAAGGGTTTGATAAAAAATAGGATGAAAAAAAGATAAGGAGTTTTAAGAGGATTTTGTATCATTATGACGTATTATTTACGTGTGCTTATTAAATTGTTGTTCAACGCCTTCTAAATCTTCATCATACTTCTCATGTGTCCGCTCGAATAATTTATGGAACATATCTCCAATGTGATCCTCTAAAATCCGAATGCCTTCTCCTGTAACACCGCCTTTTACACATACTTTTTCTTGTAGAGTTGGTAATGTGAAAATTTCTTTTTCTAGTAATTTCCCCATCCCAATAATCATTTCACTTGCTAAAGTAGTTGCTTCTTCATGAGTAATATTTGTTTTGTCTACAGCAGCATCGATGAAACATTGCAGTAAGTAGCTGAAGAATGCAGGTCCGCAGCTTGCAATGTCAGATGAAACTCGTGTAATATCGTCCCTGATCACAATAGGTGTAGAGATGTTTTTAAATAAACGAAGTAACTTTTGTTCCCATTCTTTCGAACAGTTTTTTCCGAATGTAAATAGTGAAGCACCAGAGAATGCCCGGTTTGTGATACTTGGAATAATACGTGCGACGTGACAAGATACAACCTTTTCTAATTGAGACGCTGATATGGGGCTCGTAATAGAAATTAAACATTTTTCATCAGTAAAGTGGTCAGCATGTTTTTTTAAAATCGGATAGATGTCTAACGGTTTAACACAAATAAAAATAAGCTGAGAGCGCCCAATTACCTCTTGCACTGTCCTTGCTATATGAACAGAAGGATACTTCTCTTTTATATGATATGCTTTGGCAGGCGTACGATTAATAATAGTAAGGCACGAAGGTTTGACAGCACGGGTTTCTAAAAATGCATTGATTAGTATATTCCCCATGTTTCCTGTCCCTATAATTCCTATGTTCAATGTTTCATCCCTCCTTCGTAACATCTTTCTCCTAAACAATATGAACTATGTTGTGAATTTATGAATTGGAGGTAGTAAAATCATGCAGAATTTTCAAAAGAAGTGGCTCGCTTTATTAGGGGCTGTTGGAGTTGTATTTATACTCTTTATATGGCAGACAAAGCAGCAAGCTGAGCAACCAACCGTGAAGGTGAACTCAAATGTGAAGAGTGAAGAGGGAAAAAGTAAATTGGAATTAAAAGAATTAAAAGAGCAGAAAAAAATAATTATGATTGATATAAAAGGTGCTGTGCATCGTGAAGGTGTATATGAGATGGGGGTGGGAGCTCGCGTAAAAGATGGGGTTGAAAAAGCGGGTGGCTTCTTGCCTGAAGCGGATAGCGCAAAAGTGAACTTAGCACAGCTCATGCAAGATCAAATGCTGCTCTATATCCCAAAAAAAGGAGAGCAAGTTCAGGGAGCCAATCTACCTTCAGGGCAGGAGGGGAAAATTCAAATTAATGTTGCATCAAAAGAGCAACTTGAAAAAATAACGGGAATTGGACCTCGAAAAGCAGAAAATATTATGAAATATCGAGAAGAGCATGGAGCATTTCAAAAAATAGAAGATTTATTGGAGGTAGATGGTATTGGGGAAAAGTCCCTTGAAAAAATAAAAGATAAAATAATTATTCCGTAAGGATTGACGAACTTTTTCTTCTTTCGCTACACTACAAGTAGATGAAAAAGTAGGTGAAGATATGGAAAGAATTTCTTGGGATCAATATTTTATGACACAAAGCCATCTATTGTCACTGCGTAGCACGTGTACAAGGCTTGCAGTAGGAGCGACGATTGTCCGTGATAAGCGAATTATCGCGGGTGGATATAACGGTTCAATCAAAGGTGGTGTTCACTGTATAGATGATGGATGTTACATCATTGATAATCATTGTGTTCGTACAATTCATGCTGAAATGAATGCATTGTTGCAATGTGCAAAATTTGGTGCGAAAACAGAGGATGCAGAGATTTATGTCACGCACTTTCCTTGTTTACAATGTTGTAAAGCCATTATTCAAAGTGGCATTACAGCTGTTTATTACGCACAAGATTATAAAAATCATCCGTACGCTGTAGAATTATTTGAGCAAGCAAATGTAACAGTGAAACATGTTCCGCTCGAATATGATATTACATCGTTAGAGCAGCAGGAGCGTAATTTACAATTAAAAGAACTATTTTCATCTTTAGAAAAAGATGATTTAACAATGAATGAATTACAACAAGTATTCGCTAAAGCAAAAGAGATGCTATAAGTGTGCGCTCAAAAAGAAGGGTAAAGAGAGCTGAGCAGTCTGATACTCATGTAGATGAAGAAATGTGATAGCTATCTTTACCGGGTTTTTTGAATATCCACTATAAGGGGTGAGTATGAGTTGCGTGGGCAATGGGGCTATGTTGCAATCTCGTTTGTTATGGGGATTGCAATTGCCTATTCCTCGTTTCGGTTGTTGTCTGTTAGTATATTTGGTTGTTATATTTTATTTTGTATATATCGTACTTCGCGTCAAGTCTTCGTTTTTTGTATAGTAACATGCGCTAGTAGCTACCTTTATACCTCATATGTTGAATGGAAAAATCAACCTTCAAAAGGATTAAACTTTGAAATGACAGAAGGTGTGATTCAAACTACTCCTCTTATAAATGGTGATCGACTCTCTTTTCAAATAGAAGTCAATGATGGGGATACGTTGCAATTAATGTACAAAATTCAATCAGCTGAGCAAAAAGAACAATTGCGGAAATTGCATGCTGGTATGAGTTGTGCATTTCAAGGAGAAATGAAAGTGCCGCCAGAAGCACGAAATTTTCATGTTTTTGACTATCGTAACTACTTACATAAGCAAAAGATTCATTTTTTATTTGAAGCGAAAGAGATTTTAAATTGTAGGCAAAATTCTTTAACGTTTACACAGTGGGTCTTTTTATTGCGCCAAAACGCGGTGTCGAAAGTCACAGAAATGTTTCGTGGGCAATCTGGAGCATTTATGAATGCATTGTTATTTGGCGATCGGCAACAGATGACATTTGAAGTAGAAGAACGCTATCAACAGTTTGGTCTTATCCACCTATTAGCGATTTCTGGATCTCATATTGTATTATTAATGGCAATTGGCTATTTTATGTTACTTCGAATCGGAATAACAAGGGAAATGACGACAATATGTCTTGTTGTTTGTATTCCAATTTATATGTTTTTAGCAGGAGCATCTCCATCTGTCATAAGAGCTTCGGTAACAGGTGTTATGTTATTGCTAGCACTTATGCATTCTGTTCGTATTTCAAGTTTAGATGCACTTAGTATGACAGCTATAATCATGCTTTTATATGATCCTTTTATGGTTTTTGATATTGGATTTCAATTTTCGTTTGTTGGTAGTTTGGCACTATTGCTGTCGGCAAATCGTCTATTACAGCGAAATAATAGTCTGATTCAAAATACAATCTATCTTTCTGTTATTTCGCAACTTGCTAGTATTCCTATTTTGTTATATCACTTCGGTTATTTTTCTCCATATAGCATTTTTCTCAATCTTATATATGTCCCATTTCTATCTTGTATTGTGCTCCCATGTAGTATCATTATTTTTCTTTGTATGTTATTTATTCCTTTTGTATCGACATGGTTGGCGCATGGATTATCAGTATGTTTAATGTTTTCTAATGAAATTCTTCAGTATTGCGAAAACCTTCCATTTCTTCGCCTTACTTTTGGGCAAACACCTTTATTCCTTGTGGTTTTATATAGTTTTAGTATTATTGGTATATTTGTGGTGTGGGAAAAAGCAATCAAAAAATGTATTTTGTCCATAGCTGCTGTTTTGTTCCTCTTTATATGTATTTGTCATTATGTTTCACCCTATTTCCGTGCTAGTGGAAGCGTGACTTTTATTGATGTTGGGCAAGGGGATGCGATTTTGATTCGCCTTCCGTATGACAAGGGAATCTATCTCATTGATACAGGGGGGACAATCCCTGTAAAAAAAGAAGCGTGGCAGAAGAAAAAACATGAGTTTTCTGTTGGGTATGATATTCTCCTTCCGTTTTTACAAAAAGAAGGGATTCGGAAAATTGATAAGTTGATTGTGACACATGGAGATACAGATCATATGGGGGCTGCAAAAGAAGTGTTATCGTCTATGACTGTAGAAGAAATTGTATTTGGAAGGAAGCAGGAAGATGCGGCATTGGAAAAAGAATTGAAGCAAATAGCAAAGGGAAAACATATACGAACAAATGTGGTTGGAGAAGGAGATGGATGGAAGATAGATGGAGCGGAATTCGTTGTGTTGTCCCCAGAAGGAAAAGAAAAGGCTGATAACGAGGCTTCTATTGTACTTTGGGCGAAATTTGGGGGACTTACGTGGCTGTTTACGGGAGATTTAGAAGAAGAAGGTGAACGGCGAATTATAGAACAGTACCCAGAGTTACGTGCGGATATTTTAAAGGCTGGACATCATGGTAGTAAGACATCATCCACTTCATCTTTTTTGAACCTCATTCAGCCTAAAAAGGCAATTATTTCAGCTGGAGAACATAATCGATATGGTCATCCGCACCAGCAAGTGTTAGAGCGTTTGTTGGAACTTGAAATTGAAATATGGCGAACTGACAAGCAAGGTGCTGTTTTCTATGTTTTTGAAGGCGAAAGGGGAACGTTTCGAAGTAAACTCACATATGATGAAGCACAGAAAAGGTAAAGTAAAAAAAGAAGGCCGCAAGCAGCAGCCTTTAAGAACCAATAAATTTAATAATTGTTGCAATAATGAAAAGTGTTGCGAAAAAACCAAATGAGACGATAAAACCTACCCCTGAATCAATAGCGTCATTGCGTTTACTTTGAACGTTTTGCTCAAATTCATTCATTTAGAATCCCTCCCCAACATTCCATTTTAGTATAAGATATTGTCAGAAAAAAATCTACAATTTCCATATGAAGATAAATAGAGGGTATATGTGTAGAATTTGGTGCTAAATCTTATGCGAGTAGAAGGTGGGAATTTGATTTCCAAGCATGTTAACAGTTAACAATTATACTTATCCAGCAGTTGTGAATAATAACGGTAAGATGGTTACCGCACACCAATAAGAATCCCGGGACTTATTGCGTGGCGTTTTATATAGATAAAGGGACGGGTTGCTCAAGCCTGTTCCTTTGTACTTGTAAAACAAAAGATAGCGCATTAGTATAGAGATATATTGCCAAGTTAGGGAGTAGGAAAAAGTATGAGTGATATACATAAGAAGATTAAAAAGAAACAGTTTGCACCACTTTATTTAATATATGGAACGGAAGCGTATTTTATAAATGAAACAATAAAGCTTATAACAACGGAAGCGTTAGTTGAGGAAGATCGTGAGTTTAACGTTGTAACGTATGATCTAGAAGAAGTGTATTTAGAAGATGTAATTGAAGATGCGCGTACGCTTCCTTTTTTTGGAGAACGTAAAATATTACTAATTAAATCTCCATTGTTTTTGACATCACAAAAAGAAAAATTAGAACAAAATATAAAGATTTTAGAAGGATATATTGCAGAGCCATCTCCATTTTCAATTGTTGTATTTATAGCTCCTTATGAAAAACTAGATGAGCGAAAAAAAATCACAAAATTATTAAAGAAAACAGCAGATGTGGTAGAAGCCAATGCGATGCAAGTACAGGACGTTCGTAAATGGGTTGTAGCTCGTGCGGATGAAGTGCATGTGCATATTGAGGAAACGGCTGTTAGTTTGTTATTAGAGCTTGTAGGAAGCAATGTAACGATGTTAGCAAAGGAAATGGATAAGTTAACGCTTTATGTTGGAATGGGGGGAGAAATTACAACAGAGCTTGTGGCGGAGCTTGTGCCAAAATCTGTTGAACAAAATGTGTTTGCGTTAACAGAAAAGGTAGTGAAAAAAGATATTGCTGGAGCTATGCAAATTTTAAATGGATTATTTACGCAGCAAGAGGAGCCAATTAAATTATTAGCGTTATTGGTGAGTCAATTTCGTCTACTGTATCAAGTAAAAGAATTGCAGCAACGTGGATATGGACAAAATCAAATTGCTTCGCATATTAGTGTTCATCCGTACCGGGTAAAGTTGGCGATGAATCAAACAAAGTTTTTCTCGTTTGAAGAGTTGAAAAAAGTTATTTTAGAGTTAGCTGAAGCTGACTATAGTATGAAAACAGGGAAAATGGATAAGAAACTCGTCTTAGAGTTTTTCTTAATGCGTTTAAATCATATTGGATAAAGTGAAACTTTAATCAGTGGAGGGATTCTTCATCCACCACTGATTATTAGCTCTCACCAATCCCTACCTAACCTCTTTGCTCTTGCTGAATTTTGAGATGGGGGTCGCCCGCGAATAGCGGGGTAAAATAAAAGCGGAGGCAGCTCTCGCTCAGAATCACAGGCCAATGGAGCACTCGGCCGAGAAGCGCTTTTTACTAGGGCAGAGAGTGTGAAATGTCCAGAGATTCTAGCTGCCATAGCTGGATAAAATAAAAAAGTTCATGCCATTTACTGCGTGAACTTTTTTGTATATAAAAAAACGATCCAAATGGATCGTTTTTTAAACGCCTTACGCGTTTACTTGTTTCGCTAAGCGAGACTTTTGACGAGCTGCAGCGTTTTGGTGGATAAGACCTTTACGAGCTGCTTTGTCAAGTTTTTTAGAAGCAGTTTTGAAAGCTTCTTTAGCATTTTCAAGATCGTTATTAGTAACTAAAGCTTCTACAGTTTTAACAGCTGAACGCATGTCAGATTTGATAGAAGCGTTATGTGCACGACGCTCTTCGCTAAGTTTAGCGCGTTTGATAGCAGATTTGATGTTTGCCATACTTTTCACCTCCCTGGTGCGATCGAGTGACTCGATACTTACATAGAACAAGTGATATTCTATCAAACAGAGAAGAGAATTGCAATAGCGAGATCAATGAAATTTCATGTAAAGGAAAGAATGACCCTATATAATTTTGGGGAATCTAACTATATTTACTATGAATTACGGAGGAGATAGGATGAAAGAGCCATTAGATTTAAGTAAATATAGTGTTAGAACAGACCTTGCAGTAGAAGCTCATCAAATGTTACAAGAACGTCAAAAAGAACAGACAGGAATCCAAGGTGTTGTTGTGAAAGAGCGTGAAGAAGAAGGGATTACGATTACGAAAGTGATAATCGATGAAATTGCTTCTGAATCAATGGGTAAAAAACCTGGAAATTATTTAACGCTTGAAGTACAAGGGATTCGTCAGCAAGATACAGAATTGCAACAAAAAGTAGAGCGTATTTTTGCAAAAGAATTTTCTTATTTATTAGAAGAAATTGGAATATCAAAAGAGGCGAGCTGTTTAATCGTCGGATTAGGTAATTGGAATGTAACACCAGATGCGCTTGGTCCAATCGTTGTAGAAAATGTGCTTGTGACGCGTCATCTTTTTAAATTACAGCCTGAAAGTATAGAAGATGGATATCGTCCTGTTAGTGCCATTCGTCCAGGAGTAATGGGGATTACAGGGATTGAAACGAGTGATGTTATTTACGGTATCATTGAAAAAACAAAACCGGATTTTGTTATTGCGATTGATGCACTAGCTGCTAGGTCTATTGAACGAGTAAATAGTACGATACAGATTTCAGATACGGGAATTCACCCTGGATCTGGTGTAGGAAATAAACGCAAAGAACTGAGTAAAGAGACGCTTGGAATCCCTGTGATTGCTATCGGTGTCCCGACGGTTGTAGATGCTGTTTCCATTACGAGTGATACCATTGACTTTATTTTAAAACATTTTGGGCGTGAAATGAGAGATGGAGATAAACCGTCTCGATCTTTATTGCCAGCTGGTTTTACTTTTGGAGAAAAGAAAAAATTAACAGAGGAAGATATGCCGGATGAAAAAAGCCGTAATATGTTTTTGGGAGCAGTGGGTACGTTGGAAGAAGAAGAAAAGCGAAAATTAATTTATGAGGTATTAGCACCTCTTGGACATAATTTAATGGTGACCCCAAAAGAAGTAGATGCGTTTATTGAAGATATGGCAAATGTCATAGCGAGTGGTTTAAATGCCGCACTTCATCATCAAATTGATCAAGATAATACAGGCGCATATACACATTGATGAGAAGGGGCAGCCTAAGTTGAGTCGATTTACGCTTCAGTGTATGAGTTGTGTTGTTCTGTTTCTTTTTTTGCTGCTAATCGGAATAGGAATCGCTAATCATGGCTTAAAAAGCATGAAAGGCTATCGGCAGCCAACGTATGAACAAATTGCTCAGATGACGGGAACTGGAAGTGAGAGTGTGGATCCGGAAATTTTAGGAGGTACATTTTCAGCGAGTGAAAAACAAAAACAGTTAGAAAGTCTCAGAAGTTTTAATGTTGTAGAGGGACTGGGAATGGGAATCGCGGAATTTACTCGAAGTATCACTAAATTTAGTACAGATATAGTAATTGGGAAAATAAAAGATATTTTCAACAAATTGGGAGAATAAAAAAGAGGTTGTCTTATCATTTTGTAAGACAGCCACTTTTTTGTTATAAAAAGGTTTGTCTCATTTGCTCTGCTGGCATAAGATAAAAAGAGGAAGATTTGTCTTATAAGCAGCACGAGTTTTCATTGAATCTTTGCTGCTCTATTGATATAATCAGTGCTAGTGTATATTGGCGAGACTATTAGGAGTTGAGAACATAGATGAATAAAGAAGAAAGAGCAAAAAGGCAGTCTAACATTCGTAACTTTTCCATCATTGCTCACATTGACCACGGAAAATCAACGTTAGCAGACCGTATTTTGGAGAAAACAAACGCGTTAACACAGCGCGAAATGAAAGCTCAATTACTTGACTCTATGGATTTAGAGCGTGAGCGTGGTATTACAATTAAATTAAATGCAGTACAATTAATGTATACAGCAAAAAACGGTGAAGAATATACGCTTCATTTAATCGATACACCAGGACATGTCGACTTTACGTACGAAGTATCTCGTAGTTTAGCGGCTTGTGAAGGTGCTATCCTTGTTGTTGATGCAGCGCAAGGCATTGAAGCGCAAACGTTAGCGAACGTGTATTTAGCGCTTGATAATAATTTAGAAATTTTACCGGTTATTAATAAAATCGATTTGCCAAGTGCTGACCCAGAGCGTGTCCGTCAAGAAGTAGAAGATGTAATTGGTTTAGATGCGTCAGAAGCTGTACTTGCTTCCGCAAAGGCTGGCATTGGGATTGAAGACATTTTAGAACAAATCGTTGAAAAAGTACCAGCTCCAGAAGGTGACCCAGAAGGGCCACTTCAATGTATGATTTTTGACTCTTTATATGACCCATACCGCGGTGTAATTGCGTATATCCGTGTTGTGAACGGTACAGTAAAAGTTGGCGATAAAGTACGTATGATGGCAACTGGTAAAGAATTTGAGGTAACAGAAGTAGGTGTATTCACACCGAAAACAACGCAGCGTGAAGAGTTAACAGTAGGTGATGTAGGATTCTTAGCGGCATCTATTAAAAACGTGGGAGACACACGCGTTGGTGATACAATCACACATGCGAAACGCCCAGCAGCAGAACCGTTACCAGGTTATCGTAAATTAAACCCAATGGTATTCTGTGGTTTATATCCAATCGATTCTGCACGTTATAATGATTTACGTGATGCGTTAGAAAAACTTGAATTGAATGATTCTGCTCTTGAATTTGAGCCAGAAACATCTCAAGCATTAGGATTCGGTTTCCGCTGTGGATTCTTAGGTTTACTTCACATGGAAATTATTCAAGAACGTATTGAGCGCGAATTCAAGATTGACTTAATTACAACGGCGCCAAGCGTTATTTACAAAGTGTATTTAACAAATGGGGAAGATTTGATTGTTGATAATCCATCTAACATGCCAGATCCTCAAACAATCGATCGTGTAGAGGAACCGTTTGTAAAAGCAACGATTATGGTTCCGAATGATTACGTTGGGGCTGTAATGGAAATTTGCCAAGGGAAACGTGGTACATTCCTTGATATGCAATACTTAGATGAAACACGCGTTACGTTAACATATGAGATCCCACTTTCTGAAATCGTATACGACTTCTTTGATCAATTGAAGTCTAATACGAAAGGGTATGCGTCATTTGATTACGAGTTAATTGGTTACAAACCGTCTAGACTTGTGAAGATGGATATTTTATTAAATAATGAACAAGTCGATGCTCTATCATTCATTGTACATCGCGATTCAGCTTATGATCGTGGTAAAGTAATTGTAGAAAAATTAAAAGAATTAATTCCAAGACAACAATTCGAAGTGCCAATTCAGGCGACAATTGGAAACAAAGTTGTAGCGCGTTCTACAATTAAAGCGATGCGTAAAAACGTACTTGCAAAATGTTACGGTGGTGACATTTCGCGTAAACGTAAACTTCTTGATAAACAAAAAGAAGGTAAAAAACGTATGAAGTCTGTTGGTTCTGTAGAAGTACCGCAAGAAGCATTCATGGCTGTATTAAAAATGGATGATAACTAATAAAAAAGAAGCCGTTTGTGCGGCTTCTTTTTGTACGTAGGATTACTTTTTTAGACATCTTTGCATCTCTCCTTTACAATGGTGAGGATGCTTTTTAATGTAAGAAACAACAGTAACCATAGATATAGAGTTAGGAGACTATTGATGTCTGAAAATATTAGAAAAGATATTCAAGAAAAAATACAAAATGGAGATTTTAATTGTGAAAAGGAACTGACACTTTCTATTCTTAGTGGAAAGTGGAAAGTTGTGATTCTATGGCATTTAGGGGTCGAAGGACCACACCGTTTTAGTGAATTACAACGATTGTTTCCTAATATTTCTCATAAAGTTTTATCGAATCAATTGAAAGAATTAGCTGAAGATGGAATCATTGGCCGGACAGTATATCCAGAAGTACCTCCTCGTGTAGAGTACTTTATGACGGAACTTGGCATGACGCTTTTACCAATCGTCGAAATGATGTATGATTGGGGAAAAATGCGAATGGAACAAATTCGTAACACGTTACAGAAGTAAAGGAGCCTCCGAAGTGCGGAGGTTTCTTTTTAGAAAGGTAGGAGTATAGTTTGGTACAAGCAGCATATATTCATATTCCGTTTTGTCAGCATATTTGTCACTATTGTGATTTTAATAAAGTATTTATTGAACGTCAGCCTGTCGATCAATATTTGGAGTATTTAGAAAAAGAAATAATAAATACGGTGCAAAAGGTACCGTTTGAAAATATGAAAACAATTTTTGTTGGGGGCGGGACACCGACGGCATTAAATATGGAGCAGACAGAAAAATTACTTGCCATTATTAATCGTCGTTTACGTCCATTTGCTCCGAACTGCGAATTAACGTTTGAAGCAAACCCAGGAGATTTACCGAAAGAGAAGTTAAACCTTTTGTTAAAAGGTGGGGTGAATCGAATTAGTTTTGGTGTGCAAACGTTTCGCGATGAATTGCTAGAGAAAATTGGACGTAAGCATACGAGAGAAGACGCGTTTGTAGCAATTCGTGAAGCGCAGGAAGTTGGTTTTACGAATATTAATGTCGATTTAATTTATGCATTACCAGGACAAACGATTGAAGATGTGAAAGAAACGTTAGATATCGCCTTCACACTCGGTGTTCAACATTTCTCTGCGTATTCTTTAATTGTTGAACCAAAAACTGTCTTTTACAATTTAATGAATAAAGGGAAATTAAGGCTTCCTGGTGAAGACCATGAGGCGAAGATGTATGAAATGGTAATGGATGAGATGGAGAAGTATAGTTACCATCAGTATGAAATTAGTAATTTTTCAAAAGAAGGCTATGAAAGTAAACATAATCTCACATACTGGAATAATGAACAGTATTATGGTTTTGGAGCTGGTGCTCACAGTTATGTAAATGGAGAGCGAATCCAAAATGTTGGTCCATTGAAACAATATTTTTCTAAAATTGATGAGACAGGGTTTCCTTATCTAGATGTTCATGAAGTGACGAGCAAGGAAAGAATGGAAGAAGAACTATTTTTAGGACTTCGGAAAACAAAGGGTGTTTCTAAACTAGGATTTCAGAAGAAATTTGGTGTAGAAATGGATGAAATCTTTGCGAAGCAGTTGTTACAGGGTAAAGAACATGGATTGCTTCAGAACAAAGATGACTATGTTTGTTTGACGAGACAAGGTAAGTTATTAGGGAATGAAGTGTTTCAATCATTTTTAATTGATTAATTTAATGTCCGGTAGGTATGAAAAAGTTTCTTTCTTTCGTGACGTTTCCGTTGACAATTCAATGTCAATTTTGGTAAGTTATTAATAGATTTAGCACTCGAAGATAAAGAGTGCTAACAGAGGTGATGATGAGATGCTTACGGAACGTCAGCTCTTAATTTTACAAACAATTATTGATGACTTTATTGGATCGGCGCAACCTGTTGGGTCAAGAACGTTGGCTAAAAAAGATGAAATTACGTTTAGTTCAGCTACCATTCGAAATGAAATGGCGGATTTAGAAGAACTAGGATTTATTGAAAAAACGCACAGTTCTTCTGGACGAGTTCCTTCAGAAAAAGGGTATCGATTTTATGTAGATCATCTTTTAGCACCACAGAATTTACCCAATGAGGAGATTGTACAGATTAAAGATTTATTTGCTGAAAGAATTTTTGAGGCAGAAAAGGTTGCACAGCAATCAGCTCAAATTTTATCAGAACTCACAAATTATACGGCGATAGTTCTTGGGCCGAAAGTGAGTGCAAATAAGCTTAAAAATGTACAAATTGTTCCGCTGGATCATCAAACAGCAGTCGCAATTATTGTAACGGATACAGGGCATGTACAAAGCAAAACGATTACCGTTCCGGAATCTGTTGATTTATCAGATTTAGAAAAGATGGTTAATATTTTAAATGAAAAGCTATCTGGTGTACCAATGGCAGAATTACACAATAAAATTTTAAAAGAGATTGTGACAGTTCTGCGCGGTTATGTCCACAATTATGATAGTGCAATAAAAATATTAGATGGTACATTTCAAGTGCCTTTACCGGAAAAAATATACTTTGGCGGGAAGGCAAATATGCTTTCGCAGCCAGAGTTTCACGATATTCAAAAGGTACGCTCTTTGCTGACAATGATCGATAATGAAGCCGCATTTTACGATATTTTACGTAATAAACAAGTAGGTATTCAAGTGAAAATCGGTCGAGAAAATTCTTCGACTGCTATGGAAGATTGTAGCTTAATTTCTGCAACGTATTCCATTGGGGAAGAACAGCTTGGAACAATTGCAATCTTGG
Organism: Paenibacillus sp. 102; assembly: GCF_039549175.1. Lineage (NCBI taxonomy): Bacteria > Bacillati > Bacillota > Bacilli > Caryophanales > Paenibacillaceae > Paenibacillus > Paenibacillus sp. 102. Next base: position 800,813 of record NZ_JBCGHT010000001.1, on the reverse strand, counting down.
GTCCGACGAGAATGCAATACTCTCGTGTAATTAGTCTGTTACAATTGTTTACAAGACAATTTACAGATGGATTAAACGGAGTGTATAAATCAAAATGATAAATTCGCTCGAGTGATGAACATAATCATTGCTGGTGTGTAACATAAAAACTATGCTTGGATGCTCATGCCCAGCGTGAGCTCTGGTGCCTTTTAAGGAGGTGAAAGTTGTGGAAGAGCGTAACGAACAAGTAGTTGAAGAAGCGAAAGAAGCGCAAGCTGATGAAACTATTGCAGTAGAAAACAATGAAGAAACTGTGGTAGAAGAAAAAAGTGAAGCGGCTCTTTTACAAAAAGAGGTAGATGAATTGCAAGCGAAATTGACGGAAACGGAAGGTCGCACACTACGTCTACAAGCTGATTTTGAAAACTATAAGCGCCGCGTTCAACTGGATAAGCAAGCGGCTGAAAAATATAGATCACAAAGTCTTGTGTCAGATATTTTGCCGGCTCTTGATAACTTTGAAAGAGCGATGCAAGTGGAAGCAAGCGACGAGCAGATGAAGTCCTTATTACAAGGGATGGAAATGGTATATCGTCAATTGCTAGAAGCGCTGACTAAAGAAGGTGTTGAAGCGATTGAAGCTGTTGGTAAACAGTTTGATCCGCATGAACATCAAGCTGTTATGCAAGTAGAAGACAGTGAATTTGAATCAAACGCGGTTGTGGAAGAATTCCAAAAAGGTTATAAGCTGAAAGACCGTGTGATTCGCCCATCAATGGTAAAAGTAAATCAATAATTTACATAAATATAGGAGGTTTCGCCATGAGTAAAATTATCGGTATTGACTTAGGTACAACAAACTCTTGTGTAGCTGTTATGGAAGGTGGAGAACCAAAGGTTATTCCAAATCCAGAAGGGAACCGTACAACACCTTCTGTTGTAGCTTTCAAAAATGAAGAGCGTCAAGTTGGGGAAGTAGCGAAGCGTCAAGCAATTACGAACCCAAATACAATCATGTCTGTTAAACGTCACATGGGTACAGATTACAAAGTAGAAGTTGAAGGTAAAGATTACACACCTCAAGAAATTTCTGCAATCATTTTACAAAACTTAAAAGCTTCTGCTGAAGCATACTTAGGTGAAACAGTAACGAAAGCTGTTATCACAGTACCAGCATACTTCAACGATGCAGAACGTCAAGCAACAAAAGATGCTGGTCGTATTGCTGGTTTAGAAGTAGAACGTATTATTAACGAACCAACAGCAGCAGCGCTTGCTTACGGTTTAGAAAAACAAGACGAAGAACAAAAAGTTCTAGTATATGACTTAGGTGGCGGTACATTTGACGTATCTATCCTTGAATTAGCAGATGGAACATTTGAAGTTATTTCAACTGCTGGTGACAATCGTCTTGGTGGTGACGACTTTGACCAAGTTATCATCGATCATTTAGTAGCTGAATTCAAAAAAGAAAATAACATTGATTTAAGCCAAGATAAAATGGCACTTCAACGTTTGAAAGATGCAGCTGAAAAAGCGAAAAAAGATCTTTCAGGTGTAACACAAACACAAATTTCATTACCATTCATTAGTGCTGGAGCTGCTGGTCCATTACACTTAGAGCTAAACTTAACAAGAGCAAAATTCGAAGAGCTTTCAGCAGGTCTTGTTGAAAGAACATTAGAGCCAACTCGTCGTGCATTAAAAGACGCTGGTTTTGCTCCAAGCGAATTAGATAAGGTTATCCTTGTTGGTGGTTCTACTCGTATCCCAGCTGTACAAGAAGCAATTAAACGTGAAACTGGTAAAGAGCCATATAAAGGTGTAAACCCTGATGAAGTTGTAGCGTTAGGTGCTGCAGTACAGGGCGGAGTACTTACTGGCGATGTAGAAGGCGTTCTATTATTAGACGTAACTCCACTTTCTTTAGGTATTGAAACTATGGGCGGTGTATTTACGAAACTAATTGAGCGTAACACTACAATTCCAACAAGTAAATCACAAGTATTCTCAACAGCTGCTGATAACCAGCCTGCAGTAGACATTCACGTATTACAAGGTGAGCGTCCAATGTCAGCTGATAACAAAACACTAGGTCGTTTCCAATTAACAGACCTTCCGCCAGCACCACGTGGTATTCCACAAATCGAAGTAACATTCGATATCGATGCGAACGGTATTGTTAACGTACGTGCGAAAGACTTAGGAACAAGCAAAGAGCAAGCTATTACAATCCAATCTTCTTCAGGTCTTTCTGATGAGGAAGTAAATCGTATGGTACAAGAAGCAGAAGCAAATGCTGACGCTGACCAAAAACGTAAGGAAGAAGTTGAACTTCGTAACGAAGCTGACCAACTTGTATTCCAAACAGAAAAAGTTGTAAAAGATTTAGAAGGTAAAGTAGATGCAGCTGAAGTAGCGAAAGCAACAGAAGCAAAAGAAGCATTGCAAGCGGCAATCGAGAAAAACGATCTTGATGAAATCCGTGCGAAAAAAGATGCTCTTCAAGAAATCGTACAACAATTAACTGTTAAACTGTATGAGCAAGCTCAAGCGGCTGCAGGGCAAGCGGAAGGTGCACAAGGAGCACAAGACGCTGGCGCGAAAAAAGATAATGTAGTTGACGCGGAGTTTGAAGAAGTAAAAGAAGACAAGTAATACAGTAAAATATAATAAGTAAGATGACAAAAAGTCAAAGTCAAGCGTGCCTTGGCTTTGGCTTTTTTCACGAATAAGAAAAGGGCTTAGTATAAACAAAGTCTTTCATCTGAGAGTCTTACGTTTTTCTTTTTGCATACTGTAAGTGAGGAAACTTTGTTGCAAAACACTTTCTTTCGGTGTTAAAATTACGTTTATGTGAAAGATTCGGGGGTTACAAATTTATGAATAAAAGAGATTATTATGAGGTTCTTGGCCTTAGCAAGGGCGCTTCAAAAGATGAAATTAAAAAAGCATACCGTCGTTTGGCGAAAAAATATCATCCAGACGTAAGTAAAGAAGAAAATGCAATTGAAAAGTTTAAAGAAGTACAAGAAGCGTATGAAGTGTTAAGTGATGATCAAAAACGTGCGCAATACGATCAGTTTGGTCATGCGGATCCAAATCAAGGTTTTGGCGGCTTCGGTGGTGGAGACTTTGGTGGTGGATTCGGATTTGAAGACATCTTTAGTTCATTCTTTGGCGGAGGTGGCGGTAGACGCCGTGATCCAAATGCACCACGCCAGGGTGCTGACTTACAATACCAAGTTACTTTAGAATTTGAAGAAGCAATTTTTGGTAAAGAATTAAATATTGAAATTCCGGTAGAAGACCCTTGTGATACATGTCATGGCAGTGGTGCGAAACCAGGGACTTCCAAAGAGACGTGTAAACATTGTTCAGGATCTGGTCAAGTAAGTGTAGAACAAAATACACCGTTTGGTCGCATTGTGAATCGTCAAGCGTGTAAACATTGTTCAGGAACAGGCCAAATGATTAAAGAGAAATGTACAACATGTCATGGCTCTGGAAAAGTACGTAAACGTAAAAAAATTAACGTTAAAATTCCAGCAGGTATTGATAATGGTCAACAAATCCGTGTGTCTGGTAAAGGTGAAGCGGGTGTGAACGGTGGCCCGGCTGGAGACTTATATGTTGTTGTTCATGTAAGAAATCACGAATTCTTTGAGCGTGATGGGGATCATATTATTTGTGAAATGCCATTAACATTTACGCAAGTAGCACTTGGTGCTGAAGTGGAAGTCCCAACGGTTCATGGAAAAGTGAAACTGAAAATTCCAGCAGGAACACAAACTGGCACGGAATTCCGCCTAAAAGGAAAAGGAGCTCCAAATGTACGTGGGTATGGCCAAGGTGATCAATACGTTGTCGTTCGTGTTGTTGTACCAACAAAATTAACATCACATCAAAAAGAATTATTGCGTGAATTTGCAGGGCAAGAAGATCAAGATGATAGCTTATTCGGAAAGCTTAAGCGAGCTTTCAAAGGGGAATAATGGAAATGAAAAATGGAGTTGGTAAATTGTGAAATGGTCAGAAATTAGTATTCATACAACGGAAGAAGCAGTAGAAGCTGTTTCTCATATTTTGCACGAAGCGGGTGCAAGTGGCGTAGCGATTGAAGATCCGGCAGAATTAACAAAAGAGCGTGAGCAACAGTATGGTGAAATTTATGCGCTCAATCCAGCTGAATATCCAGAGGATGGTGTGTTAATAAAAGCATATTTCCCCCAAACGGATTCTTTACATGAAACGGTTGCGAGTGTAAAATCATCTATTGACGTACTTCCATCTTTCGACATCGAAATTGGTACAGGGAACATTACAATTAATGAAGTCGATGAGGAAGATTGGGCGAATGCTTGGAAAAAATATTATCATCCAGTTCAAATTTCTGATACATTCACAATTGTGCCAACATGGGAAGAGTATACACCTTCTTCTCCAGATGAAAAAATCATTGAGTTAGATCCAGGTATGGCGTTTGGTACAGGAACACATCCAACAACAACGATGTGTATTCGTGCGTTAGAAAAAACAGTTCAGCCAGGTAATACAGTAATTGATGTTGGAACAGGTTCTGGTGTATTAAGTATTGCTGCGGCAAAATTAGGTGCGGCATCTGTTCAGGCGTATGACTTAGATCCAGTTGCAGTTGAAAGTGCAGAGATGAATGTTCGTTTAAATAAAACGGACGATGTCGTATCTGTAGGACAAAATAGTTTATTAGAAGGTATTGAAGGCCCGGTAGATTTAATTGTAGCGAATTTACTTGCGGAAATTATTCTTTTATTCCCTGAAGATGCAGCGCGAGTTGTAAAACAGGGAGGGCTATTTATTACATCTGGTATTATTGCAGCAAAAGAAAAAACGATTTCTGAAGCGCTAGAAAAAGCTGGATTTACAATTGAAGAAGTGCTAAGGATGGAAGATTGGGTAGCAATCATTGCACGAAATGCGTAATATATAATTTATGATTATAATGAATGGAGGAGTCTCTCGCTATAAAGGTGAGGGACTTGCCGTTTGTTATATTAAAATGATAACGTTTCGTTCTTTTCGTAAGTGAGGACTTACGAAAGGAACGAAACCTTGCTAAGGTGATGAGATGCAACGTTATTTTGTAGAAGAGAAGTATGTAAATGATGCAAGTATTCGTATTGTAGGTGATGATGTACACCATATCGCAAGAGTGATGCGCATGTCAGCTGGTGATCACATTTATTGTTGTGTTAACGGTAAAACAGCAATGTGTACAATTGCTGAAATTACCAGTGAATTTGTGGATAGTACTATTGTAGAATGGGTAGAGGCGTCAAGCGAACTGCCAGTGTTTGTGACGATCGCAAGTGGACTGCCAAAAGGAGACAAGCTAGAGTTGATTTTTCAAAAAGGAACTGAGCTTGGGGCAGCCGCATTTTTACCATTTCAAGCATCTCGTTCTATCGTAAAATGGGATGCGAAAAAAGCAGATAAAAAAGTTGAGCGTTTGAAAAAAATTGTGAAAGAAGCGGCGGAACAATCGCATAGAAGTGAAATTCCGGATGTGCATGCTCCGGCATCATTTAAACAATTGCTTGAGATGAGCGGTGATTATGATGTTTGTCTTGTGGCGTATGAAGAGGAAGCAAAGCAAGGTGAAAAAGCTAATTTTGCGAAGGCTTTAACGGCACTTGAACATGGTCAAAAACTGTTGATTGTATTTGGCCCAGAGGGTGGATTGTCTGAAGAGGAAATTTCCGCACTTCACGAATATAAATTTGTACCATGTAGTTTAGGACCAAGGATTTTACGAACAGAAACGGCTCCGCTTTACGCGTTAAGTGCCGCTTCTTATCATTTTGAATTGATGGGGTGATGATCAATGGCAACTGTTGCGTTCCATACGTTAGGTTGTAAAGTAAACCACTACGAAACAGAAGCGATTTGGCAATTGTTTAAACAAGGTGGTTATGATAGAACTGAATATGAAAAGAAAGCTGATGTGTATGTAATCAATACATGTACAGTAACAAATACTGGAGATAAAAAAAGCCGTCAAGTTATTCGACGTGCTGTACGTCAAAATCCAGACGCTGTTATTTGTGTAACGGGATGTTATGCGCAGACATCTCCAGCAGAAATTATGGCGATTCCAGGTGTGGACATCGTTGTGGGTACGCAAGATCGTGAAAAAATGCTAGGATATATCGAAGAATATCGTAAAGAGCGTCAGCCAATTAATGCGGTCCGCAATATTATGAAAACACGTGTATATGAAGAATTAGATGTACCTTATTTCACTGACCGTACACGTGCATCTTTAAAAATACAAGAAGGTTGCAATAACTTCTGCACGTTCTGTATTATTCCTTGGGCACGTGGTTTAATGCGTTCTCGTGATGGAAAAGAAGTTATTCATCAAGCGCAGCAATTAGTGGATGCAGGTTATAAAGAAATCGTATTAACTGGTATTCATACAGGTGGATACGGTGAAGATATGAAGGATTATAACTTAGCTGGATTACTTCGCGACATGGAAGCTGAAGTGAATGGCTTGAAACGTCTTCGTATTTCTTCAATTGAAGCGAGCCAAATTTCAGATGAAGTAATTGAAGTATTAGATAAATCTGAAGTAGTTGTGCGCCACTTGCACATTCCATTGCAATCAGGATCTAATACGGTACTAAAACGTATGCGCCGTAAATATACGATGGAATTTTTCCAAGAGCGCTTAGATCGTTTGAAAGAGGCACTACCAGGTCTTGCGATTACATCAGATGTAATTGTTGGTTTCCCTGGTGAGACGGAAGAGGAGTTTATGGAAACGTACAATTTCATTAAAGAAAACCGTTTCTCTGAACTGCACGTTTTCCCTTATTCAAAACGAACAGGTACACCTGCTGCACGTATGGATGACCAAATTCCTGAAGATGTGAAAAATGATCGTGTTCACCGTTTAATTGAATTATCGAATCAGTTAGCGAAAGAATATGCTTCTCAATTTGAAGGGGAAGTTCTTGAGATTATTCCAGAAGAGACTTTCAAAGATGGTGATCGCGAAGGATTATATGTAGGCTATACAGATAACTACTTAAAAGTCGTGTTTGAAGGATCTGAAGAATTAATTGGTAAGCTTGTAAAAGTGAAAATTACAAAAGCTGGTTATCCATATAACGAAGCGCAATTTGTTCGTGTTCTTGAAGAGGATGTAAAAAAAGAATCAGCAAGTGCGTAATATGAAAGCATGCAAACGAAAAGGTTTGCATGCTTTTTTATTTGGGGGATAAGTTAAGATATGAAGTTGTAATATTTCATGCTATAATGCTAACCGTTATGGTTGTCAGACAACCGCGTAGTGAAGAAAGGAGCATATAAAAAATGAACTATGCAAAATTAATTGACCACACATTATTAAAACCGGATACAAAAAAAGCAGCGATTGTTACATTATGTGAAGAAGCAAAGAAACATGACTTCGCATCTGTATGTGTAAACCCTACTTGGGTTGAAACAGCAGCTGAATTATTAAAGGGTACAGATGTAAAAGTTTGTACAGTGATCGGATTCCCACTTGGGGCAAATACACCAGAAACAAAAGCATTTGAAACAACAGATGCAATTGCGAAAGGTGCAACGGAAGTTGATATGGTAATTAACATTGGTGCGTTAAAAGATAAAAATGATGAATTAGTAGAGCGCGACGTTCGTGCGGTTGTAGAAGCTGCAAAAGGAAAAGCGCTTGTAAAAATTATTATTGAAACATGCCTATTAACAGAAGAAGAAAAAATTCGCGCTTGTGAATTGTCTGTAAAAGCAGGCGTAGACTTTGTGAAAACATCAACTGGCTTCTCAACGGGCGGGGCAACAGTAGAAGATGTAGCATTAATGAGAAAAACAGTCGGACCAGAAATCGGTGTAAAAGCTTCAGGTGGTGTTCGTAACGGACAAGACATGGATGCAATGATAGAAGCGGGAGCAACGCGTATCGGTACAAGTGCAGGCGTAGCCCTAGTAAGTGGAAAAACAGCAACAACTGATTATTGATTTAAAAGCGGAAGTGCCCTGTTTAGACCCGACTGGTAAAGGTTCTTTCGTACAGAAAGCGTTTTTTGCTTTCTTGTGCGGAGCCTCTCTCCCATCTAAAAGGAATGGTTTTATGTCGATCTTTCAATCTGTATTTATATAAAATATACAGCAGTTATAATACACAATTAGAACGAATTTATGTAGAACCCGAGCATCTACTCTTCTTTTATTCTGTCAAATAGTTGACCTGAAGTGATAAAATGTATTATAATCGTAAAAGACATGCTGAAGAAGTGTTTCTTTTTGCATGCTGAAGTTAGTATGTAAGTGTGATGTTTCGGAGGGAGGGAAAGAGAATGTCAAAAACAGTCGTTCGTAAAAACGAGTCTTTGGAGGATGCACTTCGCCGTTTTAAAAGATCGGTTTCTAAAACTGGTACACTTGCTGAAGCAAGAAAGCGCGAGTTTTATGAAAAACCAAGTGTAAAACGTAAGAAGAAATCTGAAGCGGCAAGAAAGCGTAAATTCTAAGAGAGGGTGTAAGTTATGAGTCTTCTCGGTCGTTTAAACGATGATATGAAACAAGCGATGAAGAATAAACAAAAAGAAAAATTAACCGTCATTCGTATGGTTAAGGCTGCTTTACAAAATGAAGGTATTAAACTGCAACATACTCTTACTGAAGAAGAGGAATTAACAGTTTTAGCTCGTGAAGTAAAACAGTATAAGGACTCCCTCCTTGAATTTAAAAAAGCTGGTCGTGAAGACCTTGTTGATAAACTGCAAAGTGAAATTCAGATTTTAAGCGCATATTTGCCGGAGCAATTAACAGAGGAAGAACTAGCGAATGTAATTAAGCAAGTTATTTCTGAAGTTGGAGCTGTTTCTAAAGCAGATATGGGTAAAGTGATGAGTGCTGTTATGCCGAAAGTAAAAGGTAAAACAGACGGATCACTAGTGAATAAGCTGGTTACACAGCTATTAGCATAAAAAAGCGTCTCATGAGAAATGAGACGTTTTTTTATGCTTTTTTCTGTTTGGACGTGATATTACAGGCTCTTTTTTCATACATATGGGATGAGAGGGGGTCTTGGAGATGAAGAAATTAGTGCAAATGAAAAATTGGCTAACGAAGCAAATAGACATACCAGTGGATGTACTAATGGATCTACCTCGTATTACCCTTGTCGGGCAAGTACATATTTATATAGAGAATCATCGAGGGTTATTAGTATTTACAGATAAAGAAGTGCGGTTGTTATTAAAACATGGTCAATTATTAATAAAAGGGCAATCATTTGTTATTAAAACAATTCTTCCAGAAGAGCTTTTGCTTGAAGGAATTATTGAACAAGTGACGTTTTTAGAAAATGAGAAGAAGGATAAATCATAATGAAACTTCCGTTCGTGAAGTTTTCCTTCTTATTTCGTTTCGTACGAGCTATTTGAATGATAAAAGGTGAGGAAAGCACTGGTTAGAATAATGACGTAACACTTGTGCTTTTTGAGAAAGGTAGTGAAGGCGAACGATGAAAAATCAATGGTTTATGCGGTGGGTTGGATATGTAAAAGTTCGAATTGAAGGTAGAGGAGTGGAACGTTTCATTAATGAGTGTGTGCGCAGAAATTTGCTTGTATGGGATGTAAAGAAGATTACAGAAGATACATTAGTATTTTGTATGTTGCTTCGTGATGTAAAGCGACTGAGACCGATCTATCGAAAAAATGAATGTAAGCTATACTTTATTGGGCGTTTCGGTTTTCCGTTTTGGAATAAGCGTTTGCTCAAGAATAGTGGATTTCTAATTGGATTTCTTATCTTTTTTTTCGGTATGATTGCTTTATCCAATATGGTCTGGAAAATCGAGATTACAGGGGCGAAACCGGAAACAGAATATATTCTTATGAAAGAATTGGACAAAATGGGCATTAAAAAAGGAAGGCTGCAATTTCAAATGCCGAGTGTAGAGGATGTTCAGCGCCATTTAACGGATAATATTAATGCAATTACATGGGCTGGCTTAGAGATAAAAGGGACAACATATCATTTTAAAATCGTTGAAAAAAATGAACCGGAAAAGGAAAAAGAGCGAAAACCACAAAATTTAATTGCCAAAAAAGAGGCGATAATTACAAAAACATTTGTGGAAACTGGAAAACCAGTTGTAATGAAAAATGATTATGTGCAAAAGGGACAACTTCTTGTGTCGGGGATGTTTGGAAAGGAGGATAATCCAACAATTGTTTCTGCTAAAGGGATTGTATATGGAGAAACGTGGTATGAATCAGAGGTAACAGTTCCTTTAAAAACAACCTTTCAAGTGTATACAGGAAATTCATATAATGGGCATTATCTTCGTCTTGGAAGTGTTAAAATAAAAATATGGGGATTTCAGCATGATAAGTATAAGCGATCTCGTACTGAAAATGTCAAACATGATGTGAAACTGTTTGGTTTTACATTGCCTATTTCTTATGAAAAGGAAATTGTGCGTGAAGAGGAAGAAGCGAATCGTGAATATACAGATAAACAAGCAATACAAGTAGCGAAAGAAATGGCTGAAAAAGAACTGAAGAAAAAACTGGATGAACATGCTATGATTGTAAGTGATAAGATTTTGCATAAAGAGGTTGAGGCGAATCATCTAAGAATAACATTACATTATACAGTGATTGAAAATATTGCAGAGCCACAACCGATATCTGAATCCGATATTCAAGGAGACTGAGTAATGGCAGAACAATTAGTAGAAATGAATCAACAAGTGGAAAATCATAATGAAGCAATTGCTCTATTTGGAGTGAATGATGCACATTTAAAAGTAATTGAACGAGAACTTGCTGTATCTATTATAACGCGAGGGGAAGCTGTTCGTGTATCTGGAACAGATGAAGCGGTGGCGCTTGTTGAAAAAACCTTACAGCAATTACTTGCTGTTATTCGTAAAGGTGTATCAATCTCTGAACGAGATGTTGCATATGCAATTCAGCTTGGTCGTCAAGGGAAAATAGCTCATTTTGAAGAGTTATACGAAGAGGAAATTTTTAAAACAGCAAAAGGTAAATCCATCCGTGTAAAGACGATGGGCCAAAGGCAGTATATTCATGCGCTGAAGAAGAATGATATTGTATTCGGAATCGGGCCTGCTGGTACAGGGAAGACGTATTTAGCTGTGGTAATGGCTGTACGAGCTTTAAAACAAGGGTATGTAAAAAAGATTATTTTAACAAGACCAGCTGTAGAGGCAGGGGAAAGCTTAGGTTTTTTACCAGGTGATTTAAAAGAAAAAGTAGATCCGTATTTACGTCCTTTATATGATGCTCTCCATGATATTCTTGGGCAAGAATATACGCAACGTATGATGGAAAGAGGAACGATTGAAATTGCACCTCTTGCATATATGAGAGGGCGAACGCTGGATGATTCTTTCGTTATTTTAGATGAAGCTCAAAATACAACTGGTGCCCAAATTAAAATGTTTTTAACTCGCCTAGGTTTTAGTTCAAAAATGGTTGTTACTGGTGATCCATCTCAGGTTGACTTACCAAAGGGTGTGAAATCAGGGCTTTCAGTTGCTGCGCATGTTTTATCAGGTGTATCGGGGCTTTCGTTTGTTAAATTAGACCAGTCTGACGTTGTAAGGCATCCACTTGTGCAGCGGATTATCGAGGCATATGATAAAATGGAATGATCCTATCTGTAAGGATCATTTCTTTTTGTATGATAGAGGTAGATGAAAGGGTTGGCGAATAGCCTATTTTTTACTATCATTAAAGGGTGGACAAGTATATTTATTTACGTATGAATGTGCAGTGCAATTTAGAAGCCTGTTCATAAAAGGCCCGATTGGTGAGGGTTAATAATTAGTAGGAATGAAGAAAAAAACCCACTGATTAAAGTTTCACTTTATGTCTGGAGAGGAGAAGGTATTGAAATCATGTCAAGATCTCAAGAAATTTCTAGGTGGTTTCGTAACATACAACATTCGAAAAAACTAAGCTGGATTTCTTATATTTTATTAGGAGCGGTACTGTTTTTTGCACTTATGAACAATGTGAAACCAGAGCAACTAGATGTTAAAATGCTATCTATTTCTAAACAAACAATCCACTCTCCTATCAAAATCGAAGATAAAGTAACGACGGATAAAAAGAAGAGAGAAGCTGCTCAAAAGGTTGAAGACCAATATACATATCGAAGTGAATACAAGCAAAATAAAGTAGATATTGTAAACTCTGTCTTTGGTGCGATAGAAGAAGTGGAAGCTGAGACGAAGGTTGCCGGTCCTGATGAACAGAAAAAGATTTCTGCTGCGGAACGATTAGAAAAGATAAAAAAGAAATTACCTACGGATTTAACAAAAAGTTTATCTGATTCTGTACTGTTACAATTGGTAAATGCTGGACCGGATCAATTGACGTTGGCAAGAGATGCTGTTGTGACAGCAATCAATAATATTATGAGTACGCATATTAAGATGAATGAGGAAAATGAAGCAAAAGAGCGCTTTGTTAATGAAATACGTAATGTTAATGTGAATAGTGATTTAAAAGAAGCGCTTAACACGCTTGGGAAATATGCAATTGAAGCGAACTATTTTTATGATTCAGTTGCTACAAAAGAACAAAAACAAAAGGCGATGGATGGAGTAGCGTCAGTGCATATTTTGCAAGGGCAAATTCTTGTTAAAGAAGGCGACACAATTACAAGAGAAGTATATGATCAGTTGAAATTAGTTGGACTTCTTGAACATGGAAATACATTCCAACCATTTGTAGGATTAGCAATTTTTATTGGTGTGCTCTTATTCTTCATGCATAAACAATTTGAATCGTTTTTAAAATTGAAAAGAGAAGAAAAACCGTATATTTTAGCTTATACAACGATTGTAGCGATTACAGTTGTTTTGATGAAAATCATTAGTTTATTCCAAAAACTAGAATACGCTGGTATTGCATATATTGTTCCGGTTGCAATGGGAACAATACTTGTAAAGTTAATGATTGGCGATCGCTTCGTTTTTATTACAAGTATGATTTTCTCTGTATGCAGTAGTATTCTGTTTAACGAAGGTGTAACGAGTACACTGAACTATAGTGTAGGTATTTATGTTTTACTAAGTTCTTTATCTGTTAGCATCTTTTTGAAAGAAAAAAACCGACGTACGATGATTTTACAGGCGGGTATCCTTGTTTCTGTTTTAAATGTAGTTGTATTAGCTGCGTTATTACTCTTACGAAATGGTAATTTTTCACCACTTGAAATTGGCTCGCAGCTATTAATGGCGGCAGCTTCTGGTATTATTTCGTCCATTTTAGCTATGGGAATTTTACCATATTTAGAAAGTGGTCTTGGAATTGTATCGAGTATGAAACTTATGGAGCTTTCAAGCCCAAATCATCCGCTCCTTCGAAAAATTTTATTAGAAGCGCCGGGGACATATCATCATAGTGTTATGGTTGCTAACCTTTCTGAGGCAGCTTGTGAGGCGGTTGGAGCAAATGGAGTATTAGCGCGTGTTGGTGCGTATTATCACGATATCGGGAAAACGTTGCAGCCTCATTTCTTTATAGAAAACCAAATGGGAATTGAAAACCCGCATGATAAATTAGATCCTGAAATGAGTAGAGATATTATTATTGCTCATGTGACAAATGGAGTAAAGATGTTAGAAGAACATCATATTCCGCAAGAAATTATTGATATTGCAGGACAGCATCATGGAACGACATTACTTAAATATTTTTACTATAAAGCAATTAAAGAAGATAAAGAGAAATATACAGAGGAAATGTTCCGTTATCCAGGATCAAAAGCGACTTCAAAAGAGTCTGCGATTGTTGGGATTGCGGATAGCGTTGAAGCGGCAGTGCGTTCTATGAACCATCCAACACCAGAACAAATTAATAATTTAGTACAAAGTATTATAAAAGATCGTCTGCAGGATGGACAGTTTAGTGAATGTAATTTGACATTTAAAGAATTACAAATTGTTGGGAAAACTTTATGTGAAACGTTAAATGGTATTTTTCATTCTCGTATTAAATATCCGGAACCACCGGAAGAAAAGGTGACAGAATGAGTTTATTAATAGATTTTTTTGATGAAACAGAAGAAGTGAAAGAAGAATACTTGAATATGATTCGCGATTTGCTAGAGCAAGCTGCACGAATCGAGAACGTAGAAGATGGAACAGAGCTTTCTGTTACATTTGTTGATAATGAACGTATTCAAGAAATTAATCGTGATTATCGCGATAAAGATCAACCGACAGACGTTATTTCTTTTGCAATGGAGGATATGGGAGAAGGCGAGATAGAAATCGTTGGCGTGGAAATGCCGCGTATGCTAGGGGATCTTATTATTTCCATTCCAAGAGCGAAAGAACAGGCTGAAGAATATGGACATTCCTTTGATCGAGAGCTAGGGTTTTTAGCGTTACATGGATTCTTACATTTACTTGGTTATGATCATATGACAGATGAAGATGAAAAAGAGATGTTTGGAAAGCAAAAGGAAATTTTAGAGGCATTTGGATTAGGTAGATGAAAAAAGGAAAACTTATAAATAGTTTTGGATATGCTATAGCTGGTATATACTTTTGTCTTCGTCACGAACGAAATATGAAAATTCATTTTTTAGCCGCAGTTATTGTTATATGCTGCGGCTTTTATTTCCATGTAACGATAACTGAATGGCTCATATTACTCATTATAATTGGGGTTGTAATGAGTTTGGAAATGGTTAATACAGCAGTTGAAAAAACAGTTGATTTAGCGACAGCAGATTTTAAACTATTTGCGAAAATTGCAAAGGATGTAGCAGCTGGTGCAGTGTTATTATTTACTGTTATAGCTGTTATAATTGGTGCTATTATCTTTTTACCTTATATGGTATAGTTGCATTCCGAAGCTTTTGTTATGCTTTGGTAGCGTTAAGAACGCCGTTAATAAAAGTTTCATTTTATCTTTTCGCAATTGTGAATGGGAAGGATGCGAGAGCATGAACAGCAAAGAGTTAATTCAAGAAGCAATCGAAGCGCGCAAGCAGGCATATGTACCATATTCTAAGTTTCAAGTAGGTGCAGCGTTATTAACGGAAGATGGAAAAGTATACCGTGGATGTAATGTTGAAAATGCATCATATGGATTATGTAATTGTGCAGAAAGAACAGCTTTATTCAAAGCAATTTCTGAAGGAGATAAAGCATTTGTAGCCATTGCGGTAGTGGCGGATACGAATCGTCCAGTACCTCCTTGTGGAGCGTGTCGTCAAGTTATGATAGAATTATGTAAACAGGATACGAAAGTATACTTATCAAATTTACATGGTGACATTCAGGAAACAACAGTGGGTGAATTGTTACCAGGAGCATTTTTAGCGGAGGATTTACATGAATAGAAAAGGTTATAAATCAGGTTTTGTCTCTATAATTGGAAGACCGAATGTTGGAAAGTCTACATTTTTAAATCGTATTATTGGTCAAAAAATTGCAATTATGAGTGACAAGCCACAAACAACTCGTAATAAAATTCAAGGTGTATACACAGAAAATGATTCACAAGTCATCTTTATTGATACGCCAGGAATACATAAGCCAAAGCATAAACTAGGCGATTTTATGGTGAAAATGGCACAAACGACATTAAAAGAAGTTGACATTGTATTATTTATGGTCAATGCAGTTGAAGGGTTTGGTCGTGGTGAAGAGTTTATCATTGAAAAACTAAAAGAAACAAAACAACCGGTATTCTTAGTAATCAATAAGATTGACCAAGTTCACCCAGAACAATTGCTAGAATTAATCGATCAATATCGCAAGCTACATGAATTTGCAGAAATTGTACCGATTTCTGCATTGGATGGTAATAATGTTGAGGCGTTAATCGGAGCGATTAAAAAATATTTACCAGAAGGACCGCAATACTATCCAGACAACCAAGTAACAGATCATCCGGAGAGATTTATTATTGCAGAACTGATTCGTGAAAAGGTGCTTCATTTAACACGTGAGGAAGTACCACATTCAGTGGCGGTTGTAATTGATGCAATTCAAAAGCGTGAAGGCGGAGCGGTCTATGTAAATGCAACAATTATTGTAGAACGCCCATCACAAAAAGGAATTATTATCGGGAAACAAGGGAAGATGTTAAAAGAAGTTGGGAAGCGAGCTCGTTTTGATATTGAAGCACTTCTCGGTTCGAAAGTATTCTTAGAAGTGTGGGTAAAAGTCCAAAAAGATTGGCGTAATAAAATGTCACAGCTTCGCGATCTTGGTTTCCGTGAAGATGAGTATTAATAGAAATTAGGAAAAATTTTTCTCACATGAAAATGGACAAAATGGGTCATTTTAATAACAACAAAAGAAATTGGTTTATATGCTACGCTTACTGAGAAAGGTGGATTCTTATGCTAGATTTTACCTGGAAGTTTTTCTCCAAGACAGGAAGCATTGAGACGTATTTGCTTTTGAAGGAAATGGAAAAAGACGTAAACGATGAGATGGATCAACATGACGAGGAGCTAGCGCATCTAGATTCTCCAATTTCGTGACCCGTTTTGTTCAAACCTTGGATGGTGACGAACATGTTTCAAAAAGTTGAGGGAATTGTCATCCGGACAACAGATTACGGAGAAACGAATAAAATTGTTACGATATTCTCCCGTGAACTTGGAAAAGTAAGTGCAATGGCAAGAGGAGCGAAAAAACCGAAAAGTAGGTTAGCATCTATTTCGCAACTTATGACACATGGCCACTTTCTGATTCAAATGGGGTCTGGACTTGGGACTTTGCAACAAGGTGAAATAATTTCATCTATGAAAGAAATTCGTGAAGATATATTTTTAACTGCTTATGCATCATTTATCGTTGAATTGACCGATAAAGCAACTGAAGATAAGAAACATAATCCGTATTTATTTGAAATGCTATATCAAACGTTGCACTACATGTGCGAGGGTGTTGATCCTGAAGTATTGTCTTTAATTTATCAAACGAAAATGCTTCCAGTACTCGGGATGCATCCATACTTTGATACATGTGCAATTTGTCACCATGAAACAGATTTTGTCGCCTTCTCTGTCCGGGAAGGCGGTTTTCTGTGCTCGCGCCATGCAGAGCAAGATCCATACCGTATTCCGGTAGGAGAGGCTGTTCATAAATTGCTACGTCTCTTTTATCATTTTGATTTAACTCGCCTTGGCAATGTATCTGTCAAGGATGGAACGAAGCGGCAAATGCGTACAGTATTAAATACATATTATGATGAATACTGTGGAATCTATTTGAAATCGAGGCGTTTTCTTGAACAACTTGATAAATTTCAAATATAACGAGGACCATATACAGGTCCTTTTTACATACTTTCTTTTTCGAAAAGCATATTTAGTATATAATATTTAAGAGATAGTATAACTTTTTTCGTTGTGCATTGAAGGTGGTGATTATCATAGAACTGAATAAACGGCAAGAACATATCATTCAGATTGTAAAAGATCACGGTCCTATTACAGGGGAATCAATTGCGGCACAATTAAATTTAACGCGTGCAACGTTAAGACCTGACTTAGCGATTTTAACGATGGCAGGTTATTTAGAAGCACGTCCACGTGTCGGTTATTTTTATACAGGGAAAACTGGGGGACAGTTATTATCAGAAGCTGTTAAGAAAGTTAAGGTACAAGATTATCAATCTAGACCGGTCGTAATTGATAAAAATATTTCCGTATACGATGCGATTTGTACTATGTTTTTAGAAGATGTTGGTACTTTATTTGTTGTAGAGCAAGCGACGCTTTTAGTGGGGGTAGTTTCTCGTAAAGATTTGTTACGTGCAAGCTTAGGAAAGCAGGATTTAACATCGCTTCCGGTTAATATTATCATGACAAGGATGCCAAATATCGCAATGTGCCGTAGGGAGGATTCTCTATATGATGTTGCGATGGAATTAATAGAAAGACAGATTGATGCTGTACCAGTTGTAAAAGACACGAAACAAGGATTAGAAGTTGTTGGTCGAATTACAAAAACAAATATTACGCGTGCATTTGTGAATTTAGTAAATAATGAATAAGTGTAATTTGTTTAAAGTGAGGTAATGTAATGGATAATAAAATCGTATATGTCGTATCTGACTCTGTTGGAGAGACGGCTGATTTAGTTGTTCGAGCTGCAATGGGACAGTTTCCGTTCGCTCCGGATATTAGACGTGTACCCTATGTGGAAGATGCAGGGACATTAAAAGAAGTAATTTCAATTGCAAAGAGTAATCAAGCGCTTATTTGTTTTACGTTAGTGAAACCAGAAATGCGTCAATATATGCTAACGGAAGCAGCAAAAGAGGGAGTAGAGGCCTATGATATTATTGGTCCTCTTATCGATCAAATTGAGGAGATTACAGGACAAGTTCCAAGGTATGAACCTGGCGTTGTGCGTAGATTAGACGAAGAATACTTTAAAAAGATTGAAGCAATCGAGTTTGCTGTTAAATATGATGATGGTAGAGATGCGCGCGGAATTTTAAAAGCGGATATCGTTTTGATAGGAGTATCACGTACTTCAAAAACACCGCTTTCCCAATATTTAGCTCATAACAAGCGATTGAAGGTTGCGAATGTGCCGCTTGTACCAGAAGTGGATCCGCCTGAAGAATTATATCAAGTTGCAAAAGAAAAATGTTTCGGTTTGAAAATTACACCGGATAAGTTAAATCACATTCGAAAAGAACGACTGAAATCACTTGGGTTAAGTGATGGAGCAACATATGCGAACATCAATCGTATTAAAGAAGAAATTGATCACTTTGAGAAAGTAGTAAGTAGAATAAACTGTCAAGTTATCGATGTATCAAATAAGGCGATTGAGGAAACAGCAAATATTATTGTGAATGCAGTGCAAAACCAAAAAATGTTTTAGCACATTTACCAAAGGTGAATGTGCTTTTTTCGCTCGAGATAAAGTGAAACTTTAATCATTGTGTTTTTCATTTCCAATAATTATTAGTTCTAGCTAATCGGGCTTGTACGGGTGGTTTATCTCTCTTCTGAAATTTTATTTCTACTTGGATCTTGAGGTGGAGTAATACTAGCTATAAATAGCTAGATGAAATTTTAAAGGATATGTAGCGAAGTTAGAGAAAATATATTATAATAAAAAATTGTGATAAAAAGGTACATTTTACGTTTAGACTTTAATTTTTCAGAATAAACTAGGGATAGGATTTACGGAAAAGGTATACATTTACGTAAAATCGACAAAAATCCGGACAAGAAAACGCACATTATGGAAGGATTCACAGAAGGGATGTAGAATACAGAAATATGCAAAACATCAGTAAGATTCTAGTTGATGCAGATGCATGTCCTGTGAAGGATGAAATTGTGCGAGTTGGAACAAAATTTCATGTCGAAATTTTGTTTGTCACATCCTACGCCCATCGTTCGAGAAAACAGCAGGGAAATTGGATATATGTAGATTCTGAGCAAGATGAGGTGGATTTTTATATTTATAAACACGCCAAAGACTCAGATCTCGTGATCACACAGGATATGGGACTTGCTGGTCTTCTTGTAAAAAAAGGAGTATATGTATTATCTCCACGAGGTACATTTGTGACTGATGAGCAAATGGATACAATTTTATATAGTAGATATGTATCTGCGAAGTTACGCAGACAGGGGACCTATACAAAAGGTCCAAAATCATTTTCAATGCATGACCGACAATGCTTTTTAACAAATTTAGAAAAAATATTGTCGAATTATAAAGGAATCCTTTAATTTGTATCGAATACAAAATACGACACGGAGATGGAGTTATGGGGAACAGAATTCCCGAAGAAGTTGTTGAACAGATTCGGACATCATCTGATATTGTAGAAGTGATTGGTGAGTATGTTCAGCTCAGAAAGCAAGGGCGCAATTATTTTGGGCTGTGTCCATTCCATGGTGAGAATTCACCTTCATTTTCTGTCTCATCAGATAAGCAAATTTTTCATTGCTTCGGATGTGGAGAGGGAGGAAATGTTTTTTCGTTTCTGATGAAGATGGAAGGACTCTCTTTCATAGAAGCTGTGCAAAAGCTTGGAGAAAGAAATAATATTTCAGTTGTAGATTATACATCAGGGCAAGAACAACAAGAGAACATATCTGATGACAGTGTCATTATGTTACAGGCTCACGAACTTTTGAAAAAATACTATCACCATCTTTTAGTAAATACGGAAGAGGGGAATGAGGCTCTTTCTTATTTGCTAAATCGAGGTATTACAAAAGAGATGATTGCAAAGTTTGAAATTGGTTATGCATCGCCAGCTTGGGATGCAGCAGCAAAAATATTGCAAAAAAGAGGTTTTTCGCTATCAACCATGGAACAAGCTGGTTTACTTGTACGGAGTGAAAGAGATGGCAGTCAACATGACCGCTTTCGCGGAAGGGTCATGTTTCCAATTCACACACTGCAAGGAAAAGTAGCGGCGTTTAGTGGAAGGGCATTAGGAGATGATACTCCGAAATACTTAAACAGCCCAGAAACACCTATTTTTCACAAAAGTAAGTTGCTGTATAATTTCCATCAAGCAAGGTCGTTTATCAGAAAACGAGGGCAAGTTGTTCTATTTGAAGGATATGCTGACGTAGTAGCTGCTGTAAAAAGCGGAATTGAAGAATCAGTTGCGACGATGGGAACAGCTCTAACAGAAGAACAGGCGAAACTTCTGCGGCGTAATGTTGAAACTGTTGTTCTTTGCTATGATGGTGATAAAGCAGGACGAGAAGCGACAATGAAAGCAGGGCAATTGTTATTGAAAGTTGGTTGTCACGTCAAGGTTACTTCATTGCCAGATAAGCTTGATCCTGATGAATATGTGCAACAATATGGAACAGCGGCGTTTGAAAATCTTGTAAAGGCTAGTATAAGTTTTGTTGGATTCAAAATAAATTACTTGCGTTTAGGGAAAAATTTGCAAGATGAGTCTGGTAAAGAAGAATATGTGAAAAGTGTTTTAAAGGAGCTAGCTTTATTGCAAGATGCAATGCAAGCAGAGTCATATTTAAAATCATTATCGCAAGAATTTGCTTACTCAATGGAAACACTTTTAGGCCAATTACACCAATATCGCAAAGAACAAAAGATACAGCAAAAACAAACGAAGCAAATTTCTAAGCCGCCTCAAATCGTTCAGGCAAAACCTAAATTTTCAGGTTTTGAAAGAGCGGAAAGAGAGCTCATTTACCATATGCTACAAAGTGCAGAAGTTGCTTTCCGTATCGAACCTCATATAGAAGATTTTCATACGGAAGAACATAAAGGGATTTTATATGAACTGTACGCATATTATGAAAAGGGAAATGAACCTTCAGTCGGGAATTTCTTGAGTTGGCTCTCTGATGAGAAATTGAAAAATATTATCACCAATATTTCAACGGATGAATTCATTAATCCAGAATACACAGATGAGGTATTGCAAGGACACTTTGAGGCGCTAAGCCGACATAAGCAAAAGCTTAAAAAAATGGAAACCATTTTTGCATTAAAGCAAATGGAAAAAACAGATCCAGTAGAAGCTGCAAAATTTTATGCAGCATATTTACAAAATCAGAAAGCAAGAAGATAGCTTTTTGTATAAAATTTTATTATAATGAATGTTTGTATCTCGCGTAAGGAGGGGAACAAATGGCTGATAAACCAGCTCGTTCTAAACAAATTGAAACTGATATGACCCTTGAGCAAGTGAAGGAACAACTCACTGAGCTCGGAAAAAAACGTGGCGTTCTTACATATGAAGAGATTGCAGAACGCATGAATGGATTTGAAATTGAATCCGATCAAATGGATGAATATTATGAATATTTAGGTGAACAAGGAATTGATTTAGTTGGCGACAACGATGAAGGTCCGAATAATCACCAAATTACAAAGACAGAAGAAGAATTCGATTTAAATGATTTAAGTGTGCCACCAGGTGTAAAAATCAATGACCCTGTTCGCATGTATTTAAAAGAAATCGGCCGTGTCGACCTACTATCTGCTGAAGAAGAAATCCGCTTAGCAACACGCATTGAAGAAGGTGATGAAGAAGCGAAGCGCCGTCTTGCGGAAGCGAATTTACGTCTTGTTGTAAGTATTGCAAAACGATATGTAGGTCGTGGTATGCTCTTCTTAGACTTAATTCAAGAAGGAAACATGGGTCTAATTAAAGCTGTTGAAAAGTTCGATTATCGCAAAGGTTTTAAATTCAGTACGTATGCAACTTGGTGGATTCGCCAAGCGATTACACGTGCTATTGCAGACCAAGCGAGAACAATTCGTATTCCAGTTCATATGGTTGAAACAATTAATAAATTAATCCGTGTACAGCGTCAATTGTTACAAGATTTAGGACGTGAACCATCTCCAGAAGAAATTGGAGAAGAAATGGATCTTGCTCCAGAAAAAGTACGCGAAATCTTAAAGATTGCACAGGAGCCAGTTTCTCTTGAAACACCAATCGGTGAAGAGGATGACTCACATTTAGGCGATTTTATCGAAGATCAAGAAGCAACATCACCTGCTGATCATGCAGCATATGAGTTGCTAAAAGAACAATTAGAAGATGTGTTAGACACACTAACAGATCGTGAAGAAAATGTTCTACGTCTTCGTTTCGGTTTAGATGATGGACGAACTCGTACGCTTGAAGAAGTTGGGAAAGTATTCGGCGTAACGAGAGAGCGTATTCGTCAAATTGAAGCAAAAGCGCTTCGTAAATTAAGACATCCAAGCCGTAGCAAACGTCTAAAAGATTTCTTAGAATAGAGTTCTTTTTAAGTTTACTTCACATTTGTGAAGTAAACTTTTTTATTTTGTTAATTTTTGTTAAAATATAGCTGTGAGTAACGATTACAATTCTTGTAATTTATTTTACAGAATTGTCTTTTGATTTGCAAATGCTCATTTTTCGATTTTTCGATTAATTTCGTTTATTCTATACAAAAATATATGCAGAAAAACAAAAAATATGATGAGAAGCGTTGATATTTATCAAAATAATATGTGATAAAAGGGAGATAATCAATAAACTGAATTTATGGAATATTTGTAACAACTGATAGTTTTGTCTTTTCTGATAGAGCGTTTTCAAGTACAATGGAAATAACTGAATCATCTAACTATTAGGGGCGTAGAGGGGGGAGAAGAAATATGAAACGTAATCCGTTGATTCCGTTCGCACTCATTGCTGTAATAGGGATTGTTATTATGTTTGTATTTTCGTTTGAGGGGTTATATAAATCTAAAGAGATAGCCGATGCGAAAAATGGGGGGAAACCAGCGCAAACGGCATCGAAACCAGAAGATATTGTGAAACAGAGTTGTGCGAGCTGTCATGGTGATCAGTTGCAAGGAGCAGTAGGTCCTAACTTACAAAAAGTTGGTGGAAAACTTTCCAAAGATGCAATTAAAGAAGTAATCGTAAAAGGAAAGGGGAATATGCCACCAAATTTAATTCCAGCTGACCAAGCCTCTAAAGTAGCTGATTGGCTATCGAAGAAAAAATAAGGTGAACCTTTAATTCGTTAATTCGTGGGAATTTTATTGCCTGTAAATAGTGGAATAAGATCTGTGAAACAAGTTCTTTGCTTATGGCGAGGAGCTTGTTTTTTCTTTTCATTCTAAAATACGATGAAATAAATGAATTGTTTTGTTTCTTTACTTGCAACAAGGGCTGTAAATTCATTATCATGGAGACAGACTGAAAAGAGAAGGAGCAATGGGAATAAATGAATGAAGTGAAGCTTTCAAAAAGATTAGAAGAAGTAGTGAGGGAAATTCCTGTAGGATCTACAGTTGCAGATATTGGGTCTGATCATGCGTATTTACCGTGCTATACAATTATAAATCATATTGCTACAAAGGCGGTAGCTGGGGAGGTAGTAGATGGACCGTTCCGTTCTGCACAGGCTACAGTGGCGGAGAGTGGCTTACAAGAAAAGGTAGATGTTCGAAAAGGGAATGGCTTAGCTGTCATTACGCCAGGAGAGGTTGATGTGATTACAATTGCTGGTATGGGTGGCGCGTTAATTCGTGATATTTTAGAGGCCGGAAAAGAAAAACTAGAGGGTGTAACGCGTTTGATTTTACAACCGAATATTGCTGCACATCATATTCGTGAATGGTTTATTGAAAATGGGTGGGAGCTTATCCATGAGAAAATTATTAAAGAAGACGGTAAGATTTATGAGATTTTAGTTGGGGAAAAAGGTAATCCGTTATCGCCTTACAACGAAAATAAACAAGCTGAGTTATTTATTGGACCATTTTTGATGAAAGAAAAAAGTGATGCTTTTGTAGAAAAGTGGGAAGGCGAAATGAAAAATTTTCAGAATATCTTGAAGCAACTTGAGCG
This sequence comes from Paenibacillus sp. 102, assembly GCF_039549175.1. Taxonomy (NCBI): domain Bacteria; kingdom Bacillati; phylum Bacillota; class Bacilli; order Caryophanales; family Paenibacillaceae; genus Paenibacillus; species Paenibacillus sp. 102. Next base: position 776,442 of record NZ_JBCGHT010000001.1, on the reverse strand, counting down.
TGCGACAGAATCGGGAGATACGAAGGCAAAGCGGAATGAAGTGAATGAGAAAATGAAAATGATAGAGGAGGTTTTATCATGAGTAAAATTCCAAATGGGCATGAGGTAATTTCTTTATTTGAAAGTATGTATCCAAAGCACCTAGCAATGGAAGGTGACAAGATTGGCTTACAGATTGGGGCGTTAAATAAGCCGGTTCAGCATGTATTGATTGCATTAGATGTTACAGAAGCAGTTGTAGAAGAGGCGATTCAAATAGGAGTGAATGTGATTATTGCTCATCATCCTCTTATTTTTAATCCACTAAAAGCAATTCATACAGATAAGGCGTATGGACGAATTATTGAAACTTGTATCAAAAACGATATCGCTGTTTATGCAGCACATACAAATGTCGATGTAGCAAAAGGTGGAGTGAATGACTTACTTGCCGAGGCACTGGGATTGCAAAATACAGAAGTGCTTGTTCCGACATACTCGGAAGAAATGAAAAAGATTGTTGTATTTGTGCCTGTAACGCATGCTGAAGAAGTTCGTAAAGCACTTGGGGATGCTGGGGCAGGAGATATCGGTAACTATAGCCATTGTACGTTTAATAGCGAAGGGATAGGTACATTTCTGCCTGGGAAGGGGACAAAGCCTCATATAGGCGAAACTGGGCAGTTAGAGCGTGTAGAAGAGGTGAGAATTGAAACGATTATTCCAGTCTCACTGGAGCGGAAGGTCGTAAAAGCAATATTAACAGCACATCCATATGAGGAAGTTGCTTATGATGTGTATCCACTTGATAATAAGGGAGAAACATTAGGGCTTGGTAAGATTGGATATTTGCAAGAAGAAATGACATTGGGTCAGTTCGCTGATCATGTGAAATCGGCATTAGATGTAAAAGGGGCACGAGTTGTTGGAAATGTAGATGATAAAGTGCGAAAAGTAGCAGTGCTTGGCGGTGATGGGAATAAATATATTACGCAAGCGAAATTTAAAGGAGCAGATGTATATGTGACGGGTGATATGTATTATCATGTTGCACACGATGCGATGATGCTCGGATTAAATATTGTTGACCCAGGACATAATGTTGAAAAAGTAATGAAACAAGGTGTGCAAAAGCAATTACAACAAAAAGTAGATGAGAAAAAATTTGCTGTGCAAATTCATGCTTCAGGGTTACATACAGATCCGTTTACTTTTGTATAAGCTATAGAAATTATAAAGCTTTTTTAGATGGAAGAGGGCATCCGGCTATGCCTAGAAGCAGTCAGTTCCTTTTCCTGCCCCGCGCCGAGTGAAGACAAAGAAAACAGACGAATGTAGGTAACTTTTTGTTCTTCGTGGCAGCGACTTATATGTGGAGAATCAAAATAGATGTATATAGAATAAAAAAAAATCCGTTGCTAATGAATTAGCAACGGATTTTTTTATTGTTTTTTTACTTTTACACGCGGCAAGATTTTTTGAAGTGGTACGTTTCGTTTACGTTCCCAAGTTGCTGGGTTCATTGGATCGTACTGTTCTAAAAAGGCGATTACTTCTTTTGTAATTGGTGTAGGTGTAGATGCCCCTGCAGTAACAGCGACGTTTTCGATACCTTGCAGCCACTCTAATTGAATTTCGCTTACATCTGCAACGCGGTATGCCTTTGTACCAGCAATCTCCTGTGATACTTGAGCTAAACGGTTTGAGTTATTACTTTTTGGATCGCCAACAACAATCGTTAAATCAGCCACATCAGCTTGTTTAGCAACCGCTTCTTGACGAACCTGTGTTGCTAAACAAATTTCTTTGTGAAATTCAGCTGTTGGGAATTTTTTCTGAATGTCTTCCATCAGGTGTTGAACGTCCCATTGGCTCATCGTTGTTTGATTTGTAACCAAAATTTTATCTGTTGGGATTTCTAGATTTTCCAAGTCGGTTGCTCTTTCAATAAGATGAACGATATCAGGTGCAATACCAACGGCGCCTTCTGGTTCTGGATGTCCTTTTTTACCGATGTAAATCACATGGTATCCTTCCGCTTTTTTTGCTTCAATGAGGTCATGTGTTTTCGTAACATCTGGACATGTTGCATCGATTGTTGTTAACCCTTTTTCTTTCGCACGTTGTTTAACTTCTGGAGAAACACCATGTGCTGTGAAAATAACAGTACCAGAATCGATTTTGTCTAAAATCTCTAATCGACTTGGACCATCTAATGTAATGATGCCATCTTCTTCAAAAGCATCTGTTACATGTTTGTTGTGAACAATCATACCTAGAATATAAATGGGCCTTGGTAATGATTTATCTAATGCGGCGTTGCGTGCGATGACCATTGCATCAACAACACCGTAACAATAACCACGTGGGGAAATTTTAACAATCTTCATGTGAGTAATCCTCTCCTTCTAAACAAGGGATCCTTTTGTACATAGTCTTTTTCATTATAAAGGAGGAGTGGACAGAAAACAAAGGATTGTTAAACATATAGTTTTGGTTTTGGTGCCATACGCGGTATATCCTCTTTCGGAAGGGCTTTTTCAATAACTGGTTCTAAAATGATTTTCTTCTTTTTTTTCTTTTTTGAAGGTGGTGGAGGTGTAGTGATTATTTCCACCTCTTCTGCTGATTCTTCAGCAGTACCTTTTCCGGAGGTGAGAATTTTTACGATACTTGGTATGCTGCGCACAATAGGTCCGTACTGCTGGACGACAGGTCCGACAGATTGTGCGACTTGAGCAACCTTTTCAATGTTATTTAACATGCCAGTAGGGTTGGAAATTAAATTGGAAAAGAAGCTACCAATACCACCGCTAGCGCTAGAGGTCACTGGTGCTGAGCCGCGCATTTCATTCTGATCGTTCATTTGAGGTGGCATCATTTGTTGTGGTGGCTGTATATAGGATTGCTGATGTTGATACATCATCGGTTGCCCCTCCATTTGTTGATAGGGAGAAACCATCTGCATAAAGGGATGAGTCGGATCGTGCTTTTGGAATAGTTTAGCGAGAAATCCTTTCTTTTTTTGCATCATAGGCGGTAAATTAGGTATGGGATATGGGGTGTACGGCTGCTGCTGCCTTACATACATTTGCCCCATAGGGGGTTTCGGATACATAAGGGAAACCCTCCTTTCTTCAGTTAGGTATATACACATACAATATGCAAGGGAAAGAAAGAAGGTTAGTTTTTGAAGTGAAAACCTAAACTAAAGATGGATTTTACCATTAGATTTCGATATAATGTAGACTTGACTGATTTGTGCGCGCAGTAGAAATTTTAGAAAGAAGGTGTAACTTATGACACTACAAACATTTGAACAGTATAATTTTCAATCATTTTTAATAGATGCAGTTCGTGAACTACGCTTTTCAGAGCCGACAGAAATACAAAAGAAAATTTTTCCGGTTGTGAAAAAAGGTGTGAGTGTAATTGGACAATCCCAAACAGGTTCTGGAAAAACACATGCATACTTACTCCCGACTTTAAACAGAATTAATGCAAATCGTGAAGAAGTACAACTTGTTATTACAGCGCCTACTCGTGAGTTAGCACAACAAATTTATCAAGAGATTGTGAAGTTAACAAAATTCTGTACGGAAGAGCAAATGATTACAGCACGTTGCTTAATCGGAGGAACAGACAAACAACGATCAATTGAAAAGCTGAAAAAGCAACCTCATGTTGTTGTTGGAACACCAGGGCGTATTAAAGATTTAGTGGAAGAACAAGCGCTATTTGTTCATAAAGCAGCTACTATTATCGTCGATGAAGCGGATTTAATGCTTGATATGGGATTCATTCAAGATGTAGATAAAATTGCAGCACGCATGCCTAAAAACTTGCAAATGCTTGTTTTCTCTGCAACGATTCCTCAAAAATTAAAACCGTTTATGAAGAAGTACATGGAGAATCCAGAGCATATTCATATTAATCCGAAACAAGTTGCGGCAGGAAATATTGAGCATTATTTAGTACCTTCTAGACATCGCAATAAGATTGAATTAGTGAAAAATATGTTACTTCAATTTAAGCCATATTTAGCAATCGTCTTTACAAATACGAAAAAAATGGCAGATGACGTTGCGAATGGATTAACAGAGCGTGGATTAAAAGTTGGACGAATCCACGGTGATTTATCTCCGCGTGATCGTAAAAAAATGATGAAGCAAATTCGTGATTTAGAATTCCAATACATTGTAGCGACTGACTTAGCAGCACGTGGTATTGATATTGAAGGAATAAGCCATGTAATTAACTATGAACTTCCTTCAGATTTAGATTTCTTTGTTCACCGCGTTGGAAGAACAGCACGCGCTGGTTATTCAGGTATTGCAGTGACTATTTATGATCCGGCAAACGAGGAAGCGCTAGATAGCTTAGAAAAACAACGTAACATTACGTTTAAACATGTAGATTTACGTGGTGATGAATGGGCGGATTTAGGTGAGCGTCGTCGTCGTAAAAGTCGTAAAAAGCCAAATGATGAGTTGGATGTTATGGCAACGAAAGTGGTTAAAAAACCGAAAAAAGTAAAGCCTAATTATAAGAGAAAACTTGCAACAGAACGTGAAAAAGTGAAGAAAAAATATAGCAATAAAAAAAGATAAGGGCTCCCTTATCTTTTTTTTCGCCATTTGTGTCCCTTGGAAGATTCACTTTATTTTTATAGCGGATTTTTTTGTGAACAAACAATTTACTACATATTTCTACAAATTATGCTATCATTATAGCTATTGTATATTGAAGAGGTGATTATATGTTAAAGATCGGATCTCATGTTTCTATGAGTGGTAAGAAAATGTTATTAGCAGCGAGTGAAGAGGCTGCTTCATATGGTGCAACAACGTTTATGATTTATACAGGTGCACCACAAAATACGAGAAGAAAACCAATTGAAGAGTTGAATATAGAAGCAGGACGTAAACATATGGAACTGAATGGCATTGAAGAAATTATTGTACATGCGCCATATATTATTAATGTTGGGAATACGACAAAACCTGAAACGTTCCAATTAGGTGTAGATTTCCTTCGTATGGAAATTGAAAGAACGTCAGCCCTAGGTGTAGCGAAACAAATTGTACTTCATCCAGGTGCTCACGTTGGTGCAGGAGCTGATGCTGGTATTGCTCAGATTATTAAAGGATTAAATGAAGTGTTAACACCAGATCAAACAGTAAATATTGCATTAGAAACAATGGCTGGAAAAGGTACAGAATGTGGACGTAGTTTTGAAGAAATTGCAAAAATTATCGACGGTGTTACACATAATGAAAAATTATCTGTATGCTTTGACACGTGTCATACACATGATGCAGGCTATGACATTGTGAATGATTTTGACGGCGTATTAAACGAATTTGATAAAATTGTTGGGATTGACCGCTTGCAAGTATTGCATATTAATGATAGTAAGAATGTGCGCGGAGCTGGAAAAGACCGTCACGAAAATATTGGTTTTGGTCATATTGGGTATAAAGCTTTGCATCATATTGTGCACCATCCTCAATTACAGCATGTACCAAAAATTCTTGAAACGCCGTATGTAGGTGAAGATAAGAAAGATAAAAAACCACCATATAAGTTTGAAATTGAAATGTTAAAGAGCGGTTCATTTGATGATGCGATTCTCGAAAAGATTAAAGAACAATAAGGAGGGGAATTTCCTCTCCTTATTTTAATAGTTTCTGAAATAGCGTATTTATTTGTTGAGCTGTAGAGGGGGAAGTTACTTTCGCGATTTTTTTTAAGAGGTCTAGTCTTTCTCCTGTATCATAAATATTGATATTTTTCCCTTTTAGTAAAGGGACAATTTGTTCAGCCTGCTCAGTTGTGATGGAGACTGCATATTCTTTACTATATTTCAATAATTCTTTTGCTGTCATATGATTTAATTTTTTATTTACAATATGTTTGATGAGGTTCATGATACTGTCCTCCTTCAGTCGTTCTTATATCGAAATATATGTGTACGGTGCTTGTATATATTCGTATGCCAGTTGTTTTTTTCTATGGTGAAAAGAGGAGTATGTTATAATAAAAGAACAAAATTATATAGAGAATATAAGGAGGGCTTATGGAGAAGAAACAACATCGAAAAGAAAGTGTTATTCATCTATTGTATCGTTTGGTGATGATTGTCTTTGGGGCGGCATGTGCGGCGGTAGCAATTGAACTATTTTTAATGCCAAATAAAATTATTGATGGTGGAATTATTGGTGTTTCCCTCATATTAGATTATCTTACTCCTAACATTTGGTGGTTGAGTTTTTCTACTTTGGTTGTTATCCTCAATATTCCTTTTATGTATTCTGGTTATAAACAAATCGGGAAAACATTCATGTTATCTTCTGCTTTTGGAATTGTGGCTTTAGCGTTTATTGAGTCAACATTACATACCTTTAAACCATTTACGACAGAGCCCATTTTAGCAACTGTTTTTGGTGGTCTTATTTTAGGTCTTGGTGTAGGGCTTGTTATTCGTCATGGTGGTTCATTAGATGGTACAGAAATTATGGGGATTTTATTAACAAAGAAATTACCGTTTTCTGTCGGTGAATTCGTTATGTTTGTAAATCTGTTTATTTTTGCTTGGGCAGCATTTGTATTTGGTGTTGAGCAGGCGATGTATTCTGTTATGACATACTATATTGCTTTTAAAACAATCGATACGGTTATTCAAGGGTTGGACGAAACAAAAGCAGTTCTAATTGTATCAGATCAATATGAAGAAGTATCAAATGCTATCTTACACCGCCTTGGTCGTGGGACAACGAAACTTGTTGCTAAGGGTGGGTATACAGATAAAGAAAAAGAAGTAATTTATGCAGTTGTTACACGTCTTGAGGTAACGAAATTAAAATCAATTGTTCATGAAATTGATGAAAATGCCTTTATTACAATTATGAGTACGCAAGAGACAAATGGTGGTAAATTTAAATCAGCTATTCATTAAAAGTATATGTTTAAAAAGCAGAGAGATTTTCTCTGCTTTTTGTTATAATAAAAAGGTTGTCTTAAATAAGGAATATATTTTAGGCAGATTGGTTTACAACTATAATAAGCTATACTATAATTCAAATAGAGATAAATCGGAATCATTCTGAATTAAAATAGGTGAGATGCTATGAAGAATATGTTAGAAATAGAAGGGCTGGCATTTCGATATGAAGATCGAAATGTGTTAGAAGATATTAATTTGCAAGTTCCTAAAGGGGCTTTTTTAGGTTTGGTTGGGCCTAATGGATCTGGTAAATCGACCTTATTAAAGTGTATCTTAGGTGTTTTGAAGCCGAAGAAAGGGAGTATTCGCTTATTTGGTATTGATAGTAAGAAATTTAAAGAGTGGAATAAAATTGGTTATGTTTCACAGAAGGCTAACAGCTTTAATTCTGGCTTTCCAGCGACTGTCTTTGAAGTTGTTTCAATGGGACTTGTTTCAAAAAAAGGTCTATTTCGTTTCTTGAAGAAAGAAGATAAAGAAAAGGTCATAAAGGCAATCGCAGATGTAGGAATGAGTGAATTTCAAAATCGTAATATCGGAGAACTTTCTGGTGGACAACAGCAACGTATATTTATCGCGCGTGCGCTTGTAAGTAATCCAGAATTATTGATTTTGGACGAACCTACTGTGGGAATTGATGTAAAGAGTGTAGAGAGCTTTTATGAGATACTGGAAGATTTAAATAAAAAACTAGGTATCACACTGATTCTGGTTACACACGATATGGGGGCTGTAACAGAGAAAGTGACACATGTTGCATGTTTAAATCAGCATTTACATTTCCATGGAAATGTTGAGAAATTCCGAGAGTTAGAAGATGCAGAAATGTCGATTTTATATGGACATCATGTTCATCGTTTAGAGCATGATCATGAGCATCACGGGAGGATATAATGATACAGGATTTTTTACAATATGACTTTTTGCGTAATTCTTTATACGCTGGTATTTTAATAGGGCTTGTTGCCCCGTTAATTGGTGTGTTTGTTGTCATTCGCCGCTTATCACTGATTGCAGATGCTTTAAGCCATGTGACATTATCAGGAATTGCCGCAAGTTTGTTGCTGGAAAAAACTATTTTTACAGGTGGATTTTTAAATCCGTTATATATGGGGATGATTTTTTCAATGGGCGGGGCGCTATTAATTGAAAAATTACGTACTGTATATAAACATTACCAAGAATTAGCGATTCCGATTATTCTTTCAGCAGGGATGGGAATTGGAGTGATCTTCATTTCGCTTGCTAATGGATTTAATACGGATTTATTTAGTTACTTATTTGGTAGCGTGAGTGCTGTAACGAGCTCAGATTTGATTCTTATTGGTATTGTAGCAATCGTCGTTATTGCAACGATTATTTTATTATATAAAGAGTTGTTTTTATTATCATTTGACGAAGAATATGCTGTATCAACAGGGCTTCGTGCAAAATGGATTCACTTTATTTTCATTATTTTAGTAGCGCTTGTTATTGCGGTATCTATGCGTGTTGTTGGGGTTCTTCTCGTATCATCTTTAATGACGTTACCAGTTGCAGCAAGTATCCGCATCGCAAAAGGGTTTAAACAAACAATTTTCTTTTCCATTTTATTTGGTGAAATTTCCGTGATAGGTGGGCTGTTCGCTTCTTATCAGCTTGATTTAGCTCCAGGTGGTACAATTGTTATGCTAGCGGTTCTTATTTTAATCGGTGCAATCTTATGGAAGAAGAAAAAAACTGCATAAAGTAGGGATAGTTATGAATCTAACAGAAGCTTTACGCCTTATGAAAGAAAAAGGCTATAAACATACTGGAAAAAGAGAAGAAATGTTACGTTTATTTGCAGCTCATAATCGTTATTTAACTGCCAAAGATGTTTTAGAGCATATGAAAGATGATTATCCAGGGTTAAGTTTTGATACCATCTATCGTAATTTAACAGTATTTGCTGAAATTGGTGTTTTGGAGCAAACAGAATTAAATGGAGAAAAGCATTTTCGTTTTACATGTTCTATTATGGAACATCATCATCACTTTATTTGTTTGGATTGTGGTGGTACAAAAGAAATTACTTCCTGTCCAATGGATTTTATGAATAAAGATTTTAAGGGATATGAAGTAACAGGGCATAAGTTTGAAATATATGGACGTTGCCCGAAGTGTGCACAGTAAGAGCTCGCCAGTTATGAAACTGACGAGCTTTTTTCTATAAGGAAAAGGCTGCTCGTAAAATCAAAGCAGCCTGTTTTATTATTCTTGTTCTTGTTTTTCTTGATTCGCAGCCATTTCAGCAGCAATTACATCAATTTCTTTTTTTAGTTCTTCTACCATTGTTTCTTCTGGTACTTTACGAACGACTTTTCCTTTACGGAATAATAAACCTTCTCCGCGTGCACCAGCAATACCGATATCGGCTTCACGAGCTTCACCAGGACCATTTACAGCGCAGCCAAGTACAGCTACTTTAATTGGTACTTTCAGCGTAGAGATGTATTCCTCGACTTCATTTGCAATACTGATAAGGTCGATTTCGATACGACCGCATGTTGGACAAGAAATAAGTGTCGCAGCATTCGATGCAAGACCGAATGATTTTAACAATTCGCGAGCAACTTTTATTTCCTCAACTGGATCAGCACTTAATGAAATACGAAGTGTATTCCCGAGACCCTTACTTAAAATCGCCCCAAGACCAGCAGCGCTTTTTACAGTTCCGGCAAATAGTGTTCCGGATTCTGTAATACCTAGGTGTAACGGATAATCAAAAGCACGAGCTGCTTTTTCGTAAGCTTCAATTGCTAAGTTAACATCAGAGGCTTTCATTGATACGATAATATCATGGAAATCTAGGTCCTCTAAAATTTTAATATGATGAAGTGCACTTTCAACCATACCATCTGCAGTAGGGTATCCATACTTTTCTAAAATATGACGTTCTAATGAACCAGCATTTACACCAATACGAATTGGAATGCCACGTTCTTTCGCAGCATTTACAACTGCTTCTACTTTATGGCGACGCCCGATATTACCTGGGTTGATACGTACTTTATCGATGCCGCCTTCAATTGCTTTTAATGCAAGGCGATAATCAAAGTGAATATCAGCAACAAGTGGGATGTTAATTTGTTTTTTAATATCAGCAATTGCGTTTGCTGCACGTTCGTCTGGAACAGCAACGCGGACGATTTGACAACCCGCTTCTTCTAAACGTTTGATTTCGGCAACAGTTGCTTCTACATCATGTGTTTTTGTTGTTGTCATACTTTGTATAATTAATTCATTATTACCGCCAATTGTTAAATTACCGACTTTAACAGGACGTGTTTTTGTACGATGAGTCATTTCATTCACGAATAGATCGCTCTCCTTATAAAAGAAGTTTCTTATTTTGTCTTTCATATCAAACATAGTATATGTGATATGAAGCAATAGAAACCTATATGCTCGGTTTCACTTTTACTATTGTATCAGCGCCTTTATATAATTGACAAGGATTAAGTGATTGCTCATTGATATAACGGGAATTTGTAAGATTTTCCGATCTGTATTTTTGTTGTAGACGTATTTTTATTTAACTGTTTAAAATCATCGATGACTTTTTCAATAGAGGGAATTTTTTTCTTGTTAATCGCTTCTGTAATAGATAAAACAGTCTCTCCTGTTTTGACTTCAATCGCTTTATATTGCACATCTGTTTCTTCTTTTGCTTTTGTATCAACATTTTCTTTTTTTACAGTTTGAGCAGCTGTTGTTTTTTTGTATGAACTTAACATTGGTAAGGTACCAATTTTTATATCGTAATAAAACACGTAACCGAGAACAAGCACAAGTAAGAGTGCACCAAGTCTCTTCATATTCCTCACTCCTTTGTTAGGAAATATATGCTTGTCCAAAAAAAAAATGCCAAAATGGCATTTTTTATAGTTCGTGTTTTTCCTTAGGGTTTGGTATTTCTTTAATTGTTAAGTACAGCACGATTAAAATGATGGCAGTGTACAGAAGGAATGTTCCTGGCACATTTATGTTTAATACATTCATAATCATAAAGAAAATAGTTGGAATTGTATAACTGTAAGCTGTTAATGTCCAAACTTGTTTATAAGATACTTTTCGCTGACCTACCATTGCTGAACCGATAAAGGCTAAAATAGTTGTACCTAAGAACGAAATGAATAATTGGTACAAGTAAATAGCTATTCCAACACCAAACATGAGAAATGGGTAGATATTATCAACGGCTGATACAATGCCTTGGATATCCTTTTTCTCAAATGTCCCATTGCCGAAGTCACTGTAAGACTGACTTTGTGTTTGATTGTTATTAATAGATACAACTTTATCTTTTAAAACAAATACACCTTGTTTATTTGTATATGCATTCGTATCTGTTGCATTAGGGTCAAATACGAAAACAAAATCTCCATCTTCTTTTATAATAGGTTCTTTGACGTCAGCGTGCAGCTCACCATTCTCAATTTTAAAATCAGGTAAATCTTTTTCAATTGATTGATGTACAGAAGATACGACATCTTGTACGAAGTTTCCAAATATAAAAGTTTTCGGAATCGTTGCGATTAAACATAATAACATGACGTACAGAATTGTTTTTCCCATTTTTTGAAAACGAAAAAGTGCCATGTCCTTTGGCGAATATAAACTTTTTACTAGCTGCGTAAATATGGACATATATTCACTTCCTTTACTATATGTATGATAGATTGATGCATAAAATCATTGTAACGTAGGAATCTAGAGAATCACAAGTTATATCGTATGAAATAAGGTTAATGCTTCAGTAATTATTGGACTGTATAGAGGATTTACTACCTATAAAAATCTTTCTTTTGAGGGGGGAGAGAGCATCTGTCCATGTATAGAAGCGGTTAGCCTCTTTTCCTGCCCGATGTGAAATTAAAGCAAAGAGAGAAAATGAGTACAGGCTATTTTTTGTTCTGCGTAGCAGGAAGGTAAAAATATAATTGACACTTTTCTTTTTCATATGGTAAATTTATCTTACATTTCTTAATTAATATATCTTGCAGTTTTCAGCTTTTATGAATGTTCTGTGGAGACTTGGTGGTGAATTTGAATTTTAATCACCGCTATATACATAATTCTGGACCCTTAGCTCAGCTGGTTAGAGCAGACGGCTCATAACCGTCCGGTCGTAGGTTCGAGTCCTACAGGGTCCATATCCATTTCATATGTTTATCATGTAGCCGAAAAGCTTCCTTGTAGAAGGGAGCTTTTTTTACGAAATATATGAGCATTTTGTTTGAAAAGAAATGGAAACTTTGCTACGTTAATGATAGCAAGACAATGTGATTTAATTTGTTTTCACCCTATGGCAATTAGGGTAAAATGAAGTTGTATGTCAAGTTATCTTGGCAATACATAAACTGGGAGGAATGTAACAATGGCAAAACATGAATTACCAAATTTACCTTATGCGTATGATGCTTTAGAACCTCACTTTGATAAAGAAACAATGAACATCCATCATACAAAACACCACAACACTTACGTAACAAACTTAAATGCTGCGTTAGAAGGTCATGCAGAACTAGCTGACAAAAGTGTTGAAGAATTAGTTACAAACTTAAATGAAGTACCAGAAGCAATCCGTACTGCAGTACGTAACAACGGTGGCGGACATGTGAACCACACTTTCTTCTGGACAATTCTATCTCCAAACGGTGGTGGACAACCTGTAGGTGAACTTGCAGCTGCAATTGAAGCGAAATTCGGTAGCTTTGATGCATTTAAAGCAGAATTCGCAAAAGCTGGTGCAACTCGCTTCGGTTCTGGCTGGGCTTGGTTAGTAGTAAACAATGGTGAACTAGAAGTAACAAGCACTCCAAACCAAGATTCACCTTTAACAGAAGGTAAAACTCCAGTTATCGGTTTAGACGTTTGGGAACATGCTTACTACTTACATTACCAAAATCGTCGTCCTGACTACATCGGTGCATTCTGGAACGTTGTAGACTGGAACGCAGCTGAAAAACGTTACCAAGAAGCTAAATAATATCGCTTATTCCGTTTTATGTAAGACGATATTGAAGAAGCTAGGGGAATATTCCCCTAGCTTTTTTGTATGCTTTCTTTTACATAATTGCGCTTGTCTTTGGAAGACTAGAACATGAAGTAAAGGAGAGTTATGTATGAAGTGGAAACATGTAATTGGCGATGTCGAGGTGAATCGTGATTTAGTATTGTTACTTGTTATGGGGGGATTATACACGCTCGCGATTTCTTTATCCAACACGTTTGTTAACATTTATTTATGGAAGCAAACACAAAATTATGTGAACCTTGGGTTGTATAATTTAGCAAGCGTTGTATTGCAGCCATTAACATTTCTTTTTGCAGGGAAATTGGCAAAGCGGATAGATCGTGCCATTTTACTGCGAATTGGTGTAGGAACATTAGCAGCTTTTTTTATTGTTGTTTTACTTGCAGGAACGCATGCTTCACATTATATTTTATTACTTGGTGGCCTTCTTGGAATTGGATATGGTTTTTATTGGCTGGCATTTAATCTGTTAACATTTGAGATTACGGAACCAGAAACACGTGATTTTTTTAACGGTTTTCTCGGCCTGTTAACATCCTTCTCTGGAATGGTTGGACCAATAGCAGCCGGGTATACGATTTCGCGTATGGAGAAGTGGACAGGTTATACGGTTATCTTTTTTCTTTCCCTAACTTTATTTGCAATTGCTGTTGTCATAAGCTTCTTTTTGTCGAAAAGAGAATGTGAAGGGCGTTATGAAATTGTTCAAGTTTTGAAAGAGCGTAAGATTGATAAAAACTGGGGAAGGATTACCCACGCCCATTTTTTTCAAGGCTTAAGGGAAGGAACGTTTATTTTTGTTATTTCCGTATATGTCTATTTAGCATCAGGAAGTGAATTTGGGCTAGGAAAATATAGCTTAGTCAATTCAGCTGTATCCTTTATATGCTACTACTTTGTCGCACGTATGTTAAAAAAGGAATGGAGAAAAAAATCGATTTTACTTGGTGGAATTATTTTGTATGTCGTTGTATTTTTAGTTATTTTTCATGTTACATATGTAAAACTACTCATTTATGCAGCGTGTATTGCTATTGCTTATCCAATTTTACTCGTTCCATACGGTTCTATGACATATGATGTAATCGGAAGAGCAAAGCAGGCAAGAGAGTGGCGTGTTGAGTATATTGTTGTACGAGAGCTATGGCTGAACAGCGGAAGAATATGTTCCATTTTAAGTTTCTTATGTGCAGTATCATTTTTTTCACCAGAAAAAAGCTTGCCTATTCTATTATGTATTCTCGGAGCTGGACATTTACTTATTTATTTTGCTATTAGAAATGTCAAATATGGGGAAGGAAATCCAAATAAAACAAGGATTCCAGCACCTGAAACAACACAAAATCATACCGAACGAGAAGGTTAACTTCTTCCGTGTTTTATGCTAGAATAAAAAGACATGTAAAACAGCAGTGAGGACACCTGTAATAAGGTGTCCCTTTCCTATTACATAGCTGTTGGTAGAGGGGGTTCGTATGAGTAAAAAGAAGAAAAAAAAGAAGACCCACGTTCCGTTTCGGCTTAACGTGTTGTTTTTTTGTGTGTTTTTAATGTTTTCAGCGATTATTGTAAAGCTTGGAATGGTACAAATTGTACATGGTGAGGATTATAAAAATGAAGTTGAAAAAAAGGAAAACTCAACAGTAAGTAATCCGGTTCCACGCGGGAAAATTTTTGATAGATATGGTCGTGCGGTAGTGGATAACAACCCAGTTCGTACGATTACGTTTACAAGAATGAAGGGATCAACTTCAGAAGAGCGTTTAGAAACAGCGAAAAAACTTGCGAAGCTAATTGAAGTATCCCCAGATAAATTAACAGAACGTGATAAAAAAGATTATTGGCTTTCTTTACATGAAGAAGAGGGAAAAGAAAAAATTACAAAGAAAGACCAAGCAGAATTTAAAGCAAAGAAAATTGATGATAAAGAAATTGCAGAGCGTCAGCGGAATCGCGTGACAGAGGCAGAAATCAATCAACTAACAGCGGAAGATCTAGAAATACTTGCAATTAAGAGTAAAATGGACGGCGGATATGCAATGACGCCACAAATTGTAAAAAAAGATGTAACACCAGAAGAATATGCAATCATTAGTGAAAACTTAGCGTTGTTACCAGGTATAGATACGACAGTTGATTGGGATCGTAAATATACTTATGATGATATGTTCCGCAGTGTACTTGGTGGTGTAACAAGCTCAGATGAAGGGTTGCCAAGAGAGCGACTAGATTATTTCCTTGTTCGAGATTATAACCGTAACGACCGCGTTGGTAAAAGTTATATTGAACAGCAATATGAAGATACACTTCACGGTACAAAAGCAGAAGTGAGAAATATTACAGATAAGGACGGAAACATTTTAGAAACGATAAATGTATCTAAAGGGCAACGAGGGAACGATTTAAACTTAACAATTGATATGGAACTGCAAAAGCGTGTAGAAGAAATTCTTACAAAGAGTTTGAAACAATATGCAGGATCAGAGCCACTTTTAGACCGAGCGTTTGTTGTAATGATGAATCCAAAAAATGGTGAAGTTTTATCTATGGCTGGGAAACAAATCGTAGAGGAAAATGGGACGAAAGAGATAAAAGACTATGCATTAGGGACAATGACGAGTGCGTATCCGATGGGTTCGACCGTGAAAGGTGCTACGATACTAACTGGATATCAAACAGGCGCAATTACGCCTGGAGCAACATTATTGGATGAACCGATTAAATTGAAAGGTACACCAGTAAAAGCTTCTTGGAAAACGATGGGCTATATAAATGACCTTACTGCTTTAAAAATGTCTTCTAACGTATATATGTTTAAAACAGCTATGAATATTGCTGGAGTACCATATGTTCGAGGTGGTACATTGGATATTAAGAAAAAAGCATTCGATGATATGCGTTATTATTTTGGACAGTTTGGGCTTGGTGTGAAAACAGGAATTGATTTACCAAACGAAATATCTGGTCAGAGGGGCTCAGGATCCCAACCAGGTTTCTTATTAGACTTATCGATTGGACAATATGATACGTATACACCGCTTCAACTTGCACAATATGTTTCAACAATTGCAAATGGTGGCTATCGTATGCAACCACAAATTGTTAAAGAAATTCGTCAACCAACATCTAAACCAGATGAAGTTGGAAAAGTGATTCAATCGATGGAACCGAAAGTGTTAAATCGTATTGATATGCCTGAAGAGCAAGTGAAGCGTGTGCAAGAAGGATTTAGACAAGTATTTAATGATTCAGGTGGTACTGGTGCAAAATACTTTAGTAATGCACCATATAAAGCTGCCGGGAAAACAGGAACAGCACAAACATTTTATGGCGGTAATAAAGACATCGGAAGAAATGCAAAAGGCGAGCCTGTACCAACTTATAACTTAACATTAGTAGGTTATGCGCCGCTTGATAATCCTGAAGTTGCATTCTCCGTTGTTGTTCCATGGGTACACAACGATAAATCTGGAGTTAACGGAGATATCGGCCGTGCCATTACGGACGCTTACTTTGAACTGAAGAAACAAGAAATCACAGGTGAAGCTCCGAAGGATGAAAAAGGTAAAGAAGAATAAAAATATGTAAATTTGGCACACTATCTCAAAAGATAGTGTGCTTTTTTTGTATTTTATGCATAGAGTATAGTAATTGTGGACAAGCGTATCATATACGCAAAATGATGTGCTGAAAAAATGAACTCTCTCATAGTATGACCGGTTATATATTTACTTTTGAGAAAAGAAGTGAAAATGAGAAAGGAGCATCGTATTCCTTCATATTAAGTTGAACTTTACAAAACTTTTACAAATTATTAAAACCGAATTAATAGTTCGGCATTATTCTTATATTTGTAATCCTGTTACTTCGGGATACTTCTAGGAGGAGCTACACGTGAAGTGGACAAGAAAATGTATCAAGATTTTTGTAATATCGACATGCTTTATGTTTTCGTATGTGTCTACTACATCCGCTGCTAATGATGTGAGGGAAGTGAGAGTTGATGGATCCTCAACGGTCTTTCCCATTATGGAAGCGATAGCGGAAGAATACACAAAAAAAGACCCGCGTGTAAAAATTTCTATTAGTATATCTGGGACAGGAGGAGGATTTCATCGTTTTGGAAAAGGTGAAGTAGATATTAATAATGCTTCACGAAAGGTGAAACAAGTAGAAGAAGATTTTATGAGAAAAAACTCCATCCAGTTTACACCATTTGAAATTGCTTATGATGGCCTCACAATCATTGTGAATTGTGAAAATACATGGGCAGATAATATGACAATAGAGGAATTGCGTCTATTATGGAGTGAAAATGGAAAAACGAAACGATGGTCACATATTCATCCAGGGTGGCCGCATGAAAAGGTGCAATTTTATGCGCCAGGTGTCGATTCTGGTACGTATGATTATTTTCAAAGTGTTGTCTTGCAAAACAATCGTCTTGCAAAAACAGTCTCTTTATCTGAAGACGATCAAGTCATTGTGCAAGGAGTAATGAATGATAAAAATGCAATTGCATTTGTGGGGTATGCGTACTATACGGCGAATCAAGATAAGGTAAAAGCTATAAAAGTAAATGGTGTACGACCAACGAAAGAAACCATTCAAACTGGTAGTTATAAGCCATTGTCAAGATCGCTATTTGCATATGTAAATCATGACTCTATTCGAAATAAAAGCAGCGTGGCAGAGTATGTGACATTTATGATGCAACATGCGGGCAGGCTTGCTGAAGAAGTCGGATATGTTAAGTTACCACAAAAAAAATATAGTGAACAGCTGCGAATGTTAACAGAAATAAAAAGATAATGTCAGGATGGAAAGGGGTTTTCATCTTTGGCTCGAAATGACAAAAGTCAAATTACATTTTCTGTGCAACATTTGATTGAAAGAAATACAATCAAAAGAAAAAAAACGCAGCGAATCAATCGAATGGTTCCGTTACTACTAAAGGCGATTGCTAGCGTATCTATCATAACAACGATAGGCATTATCGTTACGCTAGCGAATGAAACGATTATGTTTTTTCATGAAATACCAATACATTCTTTTTTTACTGAAAAAGAATGGTTACCATTTTTTGAAGAGCCGAAGTTTGGAATACTTCCTCTCATATGTGGGACCGTATTTGTAACAACAATTGCTATGATGGTAGCTATTCCAATTGGACTAGGATGTGCCATATTTTTAAATGAATATGCTTCACATTTTGCTAGAAAAGTGTTAAAGCCCATTTTAGAACTATTAGCAGGCATTCCTACGATTGTATATGGTTTTTTTGCTTTAACGATCGTCACACCAGCCCTGCAGCGTATCATTCCAGATTTACAGTTTTTTAATGCGATTAGTCCAGGGGTTGTTATAGGGATTATGATGGTTCCAACCATTGCTTCTCTTTCTGAAGATGCGATGAGAGCCGTATCTAAAGGAATAAAAGAAGCCTCACTTGGGTTAGGTGCAACGCGTTTTGAAACTGTGCGAAAAGTTGTATTTCCAGCTGCGTTTACCGGTATTATGGCTGCAATTCTATTAGCGGCTTCACGTGCAATTGGTGAAACGATGATTGTGGTCATCGCTGGAGGTTCAACACCCAATGTATCGATAAACCCGACGCACTCCATTCAAACGTTAACGGCTTATATTGTACAAGTGAGTTTGGGTGATGCTCCGCACGGAACGATAACGTACTATAGCATGTACGCTGTAGGTGCGACATTACTTATGTTTACATTCATGATGAATATGATTTCGCAGCAGATTATGCGCCGTTTTAGAAAGGTGATATAAGATGCGGATGCTGAATCATAAGAAAATAAAAGAAAATATGGCATCGCGTTTTTGGAAGGATCGAATATATAAATCGATTTCTTATATGACAATGCTATTTTCTATTTGCATACTAATTTTATTGCTTTATCAAATTTTTGAAAAAGGTGTAAGTTATCTTTCAATAGATTTTTTTATGAACTTTGCCTCGCGTAATCCAAAGCAAGCTGGTATTGCCGCTGCATTGTCAGGAACAATTTTATTCATGAGTATAGTAGTGCCAGTTTCCTTTGTATTTGGGGTAGGTACAGCTCTTTATTTAGAACACTATGCAAAGCACTCTGTATTCACAAGGGTCATAGAATTAAATATTCAAACATTAGCGGGTGTGCCATCTGTTGTGTTTGGATTGCTTGGTTTAACGATCTTTGTATATGGTCTTCATTTAGGGGAGAGTATCGTAACAGCAGCCTTCACAATGAGCCTTCTTGTATTACCAACAGTTGTTGTGTCGAGTCAAGAAGCAATTCGTATGGTACCGAGTTCTCTGCTAGAAGCCTCGTATGGCGTCGGTGCTACAAAATGGCAAACGATGTATCAGGTTGTATTGCCAACTGCCTTGCCAGGAATTTTAACGGGATGTGTTTTGGCGTTATCGAGGGCAATTGGAGAGGCAGCACCACTATTAGTCATTGGAGCGCTCGCATTTGCTAATTATATCCCATTTAACATGTTTGATAGATTTACAGTTTTACCGATTCAAATTTTTAATTGGATGAGTAGACCGCAAGAGGAGTTTCAGCATGTAGCAGCAGCCGGTATGATTGTTTTATTAGGATTGTTGCTCATTATGAATGCGGTTGTCTTATGGTTACGAAATCGTAAGTAGTGGATGAAAGGGGAATTCAAGATGGTAGCAACAGTAGTAAATGTACAGGTGAAAAATGAAATGAAAATTGAGTCAGCAGCGAAGAAGGTTGTATTTGATACAAAAAATTTAAACTTATGGTATGGAGAAGATCATGCATTAAAAGACGTGAATTTAAGCATTCATGAGAATGAAGTAACGGCAATTATTGGACCGAGTGGTTGCGGGAAATCAACATATTTAAAAACGTTAAACCGTATGGTAGAGCTAGTACCTATTGTTCGTACAACGGGAGTAATTGAATATCGGGATCGAAATATTTTTGAAAAGTCATATCCTGTTGAAGAATTACGTACGCATGTTGGAATGGTATTCCAAAAACCGAACCCATTTCCGAAATCTATCTATGAAAATGTTGCTTATGGTCCAAAGATTCATGGTATTCGTGATAAGAAGACACTTGATACAATCGTTGAAAAAAGTTTACGTGGTGCGGCGATTTGGGATGAATTAAAAGATCGATTACATGATAATGCATACGGTTTATCGGGTGGCCAACAACAGCGTTTATGTATCGCGCGTTGTTTAGCGATTGAGCCGGATGTAATCTTAATGGATGAACCGACATCGGCATTGGATCCAATTTCTACATTAAAAGTTGAAGAATTAATTCAAGAGTTAAAGAAAGACTTTAGTATTGTCATTGTAACTCATAATATGCAACAAGCTGCACGTATCTCTGATAAGACAGCTTTCTTCCTAAGCGGTGAGGTTGTTGAATATACAGATACAAATAAATTATTTACGACTCCTACAGATAAACGAACAGAAGATTATATTACAGGACGATTTGGTTAATATTTTTGGGAGTAAAGCCCCTCTTAAAAGGGGCTTTTATTACTTTATATACACGTAACAGCTAAAGGGGGAACCAACGTGGTAAGGGAGCAATTTCATTATGACTTACAAACATTACAGCAAAAGGTGATTGAACTTGGAGAATTGGCAAGAGAAGCTCTTTTTCGTTCTATGGAAGGACTTCGAAAGAGAGATGTAGAGACAGCGCTGGAAGTTATTGATGGTGATTACCGCATGGATAATTTAGAAGAAGAAATTAATGACCTTGCACTTATGTTAATTACAAAGCAGCAACCTGTTGCGAGTGATTTACGAAGAATTTTTGTTTCGATTAAAACGGCAACAGATTTAGAGCGTATTGCAGATCATGCTGTAAATATTGCGAAATCAACTATTCGACTTGGAGAAAAAGATATATCTGTAAACTTACAGAACTTAGAGCAAATGTTTACGATTGCTACGGATATGTTAAAGTTATCGCTAGAAGCATATCAAGAAGAAAATTTAACCTCTGCAAAACAAATTGCAGAGATGGATGATTCTGTTGATGAAATATACGGGAGAGCGATTCGTGAGTTTATTTCCTCTGTCCCTGAACACCCTGAAACGATTACGCAAATTACACAATTATCTTTTATTGCACGTTACATTGAACGTGTAGCAGATCACATTACGAATATTGCCGAGAATGTTTTTTATTTAGTGAAAGGGAAACATTATTTATTAAATGAATAAGAAGAAAATGCTAGCAAGTGACGAACTATCACTTGCTTTTTTTAGTCAAAACATGACAAAAAAAGCTCGTTGTTTTGTTCTGTCTATGATGATAAGATGTATCATAATATGGAAAAATAAAACAATATAAGGTCATTTGTTTTTGGGAATACCGATTGTTGGAGGATGAGGAAAACAGCAACTTGTTGAATTTTAGTAGTATGTTTTTCTATTATTAAATTTTTAAAAGGTAAGCGCTTACTTGCAAGGTGTAGTGAAGTGAAAAGGTTAATTTCTACATAAGTGACATACATATGATATACAAGGTCGTTCAACATTATAAAAGTGGAGGATGAATGTATATGAAGGGGGTTATTTTAGCTGGAGGAAAGGGAAGGCGTCTTAGACCGTTAACATGTAATATTCCAAAGCCAATGTTACCATTACTTGAAAAACCAGTGATGGAATACAATATTGAGTTACTAAAGCGTCATGGTATTCATGAGATTGCAATTACAGTTCAATATATGAGTACAGCTATCAAGCGATATTTTGGTGATGGAAGTAAATGGGGAGTAAAGTTACACTATTTCGAAGATTCACCACCACTTGGTACGGCTGGAAGCATTAAACAAGCAGAAGTGTTTTTAGATGAACCATTTGTTGTAATTAGCGGGGATGCATTGACGGATTTTAATTTATCGAAAGGAATTGAATTTCATAAGTGTAAGAATAGGTTGGTTACGATGTTTGTGAAGGAAGTGGAAAACCCACTGTCATTTGGCTCGGTTGTTATGAATAGAGAGCATGAAATTATACGTTATATGGAAAAACCGAGTTGGAATGAAGTGATTTCAAATACTGTAAATACAGGCATTTATATTATGGATCCCGAAATTTTTTCTTATATTTCATCAGCGCGTTTTTTTGATTTTAGTCAGCATGTATTTCCTTTGTTAGAAAATAAAAAGGCGCTCTTTGGATATGAAGCGGAAGGGTACTGGTTAGATATTGGTACGTTAGATCAATATAGGCAGGCTCAGTTTGACTTACTTACAAAGAAAGTACAGGTACCAATTTCTTATACGGAAGTATTACCGATGGTTTGGATGGGAGAAGGAGTAACGATTGAAAAGGGAACAAAAATGCATGGGCCATCTTTCATTGGAGAAGGAGCAATCATTGGAGCAGGGGTGATCATTGAGCCGTATTCAATTATTGGTAAGCGTAGCACGATATCAGATTATACGTACCTTCAAAAAAGTATAGTTCTTGCCCACACGTATGTAGGGAAACGCTGTGAGTTAGTAGAAGCGACGGTTGGAGAAAATGCGATGATTAAAGATGATGTTACTTTATTTGAGAAAAGTGTGGTCGCAGATTATTGCCAGATTGGAAAAAATACAGTGATACAACAAAATGGAAAGCTATGGCCGGGTAAAGTGATCGATAGCCATTCTATTATTGCCTCGTCAGGAATTACTGAAAATGAAAAAACCGCAGGTTGGTTACAAAAAAGCAGGGTAGTAGGTAGAGGTAATATAGAAATGACACCTCAAATTGTTGTGAAAGTTGCAATGGCATATGGTTCTCTTTTTGAAAAAGGGGAGCGTATATTGGTTGGGGGATATGAGGATGTAGAGGTTGGTATTTTTAAAAAATTATTTCTACATGCCATTCATAGTGTTGGTTTGTATACGATGGAATGTCAAGAAATGAACGATTCAGCTTTTCAATATGCCATTCACGAGCTTGGGTGTGCAGGGGGCGTTTTTATTCGCTTTGAACAAGCAGAAGGAATTATCATGCAACTATATGGTCAGGGTGGCATACGGCTATCGTATAAACAGCAAAAAGAACTGGAACACTTATATACGTCAGAAGCATTTCATTACGTATATGATAAAGACATGGGACGAAATGAAACGGTATATGTTTGTTTAGACAAATATGTTGAAGCTCTCTTAGCGCATTTAGATATCGAAACGATACGAAAGCAAACATTTCACCTTCTTATTAATAAAAGGGATGAAATGATTCAGCCATTACTTATATCCTTCTTGAAAAAGCTTGGTTGTACAATTACATGGATTTATGCTAACGAGCAAAAAGAACATGTTAAATTGTTAATGAAATCAAGTCGTGCTCATATGGCTCTTATGTTTTATGAACAAGGGAATAAATTTGAGTTATATGACAATCATGGTGTAATTTACCAAAGTGCAAATTGTGAAGAAATTGAGGTGCCTAATTTATTACTTGAGAAAACAGGAAGTGTGTATCCATTATCGTTAAAATTAGGAGAGTGCTATCTTCTTTTTTATATGTATGGTGAACAAAGTGAGTTTCAAATGAGGTGGCAACAAGATATTTTATATCGAATTGGAAAATTATTCGAACTAATTGCCCAGCAAGGGAACACTTTGTCGATGATGTTAGAACAATCACCACCTCTTTACTTGTTATGTGATGAAGTTGTTTGTTCATGGAAAGAGAAAGGGAAAGTAATGGGAATGTTATTGCAAGATATGGAAAAAAGGGAGGTCGAAGTATTAGAGGGAATCCAGTTTAAATATACAGAAAAAGAGTGGTCTTATATTGTTTCTGATGCAAAACATCCAAAATTTCTTGTCTATTCACATGCGAGAAACCCAGTAATAGCAAAGGAAAATATGAAAACTCTTATAGAAAAAATTAGACAATATCAAAAGGTGTAGAATTTTTATTTTAAAAGTGGTATTATAGTATAGTCTGATTTAAGTTATTAGTGACTGGAGGGAAATAAGAATGCGTGTGAATATTACTCTAGCATGTACAGAATGCGGAGATCGTAACTATATCTCAAAGAAAAATAAACGTAACAACACGGAGCGCCTTGAGCTTAAAAAGTATTGCAAGCGTGACAAGAAGTCTACGTTACACCGTGAAACAAAGTAAGCAGTAGGAATATTTCCTACTGTTTCTTTTTTTATATGGCTATCTCCCTAATTGAAAAGTGATGATGCTCGAAAAAAATGATAAACTATTTACAAGAATAAAATTTATTTTTGCAATAGGGATCACTTTATAGGGGGAAAAGAGTGTGAAAGAGGAGAAGGTACGTTTACGTAAAAAAATAGTAGGACAAATGAATTCTTTACCGAAAGAACAGCATAAAACTTTATCAGAACAAATTGTATTTTCCTTATATGAACAAAAAGAGTGGAAAGACGCGCAACTAATAGGGATTACTCTTTCAATGGAAAATGAAGTTAATACATACGTTATTATTGAACAAGCATGGCGAGAAGGTAAAAAGGTGGTTGTACCAAAGTGTAATAGAGAAACAAGAACAATGACTTTTCGTCAAATTACAAATTTTGATCAATTAGAAACAGTATATATGAGCTTGCGTGAACCAATACCGGCGTTAACAGTAGAAGTAGAGGCAAATGAAATTGAGCTTCTTTTTGTCCCTGGAGTTGCGTATACAAGACGAGGAGAACGTATCGGATACGGCGGTGGTTATTATGATCGTTATCTTGCAGAGTATGAAGGGAAAACATTATCATTAGCGTTTGACTTTCAAATTGTAAGTTACATTCCGACAGAGCCGTTTGATCAAAATGTACAAAAAATTATTACAGAAAAAGAAACAATAGTTCAAAATGAACTTGTATAGATAAATAAAAATTGACGGGGCTTTTTCTTGTTGATTATAATAAAATATGTGAACGTTTTCTTATTATATTTCCATAATAAGTGGGCATAAAGGGTGATGAAATGATATCAATTTATGATATTCAGCAATTGCTAAAAAAATTTGGCACAATCATTTACACAGGTGACAGAATTGCTGATTTACAATTAATGCAAGATGAATTGCGTGAATTAAATCAATCACAGTTGATTGAGCCAAAAGACTATCAAACAGCTTTATTTCTACTAAAGCAAGAGATTCAAAAAGAGATGAGCAAGAATTAGATAAAGGTAGGTTAGCAAAAATGGAAGAAAAATGGTTAGTTGGTGTTGACCTTGGTGGGACAACGATTAAATTAGCGTTTATTAATGTGTACGGTGAAATTTTACATAAGTGGGAAATCCCAACGAATACAAGTGAGCAAGGAAAACATATTACATTAGATGTAGCAAAAGCAATTGATAAAAAGTTAGAGGAACTAGGGGAGCTAAAGAGCAAGTTAATTGGTATTGGTATGGGCGCTCCTGGTCCTGTACATGTTGCTTCGGGTATGATTTATGAAGCGGTTAACTTAGGGTGGAAAAACTATCCATTGAAAGATTTATTAGAAGTAGAAACAGGTTTACCTGTTGTCGTTGATAATGATGCAAACTTAGCAGCACTTGGTGAAATGTGGAAAGGTGCTGGAGAAGGTGCAAAAGATTTAATTTGTATGACACTTGGAACAGGTGTTGGCGGCGGTGTAATTACAAATGGTGAGATTGTGCACGGTGTAAGTGGTGCTGCTGGTGAAATTGGACATATTACAGTTGTAACAGAAAATGCATTTCCTTGTAATTGCGGAAAATCTGGATGTTTGGAAACAGTAGCATCTGCAACAGGTATCGTACGTGTTGCTATGCAAAAATTACAAAATACAGATGAATCAAGTGTACTTCGCTCTATGTTAGAAGAAGAGGGACGTATTACATCTAAAGATGTGTTTGAAGCACTTGGACAAGGTGATGTTTTAGCGGGACAAGTTGTAGAAAAAGTAGCTTCTTATTTAGGGCTAGCTGTAGCGAATCTTTCTAGTACGTTAAATCCAGAAAAGATTGTCATTGGCGGTGGTGTATCTAAAGCAGGTGATGCATTATTACAGCCAATTCAGCGCTATTTTGAACAGTATGCATTTTCACGCGCTGTTAAGAGCACGAAGTTAGCGATTGCAACACTTGGTAATGATGCTGGTGTAATCGGTGGAGCTTGGCTTGTGAAGAAGCATAAATATGAAGTTATGAAGTAAAAAAGTCATCAGTGAGGCCGAATCGAAACTAAGATAAGGCGACTGATATTTGCATGATAATGAGAAGAGGAAGGGAAATCCCTTCCTCTTTTTATGCAAAATCTTGATGAAGAATAGAACGGTAAGTAAACTAAGTAGCAGGTGGGTACCCGCTATTAAGGACAGTCATAATTGTAAACCATCCGAAAACAAGTACGGTTGCAATAGCAAAGCCGCCCGCAAGTAGATTTTTTTCACGTAACGTTCTCAGAGTTGCGAATACAGCTAACAGAGTGACTAGTGCAAAAATGATAACAAGACCCATATATGATCCCCCTCTGCTCTCTCATTCTTTCGTTTGAGTTTTTGCAATATTTATTCTTTTTTATTGTACATGTTTTAGAAATGATTGTCGAGATAGCATCGTTTCTTTTCCTAAGGGAAAGAAATGTTGTATCATAAAAGTAAGTTTAACTACTGGAGGAGATTTTAAAATGAAATGGATACAAATGCCATTAGGGCCATTACAAACAAATGCATATATTTTAAGCAATGATCAAAAAGAATGTATTATTTTTGATCCAGGTAGTGAAGGAGAGAAGCTCGTAACGTATTTACAAGAAGAACAATTAAAACCATTAGCGGTTTTATTAACGCATGCTCATTTCGATCATATTGGTGCCGTTGATACTGTGAGAGATGCTTTTCATATTCCGGTGTATGTACATAGGGAGGAAGCAGATTGGTTAGGTGATGCGGATGTCAATGGTTCACAAATCTTTATGATGAATCGAAGTATTACAGCGAAACCGGCTGATCAAATGATTGAAGGTGAAGGAACGTTAACGATTGGAGCCTTTACATTTGAAATGTTTGAGACGCCAGGGCATTCTCCAGGTAGCATTTCGTATTATTGTAAAGAGGCAAGTGCTGTATTTTCAGGTGATGTATTATTCCAAATGAGTATTGGTCGAACAGACTTACCAGGAGGAAGTTTTGCAGAATTAATTGGAAGCATTGAAGAAAAACTATTTGTACTGCCAGATGAAACGGCAGTATTATGCGGACATGGACCAGAAACAAATATTGGTTTCGAAAAAGAAAATAATCCATTTTTACAATAAGGAGCTATATGGTGATGGAGTTCATTTTAAGAAAATGGATGGAGAAAGAAAAGGATTATTCGATTTCATATAGCACATACATGAACCTTGCACTATATGATGAGGAGTGCGGATACTATATGAAAGAACGTGAGAAAATCGGAAGGAATGGTGACTTTTTTACAAGTAGTAATATTTCTTCTGTATTTGCAAAGACATTCGCACGTTTTTTTATTCGTCTTGTCCAAAATGGAGAAATCCCTCCAAATATTTGTGAAATTGGCGGAGGAACAGGGAGATTTGCTTATGCTGTTTTACAAGAATGGAAGCAGTTCTCTCCGGAGACTTTTACAAATTTACAGTATTCTATTATTGAAGTGAGTCCTTTCCATAGAAAATTACAAAAACGTCAGCTTGATTCATTTCAAAATGTTTCGCAGTACAAATCCTATGAGGAGTTAGGTGAGTCTTTTACAGGAGTTGTTTTTTCAAATGAATTGTTTGATGCATTTCCTGTTAAAGTGGTTGAGAAGCGAAATGGCAATTTGTATGAAGTACGGATTACGTATACGGATGAAGGAAAGCTTGGGGAAGTAGTAAGGCCGATAGAAGAAAGCATAAGGAGTTACCTCCAAAGACATCATATTGAACTTTCTGAAGGACAACGATTTGAAGTGCCACTAGCAATGGAAACCTATGTGCAAGAAGTTGCAAGATGGCTCAAGAAAGGCTTATTCATCACGGTTGATTATGGATATATAATGGCGGAGTGGATGCATCCTGCGCATCGTGAAGGGAGTTTAAGAGGGTATTATAACCATAGGCTCATTCGGAATCCGCTCGAGTATCCAGGTGAAATGGATATAACAACACATATTCATTGGGATGAATTGAAGAAAATAGGAGAAGAGAGTGCTCTATATACAGTGTGGCATACAAAACAAAGGGAGTTTTTACTTGCGGCAGGTATATTAGAACAACTTGCTAGTCATCAAGATTCCGATCCTTTTTCTGCGAAACAGAAACAAAACAGGGCGATTCGTTCTATGATTTTACATGGAGGGATGAGCGATGCTTTTGATGTTGTTATGCAAAAAAAAGGAATGTCACATTTTGATTTAAAGCAGTATTTACATATATAGAAAAAAACAAGACGTAGAATGATTCTGCGTCTTGTTTTTTTGATACGACTTTAGGATATGTAGTATTGTATATTTTCTCTCATGATATATATTTATATTAAAGATATGAGATAGAAAATATAGAATACGCCCTTTTCTGTTTGGTTACCCCTAACCTAGTAATACACGAACAAGTTGGATGATTGTTTCATTTTCTACTTTGTAGTAAATTTCTAATCCTTTTCTTTCACTAGAAACAATTTTAGCGCTTTTTAATTTCGCTAAATGCTGTGAAATCGTAGATTGTGGCATATTTAAGCCTGTGTACATTGTCGAAACATTGCTTGGACCACGTTCGATTAACCCTTTTACAATACATAAACGAACAGGATGAGCAAGAACTTTCAATAATTCTGCATTATTTTCGTACAGTTCTAATTCCTTTTGAAAGGTTTCTAACATGTTTTTTCCACCTCCATGCGAGCTGTTATACCCATACTATACATACCAAAAATCTAAAGAAAAGAAAATAGTTGTTGCAGAAAAAATGTTCTAAAGTAAAGAAATTGTAAGAAAAGAGAACGTGATGTAAATAACTTTGCAAAATTTGTACTTTTTGTAACAAGATGTTTTTTGGTGAAAATTACAATATGTTTGAAGATACAGATACATTTATAACACGATTTTATCATGAATTTTTTGTTCTTTCAAACAAATATACAAAATTTTTAAAATAATAAGAAAAAGGTGTTTTATACCCTTATATAGAATAGAGATTTTGGATGGAAAGAGGGGATAACATGAAAATTGAATTTTTAGGAACAGGTGGAGCGATTCCAATTCCAAGACCGGGAAGCAATAGTAAAGTGTGTAAAGAAGCTCGTGAAAAAGGTGTCCCGTATAGCCGGATGGGACCGAGTGTGTTTATTCATGATATTAATTTATTGATTGACACGCCAGAGGAAATACGTTTGCAATTAGAACGCGCTCATATTCATAGAGTGGAAGTAGGAATTTATTCACATTGGCATCCGGATCATACGATGGGAAGAAGGATTTGGGAAACAATGGATTTTCAAACAAAGAAAGATTGGGAAACAATCGTTTATTTACCAGAACAAGTAGCTGAGGATATGAAACAATTTTTAGGTTCATGGGATCATTTACAATTTATGCATCAACAAGAATGGATAGATCTTCAAGTTTTACAAGACGGGCATTCTTTTATTAAGAACAATATTAAAGTTACCCCGTTCCGTTTACATGAAGAATATGTATATGCGTTCTTATTAGAAAAAAATGAAACGAAAGTACTAATTGCACCTGATGAACTATATAAATGGAAACCGCCAGCGCATTTAATAGGAAATTTAGATTTAGCAATATTACCAATGGGGATGGTTGAATTTAACTGGAAAACAAAAGAGCGGTTGCTCGAGCGTGCGTACATTGAGAGGATACGAGAAGGGACATTTGAAGAAACGTTAGAAGTTGTGAAAAAACTAAGAGCGAAGAAAACAATTATTACGCATGTTGAAGAAGTTGACGATCTTGGTCATGATGAACTACGTGAAATCGCGATGGTCCTTCAAGAAGAAGGGCTTAATATTATGTTTGCATATGACACTATGCAAATAGAAATCTAAAAAGAACCTCATTAAGGTTCTTTTTAGATTGGAGTTTAAACGAATGTATTTATGCATTTACAGGTTCTTCGACATAAGAAAGTGCATTTTCAAAATCAGTAATTAAATCATCTACATTTTCAAGGCCAACTGATAAACGAAGCAATGAATTAGAAATACCTCTTTCATCACGTGCTTCTTGTGATAATGCTGCATGTGACATTTTTGCAGGGTAAGAAAGGATGGATTCCACAGCTCCTAAACTTACCGCGAATACAGGAAGTTTCACTTGTGATAAAAATTGGCGCAGCGCATCTTCAGATTGCAACGTGAAAGATAAAACAGCACCGGAAGATTTTGATTGTGTTTGTTGTATGTTATAGCCACTGTGTGATTCTAATCCAGGATAATACACATTCTGAGTTTTCGAGTGCTTTTGTAAGTAATGAGCAATTTTATTCGCATTTGTTGCTGAGTGTTCGAGACGTACGTGTAATGTTTTCAGACCGCGAAGAACGAGAGAACAATCTTGTGGTCCTAATATAGCACCAAATGCATTTTGCAAGAAGCCGAGTTTTTTAGCGAGTTCCTCATCTTTTACAACCGCTAATCCAGCTGTAACATCACTGTGACCAGAAATAAACTTTGTCGCGCTGTGGAGTACAACATCCGCTCCGAGTTCAAGTGGTTTTTGGAATAATGGTGTTAAAAATGTGTTATCAACAAATGTAAGTGCCCCGGCGGATTTTGCTAATTCGCAAACAGCACGAATGTCGGTTACTTTTAATAATGGATTGGATGGTGTTTCAACGTAAAAGACTTTTGTGTTCGGTCTAATATTTTGTTTTACTTCTTCTAAATTTGTCATGTCAACGAATGTATGCGAAACTCCATAACGAGATAGAACCTCTGTTACAATGCGATAAGTCCCTCCATACACATCTTCAGAAATAAGAACATGATCGCCTTGTGATAAAAGAAGAAAGGCAGTAGAAATCGCTGCAATTCCAGATGCAAAGGCAAATCCTTTCGTTCCCCCTTCTAGTAAAGCGATAATATCTTCTAGTGCTTCTCGCGTTGGATTACCAGATCGACTGTAGTCGTATTTTCCAAATGTATCTACATCAAATTGATGGAATGTTGATGTATTATAGATGGGAACGTTAACAGCGCCTGTTTGTGAATCATGTTTATATTGGTTATGAAGTAAGAGTGTATCTATTGAATAACTCATATTCTTACACCTTCTTTTACATGTTTAATAGCTTGCTTTAAGTCTTGAATTAAATCTTCACCGTTTTCAATACCAACGGAGAAACGAAGGAGGCGATTACATACACCGCGTGCTGTACGTACTTCTTCTGGGATATCTGCATGTGTTTGTGTTGCTGGATATGTCATTAAACTTTCAACTCCGCCAAGGCTTTCTGCAAAGGTAATTAATGATAAAGATTGTAAGAAAGGATTTATCCATTTTTCATCGCGAAGCCGAAATGAAATCATACCGCC
Source organism: Paenibacillus sp. 102 (assembly GCF_039549175.1). Classification (NCBI taxonomy): domain Bacteria; kingdom Bacillati; phylum Bacillota; class Bacilli; order Caryophanales; family Paenibacillaceae; genus Paenibacillus; species Paenibacillus sp. 102. The sequence continues at coordinate 744,886 of NZ_JBCGHT010000001.1, read as the reverse complement.
TCTTCCTGGATAAAGAACATCGGTTACACCGTCTTCCTCGTTTAAATAAGAAACGATTTTCTTTGCATTTTCTTCGTGTTGTTTCATACGAAGAGCTAATGTTTTCATACCGCGAATTAATAACCATGAATCAAATGGGCTTAGTACAGCACCAGAAGCGTTATGATAGTGGGCAAGTTCTTCGCAAAGCGCTTGACCTTTTGCAACGACAAGTCCGCTTAATACATCGTTGTGACCACCTAAATATTTTGTGGCGCTATGAAGGACAATATCTGCTCCTTCTGTCAAGGGTTGTTGTATATAAGGAGTGTAGAAAGTATTATCTACAATAAGCAGGACGCCATGTCGTTTTGCGACAGTTGCGACAGCTGCAATATCGGTTACTTGCATTAATGGATTGGTTGGTGTTTCTATAAAAATAGCTTTCGTTTGAGAAGTGATGGCTTGTTCTATTTGTTTAATAGATTGTGTATCTACGTATCTACATCGAATATTCCATTTTTCCTCATGCTCCGAAAATAAGCGATAGGTTCCTCCATATAAGTCTTCTGATACGATAAGTTCATCTCCAGACCGGAATAAAGAAAGAACAAGAAGAACAGCTGCCATTCCTGAACTACAGGCATAACCTCGCTCACCTTCTTCTAAATCAGCAATTGCGTGTTCTAAAAGACCACGTGTTGGGTTCCCTGTTCGCGAATAATCAAAACCTGTTGATTTTCCGATTCCTTCATGACGATAAGCTGTTGAAAAGTAAACAGGGGGATTAACCGTTCCTGTTGTAGTTTCGCTACGATTTCCGATTTGAGCTAGTTTTGTTTCGATTGTTGACATGTGAAATTCCTCCTTGATAAAAATAAAAAAGCCTTCTAAGAAGAAGGCTTTCATGCGAATATAGTCTTCTTCTTATCTGTCAAATCTTTTCACAATTTGCTGGAATTAGCACCTTATTAACGAACGTGTTAATGGTTGCTGAGGTGTCATAGGGCCAGTCCCTCTACCTCTCTAGATAAGAATAGTTTGTATGAAATTTTATTATGATTTTAACTTTACAACAAAAGATAATTGAATTGCAACTTTATTTTAAATAATTTTTATTTTCCTTCTAATTTCATTGACTTTTAGTCTATCTCATGCTAAATTTATGAAAAAATTAACAAAGATTGTTATATAAATACAAATTGAACAACCGACATAAAACTTTTCTATTAAGGTGGGAAGAGCATCCGTTTATACATAGAAGCGGTCACATCCTCTTCTTACCCCATGCAAAGTTAAAACAAAGGGAGAAAACGAGTGTAAGTCACCTTTTGTTCTTCGTGGCGGCGACTTATATATTAGAAAATCAAAATGGATTTATATGAAAGGATAACCTATTTTCTTTTAATTACATACAAAATAATAAAGACAAACTCTTATTGAGAGCGGTGGAGGGAAAGGCCCTGTGAAACCCGGCAACCTTCAAACGAAATGTTTGAAACGGTGCTAATACCTGCAAAACAATGTGTTTTGCATGATAAGAGGAGGATAGATGATATCCCCCTCTTCAAGGTGAAGAGGGGGTTTTTATATTGATAGAAAAGAGGGAGACAAGTGAAAATTTTAGATCTATTGTCAAAAGGAATTGTTATCGGTGATGGAGCAATTGGTACGTTATTGCATTCCCATGGGTTGCAAAGTAGTTTTGAAGAATTAAATCTATCAGATCCAGATTTAATTATATCTATTCATAAACAATATGTAGCTGCTGGTGCAGATGTGATTCAAACAAATACGTATGGAGCAAATGAAGCAAAATTACGTACATATGGACTAGAAAATCAGGTTGTTCAAATTAATAGAGCGGCGGTAAAACTGGCGAAAGCATCTGTGACAGATAAGAATGCTATTTTAGGTACAATTGGTGGAATGAAACATATCGGTGCAGTCACAACGACTGATATGGAACGGGAATTTATGTTGCTTGAGCAAGCTGGGGCATTAATAGAAGAACGTGTGGATGGGCTATTACTTGAAACTTTTTACGATGAATTTGAATTACTACATGCAGTGAAAGTGCTAAGGAAGAAAACGGATATACCAATTATTGCGCAGCTAGCGCTTCATGAAGCTGGCACAACACAAAATGGGAATGATGTAAATGAAATATTAGCGCGGCTTTTAGATTACGGTGCAAATGTAGTCGGCTTAAACTGTCAGTTAGGACCGCTTCATATGACGGAAGCTTTTAAAATGATATCGATTCCGAAAAATGGTTATTTATCAGCTTATCCAAATGCAGGCCTTCCAAACTATGTAGAAGGACGGTACGTATATGAAGGAAGCCCTGCTTATTTTGAAGAGATGACACCAAAATTTATTGAACAAGGTATTCGTTTGCTAGGGGGGTGTTGTGGTACAACGCCAGCACATATCGAAGGGATGAAGCGTGCGATTGCGAATGTAACGCCTGTTACAGAAAAACAAATTGTTCAAAGACAACAAGTAGTTCATATGCAAACAAAACGTGCTAGCACTCATGTTACGCTCGCGGAGAAAGCAAAGAAGCAAACAACAGTTGTCGTTGAGTTAGATCCGCCAAAGACATTGGATACGCAGCGCTTTTTTGAAGGAGCAAGAGCATTGAGAAGAGCGGGAGCAGATGCGATTACGTTAGCGGACAACTCATTAGCATCTCCGCGTATTTCAAATATGGCAATGGGGGCATTATTAACGAAGCATGATATTCCAGTGCTGACGCATTTAACGTGCCGTGATCATAATGTGATTGGCTTGCAATCTCATTTACTTGGTTTATCAGCTTTAGGAATGGAAGAAGTGTTAGCTTTAACAGGTGACCCGGCGCGAGTTGGGGATTTTCCTGGAGCAACTTCTGTATATGATTTGTCTTCTATTGAATTAATTAAAATGATTAAAGAAATGAATGAAGGGCGTTCTATTTTAGGGAAAACAATTGGCCCTGCGACGAGATTCTCTGTTGGAGGAGCTTTTAATCCGCACGTGAGACACTTAAAAGCAGCGGTGAAGCGGATGGAGAGAAAAATTGCAGCTGGCGCTGAGTATTTCTTAACACAACCAATTTACGATATATCCTTAATTGAAGAAGTATACGAGGCAACAAAGCACTTAGAACAACCAATCTTTATTGGAATTATGCCTTTAGTAAGTAAGCGTAATGCTGATTTTCTTCACTTTGAAGTGCCAGGTATTACATTGCCTGAGGAAGTAAGACAGCGAATGGATGGGCATGAAATGCAAGAAGCTGCAATTGAAGAAGGGATTCGTATTTCGCAAGAATTAATTGATGCCGCGATGAAATACTTTAATGGCATTTATCTCATTACACCGTTTTTAAAATATGAAATTACAGAAAATCTTGTTAAGTATGTGAAAGAAAAGCAAGAAGTGAAAGAAGGAATCAACTGATGAAATCAATAGAAGAGAGATTACACCATGAAATTTTAATATTAGATGGTGCGATGGGAACGATGATTCAGCAAGCGAATTTAACAGCAGAAGATTTTGGTGGAGAAGAATATGAAGGTTGTAATGAATACTTAGTAAAAACAAGACCAGATATTATTTTAGATATTCATAAAGCTTACATTGAAGCAGGTGCAGATATTATTGAGACGAATACGTTTGGTGCTACAAATATCGTACTGCATGATTATGAGCTCGCTCATTTAGATGAAGAGTTAAATGAGCGAGCGGCATTTCTAGCAAAACAAGCTGTAAGAGAGAGTGGTAAAGCAGTATATGTAGCAGGTGCGATGGGACCGACGACAAAGGCAATTAGTGTAACTGGTGGTGTAACTTTCGAAGGGTTAATTGAGGCATACACTAGGCAAGCGAGGGGATTATTACGGGGCGGCATTGATGTATTGCTTGTAGAGACGAGCCAAGATATGCGTAATGTGAAAGCGGCGTATTTAGGAATTCAACAAGCATTTACGGAAGCAAATCATACGGTTCCACTTATGATTTCAGGAACGATTGAACCGATGGGGACAACGTTAGCAGGACAAACAATTGAGGCATTTTATTTATCGGTTGAGCATATGAAACCATTATCTGTCGGATTAAATTGTGCGACAGGGCCAGAATTTATGCGTGAACATATCCGTTCCTTATCAGACCTCTCAGAGTGTTATATTTCATGTTATCCAAATGCTGGTCTTCCGGACGAGGATGGGCATTATCATGAGTCACCAACGTCACTTGCAGAAAAGGTGAAACAGTTTGCTGAAGAAGGGTGGATTAATATTATCGGTGGTTGCTGCGGGACGACACCTGATCATATACGAGCGATAAAAGCTTCACTTGAGTCTCTCCAGCCACGTGAAAATCATGAGCGAGAAGGTCATGGGATTAGTGGTTTAGAAGCATTGCAATATGATGATTCCATGAGGCCGTTATTTGTTGGTGAAAGAACCAATGTGATTGGGTCACGCAAATTCAAACGATTAGTAGCAGAAGGAAACTTTGAAGAGGCTGCTGAAGTTGCGAGGGCGCAAGTGAAGAAAAATGCTCACATTATTGATATTTGTATGGCGGATCCTGACCGTGATGAAGTGGAAGATATGGAAAAATTTTTAGCGGAGGTTACGAAAGTATTAAAGGTTCCAATTATGATTGATTCAACGGATGAAAATGTAATGGCGAAAGCTCTTACTTATATACAAGGGAAGGGCGTCATTAACTCTATTAATTTAGAGAACGGAGAAGAGCGTTTTGAGAAAGTGACGCCGCTTCTTCGTAAATATGGTGCGGCAATTGTAGTTGGGACAATTGATGAAGAGGGCATGGCAGTTAGTGCAGAAAGAAAGCTAGAAATTGCAAAGAGAAGTTACGAATTATTAACGAAGAAATACGGTATACGTCCATCCGATATTATTTTCGATGCGCTCGTTTTTCCTGTAGGAACTGGTGATGAAGAATATATTGGCTCTGCTGCAGCTACAATAGAAGGAATTCGTCTTATTAAAGAAGCTTTGCCAGAATGCTTAACGATTTTAGGTGTAAGTAATATATCGTTCGGGTTACCGCCAGCTGGTCGAGAAGTGCTAAACTCAGTCTATTTATATCATGCAACAAAGGCTGGGCTTGATTACGCGATTGTAAATACTGAAAAACTAGAGCGCTATGCATCCATTCCAGAAGAGGAAAAGGAACTCGCAGATGCACTATTATTCGAAACAACGAAAGAAACACTAGAAGAATTTACGAACTTTTATCGGGTTGCCAAGAAAAAAGAAGCAATCATACAAGAAACATTAACACTTGATGAAAGGTTAGCAAATTATATTGTAGAAGGAACAAAGCAAGGATTACAAGAAGATTTAAGTCTCGCGCTTATAGAAGGAAGAAGGCCACTTGATATTATTAACGGTCCGCTTATGACAGGGATGGATGAAGTAGGTCGTTTGTTTAATAACAATGAGCTTATTGTTGCTGAAGTCCTGCAAAGTGCAGAAAGTATGAAAGCTGCTGTAGCGTATTTGGAGCCTTATATGGAATCTAGTGATAGTGCGAAAAAAGGAAAAGTATTACTAGCAACTGTAAAAGGTGATGTACATGACATTGGTAAAAACCTTGTAGAAATTATTTTATCAAATAATGGCTATGATATTGTCAATTTAGGAATCAATGTCCGCTCTGATCGCATTGTTCAAGAAGTGAAAGAAAAGAAACCAGATATTATCGGGCTTTCTGGATTATTAGTAAAATCAGCGCAACAAATGGTAGCAACTGCTGAAGATTTACAAGCGGCAAATATTGATATTCCAATTGTTGTAGGTGGTGCGGCATTGACAAGAAAGTTTACAAATAACCGTATTTCACCTTCTTATAATGGACTCGTGCTATATGCAAGCGATGCGATGACAGGACTTGATCTTATTAATCGACTACAAAAAGAAGAAGAACGAGAAAAAATGAAGCAGGAAAAAAAGAATCATCATCTTCATGTTGTTGTGAAACAAGAGGAGAAAAAAGCAGAGCTACCAGCTGTAATCGAACCGTTGACACCAGCGAAGGTTATGATACCAGACTCGACAAAACGGGTCGTACTTCGTGATATCCCTGTTTCACATCTTGCGCCATTTTTAAACAGACAAATGTTAATTGGACATCACCTTGGTTTAAAAGGCAATGTGAAAAAATTGCTTAGGGAAGGAGATAAACGAGCGCATGAATTAAACGGTTTAATTGATGAACTACTGGGGGAAGGTCAATCTTGGCTGCGTCCAAAAGCTGTTTATCAATTTTTCCCTGCCCAAAGTGATGGACAAACGATCATTATTTATGATCCAGACGATCATACACGTGTATTAGAGCGCTTTTCATTCCCAAGACAAGGGAAAGCACCATACCGTACATTAGGAGATTATTTACGTCCGGTCGGAGATGAAATGGATTATGTCGCCTTTTTATCTGTTACAGTTGGACAAGGTGTTCGTGATATTGCGGATGAGTGGAAGGAGAAAGGGGATTATTTACGTAGTCATGCCATTCAATCATTAGCGCTGGAACTAGCAGAGGGATTGGCTGAAAAAACACATATGTTAATTCGTGATCGCTTTGGAATTCCGGATTCACCGGAGATGACAATGGAAGAAAGGTTCCGTACGAAATATCAAGGGATTCGCGTTTCTTTTGGGTATCCAGCTTGTCCAGAGCTTGCAGATCAAGAAAAATTATTTCGCTTAATTCAGCCAGAGGAAATTGGAATCTCACTAACAGAAGGATTTATGATGGAGCCGGAAGCATCTGTAACGGCAATGGTGTTTGCACACCCCGAAGCACGATATTTTAGTGTACTATAGTGTAGAAGGGGGAGACAAATGAACAGAATAGTCTTTACAGGTGGTGGTTCGGCGGGGCATGTGACACCTAATTTAGCAATTATTCCACATTTGCAAGAAAAGGGGTGGGATATTTCTTATATTGGTTCTCATCAAGGAATTGAAAAAACGATTATAGAGAACGAAGGAATTCCCTATTATGGTATAGCGAGCGGAAAGTTACGCCGTTATTTTGATTTGAAAAATATAAAGGATCCTTTTCTTGTTATGAAAGGTGTCATGGATGCTTATGTGCGAATACGAAAATTAAAACCGGATGTTATTTTTTCAAAGGGTGGTTTTGTATCCGTACCAGTAGTAATTGGTGGGTGGTTAAATCGTGTTCCAGTTTTGTTGCATGAGTCCGATATGACGCCAGGGTTAGCAAATAAAATTGCACTCCGCTTTGCTTCGAAAATATTTGTTACGTTTGAAGAAGCTGCGCAGCATTTACCGAAAGAAAAGGTGGTTTATACAGGCTCGCCTGTGAGGGAAGAAGTGCTGCGTGGAAATCGTGAAAAAGGACTACACTTTCTTGGATTCCATGCTAGAAAACCAGTCATCACGGTTATGGGGGGAGTCTAGGAGCAAAGAAAATCAATGAAACAGTACGAGAGGCATTGCCACAGCTCCTTAAAAATTATCAAGTTGTTCACCTATGCGGAAAAGGAAATCTAGATGAGAAGTTACAAAGCATAGAAGGGTATAGACAATTTGAATATGTACACGGAGAATTACCAGATGTATTAGGGGCAACGGATTTTGTTATCTCACGTGCTGGATCAAATGCAATTTTTGAATTTTTAACATTACAAAAACCGATGATTTTAATTCCATTACCGAAAGCTTCAAGCCGTGGTGATCAAATTTTGAATGCACAATCGTTTGAAAGACAAGGGTATGCCTCGGTTTTATATGAAGAAAATATAACAGTGACTTCCCTTATGAAGCATATAGAAAAGTTGCATTATAATTGTGAGAAGTATAAAAAAGAATTAAAAAAGTATAGTGGAAAAGAAGCAGTACAGACCATTGTGAAATATATTACGGAGGCATGATTTCTAAAAAATCATGTCTTTTTTAGTAGAATGAAAGGTTCGAAGAATTGCTATATTTATGTTACAATAACAGAGATTTAATAGGGAAATTCCAGTTCTTTGAGCGTGAAAATATGAATGGATTAGGAGTGACTGTGTTGGAGCTGAGTCTCTATGAAAATACTGCTCTAATTATATGTTTTGTTTTGTATGTTGGTAGTGTTATTGTTTACATTTCAAGAAAATTTTCACAAGAACGAAACTTAGAAAAATCGGAAATAACAGCTGAGTTAGAAATGTTAGCCGATGAAAGTGATAAAAAACAAAAAATAAAAGAGGACCATCAGGCGCCCCACCACTTAAACGCAAAATAAGTTTTGAAGGTGGGGCCTTTTTTACAAGATTCCTCTTCTATTATTATCGTGAGCGCTAAAAAGGAGTTTCCCTTCTGTTTGTATAAATAAGCAGCAAATTCATATGAATTTCTATATTGCATCAGGTTTTCAAAACAAACATCTTGTTCAATTTGTAGCGAGTCAATTCAAAAAAGTGGGATGGCATCATACATATAATTGGACTCAAAATGAAAGAGCGACAAATAGAGAACAATTACAGAAGATTGGTCAAGCAGAAAAGCAGGCGATCATGAACAAATTTTTGATATAGTCATTGAAAACTCGGATATTCCGCTCTTTTTGAAAAAGTATGGATATGATTCTAAAATGCTTCAAAACTGGGAACAATGGATGCTATTGGAATAACACCACTACCAGCTTTATGCGCAGATCGTATAGATTATACATTTCGCGATTTATATACGTATGGAATGATTTCAAAACAAGAAGTTCTTACATTTTTAATCGAACATGTAAGGCTGTGTAATCAAAAAGCGAAAGAGAACTTCAATAAAAATATATATTAAAAAATAAAGAAGGCATAAAGGAGTTATATATATGAAATTAGAACAAGGATGGGAAACAAGCTTCTTAGAAGTTGTACAAAAAAGTGAATTCAAAAAAGGTGCACTGCGTAGTCAGCTACTTTGTGCGGACGGGGAAGAAGTAGAAGAACTTGCAGATGATTATGGATATGATGAAATTGTAAATCGCGAACATGATGAAGAGCTCGCAGAAATCTTAGGTGAAGAACTCTTTAGTGAAATGGAACGTCACGTATTTCTATCTTCACAACCTGAAGAAAAACTCATTTCATTTGTAAATGGATTGGGATTTCATATTTTAGATTGGATCGTTCTTCTTGAAACAGAATTTGGTATAGATAGTGCAGTATTCTCATCGGATGCAGTAAAAATGCTTGAAAAACGTTTTAGACAGTTCCCGTATATAGAGGATAAGACAGTTTTTGATATGACAATTAGAGAAGTAATGGATGCATTAGAAGCTGTGACGAGCTTACAATTGAAAGAGAAGATGAATATACAATAATGAAAATGAAAAAGAACGTGAGATAATCACGTTCTTTTTTACATAATAATAACTTTATCAGTTAATTTCTTCTGTCCTGTAAGAAGTGCATTTAAATACTCGACTTTTCGGATACAAGATTGAATGTGTTTTTCAACTTCTTGTAACTCTGCTTGATGGTGGGTTTCAATCGGATGAATTTGCACGCTAAACTTTTCAAATTGGCTGCTGTATGTTATTTCTGCATAGCCACTCATGATATCAGTTTGGTTATGAAATGAAAATTGTTTTGTGTCTTCACAGTATGTTACATCTTGAAATCCGTATGATTTTAATGCCTCGATTACTTTTGTAATAATTGTTATATCCATTTTTCTCCCTCTTTACGCAGTTCTGCTTTTCTATTATAACATGAAAAAAGATTAAGAAAGCGTTTCCAAGTGTTTATTTGCACAATTTTTACGTATAATTTATTAAAATGAAATAAAGAAAAAATAATTGTAATAAAGGAAGGACTCTTTTACTTTTTCATCATATATATACAGAAATAGTGCAATGAAAGGAAACGTATTTTCAAGTTGAGCGCAGTAAAAGAGGTGAGAATCTTGAATTTTGATATTACAGGACAAAAGGCATATGTAAAAGATGGACCGTACCGGAACCGAATTGGAATTGTAAAGCAAAAGGAACAGCGGGCAGAACCAAATTTTATGATTGTGATTGACGGTCAAAACATCGATGTAGAGCTAAAAGATATCGTTTTAGTAGGAGTAGATGTAGGGCAATTTCATGAGTGGTGCGAGCAAAATGGATATTTGTAAAAGGGACGGGCTGTGAAGTGAAATTTCTATTTTTATTAGTTATTTAACAGGATATATCAATAGATAATGATGAGGGGGATACTATGCTCAATATAGGAGTATATATCCTTTTTTCTGTTTATACACTTGGAAACGAAGAGATTTTCATTAATAATATTCAGAAATAAAAGACAATTAGTTGATGTGGTAATGAATTTCCATTAATCTATAAATAGAAACATTGTAATAATACCAAAGAAAAATATATAAAGGGATAATCAAACATGGAGGAAACCAAATGGACTTAATGAAAACAGCAATAGAGATGACAGCAATCTATAAACACAATCCCAAAATAGAAGCAATTCTTTTGGCAGGATCCGTATCAAGAAATTGGCAAGATGAACATTCAGATATAGAATTGCATATTTTATGGGCAGCACCGCCAGAAGATGAAAATCGCGAAGGGCCTATTAAAGATGTTGGCGGAACTATTTTGTCGTATCATCCGTATGAAGAGGAGGAGTGGTCTGAATCTTATGTAACGAAAGATGGGATTAAATTAGAAATAAGTAACTTTTTATCGGTAACAGTTGAACGGTTTATTTCAGATGTGGTGGACAAGTACGAAACTGACTATGAGAAACAATGTATTGTAGCCTCAGTTCAAGATGGTGTGAGTTTGTATGGAGAAGAAAAAATTCAAAAGCTAAAAGATAGAGTCGCAGAGTATCCTTTAGAACTTTCAAAAGGGATGATTACAGAGAATCTTTTACTAAGTAATCGATGGAATAACCGCGAAGCACTTTTAACACGCAAAGATTGGCTTATGTTATACGATGTAATTTGCGAAGTGCAGAAGAATATATTTGGCGTTTTGTTCGGTCTTAATAAAATGTATGTGCATCACCCTGCATTTAAATGGATGCCTTATAATATTGATCGAATGACAATAAAACCCGAAAAGCTTTATGAGCGAATGACCAATATCCTGATAGGGAACCCAGAAAACAGTATAAAAGATTTGGAATCATTAGTCGAAGAAGTATTGATTTTGGCGGAGAAACAAATTCCGGAATTGGATCTTTTGGAGCAAAAGAAACAGATTAATTATGCAAAATAGTGATTATAGGGGATGGTGTTATGGAATATATCATAGATAGAGTATATGCAAGAGAGCTACTTGAACGTGCATATCAACAAAATCCTGGCCCTTGGTATAAACATTCGATACATGTTGCCCAAGCTACTGAAAACATAATCTTAGAATTTATGAAACAAGGATATGATGTGAATCATAACTTGGCTTACAATGCAGGGTTGCTTCATGATATTGGTAGGTATAAAGGTTTTACAAAATCTGTTATACATTCTTATGATGGATACATGTACTTAGAACAATTAGGATTTGGAGGGAATGCGATTAAATGTGTAACACATTCATTTCCTTGTGGGAATAAAGACATAGAAGTTGCAGCTGATTGGGAACTTGTTCCTCCAAACATGAAAATGAAGCTTATAGAGATATTAAATGAAAACAGCAACTATGATTTATACGATAAAGTTATTACTCTTTGTGATGCTTTAGCTGATGATAAAGGATTTACTACACTTGAAAAAAGATTGATTTCAGTTGGATTGAGACATGGGACCGATGCTCATACTTCTGTTCATTGGAAAGGTTTTTATGAAATAAAAAAAGAAATAGAAGCGTTAATCGGAATAAGTGTATACAGATTTCTTCCGGGAGTTGAGGAGTCGATTTATACCGATATTCAGTATTGAAAATTGTATAAAGGGGTGAGTGAAATGAGAAAAAATATGTGCTTGTTTCTGATAATGCTAGTGTTTTTGAGTTTAATTGGATGTTCTAATATTACAAGTTCTTCAAAAGCTTCTTCATCAACTGAACAAAAAGAGGAAAAAGAAACATCAATAGTATTTGAGAAAAAACAAATAAAAGAAATGAATTTAGTGAGGGTAGATCAAGATAATATTTCTAAAGCAGGAACGGATAATGAAGATCTAATAAATCAAATTGTTACCGCAATCAAAGCTGGTACATCTAAAAAAATATCTTTAGATAAAAAAGCAAGGGATGCTGTACATGCTAATATGGAAGTCATTTTTAAGGATGATTCTAAAGGAAGTTTGTTAGTCTGGGTAGATGATAAAAATAACATTATAATCACAAAAGATGTAGATAAAGGTTCTGTTCAAGGAATTCAAATTAATGAGGATGTTCCTAAAATAGTATTAAATTTTTTAAAACAGGTATAAGGAATAAAAAAGGAATGCTATATCAATTAGCATTCCTTTTTATGAGAATTCTTCTTTTTTATGAAGCGACTTCTTTACTTTTTACATCATCTTGATTATACGTATCGTGATCTAATTCACCAAGCCATTTACTAGAAATAAGACCTGCTGTCATTGAACCACTTACGTTAAGAGCTGTACGGCCCATATCGATTAATGGCTCAACAGAGATAACAAGAGCAACAATACCGATTGGTAAATTCATTGTTGAAAGTACGATTAATGCCGCGAATGTTGCTCCCCCACCAACGCCGGCAACGCCGAATGAGCTAATCGCGACAACGGCGATTAAAGTTAAAATAAATTGTGGTTGTAATGGATCAATTCCTACCGTTGGGGCGACCATCATTGCAAGCATAGCTGGATAAATACCTGCGCAACCGTTTTGGCCGATAGATACCCCGAAGGAAGCGGCAAAGTTTGCGATTCCTTCTGAAACACCAAGTTTTTCTTTTTGAGCTTCAATATTTAATGGCATTGCACCTGCACTAGAACGAGAAGTGAAAGCGAATGTTAAAACTGGGAATACCTTTTTCAAATATTGAACTGGGTTTAAACCAGATAGAGCAATTAATAATAAGTGAATCACAAACATAACGATAAGTGCTACGTAAGATGCTAGAACAAAGTTACCAAGTTTTAAAATGGCATTTACGTCACTACCAGCGACTGTTTTTGTCATAAGGGCTAATACACCGTAAGGAGTCAGGCGTAAAATTAACGTTACCATACGCATTACAATTGCATAAACAGCGTCAAGCATTTTCTTAAATAACTCTGCTTGTTCTGGATATTTTCTTTTTACACCGATAAAGGCCATTCCAATGAACGCTGCAAAGATTACAACGGAAATTGTTGAAGTTGGACGTGCACCAGTTAAATCAAGAAATGGATTTGTAGGTAATAATTCCAATAATTTTTGTGGAATTGGTGTTTGTTCAATGGAACTAAATTTTTCTTCCACTAATTTTAAACGAGCTGTTTCTGCATCACCTTGTTGTAATCCAGTTGCTTGAACGTCAAAACCTGCACTTGCTGCAATACCAACAGCGGCAGCGATTCCAGTTGTAAGAATTAAAATTCCGATAATAAGTCCGCTAATTTTACCAAGGTTTTTTGTTAATTTTAACTTTGTAAAAGCTGAGATAATCGAAACTAAAATTAGTGGCATAACAATCATTTGTAGAAGTTTTACATAGCCACTACCGATTATGCTAAACCAGTTATTTGAATCGATAATAACTTTAGAAGTAGGTTCATAGATAAATTGTAAGATAAGACCAAATGTAATTCCGACCCCTAAAGCAGTAAATACGCGTTTATTAAAAGATACATGCTTGCGTTGCATATAATACAATATGCCGACTAATATAAGCATGACCGCAATGTTAACCCCGACTAGCAGTGTATTCATGTTGATTCCCCCTAATTCCAATCTGTTATATAAAATATATTTCAATAAAACCTATAAGTCAACTAGGTAATTAAGAAAAATAAAAAAAGATGGCAATTTGCCATCCTTTTAATGCCCAGTGCCAGGGACAAGTAAAAATGTTGTATAGTATGTAAATCCAATGAAGAAAACAGTTAAATATGCCCCAAATACGTATATATACATACGCTCTGATAATTTTAAATAACTTAAAAGTACGAAGAATCCTGTTTGTCCTAAAAATAATAGTGCAGTTGCGTACATATCCCCTAAGTAAAACATAACTGAGAAAATGCCAGTCCAGAAGCCGAGAACGCGAAACATGCGCTCCATGCAATCTCCCTCCTTTTCTAAAAAAAGTAAACCTCTCCTCATTATAGTTTATTTTTCTTACTATTGTAAATATTTGCGAAAAAAGAAAAGAAGCCAAATGTAATTGACTTCTTTTTGACACATTTTCATATGAAGAAATTATAGATGGACTTGGTAGTTGCAAGATTTACATCCGTCTAATAAGTTATCGTGTCGTGTTAATTCCATGTTCGGGAATATGATTTCAAAAATGCCATTCATCATATCACTATGCATATTGCAAATTTCTTCAGGGTGATGAACAGCAACTTCTTTAAATGGGCAATTGTACACATCATAGAAAATTTGTGTGCCATCTGTGCTTAATTCAAATGAAGGGGATAAGCCAGCAGTTGATAGCGCTTCTTTTGCAATTTGAACTTTGTGTTCTAATGTTAAAGAATTTTCATTAATATTTAAACGCTGCATATGTTGTTCCATTAATTCTTTACCAAATTGTTTGCCTGTTTCATATAGTGCCTTTTCACCGACTGTGCCGAGGCTTAGTAATGAATTAAAAGCGATTTTCGCTAATAATTGATAATCGCGAAATGGAAATTGCAATTGAATTAAGTCTTCGGACAAGACATATAATCTGCTTGGTCTCCCGCCTTTTCCCGTTTTTTTCGTTTCAGATTTCAGCATATTAACATCTTCTAATTTTGACAAATGTAGACGTGCCACGTTTGGATGGATATTAAATTCATCTGCGATTTCTTGTACAGTTACGTAACTATGTTTTTGAGAAATATATTTATAAATATAATAACGAGTTGGGTCAGATAGTACACCTGTAATTTTTAAAGCTTGTTCCATGGGGATCTCCACCTTTATCACTTTATCCAAGATATTAACATTATAATACAGATAAAGTTGCATATAGGTAATTTTAGTTAATAATTCAGAAATTGTTCATAATTTCACAAACATATTTTTCCTTTTTAGGGAAGGGAAAACGCGAAAATCACGATTTTTCTTATGTATCCCTTCATGATATATACATAGTGAGGAGGGATAACGATGAATGGTGTTGAACATTTTGCCAATACAATTATGAAAGAAGCATGTGCATTACAAGCATCTGATTTACATATCGTACCGCGCCAAGAAGATGCAGTCATACAATTACGTATTGGAAAAGATTTGGTAACGAAGCATTGTATTAGAAAAGAATTTGGAGAAAGACTTGTTTCGCATTTTAAATTTTTAGCGTCTATGGACATAGGTGAAAGACGTAAGCCGCAAAATGGATCATTGTATTTACAAATTGATGGACAAGAAGTTCATTTGCGTCTTTCTACGCTGCCAACTGTGTATCTAGAAAGCCTCGTCATTCGTTTGCACTTACAAGCGTCGATTCAACCAATTTCTCATCTCTCTTTATTTCCAAGCTCCGCGAAAACACTTCTCTCTTTTTTACATCATTCTCATGGATTACTCGTATTTACTGGGCCGACAGGATCTGGAAAAACAACGACAATGTATGCTTTGTTAGAGGTAGCTAAAAAGGGACAAACGCGTCGTATTGTGACACTTGAGGATCCAATCGAAAAACGAAAGGATGGTTTATTACAAATTCAAATTAATGAAAAAGCAGGTATCACGTATACAACCGGTTTAAAAGCGATTTTGCGTCATGACCCTGATATTATTTTAGTCGGTGAAATTCGTGATGAAGAAACAGCGAAAGTAGCTGTACGTGCAAGTTTAACAGGACATTTAGTGATGACAACGTTGCATACAAACGATGCAAAAGGAGCTGTGCTGCGTTTGATGGACTATGGAATTACAAGGCAAGAAATTGAACAATCATTACTTGCAGTGGCAGCGCAACGTCTTGTTGAATTGAAGTGTCCATTTTGCAAAGGAAAATGTTCGCCGTTATGCAAAATGATGAGGAAAGTGCGGCAAGCAAGCATTTATGAGTTATTATATGGTCTTGAATTAAAACAAGCGATTCGTGAAGCGAATGGAGAGCATGTAACCTATCATTATGAAACATTGCAATCATGTATAAGAAAAGGATATGCCTTAGGTTTTTTAGAAGAGGATGTGTATGTTTGAACGAAAAGGATGGCGATTACATGAACAAGTCTTGTTATTAAGAAGGCTGGGGGAATTGTTAGAAAAAGGCTACTCTCTCTTACAAGCGTTAGAATTTTTACAGTTTCAATTATCCTCTACAAAACGGCTACAACTGCAGCATATTATCGAAGAATTAAAAAATGGACAAAGTTTACATGATGCTTTTCACCAAATGATGTTTCATCCGGACATATTAAGTTATTTATTTTATGCGCAGCAACATGGTGATGTTTCCTTTGCTTTAAAGCAAGGAAGTGTACTCCTCCATAGGAAGGATAAGCATCAAAAGGATATGATGAAAGTTCTCCGTTATCCGATTTTTTTATCCCTTTTTTTACTAGGAATTCTTGCTGTATTCAACCTTGTTTTGCTTCCTCAATTTGAGACATTGTACAGTTCTTTACGTGCGACCTCCGCTTCCTTTACTGATCAGATTATGTCTTTTATTCAAATACTCCCATATATAATTGGTGGATTTTTTCTCGTCATTGCACTTGGGGTATGCGTATATGTGTTTTATCTACGAAAGCTTCCACCTATTCAAAGAGTAAATATTATGGTGCGAATTCCCCTTGTAAAAACATTTCTTATTTTAACAAATTCTCATTATTTCTCTGTTCAATTAAGCGGCTTATTACAAGGTGGATTATCGGTACTTGAAGCTTTAACGTTAATGAGCGAACAAAAACATCACCCGTTTTTTCAATGTGAAGCCACTCGGATTGAAGAGTTATTAATTGCGGGCGAACAGCTGGATTCTATTATTATGAAGAGCAGTTATTACGAGCGTGAACTGTCTTACGTTATTGCACATGGACAAGCAAACGGAAGCTTAGCGACAGAATTAGGAGATTATAGTGAATTAACGATTGAAAAAATGGAAAGGAAGATTCAACGCATTTTAGTCATTATTCAACCACTTCTGTTTACATGCATTGGCATAATTGTTGTTCTTATGTATTTAGCGATGATTATGCCGATGTTTCAAATGATGAATTCTATTTAGGAGGTAGTTCAAATGAAGAATGAAAAAGGATTTACTCTTTTAGAGATGCTATTAGTGATGGTTGTTATTTCGGTATTGCTTCTATTAATTATTCCAAATGTCATTAAACAGCGTTCTTCCGTGCAAGGAAAAGGTTGTGATGCTTACGTAAAATCGGTCGAATCACAAGTGCAGGCTTATCAATTACAACATAATAAGATACCGACTATCGACGAATTAGTGAAAGATAAGTATATTACTTCCACAACGTGTCCAAAAGGGGAACAAATTAGTATTTCAAGTGATGATGGTGCAGTATCCGTAGCTGGTAAATCGTGAAACAAAAGGGATTCACATTTTTAGAGATGCTCCTCGTTCTATCCATTATTTCGATATTGAGTGTTGTTACTTATTTTAACGTTGCACCATTATATGAAAGGCAAACAGTCGAACAGTTTTTAAAACAATTTTCACAAGATATATTGTATATGCAGCAGTTAGCAATAAACCGTCGGAATCTTCATATGTTACGATGGAGCCCTGAAAAACATATGTATAGCATTTGGGAATCTGGTGACAAACGTTCCCTTTTTATTCGGGAATATGAACGTGATATAAAGATTGATTTAAATACTTTTCCGAATCCAATGACCTATAATGCAAATGGAAATATAAACCAAGGTGGTACAATCCTACTTTCTTATCGCTCGCGTACTTATGAAATTGTATTTCAACTTGGGAGAGGGAGATTTACGTATCGTGAAGTGCCAAAAAGGATCGGTTATGCTCGAAATGCTCGTATCGTTAAGTTTATTAATGATGGCTGTGTCACTGTTGCTTCCGCAAACACTTCTTATTATGCAAGAAAGAAAAAATATTCAATTTCGGTATAAAGCACACGTATTGTTGAAGAGGGAAGCAGCGCTATATATGTATCAAAATCGGCCGAAGCAGCAAAAAGAGGAGACAATAGATGGTGTTGTATATCGGACTCATTGGCAGGAAGAAGAGGTTTGTACAATTTGGGAAGACGTTAAACAAAAAAGAATGGAACAATGTCGCTATGTCCAAAAGTAAAAAGGGAGAAGCGGGATTTACGTTACTAGAAATGCTGTTATGTGTATTGTTTTTATCTATTTTCTTTCTTCTTGTGCCGCGCCTCCATAGTTTATTTATCGAGAAACCGTATTCGAAGCAAATAAATAGTTGGGAATGGGATGTGTTCATGGAACAAGTACAATTAGAATTTAGGGAGAGTCAAATGGGAAAAGGTGTCAAGTTAGAAAATCACGAGGATCTACTCCTTTTTCAATTGAGTAACGGAGCTAATGTAACATATGAAGTGTTAGGAAATAATATCGTGAGAAAAGTAAATACGTTAGGGATGGAGATTATATTACAAAAGGTAAGTTCAGTTTCTTATGAAGTAACAACTAATGTATTAACCATACATGTGCAAGATATAAGCGGTAAAATGTATCACGGTGTGGCAACACGTTACACACCTATTGAGTTAAAAACATGAGAAAACAAGATGGTTTTGCGATGCCGGGAACATTAATTCTTCTTTTCTTACTGTTTTCATTCTTTGTATATGAAATAAATATGTTGCAATCTGATCAAAGGTTTTATAAAGAGGCGCAGCAAAAATTTTTGTTAGAAGAGATTACCGATCGAGCAGTCGCCTCAATAAAGAAAGATTTGCAGGTAAAAGAACAAAATGATGTATTTTCATTTCAATATGAAAATGGTGAAGCGAGTGGGGATTATGTATTTGAAAATGAAATTGTATTTGTTACATTGCAGTGTATGACGGAACAAAAGCATTCTTATAAAGTGAATTTTCAATACGATAAAATAAATAAACGGGTTATGAATTGGGTAGAGGAGCGATGAGGTAGAAGTTGTATTACCATTACGTTTTGTTCTTGGTACAAAATTAAGGGCAAAACGTTTTTTATCATTTTAACCGAGAAGACCAACCTCCTCTAAACGAAGTGAAGGCGGGGGTAGTTCAATAATTTGTGCAAGCAGCATATAAAATAAACCGCAGTAGCCCATCTTTCGCTATAATACAAATAATTAAACAATAACCAATTCGACAGGAAAGAGGTAACAAAATGAAATCCATCTACATAACAGGCTATATGGGAGCTGGAAAAACAACAATTGGGAGAATGCTAAGTGAGCAACTGCATATTTCAGTTGTAGATACAGATCAAAAAATTGAAGAGAAGCAGGGAAAGTTAATTCGTGATATTTTTGCAGAAGAAGGGGAAAGCATTTTCCGTCAATACGAAAGCGAAATGCTATGTTCATTACCAACGAGCAATATAATTATTACTACGGGTGGCGGCATTGTTGAACGCGAGGAGAATCGCCAGTGGATGAAAGAGA
Source organism: Paenibacillus sp. 102 (assembly GCF_039549175.1). Classification (NCBI taxonomy): domain Bacteria; kingdom Bacillati; phylum Bacillota; class Bacilli; order Caryophanales; family Paenibacillaceae; genus Paenibacillus; species Paenibacillus sp. 102. The sequence goes on along the minus strand of NZ_JBCGHT010000001.1, from coordinate 725,211 downwards.
ATGGGACGGTTGTATATTTATATTGTGATCCGTATGTTATTGCAGAACGTCTTCGCGGGGATACGACGCGTCCATTATTTCAAAAAGAGAACATAGAGGCGTTTGTAGAGAAGTTTGAGAACCGCCGGGCATATTATGAAGAAGCAGATGTACATATTGATACAACAAATAAGAGTGCGGAAGAGATTATGGAAGAGCTAGAGCGAAAGATTAATGAATAAAAAAGTGGACATACTAATCAAGTAGAGGTGATGATAATATGTCTACTAATGATTATGTACGTTTTGTGACGCAACAATTTGTATCATATATGGATGCTCCAAAAGAGGATCGAAAGCAGAAGAAAGAACAACGCCGTGCTGAAAAAGCTCCATTTCTAAACAGATGGTTTGGAATGATGCCGCTTAGCGCAGCTTTGTTTTATCAAAATGTAAAGAAGAAAAGAAAGAAAACAAGTTAATAAAAATTGGAATGATTTACCGCTAGTAATAATATTAGGTGGTATAGTACAATTTTGGCGATGAGTGTATACTTGTCATCGATTCGACAGACAAACCTATAAAAATCCCCCTGTACATGTACAGGGGGATTTTTATCATTTCTTTTGATAATTTATACCCTATTGGGTAGATTCGTTCTGTTCAATTACTGCGTGTATTTTATTATTTACCCATACAAACCCTATACCAATACATATGGAAATTCCCCAACCAACAGCGGTCATGATTGCTCTCATTTCACCATATCCTTCTACACCAAAAACAGAGATGAAATAGATTTTTAAAAAGCTTTTTAAAATGAATTGGAGACCGAAAAATAATGTTAAATACTGTAGTGCTGGATATATAAGTTTATCGCGGTAAAGGATGCGACTTTTATCTCGGTCATGCCCTTGTAGTACTGCGATATCAGCTGCGAAATATAACATGAGTGGTTTCTTAATAAAAATCGTACAGATGACAATTAACCCGAGTACGATATGATAATAGGCGTCGTTCCAAAGCATTCGCTCAGCAGAACCAGATAGTAAATCTACTGTCGTGTTAGCAATAAGGGTAATGAGAATAAAGAACCCTGTAACATTGAGTTGTTTTTCTTTTTTAAAGCAGTAGAGCGTATAAAGAATTCCCGGTACCGAGGAAATAAGCATCGCGTAATAAGGATCAATATGAGTTTTTGCGAATTTCCAAATGACAAAAGGAAAGACGAGATAAAAGATAAGATCGAATACAACTTTCTTATTTTGGTTCATGTTATGCCTCCTTAGCTATAGATATATTCTACAATATAATTTCTGAATATCGTACAAGATTAATTTGATAACTTATATATAGCAAGAAATATAAGCATTCTAAATTAGAAATCAGTCTCAATCAGCTTCAAGAGGGTGCATATAGATATGACAAAAGTCTTTAGCGTGTACGAAGTGAAGCGTAAGTCATAGTTTAGTAGAAATAAAAAAGATTGACCCCTAGCGTGGTAATCTTTTTTATTATATAATAATTAAAACGCTTTCATTTTTGATGGTTTGTTCACAAAATTGACGAAAACTTAAGTTATTCCTATCGTCATGTTGTTTTATAATGAAACTAATCATCTATACGTGCATACAATATTGTGAAATAAATAACATAAATAATCTATATAAATGTAAACGTTATCAAAAAAAGAGAGGTGGAGACAATGAGTAAATTTTTCTTCAATCATAATCCAGCGACAATAGAAGATGGAAGGCTTGTAGAATATGCTGAAATTATTTATGGTGAAGGTGGCCGTTCTGTATTAGAAAATTTAATGGTGAAAGCATCTATCAGGTTGCGTGATCGTTATCCGCATAAATCTGACGAACAGATCTCTCATCTCGTAAATCAAGGCTTGCACGATATGTTTCAGAAATATGTGAAGGAATAAGAGGAGCGAAAAGCTTCTCTTATTTTTGTATAAGGATTGCCCCTCTAGCTGACAATAAGAATGAATTTGAAAAGCATAAGGGGTGAAAGAGATGAGCAATGGCGTAGGACGTTCGAAAAAGAATCTTCCAACAGATGCAAACCATGTGAGTGCAAAAGATAGGGAATATCAAAAGCGAATGACAGAAAAGCAGCAACAAGAACATAACGATGGCCGAAAGTATAACGGAAAAACATAAGAAAAGCTCCTTCTCACCTGAAGGGGCTTTTCTTATGAAAAAAAGTGATTAGCGGTTACATAAAAAAGCCCGCCATTTATAATTTGCATTGTAATACGCGGTTCGTATTGTTCTTGTAATGCTTGTTTTTCTATTTCGTAGCTTTCGGGAAGCTCTTCACTTTCTTCGTAAAAGCGATTTAGAAGATCTAAATCATGATTCCAGCGCACATGTGCTTCTTCAGCCCACGTATGATCATCAGCTGCGATGAGATTTTTCAATGCATCTTCTATTCGTTGCAGTCCGCTTTGCGGTTTAATAATTGGAGTAAGTGTAAAACTGAAATCCGGTATTTTTGGTGTGAGCCGAATTTTCGCTAATGTTTCATGAAAGTTTGTAATCATTGTTCCAGAAATAAGATGAATCCCGATGGAATGAAGCATGTCTTTCTTTCGATCACATTGATAACATACTTTTACATTGACGCCAAGCCATGGATGAAGTGGTGTATGAGCTGTACCCCCTGAATTCACTTCTTCGAATAAACGTATGTATGAACCGAGCTCTTTTGTTGTTTGAAAGATTTGATGCAGGCGAGGAGAGCCGTAGTGAATAAGCTCACCTTCCTCTTCGTCATTCTCTGGCTCTGTAATGAGAGTGAGGCGCATCGGATTTGGGATGCCACCTGTTTTCTCAAGGTAATGCCAATAAAAAGGGCGATTCATTAATAGTTTATCCATCTCAATTGTTAATTGTACATCTAGTAGATGCCGGGAACGCCGGGAAATTTCACAGTCGTTTGCTTCAAAAAAACTCCATAAGTAATTATGAATTTCATGTTGCTGCATAACCTTGCACCTCAGCTTCGTTTCTCTTCGCAAAGTCGATGATAGATGTTAAATTTTCCATCTTAATTCGAATTTCTCCTTCGCTCTTTGACCCTGCGAAAATTTCTTGAATATGCGCATCGATATTTTTCATATTGATTCTTGTTAAAATCTCATCAAGTTCACCGATGACTCGCTCAAATAAATTAATTTTTTCATATAGAAGTTTTAAAATATGTTCTTCAACTGTATGTTTCGTTGCTAAGTTATAAATATGAACATCATTTTTTTGACCCAGCCTATGAATACGTCCAATTCGCTGTTCAAGTCGCATCGGATTCCATGGTAAATCGTAGTTAATCATATGACTACAAAATTGCAAGTTAATCCCTTCGCCGCCTGCTTCTGTTGCGATTAACACTTGTGCATGATTTTGGAAAAGCTCTTTCATCCAATCTTTTTTTCCGCGTTTGAATCCACCTCGAAAGGGAACCGATGAAATACCATGCTGTTTTAAAAACCATTGTAAATACATTTGTGTTGCTCTGTATTCTGTAAAGATGACGACTTTATCATCAATTTCTTTTATAAGATCTAGTGCTTGATTTGCTTTTGAATTAAAAGGAATATGATTGATTTTATCCATCAAAACATCGATATATGGGTCTGGTATATAATTCTCATTTTCTTTTTGTCTTTTTTCCACATGCTTTTTGAGTGAGTAATAAACTGCTTCACGGCTACTACATACTTCTCGTTTCAAAGTTAATGATGAAAAGGCAGAGGTAAAAGCATCTTGTCCTTTCCAATTTTCAATTGCATCATATAAAGATTGCTCTTCCTCATTAAAATCAATAAATATTGTTCGGACATGTCTTTTCGGCCATTCGATTCCCGTACCATTTCGCCGATTTCTTACCATCACTTTGTTAATGAGTGCTTTTAAATCTTCATCTGACTCTGAAGAGCGATTTTTAGAAGCGTAATATTCTTCGAAGTTAGATTGATTCCCTAAATGACCGGGCTTTAATAAGGAAACAAGATTAAAGATTTCATCGATTTTGTTTTGGACAGGTGTTGCAGTTAGTAATAAACAAAACTTTTTTTTGAGAAGCTGCGCAAATTCATAGTTTTTTGTTTTATTATTTTTAAGTTTGTGTGCCTCATCAATAATGATGAGATCATATTCCAAATTTAAAACGATATCACGATGCGGTGAACGCTTCGCTGTATCAATCGATGAAACGATGACGTCAGCTTGTTCCCATGAGTAGCTTTTTCTCTGGGCAACTGCAGGGATAAAAAACTTTGTGTTGAGTTCATATGCCCACTGGGAAACAAGAGAGGCTGGAACGAGTATAAGTACTTTTTTAACAAGACCGCGCACCATATATTCTTTTAAAATAAGACCTGCTTCAATGGTTTTCCCAAGCCCAACTTCATCTGCTAGTATCGCTTTTCCATTCATTTGCTCAATAACAGTTTGTGCTACTTCTAACTGATGAGGAAGCGGTGTGAAATGAGATAAATGTTTTGGAGCTTGCAAACCATCAAATGTAGGGACAAGTAATGATTTTTCTGTTTTATATGCTAAATTATATAATTCCCAATTTGTCCAAGGGCCGTCCTCATCAATTCGTTTTAAAAAATTATTTTGCCATGTCCGATCTACGGAAATATCGACATTCATTGAAACTCTCCCACCTTCTGTAAACTAAAACGGTTATTATTATACTCTTCACTAAAAAATATAATTTCTAGCATTTTTAGGTGAAGTTGTTTTTGCAAGTATAAGAATAAAAAATTCCAAATTATTTTTTATGCTAGAATATTGATGAAATAGATCGAAAAATGTTAGGATAATGGTGTGAAATGTGTGGAATCTTTCGTATTTTATCCAAGAAAGTGCTTTTTTATTTACGCTTTCATAAAAAAATACATTGAGATTCCGTATATCCCGTCTTTTCAGAACAAAAATGTTTAGATACGGGAAGCCAACTTTTATTGATTTGTCATAGACAGCATAAGGGGGAAAGAACATGATTACATTACAACGTACACCGCTATTTGATGTATACGCGAAGTATGGCGGAAAAACAATCGACTTTGGTGGTTGGGAATTACCAGTTCAATTTTCAAGCATTAAAGAAGAACACGAAGCTGTTCGAACAGCTGCAGGCCTGTTTGATGTATCTCATATGGGAGAAGTGGAAGTAACAGGTGCAGATAGTTTAGCATTTTTACAACGTGTTGTTACAAATGACGTTTCTACCTTAAAGGTAGGAGGCGCACAATATACAGCAATGTGTTACGAAAATGGTGGTACAGTAGATGATTTATTAATCTACAAACGTGGTGAAGAAGACTACTTATTAGTAATCAACGCATCGAATATCGAAAAAGATTACGAGTGGTTAGCAAGTCATGTAATTGGCGATACGAAAGTAGTCAATGTTTCTAGTGAAATTGCACAGCTGGCAATTCAAGGACCAAAAGCAGAAGGCATTTTACAAAAAGTTGTGTCAGAAGATTTGAAAGAAATTAAGTTCTTTAAATTTAAAAACGATGTTCTTGTAGATGGTACTCCTGCACTTGTATCCCGCACTGGTTATACAGGTGAAGATGGATTTGAAATTTACTGTAAGAGTGAAGACGCTGCAAAACTTTGGGAGAAACTTCTTGAAGTTGGAGCAGAAAACGGCTTAAAACCATGTGGTTTAGGAGCTCGTGATACACTTCGTTTTGAAGCGACACTTCCACTTTATGGACAAGAACTATCAAAAGATATTACACCAATTGAAGCTGGAATAGGATTCGCAGTAAAAACAAACAAAGAGGCAGATTTCTTTGGAAAAGCAACATTAAAAGAATACAAAGAAAACGGTGCACCTCGTAAATTAGTCGGCATCGAAGTAACTGAGCGTGGTATTCCCCGTACTCATTACCCTGTATATATCGGCGAAGAAAAAATCGGGGAAGTAACAAGTGGTACACAATCTCCAACGTTAAAGAAAAGCATTGGTTTAGCATTAGTTGATGTAAAATACGCAGCAGTTGATACAGAAATAGAAATTGAGATTCGTAATAAACGCGTCAAAGCAGTAGTCGTTCCAACACCATTTTACAAACGTTCAAAGTAACGGGGAGAGGGGTAGATTTCATGTTGCATCGTTATCTTCCAATGACAGAAGAAGACAAAAAAGAAATGTTACAAACGATCGGCGTTCAAACGATCGATGAATTATTTTCTGATATTCCAGAAAGTGTTCGTTTCAAAGGGGACTTAAACATTAAACAAGCGAAATCAGAACCAGAGCTTTTAAAAGAACTGTCTGAGCTTGCTGGTAAAAATGCGAATTTAAAAGAGTATGCATCCTTCTTAGGAGCAGGTGTATATGATCATTATGCACCAGTCATTGTTGATCATGTTATTTCTCGTTCAGAATTTTATACAGCTTATACACCATACCAACCAGAAATCTCACAAGGGGAATTACAAGCGATTTTTGAATTCCAAACAATGATTTGTGAATTAACAGGAATGGATGTAGCAAACTCCTCTATGTATGACGGAGGTACAGCTTTAGCAGAAGCGGCAATGTTAGCAGCTGGTCATACGCGCAAAAAGAAAATTCTTGTTTCTAAAGCAGTTCACCCAGAATCAAGAGCAGTACTTGAAACATATGCAAAAGGTCAACATCTTGAAGTTGTTGAAATTGATCATAAAGACGGTGTAACAGATTTAGATGTATTACAAAGTGAAGTGGATGATACAGTCGCTTGCGTAATCGTTCAATATCCAAACTTCTTCGGACAAGTGGAGAAGTTAGCCGATATTGAGAAAATCGTTCACCAGCAAAAATCATTATTTATTGTTTCTTCCAACCCGTTATCATTAGGAGCATTAACACCACCAGGTAAATTTGGTGCGGATATTGTAATTGGTGATGCGCAACCATTTGGTATTCCAACACAGTTTGGTGGACCACATTGCGGTTATTTCGCAACAACGAAAGCATTTATGCGTAAAATTCCAGGACGTCTTGTTGGACAAACTGTGGATTCAGATGGCAAACGTGGCTTTGTGTTAACGTTACAAGCTCGTGAACAGCACATTCGTCGTGATAAAGCGACATCTAACATTTGTTCGAACCAAGCATTAAATGCATTAGCAGCATCTGTTGCAATGACAGCACTTGGAAGACAAGGTGTGAAAGAAATGGCACGCCAAAATGTTTCTAAAGCACAATATGCAAAACGTCAATTTGAAGCAAAAGGATTCTCAGTAACATTTGCTGGTCCATTCTTCAATGAATTTGTTGTAAATTGCAAACGTCCAGTACAAGAAGTAAATGATGTATTAGTACAAAAGAATATTATTGGTGGATATGATCTAGGTCGTGATTATAAAGAGCTGGCAAATCATATGCTTCTAGCAGTAACAGAGCTTCGTACAAAAGAGGAAATTGACACACTTGTAAACGAAATGGGGGCTATCCAATGAAGAACCAAGACCAAGCACTTATTTTTGAAGTGAGCAGAGAAGGACGCGTAGGATATAGCTTACCCCAATTAGATGTAGAAGAAGTAAAATTAGAAGATGTGTTTGAGAGCGATTATATTCGCACCGAAGATGCTGAGCTTCCAGAAGTGTCTGAACTTGATATTATGCGCCATTACACAGCGCTTTCTAATCGTAACCACGGCGTTGACTCTGGATTCTATCCATTAGGGTCTTGTACGATGAAGTACAATCCAAAGATTAACGAAAATGTGGCACGTTTCCCAGGATTTGCACACATTCATCCGCTTCAAGATGAAAAAACGGTGCAAGGTGCAATGGAATTGATGTATGACTTACAAGAACATTTAATTGAAATTACAGGTATGGATACTGTTACACTTCAACCAGCAGCTGGTGCACACGGGGAATGGACAGGACTAATGCTAATCCGTGCATATCATGAAGCAAACGGTGATTTTAACCGTACGAAAGTAATTGTTCCTGATTCTGCGCACGGAACAAACCCAGCATCTGCAACAGTAGCAGGATTTGAAACAATTACAGTAAAATCAAATGAAAATGGTCTTGTTGACTTAGAAGACTTAAAACGTGTTGTGAACGAAGAAACAGCAGCACTTATGTTAACAAATCCAAATACACTTGGTTTATTTGAAGAAAATATTTTAGAAATGGCAGAAATCGTTCATAATGCAGGCGGTAAATTGTATTATGATGGTGCAAACTTAAATGCAGTATTAAGTCAAGCGCGCCCAGGAGACATGGGATTTGACGTTGTACATTTAAACCTTCATAAAACATTTACAGGTCCGCATGGCGGTGGTGGCCCAGGTTCTGGCCCAGTAGGTGTAAAAGCAGACTTAATTCCGTTTTTACCAAAACCAATTTTAGAGAAAACAGAAAATGGCTATCACTTTAACTACGATCGTCCACAAGCAATTGGACGCGTAAAACCATTCTATGGAAACTTTGGTATTAACGTTCGTGCTTATACGTATATTCGTTCTATGGGTCCAGATGGCCTACGTGCAGTAACAGAATATGCAGTATTAAATGCTAACTATATGATGAGAAGATTAGCGCCATTCTACGATCTTCCATTTGATAGACATTGTAAGCATGAATTTGTATTATCAGGTCGTCGTCAAAAGAAACTTGGCGTACGTACGCTAGATATTGCAAAACGCCTGCTTGATTTTGGCTACCATCCACCAACAATTTACTTCCCATTAAACGTGGAAGAATGTATTATGATTGAGCCAACAGAAACAGAATCAAAAGAAACATTAGATGGATTCATCGATAAGATGATTCAAATTGCAAAAGAAGCAGAAGAAAATCCAGAAGTTGTACAAGAAGCGCCACATACGACGGTAATTAAGCGTCTTGATGAAACAATGGCTGCTCGTAAACCAGTTTTACGTTATCAAAAGCCAGCTCCTGTACAAGTTTGAGTACCTGTAAAATGAAAAGAACTCGCTATACGCGGGTTCTTTTTTTGTGGAGAATTTGTGCAGAGATTATGAAAATAATGTAAAGGATTTTTATATTTTCTGTAATAATAGGGAAGAACGTTGTTTTTTAGGCTTTTTTGTTGAAAAAGTCAGTTTGATAAAATTGTGTATTTTTGTTAGAATTTTATTGAAATTAAGAGGGTGTAATGAGGGAGACATAACTCATTTTTATGTATATGTGAAAAAACGAACAATTTGGGGTGAGAGAATGGGCTATAAGTGTTACAGAATGGTGTATCATTTAGAAAATGGTAAAACGATTAAAGATATAAAGGAATTTTGTTATCGTGATCATGGAAAAATGTTAGAGCGTGTAGCACATCGTGTAATGGATAACGCAGAAGTAACAGCGATTGATAAACAAGGAACAATTATTTCAATAGCTTGTGATGACATTGTAAAGGTGGAACTTGATTATATAAAAGAAAGTTAACCTTGAGTCATATCGAATTATTCGATAAAATATACTGTTGAATGGTGAAGTGAGAAGAGAGGAGTTTATCATGGGTAGTACAAGACACTTTTATATGTTTGTTTTAGCGTTTGTACTTGTTGTAGCATTAACGGTATATTTAATCGTTGATAGCAGCTGGTACAATGCAGTGCATCCGGCATTTCTTATTTTTATGTATGTAGGAATTGCGGTTGTTAGTTTTGGGATGAGAGATGAAATGTTAGATCGCTTTGAGAAGTGATACATATATGGAAGACCAACAGGAAATTGTTGGTCTTTTTTTCTTGCCAAAAATAGGATGGTGTGTATATACTGTATATATAAAGTATATACAGTGTATACACAGTGGAGGAAAACATGAATATTATTATTTCAAATTCTTCCCCAGACCCTATCTATGAACAAATTAGTAAGCAATTAAGGCAGCTTATCTTAAACGGTGGTCTAAAGGGTGGAGATCAATTGCCGTCTATCCGTAGCTTAGCGAAAGAACTGCAAATTAGTGTGATTACGACGAGACGTGCGTACGAAGAGCTTGAAAAAGAAGGATATATTGAAACAGTTGCTGGAAAAGGGACATATGTTTCCATGCAAAACAACGAACTCTTGCGAGAACAGCGGTTGCGCTTACTAGAAAGTAAAGTAGAAGAGATTGTCCAGGAAAGTAAATTTTTGCAGCTTTCACTTGAAGAATTAGAGCAGATGATTGCGTTTTTATATAAGGGGGAGTGAGAGGGATGTTAGAGCTAAAAAATGTTTGTAAAAACTATGAAGATTTTGCGGTGAAAAATGTAAGCTTTACATTGCCACGTGGATATATTATGGGATTTGTTGGACCGAATGGGGCTGGGAAAAGTACGACCATTAAAATGATTATGAATTTAGTAAGGCGAAATAGTGGGGATATTACGATTTTCGGTAAGGACAATACAAAAGCAGAAAAAGAAATTAAGCAAAATATCGGATTCGTATATGATGAAAACCATTACTACGAAGAATTAACGTGTGAACAGATGAAACGGATTATCGCACCATTATATAAAAAATGGGATGAAGAAAAATATCAATCATACATGGAGAGATTACAAGTTCCGAAAAACAAAAAGATTAAGCAGTTATCAAAAGGAATGAAAATGAAATTTGCAATTACGATGGCGTTATCACATCATGCAAAGCTTATTATTATGGATGAACCAACGTCAGGTTTAGACCCAGTTGTCCGTAGTGAACTACTGGATATGCTGCAAGAAATGGTGATGGAAGAAGAAGTATCGGTATTATTCTCGACACATATCACAACAGACTTAGAGCGTATTGCCGATTATATTACCTTTATTCACGAAGGTGAAATTGTTTTTACGGGAGAAAAAGACGAAATATTAGAAAATCATGTGATTGTAAAAGGGAGTAATGATTTATTAGATTCAGAAGGAAAAGAACTCTTTATCGGATTACGGAAAAATAAATTTGGCTTTGAAGGGTTAGCGAGAGATAAGCAAGCGATTGAAGATTGGTTTGGACAAGAAGTTGTGATCGAAAAACCGTCTTTAGATGATATTGTTGTGTATACAGCGAAAGGGAGAGGTGCTTATGCGTCAGCTCGTATATAAGGATTTATTCTTTTTTCGAGTAACTTGGTTGGTTAATATTATTATGCCTTTTCTGTTTTTTATTTTAGAACCAAATGGAGAAACAGCATTTCCTCTAAGTTGCTTACTTATAACGATTTCCTCAGCGATGGTATTAATAGCAATGGATGAAAGAAATAAAAGTGAAATTGTTTTTAATAGCTTACCTGTAAGGCGAAGGGATATTATAATTGCCAAATATATCTCTAGTGCAATATTCATTGCAGTAGGGATGGTTGTGACAATAGCAGTGTTGGAGCTCATCAAAGGTGTAGCTTCAATCGGTGATATAGGTGTACAACATCCTAATTTATACATTGAGATTCCATGGTATGTAGTAGTAAGGGGGGCTTTTGTTTCGATTGTTTTTATAGCAGCTTTGTTTCCTAGTTATTACGGAACAAAGTCAAAAGTAGTACGAGGAATATTTACAGGGCTAGCAGTTGGAATAGCTGTTCTTATTGGGATATTTATTGAGGAAGGATCAACAAATCAAATAGCATTGTCATTCATGGATTGGATCATGAATCCATCACATGTTGTGGTATTTATAATTGGGGGGATTATAGTAGCTAGTATATATATCGCTTCTATGTTTATTACGATTAAAATTTATGAAGCACGTGATTTATAAAAACAGGAAGTATCATTAGAAAAAAGGAAAAACGTACAGTAAAAAGGTGTCTCATCACAAGACACCTTTTTCAATAAGGGAAATAACACAAGAGTAATTTATAAACCGAAACGGTGCTCGGCATATCTTTTGGTGCATGTAAGAGTAGGCTGAAACATATAACAAAGAAAAGAAATAGGAAGAACAACAATAGGATATGTTTATGTATGGAATTTTGCATATAATCAGCTCCTTTTTTGTAGTATGTCCAAAAGATAAGAGGATATAGTTGGAGTTTGAAAATTTTACAGGAGGGTTGCATGGTGAGGAAGCAAACGTTAAAAGGAAGAATACTACTTGGTTTTGGAGTGGTCTTATTTGTCTGGGGACTTATTATGCTTAATATTATTTCAGATATAGTTGTATTTGAGAATGTGAATAAGGGCGTAGGTGGGGGAGTTCTTATCTTTGGAATCATATGTCTTATTACATCTAATTTCTTTAGAAAATCAAAAAATGAGAATCATTAAGCATAAAAAAGACAGTTACTTCTTTTCAGAAGAACTGTCTTTTTTTGTTGTTTTATTCCAAAATTTAGCGATACTCCAAATGATAATAATCATGATGGAAGCGATAATTGACCAAACAATGGATACGACTTCAAGTGCCATGTTGGGAAGGAAGGTAAGAACAGAAATAACTTTATGGAATAGCCACTCTATAATATGAAAGCTCATTTGCAGTAGAATAACGATTCCAATCAGAATTCCTGTCAGAAGCTGTTTCCCTTTTTCTTTCCACATGACATTCACCTCACGTTAGCTCATTAATTTTAAGCCAACTGCACCGCATAAAATGCAGCTTAAGAAGGCAAGACGACGCCAATCAGCTGATTCGCGGAAGATCCAAATGCCTAAAAGTGCACTTCCAGCCGTTCCAATTCCTGTCCAAATTGCGTAAGCTGTTCCCATCGGTAATGAATCCATTGCAAGTGATAAGAAGAAGAAGCTTACGCCAAAGTTGGCGATTAAAATAAGCTTTGGTGCCCAGCCTTTTTTTTCAGTGGCTACTTTCATAAACAGTACACCAACGATTTCACAAATACCAGCAATAATTAAAAATACCCATGCCATTTTATGCGGCCTCCTTCTCTTCTTGTTCACCTGTTACTCGTTTTAAACCAATTACTCCGAAGAAGATTAAACCGATTAATAAAACTTTTACAATTGAAAAAGGTTCTCCAAAAATAAAAATCTCTGTAAGAACGATTCCACCAGCTCCGATACCTGTAAACACAGCATATACAGTTCCTACAGGCAGATCTTTATAGGCTTTAAATAATAGGACAAAACTAATTGTAATTAATAGAGCGACACCAATCCATTCAAGTGGTGCCTCCGCGTGCTTTAGTCCAATCACCCAAAAAATTTCAATAATGCCAGCTAAAATTACATAAATCCATGCCATATATTACTTCTCCTTCCTACCAGTCGTTAGGTAAAGGGCTGAAAAACGACGCATTGCAAAGAAAGCAATCCGTCATTTTGAAAGGCCGCGCCAAAACACTTTCCAAGAGGCGTTTAAGCGGGTCTCAAAGCGATTTAAACCTGCGTATAATAGTTCAACCATAAGACCATCAAGTAAGCATAAGTAAGCCTCTAGAGCGTCTTTCATTTCAATGTTATGCAGTTCACCTTGTTCATTTGCTCGTTTGAATACAGGAAATAAAAGTTCCCTAATATTCTCAATGTGAGCATTTGCTTTTTCAATAATTTGCTCGCGAAATGCATCGGGTGGAAAATAAGAAGTGCGTAACCAAAACATTGATTCTTCACTCTCACCAAATCGTTTTGCATAACCGTTTAACAGATTTACGAGCAATACCTCAGTAGATGATTCCGAAAGTGCTTCTATATCATCAGTAAAGCATTGTAAATCTTTTTGCAGGGCTGCTTCTAAGCAGACGAAATATAATTCTTCTTTTCCCTTAAAGTGTGCGTAAATCGATGGCTTTTTAATCCCGACTTCTTGAGCAATATTTGCTAATGAAGTCCCTTCATAGCCGTAGCGTGCGAAATGAGAAAGTGCTACAGCTTTAATGCGGTTTGCTGTCATTTTCATCCCCTACCTACCGTTCGTTAGTTTGAGTATAAAAGAAAGAAAAAATAAAGTCAATAGGAAGGACATCTAAAAAAGAGTACCTAATTAGATACTCTTTATACGGTTTGACGCTCAATTAATCTGAAAGAGAGTTCTTTTGAATTATTTTGGATTTGCTCGTTTTGTATTTGTTTACAAAACATGGAAAAAGCATGAGACCCCATGATTTTTCCAGGATGTTCAATTGTTGTAATCTCTAAAGCTTCGGAAATTTCATGGTTATCGAACCCTAGAATTGCTATATCACCTGGAACGCGCAGACCTTGTTTTTTTGCTTCTGTTAATAAACCAGCTGCAACTTGATCGTTTGCAGCAAAGATAGCAGTGGGACGTTTTTTCATTTTTAATATGTTTTGCATGACTTTGGAACCGTCTTTCATCGTATAACATTGATAAAACATCCAGTCTTGATGAACCGTTTTTCCAGATGAATGGAGCGTATTAAAAAATGCTTGTTTTCGTTGTTTTGTATTGGCACTGTGTTCGCGAGCTAGGCAAACCCCGATGTAATCATGTCCCTTTTGTAATAAATATTCTGTACCGATGCGAAATCCTTCATAATGATCAACATATACGGATGAAATAAGGGGAGGCGTCATCTTTTCACATGAGATGACAGGGGCAAACTTTGCAAAAGGTTCAATTTGCTCCCACGAGCTTGCTCGTGAGCAAATAATCATGCCATCAAATTGTTTCATTTTCATCATTTCTAAAACACGGAGTTCTTCTTTGCTATCGTAATTCGTTTGGCACAGATTAATATGATAACCAGCAGCTAATGCTTCATTTCCAATCCCTTCAATAATGGTACTAAAGTAGGGCACATTGATAAAAGGAAGCATCACCCCGACCGTAAATGTTTTTCCTTTTATTAAATGAACTGCATTTATATTTTTTGCATAATTTAGCTCTTCAACTGCATCTAAAACGCGTCTTCGCTTTTCATCACTTACGTAGGGATGGTCATTTAGCACGCGTGAAACCGTCGTGATAGATACTCCAGCGGTTTTCGCAATTTGTTTTATATTCGCCATATGTATCACCTCTTCATTCATTATAAAGGCAAATAGATAAGAATGGAAAAATACTGAAAAAGACTTGACCTGAAAAGCTTTTCACAATCTATTTTATAAATAAGACTTTCCGTTATTCGCGTGACCTTTTTGGGCGTAAGAGTAACGAAAAGTCTTTTTTTGTCTAAAAAGATACCGCATGTCAAAATGTGTGAAAATAACGAGGAAAGTTTTCAAAGGGAGAGTGGATAGTAGAAGCGAATATGAACAACATATTAACGCTTTGTTCGCAAAAGGAGCGGTATGAAAGGGCGGAAACAAATTGAAAAAAAGAATCATTTGTTTCGTGTTTTCTAGTATGTTGCTGAGCTCATGTTCATTCCAACAAACGGCGAAAGAAGAAAAACAATTTGTGGGAAATGCGGATGGAGCTGTAGATCTTGTATCTGGTCCCATTTCGTTAAAAGATACAAAAAAATATTTTTCGGCAGCATATAAAGTTCCGACGTATTTGCCGTACGATGTTATGAATGATGTAAAAGGAGAAGTAAGAACAATTGGGAAGAAGAACGCTGTCTTGACGATAAAATATAAACCACAAGAAAAAGGAAGAAAAGATTATGTAGAATTAACAGTTGCTAATTTTTCTTACAGTTTTCCTTATATTGTAGAACAAAATCGATTTCATGAAAAAATGAGATTAGATAATGGTTCAGCTACCTATTTTAAAAATAGGGATGAGGGTGAACAGGGGGAAGAATTTGCGACACTCATTTGGAGAGAGAAAGGATTAGAGTATCAATTGCTATACCGCAATGTAGAATTAGGAAATGAGGAAGAAGTGAAACAAAACTTATTGTATATTGCGAACAACATGGAAGAAAAGAACTAGCTGATGAGTTATGCTAGTTCTTTAAAATATTATTTCTTTTTAATTTTGCCTGTCCAAGATTTAAATCCACCTTGTAATTGGTAGAAATCTTTGTAACCTTGTTTTTTTAGATATTGAGCGGCACGTCCTGTACGGAATCCGCTTTGGCAGTATAAATAGACAGGTTGGTCTTTACGTAGCTCTTTGTAACGCATACGAATTTGTGATAATGGAATGTTACGAGCACCTAAAATATGACCAGCGTTAAATTCATCTGCTTCACGAATATCGATAAGCTGTGCTTTACGGTAGCCAGCGCGAAATTCTTCTTCTGAAAGTGTTTTAATTAATCTTTTCTGATAGAAAAACATCCATGCAGAGTAGCCGATGAATGCTAGAACTACGGCTAGTATAATAATTAAGTTTGTTGACACGATTCTATCGCTCCCTTTTTTCTTATCCTACTTTCAATATTATAATGCCCATATGTATTTATGCAACAGGTTCGTTCGTTAAGAAGAAGAAATTTCGTATTCTTTCACAAATTTTGTCGAATTTGTTAGACTAGAGATTGTGAAAAATAATTGGTTATATGAGGTGCAGGATGGGAAAAGAAAAATGGTGTTATATTAACTCTGGTCAATGTTCACCGGCGTTTAATATGGCGTTAGACGAGTGCTTGTTAAATTGGCAAAGTGCAAAGGAAATGTCACCAACAATTCGTTTTTATGAATGGGAAGTGCCAACATTAACAGTGGGGTATTTTCAGCGTGTAGAAAAAGACATCAATATGGATGTAGTAAAAGAGAAGGAGTATGGATTTGTTCGCCGTCAAACAGGTGGTAGGGGCGTATTGCACGATAAGGAATTAACATACAGCGTTATTGTATCTGAGGATCATCCAAATATGCCAAAAACAGTGACGGAAGCTTACCGTGTCATTTCACAAGGGTTATTAGACGGGTTTAAGGCATTAGGGTTAGAAGCATATTATGCGGTTCCCAAAACAGAGGCAGATCGTGAAAATTTGAAAAATCCACGTTCAGGTGTATGTTTTGATGCGCCGTCTTGGTATGAAATTGTTGTTGAAGGAAGAAAAATTGCTGGAAGTGCGCAAACGCGTCAAAAAGGAGTTATTCTGCAGCATGGTTCGATTCCACTAGAAATCGATTTAGATGAGCTGTATGATTTGTTTTTATTCCCAAATGAGCGGGTAAAAGAACGTATGAAGAGCATGTTTTCTTCTAAAGCAGTTGCAATCAATGCATTAACAGATCGTACGTTTACAATTGAACAGTTAATTGAAGCGTTCCATGCTGGGTTTGAAAAAGGTTTAGATGTTGAGCTTGTTCCATATGAATTAACGGAAGAACAACTTCAGGAAGTGCAAACATTAGCAAAAGAAAAGTATGAAAGTAATGAATGGAATTATAAAAAATAAGGAGGTGGCATTTGCCACCTCCTTATTTTCTTTATAATAAATTAAGTACTTTTTCTACTTTAATTCCTTTGTCTTGTAAAGAACGAAGACGATTTACAACATCCATAATTTCTTTATCAAAAGTAACGCTAATACCTTGGTTTTGTAATTCTTCTTTTAAGTTTTCAATAGAATCATCTATATCGATGCCAAGCTCGTAATCCTGACATACTTCAATTGTCTTTTTCACAAGCTTCACATAATTTTCTTGTAGTTTAGAATTTGCTTCAGGTGAAGTCGCTTGTTTTGGTTTGGTAGCTGTAACCGTTTCTTGCTTTGCAACTGGAGTGGGTACTACTTTCTTTACAGGTGCTGGAATAGGTGCAGCTACAACTACAACTGTCTCTGAACGCACTGGCTTTGGCGCTGGTGCCGGAGTAGGTTTAGGGGTTACAACAGGTTCTTCAACACGTGTAACAGGTTTAGGAGCAGCTGTGACTACTTTAGGTGCCTTTTCGGCTACTACTTCTTTTTTAGGAGCAGTTTCTACAGGCGTTACTTCTTGTTCAGCTGCCTCTTTGTTTTCTTTACTCCACATAACGCGTTCAATTTCTAGGGAAACATTGTTTTTGTTCATTGCTGTTAATGTAACTTTACCAACTTCAGCGTTACCTGTGAAATCGACAATTTTATAAATCACACTTTTGTTCCAATCTACGTTTCCGCTCAAAAATAATTCTTCGTTACATTTCGGCGTTAAGCCCTCGATTTTAATTTCTGCATTTACACCGTTCTCACTATATACCATAATTAGCGAAGCATTAACATCTTCGTCTGCTAACATTAGTTCACGTACCATTTTGCCGGTGCGTACTTGCGTTTTCTTCTTAAGTGACATCAAATTTCCCCTCTCAAAAATTCAGTAATAATAAAAAAATCGTATAACGAAAAATAATTGCTCACGAAGAAATATGATACCGATAATAAAAGCATCACGTCAACAATTAACTTTAATTATTTTGCATTTTTCTTATTTTCTTTATGAAATTTTTCAATTTGTAAAATTAGACAGAAGAAAAACAGCCTTTTTGGAGGCTGTTAAAAATTTATACGTCTATAAAAAAACTTATAAAAAAGATACAAAATGATGGCAAGAAAGGCACCAATCCAAGGAGAAAGCTGATAATTTAAAAATGGATGGTCTATAAAGAATAAAGAAACGCCAATGAGTATAAAACATGGACTTTGTTGGAAAATGAATCCCTTTATACGCTTCCAATTACTCATGGGGTTGTTGAATAAATCTCCTTTGATAAAATCAAATACAAAACGAATGAGAAGGTGTATTGCAATAATTATTACAAACACAAAGATAAGATTTACATGTACAGGTTGAAATCGTTCGTTTTCAGAGAAAAAGGGCAAAATAAAAGCAGCGAGAGAATTGATGGCGAAAAATATAGCGAGTAAGTAACTACTCATAAATGTTGGAGTGGCTATACGCTGCCACCTATTTTGTTTTGGAAGAGCAACGATAATTTCATCACAGTAAGCTTGTAAGTCATTTCCAAAAATATCATAAGCGTTTTTATTTTCTTCTTGTGCATCAAGCAAGTGATCTAAAATCTCTAATAGCAGTTCTTCTACTTGCTGTTCTGGGATATTAGCTAATCGAATGTAAACGAGCATATCCCCATAAGCAGCTTCATTTTCCTCTGTCAATAGTTTGCGTTTTTTATTATTTAGCTCAATCAAATCTTTTGCTTTCATCCATCTCACTCTCCCTGTAATAGATTATTTACCGTCGTCGAAACCATCCCCCAGCTCTTCTTAAACTCTTCTAGTTGTTCGAATCCTTTATCGGTTACATGATAATATTTTCGCTTTGGTCCAAGGCTAGAAGCTTTTAATGTGCCAGCAATGAGTTTTTCTTTTTGCATGCGTAATAGTAAAGGGTATATGCTGCCTTCACTTACAAATGTAAAGCCATGTTTATTTAGTTTCGTACTGAGCTCATATCCGTACACTTCCTCTTGGGAAATGATATATAAGATACATCCTTCGAGCACACCTTTTAACATTTGACTATGCATGATTTCACCACCTTTAATTCAGGTAACTTGTTGTGCAAGGTAGCTGTTATCGAAATTATAACACTCCAGTAACTTGTTTAGCAATCTACTGGAGTGGAAAACTTTAAACAGCGTTGTTATTGATTGTCTGCTCATACTAAAAGTAGGGAGGGAACTTGAATGAAGCCATTTATGCCAAAGCTTGTTTATTTTGAACCAGGAGCACTGGAATATCCACTTGGAAAAGAGTTGTATGAAAAGTTTACAAAGATGGGTCTAGAAATTCGAGAAACAACATCACATAATCAAATTCGTGATTTACCTGGAGAGAATGATTTGCAAAAATATCGTAATGCGAAAACGACACTTGTTGTTGGTATAAGACGGACGTTGAAGTTTGATACATCTAAACCATCGGCTGAATATGCAATTCCACTGGCAACGGGTTGCATGGGGCATTGTCATTATTGTTATTTGCAAACGACACTTGGTAGTAAACCATATGTCCGGGTATATGTAAATTTAGATGAGATTTTTGAGAGAGCGCAGCAATATATGGACGAACGAGCGCCAGATATAACACGGTTTGAAGCAGCGTGCACATCGGATATCGTAGGAATCGATCATTTAACGCATGCTTTAAAGAAGGCAATTGAATTTATTGGAAAGGGTGAATATGGTCGTCTACGTTTCGTGACAAAATATTCTCATGTTGACCATTTATTAGATGCAAAGCATAATGGGAAAACGCGTTTTCGCTTCAGTGTTAATTCTCGTTATGTCATAAAAAACTTTGAACCAGGTACCTCAGCATTTGAGGATCGAATTGAAGCAGCTCGTAAAGTAGCAGGAGCAAATTATCCACTTGGTTTTATTGTTGCTCCAATTTATATGCATGAAGGTTGGGAAGAGGGGTATCGTGAATTATTTGAACGACTGTCTGATGCATTAAAAGATTTAACCCTGCCCAATTTATCATTCGAATTGATTCAACATCGCTTTACTAAACCGGCGAAAAAGGTAATACAACAACGTTATCCCAATACAAAACTTGAAATGGATGAAGAGAAAAGAAAATATAAATGGGGACGATATGGCATCGGAAAATATGTATATCAGAAAGATGATGCAGTAAGGTTAGAAGAAACAATACGAGAATATATTCACGAATATTTTCCGGATGCTGAAATTCAATATTTCACATAGGGGAATCTGTAAGTAATTTGCAGATTCTTTATTATTTCGTATTTTTAGGCTTGTTTCCACCCTTGTCATGATATCCTTTCTGGTGTATCATTTTATTGATTGCTTAGTGCGGAAAACACAAAATGAAATTGGATGGAGGAAACCGATGCCTACCCCTAGTATGGAAGATTATATTGAACAAATTTATTTGTTGATTGATGAAAAGGGATATGCCCGCGTATCTGATATTGCTGAAGCGCTTAGTGTACATCCATCCTCTGTAACAAAAATGGTACAAAAGTTAGATAAAGACGAGTATCTAATTTATGAAAAATATAGAGGGCTTGTATTAACATCAAAAGGGAAAAAAATCGGGGAGCGTCTTGTATATCGTCATGAGTTACTAGAACAATTTATGCGTATCATTGGTGTGGATGAAAGTAAGATTTATAATGATGTAGAAGGAATTGAACATCATTTAAGTTGGGAAGCTATTGACCGCATTGGTGATTTAGTACAATATTTTGAGCAAGATGAGCTTCGAATTGAAACGCTTCGCGGTGTTCAAAAAGCAAATGAAGAGCAGGGAAAGTAAAGGGAACGAGCGGCGTTTCCTTTTTTGTTTAGAAAAGGAAATTCCTTTCTTTAAATTGAATGTATAGAAATGTGAAAAATCGTTTTGTAAAAGGTGGGATAGGAATGAAAGCAATTATTTTCGATTTTGATGGATTAATTGTAGATACAGAGACAATTTGGTTCCAATCTTTTCAGGAAGTAATTCGCGAATATGGTGGAGATTTACCTCTAGAAGAGTTTGCAAAATGTATTGGAACAACGGATGAAGTGCTTTATACATATATTGAACAACAGTTGAAAGAGCAATTTAATAAGAGATTGATAAAAGAAAAAGTTTCAGCTTTACATCAAGAGAAAATGAAAATACCAGCAACTCGTGATGGTGTGAAAGAATACTTAGAAGAAGCAAAAAGTCTTGGAGTGAAAATTGGTTTAGCTTCTAGTTCTTCAAGAGAATGGGTTGTTGGGTTTTTAGAAGATTTAGGGATTCGGGAGTATTTTGAAGTTATTAAAACGAAAGAAGATGTTGAGAAAGTAAAACCAGATCCAGCGCTGTATAAGGCAGCTATTGAAGAACTGGAAATTGATTCTTCAGAGGTTGTTGTATTTGAGGATTCAGTAAATGGATTGAAAGCAGCGATTGCAGCAGGGTTAAAATGTGTCGTTGTTCCTAATGAGGTTACAAAAGCTTTACAGTTTGAAAATTACCATCTTCGCTTAGGTAGTATGAAAGAAAAGAGTTTAACAGAAGTACTTCAATATGTGAGAGAGAATGAATAAAAAGAAAGACCGCATTTCCTAAAAGGAAGCACGGTCTTTCTTTTTATTTTTTTTACCTTCAATCACAGTTAAATGAGATTGTTTTCGCTTTCTTTTTAACACTGGTGAATTGCCTTTCTTAACTTTGTCATCAGAAGCATTTCGTTTTACTAAAGAATTGCTTAGGGGTGCTACATTTTGTTTTCCGTATTTTCGGTTCGATTGTTTCGCAGCACGCTTATAAGAGTTTTGCGAATTGGCGGAACCGCTGGAGCTTGTAAACATTTTATATAATAAATAAAAGACACCAACAACGAGTAACATGATGACAATGTTTTTGACCATTCCGTATGGATCTGTAATTGCAGATGAAACGAGACCAAATATTGCTAACCCAATAATAAGCATGACTAAAGCGAACGTAAACGAACGACCGTTCATAGGGAACACCTCCTAAATAACATATATTAAAATTAGTATATTAGCGACAAGGGAAGGAGTTGAGTACCATTTTTAAAAAATTATTGTTATTTTCTTTCTAAACGTAATAATTCTTCAAAAGATGCAATTGCAACTTCAACTTGATCATCTTCTGGTTCTTTTGTTGTTAATAGTTGAAGCCATAATCCTGGATATCCTAATATACGCAAGACCGGAATATCTCGTAATCGATTTGTAAATTGCAAGACTTCAAAAGAAATACCTAGAACCACTGGGATTAATAAAATTCGATTTACCACTCTGACCCAAAGGGGGTCAGTTGGAACAAGAAAGTAGACAAACATTCCGATAATGACTGTAAATATAATAAAACTACTACCGCAACGATAATGGAGACGAGTTTGTTTTTGTACATTTGCTACTGTCAGCGGAAGGTTGTTTTCGTAAGCGTTGATGACTTTATGCTCCGCACCGTGATATTGAAATACACGCTTAATGAGCGGAGTTAGTGACACAATATATATATAGCTCAGTAAAAGGATGAGCTTAATAATGCTTTCGACAACAATTTGCCCAGTGTGAGATGGGAAAATGGGCCTTGTCAGTTCTGCTAAAAGTGCAGGAACTGCTGTGAAAATAACTTTGCCGAATATGAACGATAAGACTCCGACTGCGGCTACTCCTAATATCATCGTTAATTTTGATTGTTCTTCTTTTTTGTTTGCAAGCTGTTCATCGTCTTCAGGATGAACGTCAAATCGTTCCGAAGCAAAGTTTAAATGTTTCGCTCCATTAGCACTTGCATCAACAATAGCGGCGATACCACGTAGAAATGGAATTTTCTTTAGCACAGATAATACTGTATTACGTACGCGTGGTAATCGATAAAATTCGATTGATTTATCTTTACGACGAACCGCTGTAACAGTATATTCTCTACCACCAAACATAACTCCTTCTATGACCGCTTGCCCACCGTATATTTGTTTTGTCTCCTCTGCCATGTTAACACCAACCTGTATTTGTTTCTCTCTTATGTAGAAAAGAGGCAATTGTCACACTTGGTTCTGTCATTGTGAGATTTGACAATCACCGAGTTTCCTTTATTTTATCGACAAACACAAGCTGCTGACAAGGAAAAATGTTACGGAAGCTGGACATTTCTTATTCTTTTTATAGACAAATTTCGCATGATTTAAACATGCTTCAAAATAGTTTCGGACATACTAATAAGCGGAGGTGTTGATGTGAAGCAAGAACAATCAATAACAAAGAAATTTGTACAGATTGGCTTATTTGGTGGTGTTTTTTGGGGAAGTATATGGTATTTTCTTCATATTTTTTCATTTACAGAAGCCGGACCGAACTATTTACTTTTACCATTTGCGTTTGGAGCGTGGAAAGAGGGAGTTTGGGGAAATGTACTAGGTATTGTCTGTATGGGACTTCTTTCTATTTTAGTGGCATTTCTTTATAAGGTTCTTTTCAAAAGGTTTGAAGGGATACTACCTGGAATATTGTATGGCCTTTTTTGGTGGAGTCTTTTATTTTTCGGGCTTGGTTCTATTGCGCCTGTTATTAAAAATGCACTTCATTTCCCGAAAGAAACAATTGTCACAACGATATGTATTTTTATTTTATATGGTGTATTTATCACATATTCTGTTTCGTTTGAAGCGAACAATGTGAATCAAGGGGAAGGGATAGAGTAGACGAACTATTCAAATAAGTGACTCCTGTGTTAAAATGTCGTATAGACATTTTTATATTAAGGAGTTTATAAGTATGAAGAAATTACTCCTCGTTAACGGTCCTAATCTAAACCGCCTTGGTGTTCGAGAGGTAAATGTATATGGGAAAGGAACGTTAGCGACACTTGAAACAGAGATGAAGCAAGAAGCAGAGAAATTGGGAGTGGAGTTAGAATGTTTTCAATCAAATCATGAAGGTGCTCTTATTGACATCATTCATGAGGCTGATGACATATATGAAGGAATCATTCTAAATCCAGGAGCATTTACGCATTATAGCTATGCGATTCGAGATGCAATTGCGAGTATCTCGATTCCAGTTATTGAAGTACATATTTCCAACATTCATCAGCGTGAATCGTTTCGTCATGAATCTGTAACGGCAGCGGCCAGTGCAGGACAGATTGTTGGATTTGGTTTTTATGGTTATAAGTTAGCGTTATTTGCATTATTGGAGAAACATAGGGAGGCATAAACTGATGGAAAAGATCACGAAGTTAAGAAGTGCATTTGGTGAAGCTGGTATTGATGGTATTTTATTAACAAATGAATATAGCCGTAGATATATGACGAACTTTACAGGGACAGCTGGTGTTGTGCTTATTTCTAATGACCGTGCTCTATTTATTACAGATTTCCGCTATGTAGAGCAAGCTGGTAAGCAAGCTGTTGGTTATGAAATTGTACAACATACAGGGCCAATTCTTGATGAAGTTGCGAAACAAGTGAAAAACTTGGGGATCCAAAAGCTTGGCTTTGAGCAAGATACGCTTACATATAGCTCTTATACAGAACATAAAGAAGCAGTTGAAGCAGAATTTGTTCCAACTTCTGGGCTTGTAGAAAAGTTACGCTTGATTAAGACGGATTCAGAGATTAAGATATTAAAGGAAGCTGCACAGATTGCAGATGCTGCCTTTGAACATATCCTATCATTCATTCGCCCAGGCGTATCTGAAATTGAAGTGTCAAATGAACTTGAATTTTTCATGAGAAAACAAGGAGCAACATCTTCTTCGTTTGATATTATCGTTGCTTCAGGACTTCGTTCAGCATTGCCGCATGGTGTGGCATCTGAAAAAGTGATAGAAAAGGGAGATTTCGTAACATTAGACTTCGGTGCTTATTATAAAGGATATTGCTCTGATATTACGCGTACGATTGCAGTTGGTGAACCATCTGATAAATTAAAAGAAATTTATAATGTCGTTTTAGAAGCGCAACTTCGTGGTGTGAACGGCATTAAAGCTGGTTTAACTGGTCGTGAAGCTGATGCACTAACACGTGACTACATAACAGAAAAAGGATACGGTGAATATTTCGGACATTCTACTGGTCATGGAGTGGGTCTTGAGATTCATGAAGCACCAGGTTTAGCGTTCCGCTCTGAAACGATACTTGAGCCAGGTATGGCTGTGACAGTAGAACCGGGTATTTATATTCCAGGTGTTGGCGGTGTACGTATTGAGGACGATATTATTGTAACAAGTGAAGGTAATGAAGTAATCACGAAGTCTCCAAAAGAACTTATTATTTTGTAATACACAGGAGGATTTTTTGCATGATTTCAGTAAATGATTTTCGTACAGGTTTAACAATTGCGGTGGACAATGCCCTTTGGCAAGTTATCGATTTCCAACACGTAAAGCCAGGTAAAGGTGCTGCGTTCGTTCGCTCTAAACTACGTAACCTTCGCACAGGTTCTGTTCAAGAAAAAACATTCCGTGCTGGTGAAAAAGTAGAAAAAGCACATATCGAAAACCGTCGTATGCAATACTTATACGCGAGCGGTGAGTCTCACGTATTCATGGATAATGGAACTTATGAACAAATCGAACTTGGTGAAGCTCAAATCGAGCGTGAGCTAAAATTCTTAAAAGAAAACATGGAAGTAGCTATTATGACATACCAAGGCGAAGTACTTGGAGTTGAACTTCCAAATACTGTAGAGTTAAAAGTTGTTGAAACAGAGCCAGGTATTAAAGGTGACACAGCTTCTAACGTAACAAAACCAGCTACATTAGAAACTGGACTTGTTGTACAAGTACCAATCTTCATTAACGAAGGTGAAATGCTTATCATCAACACAGGTGAAGGTAAATACGTTTCTCGTGCATAGTTAGAAAAAGCACTCGTGATCATCACGAGTGCTTTTTTATATGAAATACGGTAGATAATAAATGATGCTTGTAATAAGACTGATAGCTATAAGACTGATTGTTCCCATTATGTAAGGACTCCAAATGAATTGGAATGGTTTTACTATCCCTGTTTTGTATATAGTGTGATCCATATTCGCATTAAGATTGATATTTAACGTAAGCAACCAAATAACACCGAATATCGCTAAACTCCCTAGAAAAAACGCCTCCATAAATGACCAACTAACCAGTTTGGAAAAAAGATAAATTCCAATTAATTCTAATGTAATTGTAATAATAAATTTCATTGCTTTCACTACAAAACCTCCTAATTCTTTAATCCCATCCAATTAAAAAATTCTCACGAGATATAACATGTAATACACAAGGGGACTTTTATTCCGAGAGCGTTTCTTACATGTGGATCGCTAGAAAGTGTAAAAATGATGTCAGCATATTGTAAATAGAGTGGTAATAATGTGACGTGCTTCGCAAAAAACTTTCGTACACTAAGTATAACATGTAGTGATAAGAATATTCAGATTTTTATGATAAGTGATGCGAAAAATTATGTTTTTACTTCTGAAATAGACAACCTCTGCATATGGTTGTACAAATATATGCTTTTTGGAGTACGACTTACTCAGTAAGTCTAAGAAGTTACTTGAAAAGTAATTGGTAAGGAGAGAAGGTGGGAAAATGAAACAGTGGCTAGCGGCAATGGAGACATCTGTGCTTATTATGGGGTTGCTTCGGTTATTTTCAGGTAGCGCGGAAATATTCGCCGCTTTGCTTATGCTTTATGTGAATGATGCAAAAAAAGCATTGTTTATAAACGGTATGCTGGCATTTGTTGGACCGACTGTATTGATTCTAACGATGACGATTGGTATTGCGAGCGTTGCAAATGAAATTTCCTTTCTGAAACTTTTTTTTCTAACTCTTGGAATTGGCTGTATTTTTATTGCGGTGCTGAAATAGTAAGTCAATTATAGTGGGGAGAAGCTTATGAAAGAAGTATTAGAAGTTTTACCAAAGCATATGAAACAGTTCGTTGAAGGCTGTGAACAATATAGCGCGTTAGAAGAAATTCGGGTTCGGATCGGAAGACCGCTTGAATGTATTGCGCACGGAGAAGTGATCTTTTATGACTATGTCGTTACAGCAGAGGATGCCATCTATTTATTAAATAAGCTCAGTCAATATTCGATTTATACGATGGAAGAAGAGTTAAAGCGCGGGTACGTAACTTTGCGCGGTGGCCATAGAATTGGCTTAGCTGGAAAAGTAATTACCGAGAAAAGTGAAGTGAAAATGATCCGGGATGTGTCATCATTTAATATTCGGATTGCTCGTCAAAAAATTGGGATAGCTGAGCCGCTCCTATCTCATTTGTTTGACTCACGTTGGTTAAACACGATGGTAATCGGTCCACCGCAAACAGGGAAAACAACACTTCTCAGGGATGTGGCACGTTGTATGAGTCAAGGAGTTCGTTCTCATAAAATTCCTTCTTGCAAAGTGGGAATTGTTGATGAACGCTCAGAAATTGCTGGATGTGTAAAAGGGATTCCGCAATATGAGTTTGGCCCCCGCGTTGATGTGCTAGATGCGTGTCCAAAAGCAGAAGGAATGATGATGATGATTCGTTCTATGAGCCCAGATATATTAATAGTGGATGAGATTGGACGTATGGAAGATAGCGAAGCCATTATGGAGGCAGTCCATGCAGGTGTTCAACTTTTTATAAGTGCTCACGGTTTTTCTTTTGATGATGTAATGAAAAGGCCATCTTTAAAGGCTGTGATGGAACTTGGTGTGTTTGATCGCTTTATTGAACTATCAAAAGCAAAGGGACCTGGAACCGTTATTCAAGTGAAAGATGGAGATGGTAAGCCTGTTCAAAGGCAAGGAAAGGCTCAAAGTGTATGGTGAAAATATTTGGTGCGGTGTTAATTGTAGCGGTGACTACTTTCTTTGGCTTTTCGTACGCGAAAAGGTATAGTGAACGCCCGCGTCAACTTAGGCTTTTAAAAGCAGCGCTGCAATCGCTAGAAGCTGAGATTATGTATGGACATACACCTTTATCAGAAGCAGCAGAGCGCTTAGTGAAACAAATGCCGAAGCCGTTAAACTGGATATTTCAAAGTTTTTCAAAGCGATTAGAGAGTGGTGAGCAGACAGTTAGAGAAGCTTGGCTCAATAGTTTACAAGAAAATTGGAAACTCACTGCATTTAAACAAACTGAATATGAGATTTTACAACAATTTGGTGAAACATTAGGGCAGCATGACCGTGAATCGCAGCAAAAGCATATTCGCTTATGTATTACGCATTTAGAAAGAGAAGAGGGTGAAGCGAAAGCGCTGCAATTTCAATATGAAAAGATGATAAAGAGTTTGGGTGTATTAGCAGGACTACTTATCGTAATTTTACTGCTATAGGGGGGAGAAAGGCGATGTCCATCGATGTTGGATTAATATTTCAAATCGCCGGAATCGGCATTGTTTTAGCTTTCATTCATACAGTACTAAAAGAGTTGAAGCGGGAGGATATTGCAAACTGGGTGATTCTTGTCGGTTTTGTCGTTATTTTATTTCATGTTGCATTTTTGATTAATACTTTGTTTGACAAGATTAAAAGTGTCTTTCTCTTCCAGTAAAGGGGGCGGTTCGAATCGAGATCTTGCAAATTGTCGGATTGGGCCTCGTTGCGACATTTTTAGCAGCTGTGCTAAATCAACATAAATCTAGCATTACTTCTTTATTTATTGTGTTTGTTGCGAGTGTAATGTTCCTGCTACTAATCGATCAAATTCATTCCATTTTGAGAATGATTGAGAGAGTTGCAAGTGAGGCAAAAGTGAGCAATGTCTATGTAGAGACACTGCTGAAAATCATTGGAATTGCGTACATTGCCGAGTTTGGAGCGCAGATTACAAAAGATGCTGGTCAAGGTGCGATTGCTTCAAAAATTGAATTAGCGGGAAAAATTTTAATTCTTGTTATGGCGATTCCTATTTTAACGGTTGTTATTGAAACAATTCTCGGCTTTTTACCTACGGGATAAGGAGGAGTGAATGTTGCGAAGGTTTGGAATTAAGCTGCTGTTTGCTTGCTTCCTTTTCTTTTCTTTACCAATTGTTGTACAAGCTTCTCCTGTAGAACAAAACGTCGTGGATCAGCAATTGGATAAACTAGGAATTGAAGATGTGAAGCAGTTTTGGGACGGGCTTGTCACAAAATATGGAGGTTATTTACCAGAAAGTCAAAAAGGAAGTTTTATGGAATTTGTAAAGGGTGAAAAGGAATTTTCCATAAAAGAATGGATGATGGGGTTATTAAAATATTTATTTCATGAGCTTGTTGCAAATGGAAAGTTACTCGGAACGCTCATTATGCTCACGATTTTTAGCGCGCTATTACAGTCCTTACAATCAGCTTTTTCAAAGAGTAGCGTTAGTAAAATTGCAGATGCGGTTGTATACATGGTGCTAATTATTTTTGCTTTAAATAGTTTTTATGTCGTAATGACGTATGCACGAGAAACAATTCAAACGATGGTAGATTTCATATTAGCTCTACTTCCTATTCTCTTAGCGCTCATAGCGACAGGGGGCGGGGTCGTATCGGTATCATTCTTCCATCCGATTATCATTTTTTTAATGAATACAAGTGGGATGCTCATGAACTATATTGTACTTCCGCTCTTATTGCTAGCGACCATCTTAAGCATTGTAAGTACAATGAGCGATCAATATAAAGTTACGAAATTGTCCAAGCTCCTGCAAAATGTAAGTGTTGGGATCATTGGTATCTTTCTAACCGTTTTTCTAGGCGTATTATCTGTGCAAGGAACAGCAACAGCAGTTGCTGATGGTATAGCTGTTAAAACAGCGAAGTTTGTAACAGGAAACTTTATTCCTGTGGTAGGTCGGATGTTTACAGAAGCGGCGGATACTGTTATTAGTGCCTCTGGGTTGTTAAAGAATACGGTTGGGATTATCGGGCTTGTTATCTTATGTTTAATCGTTGCTTTTCCTGCGATTCAAATTTTTTGTATCGCGTTTATTTATAAATTCGCAGCGGCAGTACTACAGCCAGTTGGCGGAGGAGCTATTATTAAATGCTTAGATATTATAGGACGAAGTATCATTTATGTATTTGCTTGCTTAGCTATCGTATCCTTTATGTTCTTTTTAAGTATTACCATCATTATTGCTGCAGGGAACATTACCCTCATGATGCGATAGGAGGTGACAGGTATGCAATTTGTGACAGAGTGGATTCGGAATATTATCGTATTTTTGCTCTTAGCGACGATGCTACATCTGATCCTTCCTAACTCGAATTTACAAAAGTATGTCAAATTTGTCGTGAGCTTATTGTTAGTCGTTTTAATCTTGACGCCGCTATTTAAGTTGTTACAAACAGATGTAGATGAAGTAATCGCGAATTTTAATCAAGAAAAATACGTAGCGGACGGATCAATAAAAAATTCAATTGATGAGAAGAAAAAAGAAATACAAGCCCTCACACGTGCATATAGTTTAGAAGAGATGGCTGTCAAAATGAAAAAAGAAGCTGGAAAAGAATTTGAGAAAAAGTATGGCGTGACAGTGTCTGAAATAAAAGTAATCGCAGCAGAAACTAAGGAAGAAGTAAAAACGGCAAAAGATATTCAATCTGTTATTGTGACATTAAAAGAAACTGAAGCGAAGAAAAATGCTGCAATTGAAACAGTAAAGCCAATTGAAATTGATACGAACGAACCACGAAAAACTTCACAAGAAACAAATGTAGAAATGAAAGAGTTCTTTTCAAGCAGGTGGCAGCTAGAGGATAAACAAATCCAAGTTCAAATGGAAGGGGGACAGGTAGAGTAAATGGACAATAAAGATGACAATAAAGATAAAAAATCGAGATTCTCATTTTTTCGCAACTTATTGAAAGGGGACGAAAAAGACGATAAGGAGAAGGGGAGAAAGGTAACACCAAAGTTTTTGCTTGTCCTACTCATACTTGGAATGTTGCTTATGTTTTCTAGTAATTTCTTTGGGCCCAAAAAAGAAGAAGTACCTGTGTTTAAAGAAAAGACAAATCAAGATAGCGAAAAAGATGTGCCGACCTTTGGACAAAAAAGTAGTGGTAATATGTCAGCTGTAGAAAAATACGAAAAAGCGTATGAACAAGAATTGAAAGCGGCATTAGAAGATATAACAGGGGTTAAAGATGTGTCTATTGAAGTGAATTTGGATTCATCTGAAGAAAAAATACTTGAAAAAAATATTGTAAAGCGATCACAAACAACAGGTGAAACAGATAAAACAGGAGGCAAAAGGCAGGTTGAAGATGAATCAACAGATGAAAAAACAGTGATTATACGTGAAGGTGATAAAGAAACTCCGATTGTATTGCGAACAGAGAAACCGAAAGTACGAGGCGTTCTTGTCGTAGCAAAAGGAGTGGATAATATACAAATAAAAGCAATGGTGAAAGAAGCGGTGACGCGTATGCTTGATGTACCATCTCACCGCGTAGCAATACTACCAAAAAAGGGTTAGGGAGGAACTAAAGTGTTGAAAAAACAAACAGTTTGGTTATTAACAATGCTAAGTTTAGTAGTTGTGTTATCTGTATACTATGTCACAACACCTGATAAAATGAATACTGTAACACCAACAGCAGGTGAAAAGGTTGGACAAGAAAAGCAAGGTGTTGAAAAAGAAGTAACGAAAGAAACAACGAAAGAAACATCGAATAAGGAAGCTACTTCAAAAGAAACAACGAAAGAAACATCGGGTAAAGAAACAGAGAAAAAAGAGGATAATAAAAAAGAAACAGGCAAAAAAGAAGGTAATATAACTGTTCAATCAAGTGATGAAAACTTTACAGCACTTCGTTTGAAAATGGAAGATCAACGCAGTGCAGAGAAAGAAAAATTACAAGAGGTTATGAAATCAACAAAATCTTCTGCTGAAGAGATAAGTAAAGCGAAAGATCAATTAAACGCAATTGATAAGATGGCAACAAAGGAAGGATTGCTTGAAACAGTAATTAAATCACAAGGTAGTTACAAAGATGCGCTTGTGAGAGCGGATGGAGCAGATATTAAAGTGACAGTAAAAGCTACGAAGCATTCTCAAAAAGAGGCAAATAAAATTATCCAACTTGTTCGCGCAGAGGCAGGATCTAAAGATGTAGGCGTCAAGTTTGATCCAGTAAAATAAAATATATATCTACCAGTAATTTAAATATGCATTGCAAGCTATGATACGCTGGGGAGATTATTACTCGCGAACAGCGAGGGAAATAGAAAAGAGCTATCGTTTTCGATAGCTCTTTTCTATTTCATCTTTTTGAGTAGTTGCAATGTTTTCTATAGGGAAAGGAGAAATACGCTGAGAGTGAAAAATTAACGGCTCGTGGTAATGTTGATTGCCTTTTCCATATTTTACATGAGTGAAAACAATGATGAGCCATATCAATACAGCTGGTACGAACAAGATAAGCCATATCATATTTCTGCACCTCACTACAAGATATTTTACTTTACTTTGAACATACTATTCGTATGTGAAGGAAGGATGAACGGCTTGTAAATAAAAAATAATATTTGGTAAAAATATGTTTTTTTCTGAAGTGGTCTTGCCAATTTCGAGTGAAACTTGGTATTATTACTAGGTGATAATTTTTTAGTGAAATAATATTTTTACAGGAATTTCGATTTATCGTAAAGAAATATAAATTGGAATGTTGAAAATATTTATCGTAAGATGAGAGTAGCAAAAGTTTCTATTAGAAAATGTAATAGGAATGATTTTTCTAGTAGAATGAATCGTATCTTTACAGACAACATAGTTTGTTTTATATGTTCAGTATCTGTAAGAGCGGAACAAACAAGTGTATGGGAGTGGATTTTACATGTTTAAAATTCAAGAAGTTCGTGAATTAATTAAGTTAATTGATAGCTCTAATATTGATGAATTTGAATACAAAAAAGATGGTACGACAATCAAAATGAAAAAGCGTGGTAATGAAGTTGTTGCAATTCAGGCAGCTCCAGTAGCGAAACAATCATTACAAACGCAAGTGGTAGAAACGGAAACGGCAGTAGCAGCTGCGCAGGTAGAAGCACCAAAGCAGGAAGAGAAGAAAGTTGTTCAAGATGAGAATTTACATAAAATTACATCACCAATGGTTGGAACATTCTATGCTTCTTCCTCGCCTGATACACCTGCATATGTAAGCGTTGGTGATCGTGTTTCAGAAGGTAAAGTTGTTTGTATTGTTGAAGCGATGAAGCTCTTTAATGAAATTGAGGCAGAAGTAACTGGAGAGATCGTTGAAATTCTTGTTAACAACGGACAACTTGTTGAGTATGGACAACCGCTATTTCTTGTAAAAGCGTAATAAGGGAGTCTTTGTGATGATAAAAAAAGTATTAATAGCCAATCGTGGGGAAATTGCTGTACGAATTATTCGTGCTTGTAAAGAGATGGATATTGAAACAGTAGCCATTTATTCAGAAGCGGATAAAGAATCACTTCATGTGCAAATCGCAGATGAGGCGTATTGCGTTGGGCCGACAATATCGAAAGAAAGTTATTTGAATTTGACAAATATTATAAGCGTTGCAAAGTTGACAGGGTGTGATGCAATTCATCCTGGGTATGGATTTTTAGCGGAGAATGCAGATTTTGCAGAACTGTGCCGTGAGTGTAATTTAATTTTTATTGGTCCTAGCCCAGAAGCAATTTCAAAAATGGGTACAAAAGACGTTGCTCGTGATACAATGAAAGAAGCAGGGGTTCCGATTGTACCAGGTTCACAAGGAATTATAAAGAACACAGAAGAAGCGATGGAACTTGCAAATCAAATTGGATATCCGGTCATTATTAAAGCAACTGCGGGTGGTGGCGGAAAAGGAATTCGTGTTGCTCGTGATGAAGAGGCGCTTGTAAAAGGAATTCAAATTACACAGCAAGAAGCTAGTACCGCTTTTGGAAACCCTGGTGTATACTTAGAAAAGTACGTTGAAGATTTCCGCCATGTTGAGATTCAAATAATGGCAGATACACATGGCAATGCGATTCATTTAGGAGAGCGTGATTGCACAATTCAGCGCCGTTTGCAAAAACTATTAGAAGAAAGCCCTTCGCCTGCACTGGATGAAAACATTCGTAAGCAAATGGGTGAAGCGGCAGTAAAAGCAGCGGTAGCGGTTGATTATACAGGTGCTGGTACGGTTGAGTTTATTTATGAATATAAAACGAAAAGTTTTTACTTTATGGAAATGAACACGCGAATTCAAGTAGAACATCCGGTTACAGAGCTAGTAACAGGGGTGGATTTAATTAAAGAACAGATTCGTGTTGCTTCTGGAGAAACGCTATCGTTACAGCAAGAAGAAGTACAATTTAACGGTTGGGCAATGGAATGTCGAATTAATGCGGAAAACCCTGCCAAAAACTTTATGCCGTCTCCAGGTAAGGTAGAAATGTATTTACCACCAGGAGGATTTGGTATTCGCGTCGATTCAGCTGTTTATCCTGGATATTCAATTCCACCTTTTTATGATTCAATGATTGCAAAATTAATTGTTCATGGGAAAACACGTGAAGAAGCAATTGCAAAAATGAAGCGAGCGCTTAGTGAATTTGTCATTGAAGGCGTACATACGACAATCCCGTTCCATTTACAATTGCTAGATCATCCTGATTTTATAAAAGGTGAATTTAATACGAAATTTTTGGAAGAGCATGAACTTGTGACGCAGTGATACATTTAAAGGAGGTTTTTTTCATGGCTGAACATATGTTAGATATGGGTCAAGATACAACCCTTGGAAAAGTAGAAATTGCACCAGAAGTAATTGAGGTAATTGCAGGCATCGCTGCCGCTGAAGTAGATGGTGTAGCAGCAATGCGTGGCAACTTTGCTACAGATGTTGTTGAAAAGTTAGGAAAGAAAAATCACGGTAAAGGCGTGAAGGTTGAATTAGTCAACGATGATATTATCGTTGACGTTTATGTTGTCATGTATTTTGGTGTAGCCATCCCAGTTGTTGCACAAAAAATTCAAGATAATATTCGCCAAGCACTCTTTACAATGACGGGTCTTGAACCGAAAGAAGTGAATGTTCACATCGTTGGCGTAACATTCGAAACGCAAAAAACAGAAATCGAGCCAGTATAAGAATGAGAAGGTGCCTTGTCAAATGGGCACCTTTTTTCTCGTTTCATCTCTTCATGCACAAAACCCTCTAATTATTATACTATTTTAAAAATAAAGAATATAAAAAAGGAATGATGCGTTTTTCCAAAAAACGTACATTGTGATAGGATATGGAACTTGAAGTTAATCTTTTTATTATTTTTCAGCCTTGTAACTCGTGTATGAAACGATAAATTGTGTTATTATCATTGTATTATAAGGTTGGAAAATCAATGAAAACTGTAAGAGTAAGTAAATTGACGGCTTATAAATTATAATAATATAACAAAACATAAGGAAAGACTTGAAGCATAAAGGAGAGTTACAATGAAACGTAGGACGGCTAGAGAAAGAGCCATGCAGGCATTATATCAAATGGATATTACAGGAGAATTAGAGCCGAAAGTAGCGGTAGAAAATACGCTAGAAGAAGGCGAAGAAACAAATGAGTTTTTAGAATCACTTGTTGTTGGTTTTGTCGAACATAAAGAAGCAATTGATGAAGCAATTCGTCAAAATTTAAAGAAGTGGAAATTAGAACGTATTAGTATTGTGGATCGCAGTATTTTACGTTTAGCTGTGTATGAAATGAAGTACATGGAAGAAATTCCACACAATGTAACAATTAACGAAGCAATTGAAATCGCAAAAACATTTGGGGATGAGGAATCTCGTCGTTTTATAAACGGCGTTTTATCTAATATAAAAGACACACTTTAATTTCTTTAAGGGGGAAATTTAAAATGGTAGCAGTAATCATCAAAGGAAATGAAGTTGCGGAGAAAAAACGAGCACAATTAAAAGAAGAAGTTGTGAAGTTGAAAGAGCAAGGGATTGTACCGGGATTAGCAGTTATTTTAGTTGGAGAAGATCCTGCATCTCGTTCTTATGTAAAAGGAAAAGAAAAGGGCTGTGAACAAGTTGGGATTTATTCAGAGTTAATTGAGTTTCCAGATACAATTACAGAAGAGCGTTTGTTAGCTGAAATCGATCGCTTAAATGAGGATGACCGTATTAATGGAATATTAGTACAATTACCTTTACCGAAACATATTGAAGAGAAAGCTATCATTGAAAGAATTTCACCTGAAAAGGATGTAGATGGATTCCATCCAATCAGTGTTGGTCGTATGATGACAGGGCAAGATACATTCCTTCCGTGTACACCGCATGGTATTGTGGAATTAGTAAAAGAAACAAATCTTGATATTTCAGGAAAACATGTTGTTGTAATTGGAAGAAGTAATATTGTTGGAAAACCAGTGGGACAGCTATTTTTAAATGAAAATGCAACTGTAACATACTGTCACTCCAAAACAAAAAATATAAAAGAATTATCAAAGTTAGCTGATATTTTAATTGTGGCTGTTGGACGAGCAAAAATGGTAACAGCTGACTATATAAAAGAAGGTGCAGTTGTAATTGATGTTGGTGTCAATCGTTTAGAAACAGGAAAACTATGCGGTGATGTTGACTTTGATAATGTACTGGATATCGCAGGCTATATTACACCAGTACCAAAAGGAGTCGGTCCAATGACAATTACAATGCTCCTTCATAATACAGTTGAATCTGCAAAACGAGCAGGGGTTGTTTGTAAATAATTTGAATCGGCTATGAGGAGAGAGAGATGGAAAAGCAATATTTAACCGTTACAGCATTAACACGCTATATAAAAACAAAAATAGAGTATGACCCGCATCTGCAGTCTGTTTGGTTAAAAGGAGAAATTTCAAACTTTAAATATCATAGCCGTGGTCATATGTATTTCACATTAAAGGATGAAAATGCAAGGATAGCAGCGGTTATGTTTGCGGGGCATAATCGTAATATAAAGTTTAGACCAGAAGATGGAATGAAGGTACTTGTAAAAGGGAAAATCTCTGTCTATGAAGCAAGTGGTTCCTATCAAATTTATATTCAAGATATGCAGCCTGATGGG
Organism: Paenibacillus sp. 102; assembly: GCF_039549175.1. Classification (NCBI taxonomy): domain Bacteria; kingdom Bacillati; phylum Bacillota; class Bacilli; order Caryophanales; family Paenibacillaceae; genus Paenibacillus; species Paenibacillus sp. 102. The sequence continues at coordinate 687,979 of NZ_JBCGHT010000001.1, read as the reverse complement.
ATTGGAAATCTTCATTTAGCTTATGAGCAATTAAAAGTTCGATTGGAGGAGGAAGGGCTGTTTTCTCAAGTTTATAAACAGCCAATTCCTGCCTATGCGAAAACAATTGGTGTCATTACATCACCAACAGGAGCTGCGATTCGAGATATTATAACGACGATTAAACGCCGTTATCCAATTGGGAATGTGATTGTATTTCCGGTACTTGTACAAGGGGAGTCTGCGGCTCCCTCAATTGTACAAGCGATTCAAACAGCGAATGAGATGGAAGATATAGATGTATTAATTGTTGGTCGTGGGGGCGGTTCTATTGAAGAGCTATGGGCCTTTAATGAAGAAAGTGTTGCACGGGCGATTTTTACAAGTGAAATTCCAATTATCTCAGCTGTTGGACATGAAACGGACTTTACAATTGCTGATTTTGTAGCCGATTTACGTGCACCAACTCCAACGGCAGCAGCAGAACTTGCAGCACCAAATATACTTGAATTACAAGAGAAAGTATTACAACGAACGCTTCGCATGCAAAGAGCAATGCGAGAGATGTTACATAAAAAGCAAGAACAACTGCAAACACTTCAAAAGTCGTATGCGTTTCGTTATCCAAAGCAAGTGTACGAGCAAAAAGAAGAGCAGTTAGATCGTACTCTTGAACAGCTTATTTTCGCGAAAGAACGTTATATAGAGAAAAAGGTAAATCAGTTGAAACGGCTCTCATTTTATTTGGAGAAGCACCATCCATCTCAACAGATTTTACAAACGAAGACAAGGGTAGAAACCCTGCAAAAGCAATTGCAACGTGAAATGCAAACATTACTACAAACGAAAGAGTTTTCCTTTATGAGGGCGGCTCAGCAACTAGAAGCACTTAGTCCACTTAAAGTAATGATGAGAGGATATGGGCTTGTATATAGCGAGAAAAAGCAAGTGTTAAAAAGCGTGAAAGGTGTTAGCCTTGGTGATGGTGTTTCCGTACAGTTACAAGATGGAGTGTTAGATTGTAACGTATCGGGCATAGAGGAGCGTGAATTGAACAATGGAAAATAAATTAAGTTTTGAAGAAGCGATTTCTCAGCTTGAACAACTTGTTTCTAAGCTTGAACAAGGCGATGTTCCTTTAGAAGAGGCAATTTCATACTTTAAAGAAGGCATGGAGTTGTCTAAGCTATGTGATGAGAAATTGAAAGATGTTCAAGAACAAATGGCAGTTATCCTTGGAGAGGATGGGGAACTAAAACCATTTACTGCTGTAGGAGATGAAGCATAGTGGCATATGTAGCTTTTGATGCTTTTGTGAAAGAGAGTAAAGCTTTCGTTGAGGAGCAGCTTGTACGCTATGCAAATCAATTACAATGTCCAAATGTACTTCGCGAAGCGATGATATACTCATTGGAAGCGGGCGGAAAACGTCTCCGTCCGTTACTTTTATTTGCAACGTTGCAAGCGTTTGAAAAAGAAAGAGAACTAGGCATAGGAGCAGCTTGTGCTCTCGAAATGATTCATACGTATTCATTAATTCACGATGATTTACCATGTATGGATGATGATGATTTAAGACGAGGAAAACCAACAAATCATAAAGTGTTTGGTGAAGCGATGGCCGTTTTAGCAGGAGATGGCTTGTTGACATATGCGTTTCAAGCAGTGACAGCATACAATCATCAAGACGTTTCTGCAGAAACAAAGCTAAGACTTGCTCTTGAACTTGCAAAAGCAGCTGGACCAGAAGGAATGGTTGCTGGACAAGTAGCGGATATGGAAGCAGAAGGAAAGCAGCTCACACTTAGAGAATTAGAATATATTCATAAACATAAAACAGGGCGATTATTAGAATATGCCGTGCTTGCAGGAGCTGTACTTGCAGGAGCAACATCAGAGCAAGAGGAAAGACTACTTGCATTTGCGAAATATATTGGTCTGGCTTTCCAGATTCGAGATGATATTTTAGATGTAGAAGGTACAGAAGAAGAAATAGGAAAACCGATTGGTAGTGATGCTTCCAATGAAAAAAGTACATATACGACGTTATTTACGATAGATGAGGCAAAATGTATCTTAGAAGAAACAATTGTCAAAGCGAAAGATGCGATTGCATCTTTACAATTACAAGATGAGCATTTATTATCTATTTGTGATTTAATCGCAAAGCGTAATAACTAATGTAAGAGCGTTTTCATTTGTTGAGTCATTTATCATTTTGTGGTATAAATGTAGAAAAAGGTTTTTCTTTTCTTGTTATTGGCAAAAATATATCTAGATTACGTTGCCGTTATCACTTTGTGTTAGCGGCTCTTTTTTCATCAGATAGAGAAGCTAAGATAAATGTCGGTTTTTTACCTGAAAGGCATACTTTGCTTTCTAAGAACATAGAGAAAGATGACGGATTGTCTGTTCAAGTAGGATAGAATAGAGCGTAATAGAAAAGATATTGAAGAATTTCTTGTGTTGTGCAAATATTTTTTATAGTATTTGACATGTTGACAGATTATGAAACGAAAGTGAGTGATCCATGTGGATCTAACGCAAATTCAAAACCCTAGTTTTTTGAAAGATATGTCTATCAGTGAACTAGAGGCATTGAGTGAGGATATTCGTAAGTTTTTAATTGAAGAGCTCTCTCAAACAGGTGGACATATTGCTCCTAACTTAGGTGTAGTAGAACTCACAATTGCTCTGCATAAATTATTTGATAGTCCAAAAGATAAATTTTTATGGGATGTAGGACATCAATCCTATGTACATAAAATTTTAACAGGGCGTGCAAAAGAGTTTGGCACATTAAGACAATATAAAGGCCTATGTGGTTTCCCAAAGCGCTGTGAGAGTGAGCATGATGTATGGGAAACAGGTCATAGTTCAACTTCATTATCTGCTGCAATGGGAATGGCTTTAGCACGCGATTTAAAGAAAACGAAAGAGTGCATTATACCAATTATTGGTGATGGTGCTTTGACTGGTGGGATGGCTTTAGAAGCATTAAACCATATTGGACATGAGAAAACAGATATGATTGTTATCTTGAATGATAATGAAATGTCGATTGCTCCGAATGTTGGTGCTCTTCATAATGTTCTTGGTCGCCTACGTACTGCCGGAAAATACCAGTGGGTGAAAGATGAACTAGAGTATTTACTTAAGAAAATCCCAGCAGTTGGCGGAAAAGTTGCAGCAACTGCAGAAAAAGTAAAAGATAGTTTAAAATATTTGCTTGTATCAGGTGTCTTTTTTGAAGAGTTAGGGTTTACATATTTAGGTCCTGTTGATGGACATAGTTATGAAAACTTATTTGAAACGCTTCAATATGCAAAGAAAACGAAAGGACCCGTACTTGTTCATGTAATTACGAAAAAAGGAAAAGGCTATAAACCAGCAGAGAGTGATGTGATTGGAACTTGGCATGGAACAGGGCCGTATAAAATCGAATCTGGTGATTTTGTGAAGCCGAAAGAAGTTGCACCGGCATGGAGTGCGGTTGTAAGTGAGACAGTTCGTAAGCTTGCAAGAACTGATGAACGTATCGTTGCGATTACACCAGCAATGCCAGTAGGTTCTAAGCTTGAAAAGTTTCATAAAGAATTCCCAGATCGCATGATTGATGTGGGGATTGCTGAGCAACATGCAACGACGATGGCGGCTGGAATGGCAACGCAAGGAATGAAGCCATTCTTAGCGATTTACTCAACGTTTTTACAACGTGCATATGACCAAGTTGTTCATGATATATGCCGTCAAAATTTAAATGTCTTTATTGGAATTGACCGTGCGGGACTAGTTGGAGCAGATGGTGAAACGCATCAAGGTGTATTTGATATCGCGTTTTTACGTCACTTGCCGAATATGGTACTCATGATGCCGAAAGATGAAAATGAAGGTCAGCATTTAGTTTATACGGCGATGCAATATGAAGATGGTCCAATTGCACTCCGTTATCCGCGTGGAAATGGACTTGGAGTTCAAATGGATGAAGCACTCAAAACGATTCCAATTGGTACATGGGAAACTTTAAAAGAAGGTACGCAAGCTGCAATCTTAACGTTTGGTACAACGATTCCGATGGCAATGGAAGCGGCGGAGCGTCTCGAAAAAGCTGGAGTTTCAGTGAAAGTCGTGAATGCTCGTTTTATTAAGCCTATGGATGAAACATATTTACATGAAATCTTAGGTAAGAATATGCCGATTTTAACAATTGAAGAAGCTTGTTTAATCGGTGGATTTGGTACAGGGGTAGTAGAATTCGCTACTGAGCATGGATATCACAGTGCTTTAATTGAACGAATGGGAATTCCGGATCATTTCATTGAACACGGTAGTGTTACAAAACTGTTAGAAGAAATTGGTTTAACGACAGATGCTATTGTAGATCGTATTCATACAATGATTCCATCAAAACAAAAAAGGGCGTAACAAATGAGTGTAAAAAAAGAAAGAGTAGATGTACTATTAGTAGAACGAGGACTTATCGAAACACGTGAAAAGGCAAAACGCGCTGTTATGGCGGGACTTGTATATGCAAATGAAATGAGACTCGATAAGCCAGGGGAAAAAATTTCACAAGATACACCGATTACGGTAAAAGGACAAGTTATGCCATATGTGAGCCGTGGCGGTTATAAGTTAGAGAAGGCATTAGAGACTTTTCACCTTGATTTACAAGATAAAACTATGTTAGACATTGGTTCATCAACTGGTGGCTTTACAGATTGTGCGCTGCAAAATGGTGCGAAGTTATCTTACGCTTTAGATGTAGGATACAATCAACTTGCTTGGAAATTGCGTCAAGATGAGCGCGTTGTTGTTATGGAACGAACGAATTTTCGTTATGTAACACCGGCTGATTTAGACCGTGGCTTACCGCAGTTTGCTAGCATTGACGTTTCGTTTATATCATTAAAATTAATTCTTCCGGTCTTAAAAACGATATTGACTCCAAATGGTGATGTTGCGGCTTTAATTAAACCGCAATTTGAAGCCGGCAGAGAGCAAGTCGGGAAGAAGGGCATCGTTCGCGATCGTAAAGTTCATGAAGCTGTCGTAGAAATGATTGTTGATTTCGCGATTAAAGAAGGATATGATGTTGAAAACTTAACATTCTCTCCGATTACAGGTGGAGACGGAAATATTGAGTTTTTAATTCATTTAAAATGGCATGGTGAGCGTGAGAGTGGTGCAAATCATTCTCTAGTTTCTGTAGAACAAGTTGTAACAGAAGCTCATGAGATCTTAAAACAAAAAGGGAAAGAGGAATAACGTTTGTTGTTCCTCTTTTTGTTGGAATTGTATAATGATTGTAAAAACAATTATGTACAAGTAAACGATTATAAGTTAACATAAATAAGTGAAGTATACTAATGTTTAAACTATGGTAAGAGATAGTGTGAGGTGCAAATGTATGAATAAAGGTCAGCGCCATATTAAAATCAGAGAAATTATAGCGAATAAAGAAATTGAAACACAAGATGAACTAGTTGATATTTTACGTAATGAAGGTTTTAATGTAACGCAAGCAACCGTATCGCGTGACATTAAAGAGTTGCACTTAGTAAAAGTGCCATTACATGATGGTCGCTATAAATATAGCTTACCAGCAGATCAACGGTTTAATCCCTTGCAAAAATTAAAGCGCAATCTCGTCGATTCGTTTGTAAAGTTAGACACAGCAGGACATATGCTTGTGCTAAAAACATTACCTGGTAACGCGCACGCGCTCGGAGCACTTATTGATCATTTAGAATGGGATGAAATTATTGGAACCATTTGTGGTGATGATACTTGCTTAATCATTTGCCGTACGCCTGAAGATACAGGTGTTGTATCAGATCGTTTCTTAAATATGTTGTAACAAAAAGGATCTTGTTTACTTTTTTGCTAAAAGCAGAAAGTAAACAAGATATTTTTTATTATAGGAAAAATAGATGAATGTAAAGTGGAATATAGTATTTTTTAGAATGAAATTAGGAAATCGATGGATTGACCCGTAAAACAAATGTTTGGTACAATGGAGCGGGCTAGAAGAGTAATTTATACATACAATATATATACGATAAACGCAGAGTAAAAAGCGCTTAGCGAAAGCCCTTTTTAGGGGATTAGTTTATAACGAGGTGAATGGGGCATTGTTATCGGAATTATCGATTAGAAACTTTGCTATTATTGAGTCATTAAATATTTCTTTTCAAAAAGGTTTAACAGTTTTGAGTGGTGAAACAGGTGCCGGAAAATCAATTATTATTGATGCAATCAGCTTACTTGTTGGTGGTCGTGGTTCAGCAGAGTTTGTTAGATATGGAACAGAGAAAGCTGAAATTGAAGGTTTATTTTATATAGAGGATGATAAGCATCCATGTATTGCGAAGGCTGAAGAGCTGGACATTGAGATTGAAGATGGGATGATCATTTTAAAGCGTGACATCGCTGCGAATGGAAAAAGTGTATGTCGTGTAAATGGTAAACTTGTCACGTTGAGTATATTAAAAGAAATTGGAAAAACACTTGTCGATATTCATGGACAACATGAAACCCAAGATTTGATGAATGAGGAACGCCATTTGTTTATGCTCGATCATTTCGACGGGGATCGTATTGTGAACCAATTACAAATATATCAAGAGGTATACGGTGAGTATGAGCAGCTAAAAAAGAAACTTAAATCTTTAACAGAGAACGAACAACAGATGGCACATCGGTTAGATTTAATTCAATTCCAGCACGAGGAAATTCGTAAAGCGGATTTGAAAGCTGATGAGGAAAACGAATTGACGGAAGAGAGATTGAAAATCTCCAATTTCGAAAAAATTTATAAAGCGCTTGGTGATGCATACCGTTCATTAAGCGAAGATGGTAGCGGACTTGACCATATACGAAATGCAATGGGACAAATGGAGAGTATTACGCACCTAGATGAGGCGTATCAAGAGAATCATGATTCGATTGCTAATAGCTACTACTTATTAGAAGAGGTGGCCTATCAGCTCCGTGAAAAGTTAGATATGATGGAATATGATCCGAATCGTTTAGACGAAATTGAAACGCGTTTAAATGAAATTCGTATGCTAAAGAGAAAGTATGGAAATACTGTAGAAGAGATTTTAGCGTATGCTGATAAAATAGAGCAAGAAATTTTTACAATTGAAAATAAAGATGTACATATTGAAACGACGAAAAAGAAATTAAAAGAATTAGAAAGTGTGATTTTGAAGGAAGCAATGATATTGAGTAATATGCGGCATCAGCTTGCAGATCATCTTACGAACGCAATCCACCAAGAATTAAAAGAACTGTATATGGAAAAAACAAAATTTGAAGTGAGGATTGCGAAAAGAGAAGGAATTATTGATGATCCGCTTGTAGAAGGGAAGCCAGTGAAACTTACGGTAGATGGATATGATCATGTGGAATTTTATATTTCAACAAATCCAGGTGAACCATTAAAACCACTTTCAAAAGTAGCTTCTGGTGGAGAATTATCCCGTATTATTTTAGCTCTAAAAAGTATTTTTTCTAAGCATCAAGGCGTTGCATCTGTTATTTTTGATGAGGTAGATACAGGAGTGAGTGGTCGAGTGGCACAAGCGATTGCGGAAAAAATTTATCGTGTATCTGTAAACTCGCAAGTGCTTTGTATTACGCACTTACCTCAAGTAGCGTCGATGGCGGATTCGCATTTATTTATCCGTAAACAAGTTGCAAATGATCGGACGATTACATCAGTTACTGTATTAAGTACAGAGGAGAAGGTAACGGAGATCGCTCGCATGATTTCTGGCGTGGAAATTACCGATTTAACGACGGAACATGCAAAAGAGTTACTTACGCAAGCGCATCATTTTAAACAGACAGCAGAGGCTATCCAATAATGGATAGCTTTTTTGTTCAAATGATGATTTCTTAATTCTTCCGGTTATAAACAAAGCGTTGCAAGGAGAGATTAAAAGATGAAGTCGTTAGGCTGAATGTGGGGTAGGAGCGAGGAGAGTGAACGAATTGAAATTAGAGCAATTCAGAAAAATAATAGGTCTTTGTCTCCTTGTTTCATTAATTTTTATCGGATGTTTTAAACCGCTTCGTACGTTTATTTCATCCCCAAAGCAACTCGTTATTTTTGAGGGACAACAATCAGAAATAGCATCATTTCCAGTTTTCCAGGCTTCATCGACAAATCATAATGTTTTTACAGTAAGTTCAAATAAAGAACAGAAATCTGGACTTGTAGTAAATTCGCACCAAAATGGTGAAGCGGATATGGTTTTTCAACTTGCTGGCTTTCCAGTAAAAAAAGTAAATGTTAAAGTATTGAAATATTTCAAAGTAATTCCAGGTGGGCAATCAATTGGAGTAAAATTGAATACAAAAGGTGTACTTGTTGTTGGGCATCATTTAATTCAAACAGAGAGAGGAAAAGTATCGCCTGGAGAAGTGGCTGGTGTACAAGTTGGGGATATGATTACTGAAATTAATGGAAAAGCAATTGAGAGAATGAGTGATGTCGCACCGTTCATTCATGATAGTGGAAAAACAGGTGAACCGCTTAACCTTGTTTTATTACGAGATGGTAAGTATATTCGCACAAAACTAACACCAGAAAAAGATAAAGGTGAGTCGTCTTATCGAATTGGTTTATATATTCGTGATTCAGCTGCTGGTATTGGAACGATGACTTTTGTTCATACGGATTCCATGAAATATGGAGCGCTTGGTCATGTTATTTCTGATAATGATACGAAAAAACCAATTCAAGTGGAGGATGGACAGATTGTTCGTTCTACAGTTACTTCCATCGAACGTGGTAGTCATGGGAATCCGGGAGAGAAATTAGCAAGATTTTCACCGGATCGTGAAGTGATTGGTAATATTACAACAAATAGTCCGTTTGGTATTTTTGGTAAGTTAAATACAGGTATAAAAAATGGCATAATGGATAAAGGTATGCCAATTGCATTATCAAATCAAGTGAAAGAAGGGCCAGCGCAAATACTAACAGTTATCGATCAAGATAAAGTAGAGGCATTTGATATTGAAATCGTAAGCACCGTGCCACAAAAGTTCCCAGCTACAAAAGGAATGGTTGTAAAAGTTACAGACAAACGTTTGTTGGCAAAAACGGGTGGTATTGTTCAAGGGATGAGTGGTAGTCCAATTATTCAAAATGGAAAAATGATTGGTGCTGTTACACATGTATTTGTTAATGATCCAACTTCAGGGTATGGTGTCCATATTGAATGGATGCTACATCAAGCAGGAATTAATATTTATGAGCAAGAGAAAAAAGCAAGCTGACGAATATCAGCTTGCTTTTTTGTTGAGAAATTCGTTGAAATTTTGTAAAAGCTCCGCAAGAGCTGTTTTTTGTTGTAAAATAAAAGAAAAGAGTGAACGTTTCGTTGTAATCCTATGATGGAATGTGTAAAGAAAGGAAAAAAATGAACGATAAACATATTTTTTTGTGTTTTTATCGGAAATTAAGAAACTTTAAAAGGGAAATTTCACACAATTGTCGAACAATTCATGTAGCCTAGAAGCTTACACATGTCGGGAGAATCGATTCGGTAAGGGAGGAAAAGCTGTGGAGAAAATTAAAGTGTGTCTTGTGGATGATAATAAGGAACTAGTATCAATGTTAGAAAGTTATGTTGCTGCTCAAGACGATATGGAAGTAATTGGAATCGCTTATAATGGTCAAGAGTGTTTAAATTTACTGAAAGAGAAACAACCAGATGTACTCGTTTTAGATATTATTATGCCTCATTTAGATGGTCTAGCGGTACTAGAGAAAATGCGCCATATTGAACGACTAACGCAGCCTAATGTCATCATGTTAACAGCATTTGGACAAGAAGATGTAACGAAAAAAGCAGTTGATTTAGGTGCTTCTTATTTCATCTTAAAGCCATTTGATATGGAAAATTTAACGAGTCATATTCGTCAAGTGAGTGGTAAAGCGAATACTACCATTAAACGTCCACTACCATCTTTCCGATCTGCAACAACAGTAGATGGAAAACCGAAGAATCTAGATGCGAGTATTACAAGCATTATTCACGAAATTGGTGTACCAGCTCATATTAAAGGATATATGTATTTGCGAGAGGCAATTTCTATGGTATATAACGATATCGAGCTCCTTGGCTCTATTACAAAAGTTTTATACCCGGATATTGCGAAAAAATATAATACGACAGCAAGCCGTGTGGAACGCGCAATCCGACATGCGATTGAAGTAGCGTGGAGTCGTGGGAATATTGATTCAATCTCGTCCTTATTTGGTTATACTGTATCGATGTCAAAAGCAAAACCTACGAACAGTGAATTCATCGCAATGGTTGCGGATAAGTTAAGGCTGGAACATAAGGCTTCGTAAAAATTGTAATATCAAGGTATTAAACGTTTTTAGGGGTAATATAAAGTAACCAATAAACTTTTTTTTTACTAACAAATAACGTTAATATATGTCGATAAACACCGTCTTTTAATGGTTTGTAAATCAAACTAATGAAAAACGGTGTTTTTTGTTTATCGAGTCCATGAAGTGAGATTGACACATCAAGTAAGCTACTGTATCATTTGGTGTAATTTCAGTATTATAGGTTTTTGCCGATTTTGAAGGTGGGATTTCACATGAGAAACTATGTTTGCAAAAAAATTTAACTTAAATTTTCGGAAAAATCAAATAACAAATCATGGATTACGATCAGTAAGTGTTGTATGTGGTTGTTTGGCGAAAGTGATAGTAATAGAATTTGCATCTAATAATAATAAGACGCACAATGAACGTCTTATTTCTGACTTGTTTACTACGATAGCAATAATCGGTATGATTCCCTATGTAGTACCCTTCATTAGAAGTGGTGAAGGAGATTTCGCTAAGAACTGGTTTCTATTCACAGTATGTTTGGGTGTTATGTTAATCAGTGAGATTTAATGGCTAGCGAAAGGATGGCTTACAAGAATAGGATAAAAGGTTATTATGTTTTGCTCTTTTTTGATGTAATGCTACTTAATTATATATAGTTCAATCCTGCGTTCTAAAATTTAGGGTGAATATTCAATTGGTTCTAATAGAATGGTTATAGAATTTCGGATATTCAGTATGAAAGAGAATTCGGTCTTTTAGGAGGATAAATATGGAATTTTTGGGTGGGAAAGTAGTTACGGTTTTATTGAGTATATTTTTTGTGATTACTTTGTATGTGAACATTAATACCATATATTATGTGATTTTATCTCTTTTTGGCTTTGGTAGAGCGAAGCGTGACTATGAACTTATTGAAGATGAGACAAAGTTTTTAATTTTAGTAGCAGCGCATAATGAAGAGAAAGTAATTGGCTCAACTATTGATAATCTGAAAAAAATTCAATATCGTGACGATTTATATGACATTTATGTTGTAAATGATAATAGTACCGACAGAACAGGTGCTATTTGTGAAGAAAAAGGAATGCGATATATAAATACAAGTGAGCAGTTGTTTACACGCGAGGGAGTCGGTAAACCAGCAGGATTGCAATATGCATTACGTTATTTAGGATTTGAAGAGTTAACTCAAAAATATGATTGTTTAATGATTCTAGATGCTGATAATCACGTTGATTCTAATGTTTTACAAGAATTAAATTCTCAGTACATTGCAAAAGAAAAACCAGAAGCGATCCAAATTTATTTAGATTCAAAGAATTCAGCGACTAACTTATCTCTTGGATACGCTATGAGTTATTATTTAACAAATCGCTTTTTTCAGTTGGCGAAGTATCGCGTTGGGTTACCGAATGCTATTGGTGGAACCGGCTTTATTGTTAAAATGGAGTACCTAATGAAACACGGCGGTTTTCGTTTTGATTCTTTAACAGAGGATTTAGAATTAGAAATGGAAATCGTTAAAGAGAATGGACGAGTATTATGGAATCACTTTGTTCGTGTATATGATGAAAAGCCAGATGACTTTAAAGTAAGTATTAAACAACGTACACGTTGGTCACAGGGCCACTGGTATGTAGCGTTTACGAACTTTAAGCCGATGTTGAAAAAATTATTTGCTGAAAAAGGTAAGATGAAAATTATTGACCAGTTATTTTATTTATTTGGTATGACACGTGCAGTTCAAATGACGATAACTCTAATGGGGATTTTAATTGCTATTGGTTATGTAATTGTCACAAAATCATATCAGGATATTCCGGGTATAGGGAAGCGACTCGTGGCGCTGATTTTGGGAGCCAGCATTATTTCTTTGGTGCTGTTTACGTATCAATTTGTTGTTTGCATGTATTATGCAGTCAAGGTAGATACAAATCGGAAATATAAATTGCTTCAGATGAGTTTCTCAATCTTCTATTATGCATATACTTTTATATATGCCCAAATTGTGGGGTTAATCAAGTGGAAACAACAACATACATGGGTGAAAACGGAGCATAACAAAACATCTATAAACCATAAAGAAAGCAAATAATAACTGCGTAACTTATTATGGATAAAGAAATAGACAAGGAGGAGGGATGCTGTCTGATATCTCTTCTTCTTGTTTTAGTTAGTGGAGTCCTGTCCGTTAATGCGGGATAAAATTCAAAAAGTAAATAGGTATCCGTAGAAGTTTGATTAATGAAGCCTAATAAAGGATGAATAAATTAAAAGAATCACTTTATTAAAATCTATTTTTGTGATACATATGTGTCTTAAATTTATGTAAGAAACCGCTTGTGATATTATGATATATGAGATAAAAATCTTGTAAAGAGAGATAATAAAAAGCCCTGCAAAAACAGGACTATATTATTCTTCATCTTTATTTTGTTTTTCTAATTCAACTAACTTTTGAATTAAAATGTGCTGCGGCATATGCATAATTTGTTCAAGTGGAACACCTAGAGCTTTTGAAAGACGAATTGCAGTGTCCGGAGAAATTTGTAATGGTTTCATAGAAGTACCTCCTTTTTCGTATAGTATAGCATAAGATTGGGGGAGTGAGGATGACTCGTATATTTGCACACCGCGGTGCTGCGGGAACGTATCCAGAAAATACAATGATTTCATTTGAAGCTGCGGAATCGTTTCGAGCAGATGGGATAGAATTAGATGTACAATTTACGAAGGATGGAAAAGTTGTTGTGATTCATGATGAAACTGTCGATCGTACAACGAATGGAAAGGGAGCCGTTCGGAATTACTTATATGAAGATTTGCGAAAATTGGATGCGAGTCACAAGTTTTTGGAAAAGGTAGGCTTTTGCCGGATTCCTTTATTAGAAGAAGTATTAGAGTGGATGCAATCTAATCAATTGCATCTGAATATTGAATTTAAAAATAATAAAATTCCATATCGTGGTTTAGAAGAAGAGGTTATAACACTTGTACGAAAGTGCGGCCTTGAAGATAGGATTATCTTTTCTTCTTTTAATCATTACAGTATGAAAAAATGTCATATGATGGCTCCGGATATCCAAACGGCTATTTTATACCGAGAAGGTTTACATAGCCCGTGGGCGTATGCGGAAAAAATGGGAGCTACTGCTATTCATCCGAATCATCGTTATCTCCAAGATGCGATTGCTGAATTAACAATGGATAGTGGAGTGGAGGTTCGTCCGTATACAATAAATGATGAAACAGTTATGCGGAAATATTTTGGTATGAATATTTCTGCGATTATTACAGATTATCCAGAAACGGCTAGAGCGTTATTACCAGTAAAAAAATGAGACCTTGTATGAGAGAAGGTCTCATTTTTTATGTTTACTTATCTTCGAAAACGAGCTTGTACTTTGTTTTGTTTACGATCACGGTATAAAACAAACCCACCGAAGATATAAAAACCAATTACAAAGCAGAATATACCTATTAAAAATTGTAACCATAATGCAGGAATGGGGGATAAAAGAATACCGAATACAGTATCTCGCATTAATTTTATACCTAGCACTGCTAATGAAATAGGGATGAGTGCTAATAGAAGAGCAAGGTAACGCTGCATAGGTAACGCTCCTTTTCAGATAATTTCGTATATATTAAATGATGTTATATGGAAAGGGGGTTTGTCAAGTGATTGCTGAACGGGTAAGATAAAGGTGTGAAAAATTTTGCAGAGATACTTCGAGGGGAAGTGGAATGTGTGAAACAAAAAGTGTTAATTATTGGAGCTGGCGAAGGTGGAAGTACGATTCTGGGCTTGCTACAGACTTCAAATATATTTGAAATTATAGGGATGATTGATATAAATCCAAAGGCGAAAGGGCTACAACTTGCAAAGGAACAACATATTGCAATTGGAACGGATATAGACCCTTTTTTGGAAGTTGATATTGATGTGATGTTTGATATGACGGGGGATTATCATTTACATAAAGTGCTTTTAGCGAAAAAGCGTAAAAATACGCTTCTTATACCAGGGGATATTGCGAAAATTGTTACGAGGTTGGCGCATGAGAAAGAGGATTTAATTGAAAAACTGAGAGAACAAACGCAGCAAGGTAATTTGATTTTAAATTCTACTCATGATGGAATGATCGTCATTGATGCAGAGGGTTATGTAAAACTGTTTAATAAAAGTGCAGAACGTATAATTGGTTATAAAACTGGAGAGGCTGTCGGGAAATATATTTTAGAAGTAATTCCAACTAGTAAATTACTCCGTATTATACGAACGAAACAAATAGAAGTGAATCATGAGTTGACGTTAGGGAACGAAAAAAAGATTATTACAACTCGTATTCCTATTTTAAAAGAAGATGGAGAGGTTCAAGGAGCTTTTGCTATTTTTAAAGATATTACAGAAGTTGTAGATTTAGCAGAAGAGGTTACGGATTTAAAAGAAATTCAAACCTTATTGGAAGCAATTATTCATTCATCTGAGGAAGCGATCTCTGTTGTAGATGAGAAGGGAAGAGGTCTTGTTATAAATCCCGCCTATACGAAGCTAACAGGTCTTACAGAGGATGACATAATTGGAAAACCTGCAACAACTGATATTGTAGAGGGCGAGAGTATGCATATGAAAGTACTTCGGACGCGTAGAGCGGTACGAGGAATTCATATGAAAATCGGTCAGAAAAAACGTGATGTAATTGTAAATGTTGCACCGGTTATTGTGGATGGCATATTGAAAGGTAGCGTTGGTGTTATTCGTGATGTGTCAGAAATTCAAAAGTTAACACATGAATTAAATCGGGCAAGACAAATTATTCGGACGCTAGAAGCAAAATATTCTTTTGAGGATATTGTAGGAACGTCTGATGAAACGATGGCGGCAATAGAACAAGCAAAGCTTGGAGCGAATACACCGGCAACAGTATTACTTCGCGGAGAGTCAGGGACTGGAAAAGAGTTGTTTGCACATGCTATCCATAATGGGAGTAACCGGAAATACAATAAGTTTGTGCGTGTGAATTGTGCTGCTATTTCAGAAACACTACTAGAAAGTGAACTGTTTGGTTATGAGGAAGGTGCCTTCTCTGGTGCGAGAAGAGGTGGCAAACGAGGTTTCTTTGAAGAAGCGAATAATGGGAGTATTTTTTTAGATGAGATTGGAGAACTATCTGCAAGTACACAAGCGAAATTACTACGCGTTTTGCAGGAAAAAGAAATTGTGAAAGTTGGAGGAACAAAACCAATTCCTATCAATGTTCGGGTTATTGCAGCGACGCATGTGAATTTAGAAAAAGCGATTTTGGAAGGTGAATTTCGGGAAGATTTATATTATCGCTTGAATAAAATTCCAATTCAAATTCCTTCTCTTCGTCAGCGAAAGGAAGATATTTCAGTTATATCAGAACGATTGATTCAAAAAATTAATCAAGATTATGGCCGAAATGTAGAAGGGTTAACGGAATCGGCTATTGAATATTTGCAATCGTATAATTGGCCAGGGAATGTCAGAGAACTTGAAAATATTTTGGGACGGGCAATTATTTTTATGAACTATAATGAGATGTATATGGATGTCCATCATTTGCCTTCTTTGCATAAGGAAGACCAAGTGGAGTTAAAAGGAAGTGATGTGCTTCCAGAATTAGAGGAAAAGTCCCTAGAACATTTAGTTGCGGAGTTTGAAGGGAACATCATACATGAATATTTAGAGAGATTTGATGGGAATAAAACAAAGACAGCGAAAGCGTTAGGAATCTCGGTTCGAAATTTATATTACAAGTTAGAAAAGTATGACCATGCAAAAAATAGCATGCAATAAATTGCGTACTGTGCAATTTATTGCATGGTATACAAAAAACGACAATTTAAGACAGAATATTATGTAAATTTATAAAGTACTGATTTCACTGTATTTTGTATGCGTTTTCATTATTGGTGTGACCAATTTGAAAAGTTGGCACGGTATTTGCTTATTAAATAGACGAGGGACGACGGAAAGGGTTGATTACAAAATATGAAGTTAAAACATCTAATTGATCAAGCGGCAGGACAACCTAAAAAAACTGTGGCTGTAGCAATAGCTGAAGATCATGAAGTAATTGAAGCGGTAGCTAAAGCTATTCAATTACAGTTAGCTCAATTTCGTCTATATGGAAATCAAGAAAAAATTATGGGTATGCTACAAGAGCATGGCTTACAAGTTTCAGAACATGTTCAAGTGATTTCGGCATCATCAAATGCTGAGGCCGCGGAACTTTCTGTTAAAGCTGTAAGAAATGGTGAAGCAGATGTACTTATGAAGGGGAACATCCCAACAGCAAACATTTTAAAAGCAGTATTAAATAAAGAGTGGGGACTTCGCAAAGGTAGTGTATTATCACATGTTGCAGCGTTTGAAGTTCCAAATTATGATCGCTTTATTTTTGTCACAGATGCAGCAATGAACATTGCACCTGATGTACAGCAAAAAGCTGCTATTATAGAAAACACTGCCTCCGTTGCCCGGGCAATAGGAATTGAATTGCCGAAAGTGGCTCCAATCGCAGCGGTGGAAGTTATAAACCCTGCGATGCAGGCGACAATCGATGCAGCGATGTTAACGCAAATGAATCGTCGTGGACAAATTAAAGATTGTATCGTCGATGGACCGCTTGCTTTAGATAATGCTGTATCACAAATTGCAGCAGAGCATAAAGGCATAGTAAGTGATGTAGCAGGTAAGGCAGACATTTTACTCGTCCCATCGATTGAAGCTGGAAACGTGCTATATAAATCGCTTGTCTATTTTGCAAATGCAAAGGTAGGAGCGATGATTGCTGGCGCAAAAGCACCGATTGTTTTAACATCTCGTGCTGATTCAGCAGAAACAAAAGTATATTCATTAGCTTTAGCAGTTGCGACTGCTTCTAAATAAACCAAAAGGGTAAAACAATTAGGGGGAAATGACAATGACATTAGAAATCTTCGAATACTTAGAAAAATATGATTATGAGCAAGTAGTATTTTGTCAAGATAAAGAGTCGGGATTAAAAGCAATTATTGCAATTCATGATACAACACTTGGACCAGCTCTTGGTGGAACAAGAATGTGGACATATGATTCTGAAGAAGCGGCGATTGAAGATGCATTGCGCCTTGCAAAAGGGATGACATATAAAAATGCAGCAGCTGGTTTAAATCTAGGTGGTGCAAAAACAGTTATCATCGGCGACCCACGTAAAGATAAAAGCGAAGCGATGTTCCGTGCACTAGGACGTTACATTCAAGGCTTAAACGGCCGCTATATTACTGCAGAAGATGTTGGTACAACTGTTGATGATATGGATATTATCCACGAAGAAACTGACTTTGTAACAGGTATTTCACCTTCATTCGGTTCTTCTGGTAACCCATCTCCAGTAACTGCATATGGTGTTTACCGTGGTATGAAAGCAGCTGCAAAAGAAGCATTTGGTACGGATAGCTTAGAAGGTAAAGTAATTGCTGTTCAAGGTGTGGGTAACGTAGCATATCACTTATGCAAACATTTACATGCTGAAGGAGCACAACTAATCGTTACAGATATTAATAAAGAAGCGGTACAACGTGCAGTAGAAGAATTCGGTGCAACAGCAGTTGAACCAAATGAAATTTATGGTGTAGAATGTGACATTTATGCGCCATGTGCACTAGGTGCAACAGTAAATGACGAAACAATTCCACAATTTAAAGCGAAAGTAATCGCAGGTTCTGCAAATAACCAATTAAAAGAAGATCGTCACGGTGACAGCATTCATGAAATGGGAATCGTATACGCACCAGACTATGTTATTAATGCGGGCGGTGTAATTAACGTAGCAGATGAATTATATGGATACAATAGAGAACGTGCATTAAAACGCGTAGAGTCTATTTATGACACAATTGCAAAAGTAATTGAGATTTCAAAACGTGATGGTGTGCCAACTTATGTTGCAGCAGATCGTCTAGCTGAAGAGCGTATTGCAAGTTTAAAAAATACTCGTAGCACTTACTTACGCAACGGTCACGACATTATTAGCCGTCGCTAATCTATCATATACAACTTCTACAAAAGCTGTGGATACCTCTTATGAGGTATCCGTTGCCTTTTGAATTTTAAAGGTGGAGGTAGCAACATTGTCCTTAAATCGAATCCTTGTTATTAATCCGGGTAGTACGTCCACAAAAATAGGTGTTTTTGATAATGAAAGACCTGTTTTAGAAGAAACCATCCGTCATGATGTGGATAAAATCGGGGAATATAAACGAATTATTGATCAATATGAATTTCGAAAAGAAACAATTTTAGAGGTTCTACATTCTCACGGTATTAATATTTCAAAATTGAACGCTGTTTGCGGACGCGGAGGATTACTTCGTCCGATTGAAGGCGGTACGTATACAGTGAACGAAGCTATGTTAGAAGATTTGAAAAATGGATATAGTGGCCATCACGCTTCAAACCTTGGAGGTATTTTGGCGTATGAAATTGCTTCTGGATTAAATATTCCAGCGTTCATTGTCGATCCAGTTGTTGTTGATGAAATGGAGCCAATCGCTCGTATTAGCGGAATTTCTGGCATGGAGCGAAAAAGTATTTTTCATGCGTTAAACCAAAAAGCAGTGGCACGTAAAGTCGCGGATGAACTTGACCGTAAATATGAAGATTTAAACCTATTAATTGCACACATGGGCGGTGGAATCACAGTTGGCGCTCATAAGAAAGGGAAAGTCATTGATGTAAATAATGGCTTAAATGGAGAAGGTCCATTTAGTCCAGAGCGTGCTGGAACGGTACCGGTCGGTCAGTTAATAGAAATGTGTTTCTCAGGTGAGTATTACCGCGATGAAATGATGAAAAAGATTGTTGGACAAGGCGGATTAGTGAGTCTTATTGGTACAAACGATGCAATTAAAGTTGAAAACATGGTCGAAAAAGGTGATCCTGAGGCAACTCTTATTTATAAAGCAATGGCATATCAAGTTGCGAAAGAAATTGGTGGAGCAAGCAGCGTTCTTCACGGTAAAATCGATGCCATCGTTTTAACTGGAGGACTTGCATATAGCAAAATTCTTGTCAATGAAATCAAAGAACGTGTTCATTGGATCGCAGATGTGATTGTACATCCTGGAGAAGATGAATTACAAGCATTAGCAGAAGGAGCGCTTCGCGTATTACGTGAAGAAGAAGATCCAAAAGAGTATGTTGTACGAGAAAAAGAAACGGTAGCTAGGGGTTGAGATAATGGCAAAAGAATATGATTTAGTCATCGTTGGCGGCGGTACTGGTGGATATGTTGCTGCTATTCGTGCATCACAATTAGGGCTAAAAACAGCGCTTGTTGAAAAAGATAATCTTGGTGGTACTTGTCTGCACAAAGGCTGTATTCCTAGTAAAGCATTACTACGTAGTGCAGAAGTATATGCAACTGCGAAAAAGAGTGAAGAGTTCGGCGTTGTAACGAGCAACGTAGAATTAAACTTTGCAAAAGTACAAGAGCGTAAAGAAAAGATTGTAACGCAGCTTCACAAGGGCGTTCAACATTTAATGAAGCAAGGTAAAATTGATGTGTTTGAAGGTATCGGCCGAATTCTTGGACCCTCTATCTTCTCTCCAATGCCAGGAACAATTTCGGTTGAACTTGCAAGTGGTGAAGAGAATGAAATGTTGATTCCCAAAAATGTTCTGATTGCAACAGGATCTCGTCCAAATTCATTACCAGGATTAGAATTAGACGGAGAGTACGTAATGTCATCGGATCATGCCCTAAAAATGGAAACGCTTCCGAACTCGATTATTATTGTCGGTGGTGGCGTAATTGGAATTGAATGGGCATCTATGCTTGCTGACTTCGGTGTAGAAGTTACTGTATTAGAATACGCAAAACATGTCCTGCCGCTTGAAGATCAAGATGTTTCGAAAGAAATGCAGCGTCTTTTAAAGAAAAAAGGTATTAAAGTGGTAACAGGTGCAAAAGTATTGCCAGAAACATTGGTAAAAGATAATGGAGTAGCAATTCAAGCCGAGCACAATGGTGAAAATAAAGAATTCAAGGCAGAAAAAATGCTTGTATCTGTAGGAAGACAGGCAAATACGCAAAATATCGGTTTAGAAAATACAGATATCATCGTGGAAAAAGGATACATTCAAACAAATGAATTTTATCAAACGAAAGAATCGCACATTTACGCAATTGGTGATGTAATTGGCGGCTTACAACTGGCGCATGTTGCTTCTCATGAAGGGATTGTAGCTGTAGAACATATTGCTGGTAAAGAAGTTATGCCAATTGACTATTCAATGGTATCGAAATGTGTATACAGTAGTCCAGAAGTTGCTTCTGTTGGTTTAACAGAACAAGAAGCAAAAGAAAAAGGCTATAAGTTAAAAGTAGGTAAGTTTTCATTCCGTGCAATCGGAAAAGCACTTGTATACGGAGAATCAGATGGCTTTGTGAAACTTGTAGTTGATGAAGAAACAAATGATATTCTTGGTGTTCATATGATTGGCCCACATGTAACGGATATGATTTCTGAAGCGGGTCTTGCAAGAGTACTTGATGCAACACCTTGGGAAGTTGCACATACAATTCATCCGCATCCATCCTTATCTGAAGCGATTGGTGAAGCTGCATTAGCGGTAGATGGAAAAGCATTACACGCATAAAAATGTGGATTTAGGAGGTTATGAAAATGGCAGAAGTAAAAGAAAAGCGCCATGAAGAACTTGGCTTAAGTGATGAGCAAGTATTAGAAATGTATCGTACAATGTTGCTTGCGCGTAAAATTGACGAGCGCATGTGGTTATTAAACCGTGCAGGGAAAATTCCATTCGTAATTTCTTGTCAAGGACAAGAAGCTGCACAAGTAGGCGCAGCATTTGCACTGGATCGTGAAAAAGACTACGCATTACCATACTATCGTGATATGGGCGTTGTACTAGCATTTGGTATGACAGCAAAAGAGCTTATGTTGTCTGGTTTTGCAAAAGCAGGCGATCCAAACTCTGGTGGCCGTCAAATGCCAGGTCATTTCGGTCAGAAGAAAAACCGTATTGTGACAGGTTCATCACCAGTTACAACGCAAGTGCCTCATGCTGTAGGTATTGCATTAGCAGGGAAGATGGAAAAGAAAGATTTAGTAACGTTTGTTACATTCGGTGAAGGTTCTTCTAACCAAGGAGATTTCCACGAAGGCGCTAACTTTGCAGGTGTACACAAATTACCTGTTATCTTCATGTGTGAAAATAATAAATATGCAATTTCTATCCCAGTTGAAAAGCAATTAGCATGTAAAAACGTATCTGATCGTGCAATTGGTTACGGAATGCCAGGATATACAGTGGATGGAAATGATCCACTTGAAGTATATAAAGTTGTAAAAGAAGCTGCAGACCGTGGTCGTCGAGGCGAAGGTCCAACTTTAGTTGAAACGGTATCCTATCGTTTAACAGCACACTCTAGTGATGATGACGATCGTGTATATCGTGATAAAGAAGAAGTAGAAGAAGCGAAGAAAAAAGATTCAATCTTTACATTTGCGGCTTACTTAAAAGAAGTTGGCGTGTTAACAGAGGAATCTGAAAAACAAATGTTAGATGAAATTATGCATATCGTAAACGAAGCAACAGAATATGCAGAAAATGCTCCGTATGCAGCACCTGAAGATGCATTGAAGCACGTATACGCAGAATAGGGGGGGAACGTTTCATGGCTGTAATGTCTTATATTGACGCAATTACATTAGCAATGCGCGAGGAAATGGAACGCGATGAGAAAGTATTTGTATTAGGAGAAGATGTTGGTAAAAAAGGTGGCGTATTTAAAGCGACACACGGATTATATGACCAATTTGGTGAAGACCGTTCGCTTGATACACCACTTGCAGAATCTGCAATTGCAGGGGTGGCGATCGGTGCAGCGATGTATGGTATGCGTCCAATTGCTGAAATGCAATTTGCTGATTTTATTATGCCAGCAGTAAACCAAATTGTTTCTGAGGCAGCAAAAATTCGTTATCGTTCAAATAATGACTGGACCTGTCCATTAACAATTCGTGCGCCATTTGGTGGTGGGGTTCATGGTGCGTTGTATCATTCGCAGTCTGTAGAAGCAATGTTTGCAAACCAACCAGGTTTGAAAATTGTTATTCCTTCAACACCATATGATGCAAAAGGATTATTAAAAGCGGCAATCCGTGATGAAGACCCAGTATTATTCTTTGAACATAAACGTGCATATCGTTTAATTAAAGGCGAAGTACCAGAAGATGATTATGTATTACCAATCGGAAAAGCAGATGTAAAACGTGAAGGTGATGATATTACAGTTATCACATACGGATTATGTGTTCATTTTGCTCTTCAAGCTGCTGAAAAGTTAGCGAAGGACGGCATTTCTGCTCACATTCTTGATTTACGTACTGTATATCCATTAGATAAAGAAGCGATTATTGAAGCAGCTTCTAAAACAGGTAAAGTTCTTCTTGTAACGGAAGATAATAAAGAAGGAAGCATTATGAGTGAAGTAGCAGCAATTATTGCAGAAAATTGCTTGTTTGACCTTGATGCACCAATTGCACGTCTTGCAGGTCCAGACGTTCCAGCAATGCCATATGCACCAACAATGGAAAAATTCTTTATGGTAAATCCAGATAAAGTTGAAAAAGCAATGCGTGAACTTGCGGAATTTTAATCGGGGGGACTATACATGGCTGTAGAAAATATCACAATGCCTCAGCTTGGGGAAAGTGTAACGGAAGGTACAATTAGTAAATGGCTCGTAAATGTTGGTGATCACGTAAATAAATATGATCCGCTTGCAGAAGTAATGACAGATAAAGTAAACGCAGAAGTACCATCTTCTTTCACAGGAATTGTGAAGGAGTTAGTCGCTGGTGAAGGTGAAACACTTGCTGTAGGTGAAGTTGTTTGTGTGATCCAAGTAGAGGGTGCAGATGAAGTAGCTGCCACAGCTGTAGAAGAGAAAACAAAAGAGGAGCCAAAAGTAGAAACTGCTCCAGCTGAAAAAGCACCAAAAGTGAAGCAACCAACTGATGGAAAACCACGTTTCTCACCAGCTGTATTAAAACTTGCAGGTGAGCATAATATCGATTTAGATTTAGTAGAAGGTACAGGAGCAAATGGACGTATTACACGCAAAGATATCCTGAAACTTGTGGAATCTGGAAATATTCCGCAAGCAGGTGCGAAAAAAGAGGAAGCGGTTGTATCGGTACCGACTCCACAAGAAGCACCGAAATCAGCGCCTGCACCATCAGCACCAAAAGCGGAAGCGGCAAAACCAGTTTCTGTACCAACAGTACCTGGAGATATCGAAATTCCAGTAACAGGTGTGCGTAAAGCAATCGCTGCAAATATGCTACGTAGTAAGCATGAAGCACCTCACGCATGGATGATGATTGAAGTAGATGTAACAAACCTTGTATCATACCGTAACTCAATTAAAGGTGAATTCAAAAAACGTGAAGGTTTCAACTTAACATTCTTTGCATTCTTCGTTAAAGCAGTTGCGCAAGCTTTAAAAGAATACCCACAAATTAACTCCATGTGGGCGGGCGATAAAATCGTTCAGAAGAAAGATATCAACCTTTCTATCGCTGTTGCAACAGAAAATGAATTATTTGTACCGGTTATTAAACAAGCCGACGAGAAAACAATTAAAGGTATCGCTCGTGAAATTACAGAACTTGCAGGGAAAGTTCGTACAAAATCATTGAAAGCAGACGAAATGCAAGGTGGTACATTTACAATTAATAACACAGGATCATTTGGTTCTGTTCAGTCTATGGGAATTATTAACCATCCACAAGCTGCTATTTTACAAGTAGAATCGATTGTAAAACGTCCAGTGATTATGGATAATGGTATGTTTGGTGCACGCGACATGGTTAACCTGTGCTTATCTCTTGATCACCGTGTGCTTGATGGCTTAATTTGTGGTAAATTCTTAGGACGTGTAAAAGAAATTCTTGAAAATGTATCAGAGAATAATACGTCTGTATATTAATAAGAATAATAAAATGAAATTTTAAAAAAGCTAATCCGTTGTAGGATTAGCTTTTTTGTATATAGAAAAAATAGCAGCACACACTAAAAATAACATGATAGGAAAGGCGGATAGAGATGTGGGACTTCTTTTTTGAGCGAGAACATCTTTCGATTTTAGAATGGGGTTTACGTAGCGTTATTGCATATTTCTTTTTATTAGTTGTAGCAAAATTTATGGGGCAGCGTTCTATTTCTCAACTCCGTTTTCTTGATTTTATTACTGCTTTAATTTTAGGAAACATTTTAGCGCATCCGTTATCAGATGAGAAATTAGGAATGATTGGTTCGATGACTACAACAGCTGTGCTTATTATATTGTATAGTTTAACTGCCTTTTTGAGCTTGAAATGGGAAAGCTGGAGGCGCTTTTTAGAACCAGATCCACTTATTTTGATTCAAAATGGGAATATTGTATTAAAAAATTTAAAGAAAGCTCGTATTTCTATAGACTATTTACTTTCAGAACTTCGTATGCAAAAGATTGAGGATATAACAAAAGTGGCAGTTGCGCTATGGGAACCTGGGGGGAATATTTCTTCTTTTTTAAAACAAGAGAATGAACCTGTAACCAAAAAAGAGGCTAGGATTGAGACGCAGCCTTTTTCAATGCCATTTGTTGTGATGAAAGAGGGGAAAATAAATGAAGAAACACTTGCTTTGTTTGGAAGAACAGAGAAATGGTTACAAAAAAAATTACAGGAGCAAGACAAATATACAAAAGTTGTACTGGTAACATTAGATCAAGATGAAAACCTGTGCTTTATTCTTGAGAAATAAGAAACGTCTATTACGCGTTTCTTATTTCTTTGGGAGTAATTTTGTGTGTAAGAAATTCTCTTTTTAGCGAAGTAAATAGGGACTCGAAAATATAAAAAATGAATCTTACAATGAATAACAATGTATTATGAATTTATGAAAATACATTGCTGATATATTGTATATAGATATACAATAAGAAAAGAATACTTTTTTGGCAAATCTTACTGATGAAACTGTAGTATAATGTATTGTATTGTTTGAAAAAGAAAGTTATTCTATATAAGTATTTTATAGATTAATGTGCAATCAGCCGTCAAAACATGAAGAATGTTGACTCCTGGTTTTTTATTTTGCCTTAACAATGTTTCAGGAGGATGTCATGAAGAGAAGTACCGAGTTTCTAAAGAGTTTAGATGTAAAGTTAATTTTAATTTTGTGTGTATTAGGTATTACAAGTATAGCAGCTATATATAGTAGTCAACAAACAGGACAATATGGAGATTCAAACTTTGCAATGAAACAAGGGGTTAACTATGTAATAGGTATTGTGTTATTACTACTTGTTGCAAGTATTGATTTAGATCAATTGCAAAAATTAGCATGGCCATTTTATATTGTTGGGTTTACTTCAATTATAATACTTAAAATTTCACCGTTTAAAGCTTTAACACCTGAAATATTAGGGGCGAAAAGATGGTTTAGAGTCCCGGTTCTAGGGGCAATCCAACCATCAGAGTTTTTCAAAATTGCGCTCCTTATTTTAATTGCCAGTTTAGCAGTGAAGCATAATGCAAAATATATGGTACGAACCTTTCAAACAGATTTAATATTAGTAGGTAAAATTATTTTAGTATCGATTCCACCTGCTCTACTTGTATATAGTCAACCTGATACAGGGATGGTTTTCCTATATGCTGCAGGAATCGCATGTATTTTATTTATGTCAGGTATTCAAAAGAAATTAATTGCATTATGTACAGTTATTCCCATGACTGTACTATCTACGCTAATATTTATATATGCGAGATATCCAGACATATTTTTTAACAAGTTAGTTACTCTGTTAAAGCCACACCAACAATCACGTATTCTAGGGTGGTTAGATCCATTTGAACATGCAGATCAAGGGTACCAAACCCAACAATCCATTTTAGCAGTTGGTAGCGGGGGAATGGACGGGAAAGGGTTTGGATACGGAAACGTCTATATCCCGGAAAAACATACGGATTTCATTTTTGCTACGATTGCTGAAGAAGGTGGATTTTTAATAGCTGCTTTTATTGTGTTTATGTTCCTTCTTCTTCTTTACCGTACAATTATAATTGGGTATTCAGCAGATAATTTGTTCGGTACATTATTATGTGCGGGAGTAATTGGTGTTTTAACTCTCCAAATCTTCCAAAACGTTGGTATGATTGTTGGATTAATGCCAGTAAAAGGGATTGCGCTTCCGTTTTTATCATATGGAGGAAGTTCTTTATTTTCCAATATGATGATGATGGGGCTTGTATTGTCGGTAAGAAAAACGTATAAAAAGTATATGTTCTCAGTTAGTTAAATCTGATGCATTGAAAAAAGCTGATTCGTTCTTATGCGAATCAGCTTTTTTCATATCAAACTGAAAAAACGATTGTTAGGTAGGAGAGAGCATCCGGTCATGCATAGAAAGACCTCATACTGAATGAGACCAAAGATAGCAAAAGAGTGCAGGTCACCTTTTGCGTTTCATAGCAATGACTTATATGTTGAAAAATCAAAATGAATCTATTTAAAAAAAGTAAATAATAAACGCATTTTACCATTTCTTGCATATGATACAATAGTGTGGACAACGAAATAAAAAAAGAAGGGTTTGTTTCGATGGGATATGTAGAAGAATTACGAAAAGTAGTTGGTCATCGCCCTTTAATTTTGGTTGGTGCTGTTGTTCTCGTATTGAATGAAGATGGACATGTTTTGCTGCAACAACGAACAGAACCATACGGAAAATGGGGATTACTTGGCGGTTTAATGGAACTTGGAGAATCACCAGAAGAAACTGCTTGCCGAGAAGTATATGAAGAAGCAGGAATTCATGTGAAGAATTTAAAGCTCATTAATGTATTTTCTGGAGCAAATTACTTTACAAAATTGGCGAACGGTGATGAGTTTCAATCTGTCACGACTGCTTATTATACAAATGAGTATGAAGGAGTATTATCTGTGAATAAAGAAGAAGCAGTCCAGCTCAAATTCTTTCCCATTCCAGAATTGCCAACGTATATTGTAGGCTCACATAAAAAAATGATTGAAGCATATGAGGCGATAGAAAAAGAAAGTAGAAATACTATATAATAGTTATAGGAATACAAAAACACAGTTCTGGTTGGTAGTCCAGACGCATACAAGTATGTCAGTAACCTTCCCCTCCGGGATGTCCAGTATTTCTAATTTTTTTCTAAGGAGGGGCTGTCGATGGAATTGACAGTATATCACGATGGACAGTTTTTTGTAGGAATGATTGAGAATACACATAAAGGGACTTTGTATGCAGCGAGGTATACTTTTGGCGCTGAGCCATCAGACGAAGAGATACTTTTATTTGTAAACGATACAATGCTAACGTATTTTAATCACTTTTCCCGATGTGGTGTTAAAGCGAAAGAGAAAAAACGCCCGAAAAATGTAAAACGTATTATAAGAGAAGCTGCAAAAGAAATGAATACAAAACGCTTTACGAAAGCACAAGAGGCAATTAGTTTATCTTATGAATTGCATAAGCAAGAAAAGCGAGTGCAATCTAAGGAACAACGTGAAGCAAAAAAGCAGAAGAAACGCCTTATAAAAGTGCAAAAAGCAAAACAAAAGCATCGCGGGCATTAAGGAAAAACGTCTTGGGACACTTGTTCTAAGACGTTTTATATATACACGTAAGAAGAGTACAAGTAAGTTTACTTGTACTTCTGAAACAGTAACTGGTAAGATACAAATAGATAGATCTAGAGGAGGGAAAACATTGATTAACTTTAACTTTTTTATGAATGATGTTGTCCGTCAAGCGCGTGAAGAAATTGTTTCCGCTGGATATACAGAATTAACAACAACAGAAGCAGTTGATGAAGCATTCAAGAAAGGTGGTACAACACTTGTAATGGTAAACTCAGTATGTGGTTGTGCAGGTGGTATTGCCCGCCCGGCTGCTGCACATTCTGTACATTATGATAAGCGTCCAGATCACCTTGTTACAGTATTTGCAGGGCAGGACAAAGAGGCAACAGCGCGTGCGCGTGAATATTTTGAAGGATATCCACCATCTTCTCCCTCTTTTGCATTATTAAAAGATGGAAAGATTGTAACGATGGTTGAACGCCACGAAATTGAAGGGCACGATCCGATGCAAGTTATTGCAAAATTGCAATCGTATTTTGAAGAGAATTGTGAAGAGGTATAATAAGGCGATAAAAACGGTATGTACACTGATAAGTGCACATACCGTTTTTTTATTTGCTTTATTTACTAGTAGATGAAATTGAAAATATTTGTTTTTAATCATTTATAATGAGGTAGGATATACATGGAATTTATCATTTATACAATATTTTATACATATAATAATTGATAATCACTGTTTTTAAGGAATTTATAATTTATTTTTATTTTGATAGTTGCATAAAAATAAAAACACTGCTACAATACAAACATCGAATAGAAATTCTATAAAACTTTTAAATATACATTATTAGGGGGAAGAAATATGAAGAAGTTATTATCAATTTCATTTGCACTTATTTTAATTGTAAGTATGTTTAGTGCTTGTAGTAAGGGAGAAACAAAGGAATCGAATACGAAGAAAGATAAGAAAGTACTCGTTATGGGTACTTCAGCAGACTATAAACCTTATGAATATGTAGAGGCATCAAAAAGTGATGAAATTATCGGCTTTGATGTTGATATTGCAAAATATATCGGAAAAGAGCTTGGTTATGAAGTGAAAATAAAAGATATGGATTTTGGGGGATTGTTAGCATCGCTTAATTCAGGAAAAGTTGATTTTGTTATGGCAGGTATGACACCAACTCCAGATCGTAAGAAGAATGCGGATTTTACAGATATATATTTTGTTGCTAAAAATATGATCGTTTCGAAAAAGGAATCTGGTATTCAATCATTACAAGATTTAAAAGATAAAAAAGTAGGGGTACAAACAGGTTCTATTCAAGAAGAAAAAGCAGAGGACTTCCAAAAACAAGTGAAATTCGAGGCGCAAGGTCGTGACCGCATCCCAGAAATCGTGCAAGAAATTCAAGCTGGACGTTTTGATGCTGCTATTTTAGAAGATACAGTTGCTAAAAACTATTTAGAAAAAATGAAAGGTTTACAAGGAATTGAAATTCCGGAAGCGCCAGAAGAGGTAGGAGCAGCAATTGCTCTTCCAAAAAATAGTGATAAAACGGCAGAGTTTAATAAAGTAATTAAAAAAATGCAAGAGAATGGCGAGATGGATAAATTAGTGAAGAAATGGTTTGGCAGCGAGAAATAAGCTGCCTTTCTATTTTCTGTGAGAGGAATGACAAAAGATGAACCTAGATTTTTCGGCAATTACTCCGTCGATACCATATATATTAAAGGGCCTAGAAGTTACACTGAAAATTGTAGCAGTATCTGCTTTAGTTGGTTTTATATTAGGAACGTTATTAGCACTTTGCAAAATTGCTAGAATAAGAGTTTTAAATATCGCTGCTGATTTATATACATCAATATTTCGTGGTACACCGCTTGTCTTGCAATTAATGATTATTTATTTTGGTGTTCCGCAAATGATTGGATACGATATACCAGCATTTTTAGCAGCAGTACTTGCATTTAGTTTAAATTCGGGTGCATATATGTCAGAGGTAATTCGTGCAGGTATTCAAGCAGTTGATAAAGGACAGACGGAAGCTGCGATGGCATTAGGGGTTCCATATGGAAAAATGATGAAAAATATTATTTTGCCACAAGCATTAAAAAATATATTACCAGCGCTTGTGAATGAATTTGCAACACTTACGAAAGAATCGGCTGTAGTGACAGTAATTGGTGCTACAGATTTAATGCGCCGTGCCTATATTGTAGGCGGGGAAACGTTTAAATATCTTGAACCACTATTATTTGTCGGACTTGTTTACTATATTCTGGTAATTATTCTTACATTTGTTGGGAAAGCAATTGAAGGGAGAATGAAGAAAAGTGATTAAAGTTGAAAACCTTCATAAATCATTTGGACAAAATGAAGTATTAAAAGGAATTACGACAACAATCGAAAAGGGTGAAGTTGTTGCAATTGTTGGACCGTCTGGATCAGGAAAATCAACATTTTTACGTTGTATGAACGCACTAGAAACGCCTACAAGTGGTAATATTTGGATTGGAAAAGAAGAAGTAACGAATCCGAAAACGAATATTATGAACGTTCGTGAAAATGTTGGGATGGTGTTTCAACATTTTCACTTATTCCCTCATATGACTGTATTAGAAAACATTACGTACGCACCTGTAAATGTAAAAGGAGTGGCAAAACAAGAAGCAGAGAAAAAGGCGAAGGAACTTCTTGAAAAAGTAGGGCTGCTCGATAAAAAGGATGCATATCCAAACCGTCTTTCAGGAGGGCAAAAGCAGCGTGTCGCAATTGCGAGAGCTTTGGCAATGGAACCAGAAGTTATGCTTTTTGACGAACCAACATCGGCACTGGACCCTGAAATGGTAAAAGAAGTATTGGAAGTAATGAAATCTTTAGTAACTACAGGAATGACGATGGCCATTGTAACGCATGAAATGGGATTTGCAAAAGAAGTAGCTGATCGTGTGCTCTTTTTAGATGGTGGAAAGCTTGTTGAAGATGCAAGTCCAGAACAGTTTTTTTCAGAACCAAAAAGCAAACGGGCACAAGAGTTTTTACAAAAAATATTGTAACATGTAAAAGTTACGTGAATAATATGGAGAAAAGGATGACAGCTTGTCATCCTTTTTTTATACTTATCGTAACTACGTTTATACATATAGGAGCAATGATATGTTTAGAATTGGGTATCGGACAGTGAAAACAGCAGTTGGAACTGGTGCGGCAGTTTTTATTGCACAGTTATTAGGCTTGGAGTTTTTTAGTTCTGCGGGGATTTTGGTTATTTTATGTGTGCAAAATACGAAGTGGAAATCACTTCAAGTCTCTTTACACCGGTTTTTAGCTTGTTTATTATCGATGGTGTTCTCGTTTTGTATTTTTGAAACAATTGGTTATACACCACTTGCTATTAGTTTGTTACTTCTTACTTTTATTCCGACCGCTGTTATGCTTAAAATTCAAGAAGGAATTGTTACAAGTTCCGTTATTGTCATGCATTTGTACTCATTAAAACAGATCACATGGCCAGCGATTGGAAATGAAATTGCAATTTTAACAATTGGAATTAGCGTAGCTTTATTGATAAATATGTATATGCCAAGTGCGGAAAAAAAATTAAAAGGCTACCAGGAAAAAGTAGAATGGAATTTTAAAACGATTTTATTTGAGATGGCTGTATATTTACGAAACCGGGATAGTACATGGTCTGGAAAAGAATTAATTGAAACAGAGGACATTTTGAAGGAAGCAAAAGAGTTATCTTTCAAAAAACTTGAAAATCAATTTATGCGAGAAGATGATTATTATTATCGATATTTTGATATGCGTATGCAACAATTTGAAATTTTAGAGCGGATTATGCCCCTTGCAGCTTCATTATCATGGTCATACGAACAGGCTAGTATGATTGCGGAAGTGATTGAAAACGTTGGGAATTCGATTCGTCCTGAAAGTACGGGTCTTATTTCACTTAGACAATTACAAGAAATGCGAGAGATTTTTAGAGAAATGCCACTTCCAGAGACACGTGAAGAATTTGAAATGCGTGCGAAACTCGTACAACTTGTTTATGAAATGGAGCAATATTTACTCATTAAAAGTCGGTTTAAGGGGAAGGATAATGTGAAAGAACTTATATAAATCCAAATAAAAAAACAACATCAACCATTCTTTTTAGATGGGCGAGAGCATCCGGTCATGCATAGAAGCGGTCAGTGCCTTTTTTAGCCCCATGCCGTGTGAAAATAGAAGAGGAAATAAGTGTGGAGATTAGGTTTTGTTTTCATAACCGCATCTAGTATGTAGAAAAATCAAAATGGATTTATATATAGAAGGAAGGAATGAATCATGTCGTATCTTCTATCCTTGCTATTATGTTTTTCTCTTTCACCAATTTGGCCTCTTGGAGATAACCCGCGGGTCGGAGATCCATTCATTATTGTAAATAAGCAGACGAATAAGCTTGCTTACATTAATGATGGGAAAATTCAAAAGGTCTTTCCTGTAGCGACAGGAAAAACAAACAAATTAACGCCAGAGGGGACATTCGATGTTGTAATGAAAGCAAAAAATCCTTATTATATTGCAAAGAATATCCCTGGTGGATCGCCCAAAAATCCCCTTGGATCTAGATGGATCGGGTTTAACGCGCGGGGGACTGATGGGAGTAAATATGGCATTCATGGCACAAATCAGCCAAGCTCAATTGGAAAATATATTTCGCAAGGGTGTATTCGGATGAAAAAACAAGATGTGGAATATTTATTTGATCGTATTCCGATTGGAACAAAGGTGTCGATTGTGAAATCAAAAAAAACGTTCCAGCAACTTGCGAAAGAAAAAGGAGCTATCGCCTATGAAAAGGTCAACCTACAAGTTGGCCTTTTCTTTTCTTCTAAGTTGTCTTGACATGTGTACATAACCATGCGTTAATGAAAATATACAAAGATAATAGGAAAAGGAGTTGCTTATATGTATTTGAATCCAAGGCTTTCTTATATGCAATTTTGTATTGGTTTTCTATTCATTGTTACCTTCATATTGGCAACTTTTAATATATGTTCTTTTCTCGTATCCATTGTATTCATGGCACTTCTGAATGTAACCTTTGTTATAGGAGCGTTTCAGCAGAAACATTATACAAGCTTTGTTATGGCCCTTGTGATGGCTTTTTCATTTAGTATCGTAACGATTCTACTCATAATAAAATAAAATATATATATGATTCTTTAAAATAATGTGGTGATTGAGCAGGCTGTTTATTTTCTAGTCAGGAGAATAAACAGCCTATTTACATAAACGTAGGAAATAAAAAAAGACGAGCACGTCGTCCTTTTTACCAAAACATACTTGCTCCAGCAAGCAATGTTGTTACAAGCATGGAAATGAGCATAACGTATATCATAACTTTTTGTGCTTTTTTATTCATATTAGGGCCTCCTTGCAATCATTACAACTTTATTGTAACGAGAAACGAAAGTATGGACAAGGGGAGAGTAAGGACAAAATTCGAGAAGTGTATATGAAATAGAACAGGAAAATTCAAAGTGCATAGAGAATATAAAAGGATGGACACAAGTTTTTTCGGTGCCTTTTTTAAAAGTTTTGCAAGCTGAAGAATGGAGATCCGATGATGAAAATATATGAAACAGAACGTTTGCAATTAAGAGAAATTGACGAGTCGTATGCAGAGCAAGTTCTTCAATATTACGACAAAAATCGTGAATTTTTAAAGGCGTGGGAAGAATATCGACCAGATGATTTTTTTACACTGGACTATCAAAAGAAAAGATTACAAAAAGATAGAAAAGAGTTTAAAGAAGGAAAAATTATTCGATTATGGATTTTTAAGAAAGGCGATGACAAGAATATTATTGGATGTATTTCTTTCAATTTAATTGTGAGAGGAATTTATCAATCTTGTGTTTTAGGATACAAGTTAGATAAAGATGAATTGAACAAAGGATATACGACAGAAGCACTTAGAAAAGCAATTGACGTTGCTTTTCAAGAATTTTATTTACACCGCATTGAAGCCCCAATTATGCCTCGTAATTTAGCATCTATTCAAGTTGTAACGAAGATTGGATTTCAATATGAAGGGGTGTCCCGGAAAATGCTAATGGTGAATGGTATTTGGGAAGATCATATGCGCTGGGTCCTTTTAAATGAGTAGAAGAAAGCAGATGGTTATCTAGATGTGTGAACCATCTGTTTTTTTATCTTGTCTTTCGAAACTTTTGCGGAATTCTGTTATAATTAACGATGTTACATACATAATGCAATGCAGGAGGCGCATTCTCATGATTAATCAAGAACGTTTAGTAAACGAATTTATGGAACTTGTTCAAGTAGATTCTGAAACAAAATATGAAGCTGAAATTTGCAAAGTGTTAACAGAAAAATTTACTGCTTTAGGTGTTGAAGTATTCGAAGATGACACAATGGGTGTAACTGGACATGGCGCAGGTAACTTAATTTGTACTTTGCCAGCGAGGAAAGAAGGAGTAGATCCAATTTACTTCACTTCTCATATGGATACAGTAGTTCCTGGTAAAGGAATTAAGCCTTCTATTAAAGATGGTTATATCGTATCAGATGGTACTACAATTTTAGGATCAGACGATAAAGCGGGATTAGCATCTATGTTTGAAGCAATTCGCGTTTTAAAAGAGAAGAATATTCCTCATGGAAAAATTGAATTTATTATTACAGTAGGTGAAGAGTCAGGTCTTGTTGGTGCGAAAGCGTTAGATCGTGAACGTATTACAGCAAAATATGGTTATGCATTAGATAGCGATGGAAAAGTTGGCGAAATTGTAGTTGCAGCACCAACGCAAGCGAAAGTAAATGCGATTATTCGCGGGAAAACAGCTCATGCTGGTGTAGCACCTGAAAAAGGTATATCTGCAATTACAATCGCAGCAAAAGCAATTGCAAAAATGCCACTTGGCCGTATTGATTCTGAAACAACTGCAAATATTGGTCGTTTTGAAGGTGGTACACAAACAAATATCGTTTGTGACCATGTGCAAATTTTCGCAGAAGCTCGCTCTTTAGTAGATGAAAAAATGCAAGAGCAAGT
This sequence comes from Paenibacillus sp. 102, assembly GCF_039549175.1. NCBI lineage: Bacteria > Bacillati > Bacillota > Bacilli > Caryophanales > Paenibacillaceae > Paenibacillus > Paenibacillus sp. 102. The sequence continues at coordinate 652,854 of NZ_JBCGHT010000001.1, read as the reverse complement.
TGCAAAAATGAAAGCAGCATTTGAAACAACTGCAAAAGAAATGGGCGGGCAAGCAGATGTTGAAGTAAAAGTTATGTACCCAGGATTTAAATTTGCTGATGGCGATCATGTTGTCGAAGTGGCAAAACGTGCTGCTGAGAAAATTGGTCGTACACCTTCTCTTCACCAAAGCGGTGGCGGAAGTGATGCAAACGTAATTGCTGGACACGGTATTCCAACAGTAAACTTAGCAGTTGGTTATGAAGAAATTCATACAACAAATGAGAAAATCCCTGTTGAAGAATTAGCGAAAACAGCGGAACTAGTTGTGGCGATTATTGAAGAAGTAGCAAAATAATTGCAAGAAAAACAAAAAGAGCGTGTAACCTATAGAAGGTTTACACGCTCTTTTTCATTTGGATTCAATTGCTTTTACAAGGCGAATAAGCCAATATAAAAAAATCCATGGGAGTATATATGTTGTTGCAACGCGGACTATGTGAGGGAGAACTCCAGCGGAATTAATATTGAAAATTGGAAGTAATAAATAATTAATAGCAATGATTAATATAATGACTAGAAATGTTTGGTTGAGTTTACTATGGTTTTTCATATCACTCTCTCTTTTTACATAATTATCCATTGTTAATTTTAGTATATCAAAAAAATAGCAGGAAAGAACATGGTTTTTGTAATGGAAAAACCCCACTGTTTTCGTTAAATTTGATATAATGACAAAAGGAACGTGTGTTCTTTTGTGGGGGTGAGAAATATGCGAGAAATGTATCCTAAAAAAGGTCGTGTTATTTTGCATGTGGATATGAATTGTTTCTTTGCATCAGTTGAAATTGCGCAGGATCCATCGTTAGAAGGGAAGCCATTGGCAATTGCAGGAAATGAAAAAGAGCGAAAAGGAATCATTGTAACATGTAGTTATGAAGCGAGAGAATATGGAATACGAACAACAATGCCACTTTGGGAAGCAAAGCGGTTATGCCCAGAGTTAGTTGTGAAGCATCCGAATTTTACATTATATCGAGAAGCATCATTTGAAATGTTTCAAATTCTTTCACGTTTTACTGAAAAGATACAGCCAGTTTCTATAGACGAAGGTTATTTAGATATAACAGATTGTTATGGATTAGGATCACCTCTTGAGATTGCTAAGATGATTCAACAAGCGTTATTAACAGAATTACAACTCCCATGTAGCATCGGGATAGCGCCAAATCTTTTTCTAGCGAAGACTGCGTCGGATATGAAAAAGCCGCTCGGTATTACAGTGTTTCGGAAACGAAATATTCAGGAGTTACTTTGGCCACGTCCTGTTGAAGCAATGCATGGAATTGGTGAGAAAACAGCTGAGAAATTGAAAGAGATTCATATACATACAATTGAACAGTTAGCAAATGGAGAAGAACATATCATTCGCGCTAAAATAGGAAAGCATGGTGTTGATTTACAAAAACGGGCAAAAGGTATGGATGATAGAGAAGTTGATCCAGCTCAAATGGGACAACATAAAAGTATTGGGAATTCCACAACATTTTCAAAGGATATGGATGAAGAGAAGGAATTGCTTGATATGTTAGAGCGGTTATCGAAATCGATTAGCAAAAGATTGCGAAAACGTAACCTTGTCAGTTATAACATCCAAATTATGATTAAATACTATGATCGGCGTACAGTAACGCGGAGTAAACAATTAAAAAATGCAATTTGGCAAGAACGTGATATTTTTCAAGCGGCTTCACGTTTGTGGAAACAACATTGGGATGGAGATTCGATTCGGTTGCTTGGTGTTACAGCTACTGAACTAGAGTGGAAAACAGAATCAATGAAGCAACTGGATTTATTTTCATTTGAGGAAGATGCGAAAGAAGAGCCATTATTAGCTGTGATTGACCAAATTAATGATAAGTATGGAACTCCTATTCTGCAAAGAGGCAGTCAACTGTTTCGAAAGCAGGAGAAATCGTTTCAGCAGAGATTGCAGAATAAATTTATGTAAAAAGTGTCATGGTGATTCAGTACCCATGACACTTTTTATTTTTATAGATTAGGAGATAGTAGGATTCTCGTAAATTACAATTTCTGAATTATTTGCTGTTGAAATACGTTGTGCATAATATGTGATAGAGGAAGAAATATATTTCGGTAACGTTTGATTTGTATGCAATGTTGTGTATTCATGGACTAATTCTTTTAAAGTCGTCCATTCTAGTTGTGCTGGGTGATCAGAAACGAAAGAACTTACCCAGCGGTCAAATGAAGATGAAAAATCAGTTTGTAAACGAAATACTTCTTTCATAAGTTAAACGCTCCTTTATTTATGGTACAAACATTCTACCATAAAACACGAACGATTTCTATTTTTTTATTTGTATTGTTCGTGTAATATAGTCGTCTAGATGAGTGGTTCATGGGAATTCATTTGCCATTTGAAATAACATTCCGTAAGATGAAAGGTAGATTCTATAAAGAGCTGGAGGAAAGAAAGTGGAATTTGTATTTTTAGGAACTGGTGCAGGCGTCCCTTCAAAAGGGAGAAATGTCTCAGCAATTGCTTTACAGTTGTTAGAAGAACGAAGTGAAACGTGGCTATTTGATTGTGGTGAAGCAACGCAACATCAAATTTTACATACATCTGTGCGCCCGCGTCGCATTGAAAAAATATTTATTACACATTTACATGGGGATCATATTTTTGGTTTACCTGGTTTATTAGGAAGTCGTTCCTTTCAAGGAGGGACAACACCATTAACAGTATACGGCCCACAAGGAATTAAGCAATTTATTGAAGTAGCATTATCAGTGAGTACGACGCATGTGAAATATCCACTAGAAATTGTGGAAATTACAGAGGAAGGCATTGTTTTTGAAGACAAGCAATTTTCTGTGGAAACGAAGCGATTATCACATGGAATTGAATGTTTTGGATATCGAATTGTTGAGAAGGATATACAAGGGCACCTTCTTGTTGAGAAGCTATTAGAAGAAGGTGTGAAGCCAGGTCCAATCTTTAAACGTTTAAAAGATGGTGAGACAGTGGAGTTAGAGGATGGAAGAGTCTTACATGGGAACGACTTTATCGGTCCGCCTCAAAAAGGAAGAATTATTACGATCTTAGGAGACACACGTTATTGCGAAGCTAGTAGCCAGCTAGCACAAGATGCAGATGTACTTGTGCACGAAGCAACATTTGCAGCAGAAGATGAAGGACAGGCACATGATTATTTTCATTCTACAACAGAACAGGCAGCTCGTATTGCATTGCAAGCAAATGTGAAACGGTTGATTTTAACTCATATTAGTTCTCGCTATCAAGGAGACACTTATAAGGATTTATTAAAAGAAGCACAAGCACTGTTTGCAAACACAGAAATCGCAATGGATTTAAAACATTTTCCAGTGGAACGGTAACATTTTACAAACAATGGCAACGTAAGCTTGCCATTGTTTTATTTGTATTAAAAAATTTTTCGCTATTAAATAGATGGAACTGTTATTATTTGATAGCTATCTGAGATGATACAGAAACTTTAAAGATTTTGAATGGGCAGGAGAAAAATGCAAAGTATCGGTTGTTTTGAAAAACTGTTATATAAGTACATTTGTATATCATTAATACAAGAGAGTTAAAAAGTTTTAAAATCAGAAATTTTAAAATTCAATAAAAGTAAGCGTTTCATAAAAAACAAGCTATAATGAGGGCACATTACAATTCATCGTAAGTTATAACATGTGTTTTAGCCATTTTTCGTAACGAAACGAAATTGACTAAAAGGGAGAGGGCATCATGGAGATTATTAAGGGAACGATACTATTATTATTTGTACTAAGTCTTTTTTCACTCTTTAGTTTCAAAGCACCAAATGGGATGAAAGCAATGGAAGCTTGAGCGAGTGCTGCTGTTGCAAGTTTCTTAGTTGAAGCGTTTCAGCTGTATGTTGGTGGAGATTTAATTGGCATACCGTTTTTAAAAGAAGTCGGAGAATCTGCAGGTAGTCTTGGCGGAGTAGCTGGTGCAACTCTTGTTGCGTTAGCAATGGGGGTATCACCTGTTTATGCTATGCTTGTAGGGGCTTCTGTGTTAAAATTTGGATTGCTACCAGGATTTATTGCTGGTTATCTTATATCATTTTTAGTAAAACAAATTGAAAAACGTGTACCAGAAGGATTAGATTTAATTGCATGTATCGTAATCGCGGCACCGTTAACAAGATTGATTGCAAAAGGAATGGATCCAGTTGTAACCGTAACATTGAAGCAAATCGGTGGAGTTATTACAACTGTGGCTGATGCAAGTCCGATTGTTATGGGAATTATATTAGGTGGTATTATTACAGTCGTTGCGACAGCACCACTAAGTTCAATGGCGCTAACAGCACTTCTTGGTTTAACAGGGTTACGGATGGCTATAGGAGCTTTAGCAGTAACAAGTTCATCCTTTATGAACTATGTATTCTTTAAACGAATGAAGTTTGGTGATCAGCGCACGACGATTGCGGTTGCAATTGAGCCGCTTACACAAGCTGATTTAATTTCAGCAAATCCAATTCCAGTTTATGTGACAAACTTTATTGGTGGTGCGACAGCAGGTATTATTATTTCAATGTTCGATCTTGTAAATAATGCAACAGGAACAGCAACGCCAATTGCCGGACTTATGGTTATGTATGGATTTAATGATCCGATGAAAGTAACGTTATGTTTCTTATGTATTATGGTATCTGGTATTATTTCAGGATATATTGGCTCACTTCTATTCAAAAATTCGTACTGCGGCGCAAATTCGTGGTACGGAAGGAAAGGCAACAGAATCGGCAGCTTAATAGAATAGTAGTAAGCAATTTTTCATAAAAGATTTAGGGGGAATCATGATGAAATATCGCTCAGTATTTGATATTATCGGTCCAGTTATGATCGGTCCGTCGAGTTCACATACAGCAGGTGCAGCAAGAATGGGACAAGTTGCTCGGCAACTGTTCCGCCATGAACCGGAAAGAGTCACAATTTCGTTATATGGCTCGTTTGCAAAAACATATCGTGGTCACGGTACAGATGTAGCATTGATTGGTGGAATATTAGGATTTGAAACAGATGATACACGTATCCCGAGTGCGTTAGAAATTGCAAAAGAGCGTGGAATTGAAGTGGATTTTATTGAAGAAGAAGCAAATGCTCCACATCCAAATACAGCGAGAATTCGTTTGTATAAAGACGATGAAGAAATCGAAGTTGTCGCTTGTTCAATTGGTGGTGGCAAGATTGAAGTGGTGGAATTAAATGGATTTGATTTGCAACTATCAGGAACTAGTCCTGCACTTCTAATTGTAAATAACGATCGTTTTGGAGCAATTGCATCTGTAGCTTCGATACTTGCGAAACATGAAATTAACATTAGTACAATGAGTGTTTCACGTAAGGAAAAGGGTAGAAGAGCACTTATGGTCATTGAAACAGATGAATTATTGGCAGATGCAGTGATTGAGGAAATAAAAGGGCAATCAAATATTTGTCAAGTAACTATTATGGATTAATTGCAGGGGGGACACACCATGTTTCGGAACGCAGCGGAGCTTGTGGCGCAAGCTAAAGAACAAAATGTAAAAATTGCAGAAATTATGATTCAATGTGAAATGGAGACAAGAAGTATCTCTCGCGAAGAAGTACTTGCTGGAATGGAAAAGAACTTAGTCGTGATGGAACAAGCGGTAGAACGAGGTATTAAAGGCGTGAAATCACCGACTGGTTTAACTGGCGGGGATGCGGTGAAAGTACAAGAGTATATGAAGAGCGGAAAAGGCTTATCTGGACATACGATTTTGGATGCCGTGAGCAAAGCTGTTGCAACAAATGAAGTAAATGCAGCGATGGGGATCATTTGTGCAACACCAACAGCTGGATCAGCTGGCACTGTACCAGGCGTACTGTTTGCACTTAAAGAAAAATTACAGCCAACACGTGAAGAAATGATTGAGTTTTTATTCACAGCTGGAGCATTTGGCATGGTTGTTGCGAACAATGCTTGTATTTCGGGTGCAGCTGGAGGTTGTCAAGCTGAGGTTGGTTCAGCAAGTGGAATGGCAGCTGCGGCAGCTGTTGAAATGGCTGGTGGAACACAAGAACAAGCAGCTACAGCGATGGCGATTGCTTTAAAAAATATGTTAGGATTAGTATGTGATCCTGTTGCTGGACTTGTAGAAGTCCCTTGTGTAAAACGTAATGCAGCAGGTGCTTCAAATGCAATGATTGCAGCGGATTTATCACTAGCTGGTGTAACAAGTACAATTCCATGTGATGAAGTAATTGAAGCAATGTTTAGAATCGGACAAACGATGCCAGTTGCTCTTCGTGAAACTGCTGAAGGTGGACTTGCAGCAACACCAACAGGTCGTCGTCTTCAAGAAGAGATTTTCGGAAAGAATAGCAAATAAGGGAATACAATTGTAATAAAAGGAGCTCAGATTTATTTTCTGAGCTCTTTTTATTATTTTTCTTTTGTTACTTGTTCTAATGTTTTTCCGAGTTCATGAGATCGTTGCGTGGCTTGTGTAATACATGCGACGAGTGCTTGTTGAAAATGAAAGCTTTGTAGAACCTCGATTCCAGCTTCTGTCGTTCCACCAGGAGAGGTAATTTCTTTTCGTAAGATAGAAGGATGCTTTGTATTAGCTTTAAGCATTTCAGCTGCACCGATCATGGTTTGTAAAATAAGTGATTTAGCGACAGACTCTTCTAAGCCGATTTGTTTTGCAGCTTCTTCCATTGCTTCTACTACGTAATATACGTAGGCAGGACCGCTTCCTGATAATGCAGTAACAGCATGCATATGTTCTTCTGCCACTACTGAAACAAGGCCGATTGTTTCAAATAAAGATTTAGCAATATGAATATGCTGCTCTGTTGCATGCAAGGATGGAGAGATAGCTGTAGCTGATTTTAAAATAGCTGCTGAAGTATTTGGCATTGCCCGGATAATTGGAACATTTTTTTGAAGCAGACCTGTAATAGAACTTGTAGAAACACCTGCTAATAATGAAATAACGAGTTGATTATTCGTTATATATTCTTTGAGAGGTATAATGGCTTCTGCTATATCCTTTGGCTTTATTGCTAGAAAGATAATATCTGCATGAGCCAGCAGTTCTTGCTTGTTGTGGGTTCCTTTAACACCATACTTTTTATGTAATTCCTGTAATCTTGTTTCGTTGGAGCGGTTACTTACTGTAATTTGTTCACCCTTTACGACATTCGCATCTAATAAACCGGCGATAATGGCTTCAGCTATAGATCCAGCACCGAGAAAGGAAATATTTTGAATAGACATGATGTGCCTCCTTTATTTTTTGTAAGAAAAACTTATAAATTTACATACATTCGTTTTATTATAGAAAACACCTTCTTTTTGTCTGAAAATAATGACAAATTTTTATAGAAGTTGTAAACTGAAGAGGGATTCATTTTTGAACCGGAGAGAGACGGGGGGCATAAACATGGTGACAATTCATCGAATGGAGATTCCTGTTCCATTTGCAGTTGAGACAGTTAATGTGTTTTTAGTGGAGGGAGAATCATTAACATTAATTGATACAGGGACAAATACAAAAGAGGCAAAGTCCGCATTAGAAAGACAATTAAGGACTTTAGGATATAAGATAGAAGATATTGAAACAGTAGTGATTACACATCATCATGCTGATCATTGTGGGCTTTTAAATGCATTTTCTGAGGGAACGAATATTGTGGGACATCCATGGAATGAACCATGGATTACGCAGAACTCCCAATTTTTGCAACGTTATCAGCAATTCTTTAAAGAGGCCTCATTACAGTTCGGAGTGCCAGAGGCCTTTTTGAAAGATGAAGCATCGCTTACGATGAAAACACTTAAATATTCTTGTAATAGATCGTTAACACATACTGTACGTGAGGGAGACAGTATTAAATCATTACCAGAGTTTACAGTTATTGAAACACCTGGTCATGCTTCGACTCATATTTCGTTATATAGGGAACGAGATGGGCTGTTAATCGGCGGGGATGCTTTAATTAGCCATATTTCTTCGAACCCGATATTAGAACCGCCATATGAAGGACAGACAGAACGGGAACGGCCGTTACTACAATATAATCAAACATTAAAACGTTTAAGTAACATGAAGATTTCATGCATTTTATCAGGTCATGGGGAAGATATTGTGAATGTGAACGAGTTGATAGAAGGAAGGTTGCAAAAGCAAGAAACACGTGCGTTTAAAGTATTAGAATTATTAAAAGAAAAACCGATGACAGCCTTTGAAGTATGTGTGAAATTATTTCCTGTATTATATAAAGAGCAATTGCCACTTACGATCTCAGAAACAGTTGGACAATTAGACTTTTTGGCATATAATCAACAAGTGATGATTGATGAATCGTCGCCACAATTGATTTATTATGCAAAGTAGGTGACAACAATGACAAGACGTTTACAAGAAAAAGTAATCGTCATTACAGGTGCTTCTAGTGGAATTGGGGAACAAGTTGCGATGCAAGTTGCAGCGGAGGGCGCAATTCCTATATTGATAGCACGGACAGAAGAAAAACTACGAGTATTAGCAGAAAAGATTAAAACAAATTACAATACACCTTGCTATTATTATGTATTAGATGTAAGTGATGAGGCAGAGGTCGATACTGTTTTTGCAAGAGTGTTAAAAGATGCAGGACAAATTGATATATTGGTAAATAATGCAGGTTTTGGTATTTTCAAAACGTTTGAAGAAGCGTCCATGGCTGAAGTGAAAGATATGTTTCAGGTCAATGTATTTGGATTAGTAGCTTGTACGAAAGCAGTATTACCTCATATGTTAGAGAAAAATAATGGACAAATCATTAATGTTGCTTCGTTAGCAGGGAAAATTGCAACGCCAAAGTCTAGTGCGTATGCAGCAAGCAAACATGCAGTATTAGGATTTACGAATAGCTTACGCATGGAGCTCTCAAATGCAAATATTCACGTGACAGCAATTAATCCAGGGCCAATTGACACAAACTTTTTCGATATTGCCGATGAATCAGGTACATATGTGAAAAATATGGGACGTTACATGTTAAAGCCGACATATGTAGCAGAGCAAATTGTAAAAGCGATGCAAACGAAAAAGCGTGAAGTGAACTTACCAAAATGGATGAGTGTTGGACCAAAATTTTTTGCGTTATTTCCAAATGTTTTCGAACGTGTAGCAGGTAAATCATTAAGTAAAAAATAGGAGATTTCCAAATGGAAATCTCCTATTTTTTATTTTCCCGTAATATATTCATAAACAATATCCTCAATTGCTTCGTATACATCGATATCAGGTTCCGAACCAATCATTGTTTGGATACTTTGAATTAATGCTTCCTCATCCTCTTTTGAAACAGGTTTACATTGATATTGCCGAAAACTTTTTATCAACATCTTCTCGATTAATTTTTCATTCATGTTTTTCCCCGCTTGCATGTATAAATGTATTGTTTTTATTGTACTTGAAGTATATAAAAAATACTACCATACATTAATTGTGTATAAAAATCCATATGCACTTATTGTTTTTCTAGAAAAACTACGGATTTAAAACTTTTAAAATTAATAAATATTTAATTGACTCTATAAATATACAATATTATAATCATACTTAATTTAAAGAATCGATATAAGGAGGAACATATGAAAGTCGCGATTATTGGAGCAACTGGATATGGAGGAATTGAGTTAATAAGGTTGTTACATCATCATCCATATTTTTCGATAGCATCCCTTCATTCTTTTTCACAAGTAGGGGAACAGATAACGAATGCATATCCGCATTTGCGAAATTTTATTTTCAATACGTTACAAGAAATTGAAGTAGATGTGATAGCGAAGGAGGCTAGTATTGTATTTTTAGCGACACCAGCAGGGGTTTCGTCGGAGTTGACGCCACGTTTACTAAAGGCTGGTTTAAAAGTTATTGATTTATCAGGTGATTTTCGTATGTTGGATCCTCATGTATATGAAATGTGGTATAAAAAGCCCGCTGCAAAGGAAGAAATTCTTCAAAAGGCTGTGTATGGATTAAGTGAATGGAAAAAGTTAGCGATTCAAGAAACCGAATTGGTTGCAAACCCAGGATGCTTTGCAACAGCAGTTCTATTAGCTGCAGCTCCGTTAATGCAGGGCGGGATGATAGAAGAAGACTCACTTATTGTCGATGCGAAATCAGGGGTGTCAGGAGCGGGAAAGACACCGACAACAATGACTCATTTTCCAGAGCTGTATGATAATTTTCATATTTATAAGGTGAATGAGCACCAGCATATTCCAGAGATTGAACAAATGCTTATCGAGTGGAATAAACAGGCGAAACCAATTACATTTAGCACACATTTAATTCCGATATCAAGAGGGATTATGGTTACTCTCTATGCAAAAGCAAAACGAGATATCCATGCACAGATATTAGAGAAGTTATACGAAGAAACGTATTGTCATGCTCCTTTTGTTCGTATCCGTTCAAAAGGAGAGTTTCCAAGTCCAAAAGAAGTAAGAGGTTCAAATTATTGTGACATTGGAGCGGCTTATGATGAACGAACAGGACGTATTACAGTTGTTTCCGTTATCGACAATATGATGAAAGGAGCAGCTGGGCAAGCAATTCAAAATGCAAACTTATTAGCAGGTCTGGAGGAAACAGCGGGATTACAATATATGCCGCTCTATCCATAAGGGGGAAGAATGATGATTGGAACAGATTCTATTATAAAAGTTGCAAGTGGATCAATTGTAACGCCAAAAGGTTTTGCAGCGATTGGTGTTCAGGTTGGATTGAAAAAAGGGAAAAAAGATATAGGAGCAATTGTTTGTGATGTTCCTGCTAATTGCGGAGCTGTTTATACAACAAATCAATTTCAAGCTGCACCTTTGCAAGTTACAAAAGAAAGTATAGCTACGGAAGGGAAATTGCAAGCAATTGTTGTAAATAGTGGAAATGCAAATGCATGTACAGGAATGCAGGGGTTACAAGATGCGTATGAAATGAAAACGCTGGCTGCGAAACAATTTAAGGTAAAAGAAAATCATGTGGCAGTAGCTTCAACAGGTGTCATTGGAGTGCCTTTGTCGATGGAAGCAATTCGTAATGGTATCTCCTATCTCGTACCATCGAAAGAAAAAGAGAAGGCCGCTTCCTTTTATGAAGCGATATTAACAACGGATCTTGTTACAAAGCAATCGTGTTATCAGTTTATGATTGATGGAAAAGAAGTGAGGATTGCAGGAGCGGCCAAAGGATCTGGTATGATTCATCCGAATATGGCAACAATGCTTAGCTTTATTACAACCGACGTAAATATAGAGCAAGATGCACTTCAGCTAGCATTATCACAAGTTACGAATCATACATTTAATCAAATTACAGTGGATGGAGATACATCTACAAATGATATGGTCGTTGTAATGGCAAGTGGGTTATCAGGAACAACGGCTATTCATCCTAATCATGCGGAGTGGGAAAAGTTTATGGTTGCTTTGCAAAAGGTGTGTGAGGACTTAGCGAAGCAAATCGCTAAAGATGGTGAAGGTGCTACTAAGTTAGTTGAAGTGAATGTATACGGGGCACGAACAGTAGAAGAAGGGAATAAGGTTGCAAAACAAATCGTTGGATCAAGTCTTGTGAAAACAGCAATGTATGGTGAAGATGCAAATTGGGGCCGCATTATTAGTGCGATTGGGCAAAGTGGAGTTGCTATTGAATCCACTACTGTTGATATTGCTGTTCAGTCTATTTCTGTTTTACAAAGCAGCGAGCCACAAATATTCCCTCAAAAGGAAATGAAACAAAAATTAAAGCAACCTGAAATTGTTATTGATGTTCATTTGCACCTTGGAGAGGAGAAAGGGAGAGCTTGGGGCTGCGATTTAAGTTATGAATATGTGAAAATAAATGCTTGTTATCGCACATAAGGAGAGAAAAAATGAGCGAGTATATCGTAGTAAAATGCGGTGGTAGTATGTTAGAGCGTTTAGACCATGTGTTTTTTGAATGTATAGAGCAACTGAAGAAAGAATATCAAGTTATTGTAGTTCATGGTGGCGGGCCAGACATTGATGAAAAGCTAAAGCAAGCTAATATTCCAATTGAAAAAAAGAATGGGCTACGTGTGACAACAAAAGAAGTAATGAATATTGTTCAAATGGTTTTATGCGGAAGTACGAATAAAAAAATAGTGATGAATTTTCAAAAGCATGGTTTGCAAGCAATTGGAGTCTCTGGTTGTGACGGGAAATTACTTCAAGTTCAGCCACTTGATGAGGGAGTTGGATATGTTGGTGAAGTTAGCAGTGTAGAGACTTCTCTATTAAAAGGGTTACTAGATTTAAATTATATTCCGGTTATTGCTCCGATTGGAATAAGAGGAGATCAAGTTTATAACATAAATGCAGATATTGCTGCAGCAGGAATTGCATATGCACTTGGAGCGAAAGAACTGCTCTTTATTACGGATGTAGATGGTGTATTGTGTGAAGGAGAATTATTAAAGAAAACGGATGAAACAGAGCTTTTACAACTCATAGAAAAAGGAGTTATTACAGGGGGAATGATTCCAAAAGTACAGGCTGCTCTTACCTCAATACAGATGGGAGTCAAGCATGTCAGCATTGTAAATGGTACAAAAATTTTTATCGGAACATCGGGAGAATGGATTGGAACGACAGTAACAAAAGGGGTGAGTATCAGATGAGTAGCCATATATTTCCGACATATGGGAGACGTAGTATTGAAATTGTTCAAGGAATTGGTGCGAAAGTTAAAGATGAAAATGGAAAACAGTATTTAGATTTTACTTCTGGAATCGCTGTATGTAATTTAGGGCATTGTCATCCTGTACTTGTAGAAGCAATGACAAAGCAATTACAGGAAATTTGGCATATATCTAATCTTTTTCCACACAAGGTACAAGAAAAGGTAGCTGCACTGCTAACAGAAGGGCGTGATTTAGATTATGTGTTCTTTTGTAATAGCGGAGCGGAAGCGAATGAAGCAGCACTTAAACTAGCACGCAAGCATACAGGGAAATCTTTTGTTTTAACATTCCAGCAATCATTTCATGGTAGAACTTTTGGAACAATGAGTGCAACTGGACAAGAGAAAGTCAAAACGGGGTTTGGGCCACTTCTTCCGTCCTTTTTACATATTCCCTTTAATGATATAGAAGCACTCAAGGAGGCAATGAATGAAGAAGTAGCGGCAGTTATGGTGGAAGTTGTTCAAGGAGAGGGTGGCGTCTTACCTGCTGATATTTCTTTTTTACAAGAGATAGAACAGTTATGCAGACAATATGGAGCCCTTTATATAATCGACGAGGTACAAACCGGAATGGGAAGAACAGGAACATTGTTTGCTTATGAACAGACGGGAACATCTCCAGATATTGTTACAGCGGCAAAAGCGCTTGGAAATGGTATTCCGGTTGGAGCAATGCTTGGAAAGAAAAAGCTTACGTCTGCTTTTTCAGCAGGGACTCATGGTTCTACATTTGGCGGAAATTACATTGCAATGACAGCAGCAAAAGAAGTGCTGCAAATTATGAAGCAACCATCTTTTTTACAAGAAGTTAAGGTGAAGGGAGAATATTTATTACAAAAGCTAAAAAAAGAATTACATAATATGGAATGGATTACTGATATTCGCGGAAAAGGACTTATGATTGGAGTCGTCTGTAAGTATGACGTCGCATCAATGATAGAACAGTTAGAACAAGAGGGGCTTCTTGTATTACAAGCTGGAACAAATGTTTTCCGACTTTTACCACCGCTCATTGTAACGAATGAAGAAATAGATGAAGCAGTAAATATAATGAAAAAAGTCATTTTTTCGCAAAAATCATCAATATTATAAGGGGGATTTTTTATGTCAACTATACAGGTACCGAAATTACAAACGAAAGATCTTTTAACATTAGAAGAACTAACGCAAGAGGAAATAATTGCGCTAATTGAATTTGCTATTTATTTAAAAAAGAATAAACATGAACCTTTATTGGACGGGAAAATATTAGGACTCATTTTTGATAAACATTCAACTCGTACGCGTGTTTCTTTCGAAGCGGGGATGGTACAACTCGGTGGGCATGGAATGTTTCTAAGTGGAAAAGAAATGCAGCTTGGCAGAGGAGAAAGTGTTTCAGACACGGCAAAAGTATTATCCCATTATATTGATGGGATCATGATTCGTACATTTTCACACGCGGATGTAGAGGAGCTTGCGAAAGAAGCAAGTATTCCTGTTATCAATGGATTGACAGATGATCATCATCCGTGTCAGGCATTAGCAGATTTGATGACAATTTATGAAGAAGTTCATACATTTAAAGGGATTAAACTAGCTTATGTAGGCGATGGAAATAACGTATGCCACTCTTTACTTTTGGCAAGTGCAAAAGTCGGTATGCATATGACGGTAGCCACTCCCCTAGGATATGAACCAAATGAACAAATTGTAAAGCGTGCACTAGAAATTGCGAATGAGACGGGAGCGAATATTGAAATTTTGAATAACCCGAAGTTGGCAGCGAAAGATGCTGATTTTATCTATACTGATGTTTGGATGAGTATGGGGCAAGAAGATACGGAAGGGAAATATAATTTATTCGAGCCGTTTCAAGTGAACGAAAAACTTGTTCAGCATGCGAAAGTGACGTATCGTTTCTTACATTGTTTACCTGCTCATCGTGAAGAAGAAGTAACAGGAACAATTATAGATGGACCTTCTTCTGTTGTCTTTGAGCAAGCAGGGAACCGATTGCACGCTCAAAAAGCATTATTGGTAAGTTTATTTCAAAATGTGAAAAAACTTTCTAAATAGAGAAGTTTTCCATATATAACTTATGAAAAAGACACATGTTACATGTATATAAATTGCTTGTACAAGTATAAAGAATGGCACATTCATTTTCTACCTTGAATATGTTTAAGGAAAAGGGGGAGAAGATAAATGTATTATTACTATGTACCTCAAGTATATCCATATATGAATTATTATCCCGTTCCTTATACACGGCAACAGCTTGGAGTATATCAACAGGCGCAGCCTTCTCAGGAAAGAAGACCATACTTAATGACATGGCCATATTCAAATTCATATTATGGAAATTATTATGAATCATAAAGCTGCTTCTTTTGGAAGCAGCTTTACACGTTTGTTTTCAAAATTAAATTTTGAATGGTTTGCAGCGAGTGAATGAGTTGTTCACGATCGCTTTCAGATAATGTTTGAAAGTTTTCTTTTAATTTGTCTAAAATAAATTGTTGATACTGACTTACTAATGATTTCCCTTCAGCCGTAAGAGAAATTAAAATGACCCGTCGATCTTTTTCGCTATAATGACGCTCTATGAGTTCTTCCTGAATCAATTTATTTAATAGAGGTGTCATGTTTGGCCTTGAAATCGCCAACCGATTTCCGATTTCCGACACTGCTAATGTGCCACGTTCATGCAATAGCAGCAACACCTGTGTATGTGACGGTGGCATGTGCCTTTGTGAAGAAAATTCTCCAGGAAGCATGAATTTGCGATAAAAAAGAGGCACTAACGAAAGAAGATGATCAACAATACGTTCCCACTCGCGTGATTCCATATAAAGGCCCCCTTCCATTATCATTGTAACAAAAAAGGTATCCTATAAGAATAGAATTGTTCAGCTTAGCTTCAATATTTATAGGATAATACTTGCTTTGTAAATGTATTAGCAATAATCTCATAGCCTTTATCATTTGGATGTACTCGGTCGTATAGTAAATCTTTTTTATCATTTGGTATTAATTTCCGAATTGGTAAAACAATGGACGGTTGATTCGCTTTCGAAATTGAATAAACTGCATCATTCCATCCATCTAAAAACATATCTGCATAAGAAGCAATTGAATCATCGAGTTGTAAAGGGTTATAGAGTTCAGATAGAATGAGTAAAGCATTCGGGTTGAGGTTCCGAACTGTCTTTACAATGTTTTTTACGTCTGTTTCAAAATGAGTCTTTTCTTTATTTAACATTTTAATACCATCTATAACACCTACATCGCGATTTAAACGAAATAAATTATTTCCTCCAATATTAATGGTAATTATATTCGCTTCTTTAATTTTTTGTTGTACTTCTTCTGCTTGAATTTTTTGAACGAGGCGATCCGTTGTAAGTCCGTTCACTCCAAGATTTTCCACCCTGATTGGTTTATGAATTTGTTCTTCTATTTGTTTAGAAGCTAATTCCGTAAAACCTCCTCGTGTCGAGCCATATCCCTTTGCAAGCGAATCCCCTAACACAAGATGATAAAAAGAGTCATTCGTTTGTTTATCAATCCAATGAGGAGTAGATGATGCTGATTTTTCTTTTGGTTCTTTTGTCTCATCGTTCTTTTCGAAATGCGAATAAGAAATGATTAGAAGGAGGAGACAAAGTATAGTTAAGATGACTTTTTTCATAAACTCATCCTCCTTGTAATTGGTTATTGTATCATATTTAGCTATATAAGCAATGGAAGGTTATACTATATCTTTATGAAAATTTTACAGTAACTTTACAGAAAATTTGTAGAAGTATGTCAAAAATTATTGACGATATGAAAGTATGTTGGATATGATAATGTCAGATAAGTGAAGATACGTCACTCTAATATGAAGAAAGAAGAGAGTGCTTTATTAGAGTTTGATGAAAAACTCATTTTATTTGTTTTTAAGGGACAATTTTATAAGGGGGATTTTTTGTGAAGAAGTCAAAGAAAGTGTTAGCGGGGGCAACTCTTGCATTAGGCGTTATGGCTCCGCAAGTATTGCCAACAGTTGCTCATGCAGAGGGACAAGCAGAGGAGAGCACGGTTAAATTACGAATCTTAGAAACTTCTGATATTCATGTTAACTTAATGAACTACGACTATTATCAAACAAAAACGGATAATAAAGTAGGCCTTGTTCAAACTGCGACTCTTGTTAACAAAGCTCGTGAGGAAGCAAAGAATTCTGTGCTATTTGATGATGGGGATGCGATTCAAGGAACGCCACTTGGGGATTATGTGGCGCAAAAAGGTTTGGATGGAGACTATGTCCACCCTTTATATCGTTTAATGAATTTAATGAAGTATGACGTCATTTCTCTTGGAAACCACGAATTTAACTATGGCTTGGACTACTTAAATAAGGCAATTAGTAAAACACAGTTCCCAGTTATTAATTCAAATGTATACAAAGAAGACGGAGATAATAATGAAGAAAACGATGAAAATTACTTTAAACCGTACCATATTTTTGAAAAAGAGGTAGAAGATGAGTCTGGTCAAAAGCAAAAAGTGAAAATTGGTGTAATGGGCTTTGTACCACCGCAAGTAATGGGATGGGATAAAGCGAATTTAGAGGGGAAAGTAAAAGCGAAAGACATTGTGGAAACTGCAAATAAAATGGTTCCAAAAATGAAAGCCGAGGGTGCAGATATCATTGTTGCATTAGCGCACTCTGGCGTCGATAAAAGTGGTTACAATGCTGGTATGGAAAATGCATCGTATTATTTAGCAACAGAAGTTCCTGGCGTTGATGCAGTGTTAATGGGACACTCGCATACAGTAATAACGGACAATTTTAACGGTGTTCCAGTTGTGATGCCAGGTGTTTTTGGAAGTAATTTAGGTATCATTGATATGGAGCTGAAAAAGGTAAACGACAAGTGGGAAGTACAAAAAGATAAATCGGTTCCAAGTGTTCGTCCAATTTCTGATAGCAAAGGAAATGCGTTAGTAGAATCTGATAAGAGATTAGTTGACGAAATAAAAGACGATCATGAAGCAACGATAAAATACGTAAATACACCTGTAGGGGAAACAACAGCACCAATTAATAGTTATTTTTCACTTGTACAAGATGATCCATCTGTGCAGCTTGTTACCAATGCGCAAAAATGGTATGTAGAAAAGCTATTTGCTGAAAATGGACAGTACAGCAAATACAAGGAAATACCAGTATTATCTGCAGGCGCACCGTTTAAAGCGGGTGGACGAAATGGTGCAACCTACTATACAGATATTCCAGCTGGAACTTTAGCGATTAAAAACGTTGCTGACTTATATGTGTATCCAAATACACTGTATGCTGTAAAAGTAAATGGCGCACAAGTAAAAGAATGGCTTGAAATGTCTGCAGGTCAATTCAATCAAATTGATCCAGCTAAAGCAGAAGAACAGTCCTTAGTAAATATAAACTATCCTACATATAACTTTGATATTTTAGATGGCGTAAAATACGAAATTGATGTTACACAACCAGCAAAATATGATAAGGATGGAAAAGTAGTAAATCCAAATGCGAATCGTATTATGAACGTAACATATGATGGGAAACCGATAGCTGATAGTCAAGAATTTATTGTTGCTACAAATAACTATCGTGGTAGTAGCCAAACATTCCCTGGTGTAAGTAAAGGTGAAGTTGTGTATCAATCTCAAGATGAAACGCGTCAAATCATTGCGAAATATATGAAAGAAACGCCTGTTATTAATCCGGCAGCAGATCAAAACTGGGCGTTTAAACCAATCGCTGCTGAAAAATTAAATACTACATTTGACTCTTCACCAAATGCACAGAAGTATATTACGAAAGATGGAAAAATCTCATATGTTGGTCCGTCTGAAAATGAGTTTGCGAAATATGCAATTGATTTAACGAAAAAGAGCGATGAGGACAAACCAACACCACCACCAACGACAGGTGAAGGAAACGATGGAGATAAGCCGACACCACCAACGACAGGTGAAGGAAACGATGGAGATAAGCCGACACCGCCAACGACAGGTGAAGGAAACGATGGAGATAAGCCGACACCACCAACGACAGGTGAAGGAAATGGTGGGGATAAGCCAACACCACCGCCAACGACAGGTGAAGGAAATGGTGGAGACAACCCGACAACTACCGAAGTTAATAATGATATCAGTACAAAAGAACCTACAAACGTAAGTGAAAGCAAAGTAGAACGCGATCTTCCAAAAACGGGAGCAAACGCCTTTTCTACAATTGGAGCGGGACTTGCGTTTATCGGAGCAGGCGTGTTTATGCTCTTTAGAAGAAAGAAAGCAAATAGATAATAATCTTTGTAAATAGCGGGATAAAGTAAAGAGGATTGCCGATGTGGCAATCCTCTTTTTAGTTAAGAAACTGTAACAGTTTCTTCTTTCTTCCATGAAAGTCCAAATCCTGTAAATCCAACGATAACTGTAACGATCGGGCAAGCTAAGCAGAAGATTGCGTATGGAACGTACTCAATTGTTGGAACGCTTAGTACGTTTGCTAAGAAGACTCCACTTACGCCCCATGGTACAAGCGGATTAATAACTGTACCAGCATCTTCTAGTACACGTGATAAATTACGACGTTTTAAACCAACTTCATCGTATTTGTTGGCGAATGCTTGTCCTGTTAATACGATCGATAAGTACTGCTCACCAAGCAAGAAATTAACGCCAATTGCTGTTGACGCAGTAGAAACAATTAAACGTGCACTTGTTTTAACAAAGTTAGAAATGATGTTCATAAGCTGCACGATAATGCCCATTCCTTGTAGTAACCCACCCATACAAAGAGCAAGGAAAATAAGTGCAATTGACATCATCATACTTTGTAGGCCACCACGTGATAATAAGCTATCAATATCTTTTATACCTGTCTTAGATACATAACCATCTTGCATAATTTTCATTAAATCAGCAAGTGAAGTACTTGGCTTGAAAATAAAGAGGATGATAATGCCAGCTACAATGCCAGCAAGTAAAGTTGGGACAGCAGGTACCTTTTTAAAAGCAAATAAGAACAGTAATAAAATCGGAATCAGGGTGACAATCGAGATTGTTGCATTCTTTTCTAATGTACTTGTAAAAGTAGTGAAATCAACATCTCCTGTAGATCCGCTTCCTAAAATGAAAAACGCAATAAAGGCAATAATGAAAGCGGGAATCGTTGTCCAAAGCATGTTACGAATATGTTCAAATAAATCCACCCCTGTTACAGCAGGTGCTAAGTTTGTTGTATCAGATAAAGGCGACATTTTATCACCGAAGAAAGCTCCGGAAATAATTGCTCCAGCAATTAGCGCTGGATCGTATCCAAGAGCAGTGCCCATTCCCATAAAGGCAAGACCTACTGTTGCTGCTGTTGTAAAGGCACTACCAATACTTGTTCCAACAATTGCACAAACAACAAAGACTGTCGGAATGAAAATTTTTGGTGATACAAGTTCGAAGCCGTATACCATTAAAGTTGGAATTGTCCCAGCTGCAATCCAAACGCTAATTAATACACCAACAAGTAAGAAGATGAAAATAGATGGGATACCAGCTGAAATACTACTTATCATTCCTTGTTCCATATTAGACCAAGAGATTTTTTTAATAAATCCAAATGCTAACAATACAATAATACCAAATAAAATTGGAATGTGTGGTGATGTTCCTAATTGAATAACACTGAAGCCAATGCAGAAAAAGATTAAAAATGTTAAAAGAATAGATTCGATTTTTGAAACCATTGTTTGCCCCTCCTAATAATCTAAAATAGTTCTTTTTTATATAAAATTCGCCAAAATTGTATATTTCCTTCTAAAATTTAGAATTTTGTGACAAATTACCGGTAATTGTTTAGCATCATAAAAAAACGTCCCTGCATATTTATATGCAGGGACGAAAAAATCGCGGTACCACCCTAGCTTGTGAAATGAACATAGCACAAAATAAAGGGTTGTATCATATGTACCAACAGAAAATAAAAAACGCCCCTGCAATACATGCAGGGACGAAAAAATCGCGGTACCACCCTAAATTGTGAAACAGTTTCATTTCACCACTCTGTAGAAATAACGGTCCATAACCGTCTTTTACTACTCCGAATGTTTCGTAAAAGAAGCTCCAGGGGGTAATTCATAAATCGCTCTGTACTGGTTCGCACCGACCACCAGCTCTCTGAAATCAAAAAACGAAATACTACTAAATCCTATCATCGCCGATTCATATGATGTTAGTTAAATTTTTATCATATATCTATCTCATATGTCAATACATATGTTCATAATTTTTTCTCGAAAAAATAATAACAGAATATTTTTTTAATCCTTTATTTGTGCGTTATAATGAAAATAGAAAGGAGGGGAGTGAATGAAGAAAAAATTATTTCTTTTGACAACCTTACTCGTTCTTGGCGGAAGTGCTGGAATTTATACAGTATTTGCGGCATCACCAGATCAACCTAAATTAAAGGTTGAGCAAAAAGTAGAAACGAAGGAATTGGAGAAAGTCAAAGAGGAAAAGAATAGAGAGAGCACAGCTGCTAAATTAGGGGTTTCTCTTGAAGGAAAAACAGAAAAAGAGATTCGCAAAGATTTAGATAAGGCCAGATTTGAGAAGCGTCATGAATTGTTAGTAGAGCATGCAAAACAACTTGGAATTGATACTGAAGGGAAAAAAGATGAAGAGATTATTTTAGAAATAGGAAAGATTCAACATGGAAAATAAGCGACTTATCATATGATAAGTCGTTCTTTTTTAAGAACGTTATTTCTCGAAAAAAAATTGACAGCGTCTCGTTTTTAATGTTAACTATATTTATACAAAAGTTAACATTAGGGGTGACAATTGTGACTGTTAGTCGTAATACAAGTGAAAAAAGAGCTTATACATATGAAGAGTTAGCTGAAAAAAACAAAGCGTATGTATGGCATCCATTTACACAAATGAAAGATTATTTAGCCGAAGATCCTGTTATTATTGAACGAGGAGAAGGACGTAAATTATATGACGTAAATGGAAATGGTTATTGGGATGGTGTTTCATCAATTTGGCTTAATGTCCATGGACATCATGTGCCAGAATTGGATGATGCGATTCGTGAACAGTTAAATAAAGTTGCACATTCTACTATGCTAGGACTTGCCAATGTACCATCGATTTTACTTGCAGAAAAGGTCATTGAAGTTGTACCAGAAGGCTTGAAAAAAGTATTTTATTCAGATTCTGGTTCTACAGCTGTTGAAATTGCAATCAAGATGGCTTTTCAATATTGGCAGCATAAAGGAAAACCTAAAAAACAAAAGTTTATTACATTAAAAGAAGCGTATCACGGAGATACAATTGGAGCTGTTTCAGTAGGAGCAATTGACTTGTTTCACCAAGTGTACAGTTCGCTCTTATTTGATGCGATAAAAATGCCTTATCCATATACATATCGTTCTCCTTATGGAGATGACAAAGAACAAATTGTTCAAAAGCATTTAGAAGAAATGGAAGAGTTATTAAAAGAAAAACATGATGAAGTTGCAGCGATTATTGTAGAACCGTTAATGCAAGGTGCAGGCGGTATGATTACAATGCCGAAAGGATATTTGAAAGGCCTTCGAAATTTATGTACAACTTACAATGTTTTATTTATTACAGATGAGGTGGCGACGGGATTTGGTCGTACTGGCAAAATGTTTGCTTGTGAACATGAAAATGTTACACCTGATATTTTAACGGCTGGAAAAGGCTTAACTGGAGGATATTTACCAGTGGCTATTACAGTGACAACAGATGAAATTTATGATGCTTTTTTAGGTGACTATGAAGAGCAGAAATCATTTTTCCATGGTCATAGTTATACTGGAAATCCATTAGGCTGCGCTGTTGCAATTGCCAATTTAGAACTTTATGAAAAAACAAATCTAGTAAAAGATGTTGCATATAAAGCAGAATATGTAGGGAAACAATTGGAAGCACTTTACGAGTACAAGCATGTTGGGGATATTCGTCAATGTGGGCTGATGGTAGGGATTGAACTTGTGAAAAATAAAGGAACGAAAGAGCCGTTTGAGTGGACAGAGCGGGTTGGTGTGGAAGTGTGTAAGCGATCAAGAGAGTTAGGAATGATTTTACGTCCGCTTGGCAACACGATTGTATTTATGCCACCGTTAGCATCTAAGATAGATGAGATTGATGAAATGCTGCGCATTCTATATCAAGCAATTGTAGATGTTACGGAGGGGGAAGAATGAGCGGTTTTTTTATAACAGCAACGGATACAGAAGTTGGAAAAACAGTTGTTACAGGTGCGCTAGCAGGAGTGCTTAGAAATCGTGGATATAACATAGGGGTATATAAGCCGTTGCAAAGTGGTCATATCGATTCAAACCCAGAAGGTGATGCAGCTAGATTGAAAGTTGCATCAGGAGTAACGACAGATACGAATAGAATTTGTCCCTACTCTATTGAAGAACCTCTTGCGCCAAGACTGGCAATGCAGCGAGCAGGAAGAACTGTGACACTAGCACAAATTATCTCTCACTATAATGAGTTAATGAAAGAGTGTGATAGTTTGTTTGTAGAAGGAGCAGGCGGGCTCGCTGTTCCATATACAGAAGATGCATTAGTGGTTAATTTTGCAAAGGAATTAAAATTACCACTTATTATTGTCGCGCGTCCGACGCTAGGTACTGTGAATCATACCGTTTTAACGATCTCTTATGCGAGAGAACACGGTTTAACAGTTGCTGGTGTTATTTTATCGGGCTGTAAAGAATGTGAGAAAGAGCGTGTACAAGAAAATAAAGAAATGATTGAGGAGTTAAGTGGTGTGCCGGTTTTAGGTTTACTACCGGAACTTCCCGAAGGATTTACGCGTGATGAACTATTAAGAGCAGCAGAAGAGAATATTATGATTTCCAATTTAGAGGAGTTTGTCAAACATGGATCAAACGTGGACTCTACACTTTCACTCTAGTTTAAATCGTCTGAAGGAGAAATCACAATACCGACATGTAGTCGTAACTGAGCAAGCTGAAGAGCCGTGGCTTATTAGGAATGGAAAACGTATGTTGAATTTAGCTTCGAATAACTATCTCGGTTTGGCAGGAGATGAACGATTAAAAGAAGCGTCTATTGAAGCGACAAAGCAATATGGAGTAGGGGCTACGGCATCACGGTTTGTTGTAGGAAATTATGCACTATATGAAGAGGTCGAACAGAGTGTTTGTGATTGGAAAGAAACTGAAAAAGCAATCATTGTGAACAGCGGATATTCGGCAAATGTAGGTGCAATCTCTTCTCTAGTGGGTCGTCACGACATTGTTTTTAGCGATAAGTTAAATCATGCCAGCATTGTCGATGGAATTATGCTCAGTGGTGCGGAACATAAAAGATATCGACATAATGATTTGGAACATTTGGAAACATTACTGCGAACGGCGCCTTCTGCAAAGCGGAAGTTGATCGTTACAGATACGGTTTTCAGCATGGATGGAGATGTTGCTCATTTAAAAGAATTGATTATGCTGAAAGAAAAATATGGAGCGTTATTGATGATTGATGAAGCGCATGCAGGCGGAATATATGGCAGGCATGGTGCAGGCTTAGCTCACATTGAACAAGGACTTTCTCAGAAAATTGACATTCATATGGGAACGTTTAGTAAGGCGCTAGGTTGTTATGGAGCTTATTTAGCAGGTGATGCAATTTGCATGGATTATATGAAAAATACGATGAGAAGCTTCATTTTCACAACAGCATTACCATCAGGGACGCTTGGTGCAATGAAACGTGCAATTGAAATTGTGAAGGAAGATGAGGGAAGACGACAGCGACTCTTAGAAAATGGAGTGTATTTCCGCAATGCTTTAGAGGAAGCTGGCTTCAATATTGGTGATAGTTCAACGCATATTGTCCCGGCTATTGTAGCATCGAATGAATATGCGATGCATTTTAGCGGGAAATTGCAGGAAGCAGGAATTGCTGCAATTGCTATCAGACCACCAACGGTTCCACATAATAGTTCACGAATTCGATTTGCAGTTACGTCTGAACATACAAAAGCCGACTTACAATGGGCTACTAGGCACATCATTCGAATTGGTAAAGAAGAGGGGGTACTGAGATGAAGCAACCTAGACTTATTTTCATTCCCGGATGGGGGATGGAAAAACAAGTGTGGGATTCATTACTCCCATATTTTCAAGAATATTCTGTCCTGCATGTTGAATGGCGTGGTGTAAAAGAGATTAGTGAGTATGCAGAACGAGTAGTAGAAGCTGCGAAAGGGCAAGAGGTGATTTTGATTGGATGGTCACTTGGTGCATTGGCTTCTCTTCAAGCGTGTGATAGAGTGCGGGCAAAAGGGATGATTTTAATAGGTGGTACGGCAAAGTTTACAGTGGGTGAAAATTACGAGAGTGGATGGAAACATTCTTTTGTAGAGCGGATGAAAAGAAGTTTGATAAAGCAAAAGGATTCCACATTGAACCGCTTCTATAAAAGTATGTTTGCAAAACAAGAGATAAAAGATAGTGAACAATTCGAAGGCATTGCAGAGCGATTTCAAGGTGATTCCATTGAATCTTTACAGCTAGGACTTAAGTATTTAATAGAGGTGGATATGAGAGGTCGGTTAAAGCACGTAAAGATGCCGATATTACTTCTTCATGGGGAACAGGATGCAATATGTCCACTCTCTGCTGCTCGCTATATACAAGAAAATACGAATGGGGTACTTAAAGTAATAAATGGAGCTGGGCATGCACTTTGTGTAACGAATTTTGAATATTGCGCAAATGAAATAACCCAGTTTGTAGAGGGGATACAAAATGATCAACAAAACGTTATTGCAAAAACGATTTAACGGGGCAGCTGTATCCTATGATCAATATGCAAGTGTACAAAAAAAGATGGCGCAACAATTACTTTCTATAATGAAAAAACATTACCACAACATGTCGTCCATTCGCATTTTAGAGCTCGGATGCGGCACAGGGTATTTGACTGAACAATTAGCTGTTTCTTTTCCAAATGCAACGATTACGGCAATTGATTTTGCTGAAAGTATGATTGCTGTTGCAAAAACGAGAAATTACGTAGAATCTGTGACATTTAGGTGCGAAGATATTGAACAACTTACATTAGGTGAGTCATTTGATGTCATTATTTCAAGCGCAACATTTCAATGGCTGAACGATTTGCAAACAACACTGAAAAACTTATATCGTTACTTGTTTGAAGGTGGTTTATTGTTATTTTCAACATTTGGGGAGCAAACATTTCAAGAACTTCATACAGCATTTCAAAGTGCGAAAGAAGAAAAAAATATACAAAGTATTGCATCTGTGGGACAACGTTTTTTAACGAGAGAACAGTTGCAAGATGTATGTGAGAGTGTAACAGGGGATGTTCATGTTTCTGAAACATGTTACATAGAGAAATTTACTACAGTTCGTGGATTCCTACAATCGATTCGAAAAGTGGGTGCGACAAATAGCAATGCAGAATCTTATTGTCAAAGTCCTTCTATCTTTCGAACCATGCTTCGCATATACGAAAGAGATTTCACGGAAGAAGGAGAAATTGTAACAACGTACCATGCTTTATTTGCGTATATTGAAAAAGAGGGGAAGAGAAGAAATGAAACAAGTACAAACAAAAACAGATTGGAAGAAAATCGCATCTGAAGTAGTAGAGGGCAGAAGCATAACGAAAGAAGAAGCAGTAGCCATTTTAGAAGCTGATGATACAGAAGTATTAGAAATTATGAATGCAGCTTATATCATACGTCATCATTATTTTGGTAAAAAAGTAAAATTAAATATGATTATTAATACGAAATCCGGATTATGTCCAGAAGATTGTGGATATTGCTCGCAGTCTATCGTTTCAGAAGCACCAATCGATAAGTATGCATGGTTAACACAAGAAAAAATCGTAGAGGGAGCTCACGAAGCAATTCGCCGTAAAGCAGGTACATACTGCATCGTTGCATCAGGTCGTCGTCCAACGAATAAAGAAGTAAATCATGTCATTGGTGCCGTAAAAGAAATTCGTGAAACAACGGATTTAAAAATTTGTTGCTGCTTAGGATTTTTAAATGAAGATCAAGCAGGACGCTTAGCAGAAGCGGGTGTTCACCGTTATAACCATAACTTAAATACACATGCAAATAATTACGATAGCATTTGTTCAACACATACGTATGATGATCGTGTAGATACAGTAGAAAAAGCAAAGCAAGCAGGGATTTCTCCTTGTTCTGGTGCGATTTTCGGTATGGGAGAAACGAAAGAGCAGCGAGTTGAAATTGCACTTGAACTAAAACGTATAGATGCAGACTCTATTCCATGTAACTTCCTTGTTGCCGTAAAAGGAACGCCGCTTGAAGGACAGAAAGAATTAACGCCGGTAGAATGTTTAAAAGTGCTAGCGATGATGCGTT
The DNA here is from genome assembly GCF_039549175.1 of Paenibacillus sp. 102. Classification (NCBI taxonomy): domain Bacteria; kingdom Bacillati; phylum Bacillota; class Bacilli; order Caryophanales; family Paenibacillaceae; genus Paenibacillus; species Paenibacillus sp. 102. The sequence continues at coordinate 625,617 of NZ_JBCGHT010000001.1, read as the reverse complement.
TTGTGAATCCATCAAAAGAAATCCGTATTTCTGGTGGTCGCGAAATTAATTTACGGTCTGTACAACCAATTGGCTTATTTGCAGCAAATTCGATCTTCGTTGGTGACTATTTAACAACAGAAGGACAAGAGCCAACATCTGATTGGGGTATGATTGAAGATTTAGGATTTGAAATAGAAGAATGTGCACTGTAAAGATTGAAAAGAAAGCTCCTTTTGGTGCTTTCTTTTTTTGTAAACAAAATGTAATGAAAGACCTTCAATCCTTTAAAGTAGTAGCTTTTCAGTAAAAAAATAAATTGTGTGGACGAATTTTCCACCCGGTAATTGTACATAGTAAAAGTGTAATTTATCTTGGGTGGAGGATCTTATATGCACAAATATATACTAGCTATTATGACTTTTTTAATTTTATTAAAGGCGATTAGTGCTGATCCAGTTAAGGCAGCTGAAAATCCAGAACAGAAAGAAATGCAGCAAAGAATTGAACAACATTTTCGAACAAAAGCTGAGCATTTTGGGATTGAGACAGAGGGAAAAGATTTAAAGGAAGTGCGGAAAGAACTTCATATTGTAGAGGAAGAAAAGAAGCGAGAAAATGTGTGGAAAACCGCTCAAAATCTTCGTATTAAAACAGAAGGAAAAACGATGGATGAATTGATAAAAGATGTAAGGAAAAAAGTGGGAAAATAAATGTGCAGTTGTATTGTAAGTGGGATTAATGGAAAATGGTAGTTGAACTGTAAATATAAAATAGGGTGGTGAATCAATTGCAAGCTATTTTATATTTACAGTTTTGTTTCTTTATGATAGTACACTAACTAACGATCGTTAGTTAAATTGGCATGGAGGAAAATCATGCATTCATCCACACGAATTTTAAAAGAATCTTGTTTATTAGCGGTATTGTAATTAGTATTGTTGGTTTAAAAATAGTTTCTTAAATATGATATAGAAGGAAAAAGAGGCCGAAGCCTCTTTTTTTTATGCCCATTGTCTTGATAAATGAGCCATTTCAATAGCAGCAACTGCAGATTCATATCCTTTGTTGCCAGCTTTCGTACCAGCACGTTCAATTGCTTGTTCAATTGTCTCGGTCGTTAATACACCGAAAATAACTGGAATATCTGTTTGTAATGATAAAGAAGCAACGCCTTTTGCAACTTCATTACAAACGTAATCATAATGAGTTGTAGCACCGCGAATGACTGTTCCAAGTGTAATGACAGCATCGTATTTTCCGCTGTTTGCCATTTTTTTTGCGATTAATGGGATCTCAAATGCGCCTGGAACCCATGCGACGTCAATATCGTTTTCTTCTACACCATGGCGCTTTAATCCGTCTAATGCACCGCCTAGTAATTTGCTTGTAATAAATTCATTGAAACGTCCAACAACAACTCCAACTTTTAATCCTGTACCAACTAAATGACCTTCGAATACCATATTATATCTCTCCCTTTATATATTATAAGCTTAGTAAGTGACCTAATTTTTCTGATTTTGTTTGTAAATATGCTTTATTTTCTTCTTTTGTTGGCACTTGCAACGGTACGCGTTCGACAACTTTTAAATCATAACCTTGCAAGCCGGCGATTTTTCTCGGATTATTCGTTAATAAACGTAATTGCTGTAAACCTAAATCTTTTAGGATTTGAGCACCAATGCCATAATCGCGAAGATCGGCAGGGAATCCTAGTTTTTCATTCGCCTCAACAGTATCTAATCCTTCTTCTTGTAACTTGTATGCACGGAGCTTATTTAACAGCCCAATCCCGCGCCCTTCTTGGCGCATATAAAGAAGGACACCTTTTCCTTCTCGTTCAATTTGAGCAAGAGCAGCATGAAGCTGTGGACCACAGTCGCAACGACATGAACCGAAAACATCGCCAGTTAAGCATTCTGAATGAACACGAACGAGAACGGGTTCACCTGTTGAAATGTCCCCTTTCACAAGAGCGATATGTTCTTTTTGATCTAAAGAATTTGAGTAGCCGATTGCATGAAATGTGCCGAAATCTGTCGGTAATGTAATTTCAATTTCCTTTGTTACGAGCGTTTCGTGATGGCGGCGATAAGCGATTAAATCTTCAATTGTAATCATTTTTATATCAAATTGTTTTGCAACTTGTACTAGGTCAGGAACACGAGCCATCGTGCCATCTTCTTTTATAATTTCACAAATGACTCCTGCTGGTTCCGCGCCGCATAATTTTGCTAAATCAACAGCCGCCTCTGTATGGCCTGCCCGGCGCAGCACTCCGCCTTCTTTGGCAATTAAAGGAAAGATGTGACCTGGACGATTAAAATCTGTTCCTTTTGATGCTGGATTTAATAACTCGCGTACAGTTGTCGCACGTTCGTAAGCGCTAATACCTGTTGTTGTAGAAACGTGATCAATACTTACTGTGAACGCAGTATGATGAGAATCTGTATTATGAGAAACCATCGGTTCTAGCTGTAAGCGGTCTGCATATTGCTCTGTAATCGGTACACAGACAAGACCACGGCCATGTGTAATCATAAAATTAATTGTTTCTGGTGTAATGTTCTCTGCTAAAGCAATGAAATCTCCTTCGTTTTCACGGCTTTCATCATCGCATACAATAACGACTTTTCCTTGTTTTAAATCTGCTAGTGCTTCTTCAATACGATGAAACATTGTGCTTCCCCCTTATAAAAATCCGTTTTCTTGTAAAAAGCTTTCTGTAACTGAACTGCTCTGTTTCTTGGGCTTTGAAATAAAACGTTCAATATATTTTCCGATCATGTCACATTCAATGTTCACGATGTCTCCAGCTACTTTTTCACCAATAATAGATTCGCTTACTGTGTGCGGAATGAGTGAAATGGTAATGGAAGATTCATCTATATCAAATATTGTTAAGCTTGTGCCATCAACAGCTACCGAACCTTTATGCAAACAATAACGGAGTAAATCATCTGGAATTTCAATTTTGTAATATATCGCATTGTAGTGTTGTTTCTTACTTACAATGGTTCCAATTCCATCAATATGCCCTGTGACGAAATGTCCACCAAAGCGTCCGTTTGCAGCCATTGCCCGTTCTAAATTTACTTTAGAACGGGTGCCGAGCACACGTAGTGATGTCGCTTGCATTGTTTCGGGCATGGCATCAACAGTAAAAGAAGACGCTGTAAAAGAAGTGACAGTTAAACAAATCCCATTTACAGCAATACTGTCTCCTAGTTTTACGTCTGACAAGATTGTATTTGCTGCAATTGTCAGTTTCATTGCTTCTCCGCTTTTTACGACATTCGAAATAGTTCCAAGCTCTTCTACAATTCCTGTAAACATGTAGGCACCTCATTTCGCACAGTAGCGACGATTTTTATATCATCGCCAATTTGTTTCATCTTTTGAATTTGCAAGGAAAGTGCATCTTGCAGCTTGATAAAGCCAGTGCCACCAAACATAGTGGGGGCATCTTTCCCGCCAATTAATTTTGGGCTTATATAAGTCACAATTTCATTGAAACACTTTGTTTCTAAAAAGCTCGCGTGGACTGATTGCCCCCCCTCAACAAAGAGTGAAAGAATTTGTTTCTCACCGAGAAGGAGGAGAAGGTCATGTATTTCAATTTGACTCGTCTGCATTTGAAGTACAGATACCGTCTGAGATTCATAGGCTGCTATTTTTTCTTTATTTACGTCTTTTCCGACAACAATCCATGTTGGTGCCATCCTGTCTGTAATGACATGAGAGGACAGCGGCGTTCGTAAATGTGTATCTAAAATAATTCGAATCGGATGCTTGCCGCCATTTGGAAGACGTGTTGTTAAAGATGGATTATCAGCTATAACAGTATTCACTCCGACAAGGATGGCATCATGTGTATGACGATATTGATGAACATCTGCGCGAGCGGCCTCACCTGTAATCCATTTGCTTTCCCCGGTAGTAGTTGCTATTTTTCCATCTAAACTCATCGCTGTTTTTATTGTTACAAACGGCAGTTTCGTTTTCATATAGTGGAAAAAGTACTGATTTAATAGGGTGGCTTCTTCTTCGAGAATACCAGTAGTTATGCTAACACCTGCTTTTCGCAAACGTTTTGCACCGTTACCTGAAACGAGCGGGTTGCAATCGAGTGTAGCAATTACAACACGCTTCACTTCTTTTTCAATGAGTAAATCACAGCACGGCGGAGTTTTTCCAAAGTGACTGCACGGCTCTAACGTTACATATACAGTGGAGCCGTGTGCTTTATCACCGGCCATACGAAGAGCGTGAACTTCAGCGTGAACTTCACCTGCACGCAGATGCGCCCCCATTCCAACGATGTTTCCATCTTTTACAACAACAGCACCGACCATTGGATTTGGACTTGTTTGACCTGCCGTACTTTGTGCTAACTGTAAGGCAATCCTCATATATTCTTGGTCTGTCATTCTTTTCACCTCTCCTAAAAAAATCAAAAAACCCCAAGGATAATAGTATCCTTGGGGTTTGGGAGACGTGATTTCTAGAAACATAGTTCGAATACGAGAGTATAGGAAAGAAACCTAACGATGATTGATATTTTTGCACGAGAAAAAGACCTAGCAAATTATCAATTTTTTATACGCTAGTCGTATCTTTTTATTTCAGCATAGAAAAATAGGTATATGAAAGAAAACATATACAGTGATTCAAAACGAATCGGTAAAAATGTGTACGCCAAAATAAAAGTGTATTCGCTATATAAGTACTAGAAAACATATCCTTCTCCCATCCAGACTATACTGTCGGCCCTAGAATCTCACTAGATCCACCGTTTCAAAGCTTAGAAACGGGTCACGGACTTAGAAGTGTGCACTTCATCACCGCCGGTTGGGAATTTCACCCGACCCCGAAGGATGCTGTTTGCTCACATTATAGCACAAAAAAGAAAAAAGGATAGTAAAAAATATTCGAATGTGAAGAATTGTATGAAAATGAGGGGTGAAATAAATTTTGTTATACTATATAAAAAGAAAAATTAATAGACACTTTTCTTTTTTTGTAGGAGAAAGCGTCCGATCATGGATAGAGGCGGTCAGTACCTTTTTTCGCCCCATGCCATGTTAAACAAAAGGAGAAAATGAGTGAGGTCTGTTTTTGTTTTTATGGCCGCGGCTTATAGTATGGGAAAGATTTCAGTATATACATAAATGAGGTGGAAATATGAAATATATTGCAGTAGGAATCGGTGGTATTGTTGGAGCTTTAGCACGGTATGGATTAGAACAATGGATTGGTACTTCTTCAGTCGATGCTTTTCCGTTAGAAACATGGTCAGCGAATATGATTGGTAGTTTTTTATTGGCATTTTTAACGATGTATTTGTTTCGTATGAAACATGTTTCATACGTGATAATTAATAGCATTGGAACTGGAATGATTGGTTCATTTACAACTTTTTCAATGTTCAGTGTGGAAACATTGAAACTAATGCAACATGAAGCATTCTTTATGGCATTTTATTATGTGAGCACAAGTATAGTTGGAGGATTGCTTTTATCTTTATTTGGATTTTATCTTGGAAATGTATTATATGAAAAAAGGATGAAGAAAGAAGGAACACGATGAATATTTTACTTGTAGGAATTGGTGGTTTTTTCGGAGCCATTGCTAGATTTTCTATTAGTAATGCAATGAAAGAAAAGTATGGAAGTTTATTTCCATATGGAACACTATTTGTAAATATAGTAGGCTCCTTCTTACTAAGTCTATTGTATGGAGCTGGCGTGAGTCGTACATGGTTATTATTATGCGGAACAGGATTTATAGGAGCATTTACAACTTTTTCAACATGTAAGCTTGAAATTGTTCAATTGGTGCATAAACGAGAAGGGCAAAAAGCAGTATTGTATTTAATAATGAGTTATATGTTAGGCGTTTTCTCGGCGTTTTTGGGATTTTATATAGGACGTATATAAAAAAGCACACACAAGTCATTGCGCGTGCTCCTTATAGTGTTATTCTCCCTTTGGTGCTCGAACGACAGATTCAAATTTTCCTTTATGCGAAGCATCGCAATAAGGCATATTTTTTGATAAACCACAGCGACATAAAGAAAATGCAGGTTTTGCTGGGAAAGCATTCCCTTGCGAGTCGATTAATTCCACATCCCCTGTAATGCGAAATGAACCGTTATCATTTACTTTAATTTGAACTTTTGCCAACGTTAGCCCTCCTTTCCAAACGCATAAGTTCATCATATAATTGTAGGGAGCACTTGACAATAAAAAACAGTACTTTGTATGTAGAGGAAGAGAATGTTATAATAACGTTTATAATTGAAATACAGTAAGGTGACGAAACATGAATAAACAATTACGTACACTACAAAATATTGCAAATGAGCGCACTTGGGCATCGTTTTTAAATGATAATCATCCATATAGTTTACTTCATTGGTCAATTGCAGGTGTGGGACAAGAACCAAAAGATGTGTGGTTACTTCAAGACGAAGTGACATTTCAAACGACAGAATTTCAAACGCTTGATGAAGCGGTAAAATGGATTTCTGAAAATATGGAACAAGTTACAGATGTGCTAGCGCAATAACATGAAAAAACAGGCTTATGCAAGCCTGTTTTTTGTTTCTATCACATATGTTTTTAAGAATTGATCAATAGCAGCTTCATACTCTTGTTTGTTTTCGTTATAAGAGCAAGCGTGTGCACCATGTTCCGCAATAAAGAGCTGTCTATTACTTTCTTTCGCTTCATACAGTGCTTGTGTCATATCACATAAAATATAGTCATCGTCTTTACTATGAATAAAAAGGACTGGATTATTTATGTTTTTTACACAATCGAGCGGAGAAACTTCACGTATTGTATAACCGTCTCTTACTTTTAAAAAGGCGTTTGCTAATGGTAGTAGGGGCCATTTCGGTAAATGGAATTCGACTTTTAAGCGATGTTGAAGCTGGCCATAAAAGTCAGAGAATGGGCAATCTGCAATATAAAAATCAGCGCCGTCTTCCACCATTCCTGCATATTGAAGGAGTGTCGCAGCTCCCATCGATTCTCCATGAATGCCAAGTGTAATATTTGTTCCAAAGCGGTCTTTTAGCCAATCAACTACCGTCTTTAAATCATATTTTTCATAATAGCCATAACTTGTCGTTTTACCACCTGTTTTACCATGGCGACGGTGATCATAAATAAATACGTTATATCCTCTGTTTAAAAATAAATTTGCATATTTGACAGAGTTTATTTTATTTACGGTTACACCATGGCAAAAAATCATAAACTTATTAGAATTGCCTGCAGAAATGTAATAGCCGTGAATGTCATATTTAAATTGAGATGGAATACGAACCTCTTCTTTTGGAATGGCGTTAAAGTCTTCTAAGCGAAAATGCTTTTTCGTTTCACGCTCCAAAATTTCTTCTTCTGTTTTTTTCTTTAAGTACATTACTTTATTGGTAAAGAAAATGCCGATACCAATTAATGCTCCTATTATGGTTAGCAATGCTGTGAAAAAACGTTTCATACCTTACCTCATCCTCCAAATATCTCTACATATGATACACTTATATTGTATCATAATGATGTGAAAAGGGAGATAGTGGGACATGACTCAAATACAAAAAATCACAGTGGAAATGAGAGAAACAATTGCACTGTTTATGCGTGAAAATTGGGGCAGCACGCTGATGGTTTCACGCGGAAGAGCACACCTGTTAGATCAATTACCGGGTTTTGTTGCAACCGAAGATGACAGAATAGTAGGGATAATTACATATGAAATAAAAGAAAATGATTGTGAGATTGTTTCATTAGATAGCTTTAAGGAAAAGAAGGGAATTGGAACGAAACTTGTAGAGTATGTAATTGATATTGCAAAAAAACAATGTTGTAAAAAAATATGGCTCATTACAACAAATGATAATACGAATGCACTTCGTTTTTATCAGAAACGTGACTTTATGATGACCAATTTATATAGGGATGCGGTCAAGGAAGCGAGGAAGATAAAGCAAGAAATTCCGCTTATTGGACATGATAACATCGCGATTTTACATGAAATTCAACTAGAAAAAATGAATATATAAAATCAACTTTTATATATGTAGAAGAAGAGAAGGGTATATTTTCTGTAACAATTTTCAGAAATGTAAAACAATAACCTTGACGAATGATCTACTTTGTTTTAGGTTTAAATTGTAAGCTATTACCATATTAAGGGGTGACGATGTGGCAACCATACGTGATGTTGCAAAATTGGCCGGTGTTTCAGTCGCAACCGTTTCACGAGTGATTAATGAAAAAGGGTATGTCCATGAGGATACAGTAAAACAAGTAAAACAGGCAATTGAAGAGTTACAGTATAAACCGAATGCCGTAGCAAAGGCGTTATTTAAAAAATCTTCGACAATGATTGCTATATTAGTATCAAGTTTAAAAGACCCATCTTATATAACATGGCTTCGTTCAGTAGAAGAAGCTGCTTACAAAGAAGGGTATCAAATTGTTATCTGTAATATAGAGAATAAAATCGGATATATAGATGTTTTAATGCAAAATAATATTGCTGGTGTAATTATGACAAAAGATGTATTCAATCGTGTGAAGCCAATTTCTCTTCCTTTTACCGTACTTGAAGGAGAAGAGGAATCTGATTTTACATATTACGAAAATGGAAGAAAAGCCGTTAAGTTATTGAAAGAAAAAGGTTGTCATTTTCTTGCTTATATTGGGGAAGAAGTAGAAGAGGAAGTAATGGAAGAACATATAGCTGGTTTTCTAGATACTGTTTGGGATGAAGGAATGGCTTTTCGAGAAGAAAAAATAAAAGGACAGGAAAAGGAAAGGCAGATTATCGAGTTATTACGGAAATCTCCTTATATAGATGGGATAGTAGCTGCCAGTGATGTGATCGCAATTGCTGCAATCCGCGCGGCAAACGCTCTTAAAATTGATATACCTAATCAGTTGCAAGTCATTGGCCATAAGGGAAGTTTACAAGGCGAATGGATTACACCATCTTTGACAACAATTAGCAGTTCTTTTGAAAAGCAAGGAGTAGTAGCTGTTCAAGGATTGGTAGGGAAAATAAAAAAGAAACAAGTAAAACTTGAGGAAGCGGAGCAAGAGGAGTTTCTATTAATTGAACGAGAATCGACAAAATAAAAGGTGCGTCCAGTAAAACGCACCTTTTTTACAATGTAATTGCAGCAATAAACCCAAATATAAGTAACGGAATATTGTAGTGAAGAAAGGTTGGGACACATGTATCCCATATATGATGATGCCTACCATCTGCATTTAAACCTGAGGTAGGTCCTAGTGTACTATCCGAGGCTGGAGAACCAGCATCACCTAATGCGCCAGCTGTACCAATAATAGCAATGGTTGCCATCGGGCTAAAGCCAAGCTGGATACATAGCGGAACGAAGATTGTTGTTAAAATCGGAATGGTGGAAAAGGAAGAACCGATTCCCATTGTAACGAGCAGACCGATAACAAGCATAAGAAAGGCAGCAAGTGGCTTACTGTTCCCAATTAAATCAGCACTTGTTTGAACGAGTGATTCTACATGTCCTGTTTTTCGAAGAACTGCCCCGAATCCTGCAGCAGAAATCATAACGAAACCGATAAATGACATCATGCGCATCCCACTTGTTAAAATAGCATCAGCTTCTTTTAACGGGAGACTCCCACTAATGGATAATACAATAATCCCTGCTAATGCACCAAAAATCATTGATTCTGTTGCTAATTGCACGCTTAATGTTGCGATAATAGATAACAACCCGAACGTAATGCTTCTTTTTGTGTAAGGAGCTATTTCATCAGTTGAAGAGTGAATCGGTTCGGTAGGGTAGATACGTGGTTTACGATACGTAATGAAAACTGCGACACATAGCCCAATAATCATACCTATCGCTGGAATTGTCATCGCTTTTGGAATAAGAGTTACATCAAATGTAAGTCCACTTTGCTGTGCATTTGTTTGTAATACGTCGTGATAAATTTTTCCAAATCCGGCTGGAATCCACATATAAGGAGTAATTAATCCGAATGTAATAAGACATGTAACAAGCCGACGATCCACTTCTAATTCATTTAAAACTTTTAAAAGCGCTGGAATTAAAATAGGGATAAAAGCAATATGAACCGGTATAATATTTTGTGAAAAACAAGCCATTGCTAAAATGATAAATAAAATGAGTATCTTTGAATATGTTTGCTTTTTCGTGTCTTTTTCGTTGCTAATTACATTCAGTGCAGTATGAATCATCGCGTCGGGAAGCCCTGTTTTGGAAAGCGAAATAGCGAACCCTCCGAGCATGGCATAACTTAAAGCGATTGGAGCACTACTTCCAAGCCCTGTGGTAAAAGTATGGATTGTTTCTGAAATCCCAAGTCCACCAATTAGTCCACCTGTTAAGGCGCCGACGATAATAGCAACAATGACTTGGACACGTAATAAACTAAGCAGTAACATGACTGCTACTGCGATGAGTACAGCGTTCATAATAAATGTAATCTCCCTGTTTTTTCTATTTCTGCAACTTATTCTGAATAGCTATAGGTACTAACAGAGTAACGTTGCGACATGTAATTATAAAATGTTTTCTATGAAATGTAAAAGGTATCACTGTTACCTATGCTGAAAAGATAACTCTTGTTTGATAGAGCATATAGATTTTGCAAATAGTTCAGGTTCTTCTAAATTTGGTGAATGAGCAGAGTTTGGGAACCAGATCATTTTTTTGATGGGTGCTTGAATCGTATCGCAATATTGTTGAACGAGTGCGTAAGGTGTTTGATAGTCGAAACGACCAGAACAGAAATAAACAGGTACGGCAAGTTTAGAGATTGTAGAAAAGAAATCTACTGTGAGCATTTCCTCCCATAATGCCCCAGATTTCATATTTCCTGCGAGAAACCTCACCCAATCTATCCATGTATATTCTGAAGAAAACAACCCTTTTCGAATGAAAGAAAACGAAGTTCCGTTTTGAACTGCTCCTCCAAATGTACCAAGCCATTTTCTTTGAATGATAAGGCGCCGCGTATCTAGAAAAGGAGGCTTTCCAAGTTTTGTTAGAGAGGTCAATGCTCGCTCGTGTCCATGTTTTTTTGCAGAATGAATTAAATGTTGATAGAGCAATTCTTCATTTTGTTTCATATGTACAATCTGACCTATACCAATATAAGCTTCGATATAGTCTGGATATTTATTTGCAATTTGTAAACCGATAATACTTCCCCAAGAATGTCCAGTGAGAAATAGCTTCTGTTTTTTGAAACGAGAAAGAAGATGTTTTATTACTTCAAATGCATCTGAAACAAATTGTTCAATTGTAAAAGGTGCTTTTATATCCCGCCAAGAAAAGGATTTTCCCGCTCCTCTTTGATCCCAATTGACAACAATAAAGTGTTTTTCTAAGTCTTTTTGAAAATGACGAATGAATCCAATTTGTGCCATACCAGGGCCACCGTGACAGCATAATAAAATAGGTTGATTTACGTCTTGACCACGAATAAGTAGAGATTGTTTATGGTTGTTGATTGTAACGCTTTCTATCGTAGCGACGCTATTTGAAATTGGATTCTTTAATTTGTTGTAAAACGGTGGAGTGTAGCTACGAAAAAGCATATAAAAAACCTCCTTTTCTCTAATGGCATGTATCGCACGGATGTACAATTTTGCATATACTGTTAAGAAATTATTGTATCATAACATGTAGGCTATATTTCAACTATGAGCGCTCAGAGGGAAGGGGAAGAAAGTGACAGTTGGAGAAATTATAGATCGCTTAAACAAACGGGAACCACTTGCTATTATTGCGAAACGCCTCGACATGAGCCCATATGCATTGTCAAAAAAGTTAAGGGTGCTTGGATATGAATACGATGGCGAACTGAAGAAACGAATATTCATTGGAGAGGGAGAAGAACCGCGTCATTTATATCTTCAAGAAGCTACTGCACTTCAATATGTAAAAACAGATTATCAAGTTTTAATTTATGAACAATTGCAAAAAATTTACGAATTGCTTCGAAAACGAGAGGAACCAATTATTACGAAATCGATTATAAGTAATGAAAAGAAAAAACGTACTTTCTCTATACGTACGGAGATTTTAGAGAAATTAGACGCTGTCTCTGCTTCCGAAGGGATGCATAAATCTAAAATTGTAGAAGTGGCATTGATGGAATTTTTACGGGAATATGAAGAAGTAGACGAAATATATCAAGATAAGTAAAAGAGAGAAGGTGTGTAACCTCTCTCTTTTTGTGAATTATAAAGTTTAGTTCACTCTTTGAATTCGCCCATCAATAATAGGTTGAATCGGTTCTTTTACCTGTTTCACATAATCTACTAACGCTTCAAAATCATTTGGTCCTGTTTCAGCATCTTTTCCATTTTTAAAGGATACAAATCCATCGCCGCCTGAAGCGAGAAAGGCATTTGCAACGACGCTGTAAGTTTTAGAGGCAACTAGCTCTTCTCCACCTGTTAAATGGATATTTGTAACTTTTTCACCATCTGGTTTATTCGCATCCCAAGTGTACTGAATACCTGAGATTTGAAGCATTCTCGTCTTATCCTTTTGCCATTGTTGATTTAAAATATCTCGAATGTCCTGGCCAGTTAAATTGACTTTTATCAACTGATTTCCAAATGGCTGAATTCCGTATAATTCTCCCCATGTAATATCGCCAGCATCTAAATCATTACGAATGCCACCAGGATTCATGAGAGCAATTTGCGATTGCATCGTTGCACGCTGAGCGTCCGCAATTAAATTTCCGAGAGTGGATTCTCCAGCAGCATTTTGTTTACGATCTAGTGGTGCAGTAGATTTTCCAACAACTTCATTGACAAGAGGGGCGATTTTTTCTTTATATTGATCTATTTTCTTTTTCACTTGTTGATCAGGCTCTATACCTTCATGATAAGTTGTGACCACTTCAGCCTTTTTCTCAACAATATCTTTCGTTTTACGATCGATCTTGACATCAACATCAGCAAAAGCCATGCCATAAGAGTTTGCTTGTACAACAAGTTTATTATTCACTGTTCCGTTTATAAAGGTATGGCTATGACCGCCGAAAATAACATCGACTTCTGGATCAGTGTCATTTGCTAAGCGCACGATGTCCCCATTTGTTACACCAGTGTCATCGGTTGTACCGCCATTATGTGCGAGAACGACAATGGATTTCACACCTAGCCTTTTCAGCTGTTTAGCAGATTTATTAATCGCTTCTACTTCATCAGTGAATTGGACATTTTTTACCATAGAAGGCATAACGATATTTGGTGTTTCCGTTGTAACAACGCCGATAAATCCAACTGGAACGCCCTGTACCATTTTTACTGTAAATGGAGGTAAGAATAAACGACCTGTTTCTTTATTAAAGACATTTGCGGCAACATAAGGAAATTTTGCACCTTTAAAGTTACCGGTTTTTGGATGAGTTCCTCCGTAAATAAGGCGGCGTAATTCTTCGGTACCTTCATCAAATTCGTGATTTCCGACAGTTCCAACATCAAATCCTAAATCATTTAAAAATTCAATTGTTGGTTCATCTTGTAATAATGCTGATACTGGTGGACTTGCTCCCACAGCATCACCTGCATGAACAAGCAATGTATTTGGATTTTGCTTTTCACGATCTCGTAAATAAGCAGCTAAGTACTCAGCTCCACCTGCTTCTTTATTGTTAATCTTCTTTACAGTGTCTAGTTGACCGTGAAAATCGTTAATGCCAAGCATCTGTACGTCTATGTAGCGATTTTGTTCTGTGGGTGTCTGAGATGGAGGTGCTGCAAATACACTTGAAAAAGTAATTGTACTTAATGCTAGGACAACCGGAATGACTTTTTTCCACATACGTTTTCTCTCCCTTTTTATAATCTGACATCATACGACATAATTTTAATAGATTAAGAGAGTTATTGCTACAAAAATTCTATTTATTATAAAAATTAATAAAATTTTATCTTTTTGTTTACATCTTTACAAAATATACATAATAGAAAAAATAAAAATGAATGGTCCGTTTTTATTGTCGTAGGGGAGTCATTTCCCCTATAATGGAGAAAAAAGTAAAAGGTGAGCAAGTCATGAAGAAAAAGAAACAGAGGCAAATGCAAAGACAAACGCAAATGAATCAAGTGGAGAAGGAATCCATTACAATTGGTGATCAATTAAATGCGTCATTAATGGATCAATTAAAAAGTAAGAAAAAAGAATTACAAGTAAGAGTGGAACAAAAAGAAATAGAAGAACAAGAGAGAAAACGTAAAGAGCAAAAGGATCGCGAAAAGAATAAATCATTTGAAGAACTGTTAAGTGAAAGTAACCTCACTTGGAAAGACTTTAAATAATACAAAAAAAATCATCAGGGGGACTGCCCTGATGATTTTTTTAAACATGTAATAGAAAAGGGGATTGGGATGAGGAAAATTGTTGTAGTTCCATATGAAAATCATTGGAATGAGAAATTTCAAATAGAGGCAAAGAGGTTGACAACAGCGATGCCAGAACCAGTTAAGGTGCATCATATTGGTAGTACATCGGTACCAGGACTAGCAGCAAAGCCAATTGTGGATATGATTATGGAAGTAGAGGATATTGAGAGAGTAGATACATGGAATGACCATTTTGTAAAACTTGGTTATATTGTAAAAGGTGAAAATGGCATTTCGGGTCGACGATTTTTTATTCACGGAACCGAAGAAAAACGTTCGTATCATTTACATGTATTTGAAGCAGGAAATCCAGAAATTATACGTCATTTAGCGTTTCGTGATTATATGATGGAGCATTGTGAAGAGGCGGAAGCTTATGCGTCATTAAAGAAAGACTTGGCAGAAAGGTTTACATATAATGGAGAGCAATATACAGAAGGAAAGACTGATTTTGTACGCGATATTGATGAGAAAGCAAAAGAGTGGTTAGAGAATAATGCGAGCGAGTAAGCACGCGTTATTTTTATAAAAATATTATGTTAACTGTATGTATTTTTTGACTTTTTTCGTGAATCTTGTTGAAATAAAGTGATGGTTATAAAAATATGGGCACCTGCTAGAAAATTTGCAGGAGAGAAGGAGGAGCAACGATCATGTATATTCCAACAACTACACTTCATAATGGCGTAAAAATGCCGATGCTTGGCTTAGGTGTATATAAAGCGAAAGAGGGAGAAGAAGTAAAGCAAGCGGTAAAAACGGCTTTAGAAGTTGGGTATCGCTCTATTGATACAGCGACTGTATATGAAAATGAAAGCGGTGTCGGAGAAGCGGTTCGTGAATCAGGAATCGCACGTGAAGAATTATTTATTACGACAAAAGTATGGAATGACGATCAAGGATATGAAACGACACTTCAAGCATTTGAGAAAAGTTTAAAGAAATTACAAATGGATTACGTGGATTTATATTTAATTCATTGGCCAATAAGAGGGAAATACATAGATACATATCGTGCTCTTGAGAAATTATATGAAGAAGGAAAAGTGCGTGCAATTGGCGTTTCAAATTTTCATCAGCACCATTTAGAACAGCTACTGCCAAATTGTAATGTGAAACCGATGGTGAACCAAGTAGAACTTCACCCGATGCTTGCGCAGTTTGAATTACGTGATTTCTGTCAAAATGAACAAATTCAAATGGAAGCATGGAGCCCGCTAATGAGAGGTGGCGAAGTATTTCAGCATCCAATTATTCAAGAGATTGCTAAAAAATATGAAAAAACGCCTGCTCAAATTATTTTACGCTGGGATATTCAGAGTGGCATTGTAACAATTCCTAAATCTGTTACACCATCTCGCATTCAAGAGAACTTTACCATTTTTGATTTTTCATTAACAGAAGATGAAATGAAGCAAATTGATACGCTTGATCGTAATCTGCATGTTGGAACAAACCCAGATAAATACGATACGATATAAAGTGAACTTTAATCAGTGGGGGACTTCATCCCCCACTGATTATTAGCCCTCACCAATCGGGCTTTTACGGGCAGTTTATCTCCCGCCTAACTTCTTTGTCTCCGCCGAATTTTGAGATGGGAGTATTATACTGCCCGCGAATAGCAGGATAAAAAACGCTACCGAAAATGGTAGCGTTTTTTAACGGTGTGATGTGTATGTATCAAATTTAACCACTGCTTGAATTTGTTTATATTCTTCAAGTGCTAATGGAGAGTGAGTTGTAGCTTGTACATTCTCTCGCAATTGCTGAATAGAACTAGCACCTGGGATGACTGAGGCAACAGTTGGGTCATGTAAACAGTATTGAATAGCTGTTTCGGTTAATGAGTGAGCGTTTGTAATTTCTGTTACCGCAGCTAAAGTTTTTGTTAATTCGTTATAAGAATAAGAAAGATAATCTTTTTCTTTTACTTTTTCTACTTTTCTTTCATTACTGTCAGTTAATAACCCTTTCGCGAGTGGTCCGCGAGCAATCACGCTAATTTGATTGTCTTGTAGGAATGAAAAACATTCTTCGGGTCGACGATTTAATAGACTGTACTCCATTAATACGCTAATAATGTTAGAGCGTTTTGCATATTCCCGAATAACATTTGGACGGATAGAAGAGATGCCGTAATGACGAATCAAACCTTCTTGTTTTAATTCTTCAAATGCTTCAATTGTTTCATCGATAGGATCTTCTATTGTTCCGCCATGAAGTTGATATAAATCAATATAATCTGTTTGGAGGCGGCGTAAACTTTCTTTTACCTCTGCCTTTATATAAGCTTTAGAAGGATCCCAAGACCAGCCGTTTTTTTCCTCTGTCCAGCGGTTTCCTACTTTCGTTGTTAGAACAATTTGATCGCGTTTTCCTTTAAGAGCTCTTCCAACAAATTCTTCATTTAATCCATAATTGTATAAATCTGCTGTATCAAAAAAGTTAATTCCTAAATCAATCGCTTCATGGATGATGCGATTGGCTTGATTTTCTTCTGTGCCAAGAGACATACAGCCAAGTCCCATTTCAGTAATATACAAATCTGAGTTTCCTAATTGACGTTTTTTCATAGGTCAGCCTCCTTACTTTCATTGTACGAAAGCAGTAGAAGGTTGACAAACGTTTACTTCTTGTTTGCTGTAATCCATTCTTTTACGGTTGCGTATTCTTCTCCATATTGTTTTAGCTTATGCCGAATTTGCCAAGCTTTTCCGACTAATGTGATGCGATTTGGTAAAATATATACTTTCATTTTTAACACGCTCCTTTCAGTGTGGTAAAATGTATGAAGAACAATTAGGAAATAGAATAGGGAGATGAAATATTGTGAGTAATCTTGCAGAGAGAACAGTTGCAACTGAACCAATTTTTGATGGGAAAGTTATTAAAGTTCGTGTTGATGATGTAGTATTGCCAAATGGAGAAGTGAGTAAACGTGAAATTGTAAATCATCCTGGCGCGGTTGCTATTATCGCCGTTACAGAAGAAGAAAAAATCGTACTTGTTGAGCAGTACCGTAAGGCGCTTGAAAAAGAGATTGTTGAAATTCCTGCTGGAAAATTGGAGCCTGGGGAAAAACCAGAGGTAACAGCGATTCGTGAATTAGAAGAAGAAACAGGATATGTATGTGACAAAATGGAATTCATCACATCTTTTTATACATCACCAGGTTTTGCTGATGAGATTTTATATGTATACAAAGCAACAGGATTAAAGAAAAAAGAAAATAAAGCAGCTTTAGATGAGGATGAATTTGTGGAATTAATGGAAGTTTCATTAGAAGAAGCAGTTGAACTTATGAAAAATCAACGTATCCATGATGCAAAGACGATGTTCGCTGTACAATACTTGCAATTACAAAAATAAACACTCGCCTAAGGCGAGTGTTTTAATTGATTTTTGCATACACGCGTGTGTCACGTAAGCTGCCATCTGGAGCAAGAAAATCGTTTTCTAATGTACCTTCTAAAATAAATTCAAGGCGCTCGGCTAGAGCGCATGCATTTACATTTGTAGCATCACAACGAATTTCCAGTCGTCTAGCACCAAGCTTATCAAAAGCAAACTGGACAGCGCCTTTTACTGCTTCTGTCATATAACCTTGTTTTGTATAAGCGCTATGTAACCAGAAACGAAGTGAAAATTTGGGGATATCCCAGTTTTCTGGATGAAGGGTAAGAGCTCCAATAAATGTACCTGATACCTTATCATATAAATGAAAAGCTAATGTGTCACGAAGTAAAAATTGTCCGTGAGCTTCTCGAACTGTTTCCTCAGCACTTTCTTCTGTTTCAGATGTAATGGACATCCAAGGGTGTAAATCTTCTAAAGAAGCCTGAATTGCTTCATATACTTCTGTTCCATCCCCTGGAAATGGTTTACGTACTTGTAAGCGCTCAGTTTGAAATAATGTTGGAAAATCTAATAATAATGGTTTCAAGCAAAATCCCTCCTATTCTCTACTTTTAAGTTTAGCAAAGTGGAGCGGAATTTCAATCTTAATTAATCATACTTTTTTCTTTCTTTCATACATTTTAATAAGAGTGTGAACGGAGGGAAGAAAAAATGTTACGAAAAACTTGGCAAAATCGTGTAATTTCTCATATACAAGAGAATTCTTCGCTATATATATTTAATTCTGTTTTATTATTGATGGGTGTAGTGTTTGGAGCCATTCTTGTAAATAGCCTAGAGGTAAGTCAAAAACAAGATCTATCTTTTTATTTGAATCGATTTTTTGGACAAGTTTCCAAAGGAGAATTTGCAATTGCCAGTGATATGTTTCGAGAAAGTTTCTTTTCGCAATTAAAATATATTGGATTTATTTGGCTGTTAGGAATTTCAATTATTGGATTGCCGCTTATTTTTATTTTATTATTTTTAAAAGGAGTAGTTGTTGGATTTACAGTAGGTTTTTTAGTCAGTCAGCACGGGTGGAATGGATTGTTGTTAGCATTTGTATCTGTGTTGCCACAAAATTTAATTATTATTCCAGCATTTCTTGTTATGACGACAATTGCTGCGAGTTTTTCTTTGCGCATGATCAGGCATCAATTTATTCGGAAAATTACCGAGCCATTACTACCGCTATTAATTCGCTACACGTGCTTCTTTTTAGCTATTGGCGTTGTATTAGCAATTGCTTCTAGCATTGAAGCATATGCATCACCAGTGTTAATGAAAGAAGTCGTGGAAATTATTAATAAAAAATAAATACTACATGAGAATAACTATCAACTTATTTTGATTGTTTTTTTCTTTTGACAGAAGCCCTTCTTCTGATATAATGGTGTAAGAGTGGCGAGGAGGGAGTAGTACCGAATGGAAGAGAGAATTGAACGAATTAAGAAGCAATTACATGCAGCGAGCTATAAGTTAACACCACAACGTGAAGCGACGGTTCGTGTGCTGCTAGAAAATGAAGAAGATCATTTAAGCGCGGAAGATGTTTACCTCCTTGTAAAAGAAAAGTCGCCAGAGATCGGACTAGCAACCGTCTATCGAACTTTAGAGTTATTATCTGAGTTAAAAGTTGTTGATAAAATTAACTTCGGAGACGGTGTTTCACGCTATGACTTACGTCAAGAAGGTGCACAACGTTTCCATCATCATTTAATTTGTACACAATGTGGTGCTGTACAAGAAATTCAAGAGGATTTACTTGGTGAAGTGGAGAAAAAAGTAGAACGAGACTGGAGCTTTAAGGTAAAAGACCATCGTTTAACTTTCCATGGAATTTGTAAAGATTGTCAAGAAAATGAAACGGATGAAAAATAACCTTTTCCTATTTAGCTAGGAAAGGGTTTTTTATTTGAGTTTAGGTATAAATTGCAGAAAGCTTGGCATATGTTGTAATAACATATATTTTGGAGGAGTTTACCATGCGCCGAGCTTTAAAATTAACTTTTGATGGGATGAAAGTATTTTTATTATTTACAGGTTGTACGATTTTGTTTTATTTCGCTATACTATGGATAAATGAAGAATATGAAAGTTACCATCGTTATGAAAAACCAAAAGAAGAAACAGTAGAAAAAGTATCAGGGAATGAGGAACCAGCAAAAGATGCTTTTGTAAATAGAATAATTTTTTTCTATGAAAATGGGGAGTAGTGTAGATTGGAAGATCAATTAAAAGATTTTATTCATTATATGATTGTAGAAAAAGGTTTAGCAAAAAATACGGTTGTATCCTATGAGCGAGATTTAAAAAGTTATGTGAAGTATTTACAAAATGTCGAGCAAATAAAAACATTTCATGAAGTGACAAGGATACACATTGTGAATTTTTTGCAGTATTTAAAAGAGAATGGGAAATCTTCAAAGACTTTGGCACGTCACATCGCCTCTATTCGTTCATTTCATCAGTTTTTACTGCGTGAAAGAGTGGTAGAACATGATCCATCTGTACATATTGAAACGCCTCAAGGCGAGCGGAAATTACCGAAAGTATTGTCAGTAGGTGAAGTAGAGGCATTGCTTCAAACACCCAAAGCGACCAGTGGATTCGGTATTCGCGATAAGGCTATGCTAGAGTTATTGTATGCAACAGGGCTCCGTGTTTCTGAATTGATTGCACTAAATTTAGAGGATGTTCATTTAACAATGGGTTTTGTTCGCTGCATCGGAAAAGGGAATAAAGAACGAATTATCCCGCTAGGTAGTTTAGCGACAGAAGCAATTCAACGTTATATTGAAAAGGGAAGAAGAGAACTAGTGGGAAAAAAAACAGTCGATGCCCTCTTTTTGAACCATCATGGTAATCGATTGTCCCGTCAAGGTTTTTGGAAGATTTTAAAACGACTAGCAAAAGAAGCAAATATAGAAAAAGAGCTTACACCGCATACATTACGCCATTCTTTTGCGACTCATTTATTAGAAAATGGAGCAGATTTGCGTGCTGTGCAAGAAATGCTTGGACATGCCGATATTTCTACAACGCAAATTTATACGCACGTTTCAAAAACTAGATTAAAAGATGTATATAAACAGTTCCACCCGAGAGCATAGTAATTATGCTCTTTTTTATTTTTATCATTTTAACCGAGAAGACGCCTCCTCTAAACGAAGTGAAGGTGGGGGATGAATCGGTTTTTTCTTTTTAAAGAAAACGTCTCTTCTCTGTAGAACTAACGTTCGATTTGGTGTATAATGAGCTTATCAAATAAAAAGAGGTGAGAACAGGTGAAGAAAGCGTATTTTTCGAAACGGATCTACAAGATAGATGTACCGCATGAAATGATAGATACATTGGCAGAGACAATCGAAACATTTAATCAGGCAAAACGCTTTGCGTTTCAAACGATTGTTCGGGAAAAATGTTGGAACCGTAAGATGCATACAGATAGTCTTCATCTCGTTCTCAAGCGAAAATATCAATTGAATGACTATTATGCAAACAGTGCGGCGCAAGAAGCAAAAGCGTTGTTTACAGGTTTAATGGCGTTACAAAAACGATATGAGAAGCAAACGCAAGAGAAGCTTAAGAAGCTCAAGAAAAAGTTGAAACAAGAACGGACAAAACTAACAAATCTTCGCAAAATCAAACAAAGTTGTGTGAAAGGAACGCTGACGTTTCTAAAAAACACCCGCTTCGCGAAGCACAACAACCTCATCTCCTTATCTCGTAAAAAAGACACCTTAATTTGGCTAAATGAATATCTGTTTGAACACCAATACTTAGATGTTCAAATCAAAAGAATTCAGGCGAAAATTGGTCATCTCACTCACAGACAATCCCGTTTAACGCAAAAACTTTCATCCGATCAAACGAGTATTCCAAGCGCAGTATTTGGAAGCAAAAAATTGTTTCGCTCGCAATTTACCATCCGCGAGTTTGTACGTAACCATGACAAATGGAAAACATTATTTTCTCGTGCTCGAAATAAACAACTGATCCTATCTGGACGGAAAGATGCCAAACATGGCAATTTTGTATTTCAGTATGTGCTGGAGACAAAAGAGTTATGGATGACGACAAGTTCTGGGAAAACACTTATGTTTCCAGCTGTTACGTTCCCATATGGACAAGAAGCCATTGAAGAAGTAATCACAACCCAATTACAGTGTAAGAATAAGAAAAAGCATGGTAAACCGATCGCATGGTCTGTGGAAGACTATGGTTCCTATTATATTGTGAAATGTGTAGTCGATGTACCGGAAAATCCACACACGAATTACAGTACATCAGATGGTGTGATCGGTGTAGATTGTAATCTTGAGCATTTTGCTTGGGCAAATGTAACGAGGGATGGAAATTATAAAGGAAGTGGTTCCCTTCGTTTTTCTATTATGGGGAAATCTACAGGACAAATCACAAAAATCATCGAAGTGGAAGCGATTCGCTTAGTGGACTTAGCGGAGCGGTATAACAAACCAATTGTACTAGAGAAACTAAATACGACCCAATCGAAAACAGGGGATCGCTATGGGAATAAGCGAGCGAACCGGATGAAGAGTATGTTTGCGTATGAGAAGATGACAAGTGCCATTCTGAATCGTGCAGATAAAAGGGGCGTGGCTGTATTTCAAGTGAATCCTGCTTATACTTCAATCTCTGGAAAGATGAAATACATGCGGAAATTCGGTATCTCTATTCATCAATCCGCGGCTTTTACGATTGGTCGCCGGGGATTAGGATATAAAGAAAAAGTACCTCGGGTGCTTCAGCCGTATATTCCAAAGAAAGACGCACATCACTGGAGTCATTGGCATCAATTAAACAATCAATTGGATATTCGCACGCATCATTTCTATCAGCTATACGATGTAGATCAACCGAAAGAAGTCTTACAAATCGAACGGTTACACTTGTTTGAAAATGAAAAGAAAAAACTAGCAAAACGATTTGCATGATAAAAAAGAACACTTTGTCCCAGATTTTTACGCTTATTACCAGAGCAGATAATAAGTCTAGGAACTGGATGCATGACAAAGTGTTCTAGCCTCGATATAAGAAAAAGTAGTTGTACCTATTTTGTTTGTCTTTCGTCGGAAGATAGAATAGGTCGTCTTACATAACATATAGACACTACCGAACTCTATATCGTTGTATCCTCTTTGTTGAACGAGAGGAACTGTTTTTGTGAGAACAGAGACAGGAGAATCCCCCACCTCAAGCTCTTGTAGAGGTAGGTGGGGGTAGTTCAAATTCCAACAGATAAGCTGCTGCTATGAAAACAAAAGGAGATCTCCACTTGTCTTCTCTTTTTGTTTTAACTTGGCAATGGGGAAGGAAGAGGGTCTGACCGCTTCAATGCATGGCTGGAGGCTCTCTCCCATCTAAAAGGAAGGGTTTTATGTAGGTTTTTCCTTTTGTATTTATAAAGCTGACTAACAAATCTAGTAATGATAGAATACGTATTGAAAATGAAAAAGGTAAGTGCTTCACAAAAACTTCACAAACATTTCGTACATTGTTTTCAGTAGAAGGCTGGAATATGAACTGGTATATCCTCTATACTAAATGAAGTATAAAGGAGGAAATCATAATGAAAAAACTTATAATTACTTTATTTATCGCGATGCTAGCATTAGCTGGGTGTAATACAAAGGAAGAAGATACAACGAAAAAAGGAAAACTTGAAGAAGTAAAAGTAGCTGTCCAAACAAATCCGAAAGAAATTAAGCCAAATGAAAAAACAGAAGTGCAGGCTCTTGTTACACAAGGGAAGGAAAAAGTAACTGATGCTGACGATGTGAAATTTGAAATTTGGAAAGATGGCGAAGAAAAACATGAAATGTTAAATGGGAAGCATAAAGGAAAAGGTGTTTATGCAGTAGAGAAAACATTCCCAACAGATGGTGTGTATCATGTTATTGCACATACAAACGCACGTGAAATGCATGTAATGCCAGAAGTGAAAATAGCTGTAGGAAATGCAAAAGTTGAGGATGTAAAGAAAGAAAAGAGCGGTCATGAAGCAGGGCACGGTGATCATAAGAGCGATACGATGATTCACCTTATGGCTGGCGATGTAAAAGCAAATGCTGAATCAACAATGAAAGTACATTTAAAACAAAAAGAAGAAGCGTTAACTGGAGCTGAAGTACAGCTTGAAATTTGGAAAGATGGCGCGGAAAAACATGAATATATTCCTGCTGAAGAAGGCAATAAAGGCGAATATATAAGTAAATATACGTTTAAAGATGCAGGTGCATATAAAGTAAAAGTTCATGTGAAAAAAGGTGAACTTCACGAACATAAGGAAGAAACAGTAGAAGTAAAATAAGAAGCGGCTCTTTAGAGCTGCTTTTTTCTTTAGGTTAATGAAATAAATCATAATTTCATTAGCACTTCGATGCAGAATGGATTACAATAGAAAGTGTAAGATAAATAAGAAATTCTAAGAAAATGTATTAAAAAGAAAGCGTAAACATGGTATGATATTAATATGAGATGTCTGACATCTGACTTAGAAAAAACAGGAAACGTATTACTTCGTGTGAAAGTAACACGAAGTAGGTTAGAGAATGACTAATAAGAAGTGCTTTTTGTTAGTGGACAATAAAGAGAATTCTCACTGATAACAGTTTCACTTTACAACGTTTTGAACATACTACAAGAAGTAGAACTGAACATATAGGAGGTTGCAGTTATGAATAAATATAAACGTATTTTCCTAGTCGTAATGGACTCTGTAGGAATCGGAGAAGCACCGGATGCTGAAAAATTTGGTGATGTAGGTTCTGATACAATCGGTCATATTGCTGAACACATGAATGGATTACAAATGCCAAACATGGTGAAACTAGGTCTTGGCAATATTCGTGAAATGAAAGGGATTTCTAAAGTAGAGAAGCCACTTGGCTATTATACAAAAATGCAAGAAAAATCTACTGGTAAAGATACAATGACAGGTCATTGGGAAATTATGGGTCTTTACATCGATACTCCTTTCCAAGTATTTCCGGAAGGGTTCCCAAAAGAATTACTTGATGAGTTAGAAGAAAAGACAGGCCGTAAAATTATCGGTAATAAACCAGCTTCAGGAACTGAAATCCTTGATGAACTTGGTAAAGAGCAAATGGAAACAGGATCTCTAATCGTGTACACATCAGCTGATAGCGTATTACAAATCGCAGCTCATGAAGAAGTTGTACCGCTTGAAGAGCTTTACAAAATTTGTAAAATCGCACGTGAGTTAACGTTAGATGAAAAATATATGGTAGGTCGCGTGATTGCTCGTCCATTCGTTGGAGAGCCTGGAAACTTCACACGTACACCAAACCGTCATGACTATGCATTAAAACCATTTGGTCGCACAGTAATGAATGAATTAAAAGATAGCGATTATAATGTGATTGCAATCGGTAAAATCTCTGATATTTATGATGGAGAAGGGGTAACAGAATCACTTCGTACAAAATCTAATATGGACGGAATGGACAAGCTTGTCGATACATTAAATATGGACTTTACAGGCTTAAGTTTCTTAAATCTTGTTGACTTTGATGCACTATTTGGTCATCGCCGCGATCCTCAAGGATATGGAGAAGCACTGCAAGAATATGATGCACGTCTTCCAGAAGTATTTGAAAAATTACAAGAAGATGACTTGCTTATTATTACAGCGGATCATGGTAATGATCCGATTCATCATGGGACAGACCATACGCGTGAATATGTACCATTACTAGCTTATAGCCCAAGCATGAAAGAAGGCGGACAAGAACTAGCACTTCGCCAAACATTTGCTGATATTGGTGCAACTGTAGCAGAAAACTTCGGTGTAACAATGCCAAAATACGGAACAAGTTTCTTAAACGACTTGAAGAAATAAGGGGGACAATATAATGAATCGTGAACTTATTACAAAATCAGCTTCATACTTAAAAGAGAAATTCCAAGAAACACCACAAGTAGGACTTATCCTTGGGTCTGGACTAGGTGTATTAGCAGATGAAATCGAAAATGCTGTAACAGTACCATACAGTGAAATTCCTGAATTTCCTGTATCAACTGTAGAGGGGCATGCTGGTCAACTTGTATTTGGTACACTTCAAGGTGTTACAGTAGTAGCAATGCAAGGGCGTTTCCATTACTACGAAGGATATGACATGCAAAAAGTAACATTCCCAGTTCGTGTTATGAAAGAACTAGGTGTAGAAACTGTTGTTGTAACAAACGCAGCTGGTGGTGTAAATACGGCATTTGAACCAGGCGATCTGATGTTAATTTCAGACCACATTAACTTCATGGGTACGAACCCATTAATCGGACCAAATGATTCTGAGATGGGCGTACGTTTCCCTGATATGTCTGCGTCATATACAAAAGAGCTTCGCGAAATGGCAAAACAAGTTGCAGCAGACTTAAATATTAAAGTACAAGAAGGTGTATATGTTGGGATGACAGGCCCTGTATACGAAACACCTGCTGAAATTCGTATGCTTCGTACACTTGGCGGAGACGCAGTTGGAATGTCAACTGTACCGGAAGTTATCGTAGCACGTCATGCTGGCATGAAAGTACTTGGTATTTCTTGTATTTCAAATATGGCAGCTGGTATTTTAGATCAACCACTTCACCATGATGAAGTAATTGAAACGACAGAACGTGTAAAATCTAATTTCTTAGCATTAGTAAAAGCAATCGTAAAACAAATGAAGGGGTGAGTTCACAATGAGAATGGTGGACCTAATTGCAAAAAAACGTGATGGACATGCATTAACGACAGAAGAAGTGAACTTTATTGTAGAAGGCTATACAAATGGTGATATTCCAGATTATCAAATGAGCTCACTTGCAATGGCGATTTTCTTTAAAGATATGAATGAACAAGAACGTGCTGATTTAACGATGGCAATGGTGAATAGCGGCGATACAATTGACTTATCAGCGATTGAAGGGGTAAAAGTAGATAAGCATTCAACAGGTGGTGTTGGTGATACAACTACGCTTGTGTTAGGTCCATTAGTAGCTGCTTTAGATGTACCAGTTGCAAAAATGTCGGGCCGTGGTTTAGGACATACAGGTGGTACGATTGATAAATTAGAAGCAGTTCCAGGGTTCCATGTAGAAATTGAAAATGCTGAATTCATTCGTCTCGTAAACGAAAATAAAATTGCCGTTATCGGTCAAAGTGGAAACTTAACACCTGCTGATAAAAAGTTATATGCACTTCGCGATGTAACAGCGACAGTAAACTCTATCCCGCTTATTGCAAGCTCTATTATGAGTAAAAAAATTGCTGCTGGTGCAGATGCAATTGTACTTGATGTAAAAACAGGTGCAGGTGCATTTATGAAAACAGATGAAGATGCAAAACGTTTAGCAGAAGCGATGGTACGCATTGGTAATAACGTTGGTCGTCAAACGATGGCTGTTATCTCTGATATGAGTCAACCACTTGGCGAAGCAATCGGTAACGCATTAGAAGTAAAAGAAGCAATTGATACACTGCAAGGCAGGGGACCAAAAGATTTAGAAGAGTTATGTTTAACACTTGGAAGTCAAATGGTATACCTTGCTGGAAAAGCTTCTTCTTTAGAAGATGCTCGTGAAAAGCTAATTGAAGTAATGAACAATGGAAAAGCGTTAGAAGCATTTAAAACGTTTTTATCAGCGCAAGGCGGAGATGCTTCAGTTGTTGATGATCCTTCTAAGCTTCCACAAGCACAATATAAAATTGAAGTAGAGGCAAAAGAAGACGGATACGTATCTGAAATTGTTGCTGATGAAATTGGAACAGCAGCGATGTTATTAGGTGCAGGACGTGCAACGAAAGAATCTGAAATTGATTTAGCAGTTGGACTTATGCTGCGCAAAAAAGTGGGCGATAGCGTGAAAAAAGGTGACTCACTTGTTACGATTTACGCGAACCGCGAAAATGTAGAAGATGTGAAAGAAAAAATTTATGAGAACATGAAAATAGAGAAAGAGCATGTTGATGCACCGAAACTTGTGCATGGCATTGTAACAAAATAAACTGAAAAAGCTAAGGAGCCTTCTCCTTGGCTTTTTTTATTGTTTTTTGTATATAATAATAATGGGTGAAATTATGATTAGAATTTGCGCAGTAACGAAAGAAGATGAAGTATTATATGATGTTTCATTAGAAAACACAAAGAGAGAAGATATTGTATGGTATTGGCTTGATTTATATAAGCCAACACAAGAAGAGTATACATATATTTTACGAGATCATTTTAAGTTCCATCCTCTGGCGATTGAAGATTGTGTAGAGTATGTACAGAGGCCAAAAGTGGATTTCTATGATGGATATAACTTTTTAGTTCTCCATGCATTTGGAGAAGATGGATTAGAGCCACACGAAATTGATTTATTTGTTAGTGAAGGTTATATCGTCTCTTTTCATTTCTCACATAATAATGCGATTGAAAGAGTGTGGAAAACGCTTGGGGAGAAGAAACGGATTAAGAAGAGTCCTTTGCATGTAGCACATACGATCATTGACCAAATTGTTGATGATTATTTTGCACCTGTTTACTATATTGAGGATCATTTAAATGCGATTGATGATAATTTAACAGGAGATACAGCGGGAAGTGTATTAGAAGAAGTGTTCGATATTCGGGCAGATTTATCGAAGCTTAGACGTACGATTATTCCGATGCGTGATTTGTTGTATCGTATTTTAAATTCAACTCGTTTTTATGGTGTAAGCGATCATGAAATTTATTTTAAAGATATTCATGATCATTTGCTAAAGCTTTCAGAAATGATTGAAGCAAGCCGAGAGTTAACAGCGGATATTCGAGATAGTTACTTTTCGTTAAACTCGCATCATATGAACAACATAATGAAAACATTAACCGTATTCTCGACTATTTTTATGCCATTAACATTTATTGTTGGTGTATATGGGATGAATTTCGATAATATGCCTGAATTAAAGTGGGAGTATGGTTATTTTATTTGTTTAGCACTTATGGCCTTTATAGGTGGAGGAATGATGACTTGGTTTTATAAAAAAGGATGGTTTAAGTAAAAAAACACTAGGGGGGTTCCCCTAGCGGTTTTTATTAGCCGATAGCATGTAAGACAAACATTGCTAAGAATAGGCATGTAATAATATACATGGATGGTGCGACTTCCTTATGCTTTCCAAGAGCAACCTTTAAAATAGGATAAGCAATAAATCCGAACGCAATACCATCAGCGATGCTATATGTGAGTGGAATCATAACAATGATTAAAAACGCTGGAAATCCTTCTGAAAAGTCATTTAGAGGGATTTGTAAAATGTTTGTAATCATTAGACCACCAATAATAATTAAGATCGGTGCAATGGCACTATCAGGAATTAATTTGACAAACGGAAGAGCAAACAATGATGCGAAGAATAACATCCCTGTAACGATAGACGTCAGACCTGTTTTGCCTCCCGCGGCAATACCTGCAGCACTTTCTACTGTTGAAACGGTAGGGCTTGTGCCAAATAGACCACATGTCATTGCTGAAATCGCATTTGCTTGATAAGCACGTGGGAATTTACGATCGTCTTCTAATAATCCGTGCAATAGCCCCATGTTCTCAAAAATAAGCACCATGCTTAAGGAGAATGTTGCAATCCAAAACGGTAAGGAAGAAAGTTTTCCAAATGACATAGCTCCAAATACATCTCCGTAGTTAGCGAATGAAAATGAGCTATTTCCTACTTGACTTGTATCAACAAGACCAAATAGCCACGCAATACCAGTTCCAATTGCAATCGTCCATAAAAAATTTCCACGTACGTTACGAATAAATAAGACAAGTGCCACAATAAGAGTAAGTAGTGTTGCAAGAACAACAGGGCTACTTAATTTTCCTAATGCAACAGCAGTGTTCGGATGCGAAACGACTAAACCGCCTTTTTGCAATCCAATGAAAGCTAAGAATAAACCGATGCCTACAGTAATTGCTTCTTTTAACGATTTTGGAATCGATAGTGAAAGCGTGCGAGCAATCGGTGTAAATGCGGCAATTGCAAAAATAATACCGGCGATAAAGACAGCTGCTAATGCTTCTTGCCAACTTAATCCAAGCGTATGCACAGCTGTGTACGTGAAGAATGCATTTACACCCATACCTGGTACAAGAATAGCAGGTGCATTTGCCCAAAATGCCATCATTAGACATCCGACAAATGAACTAAAAACAGTTGCCAAAATTCCAGCTTCAAGTGGAATACCGGCATCTGATAAAATAGACGCGTTGACAATCATAATATAAACGATTGTGAAAAATGACGTCACTCCAGCTAATATTTCTTGTTTTGTCGATGTGTGGTGTAGGTCTAATTTAAATGTTCTTTCAAGAATTCCTTTCATGTTAAACCTTCTTTTTCATATCCCTCTCCCACCCGTGATATCCCTTTTGTAAAGAGCTCACCGTCTTTTATTATATCAGAACATAGTCTTTTTACAATAAATAAAATGAGAACGGTTACTTAAAAGTTAACTGGTGCTACAAATATGTGAAAATGGCACGAACAGTAGAGATGATGTCCAGTTCCCCAGATTGAATTGGAGGAGCAGCTTGTGCCTGTAAAGTAGCATGAGTCGTAAATTCGCGCGGCAATTGTGCCGATTCTTCAACGAGTGAAAGAGGGACAGGATTAATATTTAAATTATATGAACTCGCAATGATACGAGCTTTTTCTTGAGCGTGCTGGACTGCTTGTAAGAGTGCTTGTTGATAATACGCATTTGGATGGGAAATACGGAAGCGGAGTCCTCTTGCTACGTTCGCTCCATTTGTAACAGCTATATCATATACTTCCCCAGCTTTCTGTACATTTAAAACGGTAATTTCATACAAATGCTCTACTCGGTACCCTTGTAATAATGCTTTTTCATTTACGTATTCATATTGAGGTGTAATTGTATAGGAAATAGTTTCTATATCTTTATCAGCGATACCAATTTGTTTAAGTGCAGCAAGTAATTGATTAGATTGGATTGCATTTTCCTCTTGTGCTTGTTTGACATCTTTATTATCTGTTCGAATACCGATTGTTAATATAACAACATTTGGTTTTGCTTTTATAATGCCTTCTCCTTGTACAGTAATCGTTGCTTGTTTTCCATTACGGACATCGGGTGAATAAGGATTCATGCCAACTTGCATTTTTGCTCACCATCCTTTTTATATGTATATGAGTAAAAGAAAGAGAAAATTGTATGTAAAAAGTTACATAATTGAGAATCAAAAGGAAAGAAAACATATACAACGTAGGTATTTATAGATTATAATATGTATAAATATGATGAAAAAGGGTCGAGGCTAGTGAACGAAAAAAGAGAAGCACTGATTTTAGATTTATCTACATCATTTCGAAAGATGATACGTTTATTACAAAATGATATTAATACACGTTTTTCGGAGCATATGCCCTATAATGAATTTTCTGTATTGCGTGCATTGTTTTTGAAAAGCCCACAAATGGCTTCGCAAATAGCTAGTGAAGTAAATGTAACATCTAGCCATATTACAGCGGTAACAGATCGCCTTGTACGAAAAGGTTTTGTAACGAGAAAACGTTCTGATTCAGATCGTCGTATTGTGTATTTGGAAATCACGGAACATGGAAAAGAAGTTACACAAAAACTTGAAGCTGTACGTAAAGAATACTATAAAGAGAAATTTAAAGAGTGGAGCGATCAAGAGGTTGAGATGGTATTAGAACTATTTGGTCGCGTATTATAATGATAATAAATGAGGATAGGAAGCAAAGTGCTTTCCTATCCTTTTCTTTTGAATAAAAATATTTGGAAATTCCAATACTTTAAGTAAAAAGTATCGGAGGAAAAATAATGAAATATATCGTTTCGATTGCAATTATTATTGGAAGTTTTTTATGCTCTAGCACATTAAGTTATGCAAAAACACCAATTCAAGTTGTGCAAAAAGAGTTGCATTATATTGCAAGTAATCAACCTATTCTATATTCAAAATTATGGGTTCGTTCTATGCAGAATCAGATCTTATTTCACCACAGTAATAATATTCGTGGACAAGACACGCTGCGCAATGTCACAAATTCTTCTCTCGTAAAAGTAAAACAACTTTCACTTGAAAAGGCTTCACATTACATCCCAAGACTACCTCAATACGTTTCTAAGTTTGAAAATAAAAATGTTCAAGTTTATTACGTTGCTGTTCGTTATGAAGTGAAAAAAGAAAATCCATACCAATTGAATGGAATGAATTACTTTCTTCAAGTGTTTGTACAAGAACAAGGAGATTGGAGGATTGCTGAAAGTATTGTAGCTCCCACAGATCAAATGATAGAGAATGGTGATGGATTTGGGATGAAAGAGGAGAAGGGATATGGGAAGAGAAGAGAGAATGTGAAATAACCTCCTTATTAGATTGGAGATGTATATATAATAACAAGGCATTGCTTTCATGCAATGCCTTGTTGATTTAGTTCATATAAGAATTAACTAATTCGTAACATCTTTCTTTTGTCATTGTATAGCTTGCTTCGTCAGCCTCTATCAAGGCCATTGTTCCGTTGTTTGGGTCATTCCTAATTGCTTGAACTCTACTTTCCTTCGATTTAATCCATGCAATTTGTTTGCTTTTCATAGTTTCAAATGCAGTAGCTGACATGTTGTTTTTTAATACATGATAAATTTCATTCAGTTTATTGTCCCATAACTGATAGTTTTCGTTAATTTCCGCTCGTATGTCTACTGTAGTAACCGTATTTTCTGAATGTTTTTCCTGTTTTTCTAAAGAGGACAATTCATTAAGAAACTCTGCTTTACTTAATCCGGCAGCAGCTTTTTCCTCCGAGCCTTTTTGAGTTCCTTGGTTTGTATGATTACCCGAACCATTTGGTTGCGTTTTCGTTTGTTGTCGATTTGTTTCTTTCTGATTCGCATTTTCTTGATTTTGGTTACTTGATATATCGTTATAACTATATTCAATTACTGATGTTGCAGCATTAACAGTAATAACTTGTTCTTTTACTTTAAATATATATTTTGTAGGATTACTTCTCTCTTCTTTTATGAATGTGATATCTTTAAATTCAAGAATATGTAAAAGTTTCTCCGCTTCTTCTTTTGTAAGATTTACATCTGCTTTTGTGTCAAACGACCATTCATCCATTAACCATTTCCTGTCTTTATAAATCAAATGAAATTCCCATATTTCTGCCGGATTTCCTGCATCATTAGCAGGAGAAAATGTATTCATTTTTAGTTTTTCTTTTTCTTGTTCATAAGAAAATCTTACTTCAGGTTCAATATGAATTGGGAAAGGCTGCATATCTGTGTCTCTTGAAGCGTTAAATATTCTAAGTAATTCACTTAACTGATTTTTTGTAAAGTGTTCAGAAATCACATTCTTTAGTCCTGCTTTAGCAGTTTCAAAATCACCGGGATTATTACGATTCCAGCCATTCTCTTTTTCCATTTTGCTAAAAGATTGTACGATTTCATTAATATTTTCTTGTAAAACTTTTTTTGCTTCTTTTTCTGTTACTTCTGGTACTTTTTGTTCTGGAGCTGTTTTTACTGTACTTTCAGTTTTTTGAGCCTCATTATTGTTCTTATCACAACCAGCCATGATTAGCATACTTGTTGTTAAGCACAATAACATCATCATTACTACTTTCTTCATGTGTTAACATTCCTCAATTTCGTATGTAATTATTTTCTTCAAGCTTTATTAGGAGTTTGATAATTTCCTATTATATCAATAAATAAACTTAGTGTATATATATTACTTTATATTATGATTAATTGTAATGAAAAGTAATATGTATTTTATCCCGCTATTTGCGGGTATTAAGATCCCTTTCTCAAAGTGTAGTGGATAGGTAAGAAATGAAGACACCCACTGATAAAAATTTCGCTTTATTTGGCTGATGTATCATCTACTAAAAGCTTTCTATTTGAATGTTAAATAAAAAATCCCCTCCTCAGGTGAGAAGGGGATTTTTTTATGTTGTGAAGAAATTTTTATTTTGCATATAAAGAAAGTTTATGCTTTAAAAGTCGCTGCAAGATAACATATGTCAGTACGCCAGACCCTATAAAATAAATATAGTAAAGAGGTAAAGAATTACTACCATCAATAAAAACTGTACCACCAAGAAGCCCAAAACAAAGAGAAGTACAAATTAAGAAATACTTATGAAGTTTTGGGTATAGCAGTATTTTTCCGTTATGTTCATTGGGGGCACGTGTATATAAATAAGCCCCTAGTGGAAGACAAATAAGTATATACATAGCAGGGCTTAACAATGTCCAAGCGGCCGGGATATGATGGTACGTAGGTCCTGTATGTCTGTTTCCGTATTCATCTTCTATAGGCTCCCTTTGTGAATCATAGTCATAGTTAATACGAAAATGAGTAAGAGGAGATGCAATACTTACATTTTCTGTATAAAGGGCGTACTTATTATAATTATAATTGTATTCCTCCTGTGGTAAATCCACATGTAATGCAAGGAAAGGGAAAATAAGTCGAAAGATATATAAAGGTAAAATGATAATAATATAACTTAAAGTCCCTTGTGAGATTACGTTCCCTGTAATCGCCCCAATAAAGAGCGTAAATGTATAAACTGCAATAAGCGTAATGATTGTATACGTAAAGTATATATGAAATGGTTCAAAAGATTGATACTGAGCATGTATCGTGTTCTTGTAGATGAAATACATAAGAAGCCAACTAAGGCAAAGCGCACTTACGATATGAACAATGCCTAGTAACCATTTTGATAAAAATAAGTGCGACCGTTTAAATGACATAGACCAAAGAAAATCGATTGTTTGATTATTGCGTTCCCATCCGATTAAGAGAATTGCTAATACCATTAGTAGAAGAGCTGGGGATATTGCAGCGTCAGCCCCTTGTAAATGATACCCATAATAAGTATCTGTTGTTTTGCGTAAATAATCATCTGTATGCTGTGCAGCATTATAATATTTATATGGTAAGGCGTATAAAGTACTGAGCCAAAATAGCCAAATGACATATTTTCCTTGTTTATAATTCCGGATCCATAAAGCTTTTTGAAACATATATCCACCTCAATTCGTAGTTATTTCCCTCCAAAAGCAAACTTCAATTTTAATAGGCGAGTAAAAATAAAATAACTTATGATAGAAGTTAGGAAAAAACCAATATAATAAGAAAGGAGTGCATCTCGTCCTCCTAATACTCTACCTCCAAATAGTCCGAAGCATAGAACAGTGCAAATCATGAACCACTTTTGCAAGCTAGGAAACAATAGTATTTTTCCGTTATGTTCATTCGGTGTACGTGCGTATAGAAAAATTGATAATGGTAAAAAGATCATGATGTAAGCAAATGGTGTTAATAGTGTCCAAGGAGAAGGAAGTGAAGTACGCTCCATTGGATTGTCCTGTGGTACACTAGAAAGTTTATTTCCATAGTCATCAAATGTTTCTATCGGGTGGTAATCATAAACAATTGAAAAAAATTCTAATGGTGAACTGATGCTCGCATGCTGTAAGTATTTATGAGTTTGGTGTTCTATTTCACCTAATGCTTCTACTGAACCTTGTGTATTAGAATAAACAAATCCGGATATTAACAAAACTAGGCCGTATGGTAAAAATAATAAAATGGCAGTTAAGCTACTTTGCGAGAAAACATTTCCGGTAATCGTACCGATGAATAAAGCAAATGTATAGATTGCAACGAGTACAACCGTAGCGTATAAAAAGTAACGATGGAACGGAGTAAAGATTTGATACTCGATGTGAAACGATATGTTTTTAATTCCGTACATGCTAATCCAACAAATAATCTGTACAGCAATAATATTCAAAACGCCAAATGACCATTTTGTTAAAAAAATATCTTTTCGCTTAAACGGCATTGCGAATAGAAAATCAGTTGATTGATTGTTACGTTCCCACCCAATTAAAAAACAAGCAAGTGCAATAAGAGCAGCCCCTTGAAAGAGGATGACACCATCATATGTTTGAAAATAGTAGGAGTAGTAGTACGTATAGTCATCAATCTTCATTTTTGATTGGTGTAGCTCCATTTGTGCTGCTTTATAATATCTATAAGGTAGTTGATACAAACTAATTAACCAAAACAATAGAATTATATATTTTCCTTGCTTCCATTGTCTCATCCATAAAGCTTTATGAAACATGTGAATCCTCCTCAAATGTCGTGACAAATATATCTTCGAGTGACATTGGTAATTCTTCTAATAAAAGAGGTTGTTCTTTATGAAATTTCTCTAACGTAGTTGCGACATTATTTTCAATTAAAATCGTATATACTTTTCCAGTTTGGTTTAATATTTTTATATTTGCTAAGTTTTCTAGTTTTTGTGGTAGTGAACGCTCGTAAGCAACTTGTATTTTTGCGTATCGAGATTTCGTATCATCTAATGCTGTAATTGATGCGATTGTATGATCTTTTAAAATAATAACCGTGTCAGCAATTTTTTCTACTTCATCTAAGTGGTGAGTAGAAATGAGAATCGTAATGCCTCTTTCCGCTACTTCTTCAATTAAAAATTGCAAAATTTGTCTTTTTACAATCGGGTCAAGTCCATTTGTTGGTTCATCTAAAATAATGTATTCTACGCCTGTACAAAAAGCTAAAATCATAGCAAGAAGTGCTTTCATACCGCGTGAGTAACTACGAATGCGTTTTTCAGGTAATTTGAAACGCTCTAGCAACTGATAAAAATGTTCTTCATTAAAGTCTGTATAAACAGCCTTATAAAACTTCGCAATTTCCTTTACTGTATATCCGCTTAATATATTAGTAGAATCCGGCACATAGGCTACCTTTTGTTTTATTTCTGGATGCTCATGAACATCCACATCATCATATGTAACAGTTCCTTCATCTGGATTTAAAATACCAACAAGTGTCCGAAGTAAAGTGGTCTTCCCCGCACCGTTTCTTCCGAGTAATCCAACAATACTTCCTTTTTGTAATGTGAAAGAAATATTGTTTAAAATGACTTGGTTATCAATTGTTTTTCTGAGACTCGTCACTTTTAGCATTCGTATTTCCTCCTAGTTCTTTATAGTATGAATCTATCCAATCGTGAATTTTTTCCTTCGTAATCCCAAGATAAGAAGCTTCTAGTAATAGTTGGTGAAATTGTTTTTCGACCATAGCGATTTTCCTTTCATCTAATGTCGGTGTAATCGATTGGGAGACAAACGTCCCTTTTCCTCGCAGTGTTTCAATAAGTCCTTGCCGTTCTAATTCTTGGTACGCTTTGCTTACTGTATTCGGATTAATGACAAGAAGTGAAGCGAGTTCACGTACAGAGGGTAGTTTATCGTTTGGTGCTAACATGTTTTTTAGTACGAGTTCTTTTATATTTTGAACAATTTGTTCCCATATCGGAGTGTTGCTTCTTGGATCGAGTTGAATGTGCAAGAGCAATGTCTCCTTCCTGATGAATTTTAAGTGTACTAATAGTTGTAATACACTTAATACAATATATGCGATAGATTTGTTTGTCAATACGAGTTTATAGAAAAATATGGTATAAAAACGTGTTAATTGGAAAAAATAGGTTTGATATAGAATGGAGGGTTAGTCATGAGGCGAGTTTTTGGAATACTTGTTTGTTTCATGTTGCTATTTTCTGGTGTGTCAGTTGGCTTTGCGCAATCTGAGAAAGCACAGTCTGAGAAAACAGAAGTAGAAACAGGGCCGAAGTTAGCAGAACAAGCATCGTCAGCAATTGTGATTGAGCAAGATACGGGTAAAGTTTTATTTGAGAAAAGTCCAAATGAAAAACTGCCACCTGCTAGTATGACGAAGATTATGACGATGCTACTAATTATGGAACAAGTTGAAAAAGGTAAATTAAAACTAGAAGATAAAGTTAGAGCAAGTGAACATGCAGCATCAATGGGTGGTTCGCAAATTTTTCTTGAGCCAGGTGAAGAAATGACAGTGAATGAAATGCTAAAAGGGATTGCAATTGCATCGGGAAATGATGCATCAGTTGCGGTTGCTGAGCATATCGCTGGTTCAGAAGAAGGTTTTGTAAACATGATGAATAAAAAAGCAAAGGATTTGGGACTGAAAAATACACATTTCCAAAATCCAACGGGTCTTCCGGCGAAAGATCATTATTCAACAGCATATGATATGGCAATTATGGCGAAAGAATTGATGAAATATCCACTTATTCGGAAATATACAGGAAAATACGAAGATTATTTACGTGAAAATACGGAGAAAAAGTTTTGGCTTGTAAATACAAATAAATTAGTTCGTTTTTATCCAGGTGTAGATGGGGTGAAAACAGGTTTTACGACAGAAGCAAAGTATTGTTTAACAGCATCGGCTGAGAAAAATGGCATGCGTGTTATTTCAGTTGTCATGGGAGCACCGACTTCAAAAGAACGTAACAATCAGGTAACAAAGCTCCTTGATTATGCATTTGGGCAATACACAACGAAAAAATTGTATAAGCGCGGTGAAAAAATTCAAACCGTAAAAGTAGGAAAAGGTAAGAAAGAAAATGTAGATTTAGTTGCATCGGATAACGTATCTCTTCTTATGAAAAAAGGAGAGAATATGGACAAGGTAAAACAGGAAGTTATCGCTGAAAAGAAAGTAAAAGCACCAATTAAAAAAGGCGATGCACTCGGTACACTTGTTATTAAAAAAGATAAGGATGTTTTATTAAAGCAAACGATT
The DNA here is from genome assembly GCF_039549175.1 of Paenibacillus sp. 102. Classification (NCBI taxonomy): domain Bacteria; kingdom Bacillati; phylum Bacillota; class Bacilli; order Caryophanales; family Paenibacillaceae; genus Paenibacillus; species Paenibacillus sp. 102. Next base: position 587,046 of record NZ_JBCGHT010000001.1, on the reverse strand, counting down.
GTAGCGAAAGAAGATGTTGCTGCAGCAAGCTGGTGGGAACTGTTTAAAAGAAGTTTAGGGACGTTTTCAACATCGGAATAGGGGCAAAAATATTGTCGATTTCCTATCTTCATACGTGAAAAAGGTAGAATAATTGCTAAAAGGTTCACATTATGGCGAAATAGTACTTCTTTTGTCAGTAGGAAGGATTCTTATTTTATGTTCACGAAAACCTTATGTAAATGAGTCAAGTTTAAGCATAAGGAGGAAATCGTGTGAGTCTTTCCATGCATTTAGAAGTAAAGCGTGATGTCTTATGTGTTCGGCTAGCGGGTGAACTAGATCATCATACTGCTGAAGAGTTGCGAGCAAAAGTAACGGATATGATTGAGACGCATCGCACTCATCATATTGTATTAAGTTTAGAGAAGTTAACATTCATGGACAGTTCTGGTCTTGGTGTTATATTAGGCAGATATAAGCATGTTAAAGGTTTAGGAGGGGAGATGGTCGTTTGTGCAATCTCACCTCCTGTAAAGCGTTTATTCGAAATGTCAGGTCTGTTTAAAATCATTCGCTTAGAAGAAAGTGAAGCGCATGCGCTCGCGACATTGGGGGTGGCATAAATGAGAAATGAAATGAACCTTCAATTTTCAGCGTTAAGTCAAAATGAATCGTTCGCTCGCGTTACAGTTGCTGCTTTTATTGCACAATTGGATCCAACGATGGAGGAATTGACAGAGATTAAAACAGTTGTGTCTGAAGCAGTCACAAATGCAATTATTCATGGGTATGAAGGGAATGCAGAAGGTGTTGTTTACATTTCAGTGATTTTGGAAGACGCAATGGTGAAACTCACGATTCGAGATGAAGGGGTTGGCATTTTTAACTTAGATGAGGCAAGGCAACCTCTTTTTACAACTAAACCTGAATTAGAGCGTTCCGGAATGGGATTTACTATCATGGAAAATTTCATGGATGAAGTAGAAGTTATTTCAAATGAATCTTTCGGGACAACAATCCATTTGACAAAATACTTATCAAATAGTAACGCTCTATGCAATTAAGGAGAATTGCCTATGGACATAGAGGTCAGAAATGAGAAGAAGAAACCTCAGTTAAAGGATCACGAGTTAAAAGCATTAATTCAAAAAAGTCAAGATGGAGATCAAGGGGCGAGGGATACGATAGTCCAAAGTAATATGCGTCTTGTATGGTCAGTTGTACAACGATTCCTCAATCGAGGATATGAACCAGATGATTTATTTCAAATTGGCTGTATTGGACTTTTGAAGTCGGTAGACAAATTTGATTTGTCTTTCGAAGTGAAATTTTCAACTTATGCAGTTCCAATGATTATTGGAGAAATACAGCGATTCTTGCGTGATGATGGATCGGTGAAAGTAAGTCGCTCTTTAAAGGAGACTGGAAATAAAATTCGGAAAATGAAAGATGAGCTTTCTAAAGAATATGGAAGGGCTCCAACAATTAATGAGGTAGCGGAGGCGCTTGAACTAACAGCAGAAGAAGTTGTTCTTGCGCAAGAAGCCAGCCGTGCCCCGTCATCAATACATGAAACGGTTTATGAAAATGATGGGGATCCCATTACAATATTAGATCAAATTGCAGATCAAACAGAAACGAAATGGTTTGATAAAATCGCCCTAAAAGAGGCGATTAGAGAACTAGATGAGCGCGAACGTTTAATTGTATATTTGCGCTATTATAAAGATCAAACTCAATCAGAAGTAGCGGAGCGAATTGGAATTTCACAAGTCCAAGTATCAAGGCTTGAAAAGAAAATATTAAAACAGATGAAAGATCGAATAGATGAATAGCCATCTATTCGATCTTTTGTTTTGGATTAGAAGACATTGACCTTTCAAATAAGGTTAGGCAAAAGTAAAAAAATATGAAAATGTTACATTTTATGCTATTGATATTATCTTTTCCAAAATCCAAAAATTTCACTCATTTGGGGAAATTTACAGAATTTATTGATAATTTTGTAAATTTGAAATATAATCCAAGTATAAACTTGTCATAAAGGGGGAAGGAAACATGGAAACGAGGCAACAATGGGGAACGAGGGCTGGATTTATTTTTGCAGCAATCGGTTCTGCTGTTGGATTAGGGAACATATGGCGTTTTCCGTATACTGCATATGAAAACGGAGGGGGCGCATTCTTTTTACCGTACTTATTTGCATTATTAACGACTGGTATTTCATTATTAGCTTTTGAATTTGCTCTTGGACATCGTCATCGTGGCTCAGCACCACTCACATTCTTTCGCATAAATCCACGTGCTGAATTTATTGGGTGGTGGCAAATGGCTGTTACATTTATTGTTTCCACGTATTATGCTGTTATTATTGCATGGTCGATTTCTTATACGTATTTTTCGATTACTGGAGCGTGGGGAAAAGATACAGAAGCCTTTTTATTTAAAGAGTATTTACAAGTTGCTGATAAGCCAGGACAATTTGGAGGCCTTGTACCTGAAGTGTTAATTCCTCTTGCGCTTGTTTGGATTATTGTACTTGGTGTGGCATTTAAAGGAGTTAAGAAAGGAATTGAAGTTGTAAACCGTATTTTTATCCCTTTGCTTGTTGTGATGTTTCTAATTATTGTTGTTCGAGCTGTCACGATGGAAGGAGCAATGCAAGGACTTGATGCCTTTTTTAAACCAGATTGGAGTCGTATTTTAGATGGAAAAGTATGGCTTGCTGCATATGGACAAATTTTCTTTAGTTTATCGCTAGCATTCGGAATTATGATTACTTACTCTAGTTATTTACCGAAAAACTCTGATACAACAAATAATGCTTTTATTACTGGTTTTGCGAACTCAGGATTTGAGTTGTTAGCTGGAATCGGTGTGTTTGCGGCACTTGGTTTTATGGCAAATAACATGGGGGTACCAGTTGATAAAGTAGCGAGCGCTGGCGTTGGACTTGCGTTTGTCGTATTCCCGCAAATCATTAATGAATTACCGATGTCGCCACTATTTGGCGTATTATTCTTCCTATCTTTAACCGTAGCTGGAATTACATCACTTATCTCATTAGCAGAAGTATGTTTTGCAGCTGTATCTGAGAAATTTAGCCTAAGCCGTGAAAAGACAATTGGAATTATGGGTACTCTTCTTGTGCTAGTTTCACTTGTATTTGCGACACGTGGCGGGCTTATGTTCCTAGATGTTGTAGATTACTTTGCAAATAACTTTGGGCTTATTGTAATTGCATTAGTAGAGGTTGTTACGGTTGGACTTATCCTTCGCCGTTTACCAGTATATCAAAATCATGCGAATTTCATATCGGATATTAAACTAGGGATGTTCTGGAGAATTAGTTTACTTGTTATTACACCGCTTATGTTAGGATATATGCTTATTGATGGTACGATTCAAAACATGCAAAAGAACTATGGGGATTATCCGACACAATTTGTCGTGACGTATGGTTGGGTTCTAGTAGCAGCGTTTCTGGTTGTTGCATTGATTATTAGTTTGAAAAAATGGAATTCACAAATACATTCAGATTCTGCCCAGCTTGAAAAAGAATGGAAAGATCGAGGTGTTTCATAATGAGTGGATCAGCAATTATGATGATGATTATTGGAATTGTGGTGATTTGGGGAGGTTTAGTATTAAGTATTGCAAATTTATTTCGGAAAAAAAAATCTGAAAAAAAACATCTGCACTAACATGGTGCAGATGTTTTTTTTATTTAAATTAGTAGTAAATCTCTAATACTTTTATGAAAAAAGTTGTATTAGAAAAAATTCCAGAAACCATACTACAACTACGAGGAAAAGTGAAGAGGTGAGCTTTAAGTGGAACAAACAATCTATCTCAAAATGCGAAATCGTCTGCAAGTATCTCCTTCATATGAGGTGAAGATTGAAGATGTTGCACAAGTAGTTGGAGAGTCTGGTGTGGTAGAAAAAATAAAAAAACAGCTCGTCTATAAAATCACAAAACGTGATAAAACACATGTCGTAATTGATGCGATGAGAATTATCCAAGTCATTAGGCAAACTACGCAGCATATACAAATTAATTTATTTGGTCCTGGACAAACACTTGTTGAAATCGTCTATGAAAAAAAGAAAGTAAACCCCGTTTTCTTTGGATTGATTTGGATATTACTTTTTGTCGGGGCGGCTCTGGCAATTATTTATTTTCATGAGGACGTAAGTATGCAACAAGTACATAGACGTCTATATTACATGATTACAGGAGAAATCAACTATAAACCGCTCTTATTTCAAATTCCTTATTCTTTAGGATTGGGATTAGGCATGGTCCTATTTTTTAATCATGTGTTCCAGAAAAGAATTAATGAAGAGCCGAGTCCATTAGAAGTGGAAATGTTCCAGTATCAACAGTCACTCGATCAATATGTCGTGATCAATGAAAATAAAGAGAGTGCAAAACAAATTGCAGATGATTGAATATAGTTTGGTAATCGTAATGGGGCTTGCTGGTGGGATTGCAGTTGGAGGTGGATATGTTGCATTTTTAGCTGTGCTTGGCGTCATTCCACGATTAGCTCAATTGACAAGGAGTGGCCATCGTATTCAATTTTTTGAATGGGCTGTAATTGGTGGTTCTTTGGCCGGGGCATGGTGCAGTTTAAGAGATATAACCTTTCAAATATCTCAGTATTGGCTTATTTTACTTGGCTTATTTTGTGGGACATTTATTGGCATGCTTGCTGCGGCTTTGACAGAAGTATTAAATGTTTTACCTATATTAGCAAAACGAGTAGGAGTAGATGGGAAAATTGTTATTTTACTCGTTGCACTTGTACTTGGAAAGGTAATGGGTTCTTTATTTCATTGGATTTATTTTGCAAGGTAGGAGGCATCAAGATGACACAAGATAAATTAAAAGATGATTACATAAATAAAGTGAAAGATTACCATCCAAAGCCCAATTATGTAATGAATTGTGTAAAAGCGTTTGTTGTAGGGGGACTGATTTGTACAGTAGGAGAATGCTTAATGAAATTTTATATGTATTATTTTCACTTCAGTGAGAAAAATGCGGGAAACCCTACAGTAGCAACGCTTGTGTTATTATCAGCCGTATTAACTGGATTTGGTGTGTATGATAAAATCGGTCAATTCGGAGGGGCGGGTTCAGCAGTTCCTGTTACTGGATTTGCAAATTCAATGGCCAGTGCAGCAATGGAGCATCGTAGTGAGGGAATTGTACTCGGAGTCGCTACAAATATGTTTAAGCTTGCTGGAAGTGTAATTGTATTTGGAGTAGTTGGAGCATATATTGTTGGCCTAATTCGATATACGTTTAAACTTTGGATGTCTTAAAGGAGACTAGATATGAGATTGACAGGGAAGCAAACATGGGTATTTCAAAATCATATATTTGTGAATGCAACAGGTACTGCTGTCGGTCCAAAAGAAGCGGAAGGCCCTCTTGGAAAGTGTTTTGATATTTCATATGATGATCTGCACTGTGAAGAAGAAAATTGGGAGCTCGCTGAACGAAGATTAATGAATGATTCAATTCAGCAGGTCATGCAAAAAGGGGATATAAGACCTTCACAAATTGATTTTTTTTTAGCAGGTGACTTATTAAACCAAACCGTTACAGCAAATTACGTGGCGCGGGAGCTTGGAATTCCTTTTTTAGGTATGTTCAGTGCTTGTGCGACATCAATGGAGACACTAGCGATTGGGTCGGCTTTTATTGATGGAGGCTTTGCTAACCGTGTGATAGCTACGGTTAGTAGTCATAATGCAACTGCAGAACGGCAGTTTCGTTATCCGACAGAATACGGAGGGCAAAGGCCTGGTACAGCTACGTCAACTGTTACAGGGGCGGGGACAGCTTTAATTAGTAAAGAACCGAGCAATATTAAAATAACGGCTGCAACCATTGGTAAGGTACAAGATTTAGGAATTAAAAATCCTTTTGATATGGGATCGGCAATGGCACCTGCAGCTGCCCATACGATTCAACAGCACTTTGAAGATTTAGGGAGAAGTGCAGCTGATTATGATCTTATCGTTACAGGTGATTTATCAGGTGTTGGGGCACCAATTACGAAGCGACTTTTACTGGAGGAAGGATATGATTTAGGGAATGTATATAATGATTGCGGATTAATGATTTATCACAGGGATCAAGAAGAGGTTTTTGCAGGTGGAAGCGGTTGTGCCTGTTCGGCAGTTGTAACATACGGTCATTTACTAGAAGAAATGAAAAAAGGAAACTTACAGCGTATTTTTATAGTTGCAACAGGAGCATTGTTAAGCCCGATTATGATACAACAAAAAGAAACGATTCCGACAGTTGCACATGGTGTTGTATTTGAAAGGGTAAAAGGGGTGTGAATTGTGGATTTTGTATACGCGTTTATGGTTGGGGGAGCTATCTGTGTAGTAGGACAACTTTTATTGGATTTTGCTAAATTAACTCCGGCACATTTGATGGCAACTTTTGTAGTGATTGGAGCGATTTTAGATAGCTTTGGACTATATGATAAACTCATAAAATTTGCAGGTGCAGGTGCAACTGTTCCTATAACGAGCTTTGGGCATTCTCTTTTACATGGGGCATTACAGGCGGCTGAAAAACATGGCTATTTAGGAATCGGAATTGGCATGTTTAGTCTAACATCATCAGGTATTTCAGCAGCGATATTATTTTCATTTTTTGTAGCACTTATATGTAAACCGAAAGGATAAATCAAATGAGACGAAGGGTTATTTTGGTGACAGATGGAGATGAATATGCAAAGCGAGCAATTGAGCTGTTAACAAAAGAATTTGGCGGCCGATGTATTTCTGCATCGCAAAGCAATCCAACGAAATTGACAGGAAAGAAGATTGTGGAGCTTATTATGCAAACGCCATATGACCCTGTATTTGTCATGTTTGATGATAGTGGATTTATAGGAGAAGGTTCCGGTGAAAAGGCGTTAAAATATGTGGCAATGCATAAACAAATTGATGTTCTTGGTATTTTAGCCGTTGCATCTAATACACATCATTGGGAGTGGGCGCGTGTAGATGTCAGTGTAGATCGAGAAGGCAGATTAACAGAATACGGTGTTGATAAATTTGGACTTCCCGATGGTGAAATTGGCAGAATTAATGGAGATACAATTTATTGTTTAGATGAATTAAATGTCCCTGTCATTGTTGGGATTGGTGATATAGGGAAGATGTGTGGAAATGATGAATGGGAGCGAGGATCACCCATTACAAAGAAAGCAATTCAATTAATTTTAGAAAGAAGTGGGTTTTATGACGAAACAAAAGAAAGTTAATATCCCGATTTCTTCCTTCTTGAGTGATAATGAAAATTATTTGAAACAAACAGCTGGACTTGGCGTCACATTTGATGTCGGGATTCGTAAGTTTCAAATTCTTGATAAAGAAATCGGTGTATTATTTGTAAATGGATTGTGTGATACAAATTATATTATTCCAATTTTAGAAGAAATAGTTGATACAAATGAGATAAGGGATGTTGGTGAGAATACAGTAAAGCTTTTAGAAAATCGCCTTATTCATCAACAAGTAAGTAAAGTAAAAACGATGGATGAGGTAATGGTACAAGTTTTATCTGGTCTCGTGATTATTTTTGTAGAAGGTGAAACGGAAGCTTTTGTAATTGATGTCCGTAGTTATCCAGGCCGAACACCAACAGAGCCAGATACAGAAAAAGTAGTGCGCGGGGCAAGAGATGGTTTTGTGGAAAATATTGTTGTTAATACAGCATTGATAAGAAGACGTATTCGTGATCCGCGCTTGCGAAATGAAATTATTCGGGTTGGGGAGCGGTCACAAACGGATATTTGTATCACGTATGTTCAGGATGTTGCGAATCCAGATTTGGTAAAAATCATTAAGCAAGAGCTAGAGAGTATTGAAGTAGATGGAATTACAATGGCAGATAAAACGATTGAAGAGTTTCTGGTTAAACAAGGTTATAACCCTTTCCCGCTTATTCGTTATACAGAAAGACCGGATGTAGCGGCAAATCATTTATTAGAAGGGCACGTATTAGTTATTGTTGATACATCTCCAAGTGTGATGATTACACCAACAACTTATTTTCATCATGTACAGCATGCGGAAGAGTTTAGACAAAATCCCGCAGTTGGTACATTTTTACGATGGGTACGATTTGTTGGTATCTTATTTTCCCTATTTTTGATGCCTTTTTGGCTCGTGTTTGTTTTAGATCCAACGTTATTACCGGAAAAACTAGCTTTTATTGGACCGAATAAAATGACGCATTTACCTATTGTATTACAAATTATTATGGCAGATATTGGGCTCGAATTTTTAAGAATGGCATCGATTCATACGCCAACCCCTCTATCATCAGCTACCGGTTTAATTTCAGCGATTTTAATTGGACAAATTGCAATTGATGTTGGCTTATTTGTTCCAGAAGTTATTTTATATACAGCTGTTGCGATGATTGGAATATATGCAACACCGAGTTATGAATTAGGACTCGGAAATAAACTAGGAAGATTATTCGTAATTATTTTAACCGGTTTATTTCATGAAATAGGATTTATTGTTGGAATGACAATGTTAATCTTATTTTTAACATCTATTAAAAGTTTACAAACACCGTATTTATGGCCGTTTCTACCGTTTGATTGGGGCGCATTAACGAAAATTTTGTTACGTCCAACTATGTCTAGTTTAAAAGTACGTCCAAGCATTGTACATCCACAAAATATACGTAGACAAAAATAAGCAGGATTATGTCCCTGCTTATTTTTTTTATTATAATTTTATTGTTTTTTAACAAAAACACAACATTTTTTTCGTACACTTAGAGTAGAAATTGTGTATGAAAGGGGAAGAGAGCATGATTAAATTATTTGTAAGTGATTTAGACGATACACTTGTTTATAATGTGAGCCATATTCATAAGGAAGATGAAAAAGCACTTTGTTGGTTAGCCGAGAAAGGGACAAATATTTGCTTTGCTTCTGGCCGTTTTACACATAGAATTCACGATGCGGTTAGAAGATTCGCATTTCCATATTATACGACGGGTTTAAATGGAGCTACGATGTTACTACCAAACGGACAAATATTTCATGAATCGAAATTTGATGGTGGAGTTGCCCAGGAAATATATCGATATATACATGAAAAAAGACTAGCAGATATTGTTTGTGCGAAAGAGCAGAGATATACGAAGAAGAAAAATGAACATCACCATGTTTTTGAAGAATATATGGGTGTGCATATCGCTGAAATAGAAACATTAGAAGAAGAATTTGGTAAAACAGTCCATCCTGCAAAGTTATTTGTGTATGGAGAAGCAGAAAAGATTGTGACATTAGATCAAGAGCTAAGAGAAACTTTTCATGAGCAAGCTGAAATTTTTATTTCTGGAAAAGGCTATGTGGATATTATGCCGATGGGTGTTAGTAAAGGAAGTGCTTTAAAACGTTTGATAGAACACTTAAAGATTGAGGCGCATGAAGTTGCGTGTATCGGTGATTCTTTCAATGATATTTCCATGTTTGCAGTAACGCCGCATTCTTTTACTCTTCATCATGCGCACCCGTATGTGAAGGGGAAAGCGAGCCATGTGGTTCGTTCTGTAGAAGAAGCCATTATGAAGTTACCTTTGCTTATATAATATATAAATCCATTTTGATTTTTTAGCATATTAGTCGCAGCTATGACAACCAAAAGAAGTATCCGCTCATTTCTTCTCTTTGTTTTCACATAGAATGGTGCTAAAAAAGATTCTGATCGCTTCTATGCATAGGCGGATGATCTCGCCCACCTAAAAAGAAGAGGGTTTATATCGTTTTTAAATTTGGATGTAATAAGAAAAAGCTCGCCAATGACGAGCTTTTTCTTATTTAAATAATGATTTAATAAAATCAATGATACTAGAGAAGAAATCTTTTACTTTATCTAGGAATCCTTGTCCTTCTTCAGATCCTAAGAACGCTGAAACATGTTCTTTCGCTTTATTTAATTGACTACCAACTTGGTTCCAGTCAATATTTAAATTTTTCATTTTATCAAATAATGAAACTAAGCTATCTAATTGCTCATCCGTTAGTGTAATACCAAGTTGATCAGCAATCTTTTTAATTAGCGCACGTAAATCCTCTGTTGTTTGCGGTTGCTCCTTAGCAATTTCTTCTTTTACTTTTGCGACAAGTTGAACAGCTTTTTCATCACCAATTTTGTCACCAAGTTTTGCAGTTTGTACCATTTCTTCATTAGCTATTTTTTTTACTTCTTCAGGAATTTCTTTTTTCGATGTTGTTTCGTAAGCTTTCATTAAGCCTGTTAAAGCAGCTGTTCCGGATACTTTAAATGGCGCAGTGATATGGATTTCCGCATCCTTCACACCGGCTGTAATGAGTGCGTTTGTATACATTGCATCTGTTACCCAATTAATGTTTTTCGCACGTACAATGAGACCAGATCCCGGCTTTGTGTACGTAATCATAGAAGAGGAAATAGCTCTCGTACCAATTTGTGCTTTGGGTACAATACCTTCTAAAAATTTATGTTCTTCCGCATTAGAGACAGTAATAATTTGCGCATCTTTTGGCGCTTTCATTTCTTTCAAAAGATCTTGTTTTTGTTGTTCAGATAAACTTTCTCCTAATGTAACGATTGATTCTCCCTCAATCACGTCTGCAAATGAAGCTGTTGGGATCATAAGTACCGTAACAGCTAGTAGCAGAGCTAATAGTTTCGTTTTCACGAAAAATCGCTCCCTTTCTCTTTCTGGAATTTGCGGGCAACACAGTAATTATAGTATATTTTAAAAATTTGTCATCTGTCTTCTTGCTGATTTTAAAAAAGAAGTATACAGATTGTCGGATTCTTTTTGTTTCTGGGCATGAATATGGTAATATAGTGCTGAGATAGTTGAAAGGAGACATATACGTATGAAAACTTTAGGATACATATTAATGGAGAATGGTGAAAAAATCGAATTAGAATTTTTCCCAGAAGAAGCACCGAAAACAGTTGAAAACTTTAAAAAATTAGCAGAGCAAGGATTTTATAACGAGGTTACATTTCACCGCGTGATTCCTGGTTTCGTAAGCCAGGGGGGAGATCCAACAGGAACAGGTGCAGGCGGTCCTGGCTACTCTATTCCATGTGAAACTGATGGGAATCCTCAGCGACATGTAGTTGGATCACTTTCTATGGCACATGCTGGCCGTAATACAGGTGGTAGCCAATTCTTTATCGTTCATGAACCACAACCACATTTAGATGGTGTACATACTGTATTTGGTAAAGTGACAAGCGGTATTGAAACAGTATTAAACATGCGTCAAGGCGATGTAATGAAAGAAGTTAAAGTTTGGGAAGAGTAAGTGAAAGAGAGCAATCTAGCTCTCTTTTTTTGTATCTATTTGTATGGAAAATGATCTTGGCTATTATCAGTTTAAGATGTTTCCTCTACAATTAACCTGAACAAGGAAGAGCAGTTTTTTACGCTATAAAGAGGAATTAACGATAGTTGTGCAGTAAATGATAATGTAGAGAATAAAGTTATTATACGAAGAACTAGTTTTTGTAAACATACATAGGATATAGTAAAATTCTTTATAGGCGTTATCATTGAATTGTACTCAATTTCTACCTTTTGTTTAATTTGGTATGGGGCAGGAAAAGGTTTTTGACCGTTTCTATGGATGAACGGATGCTCTCATCCCACCTAAAAGAGAAAAATTTCATGTCGCTTTTCAAATGTATATGTAGTTGACTTTCCTAAACTCTCTTTGTATGATTATCAAGTTGTTTTGGCAGCCCTTCTCACTATAGTGAAAATATTGTAGAATGGATATGATGTAGAAATAGTGGTAGAGGGGATACATGGTTTGTAACTTTTGTAAGAAGGGATAAGGTTTATGTTAATTCGTTTTAAAAAAAGTTATGAAAAAATTGCAATGGGGCTACTTTCTTTTATGCCGGCTGAAAAAAACGTAAAAACTTTACAATTAACGATGAAAGAATATGATAAAAACGATAGTTGGCAACTGTATTTGTGGAAACAAAATGATGATTTTGTTGGGATAGTTGGAGTTATCAATGAAGAAAATGTATTAGAGATTCAACATCTTAGTGTGAATCCATCTCATCGTCACATGGGGATTGGTACGAAGATGGTACAAGAATTAAAAAATAAGTTTCAAGGTGTTACGATTTGTGGTAATGAACAAACTGCTAGTTTTTGCGAAAAGTGTAAGGAAGTTGAACAGAATATACATTCATGAAAGCAGAGATAGGAACCATATCATCTCTGCTTTCTCTTTTTTAGTTGCTCATTTCGTTCGGCGATTACATCATGTCTGTCACGTAATTTATGTTTATGGACAATGTACTCAGTAGTTAGCAAATGAGCATCTTTCCAAGGTATCATTTTTTCTGTACACAATTGCAAGCATGTGTTTTCTAAAGAAGAATCTGAAAAAGGCAAAAATACAGGCGTAAAGGGTTCTTTCGCTTGAATAACCTGTAATTGTTTTTGCAAAATAGTTAAAAGTTTTGAGTGATCAAGACCTAATTTGTGTACTTGTTTACTTTCTTTTTTTAAAATAGCAATGGCGCTTTTCATCATTCGTATTGAACCATTCCAATTCGAGCGTCTATGATGGTATAAAGAAACTGCTATTTGAATAAAACCAACCCAGTAGTTGTCACGTTCTCCTCGTGGTTTTAATTTCCAATATTCTTCTAGTACTTCGTGACATTCAAAGTAATCATAATCTCCATGAAAATGAATTAAAAACTGTATGTATGCAGTAGGATACATTTTTTTCTCTCCTATCTAAACGGTCTTATGTACAGTGTATCATGAAGCGAAACTATAATGTGAGTAGGGGAGAGTTCTAAAGCCTTTATTTTTTAGGGCTGTGAGATAAAATGAACCTTTAATTAGTTGGGGTCTTACTGCCCGCAAATAGTGGAATAAATAATAAACGACTAGAGAATCTCTAGCCGTTTATTATATTCTGCATTAGCAGAAGCAAGCCGCGCCCACAATAATTAATAAGATAAAGAGCACAACAAGTAAAGCGAAACCGCCGTTAAAACCACAATCAACATGGCCCATAGTTTTTAACCTCCTACATTGAACTTACTACACTTTTATCATATGAAGGGGTGGGCATTGTTGCATGGGCAGATGTCTATTTTCAACTAAATTTATTAAAAAGGTTGGATAGAACATAAGTATGCTCTATACTTATGGTGTTATAGAAAATATGTGGTGGGATGCTTTGTGCAATATAATTTTAAAGTAGAGGCTTTTGAAGGGCCTTTAGATCTATTGTTACATTTAATTCATCGTTATGAAATTGATATATATAATATTCCTGTAGCGGAAATTACAGAGCAATATTTATCTTATATTCATACGATGAAAGACTTGCAATTGGATGTTGCAAGTGAATATTTGGTAATGGCTGCAACGCTATTGCAAATTAAAAGTAAAATGCTGTTACCGAAACAAGAGGAAGATGTACCTGATAATGGTGAAGACTTTATAGATGATCCCCGTCAAGAGTTGATGGAGCGGTTAATTGAATATAAAAAATATAAACAAGTTGCTACTGAATTAAAAGAGAGAGAACAAGAAAGAGCGCAACTTTATACACGTCCACCAATCGATTTTGCATCGTTTCAGCAAGAAGAGGAGACAAGCTTACCTCTAGATGTCACATTGTATGATATGTTAGCAGCATTTCAAAAACTTATGCGTCGAAAAAAATCAAAGCGTCCAGTAACAACGCGAATTACTCGTCAAGAAATACCGATTGAACAACGTATGAGTGATATTTTACAGCAATTAGAAACAGCGAAAGGACGTCAAAGCTTTTATGATTTATTTGTTGATGAAGAGCGTGAAGTAATGGTAGTAACGTTTTTAGCCGTACTCGAACTTATGAAAAATCAACAAATTATTATTGAGCAAGAACACAATTTTGATGAAATCTTTTTGGTTCGCTCTAAAGCTTAGTAAAACTCCAATTTCAGGAGTGTGAGGAAAACTAGCAGCAAGTATTTGATTAATCAGAATGCATGATCAGTGGAAATAACTCCCGCTGATCATACATAGTTTTACATGATTTGGTTTGGAACAATAGAAGGAATGTTGGACCGAGCGCAATATACTGTGATTCGGTTTTTGTCGTGGATATTTTTGCACGGAAAGATATAAGAAAGGAGATTGTATGTTGGATAGAAAAGAACAGATGGCGATTATTGAGGGGCTTTTATTTGTTGCGGGTGATGAAGGGATTTATCCCGAACAAATTGCAAAAGTACTTGAAATTGAAGTGAAAGATGTAATTCAGATTATCGAGGAAATGCAAAAGGAAAGCGAAGGGATGCAGCGAGGATTGCAAATTGTACAATTTGCAAAAGTGTATCGTCTTGCTACCAAAAAAGAACATGCGTCTTATTATCAAAAATTAATGGATACACCAACAGCAGCATCTCTTTCCCAGGCCGCTCTTGAAACATTGGCGATTGTTGCTTATCGTCAGCCAATTACAAGAACTGAAATGGAAGAGATTCGAGGTGTGAAAACGGATCGAGCATTGCAAACATTGGTATCGCACTTACTTATAAAAGAAACAGGCCGAGCAGAAGGTCCAGGGCGCCCTATTTTATATGGCACGACGAAAGAGTTCTTAGATACGTTTGGGCTTCAAACATTAGATGATTTACCAAGCCTTTCTGAAGAAAATGAACAAATGAATGAAGCAGACTTATTCTTTGGTTCTTTGCAAGAACTGTCAAAATCGTAGCTTAGCACATTGCTAAGCTTTTTTTGTATATGAAATACGCCTCGTGCCATACTAAATGAAAAAAGGAGACAAATTATGAAAGGTGTACGGAATATTCTATTGCTAGTTTCTGTTTTATTATGTTTTTCATTAAACAGCACATCTGCCAAAAGATATATGACGTCTGTTCATACTGCGTCCTCTTTTTCGATGCAACGTCCGTATTTAGGGAGAATGAAAGTAAGTTTTTTTAATGTAGGACAAGGTGATGCCACACTTATTATTTTTCCTAATGGTCAAACAATGTTAATTGATGGAGGACCTTATGAGGCTGGAGAGGTAATCATTCAAAAATTAGTTGAAAAGGGAATTAACCATCTAGACGTTGTTGTAGGAACTCATCCGGATATGGATCATATAGGCGGGCTTATACCAATTATAGAACAAATGCCAGTGTCACTTGTATTAGATAGCGGCAAAACTTATAGTTCTTTTACATATCATACGTATCGGAACAATATTAAAAAGAGGGGTATTCCGTTTGTTCGTGTAAAACAAGGACAGCATATCCCATTAGATCCCAAAGTTTCAATTCAAGTTTTAAATAATGGAAAGTCAAAGGATGAAAATAATGAATCATCAATTGTTTTAAAAGTTCGATATGATAAAGCGGATTTTTTGTTAATGGGAGATGCGGATATACAAACTGAAAAGAAAATAATAAAGCAGTATGATGTACATGCAGATGTTTTAAAAGTAGGTCATCATGGTTCGTATACGTCAACTAGTGAAGAGTTTTTAGAAAAGGCAAGCCCTCAATTCGCTATTCTTTCTTATGACAAAAAAAATCCATATGGGCATCCGCATCAAAGTGTAGTCAAAAGGTTAAAGAGACATGGTGTGATGACATATACAACGGATAAACAAACGGTAGAAATTGAAACAGATGGAGAGCATATTGTAATGTGGTCTAATTTGCCACTTCCGTTGTTAAAGTGAATTATTATTATTTATTTGTGGATAATCAAAATTTAAATATGGAATCGTTACTAAACTTCATAAAAGGTTCACTGTCTCCTTTTGGAAAAAGTGAATAATATATATTATAATTAGAGAAAAGTAAATTTCCTTTTTGGATTATAAAAAAGGAAATTTACTTCTAATGTATAGACAACTACTCGTGTATATATTAAGATGGAAATAGGCAAATAGGTAATAATAACAAGTAGGTATTTCATGGGAAAGGATCGATGAAAATGAAAACGCAAGTTGTCATCAATGCCAAAATTTATACAGGTCACGAAGTAATGGAAAGTGGATTTATTCGTTACGCAGAAAAAATTGAAGAAATTGGTTTGATGGCTCAATATGTATCACAAGAAAATGAAACTATTTTTGATGCAGAAGGAAAAATTGTGATTCCAGGTATGATCGATGTTCATATTCATGGTGGATACGATATTGATGCGATGGATGCAAATAGCGATGGATTGGTAACTCTTGGTAAAGAAATGTTAAAAGAAGGGGTTACAACTTACTTCCCAACAACAATGACACAAGCTCCAGAAGCGATTGAAGCGGCTTTAAGTGCTGCAAAAGAAGCAAAAGAAAAAGGAGCACATTTTGAATATATTCATTTAGAAGGACCATATGTTTCAAAAAAACGTGCAGGAGCACAGCCACTTGAGCATATCGTCCCTGCGGATATTGAACAATTTAAACAATGGCAAGAAGCAAGCGGTAATTTAATTAAATTAGTAACGTATGCACCAGAAGAAGAGGGTGCGGTAGAGTTTGAACGGTATCTTGCTGAAACTGGTGTTGTTGGTACAATAGGGCATACAGATGCAATTGATGCACAATTAAAAAATAGAAACATTACACATGCTACACACTTATACAATCAAATGCGTGGTTTACATCACCGTGAACCGGGTGTTGTCGGTCATGTATTACTGAACCCGGATGTAATGGTTGAAGTTATTACAGATGGTATTCACATTCACCCAGACATGGTGAAATTGGCATATAAATTAAAAGGTCCTAAAAAAGTAAGTGTCATTACTGATGCGATGCGTGCAAAAGGCTTAGAAGACGGATTATATGAACTTGGTGGACAGCCTGTACACGTAAAAGATGGCAGTGCTCGTTTAGAAGACGGAACGTTAGCGGGTAGTATCTTGAAAATGGATCAAGCGTTCCGAAATGTAATTGAATTTACAGGATGTTCTGTTGAAGATGCTGTTCTGATGACATCAGTTAACCAAGCGGAAGAATTTGGATTAACGACTAAAGGTGTATTAGCAGCAGGGAAAGATGCAGACTTTGTTGTCATGACTGAAGATTTACATGTATATGATACAGTTCGATTAGGAATTCATATGAAGGAAGGGAAGTAAATAGATGAATATTCTTGTTGTAAAAACTCCAGAAGAATTAGCAGAAGCAGGTTATAAATTAATTGAAGAAGTTGTAAAATCAAAAGAAAATCCAACATTAGGAATGGCTACAGGAAGCTCTCCGCTTGGTATTTATGCAGAAATGCGAAAAAATAAACTTGATACAAGCTGTGTAACCACTGTAAACTTAGATGAGTACGTAAATTTACCACACGAAGATAAAAACAGCTATCATTACTTTATGCAAGAACAGTTGTTTAATCATCTTCCATTTAAAGAAACTTATGTACCAAATGGGATGGCAAGTGATTTAGAAGAAGAGTGCAAGCGTTATGAAGGCATTCTAACAGCTAACCCAGTTGACCTACAGATTCTTGGAATCGGTGAAAACGGTCACATCGGATTTAATGAGCCAGGAACAGCTTTTGATTCTCCAACTAACATTGTAGAATTAACAGAGTCTACACGCCAAGCAAACCTTCGTTTCTTCGAAAAAGAAGAAGATGTGCCAACTCATGCAATTACAATGGGGATTGGTAGTATTATGAAAGCGAAGCAAATTCTACTGGTTGCTATAGGACCGAAAAAAGCAGAAGCAATCAAAGAATTACTGCAAGGTGAGTATAGCGAAGCGTGTCCTGCTACAGTGCTGCAACGTCATCCGAATGTAACCGTAATTGCTGATCCAGAAGCTCTATCTTTATGCAGTGAGGCGATTGCTGATGAACATCGACAAGTATTCACCATTTCCGATCTATTATCAGATTCAAGAGTGGGTGAAACAGCTAATTGAGGACGGTGAATGGACGCCGGGAGATAAAATTCCATCTGAGAATGAACTTTGTGATAAGTTCGAAGTAAGTCGCATGACGATCAGACAGGCAATTAATAATTTAGTGGAACAAGGGTATTTATATCGAAAACGTGGAATTGGAACATTTGTTCAACTTCCAAAAGTGGAGCAGAAACTGCAAGGAATGACGGGATTTACAGAGGATATGCTTTCCCGTGGTATGAAACCAAGCAGTCAGTTATTAAGCTTCCGCCTAGTTCCAGCTACTGCTAAAATAGCAGACCGGCTTAGAATTCAAGAGGGGGAATCGGTATATGAAGTGAGGCGTATTCGCCTAGCTGATGATGAACCGATTGCCTTTGAGACGACATATTTGTCACCAACTCTTGTAAAAGATATTAACGAAGAAATTCTGCAACAATCTTTATACGAACATTTAGAGAAAAAGCTAGGCTTTAAACTTGTTCGTGCTACCCAAGCAATTGAAGCGTCAATTGCAACAGATGATGAAGCGGAACATCTGCATATACCTAAAAGAGCACCTGTGCTTGTAATGCGACAATGGTCATATTCAGAAGGTGAATTACCGTTAGAATACGTGAAATGTATTTATCGTGGTGATCGTTATAAGTTTATTACGAGTATTTCACGAAACAAGTAATATACTTCATTTTGTGAAATACAGTAAACTTTCGATCGATTAGGTATGTAAAGAAATAAAAATACGACTCATCCTTATATGGAGTGAGTCGTATTTTTATTTTGTTTTGAATTGTAGGATAGAACGTGTTCGACAGCGTCTTTTACAGAGTCTACGACATAATGAGAATGCTCTTTTACTGCGTCATCTGCTTGGGTCATGGCAAAGCTATGAGGTGTTAGTGCGAACATTGGAATATCGTTATAAGAGTCACCAATACAAGCAATTTCCTCAGGTTTTATTTGGAATTCTTGTAATAAAACAGAGATCGCTGAGCCTTTACTAATATTGGGTGGCATAACGTCTAGGCACTGTTCGGCTGAAATAAAAGTACTGACTTTCCCATAGAATTGTTCGTCAATTTTTTTCTGAAGGGCTTGTAAGTCCTCTTTTGTGCCACCAACAGAAATTTTATTTGGGAAAATTGTGTCATCGATTTTTTGTAATAAGTTTGGTTCTTCAACAGAAGTCATCGTGACTTGTTTTTCAAGTTCATGGATAAAAGGTGTTTTTTCTTCGATATAATAATTATGTTCATCACTTACATAACGAAAATACGGTTCCTCTTTTGTTATAGCTAACAAGTCAGGTAAAATATTTGAATCGAATGTCGCTGACAATAGCTGTTTATTTTCATGTGTGTATACAAAGACACCGTTCACACTAATACGGTGAAAATGAGTACCAACCTCTTTCATTAAACCAGCAATCTCATTATCAAGCCTGCCAGAAGCGAAACAAAGAATTACATTTTGCTGTGCAAGATTGCGAAGGGCTGTAACATCTTGCTCATTAATAATACCGCCATGTTGCATCATTGTACCATCAATATCGCTTACAAACATTTTAATCATGTTGCGTTCTCCTTTCTATGTACATTTGCTCTTACATTATACGCAACTCATGCAATCATGTCTAAAAAATGACTTTTTCTAAAATGGTAGATGTTTTGCATTGACGAAAAAGAAGGATGTTCTGTAACATAAAAGCAGGCTATTTAAGTACGAGGGTGGTGTTCTATGAATAATTATCTAGAAATTAAAAAAGTTTTAAATAATAATGTCATCATTGCGAGCCATCCGGAACATGAGGAAGTAGTAGTGATTGGCAAGGGAATTGGGTTTGGAAAAAAAACAGGAGACGTGTTAGAAGCTGAACAAATCGAAAAAATGTTTGTTTTAAAAAATGAACGGGACCGTGAACAATATAAGCTTTTAGTGCCACATGTGAGCGAAAAGCTAATTGAACTCATGAACGATATTATGCTGTATATTCAAGAAAAAGCGCAGTCACCATTAAACGAACATATTCATATTGCTTTAACAGATCATATTTCTTTTGCAATTAAAAGACTGAAACAAGGCTTTACAATAGACAATCCTTTTTTAGTTGAAACAAAAATGCTGTACCCTGAAGAATATAAAATCGCTGAAGGAGTTGTACAACTTCTGAATTCGCGCTTACAAATTACATTACCAGAAGGGGAAATTGGCTTTATTGCACTTCATATTTATAGCTCGCTCACAAATTCTGATTTATCTTCTGTTAATCAAAACTCCCGTCTTATTGCACAGCTTGTTTCTTTAATTGAAACAAATCTACACCTTACATTAGATCCAGAAAGCATTCATTATTTGCGTCTTATTCGTCATTTGCAATATGCAATTGAACGAGTGAAAAAGGGAGAGAAGGTAGAAGAATCGCAAGGGTTTGCTGATTTGTTAAAAGAAGAGTATCCAGTTTGTTATAATTTAGCTTGGAAGCTTGTGAAGGTGATGCAAAAAGAATTACAGCTTCCTGTATATGAAGCGGAAAGTATTTATTTAACGATGCACTTGCAAAGATTAGTAAAAGCAGAGCACGTGTAAAAGACATATATTTTTGTCTAAAATGAAAACGTTAAAAAAAAGGATTGAATCGCTTACAATTGTTTTGTATAATAAGTCATGCAAAGTTATACAAAATTCGACAAACGAATTAAGGCAAATAACGAAAACGTTTGCTTTAAAATAGCGAACTTATACGTAAACCTATTTTTGACACGTGTTACTGATTCGATCAGGCATGAGTGGAGAAAAGTCAGGAATGTAAGCTAGAGAAAGGGACATACTACCCTTTGTATAGCTACCGTTCTATCTTTTTTTCCTCATGCCTTTTTGGCGTTTGTCGAAAAGTACAATATAGATATGAGAGGAAGGGTTTCCATGTTTAAGAAGATCTTCGGTGTTCTTCAAAAAGTCGGAAAAGCGCTTATGCTTCCAGTAGCGATTTTACCGGCAGCAGGTATTTTACTTGGATTTGGTAACGCGTTTCAAAATGAAACGTTAACAAATTTCATTCCTGCTTTAAAAGCAGATTGGTTTGTCATGGTTGCAAAAATCATGGAGCAATCTGGTGATATTATTTTCGCAAACCTAGCGTTATTATTCGCAGTTGGGGTAGCGATTGGTTTAGCGGGTGGAGACGGAGTAGCTGGATTAGCAGCGTTCGTTGGCTACTTAATTATGAACAAAACGATGAGTGTTTTCTTAGAAGTAGACAAGCTAGTAAAAGTAACAAGTACTGGATCTGATCCGATTAAAATCGGCTTTGCAGATCCTGCGTATGCGAATGTATTAGGGATCCCAACACTGCAAACAGGAGTATTTGGTGGTATTATCGTCGGGATATTAGCGGCATATTGCTATAATAAATACTTCAATATTGAATTGCCATCATACTTAGGATTCTTTGCAGGTAAACGTTTCGTACCGATTGCAACAGCAGCATTCTCTCTATTATTAGGGATTTTAATGTGTTTCATTTGGCCAACGATTCAAGGTGGTTTAAATACGTTCTCACATCAAATGATTGATGCAAACAAAACGTTAGCAGCATTTATTTTTGGATTAATTGAACGATCATTAATTCCATTTGGACTGCACCACATTTTCTATTCACCATTCTGGTTTGAATTTGGTCAATATACGAATGCAGCAGGCGAGTTAATTCGTGGTGACCAAAAAATCTTTATGGCACAGTTAAAAGACGGTGTAGAATTAACAGCTGGTACATTTACAACAGGTAAATATCCGTTCATGATGTTCGGTCTTCCAGCAGCAGCTTTAGCAATGTATCATGAAGCTCGTCCAGAAAATAAAAAATTGGCAGCTGGTATTTTAGGATCTGCTGCGTTAACATCTTTCTTAACAGGTATTACAGAACCACTTGAATTTTCATTCTTATTCGTTGCACCAGTATTATTCGGAATCCATGCTGTATTTGCTGGCTTATCGTTTATGACAATGCATATTTTAGGTGTTAAAATTGGGATGACATTCTCTGGTGGTTTAATTGACTTTATGTTATTCGGTGTACTTCAAAACCGTACACCATGGTGGTGGGTAATTGTTGTAGGTCTTATGCTTGCAGTTATTTACTACTTCGGATTCCGCTTTGCAATCCGTAAATGGGATTTAAAAACACCTGGTCGTGAAGTAACAACAGATACTGATGGCGCAGGAAAAACAGAAGCAGGCGAACTTCCACGTGAAGTATTAGTAGCGCTAGGTGGTAAAGAAAATATTGCTTCTTTAGATGCTTGTATTACACGTTTACGTGTTCAAGTTAACGAGCAAAAAAATGTAAACAAAGATCGTTTGAAAGAACTTGGGGCAGCGGGAGTACTTGAAGTTGGAAATAACATTCAAGCGATTTTTGGACCGAAATCTGACACATTAAAATCACAAATTCATGATATTATGTCAGGTCGCACGCCTCATATTGAAAAAGAAGAGCCTGTAAAAGTAGAAGAAACTGTACAAAAAGCTGATACAAATGAAACAATTGTATCTCCAATTGAAGGGAAACTCTTACCGATTACAGAAGTACCTGATCAAGTATTCTCAGGAAAAATGATGGGTGATGGATTTGCAATTGAGCCAACAGAAGGAACAGTAGTTTCTCCAGTTGACGGTGAGATTGTCAATGTATTCCCAACAAAACATGCTATTGGTATTCAATCTGAAGGTGGAAAAGAAATTTTAATTCACTTCGGTATTGATACTGTAAAATTAAATGGTGAAGGTTTTGAAGCGCTTGTTGCACAAGGTGATCAAGTGAAACAAGGACAACCTTTATTAAAAGTAGATCTAGCATTTGTAAAAGAAAATGCGCCATCTATTATTACACCAATTATTTTTACGAATTTAGGACAAGGGCAACAAGTTGAATTGAAAAAAGAAGGTAATGTCAAGAAAGGCGAAGCCGATATTATTGACATTCAGTAAGAAATTGACGCAAAATGTTTATAATTATAATAGGCGATGTGGTTGACCGGACATCGCCTATTATATACAATAGATGATGTAGTACTAACGTCTATACAACTAAAAAATACTGTATTTAAAGGAGATAGATTATTATGGAAAAAATCTTTAAAGTAACTAGTGACTCAGGAATTCATGCTCGTCCAGCAACTCTACTTGTAAACACTGCAAGCAAATTTGGTGCTGATATTAACTTAGAGTATAACGGTAAAAACGTTAACTTAAAATCAATCATGGGTGTTATGTCTTTAGGTATTCAACAAGGCGCAGAAATTAAAGTCACTGCAAATGGTGATGATGCAGCTCAAGCACTAGCAGCTATCGAAGAAACTATGAAAAACGAAGGATTAGGAGAATAATGACTCTTAACATTCAAGGGATCGCTGCATCAAGTGGGATTGCCATTGCGAAGGCTTTCAGACTTGAGAATCCTGAATTTAACATTGAAAAGAAAACGATTACGAACGAAGCTGCAGAAATTGCACGCTTAGACGCTGCGCTTGAGAAAGCAAAATCTGAATTAGAAGCAATTAAAGATCATGCTTTTGCTGAACTTGGTGCTGATAAAGCTGCTATCTTTGAGGCACATTTATTAGTACTAAATGATCCAGAACTAGTAAATCCAGTAAAAGATAAAGTAAATAATGAAAAAGTAAATGCTGAATTTGCAATGGATGAAGTTGCAACAATGTTCATTACTATGTTTGAAAACATGGATAACGAATATATGAAAGAACGTGCTGCGGATATCCGTGACGTAACGAAACGTGTTCTTGCACATTTACTAGGAATTAACTTCTCAAATCCAGGTACAATTTCTGAAGAAGTAATCATCATTGCTGAAGATTTAACACCATCTGATACAGCTCAGTTAAACCGTAAGTATGCAAAAGGTTTCACAACTGATATTGGCGGACGTACATCTCACTCTGCAATTATGGCTCGTTCTATGGAAATTCCAGCTGTTGTTGGTACGAAAGTTGTTATGGAGAAAATCCAAAACGGCGATATCGTAATTATCGACGGTTTAGATGGAGAAGTAATTGTAAACCCTTCTGAAGAAACGCTTCGCACTTTCGAAGATAAGAAAGCGAAATTCGAAGAACAAAAAGCTGAATGGGCGAAATTAAAAGATCAAGCAACAGTGACAAGCGATGGACATCATGTTGAGCTTGTTGCAAACATCGGAACACCAAATGATGTACAAGGTATTATTGACAATGGTGGAGAAGGCGTTGGTTTATACCGTACAGAATTCTTATACATGGGCCGTGACAATCTTCCAACAGAAGAAGAGCAGTTCGAAGCGTATAAAGCAGTTCTTGAAGGTGTAAAAGAAGGTCAACCAGTTGTTGTTCGTACACTTGACATTGGTGGAGATAAAGAACTTCCATACTTACAGTTACCAAAAGAAATGAACCCATTCTTAGGTTACCGTGCAATTCGCTTATGCCTTGAAGAGCAAGATGTGTTCCGTACACAACTTCGTGCATTACTTCGTGCTAGCGTATATGGTAATTTAAAAATTATGTTCCCAATGATTGCAACTCTTGATGAATTCCGTCAAGCAAAAGCAATTTTATTAGAAGAGAAAGAACGACTTGTTCAGGCTGGAACAACTGTTTCTAATGATATTGAAGTGGGTATGATGGTAGAAATCCCTGCTTCTGCAGTATTAGCTGATCAGTTTGCTAAAGAAGTTGATTTCTTCTCTATCGGAACAAACGACTTAATTCAATACACAATGGCTGCTGACCGTATGAATGAACGTGTATCTTACCTATACCAACCGTATAATCCATCTATTTTACGTCTTGTAAAAATGGTTATCGATGCTGCTCATAAAGAAGGAAAATGGGCTGGTATGTGTGGTGAGATGGCAGGAGATTCACTTGCAATCCCATTACTACTTGGATTAGGTTTAGATGAATTCAGTATGAGTGCAACATCTATCCTTCCTGCAAGAACACAACTAAGTAAGTTGTCAAAAGCACAAATGGAAGAATTAGCACAAAAAGCATTAACAATGTCAACTGCTGAAGAAGTTGTTGAATTAGTTAAAAGTATTTAATAGTAAAAAGAAAACCTGAGACCGATTTGAAATCGGTCTCAGGTTTTTTGTACAAGATTAAACTTCTAACAAATTGCAATTGCGATTATATCCTCTGGGCAAACACGTAATAATCCTTTAAAATCGTCTTTGTGTCTGTTATTATCACCTGAATCATGGTGATGATCTTTTCTGCAGTTATCCTTGGAGAAGAGAGCCACACCGCAGGAAAATCCTTCGAATACTACGTCACGGAACGTACCACAATCTTTCACTTTTAGAAGAGAAATTTTTGTTCCAATTGAAATGTTAATAAGGACATTACATAGTGATTTTCTATGAAAATCATCTTTTCTAGAATCATCGTTTCTAAAATCATCTTTTTTACACCCATCGTCAAAGTTACAACCTCTGAAGTCATCACGACCTCCAAAAGATCCAAACATAATTCTTCACCCCCTTCACACTTATAATGTATGTAAGTTCCATATGTGGTGATTGGACATAGCGTGGAATTTTTACTGGGATATTTTCTTATTTTAAATAACCAGATGGGTATTTGTTATTTAATGCTATTTGGATAAGGGCAAATGACAGGGGAAGATAGATTGCAACTTTTATTAGTGTTTTTTCTTTATTCAAGCATCGGAATTTTATAGGGAGTTATCCTGTATTCCTCATCTTTGAATCAACAAGAATCTTTAGGAGAGGTTTAACTATTCACGAATAACCGGATATATAGAAAAAGACACCTTCATTTATAACGAGGTATCCTTTACACTTTTTTACTTTTATATAAAACGATCGCATACACGGGAAGAGCTAACAGTAATGGTACGATAGATTGTGAGATATGTAGTCCTTCTTCTAGCTGTAGTGCTTTTTCTTTTGGAAATTGTAGCATTGTAATATTTGTGGCATCTCCAATAAAGTATAGAAGCAGCACAGTTACGGTATAGCTTAAAAATGCAATAAAGCTTCCATATGAATTCAATGAAAATCCCTCTCTTGTTATCTATTTGTTACCATTGTATCACAATTGTAACAAAAAAACACCCCTTATATTTCAATGTATAACAAAATTCGACAAAATACTGCGTTTTTGGAGGTGGAAGAGAAGTGAATTGCTATTTATATATGTTGGAATATTACAAAGAAATGACATAAAAACCGAAGGGAAACTCCCTTCGGTTTTTATGCTATTATGGGACTTTTCATTTTGCCCATTCAGTTACTTGTTCAACATCCATACGTGGTGCTGGGTGTCCTTTTAATGTAGATTCCCCAATTGTAATTAACATAATTGGTACATAGCGAGAAGAAACATTAAATTCATTCATTAGTGCTTGTGGATTAAAGCCACCGATTGCGCAAGTATCCCAACCAGTTGCCTTAGCTGCAAGCATAAGTTGCATTGCGGCTAGGGATGCATTAGAAAGGGCTGCATCTCGTGGATATTGTTCACGCGTATATGCAGATTCAATATTTTGTGCCAAACGTTCTTTTGCTTCTTCCTTCATAAATCCTCGCTCTACGATTGGCCCATATACAGGATCAATGTTTTTATTTGCTTCTAGGTCACCTAAAATAGCGACTACTGCAGAGGCATCAAGAATTTGTTGTTGATTATAAGCGATTGGATGTAAACGGCTTTGTACATCTTTACCTTGGAAAACAAGAAACTTCCAATGTTGTAAGTTCCAAGCTGACGGTGCTTGGCCAGCAGCTTTTAAAATTTCTTGTAATTCTTCTTTTGAAATTTCCTTTTCAGGATTGAATGCACGATTAGATGTTCGTTCATATAAAACAGTAAAAAAATCTTGCTGTGTCATAATATACCTCCAAGTTTTATGCGGATTTATAAAAAATACCATATGTAAAAAAACACTTACATTTTGTAAGTTATCACTGTAAAAGAATATAATATCTTTATTTTAATTGTCAAGTTGTTGAGAATAGAATAAAAAGGGGACATTCGTACAATCGCTATCATCCATGTAGTCATACAATAAAAAGATGATTCGCAGATTAAGAAAGAAATATGTAAAGTGAAGCTCCTATCAGTGGGAGAGTTTCTCGTTCCTGCTGATGCTCAGCCCTCACCAATCGGGTTCTTTTGATAACGGTCCCTTATAGAAAAGGATAGTGAAGAATTCAGTAGAACAGGCTATATGAAGTGAGTGAAGACTAGTGGTGAACATACTACATTTTTTATTAGAGAATACAGTTTTTCAAAATGTATTACAGGATCTCCATGTAAATGTACTTTATATAGAAGAAGGGTGTAATCACCAATATACGATTGACAATATACATCCAAAATGTATGTTTGTAGCAAATAGTTTTGAAGAGGGAAAAATGTTATTTGAAAAAGTGCGACCACAAGTTGTAATCATTTATGTGTCGAATGGTACACAAGTAGAGTATATAAAGCACATATATAATTCAATGAGTTCTTTTATTGTTATTTGGGATCAGCCAGTGACTTCAAAATTTGTAGATTTGCTTACAATAGGAGTACGAAATATTGTGATGGCTCCTGTTACACCACAGGGTCTGCTAGAGGAGATAAACAAAAGTCTCTATCAATTATCACTATTGCAGCAAGTAACTATTCAACAAGAGCTTCTTCAAATGGTGTTTGATTTTCAAAATGATTTATTATTCATTGTAGAAGATGATGAGATCGTCGACTGTAATACGAACTTTTTGAGTTTTTTTGGATATGAAAATTTACTTTCATATCATGAGAATCATATGATATTTGCGGAACACTTTGTTGAAGAGCATGGATATTACACAACAAATTACGATATTACCTGGCTTGATGATTCTTTAGAGCAATCCAGAAAAATTAAAATGTATAATTATGAAGGCGAAGAGTTTGTTTTTTTATTACGTGCTGTATCTGTACCAGAAGATTTGTCTAGGTTTATTGTTAAGTGTACAGATATTACGGAATTAGATGGGTTATATCAAGAGCAAGAACAGCTTGCTGCAATTGACTCTTTAACAGAAATATACAATCGCTTGAAGTTCCAACAACTATTGGAAGAAAAATGGAAAAACGAAGAGCGCATAAATCAAACAATGGCACTTATTCTTTTTGATATAGACGATTTTAAAAAAGTGAATGACACATATGGTCATGATTTTGGCGATTTAGCATTAATTCAGTTAGCCGAACTTATGAAATCTAAACTAGCATCTCAGCATATTTTCGCACGGTGGGGTGGAGAGAAATTTATTATATTAGTAGTAAATACAACGGAAAAAGAGGCCTTCCAAGTTGCTGAATCGCTACGTTTTTTTGTTGAAACGAAACAATTCTCTAGCATTTCGAAATTAACCGCAAGTTTTGGAGTTGCTTTATATGAGCAAGGAATTACAAAAGAGGAATTGATGCAGCGAGCAGATATTGCTTTATATGAAGCGAAAAAAAATGGAAAAAACCAAGTACGTTTATATAGGAAAGAAAAAATGTAACTTTTTCGCAACAAAGTGTTGCGATTTTTTTTTGTTGTCTGATAATAGAAAGAGGGGGGACCATTTATAATGAAGTAACTGCGGAGGTTTTTACATGCTAAAAAGATTGATTATGATGGTCTTGAGTTGCTTTGTAGTATGCGGAATTGTGTACTATTTTTTGTATACGCCGGAGAAGCAAGAAATGCCAACATCAAAGGTAATCCCTTCTGTTAAATCTGAATTACAGGATAATGTGGAAGAAAAGAAGCGACCACCAATTGATTATGCTAGTGTGGCACAAAAGTTAGACCAATATTTAATTGATAAAGACTTTAATGGAACCGTTCTTGTAACAGATAAAGATCATGTAGTGCTGAACAAAGGATATGGATATGCAGATGTTCAAAGTAAAATTAAAAATACACCGCAAACAAAATATCGCATCGGTTCAATTACTAAGACTGTTGTGGCAACGTCTATTTTACAGTTGCAAGAGCAGGGAAAAGTAAATATTCAGGATAATGTAAATAAATATATACCTTCATTCCCCGCAGATAAAAATATTACATTATACCACCTTCTCACACACACTTCTGGCTTACCAGGGAAGGGAAAGGGAAAAGGAAAAGTGAATGCTACATCCCGCTTGGCTTTGGTTACTTGGATTGGAAACCAACAAGTAGTTTTTCCACCCGGTACTGGTTGGAAATATACTGACTATAATTATATGGTGCTTGCTTATATTATAGAAAATATATCTAAGAAGCCTTTAGGAGAATATGTAAAGGAAAATATATTTGCGCGAGCGGGTATGCATGAGTCAGGCATGGGGAATATGGCGCCAGGAGAGAGACATTTCACGAAAGGGTACAAAAAGGAAAATAATATACTTGTACCAGCTCCAAAATTAGCAATGAACTGGCTATATGGCTGCGGTGAGATGTATACTACAGTTGGGGATATGAAGAAATTAGATGAAGCAATTATAAAGGGAAAACTTCTTTCACAGCAAAGTATACAAGCAATGTTTATACCTTCATCAGAAAAAAAGTATGCATTTAGTTTTTATATCTATCCTGATTATTTCCATAACCATGGTGTAGTAGCTGGTTGGAATACATTTAATAATTTTAATAAAGATAAAGGAACATTTGTTGTTTTATTCTCAAATGTGCAAAATAGCATAAATGATGATTTCAATAAGGAATTTCGAAAAATGGTAAGTGACTTATTAGAAAAAAGGGGATGAGTGGATGAAACAAGTAATTTCATCAATTGGTTTTATAGGTACAGGTGTTATGGGGAAAAGTATGGTACATCATTTATTACAAGGTGGTTATACAGTATATGTTTATAACCGTACGAAAGAAAAAGCAAGTTCTTTGTTAAGAGAAGGAGCACATTGGTGTGATTCACCAAAAGACTTGGTGAAAAATGTAGATGTTGTTATGACAATGTTAGGATATCCGCATGATGTGGAAGAAATTTATTTTGGAACAGAGGGAATTCTAGAACATGCAAGTGAGGGGACAATTGCAATTGATTTTACGACATCTACACCGACGTTAGCAAAACGTATATATGAAGGTGGAAAAATAAAGAATGTACATACGCTAGATGCGCCAGTATCAGGAGGAGATATTGGTGCAAAAGAAGGTAGACTTGCTATTATGATTGGTGGAGAAGAAGAAGTATATGAAGCATGTTTACCTTTATTTGAAAAACTAGGGGAAAACATTCAGCTACAAGGACCAGCAGGCAGTGGACAGCATACAAAAATGTGTAATCAAATTGCGATCGCTTCTAATATGATAGGAGTTTGTGAAGCGGTAGCGTATGCAAAGAAAGCGGGGTTAGATCCAGATAAAGTATTAAAAAGTATTTCAACTGGAGCAGCTGGTAGTTGGTCATTAAGTAATTTAGCTCCGCGTATGCTAAAGGAAGACTTTGCGCCAGGGTTTTATGTAAAACACTTTATGAAGGACATGAAGATTGCATTAGATGAGGCTGAAAAGTTAGAATTACCTGTACCAGGTTTAACTCTCGCAAAAGACTTATATGAACAACTAATAGAAGCAGGAGAGGAAGACAGTGGAACACAAGTATTATATAAAAAATACATAAGGGGGTAATATGATGAATTTAGAAAAATTTGATGGAATGATTGATGCTGTGCAGCGTACAACTTGTATGTCGATTAATGATAAACAAAAAGCAGCGTTTAAACAAAAGTATGATTTTGAGCCAACATTTGAATATGGACGTGATGAGAAAGGGCATTATGTTATTCGAACATCAAAGAAAATGCTAGAAGAAATGGAATTTTATTTAGCTTTAAAATATGACCGTGAAGGTATCGACCTATATATGCATGCTGAAATTGATAGTGTATGTTATGTATCTGTTAGCTACAGAGAAGATGCTCTTCATTTACAAGAACTATTTCAATTTTTGGAAGACAATAAATAAAAAAGTCCTTGTTTGAGGACTTTTTTATTTTGTTTAAAATATTTTTTTGGGAAAATTGGACGCTCATTTTGACAAAGGCAGGCTGTATGAAAGTAGATATATTTTGAGGATATAATAATGGGATTATAAGCTTGAAGCACGACGAGAGCGTTCAATTGGAAATGGAATAATTTTGGCCATATGGTTTCGACTGAATTGCTTTGTGCGAGCATGACGTAATATATAAAATGAAAAGAGAATAGCGACAGGAATAGCACCGTACAAACCAAAAAGTAAAGCGCTTACAGAAGATGCGACAAAACCTAACATACCAATTTCTAATTCCTCCATAATTGCCCCAAGAATAGCTGGAATAGCTCCACAAGTAACCCCAAGTATAAGTGCTATAATTAAATTCATGTTTTTCCCCCTCTTTTGCAGTTTTTTCGATACATTTTCTATTATTTGTATTATAACACAATTTAAACAGAATTTTCAGAAAAAGTTCAAAAAATGTTCAAAAATTATTGATAAATATACTTGATAAAGTGGAAAACGGAAAAATGAGGGGTCGTTCATTCTGGATAATGAATATACGAGGTGGGAGAAAATAAAAAAGCAGGCTTATTTCATATTTTGAAATAAGCCTGTTCCATAGGAGGATGTATATATGTAGAGTGAATAAAAGGAAGGAAAAGGGGGTCCAATTCCTTTTATTCAACTAACTACCTTAATAAATGGGAACCCAGCCTTCCGTTGTAACAAAAATACGAATGGCTACAACTTGGCGATCATCTTGTAATGTGAAATAATGTCTTGCATTTTCAGGTACAGAGATTAGATCACCAGGTTCAAGTTCAACATCGAAGAAGCGACCATCTTTGTCTTGGATGGCAAAGATGCCATGCCCACTGACAATAAAACGAACTTCATCGTCAGTATGATGATGCTTTTGTTTAAAGTTAATTAATAACTCATCGAGGTTAGGTGTTGCCTTTGAAAGAGAAATAACATCATGTGCTTTATAACCTCGACGTTCTGAAACATCAGCAATTTCTTTAGAGAATACTGTTAAAATTTCTTTTTTGTCTTCATCAGTTAAGGAGTAGTTTTCTTCTAAATGAGCAGGAAGTTTTGAAATATCCCATTTCTCATATAAAACGCCTTCTCCTTGTAAAAATTGCTCCACTTCCACTTCATTTTCAATGCGGGTATTTATTTCATGAATACGAATTTGCGCCATGTGAAACGCCTCCTTGAATTGATAATAGTTTTATATGAAATTGGAATAAAAATTCATATGCTTCTAATCTTTTCTTTGTATCAAAGCTATCTTTTCCCCAAACAGTAATACCGTGGTTGCGAATTAGTATAGCTCCAGCATCATCATGAATATGTTTCCGGAAATCTTCTCCTAATGTTGGGATATGAGCATGATTTTCAATAATTGGAATTTGGATAGAGGCTCCTTCTTCCCATATATTAAGAGCTTTAATAATTTCTTGATTAGAAAATGAAACTTCTTTGTCGTATACGTTTGTAATTACATTGTTATCAATTGTATGAACATGTAAAACACATCTAGCTTCTGTATGATTGTAAATATGAGTGTGTAGCAATGTTTCTGCTGAAGGGCGTAAATCGGTTTCTAAAACAGCCTTTCCAGTATGATCAACTAATAGAAAATCATCAGGTGTTGTTTTTGATTTATCTCTTCCGCTTGCTGTAATGAGAAAGGTCATTGGAGTGTTACTCACTTTTATTGAAATGTTTCCACTTGTAGCAGGAAACCAGTTTCTTTCTGTTAATTCTTTTTTTAATTTACTCAATTCCTCCCATTGACGAAAAAGTTGTTTCATTTTATCACCTCCAACAATTGCGTAACTTCTGTCTGTATGTCATAAAACGTTTCAAATGCTGTATAGGAAATTTGATGTTCTTGGCATTTTGTAATGAGAAAATCACGAGCGAATACTTTATCAGCAAGTTTTGCTGCTTGTAAATCTGTAATCGAATCTCCAATCACAATATTGAAATCACCGTTTGAACTTAATTGCTGAATCAGTGTTGATTTACAGAGACCACATTGATTCTTACAATGTTCATCGCATGGGTGAGGCCAGTTTACCCTAATTGTTTCGCCGGAAAAATCAGTCGTATTACAATAAATGTGCTCAGGACTAATGATTCCTTCTAGAAGAGGATAGACAAAAAAGTCCATTCCGCCTGATACAATGTGAAGTGAAATCTGATTATTTGTTTGGACAAACTGTGCAAACTCTTGAAATCCAGTCCGAATTACCGCTGTTTCTTTTATAAAAGTAGTGATATCATCTTGTAAACTTGTAGGTATAAGGGAAAATAATTCCCCTACACCTTCTTGAATGGAAATTTCTTGTGATAGAATCTTTTGTTTAATCGTTTCGGCTTCTGGTGGAGCGAATTTCTCCATAATGGCAACGATATTATCATTGTTCGTAATTGTACCATCAAAGTCACAAAAAATTTGAAGACTCATAGTTTCACCTCGTGAGATGGATTTCCCCATAATTGCAGTGCAGCATGTAAATCAGTGTTACCTGCTTCATGCAATGGTGTTCCTTGCAAAGTGGCATCAATTGCTGCTCGAAATGCTTTTCCCCCACCTTGTGCTCCGCTCGGATGACCATGAATACCACCACCTGCATTAATGACAACATTTTTACCAAAGTCGCGAAGGGTAAATGGAACAAAACCAGGGTGAATGCCAGCTGATGGAACAGGGAAGCTTCTTTTTAAAGCGGGATCTTCTTTTGTTAGTGCCTCTGTAATAAGAAGGGCTTCTTTTTTTTCTAATGCAACACTGCCGTATGGTGATGGGAATAAAGAGAAGTCGGCACCAGCATAACGAAGCAATTTTCCAAGTAATAATGGTGAAGAAACCCCATATAATTTCGATGATGCATAAGCACCGCTAACGGCAGGATGAGCCATGATAGGAATAGAAATATCTTTATCCTCTGCAAGTGATTGTAGTACATCTAATCCGTACGCAAAGACATTAAAAAGTAGGATATCCGCACCGTATTCGATTGCTCGTTTTGCATTTTCTTTTAAATCATAAGTACGTCCCGTTAAATTCACTGCATATAAAGTCTTATGGCCATATGTTTCGTATACAGACTGTAATACTTCTTTTCCAGCATGAATTCGTTTCGTAAGTGGCGTTAATGAGTTTTCAAATAAGATCTCATCATCTTTTACAATATCTACACCGCCAATTGCTTGATCACGTAGTTGAGTTTTTAAATATCCGATATTACGTCCAATCATTCCTTTGAAAATGCTCATTAGAAGTGGACGATCGTGAATATGTAAGAGATTTCGAATGCCCTCAATACCAAATTTAGGGCCAGGGAAATGTTTTTTTAAGTCATCTGAAAATGTTAAATCAATCAGTTTAACTTCGCCATCTAATGATAATTTGCCAAATGTTGTTGTTAAAATGGCTGGTAAATCAGGGCTGAAATTTAGTGATGGATAATGAATTTTAATGAGTCCACGTGTTACTTTTTTTCCAAGGTACGTATTTACATGTTCTTGTTCTTCTAACTTTTCGACATGAATGACGTTGCCTTTATGTTGTTTTAATTGTTCTTGTAATAAGTGTGGTAAATGAGTCCATGAACCAATTGTCAAACCGAGAGCAATTTGCTCTGCCTTTTGGTTTAAATTATGAGAATCATCATGGATTAAATAGGTTGCTGTTATTCCGCTCATTTTCATAACCTCCTAGTTAAATAAAAAAACCTCTCAGCTAAGGAGAGGTTTTTTTACAACCAGCTCCTTATCTGTCAGCATAATGCTGCGAGAATTAGCACCGTGCCTACAATTGTAGATCGGTTGCCGGGTTTCGTCGGGCTCGTCCCTCCACCTGCTCTTGATAAGAAGTATTTAGAAATGTTTAAATTTTTTCGATATCTGAATTTTGACAGAGTTTTTTTATGATGTCAATGGTTTTTTGAAAATTTTTAATTTCTGGATTCGTTGAACAGCTTCTTGTAATCGCTCTTCTGTATGTAATAATCCAATACGAACGTAGCCTTCGCCATGTTCGCCGAATCCGACTCCAGGTGCAACTGCTACATGTGCTTGTTCTAACAATAAGGCAGTAAATTGTTCTGATGTATACTCATTAGGAACAGGAAGCCATGCGAAAAATGATCCCTTCGGTGCGACAACATCCCAGCCGATTGAACGACACGCTGTAATGAGTGCATTTCTCCGTGATTCATAGCGTTCAACAAGTTCATTTACACAAGATTGTGAACTTAATAGTGCCTCACAAGCCGCCTCTTGTACAGCGCCAAAAATGCTGACATACATATGATCTTGCAATAAATTGATTGTTTCAATGACACTTTCGTTACCGATTGCAAAGGCAATACGCCAACCAGCCATATTAAATGTTTTTGATAGTGTATAAATTTCAATGCCAACATCTTTTGCGCCGTTTACTTGTAAGAAGCTAGTTGGTTTGTTACTATCAAAGCCAATTGCTCCATAAGCGAAGTCGTGAACTACTAAAATATCATTTTCATTTGCAAATGATATTGTTTCTTCAAAAAATTCTTTTGATGCAATAGCACCAGTTGGATTATTAGGATAATTTAAAAACATCAATTTAGCTTGTTTGGCAATAGAATCATTGATTTTAGTGTAATCCGGTAAAAAATCATTTTCTGCTAACAATGGCATCGTCTCAAACTTTGCTTTCGCTAAAGCGACGCCTGATAAATAGTCAGGGTATCCTGGATCAGGTACAAGTATTGTGTCACCAGGGTTTGTAAAACAAAGCGGCAATTCAACCAGACCGGCTTTACCACCAAATAAAATAGCGACTTCTGTTTTAGGGTTTATTTTGACTCCGTATTCACGTTCATAGAATGTCGCAACGGCTTTTTTTAAGCTTTCATGTCCGCGAAATGGCGGGTATTTGTGATGAACTGCTTTTTCTGCTGCACGTTGTAAAGCTGTTACGATATGCGGCGGTGTTGGTTGATCTGGATTGCCTTGACCTAGATTGATAACATCGTGCCCTGCTTCGACGACTTTGTTAACTTTTGCAACAAGTGAAGCGAAAAATTGCGTTGGTAATGATGTTACAATCTCGGAAGGTTGAAAATCTTTCATACTTTCCACCTCTTTTGAAAGTTGTTACAATTCTAGTGACAAATGATATAACCTTTCTAAGTTTTTGTAAAGAACAAATAATTGAAGATGGGGTGGATAAAGTGAAAGTCGCATGTATTCAAATGGATATTGCTTTTGGTAATGTAAAAACAAATATTGAAAATACAAAGAAAAAAATAAAAGAGGCGATGCAAGGAAAACCGGACGTTATCGTATTACCAGAACTTTGGACGACTGGTTATGATTTAGAGAGATTGCCGGAAATTGCAGATGGGGGTGGGATTCAAACAAAGCAACTTCTTTCAGATTGGGCACAGCAATATGGTGTGAATATTGTCGGTGGTTCTATTGCGAGGCAAACAAAGCATGGTGTTACGAATACGATGTATACAGTAAATCGTGAAGGAAAACTACAAAGTGAGTATAGTAAGGTTCATTTGTTCCAGTTGATGAATGAACATAACTATTTAATAGCAGGTGATGAAACAGGAGAATTTATATTGGATGGTGTACAGTGCGGTGGTGTCATTTGTTATGATATTCGTTTTCCAGAATGGATGCGTGTTCATACTGTAAAAGGGGTAAATGTATTATTCGTTGTAGCAGAATGGCCGCTTGTTCGCTTAGCTCATTGGCGTTTACTTCTTCAAGCGAGAGCGATTGAAAATCAATGTTATGTAGTTGCATGCAATAGAGCAGGAGAGGATCCAAATAATGTGTTTGCTGGACATTCTCTTATTGTTGATCCATGGGGAGAAATTGTAGCAGAAGCAGGAGAAGAAGAATCAATTTTACAAGGGGAGATAGACTTAGAAAAAATTAAGGAAGTGCGTAAGGGAATTCCTGTTTTTGCTGATCGACGCCCGGAATTATATAAATAAAAATATTGACAAATGATTTTTATTCTTGTTATAGTCTGTAACAGAAAGTTAAAAATTTAAATAAATCATGCAACTCTTATCAAGAGCAGGTGGAGGGATTTGGCCCGATGAAACCCAGCAACCGACCGTAATACCATTGTAAGATGGGGCGCTTATGCGCCAAAAAGGCACGGTGCTAATTCCAGCAGAAAGGATAACTTTCTGACAGATAAGAGGGGAGAAGATAAACTTCAAACCTCTTTCTTCATGGAAAGAGGTTTTTCTTATGATGAAAAGCCTCTGAATTTAATAAAGGGGGATAAAAAATGGGATATCGTTCATTAACAAAAGAAACAGCAGTTGAGTATGTAAAAGAGCATGGATACTTTGAGAAAAAAGCAAAGGTGGCTTGCCATGAAATAGGGGATGGAAATTTAAATTATGTATTCCGGCTCCATGATGGAGAACGCGGTATTATTGTAAAACAAGCTCTCCCATATGCAAAAGTCGTTGGGGAAAGCTGGCCGCTTTCTTTAAGAAGAGCTACAATTGAAAGTCAAGCATTACAAGTCTTTGCGAAATATGTACCAAAATATGTTCCGAAAGTATATGGTCATGATGAAGAGTTAGCTGTGACAGTAATGGAAGATTTATCATCTCTTACAATTACTCGTAAAGGGTTGATTGAAGGGGAAGATTATCCACTTTTATCTCAGCATATTGGACGTTTTTTGGCACACGTTCTTTTTTATACGTCAGATTTTGGTCTATTAGCAGAAGAGAAAAGGGTGCTAGACGGCAAGTTTGTTAATCCTGATCTTTGTAAAATTACAGAAGATCTCGTATTTACAGATCCATTTGGGAACTATGAAACAAACGATTATGAGGAAGAATTGCAGCCTGTATTAGACGAACTTTGGTGTGATAAGAAATTGAAGTTACAGGTAGCGCAGTATAAATATAAATTTTTAACGAGAAAAGAAGCATTAATTCATGGTGATTTACATACAGGTAGCATTTTTTCATCACCTTCGGAAACGAAGGTAATTGATCCGGAATTTGCGACATATGGACCACTCGGATTTGATCTTGGTCAATTCATAGCAAACCTATTATTAAATGCATTATCAAGAGAAGAAGAGAAAAGAAATATCTTATTTAATCATATTGAAAAAACATGGAGTAATTTTGTAGAAGTATTTACAAAACTATGGGTACTAGACGGAGTAGAATCATATACAAAGGAGAAACAATGGCTGGCAATTGTACTGCAAAATATTTTTGCTGATGCAGTTGGATTTGCAGGTTGCGAAATCATTCGTCGAACAATTGGATTAGCACATGTAGCAGATTTGGATGGAATTCAGGATAAGAATAGAAGAATTCAAGCTAAAAAGCATGCATTATATTTAGGTAGAGAACTATTGTTACATGAAACAACCGGTGCGGATACTCGATTGTTTCAAACGGTATTTCAATATATTGTTTCAGGAGGGGTAAAAGCATGAGTGCAACAGTTGCCGTTCCGCGTTCTATAAGCTGGAAAGGAGATTCGATTGCATTATTAAATCAAACGAGATTACCGCACGTTGTAGAATATAAAACGTTAACCAGTATTGAAGATGTGTGGAAAAGTATTGTGATGTTAGAAGTGCGAGGAGCACCTGCAATTGGTATTACAGCAGCTTTTGGTTTAGCACTTGCAGCAAAAAGATATAATGCTACGAATATCACTGACTTTGAAAAGAAATTCAAACGAGATTGTAATTATTTAGCAACATCACGTCCGACAGCTGTTAATTTATTTTGGGCAATTGATCGTATGAGTGCCTCTATTAAGGAGGCAACAACAATTAAAGAAGCAAGAAAAATATTAGAAGAGGAAGCACTTAAAATTCAGCAAGAAGATGAAAATGTGTGCCGCAGTATCGGAGAGCACGCTTTAACTAGATTTCAAGATGGGGATCATATTTTAACGATTTGTAATGCTGGGAGTATCGCTACGGCTCGTTATGGAACAGCACTAGCTCCATTTTATATTGGAAAAGAGTGTGGGGTGAATTTACATGCTTATGCATGTGAAACAAGACCTGTTTTGCAAGGAGCGCGTCTTACTACATGGGAATTGCAACAAGCTGGTGTTGATGTAACACTTATTACAGACAATATGGCAGCCCATGCAATTCGCACAAAAAATATTTCTGCTATTATTGTAGGAGCAGATCGAATTGTCGCAAACGGTGATACAGCAAATAAAATAGGAACATTGAATTTAGCTATACTAGCAAAATATTTTTATATTCCTTTTTACGTTGCTGCTCCGCTTTCTACATTTGATATTACGAAGAACACAGGGACTGAAATTGTGATTGAAGAACGCGATGAAGCTGAAGTTACAAAGGTATTTGGAAAACAAATTGCTCCAGAGGGCGTTGGTGTTTATAATCCGGCATTTGATGTAACTCCTCATGAATTAATTACTGGTATTATTACTGAAAAAGGGATTTTACAGGGAGATTATGCTGTAGAGATTGCTTCATTATTTGAAAAAACAAGCTAATGTGTAGTAGCTTGTTTTTTTATTGCCAAAATTCCTCTCTTTTGCTTATTTATTTAAAAGAAAGGAGGGGAAATAGATGGAGGAATGGATATCTATGATCGGTAATGTTGGGTTTCCAATTGTTGTAACGTTATATTTACTGCATCGTATTGAAAGTAAATTAGATGGTGTAATTGTTGCGATTGAGAAATTACCACAGCAGATGACAAGATATGAAGCTCCGCATGAAACGAAGTGAAGAAAAAGGCTTATGTTTTTTGAAAACATAAGCCTTTTTTTAAGATTATTGTGCCGTATAACCACCATCAATGACAACAGCCTGACCAGTTATTCCTTTTGTTTTCTCACTTGCTAAAAATAAAGCATAATTAGCAATTTCTTCTACAGCCAGTAATCGCCTTTGTGGTACGAGTGGATAAATAACATCTTCTAATACACGCTCTAGTGGAACATTTCTTGTTGTTGCTAAATCTTGGAGTTGGTTTCGAACAAGCGGTGTATCAACATAGCCGGGGCACAGAGCATTTACCGTAATTCCGTGTGTAGCGCCTTCTAAAGCAGCGACTTTTGTTAAACCAATCACACCGTGTTTCGCACTATTGTAGGCAGCCTTTCCAGCAAAGCCGACAAGTCCATTAATAGAGGCAACATTAATAATGCGCCCATACCTTTGCTTTTTCATAATTGGAAAAGCATGTTTTATTGCGATGAACGGTGCAATTTGCATAATTTGAATAAGAAGTTCAAACTTATCGGTTGGAAACTCTTCAATTGGCGAGACGTGTTGCATACCAGCATTATTTATTAACACATCAAGTGAGCCGAACTTTGTAACAGTTTCGGAAATAGCTTCTGATATTTCTTGCTCAGATGTGACATCGCATCTGAGACCGATTGCTTCATATCCTTCCTTGCGTAACTGTTCAGCGGCTTCCTTCGCACGATCTTCAAGGCGATCGCTAATCACCACTTTCGCTCCTTCTTTTGCAAACGCATTTCCCATTTCATAACCGATGCCACTTGCAGCACCTGTTAAAAAGACGACACGATTTGAAACCATGATGAGAGCACTCCTTTATATAAAATTTGTCTTATTGCTCTATTTAGAGAGGGTATCATGAAAATCCTGCAAACATTTGGAAAAAAACACTAAGCTATCTTGCTTATCTATCTTGTAAAACAAGATAGAGGGAGGATTTGAATTATGTCGACAAGTCAAATGCTGAAAGGGATTTTAGAAGGTTGTCTCCTTGCAATTATTTCTGAAGGAGAATTATAGTTGGTTAGTCTATTTCATTGTGAATGCATTGGCATTCACAATGATGAAGAGTGTATTTTTTAGTCAAGTAGATCATCGTTTGTCGTATTCTTCTATTGAACTAATTGGGTATCCGATTATGTGTGCTATAGGTATTATGATACTGATTTGGGGCATGAGAATAGCTGCTTTTAAACGTAAAACAATTGAATTTATTATAATGTGTATTACTGGTAGTTTGTATTTCTTAACAATTTTTAGCATCGCACTATTAAATGAGTTTTATGGTACGACAGTTATACAATTTACTACCGAGCAAAGCTAGTGTATTGTAGCTACTATATTCCTCATAGCAACATTTGTAAATATAAAAATTGGTGGCTGGTTTACTCTGTTATATTTAATGGTTCCTATTACAATAGAGTATGTATTCTTCAAAGTTGATTTATCGAGTGTGCCGAGTCTGTATATAAAACAATTTATATTTTTAGCTGTTTTATTTGTTCTTGTAATGATACATACAAAATTAGAGAAAAGAAAAGTGAATATATAGGATTAGCTGTGAGGAGAGTACCTTATATGCAAGTGATTATTGTTTGTATATTTTCGATGCTTTTAAGCTTTAGCTACGTTAGACATAGAATATATACGATCTTTGCTAAAGAGATAGATGAAGGGTATTTTTTAATTTAATATATAAATCTATTTTGATTTTTAAATATACCAGTTGCTGTTACGAAAAAGAAAAGGTGATTTGTTCTCTTGTTTTTCACTTGGCATGGGGCAGGAAGAGGATCTGACCGCTTCTATGTAGGATCGGATGCTCTATCCCGCCTAAAAAGAAAAGGTTTGTTTTTGGGGGATTTGTAAAAAAGTATTTTTCTTGTAGCTGGCATGTAGAATATTTTTTAAACAGTAACTGATATGGTTACTGTTTTTTTCTGTGTAATAAAGAACTCTGTAAAGATAACGCTCGCTGTTCTTTTGTTAATAAAGATTCAATGTGTACTTGATCTGGGCGAGGGACAATTGGATACATGAGATTCGTTGGAGAAGGATGGTGTTCAGATCCAGTTTGCGAGTGAGGATCGGCATGTGTAAGTTTTCCTCCGATACGTCGTGTGAATAAAATATGACCGATTTCATGGGCGAGTGTATATATGTTTTTCATAGGGGAAGCGGCATTAGTAAGAATAATATAACCCGTAAGGATTTGGTTTATAGCGAATGAATAGGCACATGCAATTACGGATTGCTCTTTAAAATAATTACTTCCGATATAACAAATATAAATATCGCAATCGGGAACTTCGGATGAACAGGTGTTAAAAAAGGAAGAAACTTTAGGTTGGTTCTGGACAGAATCTATATAGCTAATTTCACCATCATGGAATGTAAAGGATTCATTTAGGATAATGACATCTCTAATTTGAAATGAAATGGGGTGCCATATTGATTCAGCAACTGCTAAGTCTTTGGCGATACGGTCGTTTGTAATATCGGAGCCTGGGGCAATGCAAATACATATATTTACGCACGGATCCATTAGAAACACCTCAAATGGAAAATAGTTTATTAATATACTATGTGAAAGAGAACTGGTGTGTATGGATAGACTTCCTATAATTAGGTGTATTTTGATGGGACTGATTACAATTTACTTTTACGAATTGTTGTGTTTTTAACTGAGAAGGTACAAATGAATGGATAATATGGATATAAGAATAAATAGAAGGAGTCGGAAAATATTCATAGTTTAATTAAATTATATGCTATTCATTTTGATATAGTAAAAGAAAAGGGGGAGAATATATGTACACATTAAAAATTGTATCAGATCGAGAAGCTGTTTATCAGTTTGCAAGTTATGTCAGGTTGGTTCAAGGGGTAGAGAATGCGTATGTAGAGGTTGGAGAAGCTTTATATGAACATCCGCTTACAAAATTTTATGTCCATGTAGCGATTGAGGAGACATATGAAAAGCAAAA
Organism: Paenibacillus sp. 102; assembly: GCF_039549175.1. Classification (NCBI taxonomy): domain Bacteria; kingdom Bacillati; phylum Bacillota; class Bacilli; order Caryophanales; family Paenibacillaceae; genus Paenibacillus; species Paenibacillus sp. 102. Next base: position 544,273 of record NZ_JBCGHT010000001.1, on the reverse strand, counting down.
AGCATTGCAGGAAATTGCTCGATTAGTAGAATTAGGACGTTTTACATATGTTCATTATCGAAATGAAGAGATTGAAAAGGCATTTGAAGCAGCTAAATATGAAAGTTTTCGAAAATAAAAATGATGGGAAGGAAGCAGGTGCTTCCTTTTTTTGTTAGTAGGAATATTTTTTTGCATGTCACAAAAAAACAAGGAATTTTGCTATGATAAGGAAGGATGAGGAAAGGAGAGATTTATAATGGGGTATATCGAAGAGTTACGAAAAACAGTCGGTACAAGACCGTTAATTCTTGTAGGATCAGCTGTGATCATTTTAAATGAAAAACAAGAGGTATTGCTTCAATATCGCTCGGATACATATGATTGGGGTGTACCAGGTGGTGCAATGGAGTTAGGAGAAACAACGGAAGAAACGGCTCGGCGAGAGCTTTTTGAAGAAACGGGATTAGAAGCAAGGACGTTGCAGTTTCTTGGCGTTCTTTCTGGGAAAGATGTATATTATCGCTATCCAAATGGAGATGAGATTTATAATGTGATTCATCTATACCAAGCGTATCACGTAAGTGGAAAAATAGGGCTTGATGAAGAAGGGCTGGATCTCAAGTATTTTCCTGCTGAAAAGTTACCTAATTTAAATAAAACAACAGAGAAAATTTTACAAAAATTCTTATACGCATTAACAGAATAGAGGGGGGATTCCCTCTATTTTTATTATATGAAATATTTTGATTTTTTAGTATGTTTGTAGTATGATAAGTTCAGATATACATCTTCTGCTATTCCATCCAAAAACTTACCAGGGTACATAAGAGAGGGGCAAGTGCAAGATGCATAATGTTGTCATTACAGCCGCAGTTCGTTCGCCAATTGGAACTTTTGGAGGAGCGCTAAAAAATGTAACGCCAGTAGAATTAGCTGTTCCTGTACTTCAAGAAGCTGTCAAAAGAGGTGGAGTAGATCCTCATGAAGTGGATGAAGTCATTTTAGGACACTGTATTCAAAGAACAGACGAAGCAAATACGGCGCGAACAGCTGCATTAGCAGCAGGATTTCCAGAAACAGTTACAGGTTATACAATTCAGCGTCAATGTTCTTCAGGTATGCAAGCGATTATGTCAGCAGCAATGCAAATTCAGCTAGGTGTAAGTGATGTTGTTATTGCGGGTGGAGTAGAAGCGATGAGCTCAAGCCCTTATGCATTAAAACAGCACCGATGGGGACAGCGTCTTCAACATGGAGAAATTCGTGATACGGTGTGGGAAGTTTTAGAAGATCCGATTCACCATATTATGATGGGGGAAACAGCTGAAAATTTAGTTGAACAATATGAAATTACAAGAGAGGAACAAGATGAAGTTGCGCTGCGTAGCCATCAATTAGCGCTTCAAGCAATTGAATCAGGTTATTTTGATGAACAAATTGTTCCTATTACGATAAAAGAACGTAGAAAAGAAGTAGTATTTTCAAAGGATGAACATCCGCGCGCGGATATTACAGCTGAAAAATTGGCTGGACTTAAGCCGGCATTCCGTAAAGGTGGGTCCGTAACTGCAGGGAATGCGTCCGGTATTAATGATGGAAGTGCGGTTTTAGTATTGATGAGTGAAGAAAAGGCTAAGGAAAAAGGTTTACAACCGTTAGCTAGAATTGTTGGCTATTCTGTAGCTGGAGTAGATCCGAAGGTTATGGGAATCGGTCCAGCGCCAGCAATTCGTAAGGGGTTAGAGAAAGTAAATTGGTCATTAGAAGATGCTGATTTATTAGAGATTAATGAAGCTTTTGCAGCACAATATTTAGCGGTTGAGAAGGAACTTGGATTAAACCGTGAGAAAGTGAATGTTAACGGAAGTGGTGTTGGTCTTGGGCATCCAATTGGTTGCACAGGAGCACGCATTACAGTAAGTTTAATTCACGAATTAAAAAGACGAGGTTTAGAAAAAGGAATTGCCTCTCTTTGTGTCGGCGGTGGCATTGGAGTAGCACTATTTATAGAAGCGTTGTAAAAAGAAGCAGCAATTTGCTGCTTCTTTTTTATTGATGAGAGTTCAAATTCATGATTGAAACAAATGATGGAATAACCGATCACGATTTTCAAAAAAGAGTTTTGTTGTTTGATAGTGTTCAGTTTCTTCTAAAGTCGATTCATGGATTCCTTCTTGTGTTAAAGAATATATAGTGGACTCTGGATAAGCCATTAAAATAGGAGAATGTGTTGCGATGATGAATTGTGATCCTTGTTTAGCTAATTCATGCATCCGAATAAGCATAGAAAGTTGCCTCATTGGGGACAAAGCAGCCTCGGGCTCGTCTAAAACATATAAACCTTGTCCTGAAAAGCGGTTCATAAATAGAGAAAAGAATGATTCCCCATGAGATTGATCATGTAAGGATATACCACCGTATGAATCAATTACTTTATTGCCTAATATGGCATCCTCATTTGCATCCACCTCATCAATATAGGAAGCAACGTTATAAAATGACTCTGCCCGCAGAAAGAAGCCATCTTTGGGTGTAGCAAAGCTTTTAGTAACGCGAATATATTTGTGTAAGGAAGAGTGAGAATCGTAAGTAGTGAAACGGAAATTTTTTGTACCACCTTCTGCATTAAAACCTAAAGCGACAGCAATTGCTTCTAATAATGTGGATTTACCAGTTCCGTTTTCTCCAACAATAAATGTTACATTGGGATGAAAATGGAGCGATTGCAATGTTCGGATCGCAGGTAAGCAATATGGATACACAGAAAAACTAGGGATATGTTCTTTTTGTAAGGAGACACTCTTTAGAAAGGTCGTATGTTCATTCAATATATAAACCTCAATTCGTTGAAGATTTTGTTTCTAATATAGCAGCAAATACAAGGGGGAGGCAACTTGCGAGGAGGATAATAAATTGTAGAATTCCATAATCTAATCCTTCCCATCCGTATTTATTTTTTTGAGAGTAAAAATTAATACTGCGGTAATAAAGCCTATCATACTTGGGGTATATGTAACTATGTTTAAGTGCTTCTATAGAAAAAAACGAATAGAATAAGGGAAAATACAAGTATTAGCGGCAAAATTACACTGTATTTATTTCCTGAAAATTACATTTTGATTATAGCATTTAAGGTATAGATATTCCAATGTCAAAATAAGTATTGCATATAAAGAATCGATATCGTTATGATAGATTATATTCTATATAAATCCATTTTGATTTTTTGACATATTAGCTGTGGTTATGAAAACAAGAATAGTTCTCCACTTATTTCCTCTTTTTGTTTTCACACGGCATGGGGCGAAAAAAGGTACTGACCGCTTCTATGCATGGCTGGATGATCTCGCGCATCTAAAAAGAATGGTTTGATGTTAGTGTTTAATTTGGATTTATATATAGAGCTGCAGTTTTAATATTTAGAAGGGAGTAACTCATGCCGTTTACATTTGCACATCCAGCTGTTGTTATTCCTTTTTGCAAGAAACAACGATATGTTTCAATAACAGCACTAGTATTAGGAAGTATGGCGCCCGATTTTGAATATTTTTTGCATTTTCGGCCATATGGCGTCATTGGACATACATGGTTAGGGTTCTTTTATTTAAACTTGCCACTTGTTTTTATCTTGGCGTACATATATCACTATATTGTAAAACGACCATTTATAGAGCATCTGCCTTGGCCGTTTTCAATTTACTATTGTAATGTAGCATCAATCCCCTGGAAGCTTACTTCATGGAAAGAAATTTTTGTGTTTCTCTATTCTGCATTATTTGGTATGCTTACACATGTTGTTTGGGATGCTTTTACCCATAAGACGGGTTATTTTGTTATGAATCTACCCTTTCTCCAACAATCTATTTATTCGATACCAATATATAAATTTATGCAACATGGGAGTACATGTCTTGGTTTTGTACTCATTACATTTGTTCTTTTGAAATATAGGGATTCTCAATCAAAAGTAGATAGGATTTCAGTAAGAGAGAAAAGGAAATACTGGGGATGGTCAATGATCACAGCGCTTGGCGCGTTTATTGCTCATGCATTGTTAGACCCGTATTTTCAAATTTTACAAATAGGGAGTATAATAGTATCCGGACTTACAAGTGTTTTTTGTGGTATATTTATTGTTTCAGCAGTATACAAAATAAGGGAATAATCTAGTGAATTATGAATGAGAGTGTTAGGAGTAATAAGAAGATGAAAATATGGAAAAGTATTTGTATTTTATGTAGTTTTCTCATTATACTAAGTGGTTGCTTCCATAAGGAAGGAAAAAAAGAAGTTAAGAAAAAAGAATCAATTCCAGAGACGACTGAATATGGCGGTAAGGAATTACAGAAAGTTGGACAGGCTGTAAAAGAAAAAGGATGGGGAACATTTAAATTAGAGCAACTAAAACATGTGAATCAAACGTTTGAAGTAGCTCCAATGAAAATCCATGTGCAAGATGTAAAGATTATCGCATTATCACAAATGAGTCAAGATGCAAAAGATACATTGAAAGTATATACAGCATTAAGTCCAGAAGAAGTGCAGCGCAGACTTGGAGATAAAGTCAATCGAGAAGATGCTGAGTTGTACGCTTCGTTAAGTGGAAAAGACATTAAAGACAAAATCCGTTATGTCGAAATTACATATAAGGTAGAAAATAGTGGAGATAAAGACATACAGTTTTTCTCTATGAATGATGTTACGATTAATGAAACACAGCAATTTAATGTTCCAAAACAAAACTTCTTATATGAAGAGGATACGCTTGTAGGTACAAAAAGTGTTACAAGGGAAGAGTATAAACCAGGCGAGATAAGGGAAGGAATAGTTGGATTAATACTTGAGGATGAGAAAAAAGAGGTTACTCAAATCGCATTTACAACAGATGTTCTTGCAACGGGTGATGCATATGAAACAGTTATAGAACCACAAACATTTAACATCTCACTGTCTAAGTGAGGTGTTTTTTGTATATATAAATTCAAGTTAAAAAACGCCATAAACCCCTTCTTTTTAGTTGGGGGAGAGGATCCAGCCATGCATAGAAGCGGTAAATCCTTCTCCTGTCCCATGCCAAGTAAAAGCAGAAAGAGAAAACAAGTAGCAAGTCACTTTTTCTTCTTCGCGTGAGCTACTCATATGTTGAAAGGTTAAAATGGATTTACATAGAAAATGAACAGGAAATTTGTCAAATCAAAGCGAATGTATTATAAAGTGCAAAGGGGGAAGAAAAATGGAAAAAAGATGTTACGAATGCGGTAGTAAAGAGACAGAAAAAACGACGATAGCACCAAACCAAAAAAATAATCTTACTTTATTTGCACAAACAGTTGCAGAGGTAGAAATTTGTAAAAAATGCGGTACTGTTATCATGATAAAAGGGGAGCATCCAAGTTATCAAAATCACCAGATGGATTGAAAAAGTTTTGATTTTGAAACAAACAGCCATTTTTAGGTATTTGCAGACTGTTTGTTTTGCTCATCTAAATAAATTTCTACGGTTTGTAATTGCTGAGAAATTCGAAATGCTTTCTTTTGTTCCTGAAATTGTTTTTCGTTATAAGGACCAAAACGGCGATTGTTGTTCATATCAATAATCCAATAATGTTCGATTTGTTTATTTGTAATACTAGATTCGGGGTTATTGGGATCGGATTTTTCTTCAATTTGTTTTGCAATAATATATATATCGTCCCATGCAATTTCTACAATTTTAGCTGGGACATATTGTGTAGCGTATACAGCGTCTTGTTTTGGAAAAAGTTCAAATGCATTTCCGGAAGTATTTATTAGTTCATATTCATCATTGATGGTGTAAGCTGAATGGCTAGAACTTGCTGCGCAACCAGTCAGCAGTATAATGGTAATTACGGTCATCAATCGCTTCAATATGAGGCCTCCTTATAAAATGCTTATTGTAAACACATTGTACAAGAAAAGGAAAAGAAACGCCAATATATGAGTTATTTACAATGGTTTTTAGAAATGGTACGATGAAGCAGGTAAAGAAGGATACGAAGGAGTCGACATAAAATGAAGTTAAAGATGCATCGTCCAGCGGTGGTAATGAATCGCATAGGTGCCTCCATTATTGATATGTTTTTTATCTCGGTTATGTATGGTGCGGTTGTAGCAATTGTAACGGGAAATTATGGAGCCATTTTCAATCGTTTTAATATAAGCTTAGGTGATTACCGATATGATCTTACGCTTGTTTTTATATTAATGGCTATATATTTTATTTTTGTTCCATTTATATGGAGAGGTTGTACAATTGGTAAAAAAATCACACGAACAAGACTTATATCATTAACAAGTGAAAAGTTAACAATTCAAACGCTAACAGTAAGGTTCTTTGTATTGTTAATACCAAACATATTGCTATTAGGAATTCCATCTATTTGTAATGTATATATGATGTTGTTCCGTAAAGATAATTGTGCCTTCCATGATCTAATTATGAAAACGAAAGTGATGAGTTTCGTTTAAAGAATAATAGGATAGAATGATAAAGAAGTTCTATATAAATACAAATAAAAAATGATATAATCCCTTCTTTTTAGTTGGGAGAGAGGATCTGGCCATGCATAGAAGTGGTCAGATCCTTTTTCTGCCCTATGTCCAGTAAAAACAGAGAGGAAACAAATAACGGTCCCTTTTTTCTTCCTAGTAGCGACTTATATGTCGGAAAAAAAATAGATTTATAAATGAAAGTTATAGAGAACAGACATCTTCTATAGAGCACCCTCTATATTTCTGTAGGTTGTGTTAGAAAGTGGATTTTTTAACATAGCCTATTCCTTTTTAAGTAGATTGAAAATTAAGAAAATGTTATGATGAATAAAACAAATGTGTTATCCCACTATGCATGGATAGTAATCCCCATCTCAAACTTTAGCGAAAGCAAAGAAGATAGATGAGGATAATAATTAGTAGAGGATAAAGAAAAATTTCACTTTATATAACAAAGGGGAGATTGAAATGACAGGAGGTAGTTTGATTTTTTGGGGAATCCTTATTTTTATCGGCCTAGCTTTTGATCAATATAATAGTAAGAAAAAAGAGAGAACAAATAAGTAAACGTTTACAAGACGGGATATGGACTTTTCCTGCTTGCAGAGCTATGGGCGAAAGGAGTATACTGAATGACGGTAAGACTTACAGAAGGGGTAATGATGATGAAGCTTGCAGGGAAAGTTGCCGTTGTAACTGGCGGTGGCATCGGTATTGGGCGTAGTACAGCTCTTTTGTTGGCAGAGCAAGGTGCAAAAGTAATTGTGACGGATATTGATCAGGAAAATGGACAAGCAACAGCGGAGGAAATTGTAGATTTAGGTGGAGAGGCACTTTTTGTTACCCATGATATGGCGAAACAAGGAGATTGGCAACGTGTCATTGAAGTAGCGATGGACGCTTATAATCGTATTGATGTACTCTTTAATAATGCTGGCTTATATAAAATAGATTCTATTTTCTCACGTCAACAAGAGAACGATTCCAATGCGCTTTGTATTAATGACGTTTGGATTGAAATAAAACAATTGACATCATCTTTTATGAAGCACCAAGAAGAAGTAACGCTCACTGATTTACCTATTTTCGGTATTATCAGTACAAAAGAACAGTCATTTCATACAGTAGGAACCCTAGTATAATAGTAGAAAACCGCCCAAAATATATATGTGGACGGTTTTTTTTGTATTTGTATGACGAAAAGCAATATGTTAGCGAATACGTTTCTCTGTTTTACTATCAAAGAAATGTGCTTTATTCATATCAAATGCAAGGTTAATTTGGTCACCATGTGCAAAAGTATGTCTTGCATCAACGCGTGCCGCAAAATCTTGATTTCCAAGTTTCATATATAAAATAGATTCTGCGCCTAATAGTTCTGCAACTTCAATTTGAGTTGTAAATGTTGTTCCTTGTGAAGCCTCTAAAAATAAAAGTTCATCGTGAATATCTTCTGGACGAATCCCTAGTACAACTTCTTGATTCACATAACCTTGTTCACGTAATAATTTCATTTTGCCTTCAGATACTTTAATCTTTACTTTACCATCTATGACAAAGTCCTGTTCTGTTAATTTACCACGGAAGAAATTCATCGCAGGTGAGCCAATAAATCCACCAACGAAAATATTTTCTGGTGTTTCATATACTTCTTTTGGTGAGCCGATTTGTTGTATTTTTCCGTCTTTCATAACGACAAGACGTGATGCCATTGTCATTGCTTCTGTTTGATCATGTGTTACATAAATTGTTGTTGTCCCAAGTCTTTGATGTAGTTTAGAAATTTCTGAGCGCATCGCTACACGTAATTTTGCATCTAGATTTGATAGAGGCTCGTCCATTAAGAAAACTTTTGCGTCACGGACAATCGCGCGACCTAAGGCAACACGTTGTCGTTGTCCACCGGATAATGCTTTTGGTTTTCGATTTAAATATTCCGAAAGTCCTAAAATTCGAGCAGCATCCGTCACACGACGATCGATTTCGTCTTTTGGTATTTTACGAAGTTTTAAGCCGAATGCCATATTATCATAAACACTCATATGTGGATAGAGCGCGTAGTTTTGGAAGACCATCGCGATATCTCGATCTTTTGGAGGAACATCATTCATTACCTTACCGTCAATTGAAAATTCCCCTTTTGAAATATCTTCGAGTCCAGCTACCATTCGTAATGTTGTTGATTTTCCACATCCAGATGGACCAACGAAAACAATAAATTCTTTATCTTGAATGTGTAAATTGAAGTCTGTTACTGCTGTTACATTATTATCATAAATTTTATAAATATTTTCTAACTTTAGTTCTGCCATGACTTTTCCTCCTAGAAAAATTATGCAAACGTTTTCTTTGAATTCATTATAAACGAATGTATTTAAAAAATAAATAAAAAAATAAAACGTTTTCATAGATTGGGTAAAATATTTAATAAATAAAGCCCCTTTCTTTGAAAATCGAATAAATTAAGTTTGAAGAATGTAAGCGCTATTTTCATTTCTTTTAAAATCTGTTATCATTCATTAGTGAAAACGTTTGCGCCTGGAATTTTTTATTAAAAAAATGAAATGAGGTAGCATGATGGAAAAGCAATGGTGGAAAGAAAGTGTTGTATATCAAATTTATCCACGTAGTTTTATGGATAGTAATGGTGATGGGATTGGTGACCTTCGCGGAATTATTTCAAAGCTTGATTATTTACAGGAACTAGGTATAGATATTATTTGGCTATCACCAGTCTATGAATCTCCAAATGATGATAATGGCTATGATATTAGCAACTATCGCAAGATTATGGATGAGTTTGGAACAATGGAAGATTGGGACGAACTATTAAGTGAAATGCATAAGCGTAATATGAAATTAATGATGGATTTAGTTGTGAACCATACTTCAGATGAACATAATTGGTTTGTTGAATCTCGTAAGTCAAAAGACAATCCATATCGAGATTACTATATTTGGCGTCCTGGAAAAGATGGAAAAGAGCCAAATAATTGGGGGGCAGCTTTTAGTGGCTCCGCTTGGCAGTATGATGAAACGACAGATGAATATTATTTACATTTATTCTCTAAAAAGCAACCTGATTTAAATTGGGATAATGAAGTAGTACGAAAAGATGTTTATGAGATGATGGAGTTTTGGCTTGAAAAAGGAATCGATGGTTTTCGTATGGATGTAATTAATTTTATTTCTAAAACAGAGGGATTGCCAGCTGTGAAAACGGAGAGAGAAGGTTATGTATCAGGCCACCAATACTTTATGAACGGACCGAATATTCACACGTACTTACATGAAATGAATCAGAAGGTATTGTCAAAATACGATATCATGACAGTTGGTGAAATGCCGGGTGTAACAACAGAGGAAGCTAAACTTTATACAGCAGAAGAACGTCAAGAATTACAAATGGTATTTCAGTTTGAACATATGGATTTAGATTCTGGAGAGGGAGGAAAGTGGGACGTAAAGCCATGTTCGCTCTTTACATTAAAGCAGAACTTAACAAAATGGCAGAAAGCTTTAGAACAGACAGGGTGGAATAGTTTATATTGGAATAATCATGACCAGCCTCGTGTTGTCTCTCGTTTTGGCAATGATAAAACATATCGCATAGAATCAGCGAAAATGTTGGCCACGGTACTTCATATGATGAAAGGAACTCCTTATATTTACCAAGGGGAAGAAATTGGAATGACCAACGTTCACTTTGATTCAATCGATGAGTACCGAGATATTGAAACATTGAATATGTACCGTGAAAAAGTGATAGAACTTGGTGAAGATGAAGAAAAAGTAATGCAATCGATTTATATAAAAGGGCGAGATAATGCTAGAACACCAATGCAATGGGATGCTGGAGAGCATGCTGGTTTTACAGCGGGAGAACCGTGGATTGGATTAAATCCTAATTATAAAAAAATCAATGTAGAACAAGCATTACAAGATGGGAACTCTATTTTTTATCACTATAAAAAATTAATTGAACTTCGTAAAAAGCATGAAATCATTGTGTATGGAACATATGATTTAATTTTAGAAGAACATCCTTCTATTTTTGCTTATGTAAGAACGTGGGAAGATGAAAAATTGCTTGTCATTGCGAACTTTACTGAGAAGGAGTGTGTATTTGAAATACCGAAAGAGATAACTTATAATAGTTCGGAATTATTGATACACAATTATGATGTACAAGATGAAGCAATTGAGAGTATCGATTTACAGCCATATGAAGCGAGAGCATACAAATTAAAATAATGAAAAGCCTTGTGTAATCTTTGACACAAGGCTTTTATATTTTACCATTTCAAAATGGAAAACCCATACGGTGGAAGTGCAACCTGTACAGAGTCTGCTTCTGCTGAAAACTCTTCGTTTGTATATAAATTTACAATTTTTTCACCTGCGATATCGAAAGGTATAGGAGCTGATATTTCATTGTTTGTTGGATTTAAAACAATGAAAATGGTTTCTTCTTCATGTGTTTTCGTATAAGAAATATAACCCTGTTCATCATTTGCTTCAATACATTGAAATGTTCCATAGCCACCAAATGCTTTGTATTGTTTCCGCAATGAAAGTAATGTTTGGAGATGCTTAAATAATATTTTATCCTGCTTATCTTCATCCCAAACCATACATTTTCGGCACCCAGGATCCATTCCGCCATCCATCCCAATTTCATCACCATAATAAATGCATGGTGAGCCGATGAAAGAAAGGTGGAATATATATAGTAATTTCACTTTATCTTTATTACCATTACAGGTCGTTAAAATTCTCGGTGTATCATGACTGTCTAATAGGTGAAAAGCAGCTTCGTTTACGTTCATAGAATAGGAGTGAAGAGATGCTGTGATTTGCTCCATAAATTCACTTGCTTGAATCGTCTCATTTGCGAAATAAGAAAGGAGTGCATTTGTTACAGGGTAACTCATGACGGCATCAAATTGATCCCCTTGTAACCATGGCAGAGCGTCATGCCAAATCTCTCCTAGAATATAGACTTCAGAGTTAATGGCTTTTATTTCACTACGGAACTCTCTCCAAAAGCGATGATCGACCTCATTGGCTACATCAAGCCGCCAACCATCAATGTGAAACTCTCGTACCCAATAACGCCCCACTTCGAGTAAGTATTCTTTTACATCTGGATGAGCCGTATTTAATTTTGGCATATATGGTGTAAAGGCAAAAGTATCATAATTCGGAAGTGGCTCTGTTACGATTGGAAATTCATGAATATGAAACCAGTCGATATAGCGAGAGTGATCGCCTTTTTTGAGAACATCTTGAAACTTATCAAAGAAGTAGCCACTATGGTTAAAAACTGCATCTAGCATGACCTTTATACCACGCTCGTGGCAGGCGTCAACGAGCTTTTTGAACGTTTCTTTCGTGCCAAATTGCGGATCAATTTCCATATAGTCAATCGTGTCATATTTATGATTAGAGTGTGCCTTAAAGATAGGTGTAAAGTAAATGCCGGTAATCCCGAGTTCTACAAGATAATCAAGGTGCTCGATAATACCTGCAAAATCTCCGCCGAAAAAATTAGTAGCTGTAGGATCAGTACTTCCCCATGGAAGTGTATTTACTGGATTGCATGCGGAATCTCCATTAGCAAATCGTTCTGGGAAAATTTGATACCAGACTGTATCTTTTATCCATGAAGGCGCTTTAAAAACATCCTGCTTATGAATAAATGGAAAGCAAAAAAAGTTGCCAACATCATCATTAGGTGTTTCATGGAAAAAGCCACGTTCTGTATAAATGATCGTTTCTGTATGATCCTTTAGTTCAAACCCATATCGTAAGCGCTTGAATTTTGGATCAATTGAAACGAACCAATAATCAAATACATCTGTGGAGCCGCTTTTTTTCATCGGTATATTTGCTGTAACCCACTTTCCATCTTGCCATTCATAAGGATCGCCATGAATGAGTGAGATGCTATCTGCGTCATTTTTTTTTGTACGCAAGCGAATATGAAGTGTTTTTTCGTCGTAAGCGTATGCGTAATTATCTTTAGGCCTATGGTATATTGCTTCTTTAAACATATAGAAAATCCCCCTTTGATATCTCTATAAATAATAGTATATTGCAAACGATTGCTTTTGATTTAACTTTAATGTTGCTTATAAGAGTAGTATTCATTTCATATAAAGTCAATGAATAAAGAATAATATCATTATTTTTTGAAAAATACAGAAAGAAAATATTTGCAAAATAGATAAAAGAATGTATAATGATAGACAAATAGCGCAAACGTTTTCATAGATTGGAAGAATGTTTGCGCTTCTATTAAACTAGTAAGTGCAAACGTTTTCATTTCAAGTCAATTATTACATATATAACTTAGGGAGGTTTTGAGGGTGAAAAAAGCATTATCATTATTAACAGTTTCAGCTTTGGCAATTGGTATGTTATCGGCGTGTGGTCCGAAAGATTCAGGGAAAAAGGAAGCAAGTAAAGAAAAGAGAGATTATGATCTTCTTGTTTGGGAAGATCTTAAAAAAGGTCCTGCATTAGAACCAGCGGTAAAGAGCTTTGAAAAGAAATATAACGTGAAAGTAAAAGTGGCTGAAATTCAAATGACGGATCAAACAAAAAAACTACGTCTCGATGGTCCAGCAGGTACAGGTCCTGACGTTGTAACATTACCGCATGATCATATTGGAAATGTGGTTACTGAAGGTTTAATTGATGAAGTAAAAGTTGATGATGCTGTAAAGAGTAAATTTACCGATTTATCTATAGAAGCTCAAACATATAAAGGAAAATTATATGGTTTGCCAAAGGCGATTGAAACACCTGTATTTATTTATAATAAAAAGCTTATGCCAAAGGCACCAGAAACAATGGATGAATTATATAATTTCTCGAAAGATTTCACGAAAGATGGGAAGTATGGCTTTTTAGCATTAGGAGATAATTTGTATTTTGCGAATGCATTTATGGCTGGTATGGGAGGATATGTATTTGGTGAGAAAGATGGTAAACCAAATACAGCGGATATCGGGTTAAATAATGATGGAGCCGTACAAGGTATGGAATATATTCAAAAATGGTATAAGGAGAATTTATTCCCAAAAGGTATTATTGGTGAGTCTGGCGGGGCTGCTGCTGATGGATTGTTTAATGAAGGAAAAGCTGCATCCATTATGAACGGTCCTTGGGCATTTCAAGCTATGGAAAAAAATGGGATCGATTATGGTGTAGCACCGATGCCGAAATTACCAAATGGACAATCGATGAAAACATTTGTTGGGGTAAAAGGATGGCATATAACAAGTTTCTCAAAAAATAAAGATTTAGCAACGAAATTTGTTGATTGGGTAACGAATGAAGAAAATGCAAAAATTCGCTATGAAAAATCAAAAGAGATTCCTCCTGTAAAATCAGTAATGGAAGATCCAATCATTAAGGATAGTGAAGCTGCAAAAGCGATAACTACACAGGCTGAGACAGGTATTCCGATGCCGAATATTCCAGAAATGCAAGAAGTATGGGAGCCAGCAAGGTTTGCATTAGAGTTACTTGCGGCTGGAAAACAAGAACCAAAACCAGCACTTGATGAAGCTGTGAAACAAATTAAAGGCAACATTGAAGCAAACCATAGTAAACAAAAATAATACGGAATTCGTATCTCTTGTAAAGGAGAGGTACGAATTCTCTTCCTTCCAAGGGGAAGAAAAAAGGGGGAAGAAATATGCAAACATCCATTGAACCCACGCAAGAAGTAAACGGTTCAAAACACCGCAAAACAGCTGCGATGTTGTCAATCATTCCGGGTATAGGTCAAATCTATAATAAACAATATGTAAAAGCTCTTATCTTTCTTGTATTAACAGGTTCATTTGTTGTAGCATTTGCTGATTTGTTAAATATGGGATTGTGGGGAATTGTCACGCTCGGTACAGAAGTTCCTCGGGATCACTCTATCTTTCTATTAGTAGAAGGAATTTTAGCGCTAATTGTTATTGCATTTGGATTAGGAATATATGCTTTTAATTTATATGATGCCTATCAAAATGGGAAAAAGCGAGATGTAGGAATACCGTTAAATTCTGTGAAAGAACAATACCGTAATTTATTAGATCAAGGTTTTCCATATTTGATGGTTTCTCCAGGATTTCTGTTATTGATTTTTGTAGTTGTGTTTCCGATTATTTTCGTCTTCTTAATTGGATTTACAAACTATGATTTATATCATTCTCCACCAGCGAAATTAGTAGAGTGGGTTAGTTTCAAAAACTTTATTGATATTTTCACTTTACCAATGTGGAGAGATACATTTTTAAGCGTATTTTCTTGGACGGTTATTTGGACATTTGTTGCAACGACACTCCAAGTAGCTCTTGGTATTTTCTTAGCGATATTAGTGAATCAACCTGGTATTAAAGGGAAAGCAGTGATTCGTACAATCTTTATTTTACCGTGGGCAGTTCCAGCATTCGTATCTATTCTTGTCTTTGCTGGTATGTTCAATGAATCATTTGGAGCGATTAACAATCAAGTGTTAGCTTTATTTGGAATTGAAAAAATTGCGTGGATGACAAATCCGTTTTGGGCAAAAATCGCTTTAATATTTATTCAAACATGGCTTGGTTTCCCGTTTATCTTTGCAATGACCACAGGAATATTACAATCGATTCCAGGGGAATTGTATGAAGCTGCTACAGTAGATGGGGCAACCGCTTGGCAACAATTTCGGAAAATCACATTGCCACTTGTTTTGTATGCAACAGCACCAATCTTAATTACACAATATACGTTTAACTTTAATAACTTCAGTATTATTTATCTGTTTAATGGCGGGGGGCCTGCAGTGTCAGGACAAAATGCAGGTGGAACGGATATTTTAATTTCCTGGATTTATAAATTAACGATGACATCAGCACAATACGGAAAAGCAGCCGCACTTACGATGATTTTATCGTTAATTGTTATTTCAGTGGCGTTATGGCAATTTAAAAGAACAAAATCATTCCAAGAAGAGGATATGATGTAAATGAATATAAAACGACAGAAGATGTTACGTCTTTCATTAAGTTATTTCGTTATTTTTATAATGTGCGTCATTATTTTCTATCCATTATTATGGATTGTTGGCTCATCGTTTAACCCAGGAGATAGTTTATCAGGATCAAGTATTATTCCGAAAAATGCAACGTTAGATCATTATCGTGAGTTACTCGATCTTGATAAAAGTAATTATTTACTCTGGTACAAAAATACGCTAAAAGTTAGTGTGTTAACGATGATTTTCTCAGTACTATCAATTAGCTTCACTGCTTATGCATTTTCAAGATATCGTTTTGTAGGAAGAAAAAATGGATTATTAACGTTTCTCATTCTACAAATGATACCGAACTTTTCAGCGTTAATCGCACTTTATATATTAGCGCAGCTAACAGGATTACTCGATACACATCTAGCGTTAATATTAATTTATGTTGGCGGAGCAATTCCAATGAACACATGGCTTATGAAAGGATATTTTGATACAATTCCAAAAGAATTAGATGAGTCAGCTCGTATGGACGGAGCGGGTCACTTCCGTATTTTCTGGCAAATTATTATGCCGCTTGCAAAACCAATTGTAGCAGTTGTAGCTTTATTTACATTTATCGGTCCGTTTACAGATTTTATTTTAGCTAGCATCATTTTACGTACGCCAGAGAACTATACTTTAGCGGTTGGATTATATGAAATGGTAGCGAAGAAATTTGGTAATGAATTTACAACATTTGCAGCTGGATCCGTATTAATTGCAATACCGATTTCTATTTTATTCTTATCATTGCAAAAATACTTTATTTCTGGTTTAACAGCTGGAGGTACGAAAGGGTGAAAATGGGACATTATGTCCCATTTCTCTTTTTATAGGGAGATTATATAGATACAAAATAAAAAACGACATAAAACCTTTCTTTTTTGGATGGAAGAGAGCATCTGGCCATGCATAGAAGCGGTCAGTGCCTTTTTTAGCCCCATGCCATGTGAAAACAAAAAGAGAACATGAGTGCAAGTCTTCTTTTGTTTTCATAGCCATGACTTATATGTCGGAAAAGTAACTGGGATATATAGATAGAATTCATATGACATCCTATAAGAAAAGATGTGAAAAAAATAGTATATTATAGTATAGGAAAATAAGTCTGTATCCCTTACAATACATGAAGAGGGAGAATATTAGTTTACATTAATATAATTTTTTTGAGAAATGAAATAAAGTAATGGTAGCTTTCGTTTTCTCCTAATATCTGTGGAAGACAGAATAAAAATAGATATGAATGAAGAATAAGAAGAGAGGAGGAGATTTAATGACAGTTACAATTAAAGATGTAGCAAAAAAGGCAAATGTTGCCCCATCTACAGTTTCTCGTGTAATTGCTGATAATCCAAGTATAAGTGAAAAAACAAAGCGTCGTGTTCGTAAAGTAATGAGCGAGTTAGGATATCATCCGAATTTAAACGCAAGAAATCTTGCGAATCAAACGACAAAAACAATCGGGCTTGTTATGCCAAGTTCTGCAAGTAAGGCATTTCAAAATCCATTTTTCCCAGAAGTAATCCGAGGAATTAGCTCGTTTGCACATGTCGAGGGTTATGCGCTATATATGTCAACTGGTGAAACAGAAGAGGAGATTTTTAATGGTGTTATAAAGATGGTACAGGGTCGTCAAATCGGCGGAATTATTCTTCTTTATTCACGTGAAAATGATCGTATTATTCAATATTTACATGAACAGAATTTCCCATTTGTTTTAATCGGGAAGCCTTATGAAAGAAAAGAGGAAATTACATATGTAGATAATGATAACTATACAGCTGCAAGAGAAGTGGCAGAATACTTAATTTCACTTGGACATAAACAAATAGCGTTTATTGGTGGTGGCTCTGATTTACTTGTTACAAAGGACCGTTTAGCAGGAATGAGCGATGCTTTAAAATTAGCTGATATTATGTTGCCAGATGAATATATTCTACATTTTGATTTCTCAAGAGAGAGTGGTCAGCAGGCTGTAGAAGAGTTAATGGGACTTGAAAAACCGCCAACAGCAATTATGGCAACAGATGATTTGATAGGTCTTGGGGTATTAAGTGCGCTCGCTAAAAAAGGAGTTTCCGTACCGAAAGATGTTTCAATCGTCAGCTTTAACAATGCTTTGTTATCTGAAATTGCGAGCCCACCGCTTACAACGGTCGATGTTAATATTTATCAATTAGGATATGAAGCTGCGAAAGCTTTAGTTGATAAGGTGGAGCATTCTGAGTCTACTTCAAAATGTATCATTATTCCGCATAAATTATTAAAGCGTCAAACTTGTGATCATTATGCGTAAAAAGCTAAGAGGGTTACCTCTTAGCTTTTTGTTTTAAAAAATCTTCTAAACGATCGCAGCCTTCTGTTAGTGTTTCCATACTATAAGCGTATGAAAGACGGATATATCCTTCGCCATACTCTGAAAATGCTGTTCCTGGAACAACAGCGAGTCCAGCTTCTTTGACAAGATCAATTGCAAAATCAAACGATGAAGATGTTAGATTTCCAACGTATGGGAATAAATAAAATGCGCCAGTTGGCTTCTCAACAGTTAATCCCATTTGAATCAATCTGTTGTATACGTAATCAAGGCGTTTTTTATATTGATAACGCATCATTCTCGGTGCATCTTTAGCAGCTGTTAATGCTTCGATTGCAGCGTATTGTGCGATTGAAGTTGCACATGTAACGTTGTATTGATGAACTTTTAAAATATGCTGCGCTAAATAGCTTGGAGCAAATAAAAGACCGATGCGCCAGCCTGTCATTGAATGTGATTTTGATAATCCATTAATGACGATCGTTTTATCGCGCATTTCTGGAAAATGAGCGATGGACGTGTGGTTTTCTTCATATACAAGTTCACTATAAATTTCATCAGAAAGAACGAATATGTTTTTATCTTTTAAAACGTTTGCAATAGCTGTTAATTCTTCTTTTGAAAGTGTAACGCCAGTCGGATTAGAAGGATAAGGTAAAACGATGCATCTTGTTTGATCTGTAATTGCATTCTGAATCGCTTCTGCAGTTAAGCGAAATCCTGTTTCTCGAACATCTACAAACACAGGGATTGCGCCGCATAGTCTAATAATAGGTTCATAGCCTGGATAAATAGGAGCCGGTAAAATAACTTCTGTTCCAGGCTCTAGAATGGTACGAAATGTAACATCGATCGCTTCACTAGCACCGATTGTAACGATAGTTTCGTTTTCAGGTGAATAGTGTAAATCGTAATTTTCCTTTAGAAAATGACAAGCTGCTTTGCGTAACTCTAATAGGCCAGCGTTGTGTGTATAGCTCGTATAGTTTTCTGTGATTGCTCGTTTTGCAGCTTCTTTTACTAAAGAAGGTGTTGGGAAATCCGGTTGTCCAATTGTTAAAGAAATGAGGTTATCATAGTTTTGAATCATATTAGAGAACTGGCGGATACCAGAAATTTGAATATCTTTTACTCTAGGATTAATGAATTGTTCCAT
This sequence comes from Paenibacillus sp. 102, assembly GCF_039549175.1. Classification (NCBI taxonomy): domain Bacteria; kingdom Bacillati; phylum Bacillota; class Bacilli; order Caryophanales; family Paenibacillaceae; genus Paenibacillus; species Paenibacillus sp. 102. The sequence continues at coordinate 525,253 of NZ_JBCGHT010000001.1, read as the reverse complement.
CTTGTCTCCCTTTCTTCCGCTTGAAAATTAATTCCATTTTAACATATTTTTAATTATTTCGCTTTGCAGCGCATAAAAAAAGCCGCTTAAAGCGACTTTTTTAATAACCGTATTCCCAATCTATTTCATCTTCATTCCAAAGCACCGAAGATACCTTTCCAAGATACATAACAGATTCATTCACAGCGCATGTGCAATGTTCTTCACCAGTTTTGTCTTGTAATTCTTCGTATACCGATTTATCCACATTTTCGAGAACAACCAAATTTTCCTCTTTTAAAACAAGCGTAGTTCCTGCCATATTTATCTTCCTCCTACTAAAATAATGGTCACTTATTTGTAAACATAGATAGTATGGATTATATGCTGTAAGTTGTTATAGTTGTCCGTTTACTGGACCGTTTTATATTTTATTTTTAATCCGTATTCATTGTATCTTGCATTGTGATAATTTGGTATAGGATTTACAATCATTTCGGAAAGTTGTAACATTTCTTAACATTTATTCACAAATGATTCGTAAATATGTTAAGAAAAATCTAAATTTTAAAACAAAAGTGACTGTAAAGTGATATAATCATATCAAAATACATGTAGAGGATGAATGGGTATGGAGCTAATCCGTGACTTAATGATCCAAGTTGCTATCATTATTCTGCCACTGTTTTTATATGAAGCGATTCGTCTAAATCGCTATCAAGATATGCCTCCAAAGCCCAATCGCTATTTTATTATGTTTTTATCTAGTATTACGCTTGTTCTTTCTATGACGTATTCGATTTGCTTTGGTGATGTTTGTGGTTATAATTTTCATCCGATTCCAATTATTAGTGCATTTTTGTATGGTGGGATTGCAGGGGTTATCCCGGCTTTTATCTTTGTTATATACGAATGGTTTTTGAATGGTTTGCAGTGGTTTCGGATAATAGAAGCTTTGTGTCTTGCAATTATTCCTTTATTGTTATCAAAAAAGTGGTCGGTTTTTCCAAGGGAAAAAAAACTTATTTTAGCTCTTATTATTTCATCTTTGTATGTTCTGGTCGGTTTAGCGTGTAGTATGTTTGGAGTTTTATTGAGAGTAGGCTTTACACCACCTATGTCGCATTTATATAGTGGGTACATATTCGCTTCTCTTATTATGGTTATGACGATGGTATTTCAAGTGTATTTAACAGAGTATTTAAATGAAAATGCATTGTTACGTACAGAAATGCAAAAATCTGAAAAGCTGAACATTGTAAGCGAGCTAGCGGCGAGTGTAGCACATGAAGTTAGAAACCCCCTTACAGTTGTTCGTGGTTTTATTCAGCTATTAGAGAGTACAGAAGATATGAAGAATAAAGATTATATGCGTCTTGTACTAGCTGAGCTTGATCGGGCTGAACAAATAATTTCAGATTACTTAAATTTAGCTAAACCACAAATTGAAAAAAAGGAACATATATGTTTATCAGCGCAGCTTATAGAAATGACAACTTTAATGTCTTCGTTTGCAGCTATGCAAGGTGTTTATTTACAAGTTGAAATTTCTGAAAACCTTTATACGATTGGTGATAAGACAAAGTTAAAGCAAGCAATTATGAATATTGTTAAAAATGGAATTGAAGCGATTCAAGAAAACAAAGGGTATTTAAAAGTAACCGCCATTCAAAAAGAGGATATTATTATAGTGCGAGTAAAAGATAGCGGTGTTGGAATGACGAAAGAACAGTTAGCTAGGCTTGGGCAACCGTATTATTCATTAAAAGAAAAAGGAACAGGTCTAGGGCTTATGGTTACCTTTAGTATTTTACAAGCACATAATGGTACGCTGGAATATAAAAGTGAAAGTGGAAAAGGAACGGAAGCGATTATTACATTACCAGCGGTTAGAAATAAGGAATAAAAGTTACCAATAGAAGGTAACTTTTTTTAATTCAAATTAAAAAATCGACATAACCCCCTTCTTTTCAGTTGGTAGAGAGGATCCAGCCATGCATAGAATCGGTCAGAGCCTTTTCCTGCCCCATGCGAAGTGAAACCAAAGAGAGAGAATAAGAAAAGGTCCTCTTTTTCTTCATAGCTGTGATTTATATGTGAAAACCCAAATGCAAATTAAAAAATCGACATAATCCCCTTCTTTTTAGTTGGGAGAGAGAATCCAGCCATGCATAGAATCGGTCAGAGTCTTTTCCTGCCCCATGCCAAGTAAAAACAAGTAGCAGGCACCTTTTCTTCTTCGTGTGAGCAACTTATATGTCGAAAAACGAAAATGGACTTATATACGTGAAAATGAAAAGCTTGTAAAGCTTCTACATTTGGATGATAGAAAGCTAATGATAATGGTTTTACTTTATTCATTTGTTTTTTCGGGTTTGACTCGAACAAATAAATTTTTAAATGATCGAAATAAACTTTGATCCCTCGAGGCGGCTATGAGTCGCTTTGTTTCTTGAATTTCACGAATGACTTGCATAAGCTGTGCATCTCGATTGCTGTCTTTATTATAAACGTGATTGACAAGCTTGTTCATTTTTTCTTCTTGTTTTGACTCACGCTTATACATATGATTCATCAATAAGTCCATTTTTTCTTTTTGCAGGGCATCTGTTTGAGCGGCGTGATCAATAAGCTCTTGCAGCATTTCTTCCTGGTTGCCTTCTTTTACATAGACTTGCTGCATTAATTCATCTAGTTTTTCATCTTTTAAGCGGTTTTGTGTAATTAAAGTTGAGTTTTGATGAATAATCGCTTCGTTTAATTGTGCAAGCATTTCAAGCTTTAGCATGAATTCTTCAAAGTTTCGACCTTCATCTTTTGATTGAACCTCTTGATTTTTCTTTATCACCGGCACAGGTGGATTCTCTTTTTCTTTTAAAATGATAGGGATTGTTTCTGTAATATCTTCTTGTAGTGTGGCTGCTCGTTCATGAATTGATTTCAAAAGCTTCATATCATCCATTTTATATATACGAGCATCAGCGGTTTTTGTGATTATATAACCATGCTCTTCTAAAAGTTGACTATATTTTCGAACTATGTGTTTCGGGATTCCTGTTTTATTTGTAACATCCTTCGTTTTATATGTCGCCTCCATGACATTTCCTCCCCAAAAAGTATCGTATATACAAATTCCATTTTTTATTTGGACTTCCTTTGAAAAAGAATGTCGGAAACCTAGAAGTTTTCTACATGATTAGCGAAAAGTTGCATAAAAATGAATGTTTTTGGCGTAAGGGAGAGGCAGGGATAAAATAATGTCTGAAAACATATATCGAGGAAGTTTGTTATAATAGCCTAGGAAAAGAAATTAGGTCAAAAACGGAGGTACATATATGAAACAATTAAAAGGTATTATCATTTCAATTATTGCGATTCTTTCTATTTTGGTTGCTGTTTATGAAGCTTTTATACCAGAGGAGCCAAAAAATAAGAAAGAAGTTACATATGATCAAGTTCTAGAGTTTCCAAAAGAACGATATCCTGAGACAGGTAAACATATTGCAGATGCGATGAAAGAAGGACATTCTAAAGTGTGTACGATTGATCGAAGTGGTGCAGCTGATAGAAGAAAGTTGTCTCTAGCTCCATATCCAGCAAAAAAAGGGTATGATCGTGATGAATGGCCAATGGCGATGTGTAAAGAAGGTGGAAAAGGTGCGCATATTGAATATATTAGTCCTGCTGATAATAGAGGTGCAGGTTCATGGGTTGGAAATAAATTAGATAAGTATCCCAATGGTACGCGCGTAAAGTTCGTAGTGAAGTAATAGAAAGCCATTCTAATCAGTGATTGAAGGGGATGATATATGTGGAATTAATAATTTCCTATTCACAATTAATCGTGATGAATTATAATGGGGAACAGCCTTATGTAGACTGGACGAATGAAGATTTTGAGAGAGGGTATGCTGAAACAGAAGGTGTAATTATTTTTGAGGCAACTTCTGATTATACGTGTGAAATCGAGGTATCTACAGGAAAACACGTTGAGAAAGAAGATGTAATGAGAACGATATCAGCACCGTTTACTGTGGGAGATGAGGGCGTTTTTATAAGTAGCATTCTTTCAAGTAAATTTCATATCCCTATTCCGGAAGGTGAATATGTGTTAGTGATGCAAGCGATACCGCTTGAAGAACCGACAGATGATGAACTGTACAAGGTTCGGTATGAACTGTTTTTCGAAGAGAAAGAATGAAGAAGTCACTGCAATGTTGCTGGACTAATTATGGGGGACAACTTGCAGCACATCTTGGATTTCACTTTATTTTTATTTGTACGAGTGTATTATTAGCACTGAATGCCGCTGGAATCTTTTATCATTTTTATTTGGTATCACCGATGCGAATTAAGAAGAAAGCTAGTTGAAAATGTATAGTATGAAAAGAAGATGTCTCAAAAAGACATCTTCTTTTTAATTATGCGTTTGTTTTTAGAAGAGAACGAGCCTCTTTAGCAGCTTGGACCATATGCTCTAAAGCAGGTATAACTTCTTCTGTTCTTCTTGTTTTTAAACCACAATCTGGGTTAATCCAGAAGTATTTTGGATCACATACTTTTAAGGATTGTTCTACAATTGTATACATTTCATCTTTACTTGGAACACGAGGGCTATGAATATCATAAACTCCTAAACCGATTCCCTTTTCATATGTTGTATGTTCTAATGTATGAATGAATTCACCATGGCTTCTTGATGTTTCAATAGAAATAACATCAGCATCTAATGCACGAATTGCATCAACAATGTCTTCGAAGTTACTGTAACACATATGTGTATGAATTTGTGTTTCGTTCGCTACAGAAGAAGTTGCTAAAAGGAATGACTGAACAGCCCATGTAATATATGCGTCCCAATCTTTTTCTTTTAGTGGCATTCCTTCTCGGAGTGCTGGTTCATCAACTTGAATAACACGGATACCGGAAGATTCAAGTAATTCGATCTCATGACGAAGTGCTAATGCAATTTGATAAGAAACTTCTTTTCGTGAAATATCATTTCGAACGAATGACCAATTTAGAATTGTCACAGGACCTGTTAACATACCTTTTACAACTTTATCTGTAAGGCTTTGTGCATATGCAGTTTCCTTAATTGTCATCCCATTAATAAAGGCAACATCACCATAAATTACAGGTGGTTTCACGCATCGGGAACCGTATGATTGTACCCAACCATTCTTAGTGAAAGAGAAACCAGCAAGTCTTTCACCAAAGTATTCCACCATATCAGTTCGTTCAAATTCACCGTGAACGAGCACATCAAGACCGATTTCTTCTTGATAACGAATCCATCTTTCAGTTTCTTTTTCAATAAATTGTTCATATTGTTCGTTTGTAATATCACCGCTTCGCCATTGTTTACGTGTTTGACGAACTTCAGTAGTTTGTGGGAAGCTACCGATTGTTGTTGTTGGAAGTAGCGGTAATTGTAATGCTTCTTGTTGCAGTGCATAGCGTTGTTCGAATGGAAGAGGACGAGAAAAGTCTTCTTCTTTAAGAGTTGCTCGTGCTGATTTTACATCCTCACGATTACGTGCAGCTGAAGAACGTATAGCTTCATGAGCGGTACGGTAAGTAGCTAATTCAGTGCTAACACCTTCAACACCTTCAGAAAGTGCACGTTTAATTAGCGTAAGTTCTTCTAACTTTTGATTTGCAAATGCAAGAGCATCAAATAGTTCTTTTGATAAATGTGTTTCTTCTGTTTTGTCAATTGGAGTGTGTAGTAAACTACAAGAAGGTTGAACAATCCAATCTTTCGGTGTAAAACGGTCTTTTAATGTTTTAAATAAAGAAAGAACTTCATCGAGATCGGCTCTCCAAATGTTACGGCCATCTATACAACCAACAGCTAAAATTTTGTCTGTTGGGAAACCATGCTCTAAAATAGCTTTTACATTGCCTTCTTTACCGTGAACAAAGTCCAATCCAATGCCGGATACAGGGAATGTAATAATCTCTTCATAGTTTTCTTCTACGCTATCAAAATAAGTTTGTAGAATAAGAGATACATGTGGAACTTCTTTACGAATTGTTTCATAAAGTTCTTTAGCTTCTGCAATTTCTGCTTTTGTTAAAGATGCAAAAATCGGCTCATCAATTTGTACGAAGCGTGCGCCAGCTTCATGCAATTCAGTTAATAGTTGTACATAAGGTGCAACTAGTTGTTGTAAGATTGTTGCAAATTGATCTTCTTTATATCCTTTTGCTAATTTTAAGAATGTATAAGGTCCTAATATAACTGGTTTCCCATCGACCCCTAGCTCTTGTTTTGCTTCTTCATATAAGCGAAGAGGGCGATTGTCTTTTAAAGAAATATCTAATCCTTCTTCATATTCAGGAACAATATAATGATAATTCGTGTTAAACCATTTTGTCATTTCGGAAGCAACGTGATCTTTAGAGCCTCGTGCCATCGCGAAATATACATCAAGATAAGAAGAGAACTCAGAAAAACGTGATGGAATAAAGCCGAGCATATAAGCAGTATCTAGTACATGATCATAATATGTAAAATCGCCAATAGGAATTAAGTCAATTCCTTTTTCTTGTTGTGCCTTCACATGCTGAAGACGAATTTCTTTCATGCTTGTTAAAAATTGCTCTTCATCAATTTTGTTTGCCCAAAAAGCTTCTAACGTTTTTTTCCATTCTCGGTGTAATCCAATACGTGGATACCCTAAATTACTTGTTTGAATTGCCATTTAAAATTCCTCCCTAATTGAAAGTAAGCATTTCCGTTTACTCGGAAATGCGTGTAACGAAAAGTATAAAGGTACAAAAAATAGCCCTTTCTCCTCGTTCATAACACCTAATCATCATCCGTGAGTCTATCAGTGTTGTTAAAATAGGCAGGTCTCCTGGCTTATGCTTTATACGATTTCTTTCACCTTCCCGTTTTCACAGTGGTATAGAAAAGAAGTCTCTGCACTTACAGTGGCGGGACCGCGTTGGAATTTCACCAAGCTTCCCTTTTAAACACGAAATAAGAAATTTCGGGTACCTATTTTCCTTTATGAAAGGAATTTAACAAGCGAATATGATATTGAAACAAATTCTAACATAATTTTTTAAATTTTGTCTACTGTTTTGAAATAAGAATATTTTAAAGTTTTTAATTCTTATTATTCAGAAAAATAAATCTGCTAAAATTGAAAAATAATAAAGAAAGATGTTTTTCATCATTAACTTGCATGCAAGAATAACGAGAAAATATGAGATGAGTGTTAAAAGAAAACAAGAAGACGAATGTTGATTGATTAGAAAGTAGATAAGAACAAAAATAGAGAAAAACTGCTCGTAAGAACTTGATTAATGAGAATTTTTACGAGCAGTGGGAAGAAAAGCATTCAGGTATAGAAGTTTTACTATATATCCATTCCAATTTCAGAAAGACATCCAGCGCTTGCATCCTTATGTAGTTCATTTAACCAATGTAATTCAACGGTAATATGTTCAATAACGCTTTTTAAAATATATAGTTGTGCACGAGGGATTGTTGTTTTACTATGGTCGTATATCGCTTGCATCGTATGTAAATATTGAATTGTATCATCTCTTTTTTTTTCTAAAATAGGAATAATAGCTTTTTCATCGCCAAAATGAGCAAAGGAAAGAGCTGAATAGATTGGTTTATATATTTGGTTTTTAGCTTCAAATTGCTTCAATAAAAGAGTCTGGAAAAGATCTTTTCCAAATTCAGTGATATGGAAAATTGTTTTATCGGGTCGATTGGTATCTCGTACTACGTTTGTAACCGCAATTGCTCCTTGCTTTTCTAATTGTTCAAAAGCGTAGTAGAGAGAGCCTTTTGCATATTTAATATAACAATCCATTTGCCGTTCTTTCATTGTGTGCTGCACTTCATATGGATGTTTATCTCCTTCGAGTAGTAAACCGAGAATGACTAGTTTCATACTCATGCTGTCTCAACTCCTGTAATATAAACTTTATACATAGTATAAACGGTATATCTCTTTCGATAAAGAGATATACCGTTTTGTTTTGTCATATATTAACTTACTTGTTTCTGTTTTTTCGTTGTTCCAGTTAAGAGACGTTCTTTACCCATCATTGTAATACAGATAATACTTAGAATAGCTGGGATAAGCGCCCAGAAAAATGTATCGGCAATAGATGTCGCAAGTGCTTGTTTAATTCCATCCAATATTTGCGGTGGGATTTTTTCAGTGGCATGCGGTGATAATAAAAAGCTTGTATCCCCGCTTTCGGGTGCCATCTTCGCCAATTCTGGAGGGAAAACAGTTTTTAATTTGTCAGTGAAAATATGGTTTTGAATCGTACCAAAAATTGTTACACCAAGAGTCATACCGAGAGAACGGAAAAATGAGTTTGTGGATGTGGCAGAACCTCGGTCTCTCATTTCTAAGTTGTGAATGGAAGACATACTTAAAACAGAGAAAGAGAAGCCGACTCCAAGTCCAGCAAGAATCATAAAGAGTGTTACGAGTACGCGTGGTGTTTCCATTGTTAAGGTGCTGAGTAAATAGATACCAAGTACAAAGAAAATACCCGACACGACCATGATGTTACGGTAACTTGTTCGTGAAGCGAATTGTCCACCTGTTTGGCTTCCAATTACAGAACCAACCATCATTGGTGTTAAAATTAGTCCAGCATTTGATGCGGAACCACCGAGGACGCCTTGGACAAAGATTGGAATATAAACTGTGCAAATAATAAAAGCTGCGCCATAGAAAAAGGCAACACCTTGACTTGCTGCAAATAATTGCTTTTTAAATAAATGGAAAGAAATAATCGGTTCTGTTGCTCGTCTTTCTACGAAGAAGAAGATAATAAGCATAATAGCAAACGTAGTAAATAGGCCAAGAATCATATTGGAATTCCATGCATATTCCTTACCGCCAAGTTCTAGTGCAAACATTAAGCAAACAATGCTTATTACAAGTGTAATAGCACCAGCCCAATCGATTTTTTGTTTTTTATATTGTAGAGACTCTTTGTAGTACTTGGAAATGAAGAAGAAGGAAATAAGACCTAATGGAATATTAATATAAAAGACCCAGTGCCAACTTATATAATCAGTAATATAAGCGCCTAATAAAGGGCCGAATACGCTTGACGTTCCGAAGACTGCTCCAAATAATCCCGTCATTTTCCCTCGTTTTTCTGGTGGGAATATATCATACATGATTGTGAAGGCAATTGGCATGAGAGCACCGCCACCAATCCCTTGAATCGCTCTGTAAATACTTAGCTGTTCAATGCTTGTTGCTGTACCACAAAGAATAGAGCCAAGTAAGAAGAGAAGTAATCCACCGATATAAAAACGTTTACGACCATACATATCCGAAAGTTTTCCGAAAATCGGCATTCCTGCCATTGTTGCTACCATATAAGCTGATGTGACCCAAACAAATTTATCAAATCCCCCTAGGTCTCCAACAATTGTTGCCATGGCAGTGGCAACGATTGTATTATCCATTGCTGCCATTAAAATACCAAGTAATAATCCAGCAACAACAAATTTTGTTGTACTCACTTTGTTTTGAGATGTTTGTTCTTGCAAACATAGTCCTCCTTTTATATAAGATTAATTACTCTTTAGGATAGTGATCCTTGCTTTAATATGTCTTTATGTACGACTATGATTTCAGTATTCCTTTTATAAAAGGTGCCATAAAGAATAGAAAGTATAAATTATATTATAGTCAAATTTGACTAAAAGGCAAATTTTTTTACTTAATCCAGCTACTTGCGGATAGTAAGATTCCTACCTCGAAATTCAGCGAAAGTACAGAAGTTAGGTGGGAGATCAACAGCTTGTAAAATCCCGGATTAGTGAGAGCTAATAATTAGTGGAGGGTGAACTTCTACTAATTAGCATTTTACTTTATAGCTTTCAATATTGAAGAAATAAAAGGAAGTTATTGAATAACATGGTGTATAGCTATTTAAAATGGTTTTTTAATCGCGTTGTCGAATAAGATAAAGAAGAAAGATAAAAATGTTGAAGACGTATATTTTTTATTGAGAGAAAATAGAAAGATATTTTAAAGGGAACGAATTGGAGAAGGGTGTTTTAATATTGAAGAGAACAGAATAAATTTGTACAGATAATAACATCTGGAATGAGGTGAATTGTCATTGTGAAAATGTGGGAAATAAGTCTAGATAAAGAAGTGTTCCCTTTGTCTTTACAGCCTGTTATGTGGATAGAAGGTGGTTCTAAAGAAGTTACGAGTAAACAATCTAATCAAAATGTAACAGTAACATTACAAATTCGCAGTCAAAAAGATAAGGGTTTTTCACAAAAAGTTGTTTATGGTATACATGAAATTCTTTTTATTCAATTAGAAGTTGAAAACATAGGAAGTGAAGAGGTTTCTCATGTAATCGTTAGTCATATGATTCGGGATTATTTTGCATATATCCCTAATACATTACAAACGAATAAAGGAACGGGAGAGTTTTTATTTCAACTTGTAAGGTGGCGTATTGATGAATTACTATCAGGTGAAAAGGCTCAATTAACCTGTCAGGTGAAAGCATCACGTATACAAATTCCGTCCAGTATTTCATTACGTGCTACATACACGTTCCAGCAGAAAGGCCGATTATATGGGCCACTACAAACAAAAGAAGTGATGTTGATACAATAAAAAGGAACCCTGATATGGGTTCCTCTTTTAATGAAGGTTATGCTTCTTTAATAATTCTTTTTGTTCCAGGCCTTTTTTTCCTACATAGTTATTTTTATATCCGAAATATAAAATATATAAGAAAGAAGCAACATTTATGATTGCATCAATTTGTTCATTTGTAATAAAAGAAAGCCCGAATGATTCAAATAATAGTTTTAATGATAAGAGAAATCCAGCTAAAAAACGAGTGATGTCTGAAATATTTTCTCTTTGTAACATTTTCTTCTCCTTTCGATAATGGATATATACTATATATATGAAATAGAAAAGAAAATGAATACAAGCTATACGGACAAATCTATCAGGGGAGAGTCCATTTCTTATTTTGATTATTGTTATGGAATATAAATAATGTTTTTCGTAACAAATTTTTCTCTTTTGTTACAAAAAAACAATTCTTTGTAACAAAAGTCTTTAAAAACAGATTTAAACATCATATAATTGTGATGGATGTGTCAATACATTTTTGCACAATGGTTTTTCATTTAAAAAGTGTAGGGAGAATAATCTCTACACTTTTCCTTTTAAGGAAATAAAAAGAATATTTGTAAGTTGTTGCAAGTAAACCTTTACACTGTGTAAAATGGACAAGAAAAGATTGTAGGGGGAAAAGAAGTTGAAATATAATAAAATAGCAATTGTAACGGTTTTATCTATGACATTATTAGCTGGTTGTTTCGGACCAAAACCAGAAGAGGAATTATATGTAGCATTTGAAAATGCTGCAAAGCAAGAAAAGTTAATGTTTGAAGACGCGAAAAAATTAGAGACATTAGAAAAAGAAGGTCAAACATTATACGGTCAAATTGTACAAGAAGGAAAAGATAATAATCAAGCGGTGAAAGAAAAGTTAGATCAAGCAATGAAAAATACAGCAGAACGCGGGAAAGTAATTGATAAAGAAAAAGAAGCGTTGAATAAAGCTCAAGAAGAAGTAAAATCAGTCGATAAATATGTGAAAAAAATCGAAAATGGTAAGCTAAAAGAACAAGCAGATAAAGTGAAAAATACATATGAAAAACGACATGAGTCTTTTAAGAAGATGTATGATAACTATAGTAAATCTTTGAAGTTAGAAAAAGAATTATTTACAATGCTTCAAGATAAAGAGGCAAAATTAAAGGATATTAGTGATAAAGTAAAAGCGGTGAACGAATCTTATAAAGCTATTGATGCTGAAAAAGATAAGTTTAATGAATATACAAAATCATATAATACAGAAAAAGTAGCATTTTATAAACAAGCGAACATTAAAATAAAAGAAGAGAAAAAATAAAGCAGGTTGGCCGTTATGGCCAAACCTGCTTTATTTTTTTGTGTACGTACGACGATACCAAGGAATCGGTTCGCTTAATTTTTTTTCTTGTTTTAGCGCTTCCGGCCCAATATAATCTTGGAGCGTTTTTTTCGCTACTGCTAAAGGTAGAGTTGTTTTTGGGTTTCTATAGGAAGATTCGAGGCTACCGAGATGCGGGAGATTACTGAAATCATCTTTTGTAGGAGGAATATGAAAGAAATAGTCACCTAATCGAATGAGAACATCTGATTGTTGCTGACTAAAACGCGGATTTCTAGAGAAATGTAATCCTTCTTTTATTGCTTTCTTTTCCTTAATTAAACGCTCCAAAGCAATCTTTTTCAACCAATATAAATATTTAGGATTTGTAGCAGCTTTTGCATGCCGGTTCACAATGAAAATAGATTGAGCCAATCGATCAATAGAATGTTGTTTGTGTGACTGTGACTGTGAAGGTTTCATAGTGGGACCCCTTTCTAGTTTTTCAATATTATAGCATAAATAAAAGTAGTTTTTATTATATCAAAAAATGATTGTATATATTTTCAATATTAAAGCAATATTGTTACAAAAAACAACTATTTTGTATAATAGTGATAGGAATGGTTTCTAGAAATTTGATAATGAAAGAGTGAGAAGTGTGAAAGATATATTGAAACAGCAATATGCCATTATTGATATTGGTTCAAATACGATGCGATTAGTGATTTATGAAAAACAAAATGGGGGTTTTTATAGAGAAATTGAAAATACAAAGGTTGTGGCACGGTTAAGAAACTATTTAATAGATGGTGTGCTAATAGAAGAAGGAATGAATATACTCTTACAAACATTACTCGAATTTCAAGAAAGTACAAGATTTCACGGATTACATAATGTGTTATGTGTTGCGACAGCGACCATTAGACAAGCAAAAAACCAAGAAGAAATAAAAAAACTTGTAGAAGGAAAAACTGATTTTGTACTTAGGGTTTTATCTGAATATGAAGAAGCACGCTATGGTTATTTAGCTGTGATGAATTCAACTTCTTTTACTGAAGGAATTACTGTCGATATTGGCGGGGGAAGTACGGAGGTTACGTATTTTCGGAATCGAGAAATTATAGAGTATTATAGCTTTCCTTTTGGGGCACTTTCTTTAAAACAACAATTCATTCATCATGAGACACCAACTGCAGAAGAATTAGAAGAATTAAGAAGATATTTATGGTATCAATTTGAAACGTTACCTTGGTTAAAGGAAAAAAGGCTACCTCTGATTGCGATAGGCGGGAGTGCCCGGAATATGGTGAAAATTCATCAAAATATAATTTCGTATCCAATAGCAGGTTTGCATTTATATAAAATGAAGGAAGCGGATATAAGGGATGTAAAAGAGGAATTAGAAGGTCTTTCTTTTGCAGAATTACAGAAGTTAGATGGGTTAGCAAAAGATCGGGCTGATACAATTATTCCAGCGGTAGAAGTATTTTATATGCTAACAAACATAATACAAGCTCCGTCCTTTGTATTAAGCAGGAAAGGATTACGAGAAGGTGTTTTCTATGAGGAACTTACAAAAAATTTAGGTGTTTCTTATTATCCAAATGTGATAGAGGAGAGTCTACACTTATTGTCCTATGAATATGAAATGGATATGAAATTTGTTGTTCAACTTATCAAGCAAGGAACGTTAATTTGTACACAACTTGAAGAGTCTGAAATGATTTCTTTTTCAGAAAAAGATTGGTGTATATTTTATCAAGCTGCCAAAGTGTTTAATATTGGGAAATACATAGATGCAGAAGCAAGTCGTCTGCATACATTCTATTTATTGGCGAATAAAACAATTGACGGTATGATGCATAAAGAGCGTATTAGGCTTGCGCTTATCGCATCTTATAAGTCGAAAATGTTATTTAAACAGCATTTGGAACCATTTGAAGGGTGGTTTGATAAAAATGAACAAAAAAAGATTCGTTTGTTAGGAGCGATTTTACAATTTTCTGCTGCTTTAAATGTGAGGCAAAGGAAACTGATTGAAACGATTCAAGTGAAGAAAAATAAAGAGGGGCTTGTCTTTCACATTGAGTGTGAACAATCGGCTTTAGCAGAAAAAGTGCAGGCTGAAAAGCAAAAGAAACAACTTGAAAAAGTATTGAAGGTGAACATTCAACTGGTGTTTGAAGGGAAATGTTAAGTTGTACGGATGTCTTTACAAAAAATTTACACTTATATAAATTGGAATTTGCTACAATAAATGTAACTAAATTATATTGAAAAAGTTTCAAAGGGAAGTGTGAGGGAAATGGAATTGATAAAGGACAATCCTGTAAATTTTAATGATACTGCTTACTATAATAACCGCGAATTAAGTTGGCTTGCTTTTAATGAACGTGTATTGCAAGAGGCGCAAGATCAAAGTAATCCACTTTTGGAAAGATTAAAGTTTATTAGTATTTTTAGTTCGAATTTGGATGAATTTTTTATGGTACGTGTTGCGGGATTAAAAGATCAAGTAAAAGCTGGCTTTAATCAACCGGAAAATAAAGCTGGCTTAACACCGAAACAACAACTAAATAAAATTGCTATGAAAGCTCATGAATTGATGACAGTTCAGTATAATACATTTAAAAACACTGTGTTGCCAGCGCTTGAAATGGAAGGTGTCGAGCCGTTAACATTTCAAGATTTAACAAAAGAACAACGTGAATTTATTGAAGAATATTTTGATGAACAAATTTTTCCAGTGTTAACCCCTGTGGCAATAGATGCGTATCGCCCGTTTCCTATGTTGTTAAATAAAAGCTTAAACTTGGCCACTATTCTGTATGATGAAAAACAAACAGAGGAAGAGAATCGAACAAAACTTGGAATCGTTCAAGTACCATCATTGCTCGAACGTTTTATTTTTTTACCGAGTGAAGACCACAAGCATAAATTTATTTTATTAGAAGATGTAATTAGTAGCTTTACTCATAAGTTATTTACGGGATATAAAGTATCTTCTGTTACACGTTTTCGAATTACACGTAATGCAGATTTAACAATTCATGAAGAGGGTGCACGTGATTTATTAAAAGTGATTGAAAAAGAGTTAAAAAAACGTAAATGGGGAGCGGCTGTCCGTTTAGAAATTGGCAAAGAGCATGTCGATGAAAGAGTTTTAGCTTTATTATATGAAGTGTTAGAAGTGAAAGATGAAGATGTATATATGATGGATGGACCGTTAGACTTAACATGTTTATTCTCCTTGTATAAAAAATTAGCGCCTTTATATGATCATCTTGTTTACCCAGCGCTTATACCACAGCCCCCTCAAGATTTAGATGATGAAGAAGATGTATTTGAAAAAGCGATAGAGCATGATATTTTACTACATCATCCGTTTGAATCTTTTCAGCCAGTTATTGATTTTGTGCGTGATGCAGCAGATGATTCGAATGTACTAGCAATAAAGCAGACGTTATACCGTGTAAGTGGGGATTCACCGATTATTCAGGCTTTAAAAACTGCAGCGGAGAAGGGGAAACAAGTAACAGTACTTGTTGAATTAAAAGCTCGTTTTGATGAAGAAAATAACGTCCATTGGGCAAAGGAACTTGAACAAGCTGGTTGCCACGTTATTTATGGTGTAAGTCATTTGAAAACACATAGTAAAATTACCCTGGTTGTAAGAAGAAAACACGGAAAAATCGAAAGATTTGTACATCTAGGAACAGGAAATTATAATGATGCGACAGCAAAGTTATATACAGATTTTGGATATATTACATCCCGAAAAGATTTTGGGGTAGATGCGACAAATTTCTTTAATTACTTGAGTGGTTATACAACAAAGCCACACTTTCATCACTTGTCAGTAGCACCGTTTGATATACGTCATCAATTTATGGAATTGATCGATGAAGAGGTTCGTTATCATAAACAATATGGGGATGGACATATTATTGCAAAGATGAACTCGTTAACAGATAAACCGTTAATTCAAAAACTATATGAAGCATCACAAGCTGGAGTAAAAGTGGAACTTGTTGTTAGAGGAACGTGCTGCTTGCGGCCTGGTATTAAAAACGTAAGTGAAAATATTCGTGTGATTAGCCTTGTTGGACGTTATTTAGAACATAGCCGTATTTATTATTTTCATCATAATGGAGATGAGAAGATTTATTTATCTTCAGCTGACTGGATGACAAGGAATATGGAAAAGCGAGTAGAAATCTCTTTTCCAATTCTAGGTTTTGAAATGAAAGCAAGAATAAAAGCAATCTTGCAGCTTATTTTAGCGGATAACGTAAAAACACGTGAACAAAATAAAGATGGTGAATACTATTATGTAATAAATAATGGTTCACAAGAGATTGATAGCCAATTGAAGTTATTTAAGATGGCTTATCAAAATACGGATGCAGAGTAATGTGTGAATTCAAAAAAGTATAAAACCATTTTTTTAGACGGGAGAGAGGATCCGTCCCTACATAGAAGTGGTTCAGCCATATGTCAAGTGAAAACAAAGGTAGAAAATGAGTGGAGGTCCTCTTTTAGTTTCCTAGCAGTGACTGATATGCTGAAGGATATTTATGTATACATACACATTGAAAATACGATATAAAACCATTTTTTTAGATGGGAGAGAGGACCGTCCCTGCATAGAAGCGGTTCAACCACATGTCAAGTGAAAACAAAGGTAAAAATGAGTGGAGGTTCTTTGTTAGTTTCCTAGCGGTGACTCATATGTCAATAAATTAAAATGGATTTATATGTTAAATAGTTAAGTTTAATAACTTGTAAGCAAGTAAATTCCTGGATTCAAGATTATGAGAATACGACGAAAAAAGCCTCTTACTAAATGAAGAGGCTTTTTTTCATAGTTTTTGTGTATGTTAATAATAATATGGTTGGCACGGGCCTCCGTAACAAGGAAACGGCGTTGGTGGATATGGTGGTGGGTACGGAGGATAGTAAGGGGGCCTAGGGCCGAATGCTAAGGCTCCGCCAATTAAGCCACCAGCAAGTCCTGCTAAAAATGGGACACCGAAGAATGGTAAGAAGCGTGAGTCACTTACTGGGCCAATGGGTCCTGAACGAACTAGATAGGGCTGAGGATATGGGTACACGTAAAAACCTCCTTTATTGGACTCATTGTTATCATATGGTGAAAAAGTATGGATGAGCGAGTACAAGAAAGGATATATAAGAAAATAGGCAATGATAGGTTACAAGTGCTGAAGAGTAAATACTGTAATTTCAGGACTGGACAAAAAACGAAATGGAACGCGTGTCCTTCCAAGACCGCGATTTACATAAAGAAGTAATTCTTGAATATGATAAAATCCCTCAATGTAATGCTTTGCTAGGGCTGGGGTAACAAGTGCTCCTAAAAAGGGAAGTTGTACTTGTCCACCATGACTATGTCCAGAAAGCTGGAGGTTCACGGGAAAGTTAGCAATTTTAGGTGCGATATCAGGTTCATGTACGAGTACAATTGTATATAGCTCTTTCTGCACATGTTGTAATGTTACGTCAATTTCTGGTTTTCCAAGAAGCATGTCATCAATTCCGAAAATAGCAATTTCGCTATTATCTAATAAGCGAATACGTTTTTCGGTATTTTGTAATACTTCAAAACCTGCATCATCCATAATTTTCATATAGTATTCGGTTCCATACCCACCATGATCATGATTTCCGTAGATTGCAAATTTACCAAGGGGTGCACGGATGTTTCGTAAAATTGAAGAAACAAAAGGAATTTCGCTATATGTTTGGTAGTCGTCGATTAAATCACCAGTAAAAAGAACAATATCAGGTGCAATCTTATTTATTTTTGAAACGATTGTAGAAAGGTGTTGGAGAGAAAAATAGTATCCTAAATGTAAATCACTAAATTGAACAATTTTCATACCATGAAAATTTGGTGGAATGAGTGGAGAGCTCAGTGTATGGTGAGTCAAAGAAAGACAGTACGGTTCAATATACTTTGCATAGTAATAACCGATACTAGCCGTAATACAGGTATAGAAACAAGAGCGTATTCCGTTTTTTATAAAATTTCTTCTTGTTATTTGTTTCATAGGAATATAAATAGGCCTATATAATGAAAAAAAGTAGGATAAGTATTATATGAATGTGGTGTAGGCCACAACAGCTCTCCTTTCTTTTTATTTCTTCTTAAAGAAGTATAATTGAGTCGATTAACCTTGTCATCTAGTGAAAATAAAATTTAGTAGAATAGTCTAGAGTTAAGAGCATGGTTATTAGGAAAAAGATGGATTGTATATAAAGATATCAGAAAAGTTTAAAAATATAAAGATTTCTATTAAATAAAGTGGTAAAATGAATATGCATTCATTTTTGGGAGGGGATATATTTGAAAGAAAAAGTAGTGATTATAACAGGTGGTTCAAGTGGAATGGGAAAAGGAATGGCAATTCGTTTTGCGAAGGAAGGAGCACGCGTTGTTATTACGGGACGTACACAAGAAAAACTTGAAGAAACAAAAAAAGAGATTGAGCAATTTTCAGGGCAAGTATTGACAGTACAAATGGATGTTCGAAATATTGAGGATATAAGTCGTATGATTGAATATATTGATGAAAAATTTGGACGTATTGATATTTTAATTAATAATGCGGCAGGGAATTTCATTTGTCCTGCAGAAGATTTATCTGTTAATGGTTGGAATGCAGTTATTAATATTGTATTAAATGGAACGTTTTATTGCAGTCAAGCAGTAGGGAAGTATTGGATTGAGAAAGGGATAAAAGGAAATATCATTAATATGGTAGCGACGTATGCATGGGATGCAGGACCTGGTGTCATTCATTCTGCAGCTGCGAAAGCGGGTGTATTAGCAATGACGAAAACACTTGCTGTTGAGTGGGGACGTAAATATGGCATTCGCGTTAATGCAATTGCTCCTGGACCAATCGAACGAACAGGCGGTGCGGATAAATTATGGATTTCAGAAGAGATGGCTAAGCGTACATTACAAAGTGTTCCGCTCGGTAGGCTTGGTACACCAGAAGAAATAGCAGGCTTAGCTTTTTATTTATGTTCCGATGAGGCTGCATACATAAATGGAACGTGTATGACCATGGATGGTGGACAGCATTTGCATCAGTATCCGTTTTAAAAGAGATTATATAAAATGAAAAGTGGGGGATTAATACCCATTCATGCGAGGTAAAATGTGACGGATTTGTGACATATGAAAGAAAAGTATTTACAATAGGTTTTTTATAAGGTATATTTAAGACCTCTTTTTTCTTCATAGTAGAATTGCTAATTCCCCTTAGCATTTTACCCCTCTAATCCCTTCAGGAAAACTGAAGGGATTTTTTATTATTTTTCTATACATATCATGTTATAATTTTTGAAAAGTAAAGGGAGGGAAACATTTTGGTAGATGCGTTAGATGTAATGAGTAATTTGGATAAAGTCCTTCCTTATTATCAAGCTATTTTTAGTGCTGATGAGCATACAGTAATTGGATATGAGGTAGTAGGTCGTATTCAAACGGAGGAAGGGATACAAAGTCTTTCTTCTTTTTTTCATGATGATTCCATTCCAGGTGAATTCCAACTCGAAGCGGATAATGTCATAGTAGAAAAGGCATTAGAACGCTACTTGGAAACAAATCAAACTTTTTTGTTATTTATACATCGTAATGCAAACATATTAATGAATGATGAAGATGAAAGTTTACTTCATTTATTGTTAATGTATGAAAAAAAAGGATTGAATTTAGGGCGTATCGTCTTAGAAATAACAGAGCACGAGTGTAAGGAAGATATAGAACAATTTAATCATTTACTTATGTATTACCGTACATATGGTATTCAAATTTCAATTAATAAAGTAGGAACGGGCACGAGTAATCTGGAACGGATTAGTGTACTGGCACCTGACATTTTAAAGGTGGATTTAACGAATTTAAGACAAACTGCACTTTTACAATCTTATCAAGATATTTTATATTCTTTGTCGTTATTAGCGAGAAGAATTGGTGCGACATTATTATATGAAGAAATTGACGCGTTTTATCAGTTGCAATACGCTTGGAAAAATGGCGGAAGATATTATCAAGGAAATTATTTGAAAGAGTGTTTGCCAGACTTTATTGAAGCGAATATTTTAAAAGAACGCCTTGGTAATGAATGTCATCAATTTATTCAGCATGAAAAGAAAAAATTACAAAAAATTTATCAATTGACGGAAACATTGCGTGATCAAATTGGAAATGTTTTATCTAAGCAGAAAAAGAATGAAAACGTTAATGATTGGTTATTACATTTTAGTCAGCATGTATCACATTATAGTTTTCGAATCTTTATTTGTAATGAAGACGGCTTTCAGCAATCGGGAAACATTATGAAAAAAGATGGTGAATGGATTGTTATGCCAGAGTATTATATGAAAAATTGGAGCTGGCGCCCATATTTTTTAGAAAATATAATGAAAATGAGATTTGAAAATAAAGCAAGGCTCTCTGACTTATATGCAGATATAGAAACAGGAGAGATGGTACGAACATTTTCCTTTCCAATTGATGATGAACATTTTTTATTTATTGATTTGTCCTATGAATTTTTATACGAAGAAGATGTTTTATTTTAATGCACGAAGCAATTCGTGCATTTTTTTGTTTGTTTTTATCATAAATTGGTAATAGTGAAAAAGATGGTGAAAATGCTGTCTATCATTGTAAAGATTTTACGAACGAAACCATCCCTTTCTTTGCATAATCATTGTTACAATGAATACTACAAAGACAAGCTCTGTTAAAGGAAGGTGAAAGAATGAGAAAATATGGAATTTGGTTTGTTCTATTTCTATGTGTTGCCTTTCTAGTTGGGTACAGTGTTACAACGGTTCTTGGTAAAGAAGAAATAAAAGTGGATCGAAAAGAGGTATTTACAACGATTCAAAAGGGATATGAGGCACAATTTTCAATTCGTGGGAAGCATTTATCGATGGGTAAAATGTATGATGCGTTGACACCTTATTTTACAAATAACTTCCTTCAAGTTTTTACGGATGAAAATAGCAATGGTGATAAGCAAAGTGGTGAATATTTACTCCCTGCAAAAGAAGCTCCTTTTTCTTTTACTGCTCAAACGAAATTAGCATATAACGAAGAACATAGACTTTTATACGTATATGAACAGGTGAAAAATGAACAATATCAAATTATTACGTTGCAAAAAGAAGAAGGGAAATGGAAATTAGCTGGTTACCATGAGAGTCAGCAACTTTTAACGGAAATGAAAAAATTACAAGAGTTAAAAGAACAGGAATAGGTAAAGGACGCCTATTCCTGTTCTAGGTTTAGTAACTGTTGCAACTTTTCAATTTGAAAACCAGAGACAACCTCTCCGTCAATGACAACAGTTGGAGTTGAGTATGAGTTATAGTCATATAAAAGACGATTGCGAGCAGAATTATCCTTTTTGACATCAAATTCTTCGTATGTTACGTTATTGTGCTTTAAAAACTCTTTTACAATGGTACACGGTGGGCAGTCTGGTTGTGTATAAACCTCGATTTTTTTCATTATAATTCCTCCTCTTTTTCTGCTTTTTATTATATTCTGCAGCTTTAAAAACCGCAATAAAGAAAGATAAAGATTTTCTTTCTGCTTTTTCCTTCTTTTTTCGACAAATTTTAGTTGAGTTTCTTGCCAAGAAGCTTTATCCTAGAGTGTGGAACATTTTTTCTGTTATGACGGATAGAATGAGTATAGCTGTAAAACCTATTGGTAGGAAGATTAGAGAAAGGGGAGATTTCATGTCTCTACTCCAAGGAATTTTAACTCGACTTGTTAGTCTACAAGAACAAGCTGAAAGCGGTGAAGTAGCACAACGCTATTTTGAAGTGAACGGTGAACGTAAATGTAGCGTGAAATTTTTTGATAAAAGTGAAATGTATGAGTTAGAAGTGTATCAACAAGGTGAAAAGCCACAAGTATATCAATTCGATAATATTGATATGGTTGCGATCGAGATTTACGATATTATTTCTTGATACATACGAAGAAGGTACCGCGAGGAGCGGTACCTTTTTTGGTGATTTGAATAATAACTTTATTTTTCACTAATAGGTAGTAAGAGTATAAGGATTGAAGGAGATATATGGGTGATAGCTACTTGTAAAGGCCTCACTGATGAAATTCTGCTTTATATGTATAAGATTTTTTTGTTCTTCCTACACTGATATTAAAAGTTAGAAAGGAATGTGGAATGTGGAGCGATTACCAATTGTTGTTTGTCCAAAATGTCATATGTCATTTGAAATGAATCATGTATTAACGGCTCAGTCTAATCAGAATGTAATTTATACCTGTCCAGCATGTAAGTATTCCATTCGAAATATAGAAACGAGTAAAGGATAATTAAGTCATATTTTGCTCTTTTGTCCCATACAATGAGAATGCAAAAAGTCTGTCTAATTGAAGGGACGTGACTATGTGGACGGTGAGTATCGATTTTATAACATATCAGAGAGGGATATGGATTTTGAAACAGTTTTCTCACGCATTTGCAATTTTATTGAAAGGGATCCACGTAATTTATATCGACTATCTATTGGAACAGATTCACAAGTGCATCAAAAAGGTACCCGTTTTATTACGGCAGTGCACATTCATCGTGTTGGAAAAGGAGCATGGGGATGCTTGAAACATAAAGTTTTACATAAAAAACCACCTACCTTACGTGAAAAAATATATTTAGAAACACAGTTTAGCCAAGAAGTCGCCTGTTTGTTTACACCGGAACATATAAGGCGTATATGGGAGTTATTACACCCATATGCCCATGAAGGAGCTGGATTTGTAATGGAAATCCACTTAGACATAGGAAAGGATGGATTAACAAAAGAATTTATTTCGGATATGACAACGAAGGTGAAGGCTATGGGGCTAACTGCAAAAATTAAACCTGATGCTTATGCGGCTTTTAGTTATGCAAATCGCTATACGAAATAAAAAACTGAATTTTTTATCTATTAAACTAAACGAATATTTTATATAATAAATAATAAGGAAAAAAGCATAAGGAGAGGAAGATATGCAGAAGGAAGTCACTTTAACAAAAGAAGAAGAAAGCTTGTTGTTAGATATTTTATTTCGACAAAACTATGCTAGTGAAATTCTAGCTGTTGAGCTTACAGATATTGAAAGTGGTTTGAAAACAACTGATATTTCCCAATATAGAAGAATTACAAGGTTATTTAATCGATTGAAAAATGAAGGATACTAAGCGCTACCAGAAAGGTAGTCTTTTTTTTGTGTTCTATGGTAAAATGGAGTGTGTATCATTATTTTTGTTGGAATAAACTAAGGACAAAATAATAATATGAAAACGCTATCATATGATATGAATAGAACTGGGAAATAAAGTGGAAATTTTAGCCGTGGATATGAATAACTGTGAGCAGTAAGTCTTATGGATTGTCTATTGGAGATCATGTTAGCAGGAAAAAAGGGAGAAAAATGGGGGGATAATATGATTAGTATTCCGAAAGGTGAGTTTCAACAAGTTTTTGTTAAAGATTTAATGATTTCATCAGAAAAAGTTGCACATGTTCAAATCGGAAATAGCTTAGAACACGCTTTACTTGTTCTTGTAAAGTCTGGATATTCTGCGATTCCTGTTTTAGATCCTATGTATAAATTACATGGATTAATAAGTACTGCGATGATTTTGGATGGTATTTTAGGATTAGAGCGCATTGAATTTGAAAAACTTGAGGATATGAAAGTTGAGCACGTAATGAAAAAGGACATTCCAAATCTCGGGCTTGAGGATTCATTTGCTAAAGCATTAGAAATGACAATTGATCATCCATTTATTTGTGCTGTAAACAATGATGGGTACTTTGAAGGGATTTTAACAAGGCGTGCTATTTTAAAATTGCTGAACAAAAAAGTAAGACAGTATAATCGATAAAGAAGGGTAAGCGACTTCGAATAAAAAGAGAAGTCGCTTTTTTATCATGCGTCTCTTTTTCGTTTTACCTGGCTATTTGCAGTCAGAGCCTTCCCATCTCAAGGTTAAGGGAAAGGCGAGAAGGGGGTAACTGTTCGTAAAAAAAACGATTGGTAAGGGCTAATAATGAGTGAGGATGTGGGATACTCCCGTTGATTAAAGTTTCACTTTATATAGATTGACTTAAACAAGTATAAAAGCTTAGGTGAAATGCCAATCCATCCAAGCTTCTCGAAAATAAAAATAAAATATTGCATGTTAGAGAATTGTGCAACGTATATATTGAGGTTAGATGGTTACATGTAAGATAAGGAAAGAGGGAGAAAGTTGCAAATTGATGATTTTCAAATGATGGTTGTTTTAGCGCAGGAATCCAATATGAGAAAAGCTGCAGAGCGCTTATTCGTTTCACAGCCTGCACTCAGTCAACGCTTACAATCAATGGAAAAACAATGGGGAATGAAATTTTTTATTCGTTCTCAAAAAGGCTTGACAATTACACCAGAAGGGGAAAAAGTGGCCAATTATGCGAAGGATATGCTGCAAAGAGAAGAAGCAATTAAAAGTGAATTAGCAATCTATCGTACGGAAACATACGGAACATTAAAGATAGCTGTGGCATCTGTGATTGGACAATATTGGTTACCACCTGTTTTAAAGAGATTTGTACAAAAATACCCATTTGTTAAAATATCCCTTTTTACAGGGTGGAGTAGTGAAGTACAAAAGCATTTTTATGAAGGGGATGTCCATGTCGCTATATTACGAGGGAAACAAGAATATAAAGGGCATAAAGAGCAATTATTTGAGGATGAGCTATATTTAGTTGACACAGAAATTAAAGATATTTCGATGTTGAAAGATACAAACAGACCGTTTATACAATTTAAAAGCGACTCGACATACTATGGACAAATTCAGAATTGGTGGTATGGATTATTTTCTAATCCTCCTAAACGAACGATTGTAGTTGATCAAATTGAAACATGTAAGCAACTCGTTTTAAATGGAATTGGTTATGCGCTGTTACCTTCTACGGTTTTAAAAGAAGTAAGAGAAAAGACGTATAAAACGCCTGTTCAGTTGAATCGAGAAACGTGGCTATTGACAAGTGATTCTGCAAGGCAATTGAAACAAGTACAAGCGTTTTTAGATATTATAGAAGAAATTCAAACGGAAAAATAAGATTATTGTCTTGCTAGTAGCTCTTTCGTTTGGTAGAGTAACATTATAAATGGATTTAGGAGGCAACAAGCATGAAAATGATGGATGCAAACGAAATTATTTCGTTTATTCAAAAAAGTGAGAAGAAAACTCCTGTAAAGGTATACATAAAAGGGGATTTAAAAGAAGTAACATTCCCTGAAACAGTACAAGCATTTGTGAATAAAAAAGCTGGTGTTTTATTTGGAGAATGGTCTGAAATTAAGACAATTCTTGAAGAAAATAAAAAGCATATTGTAGACTACGTTGTCGAAAACGATCGTCGTAATTCTGCAATTCCAATGCTGGATCTAAAAGGCATTAAAGCTCGTATTGAGCCAGGTGCAATTATTCGTGATCATGTTGAAATTGGCGATAATGCAGTTATTATGATGAATGCAACAATTAATATTGGTGCAGTAATCGGCGAAGGTTCAATGATCGATATGAATGCAGTGCTTGGCGGACGTGCTACAGTAGGTAAAAACTGTCACGTTGGTGCTGGTGCTGTACTTGCAGGTGTTATCGAGCCACCTTCTGCAAAACCAGTTATCGTTGAAGACGATGTTGTAATTGGTGCAAACGTAGTTGTTTTAGAAGGTGTTACAGTTGGTAAGGGTGCAGTTGTTGCAGCAGGAGCGATTGTAACAGAAGATGTACCGCCATATACAGTAGTTGCAGGTACACCAGCGCGTGTTATTAAAGAAATTGATGAGAAGACAAAAGCGAAAACAGAAATTAAACAAGAACTTCGTCAATTAAATCCGGAAAAATAAAGAACGAAAGCGTAAGGGCAAATAAGCTCTTACGCTTTTTATAAATGGTGGTGGAGATATGACAGTCAGTAAATATGTACAAATTCGTAGAGACTTACATAAGATTCCAGAGTTAGGCTTTCAAGAGTGGAAAACACAACAATATATTTTAAATTATATCGGCACCCTTCCTAGTGAATATCTGGAAGTGAAAACATGGAAAACAGGTGTTATCGTTAAAGTAAAAGGAAAAAAACCAGAAAAAACAATTGGATACCGTGCAGATATTGATGGCCTACTAATTCCAGAGGAAACAGGATATGAATTTACTTCTGTTCACGAAGGAATGATGCATGCATGTGGTCATGATTTTCATGCTACAATTGGTTTGGGACTTCTAACCGCCATTGTAAATGAAAGAATAGATGATAATCTTGTTTTTCTATTCCAACCAGCTGAAGAAGGTCCAGGTGGCGCCCTTCCTATGTTAGAAAGCGAAGAGTTGAAAGAATGGAAACCAGATATGATTCTTGGTCTGCATATCGCACCTGAATATCCAGTAGGGACAATCGCAACAAAAGAAGGATTGCTATTTGCAAATACATCAGAACTATATATCGATTTAAAAGGAAAAGGTGGACATGCAGCATATCCACATACTGCAAATGATATGATTGTTGCGGCAAGTCACCTTGTTACACAGCTACAATCGATTGTTAGTCGTAATGTAAATCCACTTGATAGTGCAGTTATTACAATTGGTAAAATCACAGGTGGTACAGTTCAAAACATTATTGCAGAAAAATCTCGCTTAGAAGGAACGATTCGAACTTTATCTGTCGAATCAATGAAACGAGTGAAAAGTAGAATTGAAGCAATTGTTGCAGGGATTGAATATGCGTTTCAATGCGAAGCTGTTATTGATTATGGAGCAATGTATCATCAAGTATATAATCATGAAGAGTTAACGCAGGAGTTTATGATGTTTGCATCTGAGCAAACAAATATGAACGTTGTTACATGTACAGAGGCCATGACAGGGGAAGATTTCGGGTATATGCTTCGTGAAATCCCAGGATTTATGTTTTGGCTTGGAGTAGACTCAGAATATGGTTTACATCATGCAAAGTTACAACCAAAAGAAGAAGCAATTGAACAAACCATTGCGTTTTTAAATCAATATGTAAAGTGGAAAGGGAACAGGGGATAAAGCCTGTTCTTTTTCATATGAAAAATATAATTTATAATGCATTTTTTTTGTAATTCTAACACAATACTTTATAATGGTAGATGGAGGGATAAGTTGTTAGTGATTTATTTTATAATTATGAAATGAAATTGACTGAAAACTGATTCCTCTTACATACTCCAAGAGTAGACAATATATGATAAAAAATTGCGGAGGTTGATACATATGGCAGAACGTATGGTAGCAAAACAAGCTCCACGCTTTGAAATGGATGCTGTTATGCCAAACAAAGAATTTGGTAAAGTAAGTCTGGAAGAGGTTATGAAACAGGATAAATGGACAGTACTTTTCTTCTATCCAATGGATTTCACTTTCGTATGTCCAACAGAAATCATCGCACTTTCTGATCGTTATGATGAGTTCGAAGATTTAGATGCAGAAGTAATTGGTGTATCTACTGATACAATCCATACTCACTTAGCTTGGATTAACACTGAACGCACGAAAAACGGTTTAGGTGAATTAAAATATCCTCTAGCTGCTGATACGAATCATGTAGTATCTCGTGATTACGGTGTATTACTTGAAGAGGAAGGTATTGCACTTCGTGGTTTATTTATCATTAGTCCAGAAGGCGAATTAATGTATCAAGTTGTACATCACAACAACATCGGCCGTGAAGTTGATGAAGTAATTCGTGTTCTTCAAGCTCTTCAAACTGGTGGACTTTGCCCAGCAAACTGGAAACCAGGTCAAGCAACTTTAAACGTTTAATTTTATCGTGAAATATAGGGGTCTAACAATATTTTGTTAGACCTTTCTCTACATCTGTAAGGAGGAGAAATCATGAAATTACGTCAACCAATGCCTTCTTTAGACGGTGCAACAACAGTATTAAATGGAGAAGTAGTACGTGAATCACTAATTGGCGAAAAGCCAACACTTATTCATTTTTGGTCTGTTAGTTGTCACTTATGTAAAGAAGCGATGCCAGATATTAATACATTCCGTGATGAATATAAAGAGCAATTAAATGTTGTTGCGGTTCATATGCCACGTTCAGAGGATGATTTAAACCTTGAGCAAGTGGAAGCAGTTGCAAAAGAGCATGGGATAGCCCAAACAATTTTGATAGATAATCAACACAAGATTGCAGATGCATTTGAAAATCAATATGTACCAGCATATTATGTGTTTGATAAAAATGGTGTGCTTCGTCATTTCCAAGCAGGTGGAAGTGGGATGAAAATGCTAACAAAACGAGTGAATCGTGTGTTAGATGAAGTGAAAAAAGAAGCTGAATAAGATGTGGATTTTTCTACTTACACGCTAGGGTAGTTTGGAGGTAGAAGTTTCTTTTGATATGCGCAAAACCTCCTTTTCATAGGAGGTTTTTTTATCCCTTATTAACGGGCAGTAAGATTACAACCGATTAAAGTTTCACTTTATAGATAATAGGATAAAGGAGAGATATGCCTCCTATGTGCTGATTTAGAAATGAAAATTTTACTGAAGGAAATGGAACTGTATGTTTTAGTTTACTTTTTATACGAAAAATGTGTAAAATCAATGTGATACATAGAAAAAAGGGTGGGGAATCAGGTGCAGATTGGCAGTGCAATTTTATGTTTCTTTTTATACGCATATGTTATTATTGCAGCGGTTTATTTCGGAATAAGTTTTTATGCATATCGCTTAACGAATAAACGCGAATATGAAGAAACATATAAATGGGTGAAAGGTTATTTATCACCAGTATTAGAAATTATGAATGGATTTGTTCTTTTTTTATTTATTGGTTTAATTGCTTTTTCAACAAGCTTAGTTGGAAACAAGACAACGTTATTTGTAATTGGTGTGATTATTTTTATGCTTTTAGGTATTCGCATAGGAAATGCTGTATTTTGGAATGAAAGAAAGATTGATGGGTGGACAGGTATGCTGATTCCAAGTATGCTAGCGGCTATTGTTACGAATATAGAACATGAATATAATCAGCTACATTTTTGGTTAATCATTGTATTAACAATTTTATCTGTTCTGTATATAAGTACAGCATTTTTAACGTATTGCGCAAATGAAAAAGGCGATTCTAATGGACTTCGATTCTTTCGAAGACGAGCATTATTTTGGAGTGTTCCCACGATGTTAGTCATTGGAATTATCGCACTTGTTGTAAATGGATATAATTTTGCGAGCTGGGAAGTATTTTTAGAAACTTGGTGGATTTTTAGCATTTCATTTTGTGCATTTTTAGGAGCAACTCATTATTTATTTCATCAACAACATTATAAATGGGCGCTCTTATTTGCTTTTACACAGCTCTTATTTGCCTTTTTTGGTCAAGAAACATTATTATTTGTGTTTCAAACGTTTAGTTCGTTTGGAAACATTTTTGTTTTTGGTATGCTCATTTGTATTATTGCATTTTATTTGCAGCAGTATTTCTATATTCAAAAACAAAAATAAATATAGGTTGATTGCTAGTCTTTGTGGCAAATATAAAGTGTGCTACAATAAAATAGACAGGACTTGATTTTATTGGAGGAATTCATGTGAGTGAGAAAGAGAAAGAATTTGCTGTCATTGGACTTGGACGTTTTGGGGGCAGTATTTGTCGTGAATTAGCCCAATTAGGTATGGAAGTAATGGCCATTGATCTTAATGAAGATAAAATAAATGAATTTGCAAATATTGCTTCGCATGCAGTGATTGCTGATTCAACAGATGAAATGGTTTTAAAAAGTCTCGGTATTCGTAATTTCGATCACGTTGTTGTTGCAATTGGTGATAATCTGAATTCGAGTATTTTAACAACTCTTATTTTAAAGGAATTAGGCGTAAAAAATATTACTGTTAAGGCGCAAAATGATTATCATGAAAAAGTGTTAAGTAAAATTGGAGCTGACCATATTGTTCACCCAGAGAGGGATATGGGAAAACGAATTGCGAACAATATTGCTTCAAGCAACGTATTAGATTACTTAGAACTTTCAGATGAGCATAGTATTGTAGAGATTATTGCCAATAAAAAGATTGATGGACACTCTTTAATTGAACTGGATATTCGTGCAAAGTTTGGATTAAACATTGTTGCAATTAAGCGAGGGAAGGAAGTTATTGTTTCTCCTCGAGCTACAGAAAATATTCAAGCAGGCGATATTTTAATTGTAATCGGTCATGATGATGAAGTTGATCGATTTAAACATTATTTAAGATAGAATGAAATAGAAAAAGGACAATGCCCAGGAGGCATTTGTCCTTTTTCTTATATTTCCATAATGATTGGTAAAATCATTGGACGACGTTTTGTTTTTTCGTATAAGAATGGTGCTAATGTATCTGTAATTTCATTTTTAATTTCAGACCATTGTGTTGTTTTTCGCTCCATTACTTTTTCTAAATGAGTAGTAATTAAAGTTTGTGCATCATTAATTAAATCGCTACTCTCACGCATGTAAACGAATCCACGAGAGATAATATCAGGTCCTGCTGCAACTTTAAATTCTTTCATATCAATGCTGACAACAACGATAACAAGCCCCTCTTCAGAAAGAATGCGACGGTCACGAAGTACAATGTTACCAATATCACCAATACCGTTTCCATCAATGTAAACAGATCCAGATGGGATTTTTCCAGCAACGTTTGCTTCGTCTGAACGTAAGGCAAGAACATCACCATTATCCATAATGAAGCAATTTTCTTCTGGAATACCACAATCATTTGCTAATTTCATGTGCATACGTTGCATACGATATTCTCCATGAATTGGCATGAAGTATTTCGGTTTAATAAGACGTAACATAAGTTTTTGTTCTTCTTGTCCACCATGACCGCTTGTATGAATATTTGAAAGTTTTCCATGAATAACATCAGCGCCAGCGCGGTATAACATATTAATTGTGCGGCTTACGCTAACTGTATTACCTGGAATTGGTGAAGAAGAGAAAACAACTGTATCGCCAGGAATAATTTGAATTTGACGGTGTGTTCCATTCGCGATACGAGAAAGTGCCGCCATTGGTTCTCCCTGACTACCTGTACATAAAATAACGACTTTGTTAGCTGGTAGTCTATTTAGTTGGGACGCTTCTATAAATGTATCCTTTGGACAGCGAATATAACCAAGATTATGACCGATTTCAATTGCCGCTTCCATGCTTCGACCAAATACAGCCACTTTACGATTGTTTTCAACAGCTGCTTCAACAACTTGCTGCAAACGATGAATATTCGATGCAAAGGTTGCGAATATAATACGCCCTTCTACTTTACGGAAAATATCTTGAATGCTATCACCAACACGGCGTTCAGACATCGTAAAGTTAGGTACTTCACTGTTCGTACTATCGGATAAAAGACAAAGCACGCCGTCTTTGCCAATTTCGGCCATTTTTGTTAAGTCTGCTGGGTCACCTACTGGTGTGAAATCAAATTTAAAGTCACCTGTGTGGACAATTTGTCCTTGCGGTGTTTTCACGACAACTCCATACGAATCTGGAATGCTGTGCGTTGTACGGAAGAACGATACAGATGTTTTTTTGAATTTAATAACATCATCTTCTTGAATTTCGTAAAGTTTTGCTTTTCGAAGTAATCCGTGCTCTTCTAATTTGTTTTTAATTAAAGCAATTGCTAATTTTCCGCCGTAAATTGGGATGTTCACTTGACGTAACAGGTAAGGGATACCACCAATGTGATCTTCATGACCGTGCGTAATGAATAAACCTTTAATTTTATCTTCGTTTCGTACAAAATAAGTGTAATCAGGAATCACATAGTCGATTCCGAGAAGTTCGTCTTCTGGAAACTTAATTCCAGCATCAATTATAATAATTTCATCTTGAAATTGGACAGCATATGTATTTTTGCCGATTTCACCGAGTCCACCAAGAGCGAAAACGGCTGCCTGATCATTTTTTAGGAATTTCATAAATTATACGATCTCCGTTAATGTTAAATCCGCATTTTCTTTTTCGTATTCAAGATGAGCGCCAGTGACAGATTGGACAAACTCGATATTATATGCGAACTTTTGTAATTTTGTACGAACTTCTTTTTGGGACTCAGCTTCTAAATATAAAACTTTTGTATTTTCACGTACTGGAACCTCAGTCATTTTTTCTTGATAGAATACTTTAAAAATCATTGGGAAAACCTCTCCTTGTCTATGTTTTGCATTATCTGTTACCTATTATAAAGCAAATAGGCATGATTTTCATGTTTTTTCGAATGAGAATGAAGAAAAAGCCCGAAATGGGCACGATTTAAGCTATGGTCTTTTTACGGACTAAATCTTTTAAATATCGTTTTAGCTTTTTCTTCAGCTTCTTCAGCATGATTACTCCTTCCTTTCCTTATTTCAAACATGCATGCTTATTTTTTGTTTATTAGTAGTAACTCTTCATCTCCATATACTAGGAAATCATAGAAGATAAATGAGGGAATTGCTGTCCGGATGCTCAGTGATTTTATTGGCTCGTGCAGACGTAATCTCGTGTTACGTTTTTTGCTCTCGCAGGCAGTATGCCCTCAGTTATGAATATAGTATGAGATAGATTAGAAAAGAAAATTCATTTAAACAAATATCAATATTCTTTTGATAGTATATGCATATGGTGAAAATAAGGTTAGAAAGTGAACGCTTTCTTCACAGATGTTTAATATGTTATACTTTTTTTTAGGATTTGAAAAGAAGTAGTTAAGGTAGGAACATAGAAGGGGTAGAAAGGGTTTTGAAAATGAATGATAAAATCGTCTTTTTTGATATTGATGGAACATTATTAGATCATGATAAAAAAATTCCACAATCTACAAGAGAAGCAGTGCGTACGTTGCAAGAAAAAGGAGTACATGTGGCAATTGCGACAGGGCGTGCGCCTTTCATGTTTGAAGATATTCGCAATGAGCTTAATATTCATAACTATGTTAGTTTTAATGGCCAATATGTTGTATTTGAAGATGAGGTTATATTTAAAAATCCACTACAACCTAATACGTTACATGCATTTACAACATTTGCGAAGCAAGAAGGATACCCACTTGTTTATTTAGATCATAAGGATATGAAAGCGACAGTAGAATACCATGATTATGTAAAAGAAAGTTTTGGAAGTCTGCAATTTGAGCATCCATTGTACGAACCAAGTTTTTATGAAAATCGTGACGTTTACCAAACGCTTTTCTTCTGTCAAGCTGGTGAGGAAGAAAAGTTTATTCATGATTATCCAGATTTTCATTTTATTCGCTGGCATGCGTATTCTATGGATATTATCCCAAATGGTGGTTCAAAAGCAAAGGGAATTGAAAAGTTCATTGAGAAATTAGGATTTAAGCGTGAACAAGTCTATGCTTTTGGAGATGGGTTAAATGATCTAGAAATGATTGAAGCAGTTGGAACAGGAATTGTAATGGGGAATGGTCATGAAGATTTGAAAAAACTTGCTAATTATGTGACGAAAGATGTTAGTGAAGATGGGATTCTTCATGGTTTACAGTGGGCTCGTTTATTGTAACAAAAGAGTGTGGGAACCATTTCAATATAGAAAAAAGCAGGAGCTGAAGCTTCTGCTTTTTTTATCTTTCGAACGGTTTTGCGTCATCAGGAGATGCAAAAGGATTTTCTTGATTAATGTGGTCATAGAACATTATGCCATTTAGATGATCAATCTCATGTTGAAATACAATCGCTGGTAACCCTTTTAAACGTAATTTTATCTCTTCACCATCGATAGTAGTTGCTTTAACTGTGATTCGTGTATAACGCGGAACATAGCCAGGTACTTCACGATCTACAGATAGGCATCCTTCGCCACCAGATAAGTATGTACGTTCAACAGAGTGGCTAATAATTTTTGGATTGAATAAAGCATAGCTGTATAATGTCTCATTTATATCAGTAACATGAACAGCAATCATTCTTTTTGAAATGCCGATTTGTGGTGCAGCTAGCCCAATTCCTGGACGTAAATTATATTTTTCAACCATTTCAGGGTTTTGACTGTTTATTACAAATTCAATCATTTCTCGTAGTGTACGTGTATCTTCCTCATTTGCCGGCAGAGGTACTTCTTCTGCTACTGCTCGTAGAATGGGATTTCCTTCACGAATTACATCATTCATTGTAAGCATTCACAATCTCTCCTTTCTTCTTTAGTCTACCAAAGGAGTTGAAAAAAGTCATGATAAAGTACATAGCATGTGTTTAGTAAAAAAAGAACAGACGGCACAGCCGCCTGTTTCTTTCCATAGTTGTTTTGTTTTACATTAACGAATGCAAGCAGCACCAACGATAATTAAAAGGATAAACAATACAACGATTAAGGCAAAGCCGCGTCCAGATCCGCCACAAGAACCACCATAGCCGTAGGAAGGATATGAGCAAGTTGTTGGATAGCAATATGAGTATCCGTACATGAGATGACCTCCTTTATCATTTCCCGCTAATACTGCGGTTACTATAATGTATGGAGTAATAGGAAGGAATGTATGGGTGTTTGCCTAGAAAAGGAAGAAGTGTTTGCATATTTTTATTGTAAAGAGAGAAAAACTAAGTAGAATTAAATCGTTTACATATTATTCTAAGGTCAAAAACAGGTTAAATAGGGAATAATATAACAGTAGGTTACTGCCTACTAATACAGATGTGAAAATAAAAACACGTACGTATGGTGGAAACCTCGATGTTATTCATAAAAAAACGTAACCAAAGTAATTGACATCGTGATTAGAATAGTTGTAAACTAAAAAACGTGATCAAGATTGTATTAATATGTTTCTGAAAAAACATTAGTACAGATTGTTAGGTACACAAAATTATTCTCAACCGATTAGGTTTCCTGTCGGTTTACATGGTTGCGTTTTTTTCTAGCTAATTGCTAGTGAAAGCGTTTCAGAATATGGTTCAAGAGAGGAAGAGGTGAACGGAATGGGTACTAAAACAAAAAAGACCCTATTTAATGTTGATGAGCAAATGAAAGCTATCGCAGCTCAATTTGAAACATTACAAATTTTAAATGAAAAAGGCGAAGTTGTGAATGAAGCAGCAATGCCGGAATTAACTGATGATCAATTAAAAGAATTAATGCGCCGTATGGTGTATACTCGCGTACTAGATCAACGTTCTATTTCTTTAAACCGTCAAGGACGTTTAGGTTTCTACGCACCAACAGCTGGACAAGAGGCTTCTCAATTAGCAAGTCATTTCGCACTTGAAGCAGAAGACTTCATCTTACCAGGATATCGTGATGTTCCACAATTAGTATGGCATGGTTTACCATTATACCAAGCATTCTTATTCTCTCGTGGACACTTCATGGGTAACCAAATGCCTGAAAATGTAAATGCACTTGCTCCACAAATCATCATCGGTGCGCAAATCATCCAAACTGCTGGTGTTGCGTTAGGTATGAAATTACGTGGTAAAAAATCTGTTGCAATTACTTACACTGGTGACGGTGGTGCTTCTCAAGGTGACTTCTACGAAGGAATGAACTTTGCAGGTGCATTCAAAGCTCCAGCAATCTTCGTAGTTCAAAATAACCGTTATGCAATCTCTACTCCAGTAGAAAAGCAATCTGCAGCTAAAACTGTAGCACAAAAAGCAGTAGCAGCAGGTATTTACGGAATTCAAGTAGACGGTATGGATCCATTAGCTGTATACGCAGCAACTGCTTTTGCTCGTGAGCGCGCAGTAAACGGCGAAGGTCCTACTTTAATCGAGACTTTAACATTCCGTTATGGTCCACATACAATGGCTGGTGATGACCCAACTCGTTACCGTACAAAAGATATCGAAAACGAATGGGAACAAAAAGATCCAATCGTACGCTTCCGTGCATTCTTAGAAAACAAAGGCCTATGGTCTCAAGAAGTAGAAGAGAAAGTAATCGAAGAAGCAAAAGAAGATATCAAACAAGCAATTGCTAAGGCTGACCAAGCTCCAAAACAAAAAGTAACTGATTTAATGGAAATCATGTACGAAAAAATGCCTTACAACTTAGCTGAACAATATGAAATTTACAAAGAAAAGGAGTCGAAGTAAGCCATGGCTCAAATGACAATGATTCAAGCAATCACTGATGCTTTACGTGTTGAAATGAAAAATGATCCTAACGTACTTGTGTTTGGTGAAGACGTTGGTGTAAACGGCGGAGTATTCCGTGCTACTGAAGGTTTACAAGCTGAATTCGGTGAAGACCGTGTAATGGATACTCCACTTGCAGAGTCTGGTATTGGTGGACTTGCAGTTGGACTTGCACTTGAAGGATTCCGTCCAGTTCCAGAAATCCAATTCTTCGGTTTCGTTTATGAAGTAATGGATTCAATTTCTGGTCAATTAGCTCGTATGCGTTATCGTTCTGGTGGACGTTGGACTGCTCCAGTAACAGTTCGTTCTCCATTCGGTGGTGGTGTTCATACTCCTGAACTACATGCTGATAGCTTAGAAGGATTAGTGGCTCAACAACCTGGTCTAAAAGTTGTTATTCCATCTACTCCATACGATGCAAAAGGTCTTTTAATCTCTGCGATTCGTGACAACGATCCAGTTATCTACTTAGAGCATATGAAATTGTACCGTTCATTCCGTCAAGAAGTACCAGAAGGCGAATACACAATTGATTTAGGTAAAGCTGATATCAAACGTGAAGGTACAGATGTATCTGTTATCGCTTATGGTGCGATGGTTCATGCTGCATTAAAAGCTGCTGAAGAACTTGAAAAAGAAGGTATCTCTTTAGAGGTTGTTGACTTACGTACAGTTCAACCACTAGATATCGAAACAATCATCGCTTCTGTTGAAAAAACAGGCCGCGTAGTTGTAGTTCAAGAAGCTCAAAAACAAGCTGGTATTGCAGCTAACGTTGTAGCGGAAATTAACGACCGTGCAATCTTAAACTTAGAAGCTCCAGTTGTACGTGTTGCAGCTGCTGATACAGTATTCCCATTCTCTCAAGCTGAGAGCGTATGGTTACCAAACCATAAAGATATTGTTGAAGCTGTTAACAAAGTAATGAACTTCTAATTTTAGTTTTTCATGTGCAAAAGAAATCAGCACATGCTGATTTCTTTTGTGCTTATTCCATAATAATGATATGAATCAGGGGGCTGAATTCCGTGGCATTTGAATTTAAACTACCAGATATCGGCGAAGGTATCCACGAAGGTGAAATCGTTAAATGGTTTATTAAACCAGGCGATGAAGTAAACGAAGACGATGTACTTCTTGAAGTACAAAATGATAAAGCAGTTGTAGAGATTCCTTCTCCTGTTAAAGGTAAAGTACTTGAAGTACTTGTAGAAGAAGGTACAGTTGCAGTAGTAGGAGATACTTTAATTAAGTTTGACGCTCCTGGATACGAAAACCTTAAATTTAAAGGTGACGACCATGACGATGCTCCAAAAGCTGAAGAAGTGAAAGAAGAAGCTCCAGCAGCAGCGGCAGCAACTCCAGCAGCAACTGAAGAAGTAGTAAATGAGCGCGTAATCGCTATGCCATCTGTACGTAAATACGCTCGTGAAAAAGGTGTAGACATTCATAAGGTAGCTGGCTCTGGTAAAAATGGCCGCGTTGTAAAAGCTGATATCGATGCATTTGCAAATGGCGGACAAGCAGTAGCAGCAACTGAAGCTCCAGCAGCAGTAGAAGCTACTCCAGCAGCAGCGAAAGAAGAAGCACCAAAAGCACAACCAATCCCAGCTGGCGAATACCCAGAAACTCGTGAGAAAATGAGCGGTATCCGTAAAGCGATTGCGAAAGCAATGGTTAACTCTAAACACACAGCTCCTCACGTAACATTAATGGACGAAGTGGATGTAACAGAACTTGTTGCTCATCGTAAAAAGTTCAAAGCTGTTGCAGCTGACAAAGGTATTAAATTAACTTACCTTCCATACGTTGTAAAAGCTTTAACATCTGCATTACGTGAATTCCCAATGTTGAACACTGCTTTAGATGATGCATCTTCAGAAATCGTTCATAAGCATTACTTCAACATCGGTATCGCAGCTGATACAGACAAAGGTCTATTAGTACCAGTTGTTAAAGATACAGATCGTAAATCTATCTTTACAATCTCTAACGAGATCAATGAGCTTGCTGGTAAAGCACGTGAAGGTCGTTTAGCTCCAGCTGAAATGAAAGGTGCTTCTTGCACAATTACAAATATTGGTTCTGCAGGTGGACAATGGTTCACTCCAGTTATCAATCACCCAGAAGTAGCAATCCTTGGTATTGGCCGTATCGCTGAGAAACCAGTTGTGAAAAACGGTGAAATCGTTGCAGCTCCAGTATTAGCATTATCTCTAAGCTTTGACCATCGTTTAATTGACGGCGCAACTGCTCAAAAAGCATTAAACCAAATTAAACGTCTATTGAATGACCCACAATTATTAGTAATGGAGGCGTAATAACAATGGTAGTAGGAGATTTCCCAATTGAATTAGATACAGTCGTTGTTGGTGCAGGTCCTGGTGGATACGTTGCGGCAATTCGTGCAGCACAATTAGGTCAAAAGGTAGCAATTATTGAAAAAGCTAACCTTGGTGGCGTATGCTTAAACGTTGGATGTATTCCTTCAAAAGCGTTAATCAATGCAGGTCATCGTTATGAGAATGCAATGCATTCTGATGACATGGGTATCACTGCAGAGAACGTAAAAGTTGACTTTACAAAAGTTCAAGAATGGAAAAACGGCGTAGTTAAGAAATTAACTGGCGGTGTTGAAGGCCTTCTTAAAGGTAACAAAGTTGAAATCATTCGCGGTGAAGCTTACTTCGTAGATGCTAACACATTACGCGTAATGACTGAAGATGCAGCTCAAACTTATACGTTTAAAAATGCTGTTCTTGCAACTGGTTCTACACCAATCGAAATTCCTGGATTCAAATACTCTAAACGTGTTATCAACTCTACGGGTGCATTAAGCTTACCGGAAATTCCTAAAAAACTTGTTGTAATCGGCGGCGGTTATATCGGTATGGAATTAGGAACTGCATATGCTAACTTCGGTACAGAAGTTACTGTAGTAGAAGCTGGCGATGAAATCTTAGCTGGTTTCGAAAAAGCAATGAGCTCTGTTGTTAAACGTGCTCTTCAGAAAAAAGGCAACGTAAACATCCATACAAAAGCTATGGCTAAAGGCGTTGAAGAAACAGAAAACGGCGTAACAGTTAGTTTCGAAGTTAAAGGCGAAGTACAAACTGTAGAAGCTGATTATGTATTAGTAACTGTAGGTCGTCGTCCAAATACGCAAGAAATCGGTCTTGAGCAAGTTGGAGTTAAAATGACTGACCGTGGCATCATCGAAATCGATGAGCAATGCCGTACAAACGTATCAAATATCTATGCAATCGGTGATATCGTTCCTGGACCACCATTAGCTCACAAAGCTTCTTACGAAGGTAAAGTAGCTGTTGAAGCAATTAGTGGCCATGCGTCAGCAATCGATTACATTGGAATTCCAGCAGTATGCTTCACTGATCCAGAATTAGCATCTGTTGGTTACACTAAAAAACAAGCTGAAGAAGCTGGAATGAGTGTATCTGTATCTAAATTCCCATTCGCTGCAAACGGCCGTGCATTATCATTAAACAGCACAGACGGTTTCTTACAACTTGTAACACGTAAAGAAGACGGTCTTCTTGTAGGTGCACAAGTTGCAGGTGCAGGTGCTTCTGATATTATCTCTGAGATTGGTTTAGCTATCGAAGCTGGAATGACAGCAGAAGATATCGCTCAAACAATCCACGCTCACCCAACATTAGGTGAAATCACAATGGAAGCAGCAGAAGTTGCTCTTGGAATGCCAATTCACATTGTAAAATAATTTGAATAAGTAAAACAACCCGTCTCTTAAACGATAAGAGACGGGTTGTTTTGTATGTAATGGGAATGTATCGATTAAAGCTTTAATCGAGCTAACAAAGTCATTATGTATATTTGCTGAATGAATATGTAATACTATATAGCTCAAATTAAAATGTACGTAACTTTAATAGAAATATACTGGATTCAAATCCATTAACATCTTTTCGTATTATGTAATGGATTTGAGTCCAATACCATATCTTATTATAGAATAGAGCATGTCAAAGGAGACGGTTCCATGAAAATCATACATGTTATATTTTATCATTTCCTTTTATGGAGTGGATTTTCTATTGTGTTATTCTTATCAAATGGTGATAAGTTTCATTATAAAGTGATGCTTTTTTTCGTATTCCTTTACCTAGCGTATGTAATTGCTTATGTTGTTCTTAGTGTGAGAAAGCAGGCGTTATTTCTTACTTGCGCAAATAGTATGCTTTTTTTGATGGTATCCTTCCTTTTTTGAACTAGCGTTTATAAAAATACATTGTTCTTCCATTAAATAACCTTAATTCACCCTCTAATTTCTTTGCTAAAAAACGGCAGAATTCATTTGCTTTTCCTTTATCCCCAAATGTTGCAGTAGAAGGTAAGGAGATTTGAACGAAAGATTGTTCCTTCTCTGTTCCAACTCCTACATAAATAGAATTATATCGATCATGACTAGACTTTAGCTCAAGTGTAGTATCGGATGTATCAAGTATCTCGTAGGGAAATGCAACGTTAGTATATGCATAGCTAACTTGCACACCGGTTTGGGAAGTAATTGTTCGATAATAATGAAAAAGTTGTTTTACATCTTCTAATGAGACAGCTTGTTGTTTAGATTTAGGTACAAGTTTAATAAATGCATGTTGCATAAAGATTTCCTCCTGACATAATATATATAGTTATTTTAACACTGTTGCAAATTTTTTGACAATTAAAAAGGGTTCATTACTCGTTTTGTTTAATATATACAAGTAGAAAGTGTTGTGAAGGAAGGAGTGAGTAAATGTTTGAAAAATTGTATGATGAGCATGAAAGTGTGAAGGTACGATTTCTAGGGTTTATGACACATGAAAACCGTTATGATTTTGGGGTTATTTATACAAATATGTTTTTTGGGAAACCTCTTGTTGTTTGCATGCAGACAGGGAGAGCGACTCTACTAGGACAAGACGATGTAGATAATGTTCAACATTTACAACAGGTCTTTAAATTACAATCGGAGGAGGAAGCGGATGACCTAGCACAGTTTTTTAAATTTCTTGTACCGCCAACTTCCTTACATGCTGAATATGAAGAATAAATAAATGCAAACAGTCGTACTTATTAAGATATGACTGTTTTTTTACGTTATTGTCTCATACTAATGTAAAATAAAATTTTTAATGTGTTATACTAAAAACCTATTGACGTA
Source organism: Paenibacillus sp. 102 (assembly GCF_039549175.1). Taxonomy (NCBI): domain Bacteria; kingdom Bacillati; phylum Bacillota; class Bacilli; order Caryophanales; family Paenibacillaceae; genus Paenibacillus; species Paenibacillus sp. 102. The sequence goes on along the minus strand of NZ_JBCGHT010000001.1, from coordinate 483,897 downwards.
AAAAGTATAACATATTAAAATAAAGACAGAAAGTTAAGCGGTTACAAAAAGTTTTTGGGATTATAAACTTAGGGGGAAATGAAAAATGGGAACAATCGTATGTCAAGATTGTGAAGGTACAATTGCACACTTCGAGGATGAGAAAGTAACAGTACTTTACGGGAAATGTGGATCTTGCGGATGTGATCACAAGGAGCATACAAAAGCCCAATAATATATAGGAATCTTGCAACTATAAAAAGTTTTTAGGACCATAAACTTAGGGGGAAATGAAAAATGGGAACAATCGTATGTCAAGTTTGTGAGGGAACAATTGCCCACTTTGAAGATGAAAAGACAACAGTACTTTACGGGAAATGTGGATCTCATTGCGAATGTGATCACAAAGAACATACAAAAGCCCAGTAATATATAGAACGTGTAAATATGAAGGTTTCAAATCATAATTCAAACTCAGGGGGAAATGAAAAATGGGAACAATCGTATGTCAAGTTTGCGGTGGAACAATTGCCCACTTTGAAGATGAAAAGACAACAGTACTTTACGGGAAATGTGGATCTCATTGCGAATGTGGTCACAAGGAACATACGAAAGCCCAATAATTAAAAAGCGTCTGCATATTGCAGGCGCTTTTTTTAATAGATTGTAGTTGTGTGACCAACCGTTGCAACAATTGCATCATCTCGAATGGGAATGAATTTGAATGTTGTTTGTAGACTGTTAGTAGGAGTATATTGGCTCATGAGGCGGCTATCTATGCGGGTAATAAAATCTGTTAAATATGCTGAGATAAAGGCATAGGGAATTCTTCGTTCATTTAATAAATAAATGATTTGTTCTTTTGTTTGTACTCCTACACCATGCCCGTAAAAAAAGAAATTCCCTAAATAAATCGCATTCTCTCCTTGCCATTCAATGGAGGTTGGATTCACTTGTGGATTTTTAAAGTAAACAAGGTCACCAGGAACGATATCACCGCCGGTTTTTGTTATTAGTTTTAAATCTCGATCATAATCCCATGTATAAAGTAGAAGGTTTGCAAACAGACGATTAAATGTTTCTTCATCATATAATGCTAATAGTGCTTTGTAAAAAATAATAATCATTGCTGTTGCACATTCTGTTCCGTACTTTTTCCCATTTTTAAAAATATCTCGTATCGCGACGGAGGGTGGTACATTTGGAAGTAGTTGAAATCCTCCCAGTGATGTCCTTTGCCAGAATTCAGGGTTACAATAAGATTGCTGGAATGTACGGAACTGAAGTCCACTTTGAAAAAGTTCTAAGGCAGATGTAATAATATGAATTCTTAAATTTAGATCGAAACTGAGTTCATCAGCTGTTCGGAATACATATACTTCTTGATTTCCAGCCATGATGGCTAATATTTGTTGTTTCTCAGTAGCGAACGGTTCGTTTTCACTCGTGATATAAGGATGTACAATAGAACGACCAATCACAATCATAACTGTATCCCCACCTATACGTTACATTCTTTAGTATGGTATGAGTAAAAGGAAAAATGGTGAAAAAAAAGCCTATCAAATGATAGGCTTATATTCTTTAATAACGCGTAATGTTTGTAATGTCATATCTTCGGGACCTTGTACTGGTAGACCCGCTTCTAAATTTTTATGAATGTAATCTAAGTTTTCTTGTGTAATAATTTCACCTGGAGTAAAAATTGGAATCCCTGGTGGATAAACCATTACAAAATCAGCTATAATGCGGCCAGCAGCATTTTCAAATGGGATGACCTCTGTCTCTGAATAAAAAGCATCTCGAGGAGATAGGGCAAGTACAGGGATTTCTGGAATTTCAACTTGTACTTGGACACCTTTGTCCGCTCTCTCTTTAAAGGTAGTTGCTAGTTCTCGTAAGGCCTCAATAAGAATATTAGCTTCGCATTCTGTATCCCCTAATGTAACGAGGCACAGAATGTTATATAAGTCTGAAAGCTCGACTTCGATATTATAATGTTCTCTTAACCATAATTCTGCCTCATGACCTGTAATGCCTAAATCCTTGACAGATACAATCAGTTTTGTTGGATCATAGCTAAATGTTGCATCCATGCCTAACATTTCTTTACCAGGACAGTATAGGTTTTCAACCTCATTTATAGTACTGCGGACATGTTCGGCCAACTGAATTGTTTTTGTGATTAATTCTTTTCCTTCAGTCGCAAGGCGTTTTCTTGCAACATCAAGAGAAGCAAGCAAAATGTAAGAAGTCGATGTTGTTGTAAGCATACTAATAATCGATTGGACATGTTTTACATTCACAAGGCCCTCTTTTACATTTAGAATAGAGCTTTGTGTTAATGAACCGCCGAGCTTATGAACACTTGTCGCTGCCATATCTGCACCAGCTTGCATAGCTGACATTGGTAATTCGTCATGGAAATGAATATGAACGCCATGAGCTTCATCAACTAATACAGGTATTTCGTAGGAATGCGCTAATTCTACAATTTGCTGCAGGTCTGCGGCGAACCCAAAGTATGTTGGATTGATAACGAGTAATCCTTTTGCATCTGAATGTTCCTCGAGTGCTTTTTTTACAGATTGAATCGTAATTCCGTGTGAAATACCGAGCTTTGGATCAATTTCAGGATGAATGAAAATTGGTTTTGCACCTGAGAAAATTATGGCTGACATTACAGATTTATGAACGTTTCGTGGTACAAGAATTTTATCTCCTGGGCCGCAAACGCTCATCACCATTGTCATAATTGCACCGCTTGTACCTTGAACGGAAAAGAAAGTATGATCTGCACCGAACGCAGTCGCTGCTAAGTCCTGTGCTTCTTTAATCATACCCTTTGGATGATGTAAATCATCGAGCGGCGCAATATTAATTAAATCAATTGCTAATGCATTATGCCCAATAAATTCGCGAAACATAGGATCCATTCCTTGTCCTTTTTTGTGACCTGGGATATGGAATTGAATTGGATTTCGCTTACTGTGCTCTACTAAAGCGGTAAACAATGGTGTTTTGTATTGGGACAATCTATACACCCCTTCTTCTTCGTAATATTTATTAGTGAGTTGTTTTATGTGTATCTTGTTCAATAAGAAAGTTATATCCCCTTGTATAGTGTATAACCGTCTAGAAGAACTTGATTTGTTTACTTACCATTCAAAAGTTTTTTCATGGAAGTTTCACTTTATTTTCAATAAAGCAAATGCATTATATCATCAATGATTATATATGTATAGAAAAAATATTATTTTTATTATATGCATAATTAGTAGTAAGTTTGTCCCATTGTGCGTGGGTGGTAAACGTTCAACTGGAGGTTTAAAGAAAGTGAGAAGACATATAGAATTCTAATAATAGAAGTTGTATTTTATTTGGCTCGTGGCCAGTCATATTTTCACATCAAAACTTAGTGAAAATAAAGAAGGTAGGTGAGGGGGAAAATAATACTTGAGATTACATTTTTAGGTGGCTGAAGAGCTATGTTTTTTATTACCTTGTTGTCTTCGGTCTGGCAGGAGATAATTCCATCATAAAAGAGAAATAGTGTATAATGCAAAGTGGCTATAGCGAAGAAGGATGGAAGTTTTATTTTTAAGGTAGCATAATAGTAAAAAATAAAAATGAATGAGGTGTACATATGGAATATCAATACCCACTTGATTATGATTGGTCAAATGATGAGATGGTTGCAATCGTGACATTCTATGAGGCAATTGAAAAGGCGTATGAGAAAGGTATCGCGAGAGAAGAACTGATGAGACTATATCGTCGCTTTAAAGAAATTGTGCCATCGAAAGCGGAAGAAAAGAAAATTGATAAAGAGTTTCAAGAGGTGAGTGGTTACTCAATATATCGGGCAATTCAAAGAACCAAAGAAGTAGAAGAACAAAAGATTGTAAAAATGTAAAAAGATTTTGAAAAATCAAATTCAAGGTGCTATAATGGGATAACAACTTAAAACGGACAATATATATTGTCCGTTTTCTTACTATCGATTGCAAATTTTATATAAAGGAAGGAGTGAGTGCATAGTAGTTTCAACCTTCGCAAGAAATCGGTCATCAGTAAGTTTTGAAAATTCCTCTGGTGAGATGTGAATACCAACTAGTAATTCTGCCTTTTTTATCGTCGCTAAGCGTTCAATCATTTTTTGCAAATCATTTGTTTCAAGTGTGTTATGTGGTTTTACAGCTGGTTTAGTGTGGTCAATGGACCAAACGAAGTCATTTGGTATATTTGTTTTTAAATCATTTAAATGTTCTAAGAAGGCATGAGCCGCTTCCACTTTTTGTGGACACTCATAGATTAAACCAAAGTATATGAAAGCATGGGTACCCCATAAACCAATTTGAAAATGTGGTAGCATTTTATATCCGCGTTTATTTGTTGAAAAAGCAACCCAAGTATCGTTTGGTGGATTGACTTTACGACGTGCATGTTTCGCAACATGATAGAAAAAAGTTTCCCCAGTTTGTTCTGATAAATAATGAGAAAATTGCACGCCTAAAGCTTCTAATTTAGGATGAATATTTGTTTTAATAGCACTCATTCGTTCTTCGAGACCATCAACTGCAAAGACGGCAAAGTCAGCTGATTTAAATGTTTGTAATGTCATGACAGTTCCTCCAACTCCTAGTTTGTTTTTAATTTTAGCATAGCTTGTACTATTCATAAAAAAAACAGCACAAAAAAATTTCAGTAAAAAAATATAATTATGTTGCATAGATGATTTATCCAACATAATATAGTATAAAACAAAAAATCAGAAAATTAAGTTAATTCTAGTCCAAGGGCAGACGAATATTGGGAGGAGGCAATAAAAATGAGACAGGTAATTAACGCGTTAAAGAGAACAGATGCTGAAAAAAGAATTCCGGTGTTAAGATTAGAGTTAGATTATGAATTAGCAACGCTATATGATGCAATGATGGAAAATGATAATCAGAAAAAAGAAGAGTGCGTGCAAAAATTAGAAGTGCTAAGACTTGAAATGATCCGTTTAGAAGCGTAATAATAGTATATGTATAAAAAATAAGTTGGTGCGAACCTTATAAAGGGTTCGTTTTTTCTGTGAACAGTATAGATCGGAGTGTTTAAACATGCAAGAGGTATGGAAAGAAATCGATACAAATGCGAAGCAGTGGATTCGAGAAGCTGGTGAGCGTTTAATGGCATCATTGCAAAAGACACTTATTATAGAGACGAAATCAAATGCAGCTGATTTAGTAACGAATATGGATCGAGAAACGGAGCAGTTTTTGATTGGGAAAATTAAACAAACATTCCCAGACCACTATATTTTAGGTGAAGAAGGGTATGGAGATGAAGTTGCTTCTTCAGATGGAGTTGTTTGGTTAATTGATCCAATTGATGGTACGATGAATTTTGTTCATCAAAAAAGAAATTTTGCGATTTCAATCGGTATTTATGAGAACGGTATCGGAAAAATTGGTCTTATCTATGATCCAGTTCATGATGAACTTTATCACGCTGTAAAAGGAGAAGGAGCTTTTTGTAACGATGTATCCATTCCTCCTTTAGAGAAAAGTGCAGTAGAACATGGAATAATTGCTTTAAATGCAACTTGGCTCACGGATAATCCATTACTTAATATGGAGAAAATGATGCAGCTTGTAAAATTGGCAAGAGGAACACGTTCATACGGATGTGCAGCATTAGAAATGGTCTATGTTGCAACGGGAAGATTAGATGCTTACGTAACGCCTAGACTATCTCCTTGGGATTTTGGCGGTGGAATGGTTATTGTAGAAGAAGTCGGTGGTAAAGTAACGACATTCGCTGGTGCTATGCTTTCTATTGTAGAGAAGAGCAGTGTATTAGTTGCAAAGCCTGGAGTATATGAAGAGTTATTACAATATGTATCACAGTAACAAAAAAAGTAAGAGGCTCAAGACGTAGCTTCTTACTTTTTCATGTTACTGTGATTTACGCATTTTGCGTTTTGTTATAAATCCATATCCGACTGTAACAAATGTACCAATAATGCAAATAATAATGCCGATGGGACTATTTTCAGCAATCATAATTCCAATGCCAATTAAGAAAATAACACCGATAATAGCTGTTAGTAAAAAGCGATATTGAATGTGTTCCATATCTTCACCCTCCAATTTCATTTTACTTTCACAAAAGTAAGAATACAACTATATTTTCATTCTTGATTTTATTTTGATTGCCATTGTATCCCCTTCGCTCTTATAATAGAGAAGGATTAAAAAGACACTAGGAGTTGGACATGTTGAAAAAACGACAAGATTTACGTAATATAGCAATTATCGCCCACGTTGACCATGGTAAAACAACACTTGTTGACCAATTATTACGTCAAGCGGGGACGTTCCGTGCAAACGAGCACGTAGAAGAACGTGCAATGGATTCAAATGACTTAGAAAGAGAACGCGGTATTACAATTTTAGCGAAGAATACAGCGATTCATTATGAAGATAAACGAATTAACATTTTAGATACACCTGGACACGCTGACTTTGGTGGTGAAGTTGAACGTATCATGAAAATGGTTGATGGTGTTTTACTTGTTGTTGATGCATATGAAGGTTGTATGCCACAAACACGATTTGTTTTAAAGAAAGCATTAGAACAAAATTTAACTCCAATCGTTGTTGTAAACAAAATTGACCGTGACTTTGCTCGCCCAGACGAAGTAGTTGATGAAGTAATTGATTTATTCATTGAACTTGGTGCAAACGAAGATCAATTAGAGTTCCCAGTTGTATTTGCATCAGCAATGAACGGAACAGCAAGTTTAGATTCAAATCCAGCAAACCAAGAAGAGAATATGAAATCATTATTTGATACAATTATTGAACATATTCCAGCACCAATTGATAACAGCGAAGATCCACTTCAATTCCAAGTAGCACTTCTTGACTATAATGACTATGTAGGTCGTATTGGAGTTGGTCGTGTATTCCGCGGTACAATGAAAGTTGGACAACAAGTTGCGTTAATGAAGGTTGACGGAAGTGTAAAACAATTCCGTGTAACGAAATTATTTGGTTACATCGGATTAAAACGCCAAGAAATTGAAGAAGCAAAAGCTGGGGATTTAGTAGCTGTTTCTGGTATGGAAGACATTAACGTTGGTGAAACGGTATGTCCAGTTGAGCATCAAGAGGCATTGCCATTACTACGTATTGATGAACCAACATTGCAAATGACATTCCTTGTAAATAACAGTCCATTTGCAGGTCGCGAAGGTAAATATATTACATCTCGTAAAATCGAAGAACGTCTTCGTTCACAGCTAGAAACAGATGTAAGTTTACGTGTAGATAATACAGAATCTCCGGATGCATGGATTGTATCTGGACGTGGAGAGTTACATTTATCAATCTTGATTGAGAATATGCGTCGTGAAGGATATGAATTACAAGTATCTAAACCAGAAGTAATCATTAAAGAGGTTGACGGCGTAAGATGTGAACCTGTAGAGCGTGTACAAATTGATGTGCCAGAAGAATATACTGGTTCTATCATGGAATCAATGGGTGCACGTAAAGGTGAAATGTTAGACATGGTGAATAACGGAAACGGTCAAGTTCGTCTTACATTTATGGTTCCAGCACGTGGGCTAATTGGTTACACAACTGAATTCTTAACTTTAACTCGTGGTTACGGTATTTTAAATCATACATTCGATTGTTACCAACCAGTTCATGCTGGACAAGTTGGTGGACGTCGTCAAGGTGTTCTAGTTTCACTTGAAACAGGAAAAGCATCACAATACGGTATTATGCAAGTTGAAGACCGTGGCGTAATCTTTGTTGAACCAGGTACAGAAGTATATGCTGGTATGATTGTTGGAGAACACACACGTGAGAATGATTTAACAGTTAACGTTGTGAAAATGAAACAGCAAACTAACATTCGTTCTGCAACAAAAGATCAAACTTCAACAATGAAAAAACCACGTCTAATGACTTTAGAAGAGTCATTAGAATACTTAAATGATGATGAGTACTGTGAAGTAACACCAGAATCAATTCGTCTTCGTAAAAAGATTCTTGATAAGAGCGAGCGTGAAAGAGCTGCTAAGAAAAAGAAATCTGTAGAAGCTTAAAACATTATGAAGCTGCCTTTTTATTAAAAGGCAGCTTTTTTAATTCGTTTATTTTTCGAAAATTTACTCTTTTTTCTAGACAGTATTTTTTCTGCAAGGTACTCTTATAGTAGGCAACATAGAGTTTAAAATTTAAGAAGTAAGGTGCTGCTAGTCGATTGAATGAAAGGGGATCATATGGATTATTTTCTATCTTTATTTTAGATAGAGAGAGTTTTATTCATCTTTGCTAGGTAAAGGGGAGAAGTGTAATGCTAGAGAAAATGTCATTTTTTGCAAAGCTATACAATGTAGATGTGAATCCAGAAGTAGGTATGTGGCTGCTTTATGGTACAATGATTATTTTGAGTGCGCTTGTATATAATTTGGGTTTTGCTAGGAAATTATCGCTATTACAAAATGTTGTGATTTATGTGGTATTAGCAATTGGAAGTACGGTTCTAACTTTTTTTGCAGTTTTTTTACCAGTGGGAGAAGGGCTCGTTGTAGCGGCAATTGTGCTAGGTATTTATAGATTACGCTTACATCAAGCAAAGAAACAGAGAGTGAGCTAAGGGAGGATATTTCATGCGTTCTGTACAAGATACATTATACAATTGGCTAACGATTAAAACTGTCGCGGAAGCACGCCCGCATGATGAGGCTGCACAAGAAACATATTTACTGTTTCACAATATGTTATATGAAGATCATCAATTAAAAGATGTAGTAGTGGAAAAGAAAGAAGATATGTATTTGGTTACATATGAACAGGACGGAGAAAAACATTCTACAAGATTTCCAGTAGAGCTTATAGATTGTTTCTTAGATCAAATGAAACGAGAACCGGAGAAATATAAATAAGCCCTCATCTGAATGATTAAGGACTTATTTTGCAGTTTTACCACTCATCTTCTATTGTTTTATCACGATATAAGTGGAATTTTCCGGTTGCATGGCGTTCCATTGTACGTTCTGCAATACGTTCTGTGCATTCCATGCACATATATGTATGAATAGGACGGTTACGAAGCCTTTTGGCCATAGGATTTTCGTCATCTAACTCTTCTTTTTTATCACAAAGCATGCATTTGACTCTCATTTCGTCACCTCAATACAAATTCTATCGATATAAGTATATCATGTAAATTTGATATTTTTGAACTATAGAGGGAAAAAATAATATTTTCGCAATTCGAAAAATAAGTTATTATTAAGATAAAGAAAAGTTTGGAGGTGAAAATATGGCAAATGTAGTAGAACCTACATTGACAGATTCTTTAGTTCAATCTTTACGTGAAGGACATATTATTACAATTGCAACAATTGATTTTGAAAAGGCTGTTCCAAATGTAAGTGCTATTTCATGGGTATATGCAATGAATGAGGCAAGTATACGATTTGCAGTGGATCAACGCTCTCGCATTGCGGAAAATTTACGCCATCAGTCAGGGATTGTACTTACTGTAATGGCAAATGAATCTGTATTTTCCATTAGCGGTGAAGCAAAGATTTTAAAGGAGAGATTGGAAGGTATTCCGCTCAAGCTAACTGTAGTAGAAGTAGCTGTTCAAGAAGTGCGTGATGTTATGTTTTATGGGGCAAAGCTTGCTTCGGAACCAAAATATGAAAAAACATATGATCTTCGTGCTGCTGAAAAACTTGACAATCAAGTTTTAACAGCGATGAAAGAATTATAGAAAAGGATGAGCGCTAGGGTTGTTCATCCTTTTCTACTATTTTAACCAAAGTGAATAGTTGGCATTTGTTGTATGGTATAATGTGAATTTTGGTAAATGAATATGATACCTAGCTATAAATTTGAAAAAAGATTAAGAAAAGTTTTAATTTCTATGAATTTCGATTCTACCTCGTTAATACATTACATATAATTATAACAATGGTTCGTCCATATCATAAATATGGATGAAACCCTTGTTCTACAAATTTAAAAGTGGAGTCAGGGGGTAACAGGTTGGATAAAATTTATGTGTTAGATACGAATGTACTTTTGCAGGACCCTTTATCTATTTTTTCTTTTGAAACAAATGAAGTAGTGATTCCAGCAGTTGTATTAGAAGAGGTTGATTCGAAAAAACGCTACATGGATGAAGTTGGACGAAATGCTCGTTATGTATCTAAATTGATAGATAAATTTCGCGAATTAGGAAAACTGCATGAGAGTATTCCTCTTGAAAATGGAGGGACATTTCGTATTGAATTAAATCATCGCTCATTTGTTCAACTACAAGATATTTTTGTTGAAAAAACAAATGATAATCGCATTTTAGCTGTTGCGAAAAATTTATTTTTAGAAGAGCAAGAGAAAGAGAGTGGAAAGTCTGTTATTTTAGTCAGTAAGGATGTGCTTGTAAGAGTAAAGGCGGATGCTCTTGGTTTACAAGCTGAAGATTATTTAAGTGATCGTGTAATTGAAGTGGACAATATCTATTCAGGTTTTTTAGAAGGCTACATATCAAAAGAACAGTTAGATTATTTTTATGAAAAAGGAGAACTTCCTTTATCAGAAATTGCAAATCACCCATTTTATCCAAATCAGTTTATTGTCATGAAAGATGCGCTTGGTGGTTCTAGCTCTGCACTGGGAATTGTTGATTTTTCAGGGAAAAAAGTGAAGAAACTTGTTTTTCATAATGAGCAAGTTTGGGGAATACGTCCGCGGAATGTGCAGCAAACTATGGGATTAGAATTGTTGCTCCGTGAAGATATTCCGCTCGTAACATTAACGGGTAAAGCGGGAACTGGTAAAACTTTGCTTGCGCTAGCAGCTGGCCTTATGCAAACGGAGGATTTAGGGTTGTACAAAAAACTTCTTGTCGCTCGGCCAATTGTTCCAGTTGGCAAAGATATTGGCTATTTACCAGGAGAAAAAGAAGAGAAATTAAGACCATGGATGCAGCCGATTTTCGATAATCTAGAGTATTTATTTAATACAAAAAAACCCGGGGAATTAGATGCGATTTTAGCAGGGATGGGTTCAATTGAAGTAGAGGCGCTTACTTATATAAGAGGACGAAGTATTCCAGATCAATTTATTATTATTGATGAGGCACAAAATTTAACGAAACATGAAGTGAAAACAATATTAACAAGGGTTGGAGAAAAGAGTAAAATTGTATTAATGGGAGATCCACAACAAATTGATCATCCTTACTTAGACGAATATAATAACGGGCTAACGTATATTGTAGAGAAATTTAAAGAACAAAAAATTAGCGGGCATGTCAAGTTTGTAAAAGGAGAACGTTCGAATTTAGCACAACTAGCAGCGGATTTATTATAAAAAGGAGCAGGACAAAGTCCTGCTCCTTTTTTAAATAATCGTAAACTTACGGATGTTTCGAATTGGATTGTTTATATTAGAACCATCACCAAAGTAAAGGTGAACGGGTCCATCTTCTCGTAATGGTTTTCCGTCTTTTGAAAATCCAAGAATAACATTGTGTGCTTCTTCTAATGAAAGTGTGATTGTATCATGCAGTGTATGAATTTCAACATGTGTCGCTTCAGCTTTAATTTCAGCATTTTTTAAAAAGGGATGAAGTTGTATGCCAAACGTTCCTGTAATGAGTTGCTCTTTTTTGAACTTTTTCACGCTTTTCTGAATAGGTGGGAAAGCGGCGCCATCACGAATTTCGCGATCCCAATGTTCGGAAGTATGCTTGAGATATTCTTCTAATTCTGATTTTTCTTCTTTCGTTTCGGTGAAGTAAGTTGTTAAATCTACTTTTCGATCATCAAAAATCCAAACGCTTGGATCAAGTGTGATTGGAAAGCGAACTTTTCCGTTTATAAATAAAATTTCACTCATTGTTGTTCCCCCATTTGTAATATGCTCCCACTTTTCAGTATAATAGCATTAGACACGATTGTCACAAAAAATGTTTCTATTGCAATTTATTCAAACTATCGCTAATATTAATAGATAGGATAGGAGAGTAGGACGGAAACGGAGGGAATCAATTTGGCGTCTGAGACAGTAGCAAATCATCAGGAAAAGGCACTTGCCCTTCTACAAGCGGATGCGGAGAAGATTTTAAGACTTATTAAGGTGCAAATGGACCACCTTACGATGCCGCAATGTCCATTATATGAAGAAGTGCTCGATACACAAATGTTTGGACTATCCCGTGAAGTTGACTTTGCGGTTCGTCTTGGTCTTATTGCCGAAGAGCAAGGAAAAGACATGTTAGGAGAGCTTGAGCGGGAATTATCAGCACTTCATGAGGCATTTACAAACAAACAACAATAAAGGGTTCAAATAAGGGGGCTCAAACTGGCTAAGTTTGAGCTTTTTATTTGTATAATAAAGCAGGAAGAATTCCAATACATATGGAATACAACAATTAAACGAAAACAGAAAGAGGATATTGAATGAAAAAAGTATGGAAGTCGATGGATTATTCATTATTGCTTCCACTTGTTATTTTATGTGTACTGGGAGTTATAATGGTATACAGTGCTAGCTCTATTGTAGCGATTACAAGGTTTGAAAAAGCGGCTAATTACTTTTTTAATAAGCAATTAATAGCATTAAGTATAGGTACAGTATTGGGGTTAGGGATAATCGCTGTGATTCCATACCAGTTTTGGAGAAAAAGAATTGTTTTATTACTCATGATGCTAGGAAGTATTGGTTTGCTATCGTTAGCGTTATTACTAGGAAAAGAAACTAATGGTGCGCAAGCTTGGGTATTTGGTATACAACCAGCTGAATTTGTTAAACTAGCTATCATTATCATACTCGCGCGTTTCTTTGCAAGAAGGCAAGAAACGGATACCTCAGTATGGAAAGGATCGGCAGGTACAATTCTGTTTATAGGGTTAATCATATTTTTAATCCTAAAACAAAATGATTTGGGGACAGTTCTGTTAATCATTGGTATTGTCGGAATTATGTTCCTTTGCTCAGGTATTCCGATTAACAAGTGGATAAAGCGTATTTTATTAAGTACAATTGTATGGATTCCGCTTTTGTATTTAGTTGGTAACTTTGCATTGAAGCCTTATCAAAAAGCACGTTTTTCAGTGTTTTTAAATCCATTTGAAGATCCACAAGGTGATGGGTTCCAATTGGTAAATTCTTTTATTGGTATTGCTTCGGGTGAATTAAACGGAAGAGGTCTTGGGAATAGTATACAAAAATTCGGATATCTACCGGAGCCTCATACAGACTTTATTATGGCAATTATATCGGAAGAACTTGGTTTTATTGGAGTAGCGATTGTTTTGATTAGCTTATTGCTTATTATTATTCGTTCACTTCGAATTGCTCAAAAGTGTAAAGATCCATTTGGAAGTTTAATTGCTATAGGTATTGCTAGTATGCTTGGCGTGCAGACGTTTGTTAATATTGCTGGTATGTCTGGGCTAATGCCTCTTACTGGTGTGCCTTTGCCGTTTGTCAGTTATGGTGGCAGTTCTTTAATGGCGAATCTATTTGCAATGGGGATATTATTGAATGTAGGTAGTTATGTGAAGCGACAAGAGAAACAAAAAGAAAAACAACAAATAGTGAAAAAAGAACCAGGTGAACCACATCTTGTTGTTGTGAAATAAAAAGGCTTTGTGTTTGATGCACAAAGCCTTTTTTTATTATGGTATTTTCAATAGGTTATACTTTGTGGGGGTTAAACAATAATAGTATATCATATTTATTTCAATGTGATATACAATAAAACTGTCAGAAAAATAATAGTTGTGCTATACTATTTTTGTGAAACAAATTGATAAGAAAACTTATCATTTGTTGAAAAATAAGGTATGATGAATAAAAATAAAGTGAAGCTTTCCAAGTATAATGTAGAAAAGAAAGTGAAGAACTTCACGCTCAAAAGAGCGTGCGCCTATTTAATCTCTAGAGTGGTAGGAAAGTAGAGGGGGAAAATCATGACAAAGCTGCAACGTATTCAAAAAGTATTAGTAGCTAACCGTGGAGAAATTGCAATTCGTGTATTCAGGGCCTGTTCTGAACTTGGTTTAAGCACAGTTGCGATTTACTCAAAAGAGGATAGTGGTTCTTATCATCGCTATAAAGCAGATGAATCTTATTTAGTAGGGGAAGGCAAAAAGCCAATTGATGCCTATCTTGATATTGAAGGTATCATTGAGATTGCGAAAAGCAATGATGTAGATGCAATCCATCCTGGATATGGTTTCTTGTCAGAGAATATTCAATTTGCAAGACGTTGTGAAGAAGAAGGGATTATCTTTATCGGACCAAAGAGTAAGCATTTAGATATGTTTGGAGATAAAGTAAAAGCAAGAACACAAGCGAAATTAGCAAATATTCCAATTATTCCTGGCAGTGATGGGCCTGTTAATTCACTAGAAGAAGTTGGAGAATTTGCTAAGAAGTATGATTACCCGATAATTATTAAAGCTTCCCTTGGTGGTGGCGGCCGTGGTATGCGTATTGTACGCAGTGGTGATGAATTAAAAGAATCTTATGATCGTGCAAAATCAGAAGCAAAAGCTGCTTTTGGTAATGACGAAGTCTACGTTGAAAAATTCGTTGAAAAACCTAAACATATAGAAGTTCAAATATTAGCGGATGAAGAAGGCAATGTTGTACATTTGTATGAGCGTGATTGCTCTGTACAGCGTCGTCATCAAAAAGTAGTTGAAATTGCACCAAGTGTATCGCTTTCAGATGATCTTCGTCATCGTATTTGTGAAGCGGCAGTGCAGTTAACGAAAAATGTAAATTATTTAAATGCTGGTACAGTCGAATTCCTTGTAAAAGGAGATGACTTTTATTTCATTGAAGTAAACCCGCGTGTTCAAGTAGAACATACAATTACAGAGATGATTACAGGTATTGATATTGTTCAGTCACAAATTTTAATTGCAGATGGACACGCTTTACATAGTCCAATCGTAAGCGTACCAAAACAAGAAGACATTATTGTACATGGTTATGCGATTCAATCTCGTGTAACAACAGAAGATCCACTTAATAACTTCATGCCTGATACAGGGAAAATTATGGCGTATCGCTCTGGTGGCGGTTTTGGAGTTCGTCTTGACACAGGGAATAGTTTCCAAGGTGCGGTTATTACACCGTACTATGATTCTTTACTTGTAAAAGTAACAACTTGGGCACTTACATTTGAACAAGCAGCTGCGAAAATGGAGCGTAATTTAAAAGAATTCCGTATTCGTGGTATTAAAACAAATATCCCATTCTTAGAGAATGTGGTAAAACATAAGAACTTCTTGTCAGGAGAATATGATACATCATTTATTGATGCATCTCCTGAACTGTTTGTATTCCCAAAACGTAAAGACCGTGGTACAAAAATGTTAAGTTATATTGGTACAGTAACGGTAAATGGTTTCCCTGGGGTAGGGAAGAAAGAAAAACCAATTTTTCCAGATGCACGTATCCCAAATGTGAAACATTATGAACCAATTCAAAATGGAACGAAACAAATTTTAGACGAACGCGGTGCAGATGGATTAGTAAAATGGGTGCAAGATCAAAAACGTGTACTTTTAACGGATACAACATTCCGCGATGCGCATCAATCTTTACTTGCAACACGTATCCGTACAAAAGATTTAAATCAAATTGCTGAACCGACAGCTAGAATGTTACCGAATTTATTCTCAGCGGAGATGTGGGGCGGTGCAACGTTTGATGTTGCATATCGTTTCTTAAAAGAAGATCCATGGGAACGCCTATTAGAGCTTCGTGAAACAATGCCGAATGTTTTATTCCAAATGCTTCTTCGTTCATCGAATGCAGTTGGTTATAAAAACTATCCAGATAATTTAATTCAAAAATTTGTAGAATGTTCAGCGCAAGCTGGTATCGATGTATTCCGTATTTTTGATAGCTTAAACTGGGTGGAAGGTATGAGAGTTGCAATTGATGCTGTAAGAGACAGTGGCAAGATTGCAGAAGCAACAATGTGTTATACAGGGGATATTCATGACCCGATGCGTAGTAAATATGATCTGAATTACTATAAAAACTTAGCAAAAGAATTAGAAGCATCAGGAGCGCACATTTTAGGCATTAAAGATATGGCTGGATTATTAAAACCAAATGCTGCTTATGATTTAGTTTCCGCATTAAAAGAAACGGTATCGATTCCGATTCACCTTCATACGCATGATACAAGTGGAAATGGTGTTTTAACGTATACGAAGGCAATTGAAGCGGGTGTAGACATTGTCGATGTAGCTGTAAGCTCAATGGCAGGTCTAACATCACAACCAAGTGCAAATACGTTATATTATGCGCTAGGTGGACATGAAAGACAGCCCGATGTGAATGTGGATGCATTAGAAAAACTGTCACATTACTGGGAAGATGTTCGTAAATATTATGAACCATTTGAAAGTGGTATGAATGCGCCGCATACAGAGGTATATATGCATGAAATGCCAGGTGGACAATATAGTAATCTTCAGCAACAAGCAAAAGCAGTTGGATTAGGAGACCGCTTTGATGAAGTGAAAGTAATGTATCGCCGTGTTAATGATATGTTTGGTGATATTGTAAAAGTAACACCGTCATCAAAAGTTGTTGGTGATATGGCTTTATTTATGGTACAAAACCATCTTACAGAACAAGATATTTTTGAGCGTGGACATTCTTTAGACTTCCCGGGTTCTGTTGTTGAAATGTTCTCTGGTGATCTTGGGCAACCATATGGTGGCTTCCCGAAAGAGTTACAAAAAATTATTTTAAAAGGGAAAGAACCACTAACAGTAAGACCAGGTGAATTATTAGAACCAGTAGACTTCGATGCTTTAAAAGAAGAGTTATTCCATAAACTTGGACGTGAAGTAACGATTTTTGATGTGGTTGCATATGCATTATATCCAAAAGTGTTTATGGATTATGAAAAAGTTGTTGGACTTTATGGGAACGTGTCTGTACTCGATACAACGACATTCTTCTATGGTATGAGACTTGGTGAAGAAATCGGTGTGGAAATTGAACGTGGTAAAACATTGATGGTTAAATTAGTCTCAATTGGTGAACCTCAGCCAGATGGAACGCGTGTACTTTACTTTGAATTTAACGGGCAACCTCGTGAAATTGTTGTGAAAGATGAAAGTGTGAAAGCAACAGTTGCACAGCGTGTGAAAGGGAATCGAGAGAATCCAAATCATATTAGTGCAACAATGCCAGGAACTGTTATTAAAGTCGTTGTAAACGAGGGCGATGAAGTTAAAAAAGGTGACTCCATGGCAATTACAGAAGCGATGAAAATGGAAACAACAGTTCAAGCACCATTCAATGGTAAGGTGAAGAAGGTATATGTAAAAGATGGCGATGCCATTCAAACAGGGGATTTATTAATTGAACTAGAGCAATAACAATAAAGAAAAGAGCTGCTGAAAAGCAGCTCTTTTTAGTGGTCCAAAAAGCTTGATTGGTGAGGGCAAATCCCCTACTGGTGAAAGTGTGATTATAATGATTGTTTCTTTTGCGCTGTAGTTGATTTGTGTGTGTCTTGTGCGTTTGCTTTGCTTCTTGTACCTAACATAACTAAATAGCATAATACGGCAAAGAGACAAGAGATAAAGAGTGAGTGTAACAGTGCCATTGACAAGCTTGCATCTGTATATACAACTAAAACACCAACAACTGCTTGAAGGGTAACGAGAATAAATGAGGTAATCCATCCCCAATAAACAACTCGTTGTTGTTTATATTGACGAATAGCAATAAGCATCGCATATAGAATCCAAGCAAATATTAACATTGCTGCGACCCGATGTCCCATTTGAACCCATTCGTGTAACTGGGTAGGCCATGGTCTGTTTTTACTACAAAGTGGGAAGTCTGGACATGCTAAACTTGCACGTTCATGACGTACCAATGCTCCTGTATAGACGACGATATAACTGTAAATTGTTACACCATAAATATGAAATTTCATTTTTTTGTCGATAATGAGAGAACGTGCATCGAATTTTTTGTCAATCTCAAAAATAAGACACGTTAGTAAAATAACAGAAGCAAATGAGATTAAGGAAATACCAAAATGAATAGCGAGTACAGCAGGTACTTGTCCCCATACAACTGCGGCTGCTCCCATTAATGCTTGTGCAACTAGAAATACGAAAGATAAAATAGCGAGCGTTTTTGTTTCACGTACATGTTTATAATATTTCCAGGATAATATACAAAGAAGTGTAACGAGAATCCCTGCAGATCCTGATGTTAAACGGTGACTTAGTTCGATAATTGTTTCCATTGATAAATTTGAAGGAACAAATTCACCATTACAAAGTGGCCATGATTTACCGCAACCTTGTCCTGAACCTGTTTTTGTAACTAATGCCCCTCCTAATAAAACAAATAATAGGTCGAGACATGTAATGACTGCTAACCATTTAATAAAACGTTGCAATCTTTTCACCATCTTTCTGTTATGAAGTTATTGCGAAATATTTTCATCCCATCAATTTTATAGAACAAAACGCGCTACAGTCCTATGATATATAAAAAATAATAAAATAGCAAAGAAATGGGGGAATTGATAAGGTGCTTTCAAAAAACAAAAAAATGGAATGAAAAACACCTATTTTAGGGGAAAATACTTCTATTATAAAAAGAAATGGGGAGAATGCATGTCAAATATGACAAAATAGTTTATTATAGAAGATAATCTCATGTTATGATAGGGAGTAATAGGATAAACTTTTTTATTGTTCGACACAAAAAGTTCATGTTTTCTTCACAAATTGTTTGGGAAATATGATTTAATATATTCGAGTATGGGCGTAGATTAGTAGTAGAGTGAGAAAACAACATTTCTACTGTAATAATATTGCTATATAGAAGCGTATTACTTTTTGTAAAGTAAAGACGTGAAAGAAGGATGAAAGTTTTAAGAGGGGGTTGAAATGATGAACCATGCAACAAGTGAGCTGCATGATGAGTCAGCTGTAACAAATGTACCGGAAACAACACGTGTACAAGATTTATTAGCGCTCGTTAAGATGGGGATTGTAAACTCAAATACACTTACAGTGTTTACAGGGTTTTGGTTGGCTTTACACTTTAATGGATTAAATGCTGTGAATCACTTGGATAAAATGTTCTTTACAATTGTCGGTTCTGCATTAATTATGGCGGGGTCATGTAGCTTAAATAACTATATTGATCGAGATATCGATCATTTAATGGAGCGGACAAAAAACCGTCCGACAGTAACTGGAAAATATAAACCTGGGTTTGTGTTAACGTTAGGTATTGCACTATTGCTTCTTGGATTTGTATTCTTACTACTCACAACACCAATGGCAGCATTGATTGGTTTCATTGGTGCTTTCACATATGTTGTTTTGTATTCATTATGGACAAAACGAGCCTATACACTAAATACAGTAGTAGGTAGTGTATCTGGAGCAGTTCCACCTTTAATTGGTTGGGCAGCAGTTGATCCTAGTTTAAATCATCCAATTGCTTGGATGCTATTTTTAATTATGTTTATTTGGCAAATCCCACATTTCCTCGCGTTAGCGATGAAACGTGTTGATGAATACCGAAATGCAGGCATTCCAATGCTTCCTGTTGTACATGGATTTGATATTACAAAACGTCAAATCATGATTTGGACAGTATGTTTATTACCACTACCATTTTATATGAGTGGACTCGGAGTAACATTCATGGTACTTGCAACACTGCTTAACATCGGATGGATCGTATTAGGATTCTATGGCTTCCGTAAGACGGATGACATTAAATGGTCCGTGCAAATGTTTGTCTACTCCTTGAATTACTTGACAATCTTATTTGTGTCAATGATTGTAGTTACATTCTTCTAAGACAACGACATGAGGGGATTTCTTTACGTTGAGATTTACTTTACTTACTATAGATAAAGTACAATCTAATTCACAAAGAAAGTGGGGGTTGTTTGTATGAAGAAACAGTGGCGACTGCTTTCATTCGTTTCACTGCTGGCTTTACTGTTAGGGGGATGCGGTAAAGCCTTTCAATCTACTTTAATTCCGCAAGGTGAAGTAGCAAAAATGCAATATGATTTACTCTTGTTAGCAAGTGCAATTATGGTAGGTGTAGTACTTGTAGTTACTATTATTTTCTTATATGTAATTGTGCGTTTCCGACAAAAGAAAGGGCAGGAAGATTATATCCCGAAGCAAGTTGAAGGAAATCACAAGCTAGAGATTATATGGACAGTCATTCCAATTATCCTTTTACTGATATTGGCTGTTCCAACTGTTACATATACATTCAAACTTGCTGATGTAAGTGCGATGGAGAAAAAGAATATTGATAAAGATACGATCGTTGTTGATGTAACAGCGAATCTTTATTGGTGGGAATTTTCTTATAAATCAGAAAAGGTAGTAACTTCACAAGATTTAGTTATCCCCACAGGAAAGAAAGTATATTTGAATTTGAAAGGTGCCGACATTAAACATTCATTTTGGGTTCCATCTTTAGCGGGAAAAATGGATACGAATACAGATAATGTCAACAAAATGTGGTTAAAAGCAGATAAAACGGGCACTTATAATGGTTTTTGTACAGAATTTTGTGGCCCATCACATTCTTTAATGCAATTTAAAGTGAAAGCTGTTGATGAAAGCGAGTACAAAGCTTGGATTGCTGATATGAAGAAGATTGATGGTAAGAAGGAAGTAGCTTCTACAAAAGAACAAGAAGGTAAGGAAATATTCAACAAAAGCTGTATTGGTTGTCATGCAGTGGAATCAAATGATAGTAGACCACCTTCTGCACGTATCGCACCAAACCTAGCCAACTTTGCTGATCGCGATATGGTTGCCGGCATTGCTGAAAATAATGAAGAAAACCTAAAAAAATGGCTAAAGGATCCTGAAAATATGAAACCAGGAAATAAAATGACTGGTAAATATGGCAACTTAACGGATGAACAAGTAGATGCATTAAATGCATATTTGCAAACGTTAAAAGTTGAGAAGTAAAGAGGGATTATTTGCGAAGGGGAGGTTGAAAACGTGAGTTCTGTAGCAAAAAAACAGGGGATGGGTGCTGTTATATGGGATTATTTAACGACAGTAGACCATAAAAAAATTGCCATTCTCTATTTAATTGCAGGTGGGTTATTTTTTATCATTGGCGGTATAGAAGCGCTATTTATCCGTCTTCAATTAGCAATTCCAAATAATGCTTTTCTTGTTGGGGATGCGTATAACCAAGTATTAACGATGCACGGCACAACAATGATTTTCCTCGCAGCTATGCCGCTTGTATTTGCATTTATGAACGCTGCTGTACCACTTCAAATTGGAGCACGGGATGTGGCGTTTCCATTTTTAAACTCACTTGGATTTTGGTTGTTTTTCTTCGGTGGAGTATTTTTAAACTTAAGTTGGTTTTTGGGAGGAGCACCTGATGCAGGGTGGACATCTTATGCATCGTTATCCCTTGCTTCTAAAGGGCACGGTGTTGACTTTTATGTATTAGGATTACAAATATCAGGTATCGGCACACTAATCGGTGGTATTAACTTCCTTGTCACAATTATTAATATGCGTGCACCCGGAATGACATATATGCGTATGCCGATGTTTACATGGACAACATTTGTAACTTCTTCACTTATTTTATTCGCTTTCCCACCATTAACAGTGGGATTGGCACTACTTATGTTAGACCGCTTATTTGGTACAAGTTTCTTTAATCCAGCTTTAGGAGGGAATACGATTATATGGGAGCATTTATTCTGGATCTTTGGTCACCCAGAAGTGTATATTCTTATACTCCCAGCTTTCGGAATATTCTCAGAAATCTTCGCTACATTCTCTAAAAAACGATTATTTGGTTACTCATCTATGGTATTTGCAACAGTGTTAATTGGATTTTTAGGATTTATGGTATGGGCGCATCACATGTTCACAGTTGGTCTTGGTCCTGTTGCGAATGCTATTTTTTCAGTTGCAACAATGGCAATTGCAGTTCCGACCGGTATTAAAATATTTAACTGGCTCTTTACAATGTGGGGCGGGAGTATCAGGTTTACAACACCAATGATGTGGGCTGTTGCTTTTATTCCATCATTCGTAATGGGTGGTGTAACAGGAGTCATGCTTGCCTCGGCTCCGGCTGACTATCAATTCCACGATAACTATTTCGTTGTGGCACATTTTCACTACGTAATCGTTGGTGGGGTTGTGTTTGGGTTATTAGCAGGTGCACATTATTATTGGCCGCTTATGTTTAATAGAGTATTAAATGAAACGCTAGGGAAAATTACATTTTGGTTGTTCTTCATCGGATTCCATTTAACATTCTTTATTCAGCATTTCCTTGGTTTAATAGGTATGCCGCGTCGTTACTATACGTATTTACCAGGTCAAGGGTTAGAGATGGGGAACTTAATTAGTTCGATTGGTGCTATATTTATGGGACTTGGAACGATTGTTCTTTTATTCAATGTTGTGAAAACATCGTTGTCTAAAGAAAAAGCAGGACGTGATCCATGGGATGCTCGTACGTTAGAATGGACAATGCCAGCTCCGACACCAGAATATAACTTTAAGCAATTACCATTCGTTCGAGGATTAGATCCGTTCTGGATTGAGAAACGTGAAGGGAATAAAGAAATGACACCAGCGGAGCCTGTGAGTGACATTCATATGCCGAATCCTTCATTTTCACCATTTGTTATATCACTTGGTTTGTTTATAGCAGCATTTGGTGCAATGTATATGCAAGGTGGAAAAGATAAATTTTGGTTATTAGTCGCAATTATTGGACTTATCATTACGTTCGGTGCAATGTTCTTGAGATCGATAATTGATGATCATGGGTATCATATTCATAAAGAAGATTTAGATGATAAGGGGGGCAAGGCGTAATGCATGTAGAGGAAAAATTAACGAATGAAACATTTCCAGCAGAGCCTGAAAAAGCAACCCTTGAGGGGAAAAATAAGTTTGTAGGATTTTGGTTGTTTCTTGGAGGCGAAACGGTATTGTTCGCTTCCTTGTTCGGCACATATTTAGCATTAAAAAATTCTACGAACGGCGGTCCCTCTTCGCAAGAAATGTTTCAAATGCCACTTGTGTTTATTATGACAATGCTTCTACTAACAAGTAGTTTAACGAGTGTATATGCGATGTATCATATGAAAAACTTTAATTTTAAGCAAATGCAGCTTTGGTTAATTGTTACGGTACTATTAGGATTGGGGTTTTTAGGGTTTGAAATTTATGAATTTTATCATTATACACACGAGTTTAAACATACGATGAGAAGTAGTGCATTTGGTTCAGCGTTTTATGCACTTGTTGGGACACATGGATTACACGTACTATTTGGATTACTGTGGATCTTAACATTGATTTTTCGTAATGCAAAACGTGGTTTGAATTTATATAACGCTCCAAAGTTTTACGTCGCATCTATTTATTGGCACTTTATTGATGTAGTTTGGGTGTTTATTTTCACTGTAGTATACTTGATGGGAATGGTGGGATAAACAATGGCGACAAAGCAAACGAATACAAGTAACTCAAAGGTAGATCTCGTTTATCGTAGAAGAAAAAATACGGAGGAAATGAAACATCAAGTGATTACATTTGGTTTAATGATTTTCTTAACGATTGTAGCTTTTGTAGCAGTCGCTTATCCGAAAACATTTAGTCCTCTTTTCTCTGTACCATTTATTTTATTGCTAGCTGTCGTTCAAGTTATATTTCAATTATATTATTTCATGCATATGAGCCATAAAGGACATGAAGCAGCAGCCTTTTTCTTATATTCAGGATTGTTAGTAGGTTTGCTAACCATTTTGGCTTTTATGACAATTGTGTGGGTTTAAACCGTAAAGGATAGGGGGCTTAGATTTATCTTAGCGCCCTTTTTCCTATGAAGATAAGAAGTTCATATCGAAAGGGTGGGTGTGAAAATGAGCAATTTATGGATATTTGGTTTTCAAGCGTTATGGAGCCCGTTTTTTTTATTTTTTATGGCGTCTATCCTTATCTGTTACTTTCTTATTATTGGACCATATAGAAATCGGTTTGAAAATGCAGAAAAGGTAAACAAAAAACAAATATTTTATTTTACGACAGGGATTGTCCTTCTATATATTGTAAAGGGCGGACCCGTTGATTTACTTGGACATATTATATTCAGTGCACATATGTTTGAAATGGCGGTGATGTATATCGCAGTACCTCCGCTATTACTATTAGGAATACCGATTTGGCTGTATCAATATATCACATCCTTTAAGGCTGTCCAAATTATTTTAATGTTGTTTACAAAACCGCTTATTGCGCTGTTTGTATTCAATGGTTTATTTTCTTTTTATCATTTACCAGCAGTCTTTGATGCTGTAAAACAAAGTCAAATTGCACACACTCTCTTTCTTGCTATTCTATTTTTTACAGCGATGATGATGTGGTGGCCAATGCTAAATCCATTACCAAAGTATCAAACACTAAGTGAAATAAAGAAAATAGGATAT
Organism: Paenibacillus sp. 102; assembly: GCF_039549175.1. Classification (NCBI taxonomy): domain Bacteria; kingdom Bacillati; phylum Bacillota; class Bacilli; order Caryophanales; family Paenibacillaceae; genus Paenibacillus; species Paenibacillus sp. 102. Next base: position 459,351 of record NZ_JBCGHT010000001.1, on the reverse strand, counting down.
ATGTTTGCAAATGGTGTATTATTAACACCAGCTTGTGCATTAATCATCTTTGCAAGTGAATCCTTGTTTGCTACATATACAGATCCAAGTTTATGGATGAAAGCGATGGAACTTTGTGTACCTGCGGGAACATTGAATGATTTAAACATAACTGGACCAGAATTTTTACATTGGATGCCAGTAGTAGAGGATCAACAAACAGGTGGTATCATTATGAAAATTGTCCAGGAAATAGTGTATGGTACAATTATCGGTTATGTATTTTTTAAATGGGCACGTAAAGAACGTAAAAAAGATGAGGAGCAACTACAAGCAGTGCCTCCGTATTTGCAAACGAAATAAAGAAGGTGTATCACATGGATACACCTTCTTTTTTACTCTATAACTTGAAATTCCTTCAGCTCTTTTTCAATATTTTGCAGAAGTTGTTCGCTTTTTTGAAGTACGTTTGTAGGGAAAATTTCATTCTCTCCATATTCAACACCATGGGGATAATAATGTTTTCCTAACAATGGGGGAAGTAATTTAACTTGTGCGTGTCGTCCTCCAATTTCTCCTTCTACTGCAACACCTTGTACGCGTAAATAATATACATCCTTTAATATCTCAAATTTATAGTCATATGTAACTCGTTCATAATCCCACTGTCCAGCAAGTACGAAATGATGATTTTGCATGACTTCTGTGAGAAGCATAAAATCAATAGTTGCATCTATAAGTTTTGAATTTGTAAACTGCATAGGATCCCTCCTTATTTTTATTTGAAACCTTTAATTTTATAATAGTATGAATAATGAGAAATCGCAATTCATATTGAGAGAAAAGGGAGAATCACGACTTTTTTCATAAAAATATGATATAGTGAAAATAGTATGGTACACACAAAAGTGAAAAAAGTATTTGTGTATATCTCAATTTCATGTTTGACCAGGAGGTATATTGTTTGAAGAAATTATTACGTATCGTAATGATTACGATTTTTATTTTAGCAATTGATTTATACGGGAAATTACTCGTTTCGCAATATATATTACCACCATCTCAATCTAAGCAGGAGCATAAGATTGTTAAGAAAAAGAAACAGATAAATGAAGGATTTCCAGAGACAATTTCCCAATTAATAGGGGGAGATTCCGAAAGCTTATTAGCAAAATGGGGTGAACCAGCTCGAATTGAACCTTCTGCGTACGGTTATGAATGGTGGATTTATAATCAAGATTTGTCAAAATATGTACAGTTTGGTGTTGCAGAACATAAAATTGTAACAGCTTATGCTGCCGGTGATCAACTGGATGTAGCCCCATTCCGTATGAATGAAAAATATGAAGAGGTCTATAAAAAAAATCCATTCTCACATGAAATTTCTTTAAAAGAAGGAAGGAACAGCTATCAATTTGAATTATCTGATGCTGAAATTGCGGAACAACCACTGGTTTCGATAGAAGAAAATGGTTGGGCGCAGTTATATTTTGACAGATTCACACATAAGCTTGTCGGAATTCGGTATATGGATGATGAGATATTGCTTCGACAAAGACCGTATCAACTTGTTTATTCAGGAGAATTAGGAACGGATCAGCCAATCGCTCCAGAAAAAATGACACAAATAGAACATGGGAATATGCGACAAATTCTAGATTTAACGAATATTATTCGTAGTCGTCATCAATTGCCGCTATTAACATGGGATCAACAAACAGCTGAAGTGGCTATTGGACATAGTAAGGATATGAAAGAGAATAATTATTTTTCACATGATTCACCAAAATTTGGAGCTTTAGGAGATCGATTACAACGTGGTCAAGTTGCATTTCAACTTGCAGGTGAAAATATAGCAGCGCAGCATACTGATGGCATCGCTGCAGTGCAAGGTTGGCTGAATAGTGAAGGACATCGGAAAAACTTGTTAAATGAACAATTTACTGGACTAGGTGTTGGAGTCTTTGATAAATTTTATACACAAAATTTCATTAGAAAATAAGAGAAGGTGCATGAATCGTTTAAAAATAGGCGAACCATGCGCCTTTTTTTTCTTACAATATAGTAGATATATCTGAAGAGGTGAGGATTATGATAAAAACAAAAGGACCATTACATCCTTCTGTTCAACAATTTAAAGAGTTTGTAAACCATCACCCTAAAATGGTTCGCGAAGTTCGAAATGGTCAAAAAACATGGCAACAATTTTATGAGGAATGGTATTTACTTGGAGAGCAAGATGAAATGTGGAAGGTCTATAAAGCAGATGGAGAAGCAATTTCTTCTCCAGCACAAGAAAATATTGATGAAAAAGCTGCCGATTTGATGGGGCAAATGCTTTCTTTTTTTAAAAAATTAGATGCAGAGCAAATGCAACAACATCTAGCTAATGTAACGAGCGCGATTGGGAGTGTGCAGCAGGTTATTCAGCAATTTCAAGGGAATCGTACACGACCTGAGCAAAGAACTTCTGAAAATAATCCATTTTTCTTTCGAAAAGATTAGGAGGAAAAGAGGATGAGGGCAGAGCTTATGGAATTTATAAAAGCTGATAAAGATTTAGAGCGTTACATTCGTGAACAACCCCATTGGTATCGAAAATTATCCCGTAATCCGGAAGAAAAGGAGGCATTTGAATTAGCTGCTTTAGAGTATTATAAAAAGACAATTCCAGATAAAGTTGCAAAATTTCAAAATCAATTGGCAGTTGCTTCTATTATGATTGACATGTTTCAATATATGAAGCAGCAAAATGCAACATAATTGGTAGGAAAAACTATGTCCGTCATGCGAAACTTTTGTTACAATAGAAACGGATTATTGGAAAAAGGAGTTATAACATGACGGAAATTTGTTTAGTACGACATGGACAAACTGATTGGAATTTTCAAGAGATTATTCAAGGGCGTGAAGACATTCCGCTTAATGAAGTTGGGAAAAAGCAAGCAAGCCAAAGTGCAGCAGCACTAAAGTTGGAAACGTGGGATGTGATTATTAGCAGTCCCTTAATTAGAGCGAAGGAAACAGCGCAGGCTATTAGCAGGGCTATTGGAATACAGTCTATTCTTCTTGATGAGCGATTTGTTGAACGGAATTTTGGAGAGGCTTCAGGAAAACCAGTTCCTACAGTTAGAGAATTGATTGCAGAGGGAACTGTAGAAGGTATGGAGACAGATGAAGAGATTATAAATCGCTGTTTCGCTGCATTGCAAGATGTTGCACAAGTACATGAAGGTAAGCGTATTATTATTGTTGCACATTCACATGCGATAAAAGCAATTTTACACGCAATCTTACCTGATGAAATTACATTTAAAACTCCATTGAAAAATGCTTGTATTAGTTACGTAAAAGAGGAGAATGGAAGTTGGGATGTGCTGAGATATAATATCGCGGAGCATATTTGTGTATAAGGAATTATGATGGATGAGTGTTTTCAGTAATAGAACTTTTTACTTTAGATACAGATGTGATAATCAAATTAGTAGTTCTGCTTTAAATATGTTATGATGGATACTCGGAGGTGTCTCTCATGATTGTAGCGACGCTTGAAAGCGTAATGATATTAGACGAGGCAGAACAGCTTGCAAAAGCGATTGTCTGTTCAGATATAGCAGAGAGTTATCGTGAATGTTATAAGGCGTTACAGGAAGATTTAGAGGCTCAAACATTAATTGATCAATTTACAGTAATGAAAGAGCGATATGAAGAAGTGCAACGCTTTGGAAAATACCATCCTGATTATACTTTCGTTTCGAAAAATATGCGAGAATTAAAACGTTCTGTAGATTTGCATGAAAAGGTATCTGCTTTTAAAAAAGCAGAAAACGCTTTGCAAAAACTATTAGATGAAGTTAGTGTGGCAATTGGTTCTGAAGTATCATCTGCTATTAAAGTTCCTACTGGAAATCCGTTTTTTGATGCAGGTGGATGCGGAGGCGGTTGTGGCTCTGGTGGAAGTTGTGGTTGTAAAAAAACGGGGTGATATGCCCCGTTTTTTAGAATATGAAAGAAACCGTATACAGAACTCGTTCTACAATGCGCTGTAATTTCACAAATTTCTGATTATTGTTTATAGGATACAAGAATATGAGTATATAAAAGGAGAAGATGGAGAAGATTATGTTCGGGCAACGACAAAGTATGGTTGTTTATTTACATTCATTGAAACATGCCAAGATTTTAAGGAAATATGGTAACATACATTACATATCAAAGCGTTTGAAATATGCAGTCGTATATTGTGATATGGAACAAATAGAGTATATGATGCAAAAACTAAATAAACTTCCTTTTGTGAAAAAAATTGAGCAATCATATCGCCCGTTTCTTAAAACGGAATTTGAAAATTCACGTCCGGATCGCGCGAAAGAATACGACTATAGTTAAAAAGGAAGACCCCCACTAATTTTGGTGGGGGTTTCTTTATGTATTAATAAAAATACAATGAGTATAAAAATTGCTACTGCATTGGAGGAATGAAATGATTCATTCGTAAAATGCCGATAAGGTGATTAAAATATAATTCTTTTTCTGGGAAAATTGTAGAAGGTTTTACTGTAAAAGAAGTAACGTTTTTCCCGATTTGTTCAGCCGTTTCTTCGAATAAAATGATTCGTTTACTTTTTGTATCTTCAAGTATAGGAATCCCTTCGCGGCATATGTATAGCGGTTGGAAGTCACCAACCGTTGTTGGTTTAAGAACAACAACAAGTGAGCATACTTTTTTATCGTTTTTTAAGGTTTCGAATTGTAACATATGTGATACACGATCTTTATTTGTTTTTGCAATCTCAATTAATTCATATAAATCGGAGTAGCCTTCTCCTAGTTCAATAAAACGTTGAATCATATTATTTCCTCCTCTTTCTTTTACTGTATCATTTCATTTTTAAAATGAAAAGCAGACAAAGAAAAAAACCCTGCAAAGCAGGGCCCTTCTTATACTAGTATGTACTAGTAAGAAGGCAAAGGGAGAGGAGAAACCGGAGGAAGAACTTATGGGGAAACGTAAGTCTTCTCCGCGGTTGGCAACAACATCGAAGGTGATGTTGTTATATTTATTTATGTCCAATCTAAATGAAGATATACATAATGAATTTAAAATTTATCGTAGGCTTTTTATTTTTCTTTTTTTTATTTTATGATAGGATAAAAAAGATAAAGTGAACCTTGTATTAATGGAGGGGAGCTTACTTGCAAATAGCGAGATGAGTATACATATGGAACACTGAAACGTCATCAGGGAATGGTGGCTTTTTAAAGAAATAAATTGTTTTTTTCTTTTAATAGGTAATGGATTCGGTTATCCTTTAATAGGGAAATATTCAGAAAACAGCGAGATTTGATAGCGATTACGGGGGCGGATATACGCTTGTAATAATCGCTCGATAGATTGAAATAAAGGTAGTGACAGCGAATGAGAGTAGTTTCTGGAAAATGTAAAGGGCATCCGCTTAAGGCTGTGCCAGGTAATACAACGCGACCGACAACGGATAAAGTAAAAGAAGCCATTTTTAATATGATTGGTCCTTATTTCGAAGGAGGGGTTGCCCTCGATTTGTTTGGAGGTAGCGGAGGACTTGGGATTGAAGCACTTAGCAGAGGGATTGATAAAGTAATTTTTGTTGATCGAGATAATAAAGCGGTGAAGGTTATTCATCAAAATTTAGAAAGCTGCAGAGTACATGAGCAAGCTGAAGTGTACAGAAATGATGCAGAGCGTGCTGTAAAGGCGTTGATTAAACGTGAATTATCATTTGACCTTATACTGCTAGATCCACCATACAAAGATCAAAAAATTATTTCATTAATTAGTGTGATGGACCAACATGGATTATTGAATAAAGATGGATTGATCATGGCAGAACATGGGGATGATGTAGTCTTACCTGAGACAATAGGGGAACTTGTAAAGGTAAGAGCAGAAAATTATGGAATTACGGCGATTTCGATTTATAAGTATGAAGGTGAGGGGACCGAATGACAAGCATAGCAATTTCTTCAGGGAGTTTTGATCCAATAACTCTTGGACATTTGGATATTATTAAAAGGGGCGCAAAGGTATTTGACGAAGTCTATGTTGTCGTTTTAAATAATTCGTCTAAGAAACCGTTCTTTTCAGTAGAAGAGCGCCTAGAGCTAATTCGAGAAGCGACAAAAGATATTCCAAACGTAAAAGTTGATTCGCACAGCGGACTGTTAGTTGAATATGCAAAAATGCGTAATGCAAACGCAATTTTGCGTGGTTTACGTGCAGTTTCTGATTTTGAATATGAGATGCAAATTACATCGATGAATCGTAAATTAGATGAAAATATTGAAACCTTTTTTATTATGACAAATAATCAGTATTCATTTTTAAGTTCGAGCATCGTGAAGGAAGTGGCTCGTTATGGTGGAAACGTAGTTGGTCTTGTTCCTCCTGTTGTAGAGCGCGCTTTAAAAGAAAAGTTTCAAACCCCGTTAAGATGAACGGGGTTTTTCTTTGTTTACTATGCGTAAGAATAATAAAATAACATATAGATATAAACAAAGTAGTGTAAAGGTAGGACCGTATTGAAGTAATATTTCCCAAGCATTTGCAAGGATCGAAGAATGGTTTGAGAAAAAAACAGGTATATCTTGCTGATTTGGTGAAAAAGAATGCAATTTTTCATAAAGTGGCACCCAAAATATAAAAGTGTAAATTGGAGCGAGAATACTTTGGATAATTCTTGCAAAGAAATACGGTTTAAAACGAATATCAGTTTCGGCTAAAATACTTGCTACCTGAGCTTGGATAGAAAGGCCGCTAAATGCCAGAATAAAGCTCGTTACCATTGCTTGTTCGAGAATTGTAGTCTGATTGGTTTGGCTAATCATTTGGCTACCTAGTGTCATTTCAAAAAAACCTGATAAGATGGGAATGCTAAACTGTGGCGATAGTTGGAAGAAAGTTAAAATATGTTGCATAATAAAAGCTAGTGCTGCTGTGAGTTGGAAGACAGTGATCATTTTATTTAAAACGGAGAATAAAATAATAAATCCACCAATCATGAGTAAAGTTTGAATAGAGGAGATAATCGCATCACCAAGTAGTTTTCCAATCGGTCTGTTCTCTTGTAAACGTGTCTCGTGAAGAATTGAAAAAGCGTGTTGTAAGGGACGTTTTTGAGTGGAGTGTTTTTCTTTTATGTAAGTATTTTCATTACCATAAAAACGCATAAGTAACCCGACAGTAAAGTTGCTAACATAATGTGCAGCAGCTAGTATGAAACCTAATTTTGGATTGTTAAAAAAGCCAATAGAAATAGCTCCAAAAATAAATAATGGATTAGAAGAGTTTGTAAATGATACGAGGCGTTCTGCTTCGATTCGTGTTAACTGATTACTTTGCCGGAGTCTCGCACTTAATTTGGCGCCTGCGGGAAACCCAGAAGCCATTCCCATTGCCCAAACAAAGCCGCCAATACCAGGCACACGAAAGAGCGGACGCATAAGCGGCTCTAATATGATACCGATAAACTTTACAACACCTATACTAATTAAAAGCTCCGCAACGATAAAAAAAGGTAGTAGCGAAGGAAAAACAACTTCCCACCATATATTTAATCCGCGAATAGAAGATTGCAAAGCGGCTTGGGGGTGAAGTACGAGAGAAAATGTTAGAAATAGCATCGTTATGGTGAGAAAAGCTGTTTTCCATTTTTCATACATTTTAACGTAGCCCCCCTTTGTCCCAAAAACGTTCATTTCAGTATACGTGGATACATGGTGAGTTTAGACCATAAGTATGAAAAAGAAAATGAAAAAAATTTAAGGGTGAGAGAAATGAATGAACCGAAAATAGGCTTGGCTCTTGGATCTGGAGGTGCAAAAGGTTTTGCACATGTAGGAATTATTAAAGTGTTACGTGAAGCGAATATTCCTATTGATATGATTGCAGGAAGTAGCATGGGAGCATTAATTGGGACGTTTTATGCGGCAGGTTGTAACGTTGAGAGGCTCTACCGAATGGCGACAGTATTTAAAAGAAAGTATTATTTGGATTTTACTGTACCGAAAATGGGATTTATTTCTGGAAAACGTGTGAAAGATATGATTAAAATGTTTACATATAATAAAAAAATAGAAGAGTTAGATATCCCAACTGCAGTTGTGGCCACTGACATTTTAAAGGGGGAAAAAGTTGTATTTACAAGCGGTTCTATTGCTGATGCGGTGAGGGCGAGTATTTCGGTGCCAGGAGTGTTTGTACCTGAGAAAATAGATGGTCGTTTATTAGTAGATGGCGGGGTGATTGATCGCATCCCTGTATCCGTTGTCAAGGACTTAGGCGCTGATATTGTAATTGCTGTAGATGTATCTCCGATTAAGGTGAACGGAGAAGTCACATCCATTTATGATGTTATTATGCAGAGTATTGAAATTATGCAGCACGAACTTGTTGTTAATCGGCAAATTGCCTCAGATTTAATGATGCGTCCAGCAGTAGAACAGTTTAGTTCTCGTGCTTTTACCAATATTGAAGACATTATTCGAGTTGGAGAAGAAGAAGCTGAAAAACATATTCAGAAAATTTATTTATTAATTGAGCAGTGGAAGGAGAAAAATAATGTTTAAGCGTTTTCGGTTTATATATGCAATTTTAATTGGCGTTATATTGGCAATGTTACTTGTCTATGTACGCCTTCCGTATTATGTAACAAAACCAGGCATGGCGGCAAAATTGGAACCATATGTACAAGTTGATGGTGGAAAAAAAGAATCAGGTGATTTTATGCTTGTGACAGTTTCAATGGGGCCTGCGAATGTTGTAAATTTAATAGCTGCCCAATTTAATAAATATAATCACATTTCCAAAGCTGAGGAAGTTTTACAAAAAGGAGAGAGCGATGAGGAATATCAATTCCGTCAAGCATATGCAATGAAAGATTCTCAAAATGCAGCAATTTATAATGCATATAAACGTGCAAATCGTTCAGTTTCCTTTCAAGAGAAAGGGGTATTAGTTGCTGGGATTGCGAAAAATATGTCCGCTGAAGGAAAATTAAAACTTGGGGATGTAATTGTCGCTGTTGATAGTCAGCCTTTTGAAGCGATAGATCAATTTATTGCGTACATGGCAGCAAAAAAAGAAGGTGAAGTAGTAAATATTGAATATATTCGGGGAGGAAAGCGTTCGTCGGAAAAGTTAACACTAAAACAAATCCCTGATGGAAAGGGCCGTGTGGGAATTGGAGTTTCGATTGCTCCTTATAAGGAATTAGTAGTGGATCCAAAAGTGAAAATCGACTCACATGAAATTGGTGGCCCCTCGGCGGGATTAATGTTTACATTAGAAATTTATAATCAATTAATTGAAAAAGATATGACAAAAGGGCATGAAATTGCCGGGACAGGAACCATTAATGAAGAGGGGGAAATTGGTCCAATTGGTGGTATTCAACAAAAGGTTGTAGCAGCTAGTGATGCGGGGGCAGAAATATTCTTTGCCCCAAATGAAAAAGGGGCAAAGAAATCGAATTATAAAGAAGCGCTTGCAGCAGCGAAAGATATCAAGACGAAGATGAAAGTTGTACCAGTAGATACATTAGATGATGCGTTAACATATTTAGAAAAAATGTCAGAAAAAAAGTAAACCTCTCGCTACAGAGAGGTTTTTTTACGCTATTCGCGGGAAGTAAGCCTCCTACCTCAAAATTCCGTCAAAGAAGTTAGGTGAGGGTTGATTAAAGTTTCACTTTATAAAAAGTTGTTCGTCGTTTCATCGTACCGAATAGGATGTTGCGTTATATCCTTTTGTATACATTTTGTGCGTAAAGGTTCTTGTAGCACTGAAAAATAAACAGCATTTGCCTTTCGATCTATATCTAGAGCTGGATGCCTGAATGTCTTCGCATGAGTAAGAAGCGGGAGTCCCAGATTTTTTTTATGTTTCGAAAGGTAAGTTTGTCCTTTTTGTGACATACCAAGTAAACGGATATATGGTGAATGTTGTTCTATATGTGCCGCTTCCATTTCCTCTTTTGTTGTATTCGTTAAAATATGTGTACATGCTCTTTGTAATCTAGTCCATGTGTAACGTTTTGTTTTTAACGCTTCCATGAAAGTAAGAAATGAGGAGGCATTATGTATTTTTGATAAAATACGATGCTCCAATCCTTCCTCTATTTCATATATATGTTGTAATTTCTGAGAAGACATCGTAAGGAGTTTGTATTTGAAAAATGGGAAATAATTCTCCCAACAATGTAGCGTATGATATGTTTGCTTATAGCATTCTAAAAGAGATGCAGTATCATTTGGTACAAAGGGATAAATGGTTTTGAATGAATCATTGTTACTAAATAACTGTTTGCGAATACTAGTTGCACTTGCGATATGATTATCTTGAAAGGTTTCGTCATGGTAATGGGAGGCGAACCTTTCGATGGTATGTGCATGAATTGAACTCTTTTGCGAAAGAATTGCGTCGATGTAATGTAAGCCTAATATATTATTTGGCTGGGACATATCAACAGTATTGACATCCGATAAAATATGTGAAAAGGCTTGAGAAGTAGCTTTTGCATAGCTGTTTCCAGCATCCATAAATTGCTGCACAAGTTGATTGAAAGTATCTGTTTCTTTTTGGCGTAAAGAAATGGTGTTATAGAAATTTTGAACTTCTCCATCCTCACTGCCAAAACAAATTTCTGAAACGCCAAGGGCATCTAAAATAGAGATGGCTCCGCTAGCAAATGTTTCGGCTTTTTGTGTTGCGAATGCATAAGGGAGTTCAACAACAAGGTCTATACCACCAGCGAGGGCCATCTTGGTTCGATACCACTTTGATACGAGAGCTGGTTCGCCGCGTTGTAAAAATGGTCCGCTCATAACAGCGATTGTAACGTCAGACTGTGTTAACTTTTTTGTTTGTTGCACATGATAAGTATGACCGTTATGAAAGGGGTTATATTCAACGATAATACCGCTTGCTTTTATGATAATCTCTCCTTTCGATGTAGCATCTTTTCTAAAAACATGATAATCTATATATTATTTCCTATAATGACTTCATTATAGTGTAAAGAAAAAACATTGACAAATATAAAATGGCTAGCTATAATTTTGTTTGTTGCCTTGAGGTGATATGATATGAAATGGTCCATCCATCAATTAAACAAATTGAGACATAAAGGATTGACATTGGATGAGATGGTAGATGTAAATGAGCTAAAAGAAGTCGAGAAAGAAATTCGCGAAATTAATCCTGTTCATGTAACAGGTAGAGTTGATTTTGGCTCCAGTAAGTTTACGTTTCATCTACATATAACTGGAAACATGGTTTTACCATGTTCTCGCTCTTTAGTAGATGTAACATTACCATTTGACATTAAAACAACTGAGGTGTTCCAAACTTCAGCAGAAGAGTACGAAACGGAAGCGGAAATCCATTACTTAGAAGGAGAAGTACTTGACTTACTCCCTATAATCAAGGAAAATATACTTTTGGAGATTCCAATGCAAATTTTCAGTGATGATGTTTCCGGTGGAGCACCGACGCAAGGTCAAGACTGGCAAGTGATTTCGGAAGAAAGCAAAGAAAAGCCTGTTGATCCAAGATTAGCAGGACTTGCAAAGTTTTTTGACAAATAATCGGAAGACTGGTTCAGGCCTTCATATGAAAATAACTATTTCTTTTAAGGAGGTGGGAAGAATGGCTGTACCTTTTAGAAGAACTTCTAAAACAGTAAAAAGAAAGCGTCGTACGCATTTCAAATTATCAGTACCTGGTATGGTAGAGTGCCCAAGCTGTGGTGAAGCGAAATTAGCTCACCGTGTATGTAAAGCATGCGGTACTTACAAAGGTAAAGAAGTAATCAGCAAGTAATTGCAGAAATAAACGCAGAAGATATTCTTCTGCGTTTATTTTTTTTTGTCGTTTTTCTATTAGAAGGAAGAAGAGGTTTTTTATTATGCTCCTCGAACAATAATTGTGAAGTGAAAGGAGCGAAAAATAATGAAACTTTTAGTAGAGCGGAAAGAAAATGTAATGTGGATTACACTAAATCGCCCAAAGAATCACAATGCAATTGATAATGAAATGGTGAATGCATTAGAAAAGTTGATAAAAAAAATTAGGGGAGAAGATTGGATTAAATGTGTAGTGATTGCAGGGAATGGAAAGTCGTTTTGCGCAGGGGGAGACTTAGAGGAGTTTCATGGATTGAAAACGGAAAAAGCTGCTTATGAGATGCTTGAACGAATGGGAAGAGTTTTGTATGATATTATGATGCTTCCTGTACCTACAGTAGCGCTTATAAATGGTGCGGCTATTGGAGGTGGATGTGAACTTGCTACCGCGTGTGATTATCGTTTTGCCTCTAAAGATGCAGTTATTGGCTTCAATCAAGGAGATTTAGGAATTATAACTGGGTGGGGAGGGGCTGCGATGTTGCATGAAAAGGTTTGCTATTATCAAGCGATGACAATGCTTTGTTCGGCGCATCGTTTTTCTGCCGAGAAAGCAAGTGAATATGGATTTGTAAATGAGGTATTTTCCGACGATCTCATAAAGTCGTGTTATAAATGGCTAGATAATATGATTGTTCCAAACATAGAAGTTCAAAAAGCATATAAAGCTGTTGCAATTCGAAAGTGGGAAAAAAGTAATTTACGAGAGCGGATGAAAGAAGAAATAACAGAATGTGCACGGTTATGGGAATCTGAAGAGCATAGTCAGGCTATTGCAGCATTTTTAAGGAAATAGAAAAATATATTCTTTACATGTTCGCATTCTATCTTTTCTAGTAACTGCATATGTTTAATAAAAAATGCATAAGGAGGACTAGAGGGATGGCGACAACAAGACAAGATGCATGGACTGATGATGAAGATTTACTTCTGGCAGAAGTGGTACTCCGGCATATTCGTGAAGGCGGAACGCAACTTTCCGCATTTAAGGAGGTAGGTAGACATTTATCTCGTACACCTGCAGCATGCGGGTTTAGATGGAATTCTTACGTTAGAAAGCAATATAAGGAACGTATTGAAGAGGCGAAACAAATGCGTAAGGTAGAAAATTATGAAGTAAGGCAACCAAAAGTGGTGGAGTTTTCTTCTGTATCGATTACATTAGATGATGTCATTACCTTTTTACAAAAATATAAAGATGAAAAAGAAATAAAAGAATTACACCAAAAAATTGAATTATTGCAAAAGGAAAAAGAACAGCTTCTTCAGCGTTTAGCTATATATGAAGAAGAGTATCGTACTTTGCTTGATTATATTGATCGAAAAAGAAGTGTGATGGTGTTAGAAACAAAAGGAAGAGATGCAATTCATGAGCATGAAACATTAGAAAAGTTGAAAAAATAAAAACAGCTGAATAACAGCTGTTTTTATTTTATGCGGATTCTTCGTTTGTAACCGCATTCAAATTAGTTTCTGGGTGCCAAATATAAAATTCGCCATCAGCCGTTGATACTTGCTTGAAATTTTGTTTATCCCAAAACGCAGCAGATTGAATGCGGGCTGTTGTTTTGATTGGAAATTGTAGTTGTTTTGCGTAGTTAACAAGCATTTGACCAAAACCTTGTTTTTGAAATTTTGGTAACACTTCAAGTTTTGAAAGTTCTACGTAAGATCCAGTAATCTCAAGGTTTGATTCACCATGTTTTCTCATGTATAAACTCATACGTGCGATAAGGGATCCACCGTAATAAATTCCATAAAAAGGAGACTCGCTACCGTTTTCAATAATATTTGCTTGTAATTCTTCAAACATGGAGAGTTCTTGAGCACCACAGCCCTTAAATTTTTTAAATTCGTCTAATGTTTTATAATTGATGAGCAAGCGCTCAACTTTTGGGAGTGTCATTACATCACGTCCTTTTCTCGTTTTGTAAAATAAAGAAAAGTATAAATATTTTCAATAATATTATAACTCATTTTTTCATTTTTATGAAGAAAATAGAATATTTCTTTCAGTATTTTTTTGAAGTGTTTGCTACACTAGTCATAGGAAGAGGATTTATACATATTTATGAAATGTACTTTCGATTGTTGAAATATGAATAAGATATAATTAATGTTAGGACAAGTATAGAGAGGAGGGACTCAGAAGGCTTCTAATTGATGACAGAATATATTTATTGTTGGCACTCGTTAGGAGCTTCTGAAGGATAAAGATGAAAATTGGGATTGTTGGTCCAGGAGCGATTGGTCTGCTTTTTGCATTTTATTTAAAAAAGAACAAACAGGATGTTACATTATTTACAAGAACGGTAGAACAAGCTGAAAAGTTAATGCAGGAGGGGATAAGGTGTATTCGTAAGGAAGAAATGGAAACGGTATTTATAAATGTTATGCCATTAGAGGATATTGTAGAAGAACAAATGGATTATCTGTTCATTGCTGTCAAACAATATCATTTAGTGAATATACTTCCTTTCATAAAAGAACAAAGACGGGTTATCTTTTTACAAAATGGGATGTCTCATCTGCATGTCTTACAAAAAATAAGGTGTGACAATGTAGCGGTGGGGATTGTAGAGCACGGGGCAAAAAAAGAAAATGAATATACAGTGAAGCATACAGGAGTAGGGATTACAAAATTTGGAGTGGTACATGGTGATTCGTCTCAATTTGAGCCACTATTAGATTGTTTTTCTTCAAAATATTTTCGAGTGCAAGTAGAAGAAGATTGGAAGCGGACTATGTATTATAAACTTGTAATAAATGCCTGCATTAATCCGCTAACAGCTTTATTTGGTATACAAAACGGAGCGTTGTTGTCGAATCCTTATTTTTATAAAGTCATGGAGCAAATATTTCAAGAGGTTATGTTTCTCATAGGGGAGGGCGAACAAGAAGAGCTGTGGAAATTGGTTTGTCGTGTATGTGAAACCACAGCTAGTAATACATCTTCTATGTTAGCTGATGTAAGAGAGAGTCGAGAAACGGAAATTGATGCTATCATTGGTTATGCGATAGAAGAAGCGAGAAAACAGCAAAAACAAGTTCCCACACTACAATTTTTATACAATTCAATAAAGGGATTAGAAGTATAAGAGATATTCTTTGCTTTTACATCAAACATTGACTACAATTTGGATTGGTGAGAGAACAGGATAGGAAAGGAAGAATTATATGGAGATAAAAGAAATCTCTGTTCCACTACAAGGTGTTGTGGCGGACTATATGAAGGATAAAAAAGAAGTGCAGGCATACTTTGATTATCCGTTGACAGAAGATGGATTCGGACAACGTCTGCATGATTTGCGTGATAAGAAGTTTTTTCGTCATGACTTAGTGGCACATTTATTAGAATATAATACGAATTTACATGCTGGAGAGCATACTCTTCGGAATATAGAGGCGCTAGCGAATGAAAATACATATGTTGTTGTTGGAGGACAACAAGCAGGACTATTAACAGGACCTCTTTATACGGTGCATAAAATCATCTCGATTTTACAGCTTGCAAAAGAAAAAGAAGCCAGTTTAGGAGTCCGCGTTGTCCCTGTTTTTTGGATTGCTGGTGAAGACCACGATATTGATGAAATTAATCATTTATTTGTAATGAAAAATAAAAAAATAAAAAAGACGATTTTTCATGATCGTCATCCGAAAAAGGCGAGTGCGTCTGAATCTGACCTTTCAATAGAAGACTGTAGAAAGTGGATTGAAGAAATTTTTAAAACATATCCAGAAACGAATTTTACAAAAGATGTATTACAGTTTGTTGAAGATGCTTTGCAGAATTCACGTACATATGTAGATTTCTTTGCGCATCTTATTATGAAATTATTTGTAGATTCAGGTTTGATTCTCGTTGATTCGCATCATCCAGGGTTAAGGAAATTGGAAGTCTCCTTTTTCAAACAAATACTAAGTCGATATAAAGAAGTGCAGACGAGTCTTCAAAAACAACAGCAATTAGTAAGGGAACAAGGCTATAAGCCAATTATTGAAACAAAAGCAAATGCAGTACACATATTCATACAAATTGATGAAGAACGTGTGTTGTTAGAAGAAGAGAATGGAACATTTGTTGGGAAAGATGGTGCTTATTCATTTTCGTATGAAGAATTGATAGCGGAAATGGAAAAAAATCCGGAACGATTTAGCAATAATGTTGTAACAAGACCACTTATGCAAGAATATATATTTCCGACATTAGCGTTTATTGGAGGACCTGGTGAAATTGCTTACTGGAGTGAATTACAGCAAGTATTTCATGTGTTTGGTTTTCGCGTGCCTCCTGTTGTACCAAGACTCACAATGAGTTATATGGAACGCGATATTTTAACAGATTTACACGATTTGCGATTACAAGAGAGTGATCCGTTTTTAAACGACATAAATATGTTACGTGAAGAGTGGCTTTCTAACCAAATAGAAGAACCAATTGATAATCAGTTTATAGAAGCGACGGAGAGAATGATGGATATTCATACTTCTTTACAAGAGTTTGTAAAAAAAGTAGACCCAGGACTACAATCATTTGCAGAGAAGAATGAACGGAAAATTAAAGAGCAAATTGAGTTGCTAGAAAGAACGTTAAAGCGGAATGTTGAGAAAAAACATGAAGTAGAGTTAAATAAATTCCGTCGTTTGCAATATGCGCTTCGCCCGTTAGGTGCGCCGCAAGAACGGGTATGGAATATATGTTATTATTTAAATCAGTTTGGATTAGACTTTATTGAACGAGTGATGAAGCAATCCTACTCTTGGGACGGAAAACATCATATTATAAAACTATAAAATCTTGCTCTTAGGAGCAGGATTTTATTTTTGATTTGTGGAATTAACTGTAAAGTGTTTTTTCTGAATTATCAAACGTAATAGTTAAGAGTATGGTATTGATAATAAAACGCGTGTATATGACAAAATAGAACAAAATGTAAACGTATTATTGTGCTTTTCGACATGTTTTTATTTAATTTCCCGCAAAAAATGATAAAATTTAGTATATAATAAAGTGAAACTGCGATTTGTGGATATTAGATTTCCACTGACGCCAAGTTGGATGTGACATGTTTTCGGAGTACTAATTTCCTGGCACATTGTGTGGTTTATTAGAAGGAAAAAGGAGACATTCAACGTAATTATTTTGTAAAAAGTAGGTGCAACAATGTTTAAACACGTAACAGTTCTTTTAAAAGAAACAGTAGATGGTTTGGATATAAAACCGAGTGGTACGTATGTAGATTGTACGCTAGGTGGCGGGGGACATAGTTCTTATTTATTATCCCAACTAACGGAAGGAGGAAAGTTAATTGCATTTGATCAAGATGAGATTGCGATTCAAAATGCAAAAGAAAAATTTTCTTCTTATGGTGATCAATTTGTAACAGTGAAGAGTAATTTTCGCTATTTATCAGAAAAACTACACGAACTAGGAATAACAGAAGTAGATGGCATTTTATTTGATTTAGGTGTTTCATCCCCACAATTAGATACACCAGAACGTGGTTTTAGTTATCATCATGATGCACCCTTAGATATGAGGATGGATCAAGATGCCTCATTAACGGCATATGATGTTGTGAACAACTGGTCATATGAACAACTCGTAAGAATCTTTTTCCAATATGGTGAAGAGAAATTCTCAAAGCAAATTGCAAGGAAAATTGAAGCATATCGTGAGAATAAGGTGATTGAAACAACAGGAGAGTTAGTGGAGTTAATTAAAGAAGGAATTCCTGCTCCAGCGCGTAGAACAGGAGGACATCCTGCAAAACGAGTATTCCAAGCGATTCGAATTGCTGTAAATGATGAGTTGAAAGTATTCGAGGAAGCGCTAGAATCTGCAATTGAAATGGTCAAGCCAGGCGGAAGGGTTAGTGTGATTACGTTCCATTCGTTAGAAGATCGTATCTGTAAAACAACATTTAAACGCAATAGTACAACACCGCAGCTTCCTCCAGGATTACCAATTATTCCGGATGAGTTTAAGCCGAAACTAAAACTCATTACAAGAAAACCGATTTTACCTTCTGATGAAGAGTTAGAAGAAAATAATCGAGCGCGTTCTGCGAAGTTACGGATCGCTGAAAAACGATAAAAAGGAGAGAGAGGTATGACAAATTTAGCTGTAAAGTATAAACAACAACAAGTACAAGAACAAGTACAAGTACAAGAACAAACTCAAGTTCCACAGCAAAAAGTACAACCCAAGGTAAAAACAAAGATTACAAGAATTGAAAAATTGTTGTATGTGGCTTTTGTTGGTTTTTTATTATATGCTTGCGTTGCTTTTATTGGAAATAAAGCGGGATTGTACCAAGTTGATGCGGAAGCAGCAAAAATAGAGAATTCAATTGTAGAACAACAAAAAGCAAATCAAGAATTACAAGCTGAAGTAGAAAAGTTAAGCCGCTATGAGCGTATCGCAGACATCGCAAAAAAACATGGGCTAGAAATTAATGCGAATAATGTGAAAGGCTTACATTAATATAATAGGTGTGAACAAAACATGAAGATGAATATGAACAAATTTCATACCAATAAAGGAGCAGGTTACTTTATGATATTTTTCCTCCTGCTCTTTTTGTTGTTGTTAGCCCGATTCTTTTATATTCAAGCAACAGAATCAGTACATGGGCAAGATTTAAAGAAACTTGCGCAAGAAAAGCACAATAAAAATGGTGTACTGGAAGCGAATCGCGGAACGATTTATGATCAAAATGGACATGTGTTAGCGCAAGATGCCAACTCATACAGGCTTGTCGCGGAATTAAAGGGTGGAGACCCTGTAAAAGATAAAGAGGATACCGCAAAAAAAATTGCAGGTGTGCTTGGGAAAGGTGAAGATGAAATTTTAGCCGCTTTAAACAAAGATAAGAGCCAGGTAGAGTTCGGAACGTTAGGAAAAAATTTGACGAAAGAGACGAAAGAACAAATAGAAACTCTTAAGATACCAGGCATTTCATTTGTTACAGAAAAAGCTAGGGTATATCCAAATGGAGATTTCGCATCTTACGTGTTAGGTTTTGCAAAACCTGATGACAAGGGAATTGCGGAGGGGAAATTCGGATTAGAAAAGAGTTTAGATAAGTATTTACGTGCTTCGAATGGAAGTGTAGCGTATACAGGAGATCGTAAAGGGGTTTCTCTTGATGGTGGAAGACAAAGTGTAAAGCCACCGAAAAATGGGGAAAATGTGTATTTAACAATTGATCAACGAATTCAAAGCTTTTTAGAAGATGCGATGAAAGCAGCTGATCAGCACTATGAACCTTCCATGTTAATTGGAGTGGTTGCAGATCCGAAAACAGGGAAGATACTAGGAATGTCTAGTCGACCTAGTTATGATCCGAATAAGCGTGATATTGAGTACTTTTTAAATGATCCGATTGCCAATGCATATGAACCAGGCTCTACGATGAAAATCTTTACTTTAGCTGCGGCGATTAATGAAGGTGTATATAATGGTCAAGAATACTACCAGTCAGGTACGTATCCAGTTGGAAATAGTAAAATAAAAGATCATAATGGTGGTGCAGGTTGGGGATCTATTACATTCGATGAAGGGGTTGAGCGTTCTTCAAACGTGGCATTTGCCATTTTAGGAGATCAAAAGCTGGGGGCAGATCGTTTCTGTCAATATATTCATAAGTTTGGATTAGATGAAAAAACTGGTATTGACTTACCTGGTGAAGGCAAGAATATAATTGTATTTGATAAGCAGATTCAACAGGTAACAACTGCCTTTGGACAAGGATCCACTGTAACGCCAATGCAGCTTGTACAAGCCGCAACTGCAATTGCGAATGATGGGAAAATGATGAAACCTTATACAATTGATCGGATTGTTGATCCAATAACGAATAAGGTGGATTTACAGAATAAACCAGAAGAAGTAGGTCAGCCAGTTACAAAAGAAACAGCGGCACAAGTAAGACAATTATTAGAACAAGTGGTTACATCTCCAAAAGGAACAGGAAATGCGTATAAAATCGATGGATACTCTGTCGGTGGTAAAACGGGAACAGCACAAATTCCGGATGGAAAAGGTGGATATATGACAGGAAGAGAGAATTATATTTTCTCATTCCTTGGAATGGCACCGATGGACGATCCACAGTTAATTGTTTACTTTGCAATTAAGCAACCGAAATTAAAAGATAATGAATACGGGGCTCAACCTCTTGCAGAAATGTTTAAATCTGTAACGAAAAATAGCTTAGAGTATTTAAAAATTAAACCGAATGAAGTGAAAGATTCGAAGAAATATGTGAAAGAACAGCAGGCAGTTGTGCCAGATATAACTGGGAAAACAATGGAATCCGCGAAAGCAACATTAGAAAAAGCCAAATTCCGTCCGATTATATTAGGTGAAGGAAAAGTAAAACAACAAGTACCAAAAGCGACTGAAAAAACATTGAAGGGCGATCGAGTCTTCTTAGTAGGAGATAAACCGTTGATGCCAAATGTAGAAGGATGGGCACTTCGTGATGTAATGAATTTAGCGAAAACGTTAAATCTTAATTTGAAACCATCTGGTACAGGATATGTGACGGAACAAAGTGTGGCGGAAGGAACACCGTTACAAGCAGGTACGGAATTAGCTGTAACACTTGTACCACCGCTTGAACCACAGCAAGAGGCAGAAAAACCATAATATTGTAGATGCATATCATGCAAGAGATGTAAGAGGTTCTATCTGAATAGGTACAAGCATATATTGGAACAAGCTAGGCGTAAAGGAGGCTTGTTCCAATATGCGTGTATCGAATGTAACAGTTAGAAAACGACTTATTTTTATACTTATATCAGGTATACTCATTTTTACAATCATTGATATTCGTCTTGGGTATGTACAATTTTTTCTTGGGAATATGTTAACAGATCGTGCGAAGGATTCGTGGAGTCGTAATATTACTTTCGAACCTGAACGAGGGAAAATTTTAGATCGAAATGGTGTGGAGCTTGCGACAAATAAAAGTGCACCAACTGTCTTTGTTGTACCAAGGCAAATTGAAAAACCAACAGAGACTGCAGAGAAGTTAGCTGCAGTTTTAGGTGTGCAAAAAGAGGAAATCTATAAACGGGTTACAAAAAAAGAGTCTATTGTAAGATTGGATAAAGGCGGAAGAAAAATTTCTCATGATAAAGCAAAGGAAGTACGTGCTTTAAGTTTAAAAGGTGTTTATATTGCTGAAGATTCCATTCGATATTATCCATTCGGCAAATATTTATCGCATGTACTAGGGTTTGCTGGTAGTGACAATCAGGGACTTATGGGACTTGAGGCATATTATGATAAAGAGCTAAATGGTGATAAAGGCCATGTTCGCTTTTTTGCAGATGCGAAAGGGCAAAGAATGCCAAATGTCGGTGATGATTTTAAGAAACCAGAGGCCGGCTTAGATTTAAAATTAACAATAGATTCTCGAATTAATACGATTATAGAGCGGGAAATGAATATCGCAGATTCTACGTATAACCCAGATGGTATGATTGCAATCGCGATGAACCCGAAAAATGGTGAGATTTTAGGGATGTCGAGTCGACCAAGTTTTGATCCAGCAGATTTTCAGAGTGTTTCACCAGAAGTGTTTAATCGAAACTTGCCTGTATGGAGTACATATGAGCCGGGATCGACTTTTAAAATCATTACCCTTGCGGCTGCTTTAAATGAAAAATTAGTAGACTTAGAGAAAGATACGTTTTATGATGATGGAGCAGCTGAAGTTGGTGGTGCTAGGCTAAAGTGCTGGAAAGCTGGTGGCCATGGTAGTCAAACGTTTTTAGAAGTTGTTCAAAATTCTTGTAACCCAGGTTTTATTGAACTTGGAGACCGTCTTGGGAAAGAAAAGTTATTCCAATACATTCATGATTTTGGTTTTGGACAAAAGACAGGAATTGACTTGCAAGGAGAAGGAAAAGGGATTTTATTTAACTTGAAGAAGGTTGGTCCTGTTGAACAAGCGACCACTTCTTTTGGGCAAGGGGTTTCTGTTACACCAATTCAACAAGTCGCTGCGGTGGCAGCAGCTGTAAATGGTGGGACGTTATACCAGCCGTATATTGCGAAAGAGTTTGTTGATCCTTCGAATAATCAAGTTGTAAGAAAGAAAACACCGGTCGACAAAAGAAAAGTTATTTCCAAGGAAACGTCAGAAAAAGTTCGCTATGCATTAGAAAATGTTGTAGCGAAAGGTTCTGGTAAAGGTGCATATATTGATGGGTATCGTGTTGGTGGAAAAACGGGAACTGCCCAAAAGGTGAAAGATGGAAAGTACTTAGATAATAACTATATTGTATCTTTTATCGGATTTGCCCCAGCAGATGATCCGCAAATTGTTGTGTATGTTGCGGTTGATAATCCAAAAGGAGTTACTCAATTTGGTGGTGTTGTTGCTGCACCGATTGTAGGAAATATTCTTCGTGATGTGCTTCCTGTTATGGGAGTAGAGCCGCGCAAAGAGCAAGTTGAAAGGGAATATAAATGGGGCGATACACCTACAATAGAAGTTCCGGATTTAATTGGGATGAAGAAGAAAGATTTGCAAACGCAGCTTGTAGACTTGCAGCTTGATGTAAGTGGTGAGGGCGATAAAGTAATTAAACAATCACCAGAAGCTGGTGCCAAAGTAAAAGAAGGCTCAAAAATTAGAATTTACTTCGGTAATTAAAGGTCAGAGATTGTGTTTTATGATACAATTGGTGGAAGTTGAGTTAATATATAATATCTGTTTTCATAGAAATTTATTTTCTATGAAAACAGATTATATTGCTCTTGAACATAAAAAATAAAGTAAACAATTTATCAGCCGAGCTATTATATGCCACACTGATAAACGAGTCTGATTTTTCGGGCTCTCAGCAAATGCTTCCTTTCTCAATTTGTAGGGAATGAAGAATAGGAAGAATTACTTATTAAGTAAGAGATAAATAAACAATGTAGAGAGGGTTTAGTGAAATGAAGTTGCACACACTTGTATCATGTTTGCATGATTTTCCAGTTGTTCCAAAAGAAAATCCAGAAATTACATCCATTGAAGCAGATTCGCGTAAAGTGACAAATGGAAGCTTATTTGTATGTATGAAAGGGTATACGGTTGATAGCCATGATTTTGCTAAGCAAGCAGCCGCGCAAGGTGCGGCTGCTATTGTTGCGGAAAGACCGATTGATGTTGACGTTCCAGTTGTACTTGTGAAAAATACCTATCGTTCTTTAGCGGTTTTAGCTGATTACTTTTACGGACAGCCAACGCATAAGTTACATTTGATTGGGATTACAGGTACAAATGGAAAGACAACAACGTCGCATATTATGGATGAAATTATGCGAGCACATGGTCATAAAACAGGGCTAATTGGAACAATTAATATGAAAATCGGTGATGAAACATTCGAGGTGAAAAATACAACGCCAGATGCACTGACACTTCAGCAAACGTTTCACCGTATGGTTGAGCAAAATGTAAATAGTGCAGTAATGGAAGTTTCTTCACATGCATTGGATCTTGGCCGTGTACATGGTTGTGATTATGATGTGGCAGTATTTACAAATTTAACGCAGGATCATTTAGATTATCATAAAACGATGGAAGAATATAAACATGCAAAAGGTTTGCTGTTTGCTCAGCTTGGCAATAGCTACCACCATAATCGTGAAAAGTACGCTGTGTTAAATACTGACGATCCAGCAGCAGAAGAGTATATGAGAAGCACGGCGGCTACGGTTATTACGTATGGAATTGATACACATAGTGATATTATGGCAAAAGATATTGTGATGACGAGCGGTGGAACAAGATTTACTCTTGTTACGCCAAGTGAGAGTGTAAATATTACGATGAAGTTAATTGGAAAATTTAACGTATACAATGTTTTAGCAGCAATAGCCGCTGCTCTTGTGTCTGGGGTAACTTTGCAAACGATTATTCATGTTGTGACAAATTTAACTGGAGTTCCGGGGCGTTTTGAAGTTGTGGATGGCGGTCAGGATTATACAGTCATTGTTGATTATGCACACACACCAGATAGCTTAGAAAATGTATTAACTACAGCAAAACAATTTGCGAAAGGAAATGTGTATTGTATTGTTGGTTGTGGCGGTGATCGTGATCGGACGAAAAGACCAATTATGGCGGGTGTCGCTACAGAATACGCAACACATGCAATCTTGACTTCAGACAATCCAAGAAGTGAAGATCCAAAAGTAATTTTAGATGATATGTTAACAGGTGCAAAAGGAAATAATTATGAAGTAATTGTTGATCGAAAAGAAGCGATTTTCCATGCGGTTTCAGAAGCGAAAGCAGAAGATATTATTATTATTGCTGGAAAAGGGCATGAAACGTACCAAATTATTGGTAAAGAAGTACATCATTTTGACGATCGTGAAATTGCAAAAGAGGCAATCACTGAGCGTCTAAACAACAAAGAGTAACAGCATGAGAGGGGGACTACATGTGCTTGAACAAGGTTTATTAGTAACGGCTGGGGTAGCTTTCTTGATTTCAGTTGCCCTTTCGCCATTGTTTATTCCATTTTTACGTAAGTTAAAGTTTGGGCAGAGTATTCGTGATGAAGGACCGAAATCACATCAGAAGAAATCAGGAACACCAACAATGGGTGGTATTGTCATTTATGTATCTATGATGGTGACAACACTTATTATGGCAATTAAATTTAAACATTTAGGTGCGGAAGTATCATTATTGTTATTAGTTACATTTGGTTATGGATTGATTGGCTTTTTAGATGACTATATAAAAGTTGTTAAAAAAAGAAATCTTGGCTTAACATCAAAACAAAAATTAATCGGTCAGCTAGTTATTGCAATTGCATTCTTTGTAATCGCAAAAGGCCAGGGATTTGATACAAATTTAATGATTCCAGGAACTGATATTAAATTTGATTTACACTGGGCATATTTTATTCTTGTACTATTTATGCTTATTGGTGGATCGAATGCAGTGAATTTAACAGATGGTCTGGACGGATTATTATCAGGAACAGCTGCAATCGCATTTGGAGCATTTGGCATTATTGCAGTTGCGCAAAATCAATATGCAGTAGCGATTTTCTGTATGGCAGTTGTCGGAGCGGTACTTGGATTTTTAGTATTTAATGCAAATCCAGCTAAGGTGTTCATGGGAGATACAGGCTCCCTTGCTTTAGGTGGTGCAATAGCCGCTGTAGCTATTTTATTAAAACAAGAACTATTACTTGTTGTAATTGGCGGCGTATTTGTAATGGAAACATTATCTGTTATTATTCAAGTTATTTCATTTAAAACGACAGGGAAACGTGTCTTTAAAATGAGTCCGTTGCATCATCATTATGAATTATGCGGCTGGTCAGAGTGGCGTGTTGTTGTAACATTCTGGTCTGTAGGATTTTTATTGGCAGTATTAGGAATTTATATCGGGGTGTGGATGTAATTGAAAACTGTAACTGACTATCAAAATAAAAATATTCTTGTATTAGGGATTGCAAAAAGTGGGTATGCAGCAGCAACTTTATTAAAGAGCTTAGGTGCAAATGTGATTGTAAATGACGGAAAACCTTTAGCTGATAATGTATTGGCTGCAGAATTGCAAGCGAAAGGAATGGACGTTGTATGCGGCGGTCATCCCCTAGAATTGTTAGAAAGAAATATTTCACTTGTTGTAAAAAATCCAGGGATTCCATATTCTAATCCATTACTTGTTGCAGCAAAAGAAAAACAAATTCCGATTGTAACGGAAGTGGAACTCGCGTATCGTATTTCAGAGGCCCAGTTTGTTGGAATTACAGGATCTAACGGTAAAACAACAACAACAATGTTAACATTTGAAATGTTAAAAGAAGGGCAGAAGCATCCTGTTATTGCTGGAAACATAGGTACGGTAGCATGTGAAGTAGTGCAGGAAGCGAAAGAAAATGAAGTAGTTGTTACAGAACTTTCATCATTCCAGTTAATGGGGGTGGACACATTCCAACCCAAAATTGCAGCATTTTTAAATTTATTTGAAGCACATTTAGATTATCATGGCACAAAGAAAGAGTATGGTTTAGCGAAAGCAAATATTTTTAAAAACCAAACTGAAGCAGATTACAGTGTAATGAATGCTGATGATGCAGATGTAATGGCCTTATCAGCAAATAGTAAAGGGCAAAAAATATTATTTTCAGCTACGAAAGTAATTGAAGATGGTGCATGTATAAAAGATAGTGCTCTTTATTTTAAGGGTGAGAAAGTTGTTGAAATCAAGGATATCGTTTTACCAGGTAAACATAACTTAGAAAACATTTTAGCAGCAATGAGCATTGCAAAATTACTAGGTGTAGCAAATGAGGCTATTGTTGCAGTGTTAAAACGCTTTACAGGTGTAAAACATCGTCTAGAATATGTAACAACAATTAACAATCGTAAGTTTTATAATGATTCAAAGGCAACGAACATGTTAGCAACAGAAAAAGCTTTATCAGCATTTACGCAGCCTGTTATTTTACTAGCAGGTGGGCTTGATCGAGGAA
The DNA here is from genome assembly GCF_039549175.1 of Paenibacillus sp. 102. Lineage (NCBI taxonomy): Bacteria > Bacillati > Bacillota > Bacilli > Caryophanales > Paenibacillaceae > Paenibacillus > Paenibacillus sp. 102. Next base: position 432,921 of record NZ_JBCGHT010000001.1, on the reverse strand, counting down.
ATGAATTTGATGATTTAATTCCATATTTTGAACATGTAAAAGCGATTGTGACATATGGACAAACTGCACCAAAATTAGTAAAGGCAGCGAAAAAAGCAGGATTAGATAGTATTGAAACTGTCGATAATTTAGAAGAGGCAGTAGAAAGAGCCTATGCTCATTCTGCAGATGGAGATGTTATTCTTCTTTCGCCAGCATGTGCAAGCTGGGATCAATTTAAAACATTTGAAGAAAGAGGAGACATTTTTATACAAGCTGTGCATAAACTTATATAAAGTAAACAAAACATCAGTAGGCTAACACCTACTGATGTTTTGTTACATAGAACCAAAAAGCTTCTTCAAAAGAGGTGGTGCTCATTGCCAATGAAGAAAACACCTGATTTTATTTTAATTATCGTTACACTTTCGTTGTTGACAATTGGAATGATAATGGTCTACAGTGCGAGTGCTGTAGGTGCTTCCTATAAGATGGGTGATTCATTCTTTTTTGCAAAACGACAGCTGTTATTTGCGGGACTTGGTGTAGCCGCCATGTTTTTTATTATGAAAATTGACTATTGGGTATGGCGTACTTATTCGAAAGTGATTTTGCTCATTTGTTTTATCCTTCTCATTCTTGTCTTAATTCCTGGAGTTGGACTTGTTCGGGGAGGAGCACGAAGCTGGATTGGAATTGGGGCATTTTCAATTCAACCGTCAGAATTTATGAAATTTGCGATGATTATCTTTTTGGCAAAATTTTTAGTAGAGAGGCAGAAGTTTATTACATCTTTTAAGAATGGTCTACTTCCCGCACTTGGCTTTGTGTTTGTTGCATTTGGCATGATTATGTTACAACCAGATCTTGGAACAGGAACAGTAATGGTTGGGACATGTATCATAATGATTTTTATTTCAGGAGCACGCGTTTTTCACTTTTCGATGTTAGGGTTAATAGGAGTGGCAGGATTTGTTGGATTAATTGTATCGGCACCATATCGAATGAAGCGAATTACTTCTTACTTGGATCCATGGTCAGACCCACTCGGGAGTGGATTCCAGATTATTCAATCGTTACTTGCAATCGGTCCCGGTGGTTTATTTGGTATGGGACTTGGACAAAGTAGACAAAAATTTCTTTATCTACCGGAGCCACAAACTGACTTTATTTTTGCGATTTTATCCGAAGAATTAGGTTTTATTGGTGGGTCGTTTGTGTTATTATTATTTAGTCTGTTATTATGGCGTGGGATTCGTATAGCATTAGGAGCGCCAGATTTATATGGTACGTTTTTGGCAGTAGGTATTGTGGCGATGATTGCGATTCAAGTGATGATTAATGTTGGTGTTGTAACAGGATTAATGCCTGTTACAGGAATTACTTTGCCATTTTTAAGTTATGGTGGGTCGAGTTTGACCTTAATGCTAATGGCAGTTGGCGTATTATTGAATATAAGTCGTCATTCTCGCTACTAACCCTGTTTATAAGACAGGGTTTTTCGTGTGTAGAAAACGGAAAATATATGAATATATAAAATTGAATTTAGAACAGAGAAGCGGAGGAATTTGTAGTGCGAGTATTAGTTAGTGGTGGTGGCACAGGAGGTCATATATATCCAGCTCTTGCTTTAATTAGAGAAATAAAAAAACTACATCCTGAAGCAAGGTTTTTATACATTGGTACGGAAAATGGATTAGAAAGTACAATCGTCCCAAAAGCAGGAATACCATTTCAATCGATTGTCATTAGTGGATTTAAACGAAAAATATCTCTTGATAACGTAAAAACAGTGATGCGTTTTCTAAAAGGAGTGCAAGATAGTAAAAGATATATCCGCCGTTTCAATCCCGATGTTGTAATTGGTACAGGAGGCTATGTATGTGGTCCAGTCGTTTATGCGGCAGCAAAATTAGGAATTCCAACAATTGTACACGAACAGAATAGTGTCCCTGGTGTAACGAATAAATTTTTAAGTCGCTATGTGGATAAGGTAGCTGTTTGTTTTGAAGCGGCAGCTGAGCATTTTCCAAAGTCGAAAGTTGTTATGACAGGAAATCCGCGTGCATCGGAAGTAATGAATCAGAATGGCATGAAAGGGAAGCGCTCCGTTGGATTATCTCTACCTAAAAAATCTGTACTTATTTTTGGTGGAAGTCGCGGAGCAAGACCGATTAATGATGCATTTGTGGCAGCAATTGAACAATTTGGTAACAAAGATTATGAAGTATTGTATATCACAGGCGAAGTGCATTATGATAAAGTCATGGAGGCTGTGAAACAAAAAGGAAATCCAAATAATGTAATCATTAAACCATTTATTCATAATATGCCAGAGGTACTTACGGGTGTGGATCTTGTCGTTTCACGTGCCGGTGCTACAACGTTAGCAGAGTTAACAGCGTTAGGAAAACCAAGTGTTTTAATCCCAAGTCCTTATGTGACAAATAATCATCAAGAGAAAAATGCGAGATCAGTTGTCGATAAGGGGGCAGCAAAAATGCTTCTTGAAAAAGATTTAACTGCTGAAACACTTCTTCATGATATTGATGAAATTCTATTAAATACACAAACATTACAAAATATGAAAGTAGCTGCTACGCAGTTAGGAATTCCGGATGCAGCAAATAAATTATTTGAAGTGATGAAAAAACTCGCACAAAATAACGTTAGGTGAATGCCCTGCATACTACTGTAATACGAAGATTTCATATGGGGGAGATCATCATGAAACAATTAGCAAAGGAACTTATCGAAGCAGAAGTTGGTAAAGTGTTAGAAAATGAAGCGTTAGCTCGTTATACAACTATGAAAATAGGTGGGCCAGCTGATATTCTAATCGTGCCAAGTAGTGTGATTGGTGTGGAAAAGACTTTAGATTTAGTAAAGAAATATCACACAAAGTGGACAGTAATTGGACGTGGGTCTAATCTTCTAGTATCTGATAAAGGTATTGAAGGTGTTGTAATTCGTTTAGGAGAAGGATTAGATCATCTAGAAGTAGAAGGAACTACTGTACGAGTAGGAGGAGGATATCCTCTTATTAAGTTGTCAACATTACTTAGTCGCCAAGGTCTAGCTGGATTAGAATTTGCTAGTGGTATCCCAGGAAGTGTGGGTGGGGCAGTATATATGAATGCCGGTGCACATAAATCAGATATGTCAGAAATCTTAACGAGAGCGCGCATTATGTTTGAAGACGGTACAATGAAGTGGTTAACAAAAGAAGAGATGGAATTTTCTTATCGTACTTCTGTTCTACAAACAAAGCGTCCTGGTATTGTAGTAGAAGCGGAATTGCAGTTAAAAGCAGGAAGCCGTGAAGAAATAGTAGGTATAGTGCAAAAGAATAAAGACTATCGCCGTGACACTCAGCCATGGAACCATCCTTGTGCTGGCAGTATATTTAGAAATCCACTACCAAATTTCGCTGGAGATCTAGTTGAAAAGGCAGGCCTACGTGGGTATCAAATCGGTGGTGCGAAAATTTCTGAAATGCATGGAAATTTTATTGTCAATGCAGGATCTGCATCAGCACAAGATGTACTGGATTTAATTGCATTTGTCAAAAAAACAATTAAAGAAAAATTTGGTGTAGATATGCATACAGAAGTAGAAATCATTGGAAGATAGTTGTTATTTGTTCCGCTCATTATCATTTATGGTATAATAAGAAGATAAGAACGGCATGCGTAACATGCCGTTTTTTATGTTACATAGGGGGATCGTACATGAAAAATAGTAAAGTGATTAAACTACAAGATCGTGTACCAAAACTAAAGAATCAAAAGAAAAGGAATAAAAAACCTGTCAATCAGAGATTAATTTTATATGTATCGATTTTATTTTTATTAGTACTTTTTTTAATTTATTTTCGATCTCCACTTAGTAATATAAAAAAGATAAGTGTTCTAGGAAATCATTATATGACAGATGCACAAGTTATGAAGGAATCTGGAGTTACATATAAAACGAGTTATTTTAGAGTGACAGCACATAAGGCGGAAAAGAATTTAACAAAACGAAATGAAATTAAAAAAGTGAATGTCAAAAAGCGTTTTCCGAATAAAATTGACATTCACATTGAAGAGTATGTAACGATAGGGTATATAAACAAAGGTGGGAAATTACAACCGCTTTTAGAGAATGGTAAAACGCTTGACGTATTACCGAACGGGAAGTTACCTGTCGCAGCTCCAATTTTCGAACCGTTTAAAGAAGAGAAAATGAAAGAGTTAATTGAAGAATTAGAAAAATTAACGCCGATTATTCTCAGATCGATTTCTGAAATTCATTATGCTCCAACGAATTCAAATGAAGATCACCTTACTTTATATATGAATGAAGGGTATGAAGTGAGTACAACGATACAAGATTTTGCCAAGCGTATGGAAGCATATCCACTTATTATAAAGAATATAGAGTCAGGTAGAAAAGCACTAATTGATTTAGAAGTAGGTGCGTACTTCAAATATTTGGATAATGAAGAGGGAAAGCAGTAGAGTAGTAGTTTTATTTCTTTTTAAATACAATAATGACAAGTGTATTCTTCTATGTGTAAATTCCATTACAATTAGAATCAATTTGGTGAAAATAGCTAGATTTTCTTCGATTCATATTAGGATTGGTACAAGTTTAGCTTTTCTACGAGTACATCTTAGTGTAGACTTATATTTGGCGGTAATCTTTGCATTTGAAATAGAGTTATTTCAAAATAAAGCAGTCATTCACAGATTACTGTAATATCACTAAGTGAATGTTAAATAAAAATAAGAAAAATGCAGGGTTAAAAAAGGGAAACGCATAAAGACGTTGAATATTTTTCTTATAAATAGTAAAGCTGCGATTGTTGTTCCATATATTGACTTGTATGGTATAAATAAAGAAGGAGGTGCCAAAGAATGAACAGCAATGAAATATATGTTAGTCTTGACATCGGTACATCCAATGTTAAAGTCATCATTGGTGAAATGGTAAATGAAGGCTTAAACATTATTGGTGTTGGAAACGTAAAATCAAATGGTTTGAAAAAGGGCTCCATAGTTGACATAGACGAAACTGTTCGATCAATTAAAAAAGCAATTGAACAAGCTGAGCGTATGGTAGGAATTCACATTGAACAAGTTGTTGTAGGTGTGAATGCAAACCAGGTGCAGCTTCTTCCTTGTCACGGAGTTGTCGCTGTTTCAAATGAAGATCGTGAAATTGGAAATGAAGATGTCTTACGCGTTCTGGATGCAGCACAAGTTGTATCAATTGCTCCTGAACGTGAATTTATTGATGTGGTGCCTCGACAGTTCATTGTAGACGGTCTTGATGAGATTAACGATCCACGCGGGATGATCGGTGTAAGATTAGAAATGGAAGGCACATTAATTACAGGCTCAAGAACGTTACTACATAATTTACTACGTTGTGTAGAAAAAGCGGGCCTTGAAATTGTTGATATTTGTCTGCAACCTTTAGCAGCTGCGACGGTTGCTTTATCTTCTGATGAGAAAAATAGAGGTGTAGCTCTTGTTGATATTGGCGGGGGATCTACAACGTTATCAATTTTTCAAGATGGAGAGTTACAAGCAACAAGTGTATTGCCTTTAGGTGGAGATCATATAACGAAGGATATTGCTATAGGACTTAAAACTTCAACTGAAAATGCGGATCAAATTAAGCTGAAATATGGACATGCTTTTTATGATACAGCATCTGAAGAAGAGGTGTTTACGGTTCCTATTATGGGAAGCGATCAAACAGAGCAATATTCACAACTAGAGTTATCTGATATTATTGAGGCACGCGTAGAAGAAATTTTGATGTTTGTTCAAGAAGAGGTCCGGAAGCTAGGAGTGAAACAAGTAGCATCTGGTTATGTATTAACTGGTGGAATTGCTTCTATGCCCGGTGTTCTTGATCTTGCATATGATATTTTACATGAAAATGTTCGTATAGCAACTCCAGATTATATCGGTGTTCGTGAACCCCAGTATACAATGGGAGTCGGATTAATTAAACATTCTTATCAAAAAGCAAAATTGCGCGGGAAAAATGTTCAAGAGAAAGAAGAGCATTTTGAACCAGTTGTCCCAGCACCAATGCCAGTACAACAGCAACCTGCAAAACAACCAACTCGTAAACAAAACAAAAATAATGAAGACAATGAGCGTATGATGTCAAAAGTAAAACGTGTATTCCGTTATTTATGGGATTAAAATTGCACACGAAAAATGAGGTTCTAGGGGGATTTCGACATGTTAGAGTTTGATACTACTCAAGATCAATTAGCGAGCATAAAAGTTATCGGTGTCGGCGGCGGCGGAAATAACGCTGTAAACCGTATGATTGAGCACGGTGTACAAGGTGTGGATTTCATTGCTGTGAACACTGATGCACAAGCATTAAATTTATCAAAAGCTGAAACGAAAATGCAAATCGGCGGAAAATTAACGCGCGGACTTGGTGCCGGTGCGAACCCTGAAGTAGGGAAAAAAGCCGCTGAAGAAAGTAAAGAACAAATCCAAGAAGCACTTCGCGGTGCAGATATGGTCTTTGTAACAGCTGGTATGGGCGGCGGAACTGGTACAGGTGCAGCTCCAGTTATTGCGCAAATCGCAAAAGAACTAGGCGCATTAACAGTTGGTGTTGTAACGCGTCCATTTACATTTGAAGGTCGCAAACGTGCAACGCAAGCTATATCTGGGATTACAGCATTTAAAGATAATGTAGATACAATCATTGTTATACCGAATGATCGTATTTTAGAAATTGTGGATAAAAATACACCAATGCTTGAAGCGTTCCGCGAAGCTGATAACGTATTGCGACAAGGTGTACAAGGTATTTCAGATTTAATTGCTACACCTGGTCTCATTAACTTAGACTTTGCAGACGTAAAAACAATTATGTCTAACAAAGGTTCTGCGTTAATGGGTATTGGTGTTGGAACTGGTGAAAATCGTGCAGCAGAAGCAGCGAAACGCGCGATTTCTAGTCCTTTATTAGAAACATCTATCGATGGTGCGCAAGGTGTTCTTATGAATATTACTGGGGGCACAAACTTAAGCTTATATGAAGTGCAAGAAGCGGCAGATATCGTTGCTTCAGCCTCAGACCCAGAAGTAAATATGATTTTTGGTTCTGTAATTAATGAGAGTTTAAAAGATGAAATTGTTGTTACTGTAATTGCAACTGGTTTTGATGATAGTGTTGCAGTTCAGCCACCAAAACCATTTGTACGTTCTACAGCAACTACAAATCACGCGCAACAGCAACAACCAACAGCTCAACCACCAAAACAACGTGAAGTAAAACGTGAAGTGAAACGTGAAGAGCCTGTTATGCATGAACGTAATACAGATTCAGATGATATCGATATTCCAGCATTTTTACGTAACCGTCGTAGACGATAAAAAAGAAGGGAGCTTATGGCTCCTTTCTTTTTTATTACATAAACTTAAATGTTTTCACATGAAAAAACTTATCGCGTTATTTGTAAATATATAAATTCATTTTGATTTTTCCAACACATAAGTCGCGTCCATGGAAACAAAAGGAGATCTCCACTCATTTTCTCTTTCTGTTTTCGCATGGCATGGGGTTAAAAAGGCCCTGACCGCTCCTATCCATGGCTGGATGCTCTCTCCCTCCTAAAAAGACAGGTTTTATATCGACTTTCAATTGATAAATTCATCTTGATTTTCCACAGATAAGTCGCGTCCATGGAAACAAAAGGAGATCTCCACTCATTTTCTCTTTCTGTTTTCGCATGGCATGGGGTTAAAAAAGGCCCTGACCGCTCCTATCCATGGCTGGATGCTCTCTCCCATCTAAAAAGACAGGTTTTATATGGTTTTTCAATTTGCATTTATATAGTAAGACTATCTTCTAATTTATAGAAAGCAAGAAAGCTAGATGAAGGTTACCGAAAAAGTTTATTATTTGCAGGCTTGCAACATATACCTCGCGACAGATTATGTCTAGAAACCACAAAATAACAAAAAAACCCCTCCGTAAATTGACACACTTTCCCATTGGATATGCTTTATACTAGTCTCAACTTAAAAAAAGAGGTGAATTGTTTGGTTGTTTACGCCGATGTTGTTTGGTTGTTAAACGCCTGCATTGATTTTCTTTTACTTTTATTAACAGCAACTGTGTTGAAAAAGAAGATCAAAAGATGGAGGCTTGTGCTAGGAGCATTTATTGGTTCTACAATTGTTATTTTTGCCTTTACTCCTTTTGCTTCTATGATGACACACCCAATTATGAAACTATTATACTCGTTACTTATTGTGTATACAGCATTTGGATTTTCTACTTTTAGAGATTATACACAGACTGTTTTCACCTTTTATTTTGTAACATTTATGGTAGGGGGAGGATTAATTGGAACTCATTTTTTCCTACAAACGAATGAAATGGTAGATGGATTAGTTCAGGCGAAAGCAATTTCTTATGGTGATCCAGTAAGCTGGATGTTTGTGATTTTAGGATTTCCGATTATTTATTACTTTTCCAAAAAACGTATTGAAAATGTGGAAGTGACGAAGATTCATTATGACCAAATTGTGCAAGTGAATATTAAACTTGCCGAAAATGAAATGAAACTAGATGGCTTGATTGATAGTGGAAACCAGCTTTACGACCCTTTAACGAAAACACCAGTTATGATTATGCATATTTCATCACTAGAGCATTGTTTACCAACATGGTTAACAGAACAGATTTATTCCAAAACAGAGATTCCGCAAATACCAGAAAATGATTCAGGTTGGGCAACGAGGCTACGTTTAATTCCTTTTCGAGCGGTAGGAGTTGAGCATCAGTTTTTGTGGGCAATTAAGCCAGATGTTGTTCAAATTCATCATGAAGGAAGCGATATGATTGTAAATAAAGTATTAATCGGTTTAAATACACAGCCATTGTCTACAAATGGAGAGTATCAATGTATTATACATCCGAAAATGCTGATATCACCAAAAGTGATAATCGCTTAATTATGAGAGGTGGGAGAATATGGCGAAAATAAAATTTTATTTCATATATCTTTGGTATAAAGTATTGTTGAAACTTGGAATTAAGACCGATGAAATTTACTATATCGGTGGAAGTGAGGCGTTGCCACCGCCTTTGACAAAAGAGGAAGAAGAAGTACTCCTCAATAAATTGCCCAAAGGTGACCAAGCCGCACGGTCATTGCTCATTGAGCGTAACTTACGGCTTGTTGTGTATATAGCCCGTAAGTTTGAAAATACCGGAATTAATATTGAGGATTTAATTAGTATTGGAACAATTGGTCTTATTAAGGCTGTGAATACATTTAATCCTGAAAAGAAAATAAAACTAGCAACTTACGCATCACGTTGTATAGAAAATGAAATTTTAATGCATTTACGTAGAAATAATAAAAATCGTTCAGAAGTTTCATTTGATGAACCATTAAACATTGATTGGGATGGGAATGAATTGTTACTATCAGATGTGCTTGGTACGGATGATGATATTATTACAAAAGACTTAGAAGCTACTGTAGATAGACATCTTCTTATGAAAGCACTACACCAATTAAATGATCGTGAAAAACAAATTATGGAACTCCGCTTTGGACTTGCGGGCGGAGAAGAAAAAACACAAAAAGATGTGGCAGATATGCTGGGGATTTCACAGTCTTATATTTCTCGTCTTGAAAAAAGAATCATAAAAAGGCTGCGGAAAGAATTTAATAAAATGGTATAAAATGGCGCTTGTAAAGCTTGTGTTATCAAGGAGAGTACATAAAACCAATCGGTATTCCGATTGGTTTTATTGTATTTTTTATTTGAAAGTACTAGAAAAACGGTATGCATAAAATTCCCTCCAAAGGAGATACTTTACACTGTACAGCAACTCCCGATAGGAGGGAACACTTTGACGAGAAACAAAGTAGAAATTTGCGGTGTTGATACAGCTAAACTTCCAGTACTAAAAAATGAAGAGATGCGTAAATTATTCCGAGAAATGCAAAGTGGAGAGATAAGCGCAAGAGAGAAATTAGTAAATGGAAACTTACGTCTTGTACTGAGCGTCATTCAGCGATTTAACAACAGAGGAGAATTTGTTGATGATTTATTTCAAGTCGGCTGCATTGGACTTATGAAATCCATTGATAACTTTGACTTAAGCCAAAATGTTAAATTTTCAACATATGCTGTGCCGATGATTATTGGAGAAATCCGTAGATATTTGCGTGATAACAATCCAATACGCGTCTCTCGCTCATTGCGAGATATCGCGTATAAAGCATTACAGGTAAGAGAAAAGCTAATTGCTGAAAATTCAAAAGAGCCAACAGCGATGGATATTGCAAAAGTACTTGAAGTGACACATGAAGAAATCGTTTTTGCACTTGATGCCATTCAAGATCCAGTATCACTATTTGAACCAATATATAATGATGGGGGCGATCCTATTTTTGTAATGGATCAACTAAGTGATGATAAACAAAGGGACGAGCAATGGGTGGAAGAATTGGCGTTGAAAGAGGGAATGAAACGATTAAATGATCGCGAAAAAATGATTATTCGAAAACGTTTTTTTCAAGGGAAAACACAAATGGAAGTTGCCGAAGAAATTGGAATTTCTCAAGCACAAGTATCGCGCCTTGAGAAATCAGCAATTAAACAAATGAATAAAACGATTCAAGGATAAGATCTCATCATTTAAGATGAGATCTTTTTATGTTCCGCGCCCCGAGATTCTGTTCATAGGAAAGATTGCGTGTTCATATAATGAAAATAAAGTAAAACTGCAGGTGGAAACTTATCAATTACAAATAGCGACATAAAAGGAGAGAATGATAATGATGCGGATTTCAGAGTTTCAAATTAAGGATGTTGTAAATGTCTCTGATGGAAAAAAGCTTGGAAACATTAGTGATATAGATATTGATATGAACACTGGGAAGATTCAAGCAGTCATTATTTCAAAGCAAACAAGAATGCTAGGTATATTTGGGAAAGAGGCAGAGTTTGTCATTCCATGGAAGCAAATTGTAAAAATTGGAGAGGATGTAATATTAGTAAGGGCGGATCATGTCAATTCTGTAACAGAATCAATACAAACCCCGACAATTTCTTAAAGAATATTACAAATTCCTCTTTTTTTTATGTTGTCATTATGGAAAAATAAAAGTATGGTAAAATAGACAGGAAGTACCATGCTTTTTTATGTTATTTTATTAAAAGGAGCCGCTTTATGAGAGAACCATTTATATATGAGGACGGTATATTGTATTTACAAGCGTGGAAAGAACTTGGAAACATTACTGCAGGATTTACGACAAAAGATGGTGGAGTCAGTACAGGCTCCTTCCAGGCGATGAATTTAGGATTACATGTGAATGATATGATGGAGAATGTTCATGAAAATAGACGTATTTTAGCGAACAAGTTACAAAAACCATTAGAAAATTGGATTTGTTCAGAGCAAGTTCATGATCATCACGTTGAAAAAGTAGGCCAAGGGGAAAAAGGACGAGGAATCTACTTATATGAAGATGGTATTCCAAATACAGATGGTATTTATACGACTGATAGAGATGTGTGTTTAACATCTTGCTATGCCGATTGTGTTCCACTCTATTTCTATGCGCCATCACATGGTATGATAGGACTTGCACATGCCGGATGGAAAGGAACTGTAAAGGAAATTGCAAAAGAAATGATTCAAAAGTGGAGTGCAGAAGGGGTACCAGCTCATGAGATTTATGTTGCAATTGGACCAGCCATTGGGTCCTGCTGTTATGTAGTTGATGATCGTGTATTATCAGCAGCAAAACAAGCGGTAAACGGACCTGTTCCATATAAAGTGATTTCAGACGGACAATATGCAATTGATTTAAAAGAAATCAATCGTATACTATGCTTACAAGCTGGCATAAAAGATGAGCATATTGTGATGTCGTCTCTTTGTACAAGCTGTGAAGAACAATTGTTTTTCTCACATCGCCGTGATCGAGGGAAAACAGGAAGAATGTTGAGTTTCATAGGCTTTAAGGAGGATTGAAAATAAGTGGTAGTGCAAGAGAATTTAGCATTTGTAAATGAGGAAATCAAAAAAGCGTGTGAACGAGCAGAGCGTTTGGCAGAAGAGATTAAGCTCGTTGCAGTAACAAAAACAGTAGGAATTGAAAAAACAAATGAAGTAATAGAAGCTGGACTTACTGATTTAGGTGAGAATCGTAATGAAGGTTTTTTACAGAAGTATGAGCATTTTGGTGCAAAAGTAAATTGGCATTTTATTGGTTCAATTCAAACAAGAAAAGTAAAAGAAATTATTAATGAGATTGATTATTTGCATTCATTAGATCGCATTTCACTTGCAAAAGAAATTCAAAAACGTGCTACAAAGCAGGTTAGATGTTTTGTACAAGTAAAAACATCATCTGAAGAATCGAAGCAAGGGATAGCAGCAGAGGAAACAGTTGCGTTTATTCGTGCGCTGCAAGAGTTTGATAAAATTGAAGTTGTTGGATTGATGACAATGGCACCGTTCACTGAAGAAGAAGCAGAAATTCGTCATTGTTTTAAGACATTGCGTGGTTTGCAAAAACAAGTGCAAGAATTAGGGTTATCATACGCTCCGTGTAAAGAACTATCGATGGGAATGTCAAATGATTATACGATCGCAATTGAAGAAGGTGCTACATATATTCGTTTGGGAACGATTTTAGTAGGAAAAGCGTAAAAGGAAGGAGAATGTTATTATGAGTTGGTCAAAAGTAAAATACTTCTTTTTTGACACACCAGAAGAGCGGGAAGCTTATGAAAAGGAAAAGGAGCAAGTTGAAATGAAAAAACAACAAGATCCACCAGAACAGCAGGATATTCCACTTACGAAAGCACAGCCGAAACAAAATATTGTAAGCATTGAAACAGCAAAGCAGTCTTCTAAAGTTGTTTTGTTAGAACCGCGTACATATTCGGAAGCACAAGGTATTGCGGATCATTTAAAGGGCAGAAGAGCAGTTGTCATTAATTTGCAAAGGATGTCAACAGATCAAGCTGTGCGTATCGTTGACTTTTTAAGTGGTACTGTATACGCTATAGGCGGGGATATTCAAAAATTAGGACCGAAAACATTTATTTGTACACCTGAGACTGTGGATATTGTTGGGGCCATTTCTGAGTTGTTCGGTGAAGAAGAAGAGACAAATATAAAGAGGTGGTAATACGCCATGACGATTATTTTACAAGCATTGCTTTGGATCATCCAGATTTATTCCTGGGCACTTATTATTTATATTCTTCTATCATGGTTTCCAGGAGCTAGAGAATCCACATTTGGTGATTTCCTTGCACGTATTTGCGAACCATATTTAGAACCGTTTCGAAGATTTATCCCGCCTTTAGGGATGATTGATATTTCTCCAATTGTTGCGATTATTGCATTAAAATTGGCTAATAGTGGTTTAATTAGTCTATTTCAATATTTTCTGTAACAAGAGGTTGAATGAATGAGCATCTATGAGCATTTTAGACCAGAAGAAGCGGTCTTTGTGGATAAAGCGTTAGAATGGAAACAGATGGCTGAAGAATATCATCAAGTGAAATTAACGGATTTTCTTGATCCGCGTCAGCAACAAATTGTTGCTACGATAATTGGGAATCAAGGAGATGCGACTTTGCGATTTTATGGTGCTACGCCAAAAGCGGAAAGGAAAAGAGCTCTTATTTATCCGAGTTATCTTGAATTGAATGAAGAAGATTTTCAAGTTGAAGTATTAGAAATTGACTATCCTTCCAAGTTTTATACGCTTGAACATAGGCAAATATTAGGTGCATTTATGTCTCTTGGATTAACAAGAGAAAAATGCGGTGATATTTCGCTTCAAGAAAATCGTGCCCAAATTATAGTTGCAAAAGAAATTGTGTCGTACATTGAAATGAATTTACAATCGATAGGAAAAATGAAGGTCTCACTCTCCTCTGTACAAGCAGATAAAGTATTACGATCACAAGAAGAATGGAGAGAACAGTCTGGAACCATTTCATCACTTCGATTAGATGTCCTACTAAGTGAAATGCTCCATCTATCACGGCAAAAGGTACAACCGCTTATCAAAAACGGTCTTGTAAAGGTGAACTGGAAAGTCGTAGAGCAAACTTCCTACGAGTGTTTTCCAGGTGATGTGTTTTCAGTTAGAGGATATGGACGAAGTAAATTATTTTCTGTAGAAGGAAAAACGAAACGCGACAAATGGAGAGTTTTGTATGGTATACTAAAATGATTGGTTTTTTAGAAGGGAAATCTCTTATTTTGTCGAAGAAAAGATATAATTAAAAGAGGAAAATTCAGATAACTACTTGGAGGTGGCGTTTGTGCCGTTAACACCATTAGATATTCATAACAAAGAATTTGGTCGCGGATTCCGTGGCTATGATGAGGATCAAGTAAACGAGTTTCTTGATCAGATCATCAAAGATTATGAATTGGTCATTCGTGAGAAAAAAGCATTAGAAGAAAAAGTGGCCCAACTAGAAGGGAAATTAGATCATTTCTCTAACATTGAAGACACGCTAAATAAATCTATCGTTGTTGCACAAGAAGCGGCGGAAGAAGTAAAGCGTAATGCACAAAAAGAAGCAAAATTAATTGTACGTGAAGCAGAAAAGAATGCAGATCGTATCATTAATGAAGCTTTAGTAAAGTCAAGAAAAGTTGCATTTGACATTGAAGAGTTAAAGAAACAAGCGAAAGTATTCCGCACGCGTTTCCGTATGCTATTAGAAGCGCAGCTTGAAATGCTAAACAATGATGATTGGGACAAATTAATTGAGCTAGAAGATGAAGTGGACGAGCTGTTAAAGAAAGAAGAAACAGTGTAAGCTTGACGTTTTTCTCATTATTACATATAATTTTAAACAACATATTTATTAAGAAAAACGAAGATAGGGATAAGTACCTTTTTCATACCTTATATAGCGAACTGAGGACGGTGTAAGCTCAGGATAAGGAGATAAATGGAAGATCACCCTGGAGTTCCGCGCTGAACAAAAAAGTAAGCGTAGGCGTGTATTCGCGTTAAGAATATAAAGAGGACTCATGCATACATGCATGGTCTACTAGGGTGGTACCGCGGGAGACTTTCTCGTCCCTTTTGGGGATGAGAAGGTCTCTTTTTTATTCCATTTTTTTTAAGGTCTTTCTTTTATACATTCGAGGAGGAAATAAGCATGGAGTACAAAAATACATTACTAATGCCGAAAACAGAATTCCCAATGCGTGGGAATTTACCAAAACGTGAGCCTGCAATGCAAGAACAGTGGGCTGAAATGAATATTTATGAAAAAGTACAAGAACATACAAAAGGTCGTCCTTTATTTGTACTGCATGATGGTCCTCCATATGCGAATGGTGACATTCATATGGGACATGCGTTAAATAAAGTCTTAAAAGATTTTATTGTTCGTTACAAATCGATGACTGGATATTGTGCACCATATGTTCCAGGATGGGATACACACGGTTTACCAATTGAACAAGCTTTAACAAATAAAGGTGTAAAGCGTAAAGAAATGACGGTTGCGGAATTCCGTAAATTATGTGCGGAGTATGCATATGAACAAGTTAATCGTCAACGTGAGCAGTTTAAACGTTTAGGTGTACGTGCAGATTGGGATCGTCCGTATATTACGTTAGAGCCAGCATATGAAGCGCAGCAAATTAAAGTATTTGGCGAAATGGCGAAAAAAGGTTATATCTATAAAGGGCAAAAACCAGTTTATTGGTCTCCAACAAGTGAGTCTGCTTTAGCTGAAGCTGAAATT
Source organism: Paenibacillus sp. 102 (assembly GCF_039549175.1). NCBI lineage: Bacteria > Bacillati > Bacillota > Bacilli > Caryophanales > Paenibacillaceae > Paenibacillus > Paenibacillus sp. 102. The sequence continues at coordinate 417,142 of NZ_JBCGHT010000001.1, read as the reverse complement.
GAATACCAAGATAAAAAATCAGCATCTATCTACGTAGCATTCCCTGTAAAAGACGGAAAAGACGTATTAGAAGGCGATGAGAAATTTATCATTTGGACAACAACACCTTGGACACTGCCAGCAAACCTAGGTATTTCTGTTCACCCAGAACTTGAATATAGCATTGTAAAAGTAAATGATGAGAAATATATCATCGCTTCTGAACTATTTGATACAGTTGCGAAAACGTTAGAGTGGGAAAATACTGAAATTGTGAAAACAGTTAAAGGTAGCGAGCTTGAATATACAGTTGCGAAGCATCCATTCTATGACCGTGATTCTTTAGTTATGCTTGGAGAGCATGTTACAACAGATGCTGGTACAGGTTGTGTACATACAGCACCTGGACACGGAGAAGACGATTTTCTTGTTGGTAAACAATATGGATTAGAAGTTCTTTGCCCAGTTGATGACAAAGGTGTATTAACAAATGAAGCACCTGGATTTGAAGGGTTATTCTATGATAAAGCGAATAAACCGATTACGGAAAAATTAGAAGAAGTTGGCGCGTTATTAAAATTAACATTTATCACGCATTCTTATCCACATGACTGGAGAACGAAAAAACCAATTATTTTCCGTGCAACAGCCCAATGGTTTGCATCTATTGAAGCGTTCCGTAAGGAGTTATTGCAAGCTGTTGAAGAAACGAAATGGGTACCAGCATGGGGTGAAACACGTCTTCATAATATGGTTCGTGACCGTGGTGACTGGTGTATTTCTCGTCAACGTGCGTGGGGTGTTCCGATTCCTGTCTTCTATGCAGAGAATGGTGATCCAATTATTACAGATGAAACAATTAGTCACGTAGCAGATCTATTCCGTGAGAACGGTTCTAACGTATGGTTCGAACGTGAAGCGAAAGATTTATTACCACAAGGATTTACACATCCATCTAGTCCAAATGGCGAATTCCGTAAAGAAACAGACATTATGGACGTATGGTTTGATTCAGGTTCTTCTCACCAAGCTGTATTAGAAGAGCGTGAGGACTTGCAGCGTCCAGCTGATTTGTACTTAGAAGGATCTGACCAATATCGTGGTTGGTTTAACTCTTCTTTATCAACAGCGGTTGCAGTAACTGGTAAAGCGCCGTATAAAGGTGTTCTAAGTCACGGGTTCGTACTAGACGGTGAAGGCCGCAAAATGAGTAAATCTATCGGGAATATCGTTGTACCGAAGAAAATTATGGATCAATTAGGCGGAGACATTTTACGCTTATGGGTATCCTCTGTTGACTATCAATCTGATGTACGTATTTCAGATGATATTTTAAAACAAGTAGCAGAAGTATATCGTAAAATCCGTAACACATTCCGTTTCTTATTAGGAAACTTAGCTGACTTTAATGCAAGTCAAGATGCAGTAGCGGCAAGTGAACTACGTGAAGTAGATCGCTATATGCTAGTGAAATTAAATGACTTAATTACAAAAGTAAAAGAAGCATATGAAACGTATGATTTTGCGGCAGTATATCATGCAATTCATAACTTCTGTACAATTGATTTAAGTTCATTCTATTTAGACTTTGCGAAAGACATTTTATACATCGAAGCTGCAAATCATCACGATCGTCGTGCGATTCAAACAGTATTATACGATGTTCTTGTTGCATTAACGAAACTGGTAACACCTATCTTACCTCATACAGCAGATGAAGTATGGCCGTATATTCCTGGCGTTACTGAAGAAAGCGTTCAGCTAACTAATATGCCAGAAGCAGTAGAAGTAGAAGGTGCTGAAGTATTAAAAACAAAATGGGATGCATTTATGACACTTCGCGATGACGTATTAAAAGCTTTAGAAGTTGCTCGTAATGAGAAAGTAATTGGTAAGTCATTAAATGCAAGTATTACTCTATATCCGACTGTAGAAATGAAACAAATGTTAGAGTCTATTCGTGAAGATTTAAAACAATTGTTTATTGTTTCTGAGTACAAACTTGGTGGAACAATTGAAGAAGCTCCAGCAGCTGCTCCAAAATATGAGCATACGGCTGTTGTTGTAGCGCAGGCAACTGGTGAAACATGTGAACGTTGCTGGGTTGTTTCTGAAACAATTGGTCAAGATGCTGAACATGAAACATTATGTGAACGTTGTGCGACAGTTGTAAAAGAAAATTACGTAAAATAATTGATTGAAAATAAAAACTGATTGCTAATGATAGCAATCAGTTTTTATTTGTATGACATGATTTACGGATCGTAATGTCTAATTGATAGTTCACCTCTTTCCTAGGAAGGAAAAATGTGTGAGCGGTAAGTAAGAAAATTTCGGACACACTAACGGTACATTGCAGCCGGGAGGAATGAACACGTGAATGAAATCTACATGGAAATCAAAGAAGAATTACAATTGATGAAAAAAGAATTACAGGAGCGACTGGCAAAAGAAGCGATGCACACGTACTATATGGAATTTGGACAAGAGCTAGGGTATGAAATGAAGGAAAATGTAAAAAAGAAGTTATTTTTACATGATATAAGAGAAGATTTAAAAGATGTGGAACGAGCATTATTTAAAATGGAAATTGATATGTATGGACTTTGTGAAGAAACTGGAAAATATATTCCTGTAAAGCAAATGCAAATGATGCCAACAGCACGTACAATTCATGAATTTTTATATGAAAAAGTAAATATTTGATAGGCACAACGATATTATATTACCTTTTTTCGTTTTATTTTATTCTTCCGTAAAGGTTCATTGTGAAAAGACCGTAGCTATGCTAAAATTTTGAGGTACACTGTCTTTATGGGGGAAATGAAAATGATATATTATTTAATAGCGTTATTTGTCATTGCCATCGATCAAGTATCGAAATGGTTAATTGTAAAGAACATGGAATTAGGTACAAGTATCCCGATTATCGATAATGTATTATACATAACATCACATCGGAATAGAGGCGCTGCCTGGGGCATTTTAGAAAATCAAATGTGGTTCTTCTATATTATTACAGTTGTTTTTGTAGGATTTATCGTATTTTATATGAAAAAGTATGCAAAAACAGATAAACTCCTGGGGATTTCATTAGGTCTTATTTTAGGCGGGGCAATTGGCAATTTTATTGATCGTGTATTTAGACAAGAAGTGGTGGATTTCATTCACGTGTATATTTTTTCATACAACTACCCGGTATTTAACATAGCTGACTCAGCTTTATGTATTGGGGTTGTATTGATTATTATTCAAACATTATTAGAAGGAAAGAAAATGAAGGAGTAATTGAATGAGCGAAGTAGTACAAGTAACAGTTACAGAAGAACAAAAGAGCGAACGGATTGATAAGTTTCTTGCGGGAGTAAACAATGAATGGTCACGTTCACAAGTACAACAGTGGATTAAAGATGGCGTTGTAACCGTAAATGGAAACGACATTAAAGGAAATTATAAAGTAAAAGTAAGTGATGAAATTGCGGTAGCAATTCCAGAACCAGAAGAGCTTGATATTTTGCCAGAAGATATGAATTTAGAAATTTATTATGAAGATGCAGATGTGCTTGTTGTAAATAAGCCACGTGGTATGGTCGTACATCCAGCTCCTGGGCATACAAGTGGTACACTTGTAAATGGGTTAATGCATCATTGTACAGATCTATCTGGTATTAACGGTGTAATGCGCCCTGGTATTGTGCACCGTATTGATAAAGATACATCTGGCTTATTGATGGTTGCTAAAAATGATATGGCACATGAATCTCTTGTAAATCAGCTTGTGGCAAAAACAGTAACAAGACGATATAAAGCAATCGTTCACGGCGTAATTCCACATGATAAAGGGACAATCGATGCGCCAATTGGTCGTGATAAGAAGGAACGTCAGAGTATGGCCGTTGATGAAAATGGTAAGAATGCTGTTACGCATTTTCAGGTATTAGAACGATTTAAGGATTTCACATTTGTTGAGTGTCGTTTAGAAACGGGACGTACGCACCAAATTCGTGTTCATATGAAATATATTGGATACCCGCTTGCCGGAGATCCGAAATATGGGCCGAAAAAAACATTAGATATAAATGGGCAAGCGCTTCATGCTGGAATTTTAGGATTTGATCACCCGCGTACAGGCGAATATATCGAATTTGAAGCACCAGTACCAGCAGTGTTTGAAGAAGTTTTAAATATTTTACGGAAATAGTATTGACAAAACGAGTAAAACTTGCGATACTAACAACAGTTAAATAATGATCCTTTAACACAGCCCCGTGAGGTTGAGAAGGTAACGGTTTGAAATACTTAGGGTATGCTTGTACCCTTTTTTCAAAAGTCCTCTCGCACACGTTGAGAGGACTTTTTTTATACCATTCCTCTCACGCAAGAAAAAAGCTTGGAGGTGTAGAGCATGGAAGAGAAAGCTGTCGTTTTAGATGACCAAATGATTCGCCGCGCTTTAACACGTATCAGTCATGAAATCGTGGAACGTAATAAAGGTGTCGATGATTGTGTTCTTGTCGGAATTAAAACACGTGGTATTTTTATTGCACAGCGTTTAGCAGAACGCATTGGTCAAATTGAAGGAAAAGAAATAGAAGTAGGTGAGTTAGACATTACATTGTATCGTGATGATTTAACGCTACAATCTAAAGATAAAGAGCCACTCGTAAAAGGTTCAGATATTCCTGTGGACATTACGAAGAAAAAAGTTATTCTTGTGGATGATGTACTCTATACAGGAAGAACGGTTCGAGCAGCAATGGATGCTCTTATGGATATTGGTAGACCATCACAAATCCAACTGGCGGTTCTTGTTGACAGAGGTCATCGCGAATTACCAATTCGTGCTGATTATGTAGGAAAGAACATTCCAACATCAAGTGAAGAACGTATTGAAGTTGATTTGCAAGAGACAGATCAGCAAGATCGAGTAAGTATATACGATAAGTAAAGCCCTTTTAAATGTAGTCCTGTGAGGCTGCCAAAGGGTCTTGGCTTTCATATGTCAAATTTGGCATACGAAAGTATAGGACTCTTTGTGCACAGTCACAAAGAGTTTTTTTTATTGCAAAGTTTTAAACTGAAGGAGGATATAGCAATGGAGCAAAAGCCAGTGTTAGACATTCATGAAGTACCGAAACCGGGAAAATGGTTATTTTTAAGTATACAACATTTGTTTGCGATGTTCGGATCAACAGTGCTTGTTCCATTTTTAACAGGACTGAATCCATCAGTAGCTTTAATCTCAAGTGGATTAGGAACGCTAGCGTTTCTTCTTATAACGAAAGGTCAAGTACCAGCATATTTAGGATCATCATTCGCATTTATTGCACCAATTATTACAGCAAAAACAGCAGGTGGACCTGGAGCAGCAATGCTGGGTGGTTTACTAGCGGGACTTGTGTACATCTTAATCTCACTCGGAATTAAGAAATCTGGGTCAGAGTGGATTATGAAATTACTTCCGCCAATCGTAGTTGGACCAGTCGTAATGGTAATCGGTTTAGCTTTAGCACATACAGCAGTTAACATGGCGATGAATGGTGCGGATGGTAAGTATAGCATTACACACTTTTCAGTAGCATTGGTAACATTAGCAATTACAATCATTTGCTCCATATTCGGAAGAGGATTTTTCAGCATCATACCAGTTTTGCTTGGAATCATCGGCGGGTATATCTTCGCTTACTTCCAAGGGCTAGTAGATTTAAAGCCGGTGGCTGAGGCAAAATGGTTTGACGTACCAGACTTCACAGTACCGTTTGTAACATACACTCCGGAGTTTTCATGGAAGATTGTACTCTTAATGGTACCAGTTGCACTTGTAACAATCTCAGAACATATCGGACATCAAATTGTACTTGGAAATGTTATTAAAAGAGATTTAATTGAAAAACCAGGTTTACATCGTTCAATCTTCGGTGATGGGGTAGCAACATTGATCGCATCATTAATAGGTGGACCACCGAATACAACGTACGGTGAAAACATCGGTGTGCTAGCAATTACGAGAGCATACAGTGTATACTTATTCATCGGTTCAGCAGTGTTGGCAATCATGTTTGGATTTATCGGGAAGATTTCAGCACTGATTCACTCGATTCCAACACCGGTTATGGGTGGTGTATCAATCTTGCTCTTTGGAGTAATTGCATCAAGTGGTTTACGTATGATGGTAGATGATAAAACAGACTTAGGTGACAAACGAAACCTAATGATTGCATCAGTCATACTAGTAATTGGTATTGGCGGAGCGGTACTTCATGTAGGTGAATCGTTTCAAGTAGAAGGTATGGCGCTTGCAGCAATCGTAGGTGTACTATTAAATCTACTATTACCAGAAATGAAACAAACAAAACAATCTAAGCAGATTGCTTCATAAAAACAACCTTTTAATTCAGTCCTGTGAGACAGAAAAGGGTGGCTTCTTCCTTGCACCCTAGTCTCACATGACTAGGGTATTTTTATGCAGTTGTTGTTATATAAATACGAAAGTGTTATCATAAAAATCAGAAAGATGAGGGATGACAATGAGCCATTTGTTAACGATGAGTGAATTATCGAAGCAAGAGATTTCAGAAATCCTAAAAGACGCAGAAGATTTCGCGAATGGAAAAGAGAGAAAAACAACAGAGCAAACATTTGTAGCAAACTTGTTTTTTGAAAATAGTACGAGAACAAGGTTTAGCTTCGAAGTTGCTGAGAAGAGATTGGGACTCGACGTATTAAACTTCTCAGCGGATGCTTCTAGCGTACAAAAAGGAGAAACGTTATACGATACGATACGAACACTGGAATCAATCGGGACAAAAGCAGTAGTCATCCGCCATCAGCAAGACCGCTACTTCGATGAGCTAAAAGATAAAGTAAATATTCCAATCTTAAATGCTGGCGATGGATGTGGAAATCACCCAACGCAATGTCTGTTAGATCTTCTAACAATTAAACAAGAGTTTGGGAGCTTCGAAGGATTAAAGATTGCCATTGTTGGAGATATCCGTCATAGCCGAGTAGCACGCTCTAATGCTGAAGCATTAGCGAAATTAGGAGCAACAATTTACTTTGCTAGCCCAGAAGAGTGGAAAGATGAAACAAACACATTCGGAACATACAAAAGCTTAGATGAACTTGTTCCAGAAGTTGATGTGATGATGTTACTTCGTGTGCAACATGAGCGTCATGACCATTATGAAACAGACATCATGAAAGAGTATCATGAGCAGCACGGTTTAACAATTGAACGAGAGAAGCGTATGAAACAAGGAAGCATTATTATGCATCCAGCTCCTGTAAACCGCGATGTAGAAATTGCGAGTGAACTTGTTGAGTGTGAGCGTTCTCGCATATTCAAACAGATGGAAAATGGAGTTTACGTAAGAATGGCTGTACTAAAACGCGCATTACCAAATGTATTAGGAGGAATGAAGCATGAATTATTTGTTTAAAAATGGACGTTATCTAAATGAAGAAGGAAACATTGTAGTAACAGATCTTCTCGTACAAGACGGTAAAATTGCGAAAGTAGCAGAAAATATTACGGCAGATAATGCTGAAGTAATCAATATAAACGGAAAATTAATCTCACCTGGATTAGTAGATGTACACGTTCATCTTCGCGAACCAGGTGGTGAGCATAAAGAAACAATTGAAACAGGTACGCTTGCAGCGGCAAAAGGTGGCTTTACAACAATTTGTGCAATGCCAAATACACGCCCAGTACCAGACAGTAAAGAACATATGGAAGACTTGCAAAAGCGAATTAAAGAAAAAGCACATGTAAATGTACTACCATATGGTGCGATTACAGTACGCCAAGCAGGTTCTGAAATGACAGACTTTGAAACATTAAAAGAACTTGGTGCATTCGCGTTTACTGACGATGGAGTAGGCGTACAAGATGCAAGCATGATGCTAGCTGCTATGAAACGTGCAGCAAAATTAAATATGGCAGTCGTTGCACACTGTGAAGAAAATACATTGATTAATAAAGGTTGTGTACATGAAGGGAAGTTTTCTAAGGAACACGGATTAAACGGTATCCCATCAGTATGTGAATCTGTACATATTGCCCGGGACATATTACTTGCAGAAGCAGCAGATTGCCACTATCACGTATGTCACGTAAGTACAAAAGGATCTGTACGAGTGATTCGTGACGCAAAGCGTGCTGGAATTAAAGTAACAGCAGAAGTAACACCGCATCACTTAGTGTTATGTGAAGATGATATCTCATCAGTTGATCCAAACTTTAAAATGAATCCACCGCTTCGAGGAAAAGAAGACCACGAAGCATTAATTGAAGGATTATTAGATGGAACAATCGATATGATCGCAACAGATCATGCACCACATACAGCAGAAGAAAAAGCACAAGGCATTAAAAGAGCACCATTTGGAATTACTGGTTTTGAAACAGCATTCCCATTACTATATACAAACCTTGTAAAAAAAGGAATTATCACATTAGAACAATTGATTCAACTCTTAACAGAAAAGCCAGCAGATACATTTGGTTTAGAAGCAGGTCGTTTGCAAGAAGGAAGAGCGGCGGACATTACAATTATCGATTTAGAACAAGAAGAAGAAATTGACCCAACAACATTCTTATCAAAAGGAAAAAATACGCCATTTGCAGGCTGGAAGTGTCAAGGATGGCCGGTTATGACATTAGTTGGCGGTAAGATCGCATGGCAAAAGGAGAGTGCATTAGTATGAAAAGACAACTTATCTTAGAAGATGGAACAGTATTAATTGGAAAAGGCTTCGGTGGAGAAATCGAAAAATCAGGTGAAGTCGTATTTACAACAGGAATGACAGGATATCAAGAAACATTATCTGATCCATCATACTGCGGTCAAATCGTAACATTTACGTACCCATTAATCGGGAACTACGGAATTAACCGTGACGACTTTGAATCGATTCAGCCATCTGTACACGGCTTAATCGTAAATGAAATTTGTGATCATCCATCGAACTTCCGTAATGAAATTTCATTAGATGAGTATTTAAAAGGAAGAAACATTCCAGGACTTGCAGGAATTGATACAAGAAAATTAACACGAAAAATTCGCCAATATGGAACATTACGCGGACGTCTTTGTAACATGGATGCGGATGTAGAGTACATCGTTAGCCAATTAAAAGCAACTGTCTTTACAGATCATGTGAAACGCGTATCAACAAAAGATCCATATCCAAGTCCAGGCCGTGGTTATCGTGTTGTACTTGTAGACTTCGGAATGAAGCACGGTATTTTGCGCGAGCTAAATAAACGTGATTGTGATGTAATTGTTGTACCTTACAATACAACAGCTGAAGAAATTTTACGCCTTAGCCCAGACGGAATTATGTTAAGTAATGGACCTGGGGATCCAAAAGATGTACCAGAAGCGATTGAAATGTTACAAGGTATCATCGGAAAGGTACCGTTATTCGGAATTTGTCTTGGACATCAATTATTCGCTCTAGCATCTGGTGCGAATACAATCAAATTAAAATTCGGTCATCGTGGTTTGAATCATCCCGTAAAACATGTAGCAACAGGAAAAGTAGCAATTACTTCTCAAAACCATGGCTATGCAGTAGAAGAAGAATCAGTGAAAAGTACAGATCTTGAAATTACACATGTTGCTTTAAATGATGGTACAGTAGAAGGTCTTCGCCATACGAAGTTCCCAGCATTTACAGTGCAATATCATCCAGAAGCATCAGCAGGACCAGAAGATGCAAATGACTTATTTGAAGATTTCTTAGCAATGATTGCAAACTTTAAGAAAGAAGGGGAAGAGTTATGCCAAAACGCCTAGACATTAACACAATTTTAGTAATCGGATCAGGACCAATTGTAATCGGGCAAGCAGCGGAGTTTGATTACTCTGGAACACAAGCTTGTCAATCTCTGAAAGAGGAAGGTTACAAAGTAATCCTTGTTAACTCTAACCCAGCAACAATTATGACAGATACTGCAACAGCAGATAAAGTATATATTGAACCATTAACATTAGAATTTGTAAGCCGTATTATTCGCAAAGAACGTCCAGATGCAATCTTACCGACACTTGGCGGACAAACAGGATTAAACATGGCTGTTGAACTTGCAAAATCAGGCATACTAGAAGAATGCGGAGTTGAAATTTTAGGAACGAAATTATCAGCAATTGAGCAAGCGGAAGATCGTGACCTATTCCGTACATTAATGCAAGAATTAAATGAACCAACACCACCAAGTGTAATCATTCATACGCTTGATGAAGCATATGAATTCGTAAAAGAAATTGGGTATCCAGTAATCGTTCGCCCAGCATTTACACTTGGCGGAACAGGTGGCGGTATTTGCCACGATGAAGAAGAATTAATTGAAATCGTAACAAGCGGTTTAAAACATAGCCCAGTAACACAATGTTTATTAGAAAAAAGTATTGCTGGCTGTAAAGAAATTGAATACGAAGTAATGCGTGATGCAAACGACAACGCGATTGTAGTTTGTAACATGGAAAACATTGATCCAGTTGGTGTGCATACAGGTGATTCTATCGTTGTAGCACCGAGCCAAACATTAAGTGATCGTGAATATCAAATGTTACGTAACACTTCACTAAGAATTATTCGTGCACTAGGAATTGAAGGTGGATGTAACGTTCAGCTTGCACTTGACCCATATAGCTTCCAGTACTATGTAATCGAAGTAAACCCACGTGTAAGTCGTTCATCTGCATTAGCTTCAAAAGCGACAGGGTATCCAATCGCTAAATTAGCAGCGAAAATTGCAGTCGGCTTAACATTAGACGAAATCGTAAACCCAGTAACACAAAAAACATATGCATGTTTCGAACCAGCACTAGACTATGTTGTTTCGAAAATTCCGCGTTGGCCATTTGATAAGTTTGAATCAGCAAACAGAACGCTTGGTACACAGATGAAGGCAACTGGGGAAGTTATGTCTATCGGACGTAACCTAGAAGAATCGTTACTAAAAGCAGTTCGTTCTCTAGAACTTGGTGTTTATCACCTAGAACTAGAGCATTTAAAAGAACTTGATAAAGAAACAATGAAGAAACGTATTATAAAAGCAGATGATGAACGCCTGTTCGTTGTAGCAGAAGCAATTCGTCAAGGTGTAACGAAAGAAGAAATTAACTCATGGTGTGAAATGGACTTCTTCTTCTTACAAAAAGTTGAAAACATCGTAAATATGGAGCGTAAAGTAAAAGCACATGTAGGCGATATGGAAGTATTGCAAGAAGCAAAAGAAATGGGCTTCAGTGATCATTACATTGCATCTACTTGGAACAAAACAGAGCGTGAAATTTACGATATGCGTAAAGAAAATAATATGACGCCAGTATTCAAAATGGTAGATACTTGTGCGGCAGAATTCGAATCTGCAACGCCCTACTACTACAGCACATATGGTGATGAAAATGAATCAATCGTTACAGATCGTAAAAGTGTAGTCGTACTTGGATCTGGTCCAATCCGCATTGGTCAAGGAGTTGAATTTGACTATGCAACAGTTCACTCTGTATGGGCAATTAAAGAAGCTGGATATGAGGCAATCATTGTTAATAACAACCCAGAAACAGTTTCAACAGACTTCAGTATTTCTGACAAATTATACTTTGAGCCACTAACAATCGAAGATGTAATGCACATTATCGATTTAGAAAAGCCAGAAGGTGTTATCGTCCAATTCGGTGGACAAACGGCAATTAATTTAGCTGCTAAATTAGAAGAACACGGTGTGAAAATCTTAGGAACATCACTTGAAGATTTAGACCGTGCAGAAGATCGTGATAAGTTTGAAGCAGCTTTAACCCAGCTTGGTATCCCGCAGCCAGTTGGTAAAACAGCAACAACTGTAGAACAAGCGGTAGCAATTGCTGAAGAAATTGGTTACCCAGTATTAGTAAGACCATCTTACGTACTAGGTGGACGTGCGATGGAAATCGTATATCGTCAAGAAGAACTACTGCACTACATGAAAAATGCGGTTAAAGTTCACGCAGATCATCCAGTATTAATAGACCGTTACATGGTTGGTAAAGAAATTGAAGTAGATGCAATTTCAGACGGTGAGAATGTATTCATTCCAGGTATTATGGAACATATTGAACGCGCTGGAGTTCACTCTGGGGATTCAATTGGAGTATATCCACCACAAAGTTTATCTGAAAAATTAAAAGACCAAATTATTGAACATACAATTGCGCTTGGAAAAGGTTTAAACATTGTTGGATTACTAAATATCCAGTTTGTAGTATTCAAAGATCAAGTGTATGTAATTGAAGTAAATCCACGTGCGAGCCGTACAGTACCATTCTTAAGTAAAATTACAGGCGTACCGATGGCGAATGTTGCAACGAAAGTTATTTTAGGTCAAAACCTTGTAGAACAAGGCTATGGAACTGGCTATCACCCAGAAGAGAAGGAAGTGTACGTGAAAGCTCCGGTATTCTCATTTGCGAAACTACGCTCAGTTGATACAACATTAGGACCTGAAATGAAATCAACAGGGGAAGTAATGGGTAAAGACTTAACACTTGAAAAAGCATTATACAAAGGGCTAGTTGCTTCTGGAATTAACATTCCAACGCACGGATCAGTAATCATCACTGTAGCGGACAAAGATAAAGAAGAAGCGATGGAAATTGCAAAACGTTTCCACGAAATCGGCTATAACTTATTAGCAACAGCGGGAACAGCAAAATCGTTAACAGAGCAAAATATTCCAGTGCAAGTTGTAAATAAAATTGATTCTGAAGACTACAACTTACTTGATATTATCCGTCAAGGAAACGCACAGTTTGTAATCAATACATTAACAAAAGGAAAACAACCAGCGCGTGATGGTTTCCGCATTCGCCGTGAATCAGTAGAAAATGGTGTGGCTTGCTTAACATCACTTGATACAACGAGAGCAATCTTACGAGTATTAGAATCTATGACATTCTCAGCTCATTCAATGAAAGAAATCGCGCCAACGAAGCGTCACGAGGTGGTACATGCATGATGCAAAAGCAAAATATGATCGTCGTTAACCAAACAGAAATCGCAAAAAATATTTACGAATTAGTGCTTCAAGGTGATCTTGTGCAGCAAATGAACGATCCAGGACAGTTTGTACACATTAAGGTAGCAGAGGGCATTACGCCCCTTCTGCGCCGCCCAATTAGTATTTGTAATGTCGATCAAGACAAGAACGAATTTACAATGCTATATCGTGCGGAAGGACAAGGAACAAAAACATTAGCAAAAAGAAAACAAGGTGAACTTGTAGATGTGTTAGGACCACTTGGTCATGGATTTCCTGTAGAAGAAGCGGAATCTGGACAAACGGCTCTATTAGTTGGCGGGGGAATTGGTGTACCACCACTATATGAATTGTCACAGCGTCTTGTAGCAAAGGGAGTACGCGTTATTCACATCTTAGGTTTCCAAACGAAAGAAGTTGTCTTCTATGAAGAGAAATTCGCAGAGCTTGGTGATACGTATGTTGCAACAGTTGATGGTACACACGGTACGAAAGGGTTTGTAACAGATGTAATTGATAGCTATGGAATTGACTTTGACATTCTATATTCATGTGGACCTTTAGCGATGCTTCGTGCATTAGAAGGACGCTATAAAGAGAGAAAAGCCTACATTTCATTAGAAGAACGCATGGGCTGTGGTATTGGAGCTTGTTTCGCATGTGTATGCCACTTACAAGAAGATCCGAGTGGACATTCTTACAAGAAGGTGTGTAGCGACGGACCAGTATTTCCAATCGGGGAGGTTGTACTATGAACAGATTGCAAGTTGAATTACCAGGATTATCATTAAAAAATCCAATTATACCGGCATCTGGATGCTTTGGGTTTGGTCGTGAATATGCACAGTTTTACGATTTAAGTGTACTAGGATCAATCATGATTAAAGCGACGACAGAACAACCACGCTATGGAAATCCAACGCCTCGTGTTGCTGAAACACCGGGCGGAATGCTAAATGCAATCGGACTTCAAAACCCAGGTTTAGAAAAAGTAATGAATTCTGAATTACCATGGTTAGAACAATTTGATCTTCCAATTATTGCGAACGTTGCAGGCTCACAAGCTGAGGATTATGTAACTGTTGCAAAGGAAATTTCTAAAGCGCCTAATGTCCATGCACTAGAATTAAATATTTCTTGTCCAAACGTAAAAACAGGTGGTATCGCCTTTGGTACAAATCCTGAAGTTGCTGCTGATTTAACGAAGCGAGTAAAAGAGGTTTCTGAAGTGCCTGTATACGTGAAGTTGTCACCGAACGTGGCAAACATTGTGGAAATTGCAAAAGCGATTGAAAATGCAGGTGCAGACGGTTTAACGATGATTAATACATTGCTTGGTATGCGTCTAGATTTAAAAACAGCTAAACCGATTTTAGCAAACCGTACAGGCGGATTATCAGGTCCTGCGATTAAGCCAGTAGCAATTCGTATGGTACATGAAGTAAGCCAAGCGGTTAACATTCCAATTATCGGAATGGGTGGTATTGAAACAGCGGAAGATGTAATTGAATTCTTCTACGCTGGCGCAAGCGCAGTTGCAGTTGGTACAGCGAACTTCATTGATCCATTTGTATGTCCGACAATTATTGAAGAGTTACCGGCATTATTAGATGAATTAGGGTTTGATCACATTTCGGAATGTCAAGGAAGGAGCTGGAAGCAAACATGTCACAGTCGTTAATTGTTGCACTAGATTTTCCAGGGAAACAAGAAGTAGAACAATTCTTACACCACTTTGAAGGGGAAGAGTTATTTGTCAAAGTTGGTATGGAGCTATTTTACAAAGAAGGCCCTGCAATTATTACGTACTTAAAAGAAAAAGGACATAAGATTTTTCTAGATTTAAAACTTCATGATATTCCGAACACAGTAAAAAGCGCTATGCGTAGCCTAGCTAGTCTAGATGTTGATATGGTAAATGTTCATGCTGCTGGGGGAAGCAGTATGATGAAATATGCGCTTGAGGGATTAGAGGAAGGTAAGCAAGAAGGAAAAGAGAGACCGATTTGTATTGCAGTTACACAACTAACAAGCACTTCGGAAGCTATGATGAAAAAAGAGATCGGCATTGAGAAAACGTTAGAAGAAGCGGTTGCTCATTATGCAAAATTAACAAAAGAAAGTGGACTTGATGGCGTTGTTTGTTCAACACTTGAAGTTCCAAAATTACGTGAAGTATGCGGAAATGAATTTGTAACAGTAACACCGGGGATTCGTCTGGCAAGTGATGATGTAAATGACCAGGTGCGCGTAGCAACACCGAAACGTGCGAGGGAACTTGGCTCAAGCTACATCGTAGTTGGGCGTAGTATTACAAAAGCAGAAAATCCGCTTGAAGCGTATAGAACAGTAAAACAACAGTGGGAAGGTGTAACAGTATGAAAAAAGAAATCGCATCTCATCTATTAGAAATTGGAGCAGTATTTTTACAACCAAATGATCCATTTACGTGGTCTTCTGGTATGAAATCACCAATTTATTGTGATAATCGTTTAACTTTATCTTATCCAAAAGTACGCCAAGCGATTGCAGCTGGATTAGAAGAGTTAATTAAAGAGCACTTCCCAACTGTAGAAGTTATTGCAGGAACAGCAACTGCTGGTATTGCGCACGCTGCATGGGTAAGCGATCGTATGGATTTACCAATGTGCTACGTACGTAGTAAAGCAAAAGGTCACGGTAAAGGGAACCAAATTGAAGGAAAAGCAGAAAAGGGTCAAAAAGTAGTTGTAGTAGAAGACCTTATTTCAACTGGCGGTAGTGCAATCACTTGTGTAGAAGCACTTCGCGAGGCCGGTTGTGAAGTATTAGGAATCGTATCAATCTTCACATACGAGCTTGAAGCGGGAAAAGAAAAACTAGCAGAAGCAAACGTAGCATCATATTCTTTAAGCGACTACAGCACATTAATTGAAGTAGCAGCAGAAAAAGGTATGATCGGACAAGCTGAAACGAAGAAATTACAAGAATGGCGTAAAAATCCAGCTGATGAGGCTTGGATTACAGCGTAATTATAAAAAAACGACCGCGGGGGGAAACGTGGTCGTTTTTTTATGAGAAACAAATGTGATAGATATATAGGGATTTTTATAATTTCAAAGATATTTACTGTACAAGAATGGATATAGCGCTAAATACTAATAAAACCGCCATGGCGATATTAAATTGTTTCCTATATTGCAATAAAAACTTTTGAAACATTGCTCCAAAGAGGCTCCAACTAAATGTACTCATTAAACCGACTATTCCTAAAAATAAGGAGAAAAGAAGATAACTAGAATATGAATTGTAATAGGGGATAATAAAAGTTGCTACGACGGTAAGTCCAAAAAGAATTCCTTTTGGATTAATAAATTGTAATAAGATACCGATGAAGAAAAGATTTTGATCTCTATCGGCATTTTTTTTAGAATTCCCATGGCTGGTGAGTGTTTTAAAAGCCAAATATAACATATAACCTACACCTAAAAAAGTTAAAGGAGTTTCAATGATTGGCATCGCGTTAGTGAGAATAATATTAAAAATACTACATAATAACGTGAGGACGAAGAATCCAAAACTAACTCCTAAACAAAATTTAAATGTTTCTTTTAGACCATGTTTATTCGCAAATGTCATTGCCATAATATTATTGGGACCTGGAGTAAAACTACTAATAACAACAAATAACAAAAATGAAAATAAAGGCATTGTTAGCCCTCCCTTTTATGGATGTATGTTATAATATCCGAAACGAACACTATAACGTTGTTTGTTTTATTATACATAATGGATGTTATAGTGTAAATGGTATAGGAGTGATTTTTTATGGAAGAAATTCATCTTATTCTTGCTAAAAATTTAAAAGCGATTAGGGAAAAGGAAAAATTAAGTTTAGAAAAAGTCTCTCAATTAAGCGGGGTCAGTAAAGCGATGATTGGGCAAATTGAAAGGGGAGAGTCAAGTCCAACTTTGACGACGATTTGGAAAATAGCTAATGGATTAAAGGTTTCCTTCACTTCTTTAATAAATAATCCGCAGCCTGATACTACAGTTATTTTAAGAAATGAAATTCAAGTATTGTCTGAAGACGGTGGGAGATATAGAGTATATCCTTATTTTCCGTTCCAAGAGGATAGACGCTTCGAAGTATATTCTGTTGAAATTGAAAAAGAAGGAATATTAAATTCTGATTCCCATAAAGAAGGAACGGAGGAATTTATCACCGTTTTTGATGGAGAAGTAACGATTCGCGTAAGTGAGGGTGAGTATCAATTAAAAAGTGGGGATTCTATTAGGTTTAAGGCAGATCGACCACATACATATTATAATTCCGGAGAAGCATTGGCTAGAATGAGTATGACGATATATTATCCAAATGAATAGAAAACGTAAAAAAGTTGACTCCCTTTACGAGTAAAGGGAGTCAACTTTTTGCTTGTATAAGAAGAAATTGAATTACTAAATGTTTAATTTTATTTATCATATTTTTAAAATGATCATATAAAAGATATTAGTGTTTCCCCTCTATAATCTCATATCCTTTTACAAATAATAAAGTCATATAAGAAACGATAAATGAAAAAATGCTATACATGCCGACCCAAAAGAAAAAGGATGGAGGAAATGATATAACTCCTAATATAAGAAAAATAGCAAAGGTTACAATTGGCATCACATAATACGTTCTTGTTTTACGCGTCCCAATTACTGAAACGATAAAAATAAGTAATGGACAAATAAATAAGACGAAAATGAATTCACTCATGGTTATGTCCCCTTTATTGAAGAAGTAATCTGTTTCTCGTAAACGTTGTGAAATAATTGTTCTCCTAATATAGTTTTCGACAGGTGGTTTGAAATCCCTTTTTAAAAATCAGTATATTTCAACAATTTACAAAAGAAAACCGTAAGCAAAGAAAATCTCGCCTACGGTTATAAAAGAAACATCGCTACAATGGTAGTGACAATTAACCCGATTATAACTGGTAAAAAGTTTCGTCTAGCGAGCTCGAATGGATCTACTTTACAAATTGCCGCAGCCGGGATAAGCGCCCAAGGAATTAAGGTGCCGCCTCCAGTCCAAATGGCAGCTACTTGCCCGAGTGCTGTTAATGTAGCTGTTCCGTGTCCAAGTGTTGTTCCGAAAAGATTTGCGATAGAGCCGGCAAGAGAAAGGCCAGAGAAGCCAGATCCGTCTAAACCTGTAATAACACCAACACCGGTTAACGTAATGGCAGAGACATATTGATTAAGAGGGACAGCTTGTGATAGAGCGATACCTAAATCGTTAATGATTCCATGTGACCCTTTTGGTAAATAATCTCCAATGATTTTGACAAAACCGCTGTCTCCTAAGTAAAAGAGTGCGGCAATGGGGATGACAGGACCGAAAATTTTGAAGCCGAATTGGAGGCCTTCAATGAAATAATCAGTTGTTTTATCAAGCCCCTTTTCTCTATATGCAATAAGGGAAATGATAATAATCATGACAACCGTTGTACCACCGATAAGTGCTGTTGCATCGCTGCCTTGTAATTGAAACTGGATCATACAAAGAATATCAATGGCATAAATGATAGGAATACAAATGGCGAGCCACTTTTTTGTGCGAGGGGAAAGAGACGTGAGAGTTTTGGGTGAAATAGTTGCTTCTACATGACTTGTAGGAAATGAAACTGTTTGAAATTCTTTTCGTAATAAGAAAAAAGCAACAGTAGTTGTAACGACTCCCATTACGATAACGAGAGGAATGCTAGCAGAAACAACGCTAGAAACGGGAAGGCCGGCAGCGTCTGCAGTTAGCTTTGGAGCACCTTGGATGACAAAATCACCAGATAAAGTATGTTATTATAATGTATATAAATACTTATTAAATGAGGTGAAACGCAATTGTATAAACCGTTCTCACAGGCAGACTATAAGCCCTCTGATAAGCCTAAAGCCCTGTATATAAGGAAGTCAAAGAAGAGTCAAGGCAAGACTGAGATAGAAACAATTGAAAGCCATTTAAAGCGTTTAACGGACTTCTGCAAAGATCAAGGCTGGAACAACTACGTGATTTATAATGATTATGTTGCAAAGTCGACGGACATAAATAGAATTGAATACAATAAAATGCTGAGTGCTTGTTTAGATGGAAAGCACGATTTAATCGTTGTTGTGGAAGAATCAAGGTTATATCGTACAGTAAATGAACAGACGAATGTGTATGAAGAATTAAAGGGAACTGACATAGCTATCCTTTCCATACGTGAAGGCTACATCTTCCCTAATGATAGAAATCAGTTTCTAACTAATATCATTCGTGGTGCTATGAATCAGCAAGAACTTGAAAACTTTGCTTATAGGATGAATGTAAAGGTTTTAGCAAGTGCGAAGGAAGGTAAATATGTCAATAAGCTACCTTTCGGTTATTTCAAAGATAAGGACAAACTGACACCACACCCTATTGAAAGCAAGACGTTTAGGTTTATTGTAGACAAAGTATTAGAAGGATATGTAATAGCTGAAATCATTGGGCAACTTAACCAACTAGGGTATACCACAAAATCTAATAAGAAATGGAAAGACGTAGGTACAATTACAAGGATGTTGGCTAATCGTGTTTACTTAGGTGAAAGCCACTATTACAGTAAGATGTTTGATGAAGATGTTATAGTGCGTGATACACATCCAGCATTATTAACTATTGAAGAATTTCAAAAAATAAGTAACATGATTCGTTCACGTAGCAGGAACCCACAAGGTATTAGGTATACTAAAATCAATACAGTGCTGGATAGATTAGTTGTATGTGGAATATGCGGTAATAGGTTACCAATTCATAAATCATGGACTAATAAAGAAGGGGTTACATCTTATCAGGTGGGTAAATGCCAAAAGGTTATGGGTGAATACAATGAGAAGAAATGTCCTAATAAATCGATTTCATTGAAGGAACTACTTCCCCACTTTTATATTGCTATTGAAAGCTATAAGGATTCATTAAGAGAAGAAATAGAAAGTGTGGAAATAGATACAACCAGTGATATGAAAATTAAAGTCATGGAACAAATAAAGGATATATCAAAACGTATAGCTGAAATACAAACTGAAATACAAAACGCTAAAAGCTATTTAATCAAAGGAGTTTTATCTGAAGCAGATTATGTAGGATTAGTACCACCCTTAGAGAAGGATTTAAAGGATTTAAATGTGGCACTAGAAGATAATGAACGACTACTTGCTAGTTTGACTGACTATGATAGAAGTGCAGTTATTCAAAACGCTGTTGATTCGCTAAGTAACATTGAAAACGAAGGCATTGAAAATCAGAATAGGGTATATAGACTACTGTTTGAACATCTAGAACTTGTAAATACAGTGAATGAATTTGAAATAAGACTAAAAGAAAAAGACGTCTCCAATTAGGAAACGTCTTTCTTTGTTTCTATGTTAGGCTGAGATAATTTCACGATTGTTTCAGCTACTTGTTTATAGTTAGGATTAGTGGCTTTAATGATTGTTACTTTAGGTATACGTTTATTTTTCATAAACACATCACCCCATGTAAGCCATGGTATTCAGATTGATTTTTTTGGTTACTTAATAATCCATTATTTCCTTCCGTTTTTCTACTTCTACTTACATCTTTCATCTGTACTAGCACCTCACTGAATTTGTGTTTTCATAGAGGTACTTGCAAATACAGAATGAAATAGGACATTGATTTTGAAAATAAATTTTAAAACTTGCTTTAATTACCTGTTACAAACCTAGTCCTCAGAGACTTAAAGGCAGGGAAATCTATTGAGGTTTCCTACGGTGAATAATTTCCCTTTTCGAGGTGTGGCTTAATTGCTACGCCTTTTTTAATTTGTCGTGACTTCTCAAAATGAGAACTTAAAAGAAATTGAGGTGAAATAAATGATTGGTGTAAATACAGACAGCTTGCCTCATGAACGCAAGGTATCTTATCAAATGATTAAGTACCTACGTTTATGCAGGAACATGACTCAAGAACAGTTTGGTGAGGCTTGCAAGCTGGATAGAAGCACACTTGCGAAACTTGAAAGAAATGAACTACCTTTATCGCCACTATATCAATCAAAGATCATGGACGGTATTCATGCATTAAATATTAGCGAACTTGAATTGCTATCAGTAAAACGAATTGTAGAACTAAAACAAAACAGAGGTATCAACTAAGGAGGAAATTACATGTTAAAAATTGACCGTAAAGCAGTAGATAAAGCTATTGAGGAAATGGAACTATTTACAGCTACAAAGGAAGTAATTGCAAGTTATGAAGCAGAGAAAGAAGCATTGGTGAAACGTGGTGACGTGTTAACAGAGAGATTAGCACAGTTACAGGAACAACATACTCAAACTTTAATTGACCGAGAAGTCGCAAATGACAATCCGTCTGACTACATTTATCTTTCAGCACAGCTAACTAAATTAGACAGTGAGGCAAAGGTGCTACTTCCACTACAAGACCAGTTAAAAGAAGATCTGACAGCCCTAAAACAAAAGTACATGCCACTTATTCGAGAAACTTACATTAAAGACTCAGCAACAAGACATAAACATTTTAATGTCAGTGAAACAGTAGCTTATGTCAGAGACGAATTAAAACAAGCTATCTCAGACTATGAAAAAGAGATCCACAAACAAGACCAACAGGTAATGCCTGTTATTTATGATGATTTTCTGGACGACTCAGAACTAATGAATGAAAGCTGGGACAACCCTGATAGACGTATGAAGGCACTCGCATTTAAACGTACCTTTGAATTCGATAGAAACAACTTACTGTATGACAAGGAAATTAGATTGAAATAGAAAGGAAGCTAAATAAATGAACTTAGCTTAACTAGCATTGTAAAACAAGATGTAATGGCAGAACTGAGACAAGGGAATACGGAGGTATTGAAGGGGTTACCACCAGTTCTAGCTATGCAATATGGACTGGCGTTACAGCATGAAGCAGGGAACTATATTGAGAAATCAAAGGTAAATGATAAAGAACTAAATGAGACCATGATTAACCGACTACAAGATAGCGGTGTGAAAGAACGTCTTATTAAAGAAATTGAAGCAGAAGAGAAGGCACACGCTGACAAGGTAGCAATAGCAAATCAAATTACAAAAGAGGTCACTGGTGAATAGCTAGTGATCTTTTTTTATTTAAGGAGATAGAAACAATGGCTTATTACGAGAAAGAAGAACAAGAAACTGTAATTGTGTATGAACATTCCTCAAAATTGTGGGATATCTACACGACTGTACCAAAGCACATTAAACGGTTAGAAAACAGCCCTATAGCTTCGGTTTTTAGGATTGAAAAAGATAGTGAAGGTAAAACCATTGCCTTGCGTGTAAAGGTTGCAAAACTGCCATCTAGCTACATTTTTAATAAGTAAAATAAGGAGGAACTATTATGGCAAATTCTAAAACAAAACAACGTAAGAAGAGAATGAAAAAACAAATGAAGAAACAGCTACAAAATCGAGTTAAAGAAACACCAATTGTTGGTATGACTTTCAGAGAAATAGAAGATAGGAGAGTTAAAGAACAAACTGATTTACACAAGGCAAAGGAAAATGAGGGACTAGAAAGAACAGCCCTATATCAGGAAGCATTAAATAAGAAGTATGGCGGTGCTGTCACAGTAAAAGAGAAGTTCATTAACCCTCGTGCTTCCCTTATTCATCATTGTAGTGAATGTCATAAAGAATGGTATGCACGTCCTATGTGGTTACTTACAAAAGAGAATCAAAAGCATGTTTGTGGATTAGACCCTGTTCGAATGAGTGAAGGTACAAGGAAGAAAAATAGAACATTAACAGAAATGGACAAGATTAAAATGTATGACATGGCTGAAAAAGGCATGAGTCAACCAAAGATCGCCACAACATTAGGGATTTCAAAATCAACTGTATCAAAATATCTAAAACAAATGGAGGAAAGCCGAGTTCTAATCTAATGAACTTGCTTTCCATTTTTCTTTATCTGTTTTACTTCTTTAATTTCAGCCAATCCCTTGTGAATATCCGCAAACCCTTGTTCGAATGTAGCTTGTATCCCTTTATTTACACTCTTTAAATCGTCCAATTTACTTTCTACTGATTTTGAGGTTTCCCCATTTAAATTATCCATTTTACTGTCCGACCTATCTAAACTATCCTCTATACTAGCTAACTTAGTATCCATTTCTTTTAGCTTTTCTAGTATCTGTTTTGCTAGTTCCTTCTCATTTTCTGTCATAGCAGTTAGCCTCCTGAAATTTTTTTAGAACCCGTCGCAAAATTATTTTTTTAGAATGGGTTATTTGATTATAGCAAAAAATTTAAAGACATTCATTTTCTATAAAGCTGTACAGCGAATCGAGTAATATAATTACCTTTCTAGTTAAAAGTTACTTCTTAGCAACATTTGAAATATACCCAGTGGAAAATCAAAAAACAATGTAATAAAAGGATTTTTTCTTGTATTATCGAAATCTATATTTTAGAAAGGTGGTGAAAAAAAATGACATTAGAATCCCCTCAGCAAATGTTAATGAACACGTACAATTCAGCAATTACTTATTCTTTAGAATTACTTGAAGATGAGGATACACCTGAGGAACTACTTGTTTTAGTCAAAGAGTTTCTGCAACAAGCAGAACAAGTAAACAAAGTTGTGAATAATAGGGAAGCGGCTAGTTCCTTATTAAAAGAACTAAAAGTAATTGGATAACATAAACCTTCTAAGGTCTTTTTCTAATCGTGAAAGAGACCTTTTAAAAAACAAATACTATTTTTACCATCCGTTATTTTTAGAGAGACGAATAATCAGTCCCCGAAAAGTTCTTGAAAAAACTGGTGAATTTTTTTACAAGGTTCAACATGAACCGCTAAAGAAAAAAACATAACCACCCCTCTTACATATAACGCTGTACAGCAAAGTTAATGGGTATTAGTACGTTAAACACTACCTTAATTGCCTCAGAATGCGAATCTCGGTTACTCATGTTACAAAAAGGTCTTGAAAAATCAGGTGTACAAGGTAAGTACCAGATACACTATAAGGAAAGGGTGCCTTCCCGTGGTATACCCCACTAGTATATCTATATAAAAAAATATAATGAGTGTCGCCAATCATCGTCGCGTCTCCCACCGCCTCGCCATAGTTCCTTCTTTTCATTCTTTCTTTTCTACTTCATTCGATTTCATTTTTGTCATTCTTGTTCTGATCTGTTCATTCAGTCGTTGCGATTCCGTCCGTATCCTCGCGACTGTCATTGCGATTGTAGTTGCGGTTACTATTGCCAGTCCAGTGCCATGCACCCAGCACCGCACCTTACTACTATCACTATTCTACTGGTGTATGTAGCGGTGTAATGGTGATGAATAGTAGTATATATACCAGCCTATTACATGAGTCTTAGTAAAGGTTGGTTTTCAATCTTTACTTTTGATAGGTGACTTTTGATTGAGGGCTACCCCTTGTTATTGCGTTACAAAACAGCCTCTCTCATAAATGTTCACTAGTGATAATTTCCATAAAAAACTGTGTATCACCAAAATTGAGTTTATAATAGTTTAAGAACATAAAAAATTGAAGAAGTGGGGGATTTGTAATGGCATACGATAAGTACAAAATGGCAAAGGACAAACTTGATAAAGCATTAAAAGGAAATTCAGCAGGTATCCTAATGTCATTTACGGTAAATACATTAGAAGATGAAAGAGTTCGTCCTAAATGTGCGGAATTTGAAGGCTATACCTCGAATGTTTCAAATGCTGTAATAGGTGTGAATCACCCACCTTTCGATGAAGAATGTCGTTGCTTTGCTACTTATCAAATTGAAGGCATACGAAAAAAATAAGATCACTAGAATATCATTATTAAGAAGACATGCCTTTTACGGTATGTTTTTTTATTCTGTAATCATCAGTGATTATATTTTAATGTAACAACATACATGAAATTATCTCTAAGATAGAGGAATAGCATTTGAATGTTTATACATTAACAACTACCTATAACATTGGTTATGTAAATAAGATAGGTTAAAAATCATTGATACAGCTGGATTTCTTAGTTTACCCTATAAAAGTGGTATACGGTATTTTATACATTGTTGATTTAAAGGGGTTTTTCAGTGGTTGCATTAGTAGTTATTGATTAAAAAACTGTATAAAAAGCTGTATATTTTAGGCGACCATATTTTATCATTTAAACAGCAAAGGAAGGGGAGACAACATTCCTCCTTATTTATGCACTAAAAAAGTTTGGCTGGACTGTCTGTATAAAGGGCAACCAAGCGGTAAAATTACATTTTGCACATCTAGGCACAATCACGATGTTGTCATATCAACGTCATATCAACGTTTGTAGCGGATTTTTTAGGATGTGCTATCCTATCACCTCACACCATATTTACCCCCTCTAACAGCCTTGTACAGCGTTTTTATTTTTGAATGGCCTCCTAATCATCCTTTACATTATTGGGTAAAACTAGTATAATTATAGGGAACTTTAGATAAGAAGTGGGTTCTGCTTCGGCGGTAATCCAACCCCTTCTAAAGGGTGAAACAAAATGGAAATCAAGATGTCTCTACGAATCAAAATTTCAAGTGAGGGTGTCACACTTGTTGTGGCTTTAATTAACCTTGCGGTAGCGTTGCTTAGTCTGTAAAGACTAGGCTTTTCTACTTTTATAAGGTAAATCACAAGACGGTGTGATTATTAAATTACATAAAACCAGTCATATCAACGGTTTATTATTTTAGTAAATCACGTCAGTTTGGTACTTGTGATTAACAACCTTTGAAAACCCAGTAATATCAGTACTTCACAACATTTAATAATCACAACAAAGTACCTGATTTAAGGACTTTAAAAATATGATTAACCGATACTATAAATCCACTCAGGCTTGAAATTAAAGTTATAATTATCGGACAACTCCCAAAACCATTGATACACTTGCTTTCATAGTTTCTTTCAAAAATCAGATAATTACAACATAAATTATTCACCTGTAAATGGGTACTAGTTGCCACCTATATAATTAAGAAATACTGATAATAAACTATAACAGTAATAAAGATAAAACATTACCTCACTTCGTTCGGTGCTTCGCACTAAATAACTACTATCTCTATTGATAGCTAGTAAATAATAGTTATAGTTATTAGTTTAAGATATGCACGAATGAAGCGTAAGCGTAATGAGTGGTGTAAGCAATAATAATTTAATTAAATATTGTCACCAGTAATAGCTGGTGTTATAGGTACTAAGTTAATATCCTTTAACAGTGTATCTCTTTTCCCTCTAATGGCATAATAGCTGTTAGAGGTTTTTCTGTTTGTTCATTTTTATATATAGAAAAAAAACTGTCAGGCGTTGACCTAACAGCTGAAATTTCATCATACGCCCTTTTAAAAAATACTTTATATTAAGAAGTTTTATCACCTGATAAGGCAATACCATGACCAAATAAATTCATAGCAATTGCTACACCGATTGCGGGAAGACCAACACGAACGGCAACAGGTAACAAAATTGCTCCCATTAAAGCAACGGCAGGGGAGGGCCAAAAGAAGAAGGAAATGGTCATCATTAAGAGACCAATAATCCAGTAAGCAAGAGTGGGGGTACGAATCATTTTTGTAAATGGTGAAATCATTGTATCGTTTATCCCGGTATGCACGAGTAAATTGCTCATCGATACAATAATAGAGATAATTAAAATCGTTGGCAGTAGTTCAGTAATGGCGTAGATAAAACTTTGAAAAATCCCGCTAACAGCAAGAGGAATGGAATGTGTTGCAGTTAGACCTAATAGAAAGATAAAAATGCTGCATATGATTGTCGTATCTTTTCGAAGAATAAAAAAGGTGATAATGGTAAGTAAACAAAGAATATAGAGGGCGTGCAGAATTGTCAATTCTACTCCCATTATGCTCACATCCTTTAGGCGTTTGTGTAGTTTAGTGTATGAAGAGATTGGAAGTGTGTGTGTATAGGAAGAAAGAAAATGTGATAATTTCATGTACTGTACTGACAAGTTAAATAAACGAATGTTATAATACAAATAATCCCAAAAATGGAATGGGAGGAGAGGCTTATGTTTAAGAAAGTAGGTTTTTGGGGATTTATTATTTCGTGCGGTTTATTCGTGATTTTAAGTCAATTTACGAATAATGAATGGATAAATGTTTTTCTTGTTTTAGGATTTATTTTTCTTCTCTTTCAGTATTGGAATGAAGGGAAAGAATATAGTAGAAAAAGTATTGGGATGATTGCAATTGTAGTTATTGTCTTCTCGTTTGCTACAGCTTTTATTGTAATAGAAGGTCAGAGGGAAATGGAAAAGATGACAATTTTTCAAGATTGGTTAACGGCGGCAAAAGGCCTTTATATTTTAATTATCATTGTTATTCTTATGAGAATTGTGATGAGAGTTGGTAGCTATATTTTAGAGAGAGAAAGGAAATGAATAATTTTAGTACATAACATTTTGAGAGAGGAGAAGGGTATGAAGGAAAAAATAGGGTTTTATGGTGTATTAATTTGTTTGATTGTATCTATTATTTCAAGTCGATTCATTGACAGTGACTGGATAGCCGTTCTGATTACTGTAGTCACATTGATTTTTGTTTTATTATATCGTGGTGCCGAATGGAAAACATATAGCAGAAAAAAGAAGATTATTTTAATTGTTGAGTTCGTTGTTTTAATGAGTACGCTCCCATTTATTTTGATGGAAGGCGGTAAACAAATGAACACGATGCCGATTTTTCAAGGATGGTTATCTTTTGCTAAATTACTGTATTTAATTGCTATTTTAATAATAGTTGGAATAATTGTCACAAAAGTAAATGGGA
Source organism: Paenibacillus sp. 102 (assembly GCF_039549175.1). Taxonomy (NCBI): domain Bacteria; kingdom Bacillati; phylum Bacillota; class Bacilli; order Caryophanales; family Paenibacillaceae; genus Paenibacillus; species Paenibacillus sp. 102. Next base: position 389,290 of record NZ_JBCGHT010000001.1, on the reverse strand, counting down.
AACTATTAGTAGATAATGAATCTAAAACATAAAAAGTGCTACCTCGCTAAGAGATAGCACTTTTTATTATTTTACAGAATGAGCCTTTTGCATTTTTTTTATCAATCGAATTTGTCCCCGATGATTAATTTCGTCTTCAAAGACGTGAAACCATTTGAAATAGTTATTTGCTGGTTTATCGTGCCAAAACGGTGTTGTTTTATATAGCCATTCGTCAGGCAGTGATTGAAACGTTGCGATCGTGTTAGTGCGAACTTCTTGTAATGCATTTATGTAGTAGTCTATTGGATGATTTTTAATCGTTTGACGTCCAAGATCACCCAATTCAACTCCTGGTAACCAGCGTTCTAATTCAGCTTCTGTTGGTTCGCGATCTTCAAAAGTATGAATCTGATAGTAAAATTCGATTGCAGCCATATGATATAACAGCATGCCAATGGAATTTGCCTCATCATCGTACAAATAATCGAGTTCTTCAATTGTTAAGTCTTGTACAGCTTGCATAGTCGTATAGCGAGCATAATTCATCATAGACACAAGTTTTGAAAACTCTACGTTTAATCCGTTCATCTTATCAATTACAAAATTCAATAGAAATGCCCCCTAGTAAATGATTTCTTCAGAGAAAGATTTCTCTATACAGGAAGAAATTCCTGTTAAATAAAGAAGGAAAATTCCCCTGTGTTAAAAGAAAGAATCGTTACATAAGGGAAAGGTTAACCAATAACAATAAGGTCTCTATTCGCCTTTGTAATTACTTCATATCCATTTTTTGTAACAACAATATCATCTTCAATTCTACAGCCGCCCCAGTTTGGAATATAAATACCTGGTTCAACAGTCACAACCATTCCTTCTTGTAAAGTAGCTTTACTTTCTTGTGATAATCGAAGTGGTTCATGAATCTCTAATCCAACGCTATGACCGGTAGAATGACCAAAATATTCACCGTAGTCGTGATCTGTAATGTAATTTCTTGTTACATCATCAATCGTTTTTGCGGATGCACCTGGTCTAATTGCTTCGGTTCCTCGTTTTAACGCCTCCAATACAATGGTATATATCTTTTTAAATTCTTTGGAGTAACTTCCAATCGCGACAGTACGTGTTAAATCAGAGCAATATCCGTTATAGAGTGCACCGAAATCTAATGTCACAATATCTCCATCTTCAATTATCTTACTTGTAGCTACACCGTGCGGGAGAGAAGAACGAACTACGGAGGCGATGATAATATCAAATGATGAAGATGAAGCTCCTTTTTTTCGCATGAAAAATTCTAATTCATCTCGGACATCAAACTCTGATACGCCGGGTTTTAGAAAGCTTGTTATATGTTGAAATGCTTCATCTACGATACGAGCTGCGATTTTCATTGTTTCGATTTCAGGGTCTTCTTTAATAGCACGGATTGTTTCTACTAGTTCACTTACTTGTACAAGTTCGATGTTTGTATATTTTTTTAACTCGCTATATTGTTTTAAGGTCATATTGTTTTCTTCAATGGCTAACTTTTTAATGTTTAATCTGGTTATCTGATTTGCAATCTCTTGTTCAATGTTTCCTTTATGCATAATGATTTCAGCTTCTTTTACTTGTGTTTTTGCTTGATTGATATAACGGAAATCTGTAATAAATATAGCATTTGTAGCAGATAGCAAGACAACACCAGCGCTACCTATAAATCCAGTTGCATATCTGCGATTTTCTTTCTTTGTAATGAGTAATCCGTCTATTCCAAATTGATGTAGTTGTTCTTGTATTTTTTTTATTCTTGAAGTCATATTGATTCCTCCCTTTCGCCTTCTTATATAAAGCAATAATTGTGCCAATGTAATTTTCTTTGTATCACTACCTAAGTTGTCAAAATGAAAGAATATAACTCTCATTTGTGTCTATATTTTTTTACATGAAACGTATAAAGTGTCAATTTTTTTATCATTTACATTGGTATGATAGAGGGAGGATGAGGCAATAAAAAAGATGGAATACATAATTTTATCTCGCTATTTTCGGGTAGTAAGACTCCCGCCTCAAGATTCATAGAGAAACGAGGACGATAGGCGGGGAATGAGGGGGGGGGAAGTTTCACTTTATAAGAAAAAACGCAATGATTACTCACAATCATTGCGTTTTTGTGTTTTTTATTAACTTAAGCTTTTAATTTCATCACCGTATCAGCATCTGGTGTTACATACAATGTTTGCTGATTATCATATGTAACAAATCCAAGTTTGGCACCGCTCGGTTTTTTAACATGACGAATCTTTGTGAAATCTACAGGAACAGAGCTAGAATCTTTCGCTTTACTGTAATAAGCAGCGAGTTTGGCAGCTTCTAATAAAGTTTCCTCGGAGGGTTCTAAAGAACGGATGACAACATGAGATCCAGGTATGTCTTTCGTATGTAACCAAATTTCGTCACGGCGTGCAAACTTTGTTGTTAAATAATCATTTTGCTTATTATTTTTACCAACTAAAATTTCTGTTCCGTCGCTCGCGATGTACTTATCTAATATTGGTTTTGTTGGTTTTTTCTTTCCGTTTTTTGCTTTACGGTTACGCATATAACCTTCTTCAGCTAATTCTTCGCGAATTTCTTCAATATCTTTTGAAGAAGCAGCTTCCATTTGTTGGAGTAGGCTATCAAAATAAAGGATTTCTTCATTTGTTTTTTTTATTTGTTCTTCGACAATTGAAACGGAATTTTTCGCTTTTTGATACCTTTGGAAATAACGTTGTGCATTTTGTGATGGTGTTCGTAACGGGTCTAGCGTAATGGTTACGGTTCCGCTATTTTCGTCATAGTAATTAATGACTTCAATTTTTTTATCACCTTTTTTTAATGCATACATATTAGCAGTAAGCAGTTCACCAAATAATTGATATTTATCGGCTTTTCCTGCATCTTGTAAGGTTTTTTCTAATTTGATTAATTTTTTTTCATTCTTTGTTTTTTCATTGTGCATAAATCGTTCTAGATCATGAGCCTGTTGTTTTACACGGTCACGCTCTGCTTTTCCGAAGAAGAAACGATCTAATAATTCACTTACAGATGAGAAAGATTTCTTGTCACCTTTCAAGTGTTCGAGAGGCAATAGGTAAAAGAACTCTTTTCCATCTGCTATTATCATCGTTGGTTCATATTGATGCAATTGTAATGGTTTTTGTAATGTGAAAAATGCTTCTGATAACGCAATTTCGTTTACCATACCAGCTTTTTTTACAACTTCTTTCGCAAATAGTGGAGAAATCCCCATAAAGGCTCCAACGAGCTGTTTATCCATATTTCCTGATAAAAAGTCTAGCGGTCTTATGAATTCTTCTTTTGTTTCAACGTGTAATGGATTTACTTTATGCTGCGCTGGTGGTGCAACATATTCCGCTCCAGCATATACAGTACGATGGCGGTTTACAGCTAAAGAAACGTGTTTTAAGCTGTCTAAAATAATGTTTGTTTTCGTGTCTACTAAAATAATATTGCTGTGGCGACCCATTATTTCAATTACTAATGTTTTTAGTGATTCATCACCAATTTCGTTGCGACTCCGAACGGTAATTTGAATAATGCGCTCTAAATCGATTTGTTCAATTTTTTCAATAAATCCACCTTCCAAATGTTTGCGAAGAAGCATGCAAAACATTGGTGGTAGTGCGGGTGAGTCATAACTTTGATTTGTAAGATGCATCCGCGCATATGTAGGGTGTGCGGAAAGAAGTAATTTTTGATTTTTTCCGTTTGCTCGCATATGTAACAAAATCTCATATTTTGAAGGTTGATATATTTTGGAAATTCTTCCTGTTTGAAGAGAATTTGCAATTTCATGTGTAATCGCTCTTGTAAATAATCCATCGAATGCCATGATGAACACTCCTTTCTAACTAAATGTTAATTATAGCATTTTTTTGGACTGGGCTGAATAAGCTTTCATTAGAGCATGTCTGCAATCAGGAGGTCGATAGCGAGATGAATTGGTATGAAATGCGTGCACATGAAGTGGAAGAAAGAGCGAATACGAATGTGAAGGTAGGGTTGTCAGAGCAAGAAGCGGAAGGGCGCTTAAAGAAGCTAGGCCCAAATGAATTACAAGAAGCAAAGCGGCCTTCTGCACTCGTTGTATTTTTATCACAATTTAAAGATTTTATGGTGCTTGTTTTATTCGGTGCAACGATTATTTCAGCATTTTTGGGAGAGTACATTGATGCCATTGCGATTGTAGCAATTGTGATTATTAATGGGATTCTTGGTTTTTTTCAGGAACGAAAAGCAGAAAAGTCACTTGAAGCTTTAAAGGAACTAGCCGCCCCGCAAGTGACAGTTTTACGAAATGGAAAATGGGTAAAGGCACCATCAAAAGCGCTTGTTCTTGGGGACGTCCTTAAATTTTCGAGCGGGGATCGTATTGGAGCTGATATTCGTCTTATTGAAACATCCAGTTTATATATCGAAGAATCAGCGTTAACAGGGGAATCTGTACCTGTTCAAAAGAAAGTAGAAGCATTACAAGGTGAAAATGTTGCGATTGGTGATCAAAGAAATATGGCTTTTATGGGAACGATGATAACGAGAGGGTCCGGGATAGGGGTAGTAGTAGGGACAGGAATGAATACTGCAATGGGACAAATTGCAAATATGTTACAAAATGCGGAGCAAATGGAAACGCCGCTGCAAAGAAGATTAGAACAACTTGGAAAGATTTTAATCATTGTGGCTCTTATTTTAACGGCACTTGTTGTACTAGCTGGGGTCTATCAAGGAAATGAAGTGTACCATATGTTCTTAGCTGGTGTGTCCCTTGCTGTTGCAGCAATTCCAGAAGGATTACCAGCAATTGTTACGGTCGCATTGTCACTTGGTGTACAGCGCATGATAAAAAAGAGAGCGATTGTTCGAAAATTACCAGCAGTAGAAACTTTAGGGTGTGCTTCTGTTATTTGCTCGGACAAAACAGGAACGATGACACAAAATAAAATGATGGTAACACATATGTGGTCAGGTGGCGAAACATGGCATGTAACAGGGCAAGGGTACGAGCCTACTGGATCGTTTATGAAAGATGAGCAAAAGGTTAATCCAGCATCTACAAGGTCGTTATATCAATTGTTAACATTTGGGTGTCTATGCAATAACGCTAATATTGTAAAAAAGAAGAAAACGTATGTTTTAGATGGAGATCCGACAGAAGGTGCACTTGTTGCAGCGGCGATGAAAGCGGGAATATCACGTGAGGCTTTAAAAGAGAAGTTTGAAATTATTCATGAGTTCCCGTTTGATTCCACACGTAAAATGATGAGTGTAATCGTTCGTGATCGTGATGGTAAAAAATTTGTAGTTACAAAAGGGGCACCTGATGTTCTATTGCAAATGAGTCAAACCATTTTATGGGGAAATAAACAGCAGCCTTTAAGTGAATTATACCGTAAAGAAGTGCAGGCGGCGATCCATAGTCTTGGGAGTCAAGCGCTTAGAACAATAGCAGTGGCGTTTAAGCCGTTAAAAATAACGGATTCAATTGAACAGGAAAAAGAAGTAGAAAAAGACTTTATGCTTGTTGGGATACAAGGAATGATAGATCCGCCAAGACCAGAAGTGAAACAGGCTGTAAAAGAATGTAAAGAGGCCGGTATTAAAACGGTAATGATTACAGGTGATCATAAAGTGACAGCGATGGCTATTGCAGAACAACTAGGGATTTTACCACAAAATGGTCGCGTTGTAGAAGGTGTGGAACTAGCAAATATGTCTGTAGACGAATTAGAAGATATTGTAGAAGATACTTATGTGTTTGCACGTGTATCACCGGAACATAAGTTAAAAATTGTAAAGGCTCTTCAAAATAAAGATCATATTGTGGCGATGACAGGTGACGGAGTGAATGATGCCCCAGCTATTAAAACAGCTGATATTGGGATAGCAATGGGGATCACAGGAACGGATGTTGCCAAAGAAGCCTCATCTCTCATATTATTAGATGACAATTTTGCTACAATTAAATCGGCAATTAAAGAAGGTAGAAATATATATGAAAATATTAGGAAATTCATTCGTTATTTACTAGCATCAAATGTTGGGGAAATTTTGGTTATGTTATTTGCGATGATACTCGCACTGCCGCTTCCAATGGTTCCGATTCAAATCTTATGGGTGAATTTAGTAACAGATGGTTTACCAGCTATGGCACTAGGATTAGATGCAGCTGAGGGAGATGTAATGCGAAGAAATCCACGGCATCCGAAAGAAGGTGTGTTTGCAAGAGGGCTTGCCTGGAAAATTGTGAGTCGGGGATTTTTAATTGGTTTTGTAACCTTACTTGCATTTATTATTGCGTTTAATCAGCACCCAAATGAATTGAAATATGCGCAAACGGTAGCTTTTGCTACACTCGTTTTAGCACAGCTTATTCATGTGTTTGACTGCAGGAGTGAACACTCTATATTCCATCGTAATCCTTTTGGGAATATATATTTAGTTGGAGCAGTTATTATTTCGGTGTTATTAATGCTTGTGGTTATTTATTATCCACCATTGCAACCGATTTTTAGTACAATGCCAATTCAAGCGAGAGATTGGTTATTAATCGTTGGTTTATCGTCTGTTCCAACATTTTTATTAGTTGGTTCTTTATTGACAGGGAAAAAGGAAAAAAAGAAGCCTGTATTGTATAAGAAGGGCATAAACTTGAAATAGTCAATGATATGAAAATGTGATATAATTTACAAAAGGTAGTAGAGCTATATCTCTATTACCTTTTTCATTGAGTTATTTCATGGCGTGGATGTGATAAAAATGATTTCTAGTATGACAGGATTTGGACGAGCGAAGGTGGAAAATGACGCTTTTCAAATCACAGTAGAAATGAAGTCAGTGAACCATCGCTTTTTAGAGATGAACATTCGACTTCCGAAGCAAATGATGGTTTTTGAGGACAAAATTCGTAAGTTAATTGCAGAACAAGTTCGCCGCGGGCGTATTGAGGTATCCATTAGTATTACAGGGGAAGAGCTTGTTGAAAGAAAGTTAAGTGTGAATTGGCCGCTTCTCAAGCAGTATAAATCCATTATGGAAGACGTGAAAACAGAATTTCAATTACAAGATTCCATTACACTGCAACAATTAATGGCAATGCCGGAAGTAACGGCGATTGAAGAAATAGAAAATGTAAATGAACAGTTTGAACAAAATTTATATGAAGCTGTTCGCCAAGCAGCTCGTATGTTAAAAACGATGAGAGATGGCGAAGGAGAAAGATTACATAAAGACATAGCGTATCGTTTGCAAGAAATTCACAATTGTGTCAATGCGATTATTCCTCATGCACCAATTGTGATTCGAAAGTATCGTGAACGATTGGAAAATCGCTTAAAGGAATTACATAATCAAGAGTTAGATGAACAAAGGTTATTAACAGAAGTAACAATATTTGCAGAGCGCTCGGATATTCATGAAGAATTGGTGCGATTGCAAAGTCACTTAGATCAATTTTATGAGGCGCTTGAGATTTCGGAGCCTGTTGGTAGGAAAATGGACTTCATTGTACAAGAGATGCATCGGGAAATTAACACGATTGGTTCTAAGGCAAATGACTTAACAATTTCAAAATATGTTGTAGAAATGAAAAATAACCTTGAAAAAATTCGTGAACAGGTACAAAATATTGAGTAGCTGTCAAAAAATATATAAAGTTATACGTGGTGGAGAAATCGGATAGACTTACTAGGAGGCGCAAACTATGGCCATGCGGTTTTTAAATATTGGATACGGAAACATTGTATCCGCTCATCGAATTATTGCAATTGTAAGTCCGGAGTCAGCTCCTATTAAACGAACGGTACAGGAAGCGCGTGAGCATAACGTGTTACTTGATGCTACGTATGGGAGAAAAACAAGGGCGGTTATTGTTATGGATGATGGGCATATTGTACTAAGTCCAATTCAGCCAGAGACGATTGCACATCGTTTAAATAATAAAGAAGATTTAAGTGAGGAAGGGTAGGTTTTACATATTTATGAGAAGTAGAAGAGGGTTGCTCATCGTTCTGTCAGGACCTTCTGGCGTTGGGAAAGGGACGGTTCGAAAAGAGTTGTTCAGCCATGAAGATACAAAATTTCAATACTCTATTTCAGTAACGACACGTAAACCACGTGAAGGTGAAGTAGATGGTGTGGATTATTTCTTTAAAGAGAGAGAAGAGTTTGAAGAAATGATTCGGGGCGAAAGGTTGCTTGAGTGGGCAGAGTTTGTTGGGAATTACTATGGAACACCAATCGATTATGTTGAACAGACATTACAAGAAGGAAAAGATGTGTTCTTAGAAATTGAAGTACAAGGAGCAATTCAAGTAAAGAAAGCTTTCCCAGAAGGTGTATTTATTTTCTTAGCTCCTCCAAGTTTATCAGAGCTTAAAAATCGCATCGTTGGTCGCGGTACAGAGACTGAGGATGTTATTGAAAATCGTTTAACTGTAGCAAAAGAAGAAATCGAGATGATGGACGCTTATGACTATGTAGTAGAAAATGATAAAGTAGAACTTGCTTGTGAACGCATTAAAGCTATTGTGGTTGGTGAACATTGCCGCCGCGAAAGAGTAGCGAAATATTATAAAGAAATGACGGAGGGTATATAATATGTTAAATCCATCAATTGATTCATTACTAAAAAAAATCGACTCTAAATATACATTAGTAACGGTAGCTGCAAAACGCGCTCGTGAAATGCAGATTGTTAACAACTGTGTTATTGAAAATCCTGTTTCTCATAAATGTGTAGGTAAAGCATTGGAAGAAATCGATGCGGAAGCATTAAATTATGTGCCAAGCGAAGAGAAAGTATCTGAGTAAAGCATTCTCTTCGACAAATAAAAACATAGACTTTATACTTTTCTATGTAACGGTAACAACCTATTTACAAGTAGGTTGTTATTTTTTTACAGATGGAAGAATGTAAGTAGGATGTTTGCGAAAAAGAATCCCATGGCTTCAGCCGTGGGATTGGTCAAGATAGAGCTAAAAAGAAATAGGCTTTTGTTTCATGAAATACTAGCACTGACGAGCTGGAATGGATATATTTCAGTAGAATAAGTTTGAAAAAGAAAGAGGACGAGTCATATGCTAAAAGGGAAAAAGGTACTTCTATGTGTAACAGGAGGTATTGCTGTTTTTAAAGCAGTTGCGTTAACGAGTAAATTAACACAAGCAGGAGCACTTGTAAAAGTAATGATGAGTGAATCAGCGATGAAATTTGTTACACCTCTAACATTTCAAGCGCTTTCCCGCCACGATGTATACACGGATACGTTTGATGAAAAAGATTCTGCAGTTATCGCTCATATTGACTTAGCAGATTGGGCGGACGTTGTGCTTGTTGCTCCAGCAACAGCGAACTGTATCGGAAAACTAGCAAATGGTATTGCTGATGATATGATTACAACAACATTATTAGCTACTACAGCACCTGTTTGGATCGCACCTGCTATGAATGTGCATATGTATGAAAATAAAATTGTTCAAAAGAATATGATGACGTTACAATCAGTAGGATATACATTTATTGAGCCTGGAGAAGGCTTTTTAGCATGTGGATATGTTGCGAAAGGTCGATTAGAAGAACCAGAAACGATTATTGCCCGATTGCAAGAAGTTTTTTCAGAACATAAACCATTAAAGGGAAAGAAAATTTTAGTAACAGCTGGTCCAACTCGTGAAAAAATTGATCCAGTACGTTTCATGACGAATTTTTCTTCGGGGAAAATGGGTTATGCGCTAGCAGAAGTTGCGGCTAACTTAGGGGCGGATGTAATTCTCGTTTCAGGTCCAACTGCTATAACACCGCCTAGGAATGTAACAACTGTGCAAGTAGAATCTGCACAAGAGATGTTAGAAGCTGTAATGCAATATTATGGATGTATGAATGTTGTGATTAAAACAGCTGCAGTAGCAGATTATCGTCCCAAAATTGTGCATGATCAGAAGATGAAAAAGAAAATCGGCGATGCTGTCATTGAGTTAGAAAGAACAACTGATATTTTGAAAACACTCGGTGAGAAAAAAGAACATCAGTTACTTGTCGGTTTTGCCGCTGAAACGACAAATATAGAAGAATATGCAACGAAAAAATTACGTGAAAAAAATGCGGATATGATTGTTGCAAATGATGTAAAAGCGCAAGGAGCAGGATTTGGTACAGATACGAATATTGTAACAATGTATAGAAAAGATGGAGAAGTGATTCGACTGCCTCTTTTAACAAAGAAAGAAGTTGCACGTGAAATCTTAATGAAAATCGAAGCGATGTTAGAAGAGGATCATGTATGAAATTTGCAAGTGTAATCGTTGATGTACCGGCACGTCAAACAGACCGCCCATTTGATTATGTTATCCCAAAGAAATGGGAGGATATTGTACAAACAGGTATGCGTGTAGTCGTTCCATTTGGTCCACGAAAATTACAAGGTTTCATTATTGAAATAAAAGATTCAGTCGATGTGGAAAGTAAGAAGTTAAAAGCATTATATGAAATACTAGATGTTACCCCAGTTTTAAATGAAGAATTGTTAAAACTGGGATTTTGGCTGACGGATGAAACGTTATGTTATACAATTTCAGCTTTTCAAGTTATGCTTCCAACAGCGATAAAAGCAACTTATAACAAGCGATTGCAGCTCCATAAGTCGGAAGAAGTAGCGCCGGAAATTCGTGATTGGTTTCAAGGGAAAGAAGCAATAGATTGGGAAGAAATTGCCGCGCACTCACATATGTATCGCATGGTTCAAAAAGAGATAACAAAGGGCACTATTGAAGTTATCTACAAAGTAAAGGATAAAGTACAAAAGAAGAAACAAAGAGTGGTTCAGCCAGAATTGCCACAGGAACAATTAGAGGCAGCAGCATTTGAACTGAAAAGTAAAAAGCAACAAGATGTACTTTATTACTTTGTAGAAAATTATCATAGCGTGGCATTAAAAGCGTTAACGGAAGAACTACAAATAACAGATGCACCAGTAAAGTCTCTTGTAAAAAAAGGATTACTTTTAGAAAAGTATGTTGAAGTATATCGTAATCCATATGACGACGAGGCTTTTGAACAGACAAAGCCATTTCCACTCACAGATGAACAAAATCAAGTGATTACACCTATTTTGTCATCTATTGAAAATGAAACATATAATCCATTTTTACTATATGGTGTTACAGGAAGCGGTAAAACAGAAGTTTATTTACAATCCATTGCTGCAGTATTAGAAAAGGGAAAGGAAGCCATTGTGCTCGTTCCAGAAATCGCGTTAACGCCGCAAATGGTAGACCGTTTTAAAGGACGATTTGGCTCGCAAGTTGCGGTTCTTCATAGTGCGCTTTCTGTTGGGGAAAAATATGATGAATGGCGGAAAATTTTACGGAAAGAAGTAAAGGTGGTCGTCGGGGCACGCTCTGCTATTTTTGCGCCATTTGAAAACTTAGGAATTATTATTATTGATGAAGAACATGAATCAAGCTATAAACAAGAAGATAATCCAAGATATCATGCTAGAGATGTTGCAGTTTGGAGAGGGAAATACCATAATTGCCCAATCGTACTCGGTAGTGCAACGCCGACACTTGAATCGTTTGCTAGAGCGAAGAAAGGCGTGTATGAGCTATTAACAATGCAAAAGCGTATGAATGAACAAGCACTGCCGACAGTAGAAATTGTTGATATGCGTGAAGAGCTTCGTGATGGAAATCGGTCTATGTTTTCGAAATTACTTCATGAAAAAATAGCAGATCGGCTAGAGAAGAAAGAACAAATGGTTCTTTTTTTAAATCGAAGGGGCCATTCAACGTTTGTCATGTGCCGTGATTGTGGATATGTAGTGCAATGCCCACACTGTGATATATCACTCACCTATCATAAAATGAATCATCGTTTAAAATGTCACTATTGTAGCTATGAGGAAAGTATGCCAACTGCTTGTCCTGCTTGTAATAGTTCGTATATTCGTTTCTTTGGTACAGGAACGCAAAAGGTAGAAGAAGAAATTACAAAGTTATTTCCTGAAGCGCGGGTTATCCGTATGGATGTTGACACAACGAGTCGTAAAGGGATGCATGAAAAACTATTAAAAGCGTTTGGTGAAGAGAAAGCAGATATCTTACTTGGTACACAAATGATTGCGAAAGGGCTTGATTTTCCAAAGGTTACACTTGTTGGTGTTTTAACAGCTGATACGATGCTTCATTTACCAGATTTCAGGGCAAGCGAAAAGACATATCAGTTATTAACACAGGTAAGTGGGCGTGCAGGAAGACATGAATTACCAGGAGAAGTGGTAATTCAAACATATACGCCTGAACACTATAGTGTAGAACTAGCAAAAGATCAGCAGTACGATGTATTTTTCGAACAAGAAATGCAAATGAGAAAAATGAGGCAATATCCACCGTATTATTACGTCGTACTTGTAACCGTTTCGCATCCAGAGTTATTAAAAGCAGTACAAGTAACGGAAAAAGTTGTCAGTTATTTACGAACGCATTGCTCTCGGCAAACAATGGTGCTAGGACCGGTTGCTTCAGCAATTCCAAGGATAAAAGATAGATATCGATACCAATGCATGATAAAATACAAGCGGGAACCAAACTTAAAGTACGTGCTCAAAATGGTAAATGAACATTATCAAGCAGAAATGCAAAAGGATTTGCAGATCTCAATCGACTTTAATCCAACAATGTTAATGTAGCGGAGGAAAATATGGCAGTTTTAGAAATTGTAAAGCACCCAGATGAAGTATTAGAAACCCCATGTGAACGGGTAATTAACTTTGATAAAAAGTTAGTAAATTTATTAAAAGATATGCATGAAACAATGTTAGTTGCAGACGGCGTGGGCTTAGCTGCGCCACAAGTCGGTGTAAGTTTGCAAGTAGCTGTTGTTGATATCGGTGATGATACTGGAAAGATTGAACTAATTAATCCAGTTATTTTAGAAAAACGTGGTGAACAAGTGGGTCCCGAAGGCTGCTTAAGCTTTCCGGGACTTTATGGTGAAGTGGAACGTGCAGACTATATTAAAGTACGCGCGCAAAACCGCCGTGGTAAAATCTTTTTATTAGAGGCAGATGATTTTCTAGCACGTGCAATTCAACATGAAATCGATCATTTACACGGTGTGTTATTTACATCAAAAGTGACGAGATATTATGAGGAAAATGAATTAGAAGAGATGTAAAAGGAGCGGTTTTTGAATGGTAAAAGTAGTATTTATGGGAACACCGGACTTTTCTGTACCGGTGCTTCGTCGTCTTATTGAAGATGGATATGATGTAATAGGTGTTGTAACGCAGCCGGATCGTCCAGTGGGCAGAAAAAAGGTTATGACACCAACACCTGTTAAGGTTGAAGCGGAAAAACATGATATCCCGGTATTACAACCGTTAAAAATTCGTGAAAAAGACGAATATGAAAAAGTATTAGCATTAGAGCCGGATTTAATTGTGACAGCTGCGTTCGGACAAATTGTACCAAACGAAATTTTAGAAGCACCAAAGTATGGATGTATTAATGTTCATGCTTCATTACTTCCAGAACTTCGCGGCGGTGCACCAATTCATTATTCCATTATGCAAGGAAAAGAAAAAACAGGTATCACAATTATGTATATGGTTGAAAAATTAGATGCTGGAGATATTTTAACGCAAGTAGAAGTGGAAATTGAAGAGCGCGAAACAACAGGCTCATTATTTGATAAATTGAGTGAGGCTGGAGCACACTTATTATCAAAAACTGTTCCCTTGTTAATCCAAGGGAAATTAGAACCGATGAAACAAAATGAAGATGAAGCAACATTTGCTTACAATATTAAACGTGAGCAAGAAAAGATTGATTGGACGAAAACAGGAGAAGAAATTTACAATCACATTCGTGGTTTAAATCCGTGGCCAGTTGCTTATACGACTTTAGCAGGACAAGTTGTAAAAGTATGGTGGAGCGAAAAAGTTCCTGTAACTAAGCAGGCTGAAGCGGGTTCTATTGTAGCGATTGAAGAAGATGGTTTCGTTGTGGCAACAGGAAATGAAACTGGGGTTAAAATTACTGAACTGCAACCATCTGGTAAAAAGCGCATGAGCTGTTCGCAGTTTTTACGTGGAACAAAACCTGAAATTGGTACGAAGTTAGGAGAAGACGCATGAGACAAAATGTTCGTGAGTTAGCTCTCGATGGTTTAATACAAGTAGAAAAAAGCGGTGCTTATAGCAACTTGCTTTTAAATAATTTGATTGAAAAAAGTGAAATTGATCGAAAAGATATCGGCTTGTTAACGGAAATTGTATATGGTACAATTCAGCGTCGTGATACGCTTGATTATTATTTACAACCATTTCTGAGAAAAAAGGTTGAAGCGTGGGTAAAAGTTTTACTCCGTTTATCTTTATATCAAATGATATACCTAGATCGTGTTCCAGAAAGAGCGGCAATCCATGAAGCGGTTGAAATTGCAAAGCGTCGTGGGCATAAAGGGATTGCTGGAATGGTAAATGGGGTGCTGCGTTCAATTCAACGTGAAGGTGTTCCATCTGTAGAAGAAATACAAGATCCCGTAAAACGTCTTGCTGTTGCGATGAGTCATCCAGAGTGGCTTGTACAAGAATGGGTGTCAGCATATGGGTTAGAAACGGCGCAAAAAATGTGTGAAGTAAACATGCTTCCACCTGTTTCGGCAGCACGTGTGAATGTCGATAAAGCAACGGTAGAAGAAGCGATTGCCTTGTTGGAAAATGAGGGAATACAAGCTAAATATGGTGATTTATCAGAAGATGCTATTCAAATTGAAAAAGGGAATGTCGCGCATACAGAAGCGTTTCAAAAAGGTTTCCTTTCTATTCAAGATGAAAGCTCTATGCTTGTTGCGCGTGCCTTGGAACCAAGTGCAGGAGATACAGTGCTTGATAGTTGCGCAGCTCCAGGTGGGAAGACAACACATATCGCAGAGCGCTTAAAAGGAACTGGAAAGGTAACATCTCTTGATTTACATCCGCATAAAGTTCGTCTAATCGAGCAACAGGCAAAGCGACTTGGCTTAGAGAATGTAGAAAGTAAGGCATTAGATGCAAGGAAAGTCCAAGAGCATTTTGCAAACGAAAGCTTTGATAAAATCTTAGTAGATGCACCATGTTCTGGGTTTGGTGTTATCAGACGTAAACCTGATATTAAATTAGGGAAAGAAAAAGGCGATAGTGAAAGACTATCGACAATTCAGCTAGCAATATTAGACAAGGTAGCGCCTCTGTTAAAAGCAGGTGGTCGTCTTGTTTATAGTACATGTACAATTGAAAAAATAGAAAATGAACAAGTAATAGAGCGATTTTTACAAGATCATCCTGAATTTGAATGGGATACTACGATAAAAGAGCGCATGCCAGAAAAATTACATCCTTATATAAATGATGGACAAGTACAAATTTTACCGCATTATTTTGCAACAGATGGCTTTTATATTGCTTGTTTAAGAAAGAAGGTGTAGCATCATGGAAACGACTGTAAAAAAACAAAAGAAAAATCTAGAAACAAAAAAACCATCAATTTACTCTTTACAACTTCATGAAATGCAAGATTGGTTAAAGGAACAAGGTGAACCGAAATTCCGTGCAGGCCAAATTTTTGATTGGCTATATAAAAAACGTGTAAAAAATTATGAGGATATGACAAACCTTTCCAAAGGATTGCGTGATAAATTGTCGAATTCCTTTGATATTACGACTTTAAATACGTTAGTAAAACAAACATCTTCTGATGGAACAATTAAATTTTTATTCCAATTATATGATGGCTATTCGATTGAAACGGTATTAATGCGACATGAATATGGAAATTCCATTTGTGTAACAACGCAGGTAGGTTGCCGAATTGGTTGTACATTCTGTGCATCAACACTAGGTGGTTTAAAGCGAAACCTAGAGGCTGGAGAAATCGTCGCGCAAGTAGTAGAGGTTCAACGTGCGCTGGATGAGACGGATGAGCGCGTGAGTTCTCTTGTTGTAATGGGAATTGGAGAGCCATTTGATAACTACGATAATTTAATGGCATTCCTACGCATTGTAAACCATGAAAAAGGAATTCATATTGGTGCACGTCATATGACGGTTTCAACAAGTGGGATCATTCCGAAGATTTACAAGTTTGCTGAAGAAGATATGCAAATTAACTTTGCGATTTCATTGCACGCTCCAAATACAGAATTACGTTCAAAGTTAATGCCGATTAACCGTGCTTATAAGCTGCCTGACTTAATGGAAGCTATTAAATACTATGTAAATAGAACTGGGCGTCGTATTACGTTTGAATATGGTTTATTTGGAGGAGAAAACGACCAAGTTGAGCATGCTGAAGAGTTGGCCCAACTTTTAAAAGGTGTAAAATGTCATGTGAACTTAATTCCGGTAAACTACGTACCAGAACGCGATTACGTAAGAACACCACGTGAACAAATTTTCTTATTTGAAAAAACGTTGAAAGACCGTGGAGTGAATGTAACGATTCGCCGTGAACAAGGTCATGATATTGATGCTGCCTGCGGTCAGTTGCGTGCAAAGGAGCGCAAAGAGGAGACGAGGTGACAAGATGAAAGCCGTGTTTCTATCGGATAAAGGTAAAGTTCGTCAACATAATGAAGATAGTGCAGGAGTTTTTCATAATTTAGATGGAGATATTTTAGCTGTAGTAGCTGATGGAATGGGAGGTCATCGAGCAGGCGATGTTGCTAGCTCGATGGCCATTCAACTATTCCATGATTATTGGAAGCAAACGTATAATATGGATACACCAAAAAAAGCAGAAGAATGGTTACATACAAACGTTGAAATGATTAACGAGAGGGTATACGAATACTCGAAGAAGCACACGGAGTGTAGTGGTATGGGGACTACTGTTATTGTTGCGATTTGTACGGCGGGATTTGTAACAATTGGACATATAGGAGATAGTCGTTGTTATATGTTATCAGATGGAGAAATTTCACTTATAACTGAAGACCATTCACTTGTAAATGAACTTGTCAGGTATGGTGAGATTTCAAAAGAGGATGCAGAGTATCATCCAAAAAAGAATGTGCTTTTACGAGCGCTTGGAACAGAAGAAAAAGTTGGATTAGATGTTAAAACATTAGTGTTAGAAGAAAATGATCAACTGCTTCTTTGCTCTGACGGATTATCAAATAAAGTTGCTATGGATGATATGCGAAAGATTTTGCAATTAAACGAACAACTCGAGACAAAGGGAGAACATCTTATTCAACTTGCGAATGATCGTGGTGGAGAAGATAATATTACCCTTGTCATTGTTGATTATGCGGGTTCGGCAAACGAAAGTAGGTGAATTACAACGTGCTGATTGGAAAACGCCTAAATGACCGTTACAAGCTACTGAAAATGATTGGTGGCGGAGGAATGGCCAACGTATATTTGGCTCATGATGATATACTGGGCCGGGATGTAGCGGTAAAAATACTACGACTCGATTATGCAAATAATGATGAGTTTATTAAACGTTTCCATCGAGAAGCGCAATCTGTTACAACGTTGTCGCATCCGAATATTGTGAATATGTATGATGTTGGGGAAGAAGAGGGAATTTATTATCTTGTTATGGAATATGTACCTGGGCAAACATTAAAGCAATACATAAATCAGCGTGGAATGTTACCTATAGGAGAAGCTCTTGATATTATGGAGCAGTTAACATCTGCAATGGCGCATGCCCATCATTTTGAAATTGTACATCGAGATATAAAACCGCATAACATCTTAGTTCGGGATGATGGAGTTGTGAAAGTAACTGATTTTGGAATTGCGACAGCTACAAGTGCAACGACGATAACCCATACAAACTCAGTGCTAGGTTCTGTTCATTATTTGTCACCAGAACAAGCACGTGGGGGGATAGCGAATAAACAATCAGATATTTATTCACTCGGCATTGTTATGTTTGAATTGTTAACAGGGCGACAACCATTTTCAGGGGAGTCCGCCGTTGCGATAGCTTTAAAACATTTACAAAACGAAACACCATCTCCAAAACGCTGGAATCCAGATATTCCGCAAAGTGTAGAAAATATTATTTTAAAAGCAACTGCAAAAGATCCGTTTCATCGATATCAGTCTGCTAATGCAATGAAAAGAGATATTGAAACAGCACTTTACCCGGAACGTATAAACGAACAACCATTTTATATACCTGAAGATATGGAAGCGACGAAGGCGATTCCGATTATTCAACAAGAACAGTTATTTGGAAATGTAAGTGACGAAACAATTGTATTGAATGGAAGCAAAGCGGATAAGCAGATAAAAAATGAAGAAGTCAAACCGAATGTGGAAAAAAAACGAAGTAATAAATGGTTAAAAGTATTAATTACAACCTTTTTACTTTTAGCAATCGGTACAACGTTAGCGCTTACGGTAATTCCAGGATTCTTTATCCCAAAAGATGTGAAAATTCCTGATGTGTCTGATATGAAGTATGAGACTGCAGTTAATGCTCTTGTTGAGAAAGGATTTGAAGTTGCTGAGCCAAACATTGTTTATACAGATGATGTTGAAGCGGGGAAAGTAATTAAAACAAGTCCAGCAGCAGGAAGGGTTGTAAAGGAAAGTTCTAAAATTACAATCTATCAATCCGGCGGGAAAAAAAAGAGTAAAATGAGTAATTTAATCGGAAAAGATTTTGGTAGTTTGAAGGACGAATTGGAAGGGAAATATAAAATTATTGTTCCATCCTATATTGAAAGTGATAAACCAAAAGGTCAAATTCTAGACCAAAGTCCAGCAGCAGATCAAATGGTTGTGGAAGCGGAGCAAGACGTGAAGGTTTGGATAAGTAAGGGTCCTTATCAAATTAGACTGGGTGATTTTTCAGGGTGGACTGAAAATTATGTGAATAGCTATTTGAATGAAAATAAACTTGTTCCTAATATAAAAAGAGAGTATTCGGATACAGTTGAGAAAGGTTTGGTGGTCTCACAAGCACCGAAACCAGGGACTCCGTTAAAAGAAGAAGATAAAGTAACGGTTACTATTTCAGATGGACCAAAACCGAAAGTAACGAAGACTGTAAAAGTTGATAACATTTCGCTTCCGTATGAGGCTCCCGCAGAAGGTGAGAAAAAACCACAAACAATTGAAATTTATAAAGAAGATATGCAGCAGAAAATGGATAAACCAATTGAAACCCGAACAATAACAGAATCTGCTACTATCTCTTTGGAATTTGTAATCCAAGAAGGAACAAAGGGTCATTACAAAATTGTTCGAGATGGAACGACAATTATTGATAAAGAAGTGCCATATCCAGCCCAGTAAAGGTGTGACTCCATTTGGTGGATTCCACCTTCTTCGTATGGAGGGTGGAATTTGTTGCTCTTGCCTGTTATGCTGTTAACGTAGTGGATGGCAAAAAGGACGAGAAATTACCATTGAAATAGAGGGACAGCCATAAAAGTGAGGTAGGAATAAAGGATAAACTAACTGGTAGATCGTTAGTTTTATCCTACTATCCCGTTTCAAGGTTTTAAGGAAGGGATAACTATAGGTATAATCCTACTTGATAAGGGACGGATAATCATTTCACTTTATATAGAATAAAGGAGAATTATATGGCAGAAGGAAAAATTATAAAAGCTTTAAGTGGTTTTTATTATGTGCAGCATGAAGGTGAGATTACACAATGCCGTGGGCGTGGTGTATTCAGAAAAAATAAAATTACACCGCTTGTAGGAGATCAAGTAGTTTTTCAAGCGGATAATCCGAATGAAGGCTATGTTTTAGAGGTTTTTGAGCGAAGAAATGAACTTGTTAGACCACCAATTGCCAATGTTGATCAAGCAATCCTTGTCTTTTCAGCAGTTGAACCAGATTTTAACCCAGGATTATTAGATCGATTTCTAGTATTAATCGAATATCATAACATTAAACCGATTATTTGCATTAGTAAAATGGATTTAGTAGATGAAAAAATGCGAGAAAACGTCGAATCTTATGCGAATGATTATCGTGAAATGGGATACGATGTGTTGTTTACTTCGATAAATACATCGGAAAGTATTGATATTTTAAAACCATTTTTAGAAGGTTGTGTCTCTGTTGTTGCGGGGCAATCTGGTGTAGGGAAATCTTCCATGTTAAATGTATTACGTCCAGATTTAGCGCTGAAAACAAACGATATCTCTTCACATTTAGGACGAGGGAAGCATACGACAAGACATGTAGAATTAATTGCAGTTGGAAGTGGACTTGTTGCAGATACACCTGGATTTAGTTCACTTGATTTTATTGATATAGAAGTAGAAGATCTTACATATTGTTTTCCAGAGTTGAAAGAAGAGAGTCAATACTGTAAATTTAGAGGGTGTACACATCTTTCTGAGCCGAAATGTGCGGTGAAAGCTGCGGTGGAAGAAGGAAAGATTACTCAGTATCGTTATGAAAACTACAAACAATTTGTAGAAGAAATTAGAGAGAGAAAGCCGAGGTATTAGTCATGATTAAAATTGCACCATCGATTTTATCAGCAGATTTTTCAAAATTAGGGGAAGAAATTAAAGATGTAGAAAAAGGCGGAGCGGATTATATCCATGTTGATGTAATGGATGGACACTTTGTTCCAAACATTACAATTGGTTCGTTAATTGTAGAGGCGATTCGCCCGATTACATCTTTACCATTAGATGTACATTTAATGATTGAAAATCCTGATAATTATATCCCTACTTTCGCAAAAGCTGGAGCGGATATTATTACTGTTCATGTAGAGGCTTGCCCACATTTACATCGTACGATTCAACTAATTAAATCACATGGTATCAAAGCTGGGGTTGTATTAAACCCGCATACACCAGTTTCAACGATTGAGCACGTATTAGAAGATCTTGATATGGTATTGCTTATGACAGTAAATCCAGGATTTGGTGGTCAGAAATTTATTCATTCTGTATTACCAAAGATTAAACAAGTTGCGGAAATGGTTAAAGAGCGTAATTTACAAGTAGAAATCGAAGTTGATGGTGGTGTAAATGCTGAGACTGCGAGACTTTGTGTGGAAGCAGGAGCGAATGTTCTTGTAGCTGGATCGGCAGTATACAATCAAAAAGACCGCGGTGAAGCAATTCGAGTAATTCGTGGATAACGAATAAAAGTTTTCATGACCTGTTAGAACGGGATAATGTGAAAAAAGGCAATCTACCGACTGGCAGATTGCCTTTTTCTATAGAAGGGGAAGAAAAGATGATCATTCATATTTTAGCTGGAGGACCTGAGGAGTACTGTGCAGATTTCTCTCATTATGAAAATGAGGAAGTTGTATGGGCTGCGGTTGATCGTGGTGTATATCGTTTGTTGCAAAGGGGAATCATGCCAACCGTTGCATTTGGTGACTATGACTCAGTTACAGATGAAGAATTAGTGTGGATGCAAAAACAGACTGATGAGTTGCATATTGTTCCTCGTGAAAAAGATCAAACGGATTTAGAAATTGCAATTCATTGGGCATTGGAGCAAAAACCAGATTTGATTCGTATTTTTGGCGCTACAGGTGGAAGACTTGATCATGGATTAGCAAACATACAAATGCTTTTAAAAGGACTAGAAGCATATACTGAAATGTATATCGTTGATAATAAAAATGAAATCTCCGTAAAAAAAGTAGGCACATATATAATTGAAGAAAATGAACAATTTCCATACGTATCTTTTGTACCTGTTACGGAAATTGTAAAAGGTATTACACTTCGTGGCTTTAAATATCCTCTTACTGATAAAACGATAGAATGGGGATCAACACTTTGTATTAGTAATGAACTCATTGCGGAAAAAGGTACTTTTTCATTTACTTCTGGCATATTAATGGTGATAAGAAGCACTGATTGAAGAAACATATTTGCTCCTTGCATCATATAGTAAACAAGTGGAGTAATGGGGATTAGGAGGGAAACCATGAGATTTTATACAATTAAGTTACCTAAATTTCTTGGTGGAATTGTTCGCGCGGTGTTAAATACCTTTAAAAAGGACTAAAAAAGCACCATTAATGGTGCTTTTTTCATGAGGATAATAAAAAAAGAGCCTAGTGGCTCCTTTTTTTATTATTAAACACGTTCGATTTTGCCAGATTTTAATGCTCTAGCAGAAACGTAAACACGTTGAACTTTACCGTCGATGCGTACGCGAACTTTTTGAAGGTTAGCGCCCCATTTACGTTTTGTAGCGTTCATTGCGTGAGAACGAGAGTTACCAGAACGAGCTTTTCTTCCAGTAATAGCACAAACACGAGCCATCTATATTTCCCTCCCTTAACTACCTTACCATACGTAATTTTTTCAATGTTAGTCTTTTATGCGATGCTAAAAACACTACTATAATTTAACACAACTAAAAAGAGAATGCAACACTGTATAAAAAAGAAATCAAGAAAAATTACTTGACACTAAATTTCAGTAAAGAAAAGTAGAAATCAAGAAAAATCACTTGACACTAAATTTCAGTAAAGAAAAGTAGAAATCAAGAAAAATCACTTGACATATTATAGTGGTACATGTTGTATAATAACAATGGACTATTTTGCTCATCGTAGAAAAGTGTAATAATAATTATAAAATATGAGAGCGAAAAGAAAGAACGATGGAATTTTCTTTTAAAAGATTATATGATAGTAATTAAAGTAGTCTAGCTCACTTTCACCATTTATGAAGGGGGAAAAGAGATGTCAATTGAAATTAAAACGAAGTACGGTCAAATTGATATTAGTACAGATGTAATTGCAACGATTGCTGGAGGTGCCGCTGTAGATTGCTACGGTATCGTTGGTATGGCTTCAAAAAATCAATTAAAAGATGGATTAACAGAAATTTTACGAAAAGAAAACTTCACTAGAGGCGTTATTGTTCGTAAAGACGAAGATGAAGTACATATTGATATGTATATTATTGTGAGCTATGGTACAAAAATTTCAGAGGTAGCACATAACGTCCAAACGAAAGTGAAATATACATTAGACCAAACGGTAGGACTAGCAGTAGATTCTGTAAACATCTACGTACAAGGAGTTAAAGTAATAAACTTGTAATGTGCATTAAGGAGGAAAATCTGTGTCAATTCAAAAAATTGATGGAAAACGTTTATCACAAATGATCATTCAAGGGGCGAATAATTTAACAAACAATGTTCAGCTTGTTGATGCATTGAACGTTTTTCCAGTTCCAGATGGCGATACCGGTACAAATATGAATTTATCAATGACTTCAGGCGCGCGTGAAGTGAAAGCAAACCCTTCGCAGCATGCTGGTAAAGTCGGCGTAAGTTTAGCAAAAGGATTATTAATGGGAGCTCGTGGTAACTCAGGTGTTATTTTATCTCAGTTGTTCCGTGGTTTCTCTAAATCCATTGAACAAAAAGAAGAGTTAACGACAGTTGATTTTGCGGCAGCTTTAGAAGCTGGTGTAGAAACGGCGTATAAAGCGGTTATGAAGCCGATTGAAGGAACGATTTTAACAGTTGCAAGAGAAACGGGGAAATATGCAGTCACAGTTGCGAAAAAACAGCGCGACTTTGTTTTGTTTATGGAAGACGTTGTAAAAGAAGCGAATGCATCGTTAAATCGTACGCCAGATTTATTACCTGTATTAAAACAAGTTGGCGTTGTAGATAGCGGTGGTAAAGGTCTTGTTGTTGTATACGAAGGCTTTTTAGCTGATTTAAAAGGAGAAACAATTTCTTCTGATGTACCAGCGCAACCATCTATGAATGAAATGGTGCGTGCGGAGCATCACCGTAGTGTACAAAGCCAATTGAGTACAGAAGATATTAAATACGGATATTGTACAGAGTTTATGGTGAAATTAGATTCTGAAAAAATGAAAGAACATAATTTCTCTGAGCAGAAATTCCGTGAAGATATTAGTGTATACGGTGATTCATTGCTTGTTGTATCGGATGATGAAGTTGTAAAAGTCCATATTCATGCAGAACATCCTGGTGATGCGATGAACTATGGTCAACGTTATGGTAGTTTGATTAAAATTAAAGTAGAAAATATGCGTGAACAGCATACTGCTTTATTAGATGATCCAGCACCGATGCCGGAAAAAGTAATTCCAGTAAAAGAAAAGCAACCATACGGTATTGTAACTGTAGCAATGGGGACGGGTATTAAAAACTTATTCGAGAGCATTGGGGCAACTGAAGTTATCGAAGGTGGTCAAACGATGAATCCAAGTACGGAGGATATCGTAAAGGCAATCGAAGACGCGAATGCTGAAAAAATCATTATATTACCGAATAACGGTAATATTGTGATGGCAGCCGAGCAAGCGGCATCTGTTGTTGATCAAGAAGTGATTGTTGTTCGTTCAAAAACTGTTCCTCAAGGTATGGCTGCGATGTTAGCATTTAATCCAGCTGGAACGTTAGAAGAAAACGAAGAGAACATGCAAGAAGCGCTAACACATGTGAAAACAGGTCAAATTACGTATGCAGTTCGTGATACGGAAATTGACGGCGTAGCGATTCAAAAAAATGATTTCATGTGTATTGCAGATGGGAAAATTGTATCTACAAATGCTAAAAAAGTAAGTGCAGCCGAGCAATTACTTGAAAGCATGATTGATGAGGATTCTGAAATCGTAACGATCTTACAAGGTGAAGATGCAACTGATGAAGAGGTTGCGGAGTTAGTTGCATTTGTAGAAGAGAAGTTTGAAGATGTAGAGGTAGAAGTTCATCAAGGAAATCAACCTGTATATTCTTTCATTTTCTCTGTAGAATAAGATAAAGTTCTTCTAAGGAATAGTTTGTTTACTTGCTAATGAGCAAGAACGAATGACATATATTGTCTGCGGTTCTTATTCAAAAGGCTAGCATATTGATGATAAAAAGAGCCTTACTGTTATAGTAAGGCTCTTTTCTTTCATATACAAAGGGATGTCAGTAGAGAAGCAGTGAATGTTATAGTGAGTAAAGATGTAAGAGTAGTTTCCTTTCGAATGCCTATGATAGAATAGAACAGGTGGAAGAGAACGATTGCAATTAAGATAGAACTTGAGATAGTCGCTATGTATTACATGTGAAAATAATTCCGCAAGATTAAACGAGGATGAAATAAAGAAAAATGATGTGACGGAGCGTGAAAATCTTGAATGAAGTTGTGCAAGTTCCTGTTACGGATGTAAAGGGAATCGGGGAAGAAACATCTGAATTATTACATGAGATGGGAATTTATACAGTTTCCCATCTATTAGAGCATTTTCCGTACCGTTATGAAGATTACGCGATGAAAGATTTGGCAGAAGTAAAGCATGAAGAGCGTGTAACAGTAGAAGGAAAAGTACATAGTGCGCCCTTATTACAATATTACGGGAAGAAGAAATCGCGTCTTACTGTTCGTGTACTTGTTGGCCGTTATTTAATTACGGCTGTATGTTTTAATAGACCGTATTATAAGCAAAAATTAAAGCTTGATGAAACGGTGACGATTACTGGTAAATGGGATCAACATCGTCAAACGGTTTCTGTATCGGAGCTTCACTTCGGTCCAGTCGTACGTCAGCAAGAAGTGGAACCTGTGTATTCAGTAAAAGGAAAACTAACAGTAAAACAAATGCGTCGTTTTATTGCGCAAGCTTTAAAAGAATACGGTAACTCTATAGTTGAAGTGTTGCCAGGTGGCTTACTGAGCCGTTACAAATTATTACCTCGATATGAAGCTCTTCGGGCGCTACATTTCCCGATGGGTAAAGAAGATTTAAAACAGGCACGTCGCCGATTTGTATATGAAGAATTTTTCTTATTCCAGCTCAAAATGCAAGCGCTGCGTAAAATGGAAAGAGAGAGCTCGAAGGGGACGACAAAAGATATTTCAATGAAAGAATTAGAAGAATTCACTGATGCACTTCCGTTCCCGCTTACTGGTGCACAGCGCCGCGTTGTTTCTGAAATTATGAAAGATATGCAATCTCCGTACCGGATGAATCGGTTATTACAAGGGGATGTTGGATCTGGGAAAACAGTCGTAGCTGCAATTGCTCTTTATGCAGCGAAACTTGCGCATTATCAAGGTGCGTTAATGGTCCCTACAGAAATTTTAGCGGAGCAACATTATCAATCACTAGCAGAGACGTTCTCGCATTTTAATATGAATGTGGAATTGTTAACGAGTTCAGTTAAGGGCGCACGTCGTCGTGAAGTTTTAGCAAAACTTGAACAGGGAGAAATAGATATTCTTGTTGGGACACATGCTTTAATTCAGGATGAGGTCATTTTCCATAGACTTGGACTTGTTATTACTGACGAACAACACCGTTTTGGTGTGGCGCAGCGCCGTGTTTTACGGGAGAAGGGTGAAAGTCCAGATGTGTTATTTATGACAGCGACACCGATTCCTCGTACATTGGCGATTACTGCTTTTGGAGAAATGGATGTTTCTATTATTGATGAAATGCCGGCTGGGCGTAAAGTGATTGAAACGTATTGGGCAAAACATGATATGTTAGAGCGTGTCCTTGGATTCGTAGAAAAGGAAGTGAAGAAAGGGAGACAAGCTTATGTAATTTGTCCGCTTATTGAAGAATCTGAGAAGCTTGATGTGCAAAATGCAATTGATTTGCATAGTATGCTGATGCATCACTATCAAGGGAAATTTCAGGTTGGATTAATGCACGGACGTCTATCTTCTCAAGAAAAAGAAGATGTAATGGAGCAATTTAGTGAAAATAAAGTGCAAATTCTTGTTTCGACAACTGTAGTTGAGGTTGGAGTTAACGTGCCAAATGCAACAGTTATGGTAATTTATGATGCGGAGCGCTTTGGTTTATCGCAATTGCACCAGCTTCGAGGACGTGTTGGTCGTGGAAGTGAGCAGTCGTATTGTTTATTAATCGCAGATCCGAAATCGGAAACTGGGAAAGAGCGAATGCGCATTATGACGGAAACAAATGATGGATTTGTATTGTCAGAAAAAGATTTAGAGTTACGTGGTCCTGGAGATTTCTTTGGGAGTAAGCAAAGTGGTCTGCCAGAGTTTAAGGTAGCTGATATGGTACATGATTATCGAGCATTGGAAACAGCGAGACAAGATGCAGCCATACTGGTTGATTCAGAAGTGTTTTGGTATAACGAGCAGTATGCGCCGCTTCGTGTATATCTTGAAGGAACAGGTGTGTTTCAAGGAGAAAAGCTTGATTAAAAGTGGAATGTGCGAATTTTTTTGTTGCATTCTACTTTTAATGATTATATACTACTGTTAGTACCTAGTCATAAAAATGGATGGTGCGGTATGAAAAAGAGAAAAAGTAAGAAAGAAAGACAAGCGTTATTGCAACAAACAATAGAAACAAATCCGTTCATAACGGATGAAGAGTTAGCAGAGCAGTTTCAAGTAAGCATACAAACAGTTCGCCTTGATCGAATGGAATTATCCATTCCAGAGTTAAGAGAGCGAATTAAACATGTAGCGACACGGCAGCATGAAGAAGACGTGAAATCTTTACCGTTAGAAGAAGTAGTTGGAGAAATTATTGATATAGAATTAGATAGGCATGCAATTTCTATTTTTGAAGTGAAGATGGAGCATGTATTTAAAAGAAATCAAATTGCACGTGGGCATCATTTATTTGCCCAAGCAAACTCACTAGCTGTTGCAGTTATTGATGAAGAACTAGCTTTAACTGCAAAGTCTACCATTCGATATATTCGTCCTGTAAAATTAGGAGAACGTGTTGTTGCTAAAGTGCGCGTTGAAGATGTGGAGAATGATAAAGGGCGGACGGTTGTCAAAGTGCATAGCTTTGTCGGTGAAGAACTTGTTTTTTCAGGCACTTTTGAAATGTATCGATCTAGTAATTATAGTGAGGAAGGTAACAAGTTATGAAAATCGCAATAGATGCAATGGGTGGCGATCACGCTCCAAAAGCAGTTGTATTAGGGGCAATGAAAGCTATTAAGGAATATTCGGATTTACATATTACCCTAGTAGGGAAAGAAGAGGAAATTCGTCAGCATTTAACAAATGAAGAGCGTATTACTATACTTCATACAGACGAAATGATCGAAGCGACGGACGAGCCAGTAAGAGCTGTTCGCCGTAAAAAACAAGCTTCAATGGTACTTGCAGCACAGCAAGTAAAGGAAGGTGTAGCGGATGCTTGTATATCAGCAGGTAGCACAGGAGCTTTAATGGCTGCTGGATTGTTTGTGGTAGGACGTATGGAAGGGATTGAACGACCTGCTTTATCACCTACAATGCCAACTGTTGATGGAGAGGGATTTGTTATGCTAGATGTTGGAGCAAATGTCGACGCAAAACCAATTCATTTATATCAATACGCGGTTATGGGTTCTGTTTACGCTGAGAAAGTAAGAGGAATTCAAAATCCACGCGTTGGACTTTTAAATGTTGGTACAGAAGATGGGAAAGGAAACGACCTTTCAAAACAAGTATTTGCTATGTTAAAAGATGCGCCGATTAACTTTGTTGGAAATGTTGAATCAAGAGACTTACTGCAAGGTGTAGCGGATGTAGTTGTGTGTGATGGTTTTACTGGGAATGTAGCATTAAAATCATTAGAAGGAACAGCACTTGCGTTATTCTCTATGCTAAAAGAACAATTAATGAGTTCATTTACAAGCAAATTAGCAGCAGCAGTGTTAAAACCAAAACTTATGGTATTAAAAGATAAAATGGATTATTCGGAGTATGGCGGAGCAGCGTTATTTGGATTAAAAGCTCCAGTCATTAAGGCTCACGGTTCTTCTAATGATCAATCGATATTTAGTGCGATTCGTCAAACGAGAGAGATGGTAGCGAAAGAAGTAATTCCTACAATTTCAAGTGTAATGGAGAAAGAGCCGCTTCAATAAGAGGAGGATTTGAAATGGGAAAACTAGCATTTCTTTTTCCGGGCCAAGGTTCACAGGCAGTTGGAATGGGTAGACAGTTAGCGGAGAGTTATCAAGAGGTTGCAAGCGTGTTTCAAAGAGCGGATGAAGTTTTACAGGAGTCTCTTTCAGAGGTGATTTTTGAAGGGCCACAGGAAAAACTGACATTAACGACAAATGCACAGCCTGCATTGTTGACGACAAGCTTTGCAATTTTAACAGCTTTGAAAGAATATGATATTACACCAGACTATGTGGCAGGACATAGTTTGGGTGAGTATAGCGCGCTTGTAGCAGCTGGAGCATTGACATTCGACGATGCTGTGTATGCTGTGAGAAAACGTGGTGAATATATGGAAGAAGCTGTGCCGAGTGGAGAAGGGGCAATGGCCGCTATTTTAGGAGCGGATCCAGATGTCCTGAAACAAGTTACAGAAGAAGTAACAAATGAAGGTTACGCTGTGCAAATTGCTAATATGAACAGTACAAAGCAAATTGTTATTTCTGGAACAAAACAAGGAGTAGAACTCGCTTCTCAAAGAGTGAAAGAAAAAGGTGCAAAACGAGCAATTTCGCTCCGTGTGAGTGGTCCGTTCCATTCTTCATTAATGAAGCCAGCAGCTGAAAAATTTCAAGGTGTTTTAAATGAAATTACAATCCAAAATGCAAATGTTCCAGTTGTTGCAAACGTTACGGCAGATTGTATTACGCATAGCGCAGAGATTAAAGAAAAGCTAATTGAACAACTCTATTCACCTGTTTTATGGTACCCGTCGATTGAACGTATGGTAGAGCAAGGGGTAGACACGTTTATTGAAATCGGACCCGGAAAAGTGCTAGCTGGTCTTATGAAATCAATTGCTCCATCGGCTAAAGTATATGCGATATATGATGACGAGACATTGAAAGATACCATTTCAAATTTGAGAGGAGAAAGCGGATGTTAAAAGGAAAAGTAGCATTAGTAACAGGTGCATCACGCGGAATTGGTCGCGCAATTGCAATTGATTTAGCAAAGCAAGGTGCGACGGTTGTAGTGAACTACGCTGGCAATGAACAAAAAGCAAATGAAGTAGTCGATGAAATAAAAAAACTTGGCTCAGAAGCAATCGCAGTAAGAGCTGATGTTGCTAATGGCGAAGATGTTGCAAATATGGTAAAACAAACAGTAGATACATTTGGGCAAGTTGATATTCTTGTAAATAACGCAGGTGTAACGAGAGATAATTTATTAATGCGTATGAAAGAAGAAGAATGGGATACAGTTATTAATACAAACTTAAAAGGTGTATTCTTATGTACGAAAGCAGTATCTCGCTACATGATGCGTCAACGTCATGGCCGTATTATTAATATTGCTTCTGTTGTTGGTGTTACAGGAAACCCAGGCCAAGCGAATTACGTTGCTGCAAAAGCAGGTGTAATAGGATTGACAAAAACGTCTGCTAAAGAATTAGCTAGTAGAAATATAACTGTAAATGCCATCGCGCCTGGATTTATTGCTACCGATATGACAGAGGTACTGGCAGAAAACTTAAAAGAAGAAATGTTGAAATTGATCCCTGCTGCTAAGTTTGGAGAAGCGCAAGATATTGCGAATGCTGTAACATTTTTTGCTGCTGATCATAGCAAATATATTACAGGACAAACATTACATGTTGATGGCGGTATGGTAATGTAATAAAAGAAACGATTTCACCTAGTTTTTTTGTGAAATATTTAATATAATATTTGAGGGGAGGTGAATGAATTATGGCAGATGTTTTAGAGCGTGTAACGAAAATCATCGTGGATCGTTTAGGAGTAGAAGAAACAGAAGTAGTACCAGCTGCAAGCTTTAAAGAAGATTTAGGTGCAGACTCCCTAGATGTAGTTGAACTTGTAATGCAATTAGAAGATGAGTTTGAAATGGAAATTTCTGATGAAGAAGCAGAAAAAATTGCTACTGTTGGCGATGCTGTGACTTACATAGAGAGTCATCTATAATGTTTGAGTGAAGTCCCGTTTTATAGCGGGGCTTTCTCGGCTTATATCTGGAGGGACCTATGCCGTACCGAAAATATAGAGAAAAAAAATATGAAACAAAATATCGTGAAGCTTTTAAAACATTTCAACAAAAGATAAGTATTACGTTTACAGATGAAAAATTATTGATTCAAGCATTTACGCATTCATCGTATGTGAATGAGCATCGAAAAAAACCACATGAAGACAACGAACGTCTTGAATTTCTTGGGGACGCTGTGTTAGAACTAACTGTATCGCAGTATCTGTTTCAAAAATATCCGACAATGAGCGAAGGGGAATTAACAAAGTTACGCGCAGCTATTGTGTGTGAGCCATCTCTTGTTCGTTTTGCGAATGAATTGTCATTTGGTAACCTTGTGCTATTAGGAAAAGGGGAAGAAATGACAGGTGGACGTGAACGACCAGCTTTATTAGCGGATGTCTTTGAAGCGTTTATTGGTGCCCTTTATCTTGATCAAGGATTAGATACGGTTTGGGGATTCTTAAAAGAAATTGTATATCCAAAAATTAATGAAGGTGCTTTTTCTCATGTGATGGATTATAAGAGTCAATTACAAGAATTAATTCAGCGTGATGGTAGCGGTAATATTGAGTATCAAATTTTGCAAGAAAAAGGCCCTGCTCACAATCGAGAATTTGTGTCACGTGTTACATTAAATGGCGTGGCTCTTGGTCTTGGTAGCGGTAAGTCAAAAAAAGAGGCAGAACAACAAGCTGCTGCAGAGGCGTTGAAAAAATTAAAAGAACAATCATAAGGAATCCCCCTTTACATGAGGGGGATTCCTTGTGCATAGAATGAAACTTTATTTTTATTTGGATATAAAAAGATAAATATGAATCCGTGCAGTAGCTTGTTTTGTTTTTACAGATATAGACTATAACAACGGAGAATAGGGGGAAGGCCTTTCGTGTTTTTAAAGAGATTAGAAATAGCAGGATTTAAATCCTTCGCGGAGCGCGTATCTGTTGATTTTGTTCCGGGTGTAACATCTGTAGTTGGTCCTAACGGAAGTGGGAAGAGTAATATTACTGATGCAATCCGCTGGGTACTTGGTGAACAATCTGCAAAATCATTACGCGGTGCAAAGATGGAGGATATTATTTTTGCAGGAAGTGATACGCGAAAAGCAGTTAATGTTGCAGAAGTAACGTTAACTTTAAATAATGAAGATCAGCGTTTGCCAATTGAATATAATGAAGTATGTGTAACGCGCCGTGTTTCTCGCTCAGGAGATAGTGACTTTTTTATTAATAAACAGTCTTGTCGCTTAAAAGATATTGTTGATTTATTTATGGATTCTGGCATGGGGCGAGAAGCTTTCTCGATTATTAGTCAAGGGAAAGTAGAAGAAATTTTAAGTAGTAAATCTGAAGAGCGTCGCGGTGTATTTGAAGAAGCAGCGGGCGTATTAAAATATAAACTTCGTAAAAAGAAAGCTGAAGGAAAATTAGCAGAAACACAAGAAAACTTAAATCGTGTGCAAGATATCATTCATGAACTAAGTAGTCAAGTAGAACCACTCGAACAGCAGGCTTCTATTGCGAAAGACTATCTTGAGAAAAAAGAAGAGCTAGAAAAAGTAGAAGCGGCTCTCATTGTATATGAAATTGAAGAATTACATGAAAAATGGGAAACACTTAGAAAACAGTTTGGACACAATAAAGATGAAGAAGTAAAAATGTCAACGCATTTACAAAAAAGTGAAGCAGAGCTCGAAGAATTACGTGGACAATTGCAAGCGATCGATGAATCTGTAGATTCTTTGCAAGAAGTGCTCCTTCTTTCTAGTAAAGAGTTAGAAAAATTAGAAGGGCAGCGTGAATTGTTAAAGGAAAGAAAACAAAATGCAACAACGCATTGTGCGCAGCTTGAGCAGTTAATTATTGAGTTGACAGAAAAAACCAAGGTTGACGATGGGGAAATTGAAACAAGTACGGAAGAACTCATGAAATTTGCAAATCAGGTAAAAGAGTTAGAACAGAAGTTGCACGAAAATGAGAAACTTCTTTCTACATATGCAGAAAACCTAGAAGAGCAAATTGAACATTTAAAAGGTGACTATATTGAGCTTTTAAATCGACAAGCAAGTCATCGTAATGAACTATTTATGCTTGAGGAACAATTCAAACAACAAAACTCTAAAAACCAACGCCTTGATGAAGAAAATGAAAAATATGTACAAATGCGTATGCAAATTACAGCTAAAAAAGAAAAACTTGTAGAGGGTTATGAACAAGTAAAAGAGAAAGTGACAAGCGTTATTGCAAATATACAAAAAACAGAAGCGGCGCTTGGAAAATGCAAAGCGCAATATAGTGAAAATGAAACAAAATTGTATCAAGCGTATCAATTTGTTCAACAAGCACGCTCTCGAAAAGAAATGCTAGAAGAGATGCAAGAGGATTATTCTGGATTTTATCAAGGTGTACGTGAAGTATTGAAGGCCCGTGAAAGTAAACTACATGGCATTGAGGGTGCGGTAGCTGAATTACTTACTGTACCGAAAGAATATGAAATCGCGATGGAGATTGCACTGGGTGCAGCGATGCAGCACGTTGTTGTACAAACAGAAGAGCATGCTCGCACGGCAATTGCCTTTTTGAAACAAAATCGTCATGGACGTGCAACGTTTTTACCGCAGGCAGTTATTAAGGGAAGATCACTATCTTTTGAACAGCTAAGAATGGTAAAACAACATTCATCCTTTGTAGGCGTCGCAGCAGAATTAGTGCATTATAATAATAAATATGAAAACATAGTTTCGAATTTATTAGGAACGGTCGTTGTTGCCAAAGATTTAAGAGGTGCAAATGAGTTAGCGAAGCAGTTGCAATATCGCTACCGTATTGTAACGATTGAAGGCGATGTTGTGAACCCTGGTGGTTCTATGACTGGTGGAGCTGTAAAACAAGCGAAATCTTCTTTATTAGGACGTCAGAGAGAATTAGAAGAGTGGAGCAAGAAGCTTGCTGAAATGGAAGAAAAAACTTCTAAGTTAGAAAACGTCGTTAAAGCGTTAAAACAGGAAATTCAAGAAAAAGAAGTTAAGATAAAAGAATTACGTCATGATGCGGAACAAGAGCGTGTAGATGAACAAAAATTAAAAGAAGAAATTAATCAACTAGAGTTAGAAGAGCATCGCATTAATGATCGTTTATCTATCTATGACTTAGAAATAGAAGGTTTTTTACAAGATCAAGTCAAAATGCAAGGGCGTAAAGAAGAGCTAGAAGGAATTTTAGCGAGTCTTCAAAAAGATATCACAGAGCTGGATAAAAAAATTGTTGCCTTAACAAAGCAGAAAAGCGAGCAACATTCTTCGAAAGAAAAAGTTCAAGCGGAGATGACGGAGCTGAAAGTACAAGCAGCAGAAAAGCAGCAACGTTTGTCCAACCAAAAAGAAAAAGTAGATCGCTTAACGAAAGAACAAGAAGAAACGCAGCGGACACTTGTAAAAACAAAGGAAGACTTAGCGTTCTTAAAGCAAGAAATGACATCAAATTCAAGTGGTGAAGAGCAAATTACGAATATGATTGAAAAGAAAGCATACGATCGAAATCAAACATCGGAATTAATTAGTTCCCGTCGTGAGCAGCGTCTGACATTGCAAGAACGGGTAGAACATATAGAGCGTGAAGTAAAAGAGACAAAAGGGCGACATAAATATGTTCTCGAAGTTTTAAAGGATCAAGAGGTGAAAATCAATCGTCTCGATGTTGAATTAGAAAATAGATTGCAACATTTACGCGAAACGTATACGATTTCATTTGAAGCAGCAAAACTGAAATATACGATGACAATGCCTGCAGAGGATGCGCGTAAAAAGGTGAAATTAATCAAACTATCTATTGAAGAGCTCGGAACAGTAAACTTAGGAGCGATTGAGGAGTATGAACGGGTAGCCGAAAGACATACATTCTTGTTAGAGCAACGGGATGATTTGGAAGAAGCGAAGGCGACATTGCACCAAGTTATAATGGAAATGGATGAAGAAATGAAAAAACGTTTTTCTGCCACATTCCAAGCGATCCGAACAGAGTTCCAATCTGTATTCTGTGAATTATTTGGAGGCGGAAGAGCAGATTTAGTAATGACGAACCCGCAAGATTTATTAAATACGGGCATTGATATTGTAGCGCAGCCACCAGGTAAGAAATTGCAAAATTTAGGTTTACTTTCAGGTGGGGAACGTGCTTTAACTGCAATTGCATTGCTATTCGGTATTCTAAAAGTACGACCTGTTCCGTTCTGTGTACTAGATGAGGTGGAGGCTGCTCTTGATGAGGCGAATGTAGCCCGTTTTGCGCAGTATTTGAAGAAGTTCAGTGATGAAACGCAGTTTATTGTCATCACACACCGAAAAGGTACAATGGAAGAGTCTGATGTACTATATGGGGTAACGATGCAAGAATCAGGTGTCTCTAAGCTTGTTTCCGTTCGTTTAGGTGACGGAGAAGAAGAGCTTGTTACAAGCGAATAGGAAGGATGGGAAAAATGAGTTTCTTTAAAAAATTAAAAGAAAAGATTTCAAAACAAACAGATACTGTAACTGAAAAGTTTAAGCAAGGGTTAGAAAAAACAAGAAATTCATTTGCAGATAAAGTAAATGATTTAGTGTATCGCTATCGTAAAGTTGATGAGGAGTTCTTTGAAGAATTAGAAGAAATTTTAATTGGTGCAGATGTTGGGGTTGCGACAGTGATGGAACTTATTGATCAGCTGAAAGAAGAAGTACAGCGTCGTAACATTCAGGATCCGAAAGACGTACAGGCTGTTATCTCAGAGAAATTAGTAGGGATTTACAAAGGTGACCAAGAATTTAGTAATGAAATTAATATGCAACAAGATCAATTAACTGTTATTTTATTTGTTGGCGTTAATGGTGTTGGGAAAACAACAACAATTGGTAAAATGGCACATAAATTTAAATCAGAAGGCAAGTCTGTCCTATTAGCAGCAGGTGATACGTTCCGTGCAGGGGCAATTGAACAGTTAGAAGTATGGGGCGACCGCGTTGGGGTGGAAGTTATTAAACAAGGATCAGGTTCTGATCCAGCAGCAGTTATGTATGATGCTGTTCAAGCGGCGAAAGCTCGTAAAGTAGATGTCTTGCTATGTGATACAGCAGGTCGTCTGCAAAATAAAGTAAAC
Organism: Paenibacillus sp. 102; assembly: GCF_039549175.1. Classification (NCBI taxonomy): domain Bacteria; kingdom Bacillati; phylum Bacillota; class Bacilli; order Caryophanales; family Paenibacillaceae; genus Paenibacillus; species Paenibacillus sp. 102. The sequence goes on along the minus strand of NZ_JBCGHT010000001.1, from coordinate 353,224 downwards.
TTAATGAAAGAGCTAGAAAAGGTGAAACGTGTTATTGAACGTGAAGTTCCAGGTGCTCCTCATGAAGTATTACTTGTTATTGATGCGACAACAGGACAAAATGGTTTAAGTCAAGCGAAAACATTCCGCGAAGCAACGAACGTTTCAGGTATTGTTTTAACGAAATTAGATGGAACTGCTAAAGGTGGTATCGTATTAGCAATTCGTAATGAGATGGATGTACCAGTGAAGTTTGTTGGACTTGGAGAGCAAATGGACGACTTACAGCAATTTGATCCAGAGCAATATGTGTATGGTTTATTTGCGAACTTAGTAGAAAAAGAAGAAATATAAAGCGAAAGAAGCGGTATTTCCGCTTCTTTTTTATAAAAAATATAGGATGTTAAGAAAAAAACTTGACACTCTTTTATACTCCATGTAAACTAATTCATGTAAAGGGAAATCACTTAACAAAGGATGATCCAACATGCTCGAAAAAACAACGAGAATGAATTATTTATTTGATTTTTATCAATCGTTGTTAACGCAAAAACAAAGAAGTTATATGTCGCTTTATTATTTAGATGATCTATCTCTTGGTGAAATTGCGGAAGAATTTGATGTAAGTCGCCAAGCCGTGTATGATAACATTAAACGGACTGAAGCGATGCTTGAAGAATATGAAGAAAAATTAGTATTACTTCAAAAGTTTCAAGAGCGACAGCGACTTGTTGCAAAGCTAAAACAGCTAATCAGCGAAGAAGAGCATGTGAATAAAGAAATGAAACAAGTTGTTGAAGCTATCGAAAAATTAGATTAGGAGGGCGGCAATATGGCATTTGAAGGATTAGCCGACCGACTTCAACAGACGATGCAAAAAATCCGCGGCAAAGGAAAAGTTTCTGAAGCCGATGTGAAAGAAATGATGAGAGAAGTTCGTCTTGCTCTTTTAGAAGCGGATGTTAACTTTAAAGTAGTAAAAGATTTTGTAAAGCGTGTGTCTGAGCGTGCTGTCGGACAAGATGTAATGAAAAGTTTGACACCTGGACAACAAGTAATTAAAGTTGTACAGGAAGAACTTACAGAACTTATGGGCGGAGAGCAAAGTAAAATTGCTGTCGCTAATAAGCCTCCAACTGTTATTATGATGGTTGGTCTGCAAGGTGCAGGTAAAACAACGACAACAGGTAAACTTGCGAATTTGCTTCGTAAAAAGCACAATCGTAAACCAATGCTTGTTGCGGCAGATATTTACCGTCCAGCAGCAATTAAACAGCTTGAAACATTAGGGAAGCAATTGGACATGCCTGTTTTCTCATTAGGGGATCAAGTAAATCCAGTTGAAATTGCGAAACAAGCGATTGCAAAAGCGAAAGAAGATCATCATGACTATGTTTTAATCGATACAGCAGGTCGCCTGCACATTGATGAAGAACTAATGGATGAATTAGCGAAAGTGAAAGAAGTTGCTAAACCGGATGAAATTTTCCTGGTTGTCGATGCGATGACAGGACAAGATGCGGTCAATGTTGCACAGAGCTTCCATGATCAGTTAGGTTTAACAGGTGTTGTTTTAACAAAATTAGATGGTGATACGCGCGGTGGTGCAGCATTATCTATTAAAGCTGTAACAAACACACCAATTAAATTTGCTGGTATGGGTGAAAAGTTAGATGCAATTGAAGCCTTCCATCCTGAGCGCATGGCATCTCGTATTTTAGGTATGGGTGATGTGCTAACATTAATTGAAAAAGCGCAAGCTACAGTTGATGAAGAAAAAGCAAAAGAACTTGAGCAAAAAATGCGTACGCTTTCGTTTACACTCGATGATTTCCTGGAGCAACTTGGACAAGTGCGTCAGCTTGGACCGCTTGATGAATTGCTAGGAATGCTTCCTGGTGCAAATAAAATTAAAGGGCTGAAAAATGCACAAGTTGATGAAAAACAAATTGGGCATATTGAGGCAATCATTCGTTCTATGACAATCTTAGAACGAGAACAACCGGAAATAATCAATGCTAGTCGTAAAAAACGCATTGCCAAAGGTAGTGGTACAACAGTACAAGAGATCAATCGTCTACTGAAACAGTTTGAAGATATGAAAAAAATGATGAAGACGATGACAGGCATGCAAAAAGGTAAGAAAAAAGGACTAGGTGGATTGAAGTTTCCATTCATGTAAGGAAAAAAGATAGCTCTGTTAAGAAAAAATACTTTACAAAGCAATAGTCTTTTTGCTAATATAATTATCTGTGTGAAATAAATTCGGAGGTGCTTTATAAATGGCAGTTAAAATTCGTTTAAAACGTATGGGAGCTAAAAAAACTCCTTTCTATCGTGTAGTTGTTGCAGATTCTCGTTCTCCTCGTGACGGACGTTTCATCGAGGAAATCGGTACTTACAATCCAGTTGCTCAACCAGCTGAAGTGAAAATCGACGAAGAAGCAGCATTAAAATGGTTAGGAAATGGTGCGAAACCATCTGATACAGTTCGTAATCTTTTCTCTAACCAAGGTATCATGGAGAAATTCCACTTATCTAAACAAGGTAAGTAATTGAGGCAATGGCTATGAATGGGTTAATCGAAACGATCGTCAAGCCTCTTGTAGATCATCCTGAAGATGTAAAGGTTACACAGGAACTTTGCAACGGAGAGATAAAGTATCGATTAACCGTACATCCTGAGGATGTTGGAAAAGTCATTGGAAAGCAAGGGCGGGTTGCTAAAGCGATTCGAATGCTCTTGTATTCAGTGGGACATCATAATCATGAAAAAGTTACACTGGAAATTCAATAAATATGAAAAGGGCGAGGATCTATTCCTCTCCCTTTTTTAACATTTTAAGAGAAGTTGCATGTTCCATATATGGAATGGAGATGCTTAAAATATATAGAAAACAGGGGTGACATGCTGTTTATGACAAAATGGTTTAACGTAGGAAAAATTGTAAATACTCATGGTGTTAGAGGAGAAATCCGTGTCATTTCTCGCACTGATTTTCCAGAAGAGCGATATAAGGTAGGGAATACATTATACATATGGAATGATAAAGGAACAGAACCACTTCCAGTAAAAATCACTTCTCATCGTCAACATAAAACATTTGATTTATTGACATTTGAAGGATATAACAATGTAGATGAAGTGGAGAAATTTAAGGGTTCTTTATTAAAAGTGCCAGAAGAGCAATTGGGTGAACTTGCTGAGGGTGAATATTATTACCATGAAATTATTGGTTGTAACGTTGTAACAGAAGAAGGAGAGGCGTTAGGTACGATAAAAGAAATTCTATCTCCTGGTGCAAATGATGTATGGGTAATTAAGCGTCCAAAAGGGCAAGATCTTTTAATTCCATACATTGATGATGTTGTACTGCAAGTTAACATCGAAAATAAACTAGTAACCATTCATGTAATGGAAGGATTGCTATAATGAAAATTGATATTTTAACATTATTTCCAGAGATGTTCACTGGTGTGTTTGGATCTTCGATTTTAAAAAAAGCGCAAGAAAAAGAAGCGGTTAAGCTTCGAGTTGTGAATTTCCGTGATTATACGACAAGTAAACATAACAGTGTAGATGATTATCCGTACGGTGGTGGTGCCGGAATGGTGTTAACTCCGCAGCCGATCTTTGATGCTGTAGAAGAATCAACAAAAGAAACAGAGCGTAAGCCAAGGGTTGTATTAATGTGTCCACAAGGAGAGCGCTTCACGCAGAAAAAGGCGGAGGAGTTAGCGAAAGAAGAGCATGTTATTTTTGTATGTGGTCATTATGAAGGGTATGACGAACGGATTCGCGAACATCTTGTAACAGATGAGATTTCTATCGGTGACTATGTGTTAACGGGCGGTGAATTAGCATCTATGGTTGTTACGGATAGTGTTGTACGTCTTTTACCGGGAGTACTTGGAAATCAGAATTCGCAGATCGAGGATTCTTTTAGTACAGGTTTATTAGAACATCCACATTATACGCGTCCTGCTGATTTTCGTGGCATGAAGGTACCTGATGTACTCATGTCAGGAAATCATAAACATATCGAAGAATGGCGCCACAAGGAATCGTTGCGCCGCACGTATACGCGTAGACCAGATTTACTTGAAGGACGCGAGTTATCAAAGCAAGAAGAAAAATGGATGGAGAAAATAAAAGAAGAGTAGTATAAACTTCTTTTATTTTCTATTGCAACAGGCCTAGCAATATGCTATTATAACATTTGTGCTACTGAAAGAAGTAGCCGTATTAACGATGTTCCGCTGTAATTTATTAAGACTTTATAAGAGCATCTGTTTAAAGGAGAGAATTGAATATGCAACAATTAATCGCAGATATTACAAAAGGCCAATTAAAAACTGACCTACCTTCATTCCGTCCTGGTGACACTTTACGTGTACACGTAAAAGTAGTTGAGGGTACTCGTGAGAGAATTCAGCTTTTTGAAGGTGTTGTAATTAAACGTCGTGGTGGCGGAATTAGTGAAACATTCACAGTTCGTAAGATTTCTTACGGTGTAGGTGTTGAGCGTACATTCCCAGTTCACACACCAAGAATCGCGAAAATCGAAGTACTTCGCCGTGGTAAAGTACGTCGTGCTAAGTTATACTACTTACGTAACCTTCGCGGTAAAAAAGCACGTATTAAAGAAATTCGATAAGATATGTATGGGAGCTTGTAATTGCACAAGCTCCCTTTTTCCAATCTATATGGAATTTTGATATAATACGATCAGCTTACATATTTGTGGAGGGGAAATACATGAAGAAAGAAAAGAGTTCGCTTGGAGAATGGATCAAAGCGATTTTAATTGCTGTTGTATTGGCTGTAGTCATTAGACAGTTTTTCTTTGCCCCAATTCTTGTAGATGGTGTATCAATGTCACCTACGCTACATGATCGTGATCGAATGATCGTTAATAAGATCGGCTATCACATTGGAGAACCGAAGCATTTTGATATAATCGTATTCCGAGCAACAGAGGACAAAGATTATATTAAACGTGTTATCGGCCTGCCGGGCGATGAAGTTGAATATCGTAATGATAAACTCTATATTAACGGAAAACCTTATGAGGAACCGTATTTAGACAAGCAGAAAAAACAACTTGCTGATGGACCACTTACATATGATTTCAAACTTGAAGAAATTACAGGTAAGAAAACCGTTCCAAAAGGTCAATTATTTGTACTAGGTGACAATCGTCGTTTTAGTAAAGATAGTCGTACGATTGGAACGATTTCGATGGACCGAGTAATTGGAAAAGCGAATATGTTATATTGGCCATTAAAAGATGCGCGTATTGTGAAATAAATGAAAAAAAGAAGGTGGCAACATGGCAATTCAATGGTTTCCAGGGCATATGGCAAAAGCGAGGCGCCAAGTAACAGAAAAATTAAAGTTAATCGATGTTGTAATTGAACTTGTAGACGCTCGTTTACCTTTATCTTCCCGAAATCCGATGATTGATGAAATTATTACACATAAACCAAGGTTGGTCGTTTTAAATAAGGCTGATATGGCAGATGATCGCTTAACAAAGCAATGGATTGCTTATTTTGAAGAGAAGGGTCATAAAGCGATTTCGATTAATGCGCAAGCTGGACAAGGCATGAAAGAAATTGCAGCGGCATGTAAAGTGCTTGTGAAAGAAAAGTTTGACAAAATGATTGCAAAGGGAATTCGACCAAGAGCAATTCGAGCTTTAATTGTTGGTATTCCAAATGTTGGGAAATCAACGTTGATTAATAAGTTAGCAAAGAAAAATATTGCAAAAACTGGTGATCGTCCAGGTGTTACAACAGCGCAGCAGTGGATTAAAGTTGGTAAAGAAATGGAACTTTTAGATACGCCAGGTATTTTATGGCCGAAATTTGAAGATGAATTAGTAGGACTTCGTCTTGCAACGACTGGTGCAATTAAAGATTCTATTTTAAATTTACAAGATGTAGCGATTTATGCACTTCGTTTTATGGAAAAACATTATCCAGAACGCTTACAAGAGCGTTATAAATTAAATGGAATTCCAGAAGACATCGTAGAATTATTTGATGCAGTTGGAAAGAATAGAGGATGTTTAATGGGCGGTGGCCTTGTTGATTATGACAAAACATCAGAACTTGTTCTTCGTGAGCTTCGCGGTGGTAAACTTGGAAAAATGACATTTGAAACACCAGATGAGTTTGTAGAAGAAGTATAAGAAGTATAGGGCGTGCGTTTGTGCGTCTTTTCTTTTTGGCTATGTTTAAAAGGAGTGTACACTGATGCAAAAAATTACTATACAAGAAGCGGAAGGTTTGCTACAAGGAATTACGAATGAAGAAGATGAACGTTTTCAAATGTTGAAAGAAGATGAACGGAAAGGTGTTCAAAAGTTAATTTTGAAGTGGTATAAACAAAAAGAGTTAGCGCAAAAGGAAAAAACGAAATTTTTAGAAATGTCAAAGTATGAAAAAGCGTTACGTGAAAAAGGATTTACATACATTGCTGGTATCGATGAAGTGGGAAGAGGGCCTCTAGCAGGACCTGTTGTTACGGCTGCTGTCGTCCTTCCAGAAGATTTCTATATACCGGGGTTAAATGACTCTAAAAAGCTAAGTGAAGCGAAACGTGAGCGTTTTTATGACGTGATTAACGAGGAAGCTATTGCAATTGGTGTTGGGATTGTGTCACCGCAAGTTATTGATGAAATAAATATTTATCAAGCAACGAAACAAGCCATGTTAGATGCGATTGCAAATTTATCATGTACACCGGAGCATTTATTAATTGATGCAATGAAACTTCCTACTCCAATTCCCCAAACGTCTATTATTAAAGGAGATGCAAAAAGTATTTCTATCTCAGCCGCATCCATTATTGCGAAAGTCACACGTGATTGTATGATGAAAGAACTAGGTAAGGAACATCCGGAATATGGTTTTGAACAGCATATGGGCTATGGAACAAAACAACATTTGCAAGCGATTGAAACGTATGGTGTATTAGAAGAACATCGAAAAACATTTGCGCCAATTAAAGATATGATTCAAAAATAAGCTGTGAATCCACAGCTTATTTTTTTATTTTCGTATATTAACATTACTATTTTCAAAAAAGAATAAAGCGATTTCAGTTTTCTGACACTTTATTGTAGACAGCGTGGCAATCATTTTATACAATGGCAATGTAGTGTTTTTTAAACATTAAAAAACTTTTTGAGTAAAACAGGAAAATAGGGGAGGATGGGACCATGAATATCCATGAGTATCAAGGTAAGGCAGTCCTTAGAAGCTATGGGGTTAGCGTTCCGAACGGGAAAGTTGCCTTTACAGTAGAAGAAGCTGTAGAAGCAGCAAAAGAATTAGGAACAGATGTATGTGTAGTAAAAGCGCAAATTCACGCTGGTGGACGCGGCAAAGCTGGCGGTGTAAAAGTTGCGAAAAATTTAGAAGAAGTTCGTACATATGCGGAAAGTATATTAGGTACTACGCTTGTTACGCATCAAACAGGTCCTGAAGGTAAGGAAGTAAAACGCTTACTTATCGAAGAAGGTTGCGATATTAAAAAAGAATATTATGTTGGTCTAGTATTAGACCGTGCGACTTCTCAAGTTGTTCTAATGGCTTCTGAGGAAGGCGGAACAGAAATTGAAGAAGTAGCAGAAAAAACACCGGAAAAAATCTTTAAAGAATATATTGATCCAGCAGTAGGCCTGCAAGGTTTCCAAGCACGCCGCATTGCATTTAACATTAATATTCCAAAAGAGCTTGTAGGACAAGCTGTGAAGTTTATGATGGGCTTATATCGTGCTTATATCGAAAAAGATTGCTCTATTGCAGAAATCAACCCACTTGTTACAACTGGTGATGGGAAAGTTATGGCATTAGATGCAAAATTAAACTTTGATTCTAATGCATTATATCGTCATAAAGATATTTTAGAACTTCGTGATCTTGAAGAAGAGGATCCAAAAGAAATCGAAGCTTCTAAATACGACTTAAACTATATTCCTTTAGATGGAAATATTGGTTGTATGGTTAATGGCGCAGGATTAGCAATGGCAACAATGGATATTATTAAACATTATCATGGTGATCCAGCTAACTTCTTAGATGTTGGTGGCGGTGCTACAGCTGAAAAAGTTACGGAAGCTTTCAAAATTATTCTTTCTGATAAAAATGTAAAAGGCATTTTCGTTAACATTTTTGGTGGCATTATGAAATGTGATGTAATTGCAGAAGGTGTTATTGAGGCGACAAAACAAGTAGGCCTTGAATTACCACTTGTTGTCCGTCTTGAAGGTACAAATGTTGAGTTAGGTAAGAAAATTTTAAATGAATCTGGTTTAAATATTGTTGCAGCAGAATCTATGGCAGACGGTGCACAAAAAATTGTTTCACTAGTGGGCTAATAGAAAGCGGGGGAGAAAAATGAGCGTATTAGTTAATAAAGATACAAAAGTTATTGTACAAGGTATTACTGGTTCACAAGGTTTATTCCATACAAAACAAATGATTGAATACGGTACGAAAATTGTCGGTGGTGTAACACCTGGTAAGGGCGGCACTGAAATTGAAGGCGTACCAGTCTTTGATACAGTAGAAGATGCTGTAAAAGCAACAGGAGCAAACGCTTCAGTTGTGTACGTTCCACCCGCTTTTGCGGCAGATGCAATTATGGAAGCTGTTGATGCAGAGATTGACTTAGTCGTATGTATTACAGAAGGAATCCCTGTATTAGATATGGTAAAAGTTAAGAAATATATGGTAGGTAAACAGACACGTTTACTTGGACCAAACTGTCCGGGTGTAATTACACCTGATGAATGTAAGATTGGTATTATGCCAGGATATATTCATAAAAAAGGTCATGTAGGTATTGTATCTCGATCTGGTACATTAACATATGAAGCTGTACATCAATTAACACAGGAAGGCATTGGTCAATCAACTGCTGTAGGTATCGGTGGTGATCCTGTTAATGGTACAGACTTTATTGATGCGTTAAAAGCGTTTAATGAAGATGAAGAAACACATGCTGTTATTATGATTGGCGAAATCGGCGGAACAGCAGAAGAAGAAGCTGCTGAGTGGGTAAAAGCAAATATGACAAAACCTGTTGTTGGGTTTATCGGTGGTCAAACAGCGCCTGCAGGGAAACGTATGGGCCATGCTGGTGCCATTATTTCTGGCGGCAAAGGTACAGCTGCTGAAAAAATTAAAACAATGGAAGCTTGTGGTATCAAAGTTGCTGAAACACCAGCTGTTATGGGTGAAACTTTAATCTCTGTTTTAAAAGAAAAGGGATTATTTGAAACTTGTAAAAACTATTAATCTTTTTGAAAGACACCTTCATGCTAGAGGGTGTCTTTTTACACTTTTTTCTGTTTACATAATAAAAATTATGGGTAAGGAGAATGGTTATGAAAAAGGAACGACTGCTCCATCTTCATTATGTGCTAGCCGATCATTGGAAAGTATTAACTCGCTTACTGCATATAGATCCAGAGATAAAGAAACTATGCAGTTTTAGCCCGGTGGAATTTGAGAAATATGCTAGGTTAACTCCGGAAAAATCTTCTGAATTAGTTAGCTTCTTACAAACATTTACCCCCACACAATGTACACGTCATTTAGAAGAAAATCATATTTTTTATGTCACGATATGGGATGATGATTATCCGGAATTATTACGTGAAATACCAGATCCGCCTTTCGTTTTATATGGAAAAGGAAAGAGAGAATTATTAGGAAAAATAAATAAAATCGCAGTAGTTGGAACAAGAAAACCTTCTTTATACGGGAAAGAAAGCATACAATCTATTTTACAGCCGCTAATAGATAAAGGATGGTTAATTGTAAGCGGTTTTGCAAGTGGAATTGATACGATTGCTCATCAAATCGCAGTGCAGCAACGTAGTTCCACTATTGCTGTCTTAGGGCATGGCCTACATTATATGTATCCGAAAGAAAATTGTTGTTTTTACAAAACATGGAATAATAATGTATTGTTATTAACAGAATACCCGCCACATTACCATCCTAGAAAATGGTATTTCCCGAAACGAAATCGAATTATAAGTGGTCTTTGTAAAGGGGTTCTAGTAGTGGAAGCAAAATCAAAAAGTGGCTCGCTTATTACTGCAGATTTCGCTTTAGAACAAAATAGGGAGGTATTTGCTTTGCCGGGCCCTATTTTTACAGAAAGTGCAGCAGGAACAAATCATCTCATAAAGCAAGGAGCGAAACTTGTTCAAAAAGCAGAGGATATTCTGGAAGAATTTTTAAATTAGCCGTATATTTTTATGTTTTTATTAAACAATTATTGACAAATGGTAGATTGGCACTGTATGTTATACTCATTCTTGATTGACAAAAACAAGAGGAATCAATAAGATTAATGAAGACTTGAATCCACCTCTTAAGGAGGCACTAGCATGTCAGATTACCTCGTAATCGTGGAGTCGCCTTCTAAGGCGAAAACCATTGAGAAATATTTAGGGAAAAAATACAAAGTCGTCGCGTCTATGGGACATGTTCGCGATTTACCTAAAAGCCAAATGGGGATAGAAGTAAAAAATAACTTCAACCCGAAGTATATTACCATCCGTGGTAAAGGTCCTGTTTTAAAAGATTTAAAATCAGCAGCAAAAAAAGCAAAAAAAGTCTATCTCGCGGCCGATCCAGACCGCGAAGGAGAAGCGATCGCTTGGCATTTAGCGAATACGCTAAATGTGGATATTGAATCAGATTGCCGGGTTGTATTTAATGAAATTACAAAAGATGCGATTAAAGAGTCATTTAAGCATCCTCGTGCAATTAATATGGATTTAGTAGATGCACAGCAAGCAAGACGGATACTTGATCGCCTTGTTGGTTATAATATTAGTCCTTTACTATGGAAGAAAGTCAAAAAGGGATTAAGTGCAGGACGTGTACAATCTGTAGCGGTTCGCTTAATTATTGATCGTGAAAAAGAAATTCAAAGTTTTATCCCGGAAGAGTTCTGGACAATTAAAACAGAATTTGTAAAAGGAAAAGACACATTTGAAGCATCTTTTTACGGTGTGAATGGAGAAAAGGTTCAATTAACAAATGAAGCGCAAGTAAATGACATAATTGAAACAATGAAAGACAATGCGTTTTCGGTTGAAAATGTAACGAAAAAAGAACGTAAGCGTAATCCCGCATTACCATTTACAACGTCTTCTCTACAACAAGAAGCTGCACGTAAATTAAACATGCGAGCAAAGAAAACAATGATGCTTGCGCAGCAGCTGTATGAAGGGATAGACATTGGTAAACAAGGAACTGTAGGTCTTATTACGTATATGAGAACGGATTCAACTCGTATTTCAGAAACGGCACAAGCGGAAGCTCGTTCTTACATTACTGAAGCGTTTGGTTCGGAATACATAGGAACAGAGAAGAAGAAGGAAACGAAAAAAGCGAATGCACAGGATGCGCATGAAGCAATTCGTCCAACTTCGGTAATGAGAAAGCCAGAGGAACTAAAAAGTTTCTTAAGTCGTGATCAACATCGTTTGTACAAATTGATTTGGGAGCGATTTGTTGCAAGTCAAATGGCGTCTGCTATAATGGATACTGTTACAGCTAGACTCATTAATAATAACGTTCAATTCCGTGCAAGTGGCTCAGTAGTGAAATTTCCAGGGTTTATGAAAGTTTATGTAGAATCGAAAGATGATGGTGCGGAAGAAAAAGATAAAATGCTGCCTCCTTTAGAAATAGGAGAAACCGTATTTTCAAAAGATGTGGAGCCAAAGCAGCACTTTACGCAGCCGCCACCACGTTATACAGAGGCCCGTTTAGTTAGGACGCTTGAAGAGCTGGGAATCGGGAGACCGTCTACTTACGTACCGACACTTGAAACGATTCAAAAGCGAGGATATGTTGCATTAGACAATAAACGATTTGTTCCGACTGAACTTGGAGAAATTGTAATTGAACTTATTTTAGAGTTTTTCCCAGAAATTATTAACATTGAATTTACGGCCAATATGGAGCAAAACCTTGACGAAGTAGAAGAGGGGAAAGCAAATTGGGTGAAAATTGTTGATGATTTCTACGTAGGCTTTGAACCCCGCTTAGAAAAAGCGGAAAAGGAGATGCGTGAAGTCGAAATTAAAGATGAACCTGCTGGGGAAGATTGTGAATTATGCGGTCACCCAATGGTCTTTAAAATGGGTAAATATGGGAAGTTTATGGCTTGTTCTAATTTCCCTGATTGTCGCAATACAAAACCGATTGTGAAAGAAATCGGTGTAACTTGTCCGAAATGTGATAAAGGACAAATTATTGAACGCCGAAGCAATAAAAAGAAACGTCTTTTCTATGGGTGTGGCACGTATCCAGAATGCGATTTCGTATCTTGGGATAAACCGATTGGCCGGAAATGTCCAAAATGTGAAGGTATGCTTGTAGAGAAGAAGCTGAAAAAAGGCGTTCAAGTACAATGTATTTCTTGTGATTATGAAGAAGAACAACAAATGTGAGCGTAAATGCTCACATTTTTTTCGGGATAGAAAAGGAAAGGTGATAAATACATGACAACACAAGTAGTAAACGTCATTGGCGCAGGTCTTGCAGGAAGTGAAGCAGCTTATCAAATTGCAAAACGTGGTGTCCAAGTAAAATTATATGAAATGAGACCAGTAAGACAAACGCCGGCTCATCATACAGATAAATTTGCTGAGTTAGTATGTAGCAACTCACTTCGTGCAAATACATTAACAAATGCTGTTGGGGTCATTAAAGAAGAAATGCGCAAAATGGACTCTGTTATTATTCGTGCGGCAGATGAGTGTTCTGTGCCAGCAGGAGGAGCATTAGCGGTTGATCGGCATGAATTTGCAGCAAAAGTAACGGAGTATGTGAAAAATCATCCAAACGTAACTGTGATGAACGAAGAAATGACAGAAATTCCAGAAGGACCAACTGTTATCGCGACAGGTCCACTCACATCTCCAGAACTTTCTGCACAGCTAAAAGAGTTAACGGGTGAAGATTATTTTTATTTCTATGATGCAGCTGCACCAATTGTGGAAAAAGAAAGCATCGATATGGACAAAGTATATTTAAAATCTCGTTATGATAAGGGAGAAGCGGCTTATTTAAACTGCCCGATGACAGAAGAAGAGTTCGACCGTTTTTATGATGCTCTAATTGCTGCAGAGACAGTGCCGTTAAAAGAATTTGAGAAAGAAGTATTCTTTGAAGGATGTATGCCTGTAGAAGTAATGGCAAGCCGTGGTAGACAGACATTGTTATTTGGACCGATGAAACCAGTGGGGCTAGAAGATCCGAAAACAGGTAAAACACCATACGCTGTCGTTCAATTACGCCAAGATGATGCAGCGGGAACGTTATACAATATTGTTGGGTTCCAAACACATTTAAAGTGGGGACCTCAAAAAGAAGTATTACAATTAATTCCTGGACTTGAAAATGCAGAAATTGTACGCTATGGTGTCATGCATCGTAATACGTTTATTAATTCACCGAAATTGCTTCGTCCAACATACCAATATAAACATCGTGATGATTTATTCTTTGCGGGACAAATGACAGGTGTAGAAGGATATGTAGAATCGGCTGCTTCAGGACTATTAGCAGGTATTAATGTAGCTCGTTTTGTAAAGGGAGATGAGCCTGTTGTATTACCTCCTGTAACTGCAATGGGAAGTATGGCGAATTATATTACTGCAACAAACGCGAAAAACTTCCAACCAATGAATGCAAACTTTGGTTTATTTGCACCGTTAGAAAAGAAAATTAAAAAGAAACAAGAGCGAAATGAAGCGTACGCAACACGCGCTTTAGAAACAATTCAAAATTTTGTAAATATTTAGTTAAATTTCTTGCAAAGGCTACTGAGTTGTGATACGATTTAGTAGCCTTTATTGAGGTGAGTTTTGTGAATGTGAAGAAATTGTTACAATTATTCGTTGGATATTTACAAATTGAAAGAAATTATTCAAAATATACAATTGCAAGTTATCAAAATGATTTAGAACATTTTGTGCAATTTATGGAGCGAGAAGGTATATCCTCTTTTTTAGATGTTACATATGTGGATGTTCGCTTGTACTTAACGACGTTACATGATGAAAAGCTAGCCCGTAAATCTGTCGCGAGAAAAGTATCAAGTTTACGAAGTTTATATCGTTTTCTGATGCGTGAAGGATATCGAGAAGATAATCCGTTTGCACTTGCGTCACTCCCCAAAAAAGAATGGTCAATCCCGAAGTTTTTGTACGTTGAAGAATTAGAGAAATTGTTTGAAGTTTCTGACGTAGAAACGCCGCTTGGTCAAAGGAATCAAGCTTTATTAGAACTTATGTATGCAACAGGGATCCGTGTGAGTGAATGTGTAAGTTTACAACTTGCTGATATTGATTTTTCGGTAGGAACAATTCTAGTGACGGGAAAAGGCAAAAAACAAAGGTACGTTCCGTTTGGAAGTTATGCACAAGATGCTTTAATTACTTATATAGAAAACGGGAGGAAACTGTTAGCTGAAAAAACAGAGGAACACTCTCAAATGGTGTTTTTAAATGCAAAGGGTACGCCATTAACAGATCGAGGTGTGCGTTATATTTTAAATGAGCTCATTAAGAAAGCGTCTCTTACAATGAAAATAAGTCCGCATATGTTAAGGCATACATTTGCTACACATATGTTAGATGAAGGTGCAGATTTGCGAACTGTGCAGGAGTTATTAGGTCATGAAAATTTATCAACGACACAAATTTATACGCATGTTTCAAAAGAAAGATTACGTTCTGTTTACATGAAGCATCACCCACGAGCATAAATTGCTTTTAAAGCTATAAAAACATATAAAGGAGTTTTTTCTATGGGAAATTTCCACGCTACAACGATATTTGGCATTCAACATAATGGAGAGTGTGCTATGGCTGGCGACGGACAAGTGACATTTGGTAATGCTGTTGTGATGAAGCATACAGCACGCAAAGTTCGAAAGCTATTTCAAGGGAAGGTGTTAGCAGGATTTGCAGGTTCCGTTGCGGATGCGTTTACTCTTTTTGAAATGTTTGAGGGGAAATTAGAAGAGTATAATGGAAACCTACAACGTGCTGCGGTTGAAATGGCGAAACAATGGCGTGGCGATAAAATGCTGCGTCAATTGGAAGCGATGTTAATCGTTATGGATCAAACGACGTTACTTCTTGTTTCAGGAACAGGAGAAGTAATAGAACCGGATGATGGTATTTTAGCAATCGGTTCAGGTGGACATTATGCGCTTGCAGCTGGTCGAGCTTTAAAGCAACATGCAAGTGAACATTTAACAGCAAAAGCAATTGCGAAAGCCAGTTTAGAAATTGCTGGTGACATTTGTGTGTATACAAATCACAACATTATTGTAGAAGAATTGTAGAATCGTAAGGGAGGCATTTTATATGCATTTACATTTTACTCCGCGTCAAATTGTAGAAAAATTGGATCAATATATCATTGGTCAAAAAGATGCGAAAAAAGCGGTTGCAGTAGCACTTAGAAATCGGTATCGTCGCAGTAAGTTAGCGGAAGATCTGCGCGATGAAATTGCTCCAAAAAACATTTTAATGATTGGACCGACAGGTGTCGGAAAGACAGAGGTAGCACGACGAATGGCGAAGCTCGTTGGGGCGCCTTTTATTAAGGTTGAAGCGACGAAGTTTACAGAAGTTGGATATGTTGGTCGTGATGTGGAATCGATGGTACGCGACCTTGTTGAAACGTCTGTTCGTATTGTGAAAGAAGAGATGGTAGTTAAGGTCAAAGATAAAGCTGAAGAGCAAGCGAATCAACGCCTTGTTGAAATTTTAGTACCAAGTCCACAAAAGCAAACAGGATTCAAAAATCCGTTAGAAATGTTATTTGGTGGAAATCAAAATGCGAATCAGACATCTGAAACACAAGATGACGCAGACATTGAAAAGAAACGTCAAGAGGTTGAAAAGAAACTTGCTTCTGGATTACTTGAAGAAGAGGTTGTATCGATTGAAGTAACGGAACAGCAGTCTTCTATGTTTGATATGTTACAAGGAACTGGCATGGAACAAATGGGGATGAATTTCCAAGATGCATTAGGGAGTTTTATGCCGAAAAAAACGAAAAAACGAAAACTTTCTGTAAAAGAAGCAAGAAAAGTCTTGACAAATGAGGAAGCACAGCGCTTAATTGATATGGATGAAGTTACACAAGAGGCTGTTTATCGTGCTGAACAGCTCGGGATTATTTTTATTGATGAAATTGACAAAATTGCTGGTAAGCAGTCGAATAGCGTGGATGTATCACGTGAAGGTGTGCAACGTGACATTTTACCAATTGTAGAAGGGTCGAATGTTGCGACGAAATATGGATCAGTAAAAACAGATTATATTTTATTTGTTGCAGCCGGTGCGTTTCATATGTCTAAACCGTCTGATTTGATTCCGGAATTGCAAGGGAGATTTCCGATTAGAGTGGAATTGACAAAACTATCGGTAGATGATTTTGTTAAAATTCTTATCGAACCAGATAATGCGTTAGTGAAGCAGTATATAGCATTATTAGCAACTGAGGGTATAGAAATTGAATTTTCTGACGATGCTATTCGTAAGATTGCTGAGATTGCTTATCAAGTTAATCAAGATACGGATAATATTGGAGCGAGAAGGCTTCATACCATTATGGAGAAACTTCTTGAAGATTTATCGTTTGAAGCATCTGAAATTACGTTAGAAAAAATAACGATAACACCTCAATATGTAGAGGAAAAATTAGCAACGATTGCTAAAAATAAAGATGTGAGCCAGTTTATTTTGTAATAGTGTCATCAGGTGACTCGCCCTAGTTTCCAAGTGATGAAAAAATATGTGAGTAACATGTAGGAGGAACTTTAGAAATGGAATTATTAGCAAAAACGAGAAAATTAAATGCGTTATTACAGAGCGCAGCAGGAAAGCCTGTAAACTTTAGAGAAATGTCAGACACAATGTGTGAAGTGATTGAAGCGAACGTATTCGTTGTAAGTCGTCGTGGGAAATTATTAGGATATGCAATTCACCAACAAATCGAGAACGAACGTATGAAACAAATGCTTGCAGAGCGTCAATTCCCAGAAGAATATACACAAAGCCTATTCAACGTTACAGAAACATCTTCAAACTTAGATGTAAATAGTCAATTCACGGCATTCCCTGTAGAAAACAAAGAGTTATTCGGTCAAGGTTTAACTACAATCGTGCCAATCGTTGGTGGTGGTGAGCGTTTAGGTACATTAGTTTTAGCTCGTCTTGGTCAGGAGTTCTTAGATGATGATTTAATTCTTGCTGAGTATAGCTCGACTGTAGTAGGTATGGAAATCTTACGTGAAAAAGCAGAAGAAATCGAAGAAGAAGCGCGTAGTAAGGCAGTTGTTCAAATGGCAATTAGCTCGTTATCATACAGTGAGTTAGAAGCAATTGAGCACATCTTTGAAGAATTAAACGGAACAGAAGGTCTACTTGTTGCAAGTAAGATCGCTGATCGTGTAGGAATTACTCGTTCTGTAATCGTAAACGCACTTCGTAAATTAGAAAGCGCAGGCGTTATCGAATCTCGTTCTTTAGGTATGAAAGGAACGTACATTAAAGTATTAAACGACAAGTTTTTACATGAACTTGCTAAATTAAAAACAAACTAATTTTTATAAAAGCTCTCCTCACGATGAGGAGAGCTTTTTGTTTTCTAAGTATTGCATTTTAGTAGGGAAGATAAACTATCCGTAAAAGCTTGGTTGATAGGGGTAACTATCAGTGGTGCTTAAGATAGTGAAAGGATGATAATATTAGAATTGGAGTTGAGAACAGGATAGGTAAAATCATAATCAAAAAGAAAGTTTTACATTGTTCGCAATTTCGACTTGCTTGTAATATTTCATTATGGTATAGTAAGCAGTGGTGTCAGTACAAAGTACACACGTTTACTGATTTAAGTGTTGGTGCTACGTTCGTAGTTTCGCTTAGAGATGAAGTAAACGGAGGATATCAGAAACCATTTAGGAGGAACAAAATCATGGCAGTAATTTCTATGAAACAATTGCTTGAAGCAGGTGTTCATTTCGGACATCAAACACGTCGTTGGAACCCAAAAATGAAACGTTACATTTTCACAGAGCGTAACGGTATCTACATCATCGACTTACAAAAAACTGTGAAAAAAGTTGAGGAAGCTTTCAACGTAATGCGTGATATCGCTGCTGAAGGTGGAGACATCTTATTCGTAGGTACAAAAAAACAAGCACAAGAAGCTATTAAAGAAGAAGCAACTCGTGCTGGTATGTACTTCGTTAACCAACGTTGGTTAGGTGGAACGTTAACAAACTTCCAAACAATTCAAAAACGTATCAAGCGTCTTAAAGACATCGAAAGAATGCAAGAAGATGGTACTTTCGAAGTACTTCCTAAGAAAGAAGTTGTTCAACTTAAAAAAGAGTTAGAGCGTCTTGAGAAATTCTTAGGCGGCATCAAAGATATGAAAGGTCTTCCAAGTGCATTATTCGTAGTTGACCCTCGTAAAGAGCGTATCGCAGTTGCTGAAGCACGCAAATTACACATTCCAATCATCGGTATCGTTGATACAAACTGTGATCCAGACGAAATTGATCACGTAATTCCAGCAAACGATGATGCAATTCGTGCTGTAAAACTTCTTACATCTAAAATGGCAGACGCGATCCTTGAAGCAAAACAAGGTGAAGAAACTGTTACTGCGTAACAAATTTGGAAAGGTGATAAGGGGTTCGGCCTTTTATCACCTTTTTTAAGGTATAAATACATATTTTAGGAGGATGAAAAGTATGGCAATCACTGCACAAATGGTAAAAGAACTTCGCGAAAAAACTGGCGCAGGTATGATGGACTGCAAAAAAGCTTTAACAGAAACTAACGGCGACATGGAGAAAGCAATTGATTTCTTACGTGAAAAAGGTATTGCGAAAGCTGCGAAAAAAGCAGACCGCATCGCTGCTGAAGGTTTAACTTTCATTGAAACAAACGGTAACGAAGGTTTAATCTTAGAATTAAACTCTGAAACTGATTTCGTTGCAAAAAACGAAGGTTTCCAAACGTTAATTAAAGAATTAGCTGCTCACTTATTAGCTAACAAACCTGCTAACATTGAAGAAGCTATGGCTCAAACAATTGCAAACGGCAAAACAGTAGAAGAGCACATCAACGAAGCAATCGCTAAAATTGGTGAAAAACTTACACTTCGTCGTTTCGAAATCGTATCAAAAACGGACGCAGATGCATTTGGCGCTTACTTACACATGGGTGGACGCATTGGTGTATTAACAGTTCTTGAAGGTTCTACAGACGAAGCAGCTGCTAAAGATGTAGCAATGCACATTGCAGCAGTTAACCCGAAATACATCGACCGCGATGCTGTAACAGCTGAAGAAGTTGAACATGAGCGTCAAGTGTTAACACAACAAGCTTTAAACGAAGGTAAGCCTGAAAAAATCGTTGCGAAAATGGTAGAAGGCCGTCTAGGCAAATTCTTTGAAGAGATTTGCTTACTTGACCAAGCATTCGTTAAAAACCCTGATATGAAAGTTCGTCAGTTCGTTGAGTCTAAAGGCGGAACATTAAAAGGATTCGTTCGCTACGCTGTTGGTGAAGGTATCGAAAAACGCGAAGACAACTTTGCTGAAGAAGTAATGAACCAAGTAAAAGGTAACAACTAATACAGATTAGGGAACACATTGTGTTCCCTTTTTTAAAATAAAGATGTAAGCAATTGGAGGTTCATTATGAGTAAACCGAAATATAATCGTGTCGTGCTAAAGTTAAGTGGTGAAGCTTTAGCTGGTGAAAAAGGGTTTGGAATTAACCCGTCTGTTATTAAATCAGTAGCAGAACAAGTAAAAGAAATCGCAGAACTTGATGTAGAAGTTGCCGTTGTTGTAGGTGGCGGTAACATTTGGCGTGGGAAAATCGGAAGTGAGATGGGCATGGATCGTGCAGGAGCAGATTACATGGGCATGTTAGCAACAGTTATGAATTCATTAGCTCTTCAAGATAGCTTAGAGAATATTGGAATTCAAACACGCGTTCAAACTTCTATTGAAATGCGTCAAGTGGCTGAGCCTTATATTCGTCGTAAAGCAATTCGTCACTTAGAGAAAAAACGTGTTGTTATCTTTGCAGCAGGTACAGGTAACCCTTATTTCTCTACAGACACAACTGCAGCATTGCGTGCGGCCGAAATCGAAGCTGATGTTATCTTAATGGCGAAAAACAATGTGGACGGCGTATATAATGCAGATCCTTCTGTTGATCCAACAGCGACGAAATATGAAACACTTACTTACTTAGATGTATTAAAAGAAGGTTTAGGTGTAATGGATTCTACAGCTTCTTCTTTATGTATGGATAATGATATTCCACTAATTGTATTCTCGGTTATGGAAAAAGGAAACATTAAACGTGCCGTTTTAGGCGAAAATATTGGAACAATTGTAAGGGGGAAATAAATATGGGACAACAAGTATTAAAAGCTGCAAATGAAAAAATGGAAAAAGCTGTTGCTGCTTATTCTCGTGAATTAGCATCAGTTCGTGCTGGTCGCGCAAGCGCAGCTGCATTAGATAAGGTACAAGTTGATTATTATGGTGCACCAACACCTGTTGTGCAATTAGCGAACATCACAGTTCCAGAAGCACGTTTACTTGTAATTCAACCTTATGATAAAACTTCTATCGGTGATATTGAAAAAGCAATCTTAAAAGCGGATTTAGGTTTAAATCCTTCTAACGATGGATCAGTAATTCGTATTGCATTCCCAGCATTAACAGAAGAACGTCGTAAAGACCTGGTGAAAACTGTTAAGAAATATGCTGAAGAAGCAAAAGTGGCTGTTCGTAACGTACGTCGTGATGGTAATGATGATCTTAAAAAGCTTGAAAAAGCGGGCGACATTACAGAGGACGATTTAAGAGGATATACAGAAGATATCCAAAAAGAAACAGATAAATATATTGCAAAAGTTGACGAAATCGCAAAAAACAAAGAAAAAGAAATTATGGAAGTGTAATAGCGATTCCTTCGCAAATATGACCCTCTTCTTAAGGGGGTCTTTTTACACTTTTAGGCATACGTCTGCTTGTTGGAGGGTATGAATGATGTTTAAAAAGTTTCCTTTTTTTAAAGGTAAAAAGGTCGCATCGTTTGATCATCTCATTGAAAAAGTAAAAAAAGGATACATTCCAGAACATATCGCTATTATTATGGATGGTAATGGAAGGTGGGCAAAGAGAAGAGCAATGCCTCGGATTGCGGGACATCATGAAGGAATGCAAGTTGTGAAAAAAATCACGAAATTTGCAAGTAAACTTGATGTGAAAGTGTTAACTCTTTATGCTTTTTCTACGGAGAATTGGAAAAGACCGAAAAAGGAAGTCGATTATTTAATGAAACTTCCAGAAGAATTTCTAGGTACATTTTTACCAGAATTGATCGAAGAAAATGTACAAGTCCGAGTAATCGGACAAAAAGATCGTCTTCCTACGCATACACGCAGAGCGATGGAAAAGGCCATGGAAGATACGAAAGAGAATACGGGATTAATTCTCAATTTTGCGTTAAACTATGGGAGTCGCGATGAAATCGTTTCTGCTGTGCAACATATGATGAAAGATAGCGAAGAAGGGAAAGTTCGTTCAGAGGATGTAAATGAAGAAATGATTTCTTCTTACTTAATGACAAGTTCTTTACCTGACCCAGACTTGCTTATTCGTACAAGTGGGGAATTGCGTATTAGTAATTTCATGCTATGGCAAATTGCGTATTCGGAGCTTTGGTTTACAGATGTGTATTGGCCAGATTTTACCGAGGAACATTTGCTAAATGCGATTACAGACTTTCAACATAGAGGGCGCAGATTCGGAGGCGTGTAGAAAGAGAGGGTTTGGTAGTGAAACAGAGAATTATTACTGGAGTGATTGCTGCCGCGCTATTCATTCCCATCGTATTTTACGGTGGCGTGCCTTTTACAGTTTTAGTGTATGCACTTGCTTCTGTTGGATTATATGAATTAGTTCGTATGAACAAACTTACACTTATTTCGGTACCAACGTTTTTAGCTGCATTATTATTATGGATTATTTTAGTTCCAAGTAATGCACTGGGGATTTTTGATCGGGTTGGATTAGATAAATTAGAAATCACATTTTTGATTGTTTTATTACTTTTATCATATACAGTCCTTTCGAAGAATACATTTACTTTTGACAATGCTTCATTTTTACTTATGGCAACAACGTATGTTGCAATGGGGTTCCTATATTTAAATGAAACGAGAATAGCAGGAATCCATTATGTGTTTTATGCATTATTTGTCATTTGGGCAACTGATTCAGGCGCATATTTCATAGGGAAAGCAATTGGAAAAAGAAAATTATGGCCAGAGATTAGTCCGAATAAAACGATAGAAGGTTCATTAGGTGGTATTGTTTGTGGGATTGTCGTTGCTTTTGTATACAATATGTTCTTCACCGTTCATGGAAATGTTGTAATGCTAATTATTGTTACAATTGCAATCTCCATTTTTGGACAAATTGGTGATTTAGTACAGTCTGCATTTAAACGTCATTACGGTGTGAAAGATTCAGGTACAATCTTACCTGGACACGGTGGAATATTAGATCGGACAGATAGTTGGTTGTTCGTATTACCGATTTTACATTTCTTACATTTCATTTCATAATAAAACGAGGGGTTGGAGTTATGAAAAACATTAGTTTATTAGGTGCAAGTGGATCAATTGGAACGCAAACTTTAGATGTGCTGCGCTCGCACCCAGACCAATTCCGTCTCGTTGCTTTTTCTGTAGGGAAAAATATTGACTATGCAGTAAAAGTCATTCAAGAATTTTCTCCTCAGCTTGTTTCTGTACAAAGAGAAGAAGATGTTGTAAGGTTACAACCCGTTTCTGGAAATACAAAAGTAGTATACGGTGAAGAGGGACTATTAGAGGTAGCTCTTCACCCAGATGCAGAAGTTGTAATCACTGCTGTTGTAGGTAGTGTAGGGTTGTTACCTACACTTCGTGCGATTGAGGCGAAAAAGACAATTGGAATTGCAAATAAAGAAACATTAGTAACTGCGGGACATATTATTATGGAAGCTGCGCGCAAACATAATGTGTCGTTACTTCCAGTAGATAGTGAGCATTCGGCTATTTTTCAATGTTTGAATGGAGAAAATGAAAAGCGCATCTCTCGCTTAGTTATCACTGCTTCAGGCGGGAGTTTTCGTGATAAAACGAGAAATGAATTGTATCATGTGACAGTAGAGGATGCACTTCGTCATCCAAACTGGTCAATGGGTTCGAAAATTACAATTGATTCTGCTACAATGATGAATAAGGGACTGGAAGTGATTGAAGCACATTGGCTTTTCGGCATACCTTATGAGCAAATCGATGTTATTTTACATAAAGAAAGCATTATTCATTCTATGGTTGAATTTGAAGATCGTAGTGTAATGGCGCAGCTTGGCTCACCAGATATGCGTGTACCAATTCAATATGCACTTACATATCCTGACAGATTACCACTTTTAGATACAAAACAGTTAAATTTGTGGGAAATCGGAACACTGCATTTTGAAAAAATGGATCAAGAACGTTTTCGTTGTCTACGTTTTGCGTATGAAGCTGGAAAGACGGGCGGAAGCATGCCAGCTGTAATGAATGCGGCGAATGAAGTAGCTGTAGCAGCCTTCTTACAAAAGAAAATTGGTTTCTTAACAGTAGAAGACCTCATTGAAAAAGCAATGCACCATCACAATGTCATTGCACGTCCGAGCTTAGAGGAAATTCAGGAAATTGATGCAGCCACAAGACGGTTTGTGATGGAACAAATTTAGCAAAGGTGGTATGGAATTGAATACAGCGATTGCCTTTATATTAATTTTCGGTGCACTCGTATTTTTCCATGAGCTAGGGCATCTATATTTTGCAAAAAGAGCAGGTATTTTATGCCGCGAGTTTGCAATTGGTTTTGGACCAAAAATATTTTCATTTGAAAAGAATGAAACAGTTTATACAGTTCGGCTGCTGCCTCTTGGAGGCTATGTTAGAATGGCTGGTGAGGATGCAGAAACGGTCGAATTAAAACCAGGAAAAAAAGTTGGACTTGTGTTAAATGAAAACGAAGAGGTTATGAAATTAGTTTTAGACGGGCGTGAAAAGTATCCAAATGTTCGCGTGATTGAAGTAGAACAAGCTGATTTAGAACATAATCTCACAATTTCTGGTTACGAAGAGTATGAAGAGGAATTGCAAACATTCCGTGTGAATGAAAAAGCACGTATTGTTTCAGCGGGAGAAGAAATACAAATTGCCCCGTTTAATAGACAATTTGGTTCTAAAACGTTAGGACAGCGAGCATTAACGATCTTTGCAGGTCCTGCTATGAACTTCATTCTTGCATTTGTTATTTTTGTTATCATTGGATTGGTACAAGGTATTCCAGTTGATAAGCCAATGATTGGGAAAGTAATGAAGGATAGTGTGGCAGAACAAGCAGGATTGAAACAAGATGATACGATTCAAGCAATCGATGGGAAAGACACGAATACATGGAAAGATGTTGTCACGATTGTACGTGAACACCCAAATGAAGAAATTACGCTTCATGTAAAACGTGACAGCGAACAATTTAATGTAAAAGTAACGCCATCAGCTGATACAGAAGGTAAAGAAAAGGTTGGTAGAATCGGTGTATACTCTCCTGTAGAGAAATCTATTTTTGGTTCTATTAAATCAGGTTTTGAGCAGACGTACACATGGACAAAACTAATTTTTGACTCCCTAGTAAAATTAGTAACGGGTCAGTTTTCTATTAATGATTTATCAGGTCCGGTAGGGATTTATAATTTAACAGACCAAGTAGTAGATTATGGTGTCATTCGTGTTCTTAGCTTGGCAGCTGTTTTAAGTATAAATCTTGGTTTATTTAACTTATTACCTGTTCCTGCTCTTGATGGAGGACGCTTATTCTTCTTCTTAATTGAAGCACTGCGAGGGAAACCAATTGATCGTCAAAAAGAAGGAATGGTTCACTTTATTGGATTTGCGTTATTAATGTTACTTATGTTAGTTGTAACGTGGAATGACATTCGAAAGTTTTTCTTGTAAAATAAAGTAAGACTTGTAGTAAGTGTGAAATTCCCAATGTTTTTTGTAGATAGTGAATGAAATGAATAGAGCTCTGAAAGTTGTAAACCCTCACCTGATCTGAGGTGGGGGTTTACTATGTAGTAGAGTAAAATAAAGAGGTGCGAATAGATGAAACAAAGTATGGTATTTAGTCCTACATTACGTGAAGTGCCAGCAGATGCTGAGATTAAAAGTCATCAATTGCTACTTCGTGCAGGATTTATGCGTCAAAATGCTTCTGGTATTTACAGCTTTTTACCACTTGGGCTAAAAGTATTGCATAAGGTGGAGCGTATTGTTCGAGAAGAAATGGAACGAGCAGGAGCTGTAGAATTATTAATGCCAGCATTACAAGCAGCTGAATTATGGCAAGAATCAGGTCGTTGGTACTCTTACGGTTCTGAGTTAATGCGTATGAAAGATCGTAATAATCGTGAGTTTGCACTAGGAGCAACGCATGAAGAAGTTATTACAGACCTTGTACGTGATGAAATTAAATCTTATAAAAAGTTACCGTTAACATTATATCAAATCCAAACAAAATTCCGTGACGAGCAAAGACCACGTTTTGGTTTATTACGCGGAAGAGAGTTTTTAATGAAAGATGCTTATTCTTTCCATGCAACACAAGAAAGTTTAGATGAAGTTTATAGTGGACTGTACCAAGCATATTCTAATATCTTTGCTCGCTGTGGATTGAATTTTCGTGCGGTTATTGCTGATTCTGGAGCAATGGGTGGTAAAGATACACATGAGTTTATGGCGTTATCTGATGTAGGAGAAGATACAATTGCGTATTCTGATACATCTGATTATGCAGCGAATATTGAAATGGCTCCTGTTGTTGCTTCTTATACAAAGAGTGATGAAATAGAAAAAGCACTTGAAAAAGTAGCAACACCAGACCAAAAGGCAATTGAAGAAGTATCTGCATTTTTAAACATTGCAGCATCTAATTGTATTAAATCTATGGTATTTAAAGTAGATGAGAAATTTGTTGTTGTACTTGTTCGTGGTGACCACGAAGTAAATGATGTGAAAGTAAAGAACGTATATGGTGCTTCAGTTGTTGAACTTGCTTCACATGAAGAGGTAAGAAGTCTATTAAATTGTGAAGTAGGTTCTTTAGGTCCAATTGGTGTAACAGGAGCTGTAGAAGTAATCGCAGATCACGCTGTAGCGGCAGTTGTAAATGGTTGCTGCGGTGCAAACGAAGAAGGCTTCCATTATGTAAATGTAAATCCAGAGCGTGACTTTAAAGTAAGTCAATATATAGATTTACGTTTCATCCAAGAAGGAGATCAATCTCCAGATGGAAATGGTACAATTCGTTTTGCACGCGGAATCGAAGTTGGGCATGTATTTAAATTAGGTACACGTTATAGTGAAGCAATGAATGCTACATTCTTAGATGAGAATGGAAAAACGAAGCCGCTGATCATGGGATGCTATGGTATTGGAGTGTCACGTACAGTAGCAGCGATTGCTGAACAGTTTAATGACGAGAATGGTTTAGTTTGGCCAAAAGCTGTAGCGCCATTCCATGTACATGTAATTCCAGTAAATATGAAGTCTGATGCACAGCGCGAAGTGGGCGAAACAATCTACAATTCATTACAAGAACAAGGTTATGAAGTATTGTTAGATGATCGTACGGAACGTGCAGGTGTTAAATTTGCTGATGCAGACTTATTCGGGCTTCCGGTTCGAGTAACAGTTGGGAAAAAAGCTGATGAAGGTATCGTTGAAGTAAAAGTGCGTGCTACAAATGAATCTGCAGAAGTGAAAGTTGAAGAACTTCACACATATATCGCTAATATTTTAAAATAAGAAGAGGTACCTCATTGTGAGGTACCTTCTCTTTCTTTGTAGAGTAAGCTTTGTAAGGGAAGAAGGAAGAAATCTTTCTTTGCTGAACGTTTCATTTTATAATAGCAGATGGAAGGAGGGTGCGTATGTCGTTAACAAATGAACAACAAGAGCGATTTCAAATTTTGCTTCAGCAGTTACAAATGCCTGAAGGCCTTATAAATCAATATTTACAAGGTGGTGGCATTCAAAGGTTGGTTGTTGATAAAGCAAATAAGAGTTGGCATTTTGATTTGCAAGTGCCACGTATTTTACCAACAGAATTATATGAACTGTTAGAAACACAGCTCCAGCAGTCATTTTCACATATTGCAAAGACGTCATTTGCACTAGAAGCGGAAAATAAACAATTCACGGAGGAGGAGGTAAAGGCATATTGGCCACTTTGTACAGATCGAATCACTTTTTCTCCGATGTTTGCATATTTAAAAACACAACTTCCACATGTAAATGGTGTGAAGTTATTACTAAATGTAAATAATGATTTAGAATCTACTGCGTTAAAGAAAAATCTTGCAAAGCCAGTAGGAGATCAATATGAAGTCTTTGGATTTCCTCGTTTTCAGCTGGAAACACATATAAAACAAAATGATGAAGAAGTTCAAAAGTTTCGTGAGCAAACGCAGCAAGAAGATCGTCAGCGTGTTATACAAGCCATGGAAGAGATGGCGAAGAAACAAGCTGAAGAAAATGATGTTGTACATGAAGGACCAATTGTCCTCGGCTATCTTATTAAGCCTGATGAAGAAATTACACCGATGCGTGAAATTCAAGATGAAGAGAGACGAAAAACCGTGCAGGGTTATGTCTTCCATGTAGAGACGAAGGAACTCCGTAGTGGGCGTACGTTATTAACTTTAAAAATAACAGATTATACGGATTCCATTATGATTAAGATGTTTTCGCGTGATAAAGAGGATCTTCCGCTTCTGCAATCATTGAAAAAAGGAATGTGGGTAAAAGCGCGAGGTTCGGTTCAAAATGATACGTTTGTCCGTGATTTAGTTATGATTGCGAACGATATTAACGAAATAACGGGACCTTCTCGCAAAGATAAAGCACCTGAAGGGGAAAAACGGGTGGAACTGCACTTGCATACACCAATGAGTCAGATGGATGCTGTTACCGGGGTATCTAAGCTTGTTGCCCAAGCTGGAAAATGGGGACACGAAGCAATTGCCGTTACAGATCACGCGGTTGCACAGTCTTTCCCAGAAGCATATTCTGCAGGTAAAAAAGCAGGTGTAAAGGTTATTTATGGTGTAGAGGCCAATCTTGTAAATGATGGTGTTCCGATTGCGTATAATGAAGAACACAGATTACTTGCAGATGAAACATACGTTGTTTTTGACGTTGAAACGACAGGTCTATCAGCTGTATATGATACTGTTATTGAATTAGCTGCTGTGAAAGTAAAAGGCGGCGAAATTATTGATCGCTTTGAATCTTTTGCAAATCCGCATCAACCATTATCGGCAACAATCATTGAATTAACAGGTATAACAGACGATATGTTAACTGATGCACCAGAAGTAGGCGAAGTATTTAAAAAGTTTGAAGCATGGATGGGCGATCATACACTTGTTGCCCATAATGCAAGCTTTGATATGGGGTTTTTAAATGTTGGATTTAAGAAATGCGGTTTAGAAAAACCAAAAAATCCAGTTATTGATACATTGGAATTAGCTAGATTCTTATTCCCAGAGATGAAGAATCATCGCTTAAATACGATGTGTAAAAAGCTCGACATTGAATTAACGCAACATCACCGTGCGATTTATGATACAGAAGCAACGGGATATTTACTTGTGAAAATGTTAAAAGATGTCATTGAAAAAGGATTTGAATATCACGATCAATTAAACGATAGCATGGGGCAAGGGGATGCATATAAACGTGGACGTCCAAGTCATACGACACTACTTGCAACATCTGATGTTGGATTGAAAAATTTATATAAACTTGTTTCGTATTCTCACTTGAATTACTTTTATCGTGTACCACGTGTACCACGTTCACTATTAAAAAAATATCGTGAAGGCATTTTAGTAGGGACGGCTTGTGATAAAGGGGAAGTTTTTGAAGCGATGATGCAAAAATCTCCTGAAGAAGTAGAAGAGATTGCACAGTTTTATGACTATATTGAGGTTATGCCTCCAGAGGTGTTACGTCATTTAGTAGAACGTGAACTCGTTCGAGATGAAGGGCAGTTAAAAACGATTATTTCTAACTTAGTAAAACTAGGTGAAACGTTAGATAAGCCAGTTGTTGCTACAGGGAACGTACATTATTTAGATCCAGAAGATGCAATATATCGTAAAATTTTAGTGAGTTCGCAGGGCGGAGCAAACCCGTTAAATCGTCATTCACTACCGCCAGTATATTTCCGTACAACAGATGAAATGTTAGAGTGCTTCTCATTCTTAGGTGAAGAGAAAGCGAAAGAAATTGTTGTGACAAACACACAAAAGATTGCATCGTTAATTGGAGATGTTCATCCTGTAAAAGATGATCTATATACACCGAAAATTGAAGGAGCAGATGATGAAACGCGTGATATGAGTTATGAAATGGCGCGTAGCATCTATGGCGAAGAACTACCAGAGATCGTAGAAGCCCGTCTGGAAAAAGAATTAAAAAGTATTATTGGACATGGATTTGCTGTTATTTATTTAATTTCACATAAGCTTGTGAAAAAATCACTTGTAGACGGCTATCTTGTAGGTTCGCGTGGATCGGTAGGATCATCATTCGTTGCGACAATGATGGAAATTACAGAAGTAAACCCATTACCACCGCACTATGTATGTCCCCAGTGTAAGCAGTCAGAATTCTTTAATGATGGTTCTGTAGGTTCTGGTTTTGACTTACCGGATAAAGAGTGTCCAACATGTAATATTCCGTATGTAAAAGATGGACATGATATTCCGTTCGAAACGTTCCTTGGCTTTAAAGGAGATAAGGTGCCGGATATTGATTTGAACTTCTCCGGAGAATACCAACCACGCGCCCATAACTATACGAAAGTACTGTTCGGTGAGGACTATGTATATCGCGCTGGAACAATTGGTACAGTAGCAGAAAAAACGGCTTACGGTTATGTAAAAGGTTATGCCAATGATCATAATTTAACAATTCGAAACGCTGAGATTGATCGTCTGGTTTCAGGGTGTACAGGGGTAAAACGTACAACAGGACAGCATCCAGGTGGTATTATTGTTGTGCCAGATTATATGGATATTTTTGATTTTTCACCAATTCAATTTCCTGCTGATTCAGTAGGGGCGGAATGGAGAACGACACACTTTGATTTCCATTCTATTCATGATAATTTGTTGAAACTAGATATACTTGGGCACGATGATCCAACCGTGATTCGTATGCTACAAGATTTAAGCGGTGTGGATCCGAAAACAATACCGACAGATGATCCAGAAGTAATGAAAATCTTCTCTGGTCCAGAATCATTAGGTGTAACAGAAGAACAAATTAATTGTAAAACAGGTACACTCGGTATTCCGGAGTTTGGTACGAAGTTCGTAAGACAGATGTTAGAAGAAACAAAGCCAACGACATTCTCAGAGCTTGTCCAAATTTCTGGACTATCCCATGGTACAGACGTATGGCTTGGTAATGCGAATGAACTGATTTATAACGGTACATGTACGCTGAGCGAAGTTATCGGTTGTCGTGATGATATTATGGTGTACTTGATTTATCAAGGTTTGGATCCATCCTTAGCGTTCAAAATCATGGAATCGGTGCGTAAAGGTAAGGGGGTACCGGAAGAGTGGGAAGAGGAAATGCGTAATAACAATGTACCTGGTTGGTATATTGATTCTTGTAAAAAAATTAAGTACATGTTCCCTAAGGCCCATGCGGCTGCTTATGTACTTATGGCTGTGCGTATCGCTTATTTCAAAGTGCATTTTGCACTCTTATTCTACGCAGCATACTTTACAGTACGTGCAGATGACTTTGATGTAGAGGCGATGGCAAAAGGTTCGGCATCAATCAGGGCGCGGATTGAGGAGATTGTACAAAAAGGGTTAGATGCAGCACCGAAAGAAAAAAGTTTACTAACTGTATTAGAAATGACACTTGAAATGTGCGAACGTGGCTATTCATTCCAAAAGGTTGATTTATATCGTTCACACGCGACTGACTTTATTATTGATGGAGAGACGTTAATTCCTCCGTTTAATGCAATACCTGGTCTTGGTACTAACGCTGCCATAAGTATCGTTGAAGCACGTGAAAATGGTGAATTCTTATCAAAAGAAGATTTGCAACAACGTAGTAGGCTTTCTAAAACAATCATTGAGTATTTAGATAGCCAAGGGTGTTTAGGTGATCTACCGGATAAAAACCAATTATCACTGTTCTAACAGGCAGGAAAAGTCTTTGCAAATCGTTATTTGCTATGGTATACTATTAACCGAGATAACCATGTCATGTATATTGTGCAAAAAAAAGAGTGGGGAAACCCACTCTTTCGTGTTACTATCTATGTTTTACCTACGTATATAGGTGAAACATTTCTGTCGTATATACATATTTTGTTACAAGTTTTACTTCTTAAATTTGGTAATACTAAGACAGATATTCCCTGCTTAATGGCAGGGGCTTTTGTTAGCTAACGAGAAAGAATAAGATAGACCGTTTTAAATCGAGCGGTTTTTTTCTTTCAAATGGTACATGGCGGCAGAAAGGAGGCTGTTTATGGATAAGAAAGTCACAGAAGTTGTTGAAGCACTTGCGCAGCCGATTGTTGAAGAGTTAAATCTTGAACTTGTAGATGTAGAATACGTGAAAGAAGGACAAGATTGGTTCCTACGCGTATCCATCGATTCAGAGACAGGAGTAGACATTGAAGAATGCGGCGCTGTAAGTGAACGTTTAAGCGAAGCTTTAGATAAAGAGGATCCAATTCCTCATCTTTACTTTTTGGATGTATCATCTCCTGGAGCGGAACGCCCATTAAAGAAAGAAAAAGACTTCCAGCAAGCGGTAGGAAAGCAAGTGGCAATTAAAACATATGAGCCGATTGATGGTGAAAAGATGTTTGAAGGAAAGCTACTGTCCTACGATGGTACAACAATTACACTACTATTAACAATTAAAACACGTAAAAAAGAAATCCAAATTCCAATGGATAAAGTTGCAAATGCGCGACTTGCTGTTACGTTTTAGTAAGAAGGGGGATCTTCATGAGCACTGAGTTGTTAGATGCTTTGCTCGTATTAGAATCAGAAAAAGGTATTAGCAAAGATATTATTATTGATGCAATTGAGGCAGCTTTAATCTCTGCTTATAAACGCAATTTTAACCAAGCACAAAACGTACGTGTTAGCTTTAATCCAGAAGTGGGAACAATTCAAGTTTTAGCACGTAAAGACGTTGTAGATAATGTGTTTGACCCACGTCTTGAAATTTCTGTAGAAGAAGCAAGACATATCAATCCGAACTATCAAGATGGTGACGTATTAGAAATTGAAGTAACGCCAAAAGATTTCGGACGTATTGCAGCACAAACTGCAAAACAAGTTGTGACACAACGTGTACGTGAAGCAGAACGCGGTGTCATTTATTCAGAATTTAGTGATCGCGAAGAAGACATTATGGTTGGTATTGTACAACGTCAAGATGCTCGTTTTATTTATGTAAGCTTAGGAAAAGTAGAAGCTTTATTACCAGTAAGTGAGCAAATGCCGAATGAACAATATAAACCACATGATCGAATTCGCGTGTTCATTACAAAAGTAGAAAAAACGACAAAAGGACCACAAATTTACGTATCACGTACACATCCAGGTCTTTTAAAACGTTTATTTGAAATTGAAGTGCCAGAAATTTATGATGGAACTGTAGAAATTCGTTCTGTAGCACGTGAAGCAGGCGATCGTTCTAAAATTTCTGTATATGCAGAGAATATCGATGTTGATCCAGTAGGTTCTTGCGTAGGTCCCAAAGGACAACGTGTACAACGCATTGTAGATGAACTAAAAGGTGAAAAGATTGATATTGTTCGCTGGTCAAATGATCCAGTTGAATATGTAGCAAATGCGTTAAGTCCATCACAAGTTGTAAAAGTACTTGTGAATGAAGAGGAAAAAGCAACAACTGTTGTTGTTCCAGACCATCAGCTTTCATTAGCAATTGGTAAACGCGGGCAAAATGCACGTCTTGCAGCGAAATTAACTGGCTGGAAAATTGATATTAAAAGCGAATCTGATGCGAAGCAACTTGGCATTGTAACAGAAGAAGACAACATGATCGCATTCGATTCAGTTGAAGACGAAATCGAATAGAGGTGATGATTGTGAGCAATCGAAAAGTTCCGTTACGAAAATGTATTGCAACACAAGAAATGAAATCAAAACGCGAGCTCGTTCGCATTGTTCGTTCCAAAGAGGGCGAAGTGTCCATTGATTTAACTGGAAAGAAATCAGGACGCGGTGCATATTTGTCAAAAGACAAAGAATGCATACTACAAGCGCAAAAGAAAAACGTTTTGGAACATCATCTAAAAGCGAAAGTCGACAGTTCTCTTTATGAAGAGCTTCTTGAGCTTGTTGAGAAGGAGTCGAAATAAGTGTCTGATTGGAAATCGTTTTTAGGGTTAGCAAACCGAGCTCGGAAAATTATTTCGGGTGAAGAACTTGTATTAAAAGAAGTACGAGGTGGGAAAGCGAAGCTTGTACTTCTTTCCGAAGATGCGTCAGCGAATACTACAAAACGTATCACGGATAAAACAACGTACTACAACGTACCAATGAGAAAAGTCGAAAATCGACAACAATTAGGGCATGCGATTGGGAGAGAAGAGCGAGTCGTTGTAGCCGTGTTAGATGAGGGCTTTGCGAAAAAGCTGCGTAGCATGCTTGATACAACCTACCGGGGGTGAAGGTATGAGTAAAATTCGAGTATATGAATATGCAAAAAAACACAATGTCTCAAGTAAAGATATTATTACAAAACTAAAAGAAATGAATATCGAGGTTTCGAATCATATGACAATGTTAGACGATGAAGTAGTAAATAATTTAGATAATCAATATAATAATGGAACAGAAAAATCTTCTGTTGCAGATGAGTTTGAAGTAGAAGAAAAAGTTGTTCGTAGTAAAAAGAACAGCAATAATAAGAAAAAGAAAAAAGGCAAAGGAAATGAAGACAAACGTCAAGAAAACTTTGCTGGAAGACAACAAACACCAGCTGTAGAAACACCAGATAAAATCACTTTCTCTGGCTCTCTTACAGTAAGTGAGCTTGCAAAAAAACTAGGAAAAGAGCCATCTGAACTTATTAAAAAGCTCTTTATGCTAGGTATTATGGCGACAATTAACCAAGATTTAGATAAAGATACAATTGAGCTACTTGCGAGTGATTATGGTATTGAAGTAGAAGAAGAAGTAATTGTAAGTGAAACAGAGTTTGAAACATTTATCGATGAGCAAGACAATGAAGAAAACTTAAAAGAACGTCCAGCTGTTGTTACAATTATGGGACACGTTGACCATGGTAAAACAACATTATTGGATTCTATCCGTAATTCAAAAGTAACTGCTGGCGAAGCTGGTGGAATTACTCAGCATATTGGTGCATACCAAGTTGAAGTAAATGACAAGAAAATTACGTTCTTAGATACACCAGGTCACGCAGCGTTTACAACGATGCGCGCACGTGGTGCACAAGTAACAGATATTACAATCCTTGTTGTAGCAGCTGATGACGGTGTTATGCCACAAACAGTTGAAGCAATTAACCATGCAAAAGCAGCTGGAGTACCAATTATTGTAGCTGTGAATAAAATGGATAAACCAGCAGCAAATCCAGACCGTGTAATGCAAGAATTAACAGAATACGAATTAGTTCCAGAAGCTTGGGGCGGAGATACAATTTTTGTACCGATTTCTGCAATTCAAGGTGAAGGAATTGACAACTTGCTAGAAATGATTCTACTTGTAAGTGAAGTAGAAGAGTATAAAGCAAATCCAAACCGTTATGCAACTGGTACTGTAATTGAAGCACAGCTTGATAAAGGTAAAGGAACAATTGCAACTTTACTTGTACAAAATGGTACACTTCGAGTGGGAGATCCAATTGTTGTTGGAACATCATTTGGACGTGTTCGTGCGATGGTAAGTGATATCGGACGTCGTGTGAAAGTTGCTGGACCATCTACTCCTGTCGAAATTACAGGTTTAAATGAAGTACCACAAGCGGGCGATCGATTCATGGCATTTGCTGATGAGAAGAAAGCGCGTCAAATTGGTGAATCACGTGCACAACAAGCATTGCTTGCACAGCGCGGTGAGAAATCTAAATTAAGCCTTGAAGATTTATTCCAACAAATTCAAGAAGGCGAAATGAAAGAAATTAACTTAATTGTGAAAGCAGACGTACAAGGTTCTGTGGAAGCAATGGCAGCATCACTTCGAAAAATTGATGTTGAAGGCGTAAAAGTGAAAATTATCCATACAGGCGTAGGTGCGATTACAGAGTCTGATATTATTTTAGCTTCTGCATCTAATGCGATTGTAATCGGATTTAACGTACGTCCTGATGTGAACGCGAAACGTACAGCTGAGCTAGAAAATGTTGATATTCGCTTACACCGTATTATTTACAAAGTAATCGAAGAGATTGAAGCAGCAATGCAAGGTATGCTTGATCCTGAATTCGAAGAAAAAGTAATTGGTCAAGCGGAAGTGCGTCAAACATTCAAAGTAACAAAAGTTGGAACAATTGCAGGATGTTACGTAACAGACGGTAAAATCACGCGTGATAGTGGTGTTCGTATTATCCGTGATGGTGTAGTAATTTACGAAGGACAACTTGATACGCTAAAACGTTTCAAAGACGACGTAAAAGAAGTTGCACAAAACTATGAGTGTGGTATTACAGTTGAAAGATACAACGATCTTAAAGAAGGGGACATCATTGAGGCGTACATTATGGAAGAAGTGAAGCGATGATTATCGCTTCGCTCTCATTCGAGTGTATGATTTATGATGTGCATTCTTTAAAGGAGAAACGAGCAATTTTACAACGGGTGTTAACTCGTGTGAAACAGCGATATAATGTAGCTGTTTCTGAAGTCGGACATCAAGATGTATGGCAACGTACAGAAATTGCAATTGTTTCCGTATCTTCAAATCGTGTTGTCTGTGAAAAAGAAATGAATCGTGTACTTGCGTACATTGATTCATTTCCTGAGATTGAACGTACGATAACACAATTGGAATGGTATTGAATGAGGTGAAAAGTTATGAAATTACGTGCGAACCGCGTGGGTGAGCAAATGAAAAAAGAATTAGGCGACATTATTAGTCGTAAAATTAAAGACCCGCGTATTGGATTTGTTACAGTAACAGATGTGCAGGTAAGTGGGGATTTACAAATTGCCAAAGTGTATATTTCTGTTTTAGGAGACGAAGAGCAGAAAGAAAATACATTAAAAGGCTTAGCGAAGGCAAAAGGATTTATTCGTGCTGAAATTGGGCAACGTATTCGTCTTCGTAAAACACCTGAAATTACCTTTGAATTCGATGAGTCAATTGCTTATGGTCATCGAATTGATACACTTTTACATGAAATTAATAAAGACGGTAAACGTGAAGAATAATGGATAGACATTTGTCTATCCATTTTTTCAATGGAGAGTAAGTATTGCATACAAGTGAGTGTTCAAAAGGAAGGATAAAGAGAATGGAGCATTTCGAGACGAAGAGTTGCGATTGCTATTTATATTGGATTTCTTGAACATCCCCTACAAAAGTATAACGATGAGGTGAACATATGGAAGGTGTATTACTATTACATAAACCAAAAGGAATGACATCACACGATTGTGTATTTAAGTTAAGAAAGATATTACGCGAAAAAAGAATTGGTCATACAGGAACATTAGATCCAGACGTGACAGGAGTATTACCGATTTGTGTAGGTCGTGCAACAAAAATCGCACAATTTTTAACAAGTGAAACGAAAACATATGAAGGTGAAGTTACACTAGGATTTTCAACAACGACTGAAGATGCTTCTGGTGAAGTAGTAGAAAAGCAGGATGTAAATCGCATCATTACACGTGCGGAAGTGGAAGATGTATTAGCAGAATTAACGGGTACAATTGAGCAAGTTCCTCCTATGTATTCAGCTGTAAAAGTAAATGGAAAGAAACTATATGAATACGCAAGAGCAGGAAAAGAAGTGGAACGCCCAGTTCGCACAATAACAATCCACGAATTTGTGTTACTTGATGATCGTGAAGTATTTGAAGGAGAGAATATTTCACTCCGCTTCCGAGTTACATGTAGCAAAGGAACATATGTGAGGACATTGGCGGTTATGATTGGTGAGAAATTAGGATTCCCAGCACATATGTCACACCTTGTGCGCACAGCTTCAGGAGAATTTTTGCTAGAAGATTGCATATCATTTGAAGAAATTGAAGAAAACATGCAAAATGGAGCAGTAGAGTCTATTTTTATCTCAATTGATGATGCGTTAAGTAAATTTCCGAAAATGGTTGTAGATGAAAAACAAGCAGAAAAGATAAAAAATGGTATGTTTTTAAAGAACGAATTGCAAGTGACAGCGCCGTTTATCACAGTCTTTGATAAGAACGAGCGTTGCTTAGCAATTTATGAACATCATCCAAAACACCCTGGTATGTTAAAGCCAATGAAAGTACTTGTGAATAATCAGGAACTAAAGCTATAATGAATTATTAGAAGGATTATTACAGAAAAAGGTGAATTCAAGCGTGAAACTCATTCATTTAACTCATCCACATAAACAAAATAAAATAGAATTACCACCTACTGTAATGGCATTAGGATTTTTTGATGGCATTCATTTAGGACATCAACGTGTGATTCGAACAGCAAAACAAATAGCGGATGAAAGAGGATGTAGAAGTGCTGTTATGACATTTCATCCACACCCGTCTGTTGTATTAGGGAAAAAAGAAGCGCATGTGGAGTACATTACACCACCGTTTATTAAAGAAAAAGTAATTGCAAGTTTAGGAATTGATATATTATATGTGGTGAAATTCGATGAATCATTTGCTCGATTACTGCCACAACAGTTTGTAGATGAATATATTATTGGGCTAAATGTAAAGCATGTAGTAGCAGGTTTTGATTATTCATATGGACGTTTAGGAAAAGGGACGATGGAGACTTTACCATTTCATGCAAGAGGGGAGTTTACACAGACCGTGATTGAAAAAGTTGAATTCCAAGAAGAAAAAGTAAGTTCCACAGCATTACGAAAATTGATTCGAAATGGAGAAATGGAACAAATTCCATCTATTTTAGGGAGAGCTTATATAGTAGAGGGGGCGGTTGTTCACGGGGATAAACGTGGACGTCAAATCGGTTTTCCGACAGCTAATGTTGCTTTAAGTGAGGAATATCTTTTGCCGCCTATTGGTGTGTATGCAGTAAGATTAAAAGTTCATGATGAGTGGCATGATGGCGTATGTAATATCGGTTATAAGCCAACCTTTAAAGAAGATGAGCGCAAACTGTCTATTGAAGTGCATCTATTCCATTTCAATGAGGACATATATGATCAAGTTGTTGCTGTTGAGTGGCATATACGTATTCGAGAAGAGAGAAAGTTTAATGGCATCGATGAATTAGTCGCTCAAATTGCAAAAGATAAAAAAATAGCACAAGAATATTTTAGCACGGCAAAGAATATACTTGCTTTTTCAAACGAAAAGTAGTATTCTATGTTATGTACTTTATGACAACCATTGCTTGGCATTGCGACTCACCGACGCTTGCTAGGTAATTGGGGGTTTAATTATTAGGAGGTGAAATAGGATGGCTTTAACACAAGAGCGTAAAAATGAAATCATTGCACAATTTAGAACTCATGAGACTGATACTGGTTCTCCAGA
This sequence comes from Paenibacillus sp. 102, assembly GCF_039549175.1. Lineage (NCBI taxonomy): Bacteria > Bacillati > Bacillota > Bacilli > Caryophanales > Paenibacillaceae > Paenibacillus > Paenibacillus sp. 102. Next base: position 314,265 of record NZ_JBCGHT010000001.1, on the reverse strand, counting down.
GGTTCAAATTGCTGTCCTAACAGAGCAAATTAACACTCTAAATGAGCACTTACGTACTCACAAGAAAGATCATCATTCACGTCGTGGTCTATTAAAGATGGTTGGTAAACGTCGTAACTTACTTACTTACCTTCGTAATAGCGATATCACACGCTACCGTGAATTAATCACAAAGCTTGGCTTACGTCGATAGTCAAAGAAGCGGGAATATTCCCGCTTTTTTGTTAGGTAAAAATATATCTTCTACTCTTAATAGCCTACTTAAATTTCGGTAATACTAGAGGAAGAATATTGTGATATATTATCCATTTACATAGAAGAATTGAATATTTTAAATTGAGAGGGGTACTTAAATGAGTCAAGAAAAGCAAGTCTTCTCGATAGATTTAGCTGGTCGCCAGCTAACAATTGAAACAGGACAGCTTGCAAAACAAGCAAACGGCGCAGTATTAGTAAGATATGGCGATACAGCAGTTCTATCAACAGCAACTGCATCAAAAGAGCCAAAAAATGTAGATTTCTTCCCGCTTACAGTAAACTATGAAGAACGTTTATACGCAGTTGGAAAAATCCCAGGCGGCTTTATTAAACGTGAAGGTCGTCCAAGTGAAAAAGCAATTTTAGCAAGTCGCTTAATTGACCGACCAATTCGTCCGCTTTTCGCAGATGGTTTCCGTAACGAAGTGCAAGTTGTCAGCATCGTAATGAGTGTTGATCAAGATTGTTCTTCTGAAATGGCAGCTATGCTTGGTTCTTCATTAGCGTTATCGATTTCAGATGTTCCATTTGAAGGTCCAATCGCAGGCGCAACAGTTGGTCGTATTGATGGCGAATTCGTTATTAATCCAACAGTAGAACAACAAGAGAAGAGTGATATTCACCTTGTTGTAGCTGGAACAAAAGATGCAATTAACATGGTAGAAGCAGGAGCTGATCAAGTACCTGAAGAAACAATGTTAGAGGCAATTATGTTTGGGCATGAGGAAATTAAACGTCTAGTTGCTTTCCAAGAAGAGATTGTACAAGCTGTTGGTAAAGAAAAAACAGAAGTGAAATTATATGAAGTAGATACTACAATCAATCAAACCGTACGCGAAATGGCAGAGAAAGATATGCATGCTGCGATTCAAGTACATGAAAAACACGCACGTGAAGATGCAATTAATGAAGTGAAAAAGCGTGTGATTGAGCATTACGAAGCTAATGAAGCTGATGCTGAAACATTAGGACAAGTAAATGAAGTTTTATATAAAATTGTAAAAGAAGAAGTACGTCGTCTTATTACAGTTGAAAAAATTCGTCCAGATGGACGTAAAGGTGATGAAATCCGTCCTTTAGCATCAGAGGTAGGTATTTTATCTCGTACGCACGGTTCTGGTTTATTTACACGTGGGCAAACACAAGCGTTAAGTATTTGTACATTAGGAGCATTGGGTGATGTGCAAATTTTAGATGGTCTTGGTGTAGAAGAATCAAAACGCTTTATGCACCATTATAATTTCCCATCATTTAGTGTTGGGGAAACAAGACCAATGCGTGGACCAGGTCGTCGTGAAATTGGTCATGGTGCATTAGGTGAGCGTGCTCTTGAGCCGGTTATTCCATCTGAGCAAGATTTCCCATATACAGTTCGTCTTGTATCAGAAGTATTAGAATCGAACGGTTCTACTTCACAAGCAAGTATTTGTGGTAGTACATTAGCAATGATGGACGCAGGTGTTCCACTTAAAGCGCCAGTTGCTGGTATTGCGATGGGACTTGTAAAGTCTGGTGAGCACTACACAATTTTAACTGATATCCAAGGTATGGAAGATCACTTAGGTGATATGGACTTTAAAGTAGCTGGTACAGCACAAGGTGTAACGGCGCTACAAATGGATATTAAAATTGATGGTTTATCTCGTGAAATTTTAGAAGAAGCATTGCAACAAGCGAAAGTTGGTCGTATGCATATTCTAGATCATATGTTATCTGCTATCGCTGAGCCTCGTAAAGAGCTATCTGCATATGCTCCAAAAATTATTACAATGACAATTAATCCGGACAAAATCCGTGATGTTATTGGACCGAGCGGCAAGCAAATTAACAAAATCATTGAAGAAACTGGCGTGAAAATTGATATTGAGCAAGATGGTACGGTCTTTATTTCTTCTATTGATCAAGAAATGAATGAAAAGGCGAAAAAAATCATCGAAGATATCGTTCGTGAAGTACAAGTAGGCGAAATTTACTTAGGAAAAGTAAAACGCGTTGAAAAATTCGGTGCTTTCGTTGGGTTATTCAGTGGTAAAGATGGTCTTGTTCATATTTCCGAACTTGCGCTTGAGCGTGTAGGTAAAGTAGAAGATGTTGTTAAAGTCGGTGACGAGATTTCTGTAAAAGTTATCGAGATTGACAAACAAGGTCGTGTAAACCTATCTAGAAAAGTATTGCTAAAAGAAGAGCAAGAAAAAGAAGCAGCACAAGAAGAAGCTTCAAAACAAGAAAATACACAAGAACAAAAATAAGTAAAAAAGCCAGGAAAACCTGGCTTTTTTTGTTAAATAAAATATATTTGATGCATAGATTTTATTGAAGAAAAGGTATAGTTTTCATGATAACGCTCAAATTAACAAGGATAAGAAGAAAATGGTTTTTTCTTATTTGTATAGTTAATGGGAGGGTTTGTATGAGAACTCGTATAATTATATTCATATCTGTATTCTTTCTTTGGATGGGGGTAGGCTCGTATTCAGCGCTGGCAAATGATGGTCTTTATGAGGAAATTCAGAAACAAGCGAAACAATATTCAATTGCGCCACAAAATGCGATAATTGATAAGATATGGAAAGCAACGCCAGGGTATAATGGTAAAGAGGTTGATATTGAAGCATCATATAATAACATGAAGAAAACAGGAGAGTTTGATGAAAAGCAACTTGTATATCGGGAAGTTTCACCAAACACGCATTTAGAAGATTTATCACCTTCTCCCATTTATCGTGGGCATCCACATAAAAAAATGGTAGGTTTAACGATAAATGTGGCGTGGGGAAATGAGTATCTGCCGCGTATACTAGAAACATTGAAAAAGCACGATGTAAAGGCAACGTTCTTTTTAGAAGGGCGTTGGGTAAAAGAAAATTTAAGATTCGCAAAAATGATTGTAGATGCAAAGCAAGAAGTGGGAAATCATTCTTATACACATCCTGATATGAAAACGCTATCTAAAAGTCAGATGCTAGAACAATTACAAAAGACAAATCAAATTATTGAGGCAGCTACCAATCAAAAGGTACGATGGTTTGCACCACCAAGTGGAAGTTTTCGTGATGAAGTTGTAGAAGTAGCGGATGGATTAAAGATGGGGACTATTATGTGGACAGTTGATACAATCGATTGGAAACGCCCGGAGCCTGAAGTGATTCTCCAGCGTGTGATGCGGAAAGTACATCCAGGTGCAATTGTATTGATGCATCCGACATCTCCAACAGCTGAGGCACTAGATACGATGATTTCACAACTAAAAAAACAAGGGTATAAAGTAGGGAATATTACAGAATTATTAGATGAAAAGCGCATTGATTAAATACATTTGCATGACATTCATGTTCAAACTTGTTATCATTAAATAATAGCAATTATTTAGAGAAACTGGCATTAGGAGGAAAGTTTTTGATTAAAAAATATACTTGTAAAAATGGTGTAAGAATCGTTATGGAGAATATACCAACTGTTCGTTCTGTTGCAATTGGTATATGGATTCATGCAGGTTCAAGAAATGAAAATGAAAAAAATAATGGTATTTCGCACTTTTTAGAGCACATGTTTTTTAAGGGGACAGAGACGCGTAGTGCAAGAGAAATTGCAGAATCATTTGATAGCATCGGTGGTCAAGTGAATGCATTTACTTCAAAAGAATACACGTGCTATTATGCAAAGGTACTTGATGAGCATGCAAAATATGCGCTTGATGTATTAGCTGATATGTTCTTTAACTCCACATTTGATGAGGGAGAATTGAAAAAAGAGAAGAACGTTGTATTTGAAGAAATTAAAATGTATGAGGATACACCAGATGATATCGTACATGACATGTTAACGAAAGCGACCTATGAGACCCATCCACTAGGATACCCAATTTTAGGTACAGAAGAAACGCTTGAAACATTTACAGGGGATACACTGCGTCAATATATAAAAGATCATTATACGCCTGAAAATGTTGTCGTTTCGATTGCTGGAAATATTGATGAAACATTTGTCCAAACAGTGGAACAATATTTTGGAAACTACGAGGGAACAACAAATCGTGAACAAGTACATAGCCCGATTTTTCATTTTAACAAAGTGGCCCGCAAAAAGGAAACAGAGCAAGCACATTTGTGTTTAGGATTCCAAGGTTTGCAAATGGGGCATGAAGATATTTATAACTTAATTGTATTAAATAATGTATTAGGTGGTAGTATGAGTAGCCGCTTATTCCAAGAAGTACGTGAACAAAGAGGATTAGCATATTCAGTGTTCTCTTATCATTCTTCTTATGAAGATACAGGGATGTTAACACTTTACGGTGGCACAGGAAGCCAACAATTAGATACTTTGTATGATACAATGCAAGAAACTTTAGAGACGTTGAAAAATACAGGTATTACAGAGAAAGAACTTGTGAACAGTAAAGAGCAGCTTAAAGGAAACTTAATGTTAAGTTTAGAGAGTACGAATAGTCGTATGAGCCGTAATGGGAAAAATGAATTACTTCTTAGAAAGCATCGTTCTCTTGATGAAATTATTGAGAGTGTAAACAATGTGACGAAAACAGATGTAGATACATTGATTCGCAATATGTTTACAAATGAATTTTCCGCGGCGCTAATTAGTCCGAACGGAGAGCTTCCAAAAGGAATGAAATAAGGAAAAACCGTATCTCTTACGAGGAGATGCGGTTTTTTGTGTATTAAGCTTTTGTAATTATAAAAAATTTTGAATGGTAGGAAGTAGAGCATATTTTTGGTATTTTTTACAGACCTGTAGAATACGTACTTATTATAGGATGGGATTTGAGGATATTGTTATGAAAGATGTTTGGGAAGGAGAGAGTCATATGCGTTTAAGTGAATTAAGTGGAAAAGAAATCGTGGATCTAGAGCGGGCGGAAAAAATGGGAGTGTTAGGTCACGCGGATTTAGAAATTAATGAAAAAGATGGGAAGATTCAAGCTCTTATCATACCAGTTGGAAAATGGGGTGGCTTCAAAAGAGAACAGCAAGAAGTAAGAGTAGAATGGAGCAGGATTAAGAAGGTAGGGCATGATATGATTATTTTTGATTTGGAATAGTAGCAAATACAGTAGAAATTTATAATTTAAGATAACGTACATGATTAAAATTATTTTTCATGGGTATTTTCTCCTGTTTTTTTATTACTATCATTTAAAAAGTTACCTGCTAAATTAAGTAATTTATTTCCACCTTCACTATTTAAAATATTGATTAAAAATTCAGGGTCCTTAATTTTCCTCAATAGCGTTTCTGTAAGTACAGATTTAGCGATACTTAGCAGTTCTGTCGAATCTAAGTGTATATTGAAATAAGGAATATTAATTTGAAATGGGAAAGAGGTATTAGATTTAAAATCTTGCTTTTGCGTTTTATTTGCTGTACTCGTTGTTTGTTTAGAAGGTTGATTTGGAGGAAGATTGATGTATTTCTTTGTTTTTACTACCTGTTCGATAATTTCTTTTTGCGATGAAATTTTTATTTTTGATTCCTCATTCTTTGTAATAGATGATGACAACTGATATGAAGCGTTTTTTGGGAAATAGGGCTTAGATTTCACTTTTTCTCCTCCTTTCACAATGAACATATAGATTGTCTTAAACATATGATATATGAGTTAAGGATTGCTTCACATAATGTGAAGCAATCCATTATTTGACTTTAAAGAGATGCGAAAGGTGTTACTTAACCACGAGATCCGCCACCCCAACAGCTTGCTCCGATAATAATAAGCAGAATAAACAGCACGACTAGTAAAGCAAATCCGCCATAACCACCACAGCCATATCCTTTTTGTTCAGTCAAGAAATTCCCCTCCATTCTATACAAAAATAAATGTTACAAATTAATAAAAACAAGCAGCACCAACGATAATAAGCAAAATAAATAATACGACTAGTAAAGCGAATCCGCCATAACCACCACAGCCATATCCTTTTTGTTCAGTCAAGAAATTCCCCTCCATTCTATACAAAAATAAATGTTACAAATTAATAAAAACAAGCAGCACCAACGATAATAAGCAAAATAAATAATACGACTAGTAAAGCGAATCCGCCATAACCACCACAGCCATATCCTTTTTGTTCAGCCAAGAGATCCCCCTCCGTTCTATACGAAAATAAACTTCACAATACTACCAAAAGTTTTAACAATACAGCTAGTAATGAAAGTAAGCTACCAAGAGCTAATTTTGTCAGTAGAACAGCTCGTGCTTGCTTGTCAATACACTGATACTATATGTAGAGTCTAGCGAATGGTAATGTGCTTTTATATTAATTTTTTCATTTTTGGACAAGTGCCATTAATCAATTATTAAACTATAATATTAAGATTTTTAAAAAACAGGGCTTTCTGTTTGAATTCAATCACCCAAAGCTTATACAGTACATATGATGTGGAGGAAAAAGAAAAAGTAGGCACTTTTCTTATAAATGAAAGAAAAAGAAGGTGAAGTAGGGAATGTTGACTGAGATGCACATTGCTGTCATAGGAGGAGATGCAAGGCAGCTAGAAGTGATTCGTAAGTTGGTTGAACTTGATGCGAAACTTTCATTAGTAGGATTTGATCAACTGGATCATGGTTTTACAGGGGCAGCAAAAGAGAGTATGCAAAATCTAGATTTCACTTCTTTAGATGCAATTATTTTGCCGGTAGCAGGAACAAATGCAAAAGGAGAAGTGGATACTATTTTTTCAAACGAAAAAGTTGCGCTTACAAAAGAACAGATTGAAAAAACACCAGCAAACTTTACTATATATTCAGGAATTGGTACACCGTATTTAGAGAGTATTGTATCTACCACAAATCGAAAACTTGTGAGACTATTTGATCGTGACGATGTGGCGATCTACAATTCTATTCCAACGGTAGAAGGAACATTAATGATGGTTATTCAACATACAGACTATACAATTCATGGTTCGAATGTAATGGTTTTAGGATTTGGTAGAACAGGAATGAGTGTAGCTCGAGCTTTTCAATCACTAGGAGCTCATGTCAAAGTAGGGGCGCGACGCTCAGAACATATCGCTCGTATTTCGGAAATGATGTTCTCTCCTTTTTATATGCAGGATATTGAGGAAGAAGTAAGTGATGTTGATATTGTTATTAATACAATTCCACACCTTGTTGTAACGGCAAGTGTTATTTCGAGGATGCCAGCTCATACATTGATCATTGATTTGGCTTCTAAGCCTGGTGGTACGGATTTTCGTTATGCAGAGAAGCGAGGGATTAAAGCCTTGTTAGCACCCGGTCTTCCAGGAATTGTTGCCCCAAAAACAGCAGGACAAATTTTAGCAAATGTTCTTTCTCAGTTATTAACAGCAGATATGATTGCGAAGGAGGAGAATGGAAAATGAGTTTAAAAGGGAAACGAATTGGGTTTGGGTTTACAGGTTCTCATTGTACGTATGAAGAAGTTATGCCACATTTAGAAAAGTTAGTTGCAGAAGGGGCGGAAGTGAGACCGGTTGTTTCCTATACTGTACAATCGACAAATACTAGATTTGGTGAAGGTGCAGAGTGGATTAAAAAGATTGAAGAAGTAACAGGACATAAAGTAATCAATTCGATCGTTGGGGCAGAACCTCTTGGTCCAAAGATTCCGCTAGACTGTATGGTTATCGCCCCTTTAACAGGAAATTCAATGAGTAAATTTGCAAATGCAATGACAGATTCACCGGTATTAATGGCAGCAAAGGCGACGCTTCGAAATGGAAAACCAGTTGTATTAGCTGTTTCGACAAATGATGCTCTTGGTCTTAACGGTGTAAATTTAATGCGTTTAATGTCTACCAAACATATTTATTTTGTGCCATTTGGGCAAGATGCACCGGAGAAAAAACCAAATTCAATGGTAGCTCGTATGGAACTTCTTGAAGATACAATTGTAGAAGCGATAGAAGGGAAGCAGTTACAACCTGTTGTTGTAGAAAAATTCAGATATATGAATTAAAAAACGAAAAAAAACAGACAATTTTTTACGAAACCATCATTCTTGTTGCAGAATATGATAAAATTAATGTTATTAAGGTTAGAAGGGGTACTCTATACTCCTTCTAATTCTAAGTATAGAAGGATTGGTATCTAGAAAGGGGCATAGTGATGGAAAAGCAAAAAACTTTTCATGTCGCTGTAGTTGGAGCAACCGGCGCAGTTGGTGAACAAATGTTAAATACTTTAGAGAAACGTGAATTTCCAATTGGAAAATTAACGTTACTTTCATCTAAACGTTCTGCAGGTAAGAAGCTTGTATTTAAAGGAGAAGAATTCACAGTACAAGAAGCAACTCCTGAAAGTTTTGAAGGAGTCGATATTGCACTCTTTAGTGCAGGTGGATCTGTATCGAAACAGTTGGCACCAGAAGCAGCAAAGCGTGGTGCAATTGTTGTTGACAATACAAGTGCATTCCGTATGACAGAAAATGTGCCACTTGTTGTACCTGAAGTAAATGAAAATGACTTAAAAGAACATAATGGTATCATCGCAAATCCAAACTGTTCGACAATTCAAATGGTAGTTGCTCTTGAACCAATTCGTCAGCAATTTGGTTTAAAACGAGTAATCGTTTCCACATATCAAGCTGTGTCAGGTGCAGGTGCTGCTGCAATTGAAGAGCTTCATGAACAATCACAAGCAATCTTAAATGGAGAAGAAGTAAAAGCAAATGTTTTACCTGTATCAGGTGACAAAAAACATTTCCAAATTGCTTTTAATGCCATTCCGCAAATTGATAAGTTTCAAGATAATGGATTTACATTTGAAGAAATGAAAATGATTAATGAAACGAAAAAAATTATGCATATGCCCGAGTTAGAAGTAGCAGCGACATGTGTACGTTTGCCAGTTGTATCAGGGCATTCTGAGTCAGTTTACATTGAAGTGGAAAAAGAAGGTGTAACTGTAGCAGAACTGAAAAACTTGCTTGCGGATGCAGAAGGAATTGTATTGCAAGATGATCCTGCAGAACAATTATATCCAATGCCATCTACTGCAGTAGGCAAAAATGAAGTATTCGTTGGACGTATTCGTAAAGATTTAAATAATGAAAAAGGATTCCATCTTTGGGTCGTATCTGATAACTTATTAAAAGGTGCTGCATGGAACTCTGTTCAAATTGCAGAACGATTAGTAAAATTACAATTAGTGTAAACGGCTAAGAGAAGGTGCAAAATATGAAAATTATTGTTCAAAAGTTTGGTGGTACATCGGTACGTGATGAAAACGGACGTAAGCATGCACTTCACCATATTAAAAAATCATTAGATGCTGGTTATAAAGTGGTTACAGTTGTATCGGCTATGGGACGTAAAGGTGAACCATACGCAACGGATACATTATTAAGTCTTGTTAATCAAAGGGAATCTAGTATTTCAAAACGTGAACAAGATTTATTATTATCATGCGGAGAGTTAATTTCGGCAATTGTATTCTCAAATATGTTAAATGAAAATGGAGTAAAAGCAGCAGCATTAAATGGTGCACAAGCTGGTTTTGTAACAAATGATGATTTTACGAACGCGAAAATTGTCGAAATGAATTGTGATCGTATACATGATGAGTTACAAAACGTAGATGTTGTTGTTGTGACAGGATTCCAAGGGCAAACGAAAGAAGGCGATACAACAACACTTGGACGCGGTGGTAGTGATACTTCAGCTTCAGCACTAGGTGTTGCGCTTCATGCTGAATATATCGATATTTTTACTGATGTAGAAGGTGTGATGACTGCTGATCCACGTATTGTAAAGGATGCGCGTCATCTTCAAAATGTAACATATAATGAGATCTGTAACATGGCCTATCAAGGCGCGAAGGTTGTTCATCCGCGTGCAGTTGAAATCGCAATGCATGCAAAGGTACCACTTCGTGTACGTTCTACGTATTCTGATGGTGAAGGTACACTTATTGCGGCATATGATGGTGCTACAAAAGGCCGTGATGTAGAGGAACGTCCAGTTACAGGAATTGCTCATGTATCGAACGTGACGCAAATTAAAGTGCTTGCGAAAGACGGATCTTACGATTTACAACAACATGTTTTCAAAGAGATGGCAAATAAAGGGATAAGTGTTGATTTAATTAACATTTCGCCTACAGGTGTGGCTTATACAGTAAGTGATCATGTATCAAGTCATGCTGTTGAAGTACTTGGAAAACTTGGATATGATCCAATTGTGACGGAGCATTGCGCAAAAGTATCTATCGTTGGAGCTGGAATGGCAGGTATTCCAGGGGTTACTGCGAAAATCGTTACAGCTTTAGCAGAAAAAGGTGTTCAAATTTTACAATCAGCTGATAGTCATACAACAATTTGGGTACTCGTAAAAGAAGTAGATTTAGTGGAAGCTGTAAATGCATTGCATAGTGCATTTGAACTTTCGAAAGAAAAGCAACTGGAACAATAAGGAGTGAGACCATGGTAGATTTTGGGACAATTGCAACAGCGATGGTAACGCCATTTGATAAAAATGGAAACATCGATTTTGCAAAGACAACTAAATTGGTAAATTATTTAATTGATAACGGTACAACAGCAATCGTGGTAGGAGGAACAACTGGAGAATCTCCTACATTGTCATCTGAAGAAAAAGTAGCGTTATATCGCCATGTCGTATCTGTTGTCGATAAAAGGGTGCCCGTAATCGCTGGAACAGGTAGCAATAATACACATGCTTCTATTGAGTTAACGAAAAAAGCAACAGAAGTTGGTGTCGATGCAATTATGTTAGTGGCACCGTATTATAATAAACCAAGTCAAGAAGGAATGTATCAGCATTTTAAAACAATTGCTGAAAGTACAGAACTTCCGGTTATGCTATACAATGTTCCAGGACGATCTATTGTACAAATCTCCGTTGATACGGTTGTTCGTTTATCAGAAATACCAAACATTGTTGCAATTAAAGATGCTGGCGGCGATGTATTAACAATGACAGAAATTATTGAAAAAACGGCGGACGACTTTGCTGTATACAGCGGTGATGATGGCTTAACGTTACCAGCTATGGCAGTTGGAGCTAAAGGTATTATTTCTGTTGCATCTCATGTAATTGGAAATGAAATGCAAGAAATGATTGCGGCATTCCAAACAGGAGACTTCAAAAAAGCACAGAAATTGCATCAATTACTTGTTAAAGTAACGAATGCACTATTTATGGCACCTAGCCCGACACCAGTGAAAACAGCGTTACAAATGGTTGGGTTAGACGTAGGATCTGTACGTTTACCACTTCTTCCATTAACAGAAGAAGAACGACTAACATTACAAAGTGTAATGCAATCAATTCCTCGTTAATAAAAATGACCTAGTGTAAAAACTAGGTCATTTTTATTTTGAAAGAAATCTTTTTACAGGTAATTCCCCTTGAAATTTATATACTTCGCCCTTCTTTCTCACGATTTAACTTGTGTTCTATTTCTTGTATCAGTTATAATATGGCTAAGTAGCTTAGTACGGGTATGCTTAGCAAAATTGGAAAAAATTATGGTTTAACGGAATTATCATATCATATCGCATAAGATATTTGATTTATATAATGAAAGAGAGGTGAAACCTGGTTTAAAAAACGAACGAGAACATGATATCGCATAACGGTAAGGACATTCGTCTTGGACGGTGAATATATGGTGGTTGTAGAGTTTCCCTGGTGTCTCTACAATTTTAGTGAAATCAGTGTTTGTAAGATTTTTAAACCAGGCAACAACATGAAGAGAAAAGAGAATGATTCTGTAAAAGTATTTGCTCTCGGTGGAGTAGGTGAAATCGGGAAGAATATGTATTGTGTGGAAATTGATTCCGAAATTTTTATTGTAGATGCAGGATTGATGTTCCCGGGAGACGAAATGTTTGGAATTGATATTGTTATCCCTGACATTACATATTTAGTAGAAAATCAAGAGCGAGTAAAAGGTTTATTTATTACACATGGCCATGAAGATCACATTGGTGGAATTGTTTATGTACTACGTAAACTTTCAATCCCAGTATATGCAACAAAGTTAACAGTAGGTTTAATACAAGAAAAACTTGGTGAAGCAGGAATGCTTGGTCGTGTAGATTTAAAAACAATTGATTCTAATTCAGAAGTGGAATTCAATACGACAAAGGTTTCATTCTTTGGAACAACACACAGTATCCCAGATTCTATTGGTGTGTGCTTCCATACATCAAAAGGTGCTATCGTATATACAGGAGATTTTAAATTCGACCAAACACCAATTGGCAACAACGGGGCAGATCTTGGGAAGATGGCGCAAATTGGAAATGAAGGTGTCCTTTGTCTGTTATCAGATAGTACAAATGCTGAACGTCCTGGTTACACGGGTTCTGAAAAAGAAGTTGGAATAGAAATTTCAAAAGTATTTTATGGTGCAGAAGGTCGTATCATTGTTGCTTCTTTCGCATCTAATGTACATCGTATTCAACAAGTATTTGATGCAGCTGCTGAAACAGGACGTAAAGTAGCTGTTGTAGGACGTAGTATGGTGAAAGTAGTGGATATCGCAAGACGTCTTGGATATTTAGACGTTCCAGATGGCATGGTTATTTCATTGCAAGAAGTGGATAACTTCCCAGAGAAAAAGGTAGCAATTTTAACAACTGGTAGCCAAGGGGAACCAATGGCAGCTCTTTCAAGAATGGCGAAGCAAGCTCATAAACAAATCTCGATTCGTAAAGGAGATACAGTTATCATTGCAGCATCTCCAATTCCTGGTAATGAAATATCAGTATCGAAAATCATTGATTTGCTATTTAGAGCTGGTGCAGAAGTTGTTTATTATGGAGAAAGAAAAGTTCATGTTTCTGGTCATGGTAGCCAAGAAGAGTTGAAATTGATGCTGAATTTAATGAAACCGAAGTATTTTATACCCGTACATGGTGAATTTCGTATGCAAAAGGCACATGCGTATTTGGCGGAAGATGTTGGTGTCTTGAAGGACAATATTTTTATTGTGGAAAAGGGCGATGTAATTGCTTTTGAAGGCGAAGAGGCGAAACCAGCTGGTAAAGTACAAGCTGGAAATGTTCTTATTGATGGATTAGGTGTAGGTGATGTCGGAAATATTGTCTTGCGTGATCGTAAGATGTTATCGCAAGACGGAATTTTAGTCGTTGTCGTAACGCTTGGGAAAGATGAGAAGAAAATAATTTCTGGGCCAGAAATTATTTCACGTGGTTTTGTATACGTTCGTGAATCTGAAGCGTTAATCGAAAGGTCTACAGATATTGTACGTACAATTGTGGAACAATCCATCAAAGAGTATTCGATTGAATGGTCCATGTTAAAACAAAATATTCGTGAATTGTTAGGGCAGTTTCTATATGAGGAAACGAAGAGAAAACCGATGATTTTACCAATTATCATGGAAGTATAAGAAAACCACCTTTACGGTGGTTTTTTCTTTTTCATCCCTATCGCATGAAATTTACAACTTAAGAAATAATAGTTGTATAAGAGTGAAAGGGGATGCGATATGACAGAACGTGATGGTTTAACAAATGAGGAAAAAGAAGCCGAACCGAAAGAGGATGCAAAAGAGGCGTCAGTAATAGAAAAAATTCAGCAACTTGGTCAAACGAACGTTCCGCAAATGAATGAATCACGTATTCATTGTTTAACGATTGTTGGGCAAGTAGAAGGACATATGCAGCTTCCACCACAAAATAAAACAACGAAATACGAGCATGTGATTCCACAAATTGTGGCGATTGAGCAGAATCCGAAAATTGAAGGGCTACTTTTATTGCTAAATACTGTGGGTGGTGATGTTGAGGCTGGATTGGCAATCTCTGAAATGGTAGCTTCATTATCGAAACCAACTGTATCTTTGGTTTTAGGTGGAGGGCACTCAATAGGTGTGCCAATTGCTGTGTCAACAGATTATTCATTTATTGCTGAAACTGCAACAATGACGATTCATCCAGTTCGTCTGACTGGTCTTGTTATTGGTGTCCCGCAAACATTTGAGTATTTGGATAAAATGCAAGAACGCGTGATTCGATTTGTAACAAAACACTCAAAAGTGACGGAAGATCGTTTTAAAGAGCTTATGTTTGCTAAGGGGAATTTAACGCGAGATATTGGAACAAATGTAATTGGAATAGATGCAGTTAAGTATGGGCTTATCGATGATGTTGGTGGTATTGGAGATGCGATTCGAAAGTTAAATGAATTAATAGATATGAAAATAGATGGTGATCAAGACGGGAAGTTGCTGCAATGATTTTATATACGATTATGCCAGAGCAACTTGTTTATCAGACCGACTATTCGCAGTACGAACGACAAAAAATAGTGAATGTAAATGGAGTAGAGATGGTAGTATCTGAAGAGAATAGTCAATATTATTCTATTGTGCGTGTGCTAAGTACGAATCCATCCCACTATTTACAGTATGAGCCAGGACAGAAAATAACCTTTTAGCAAAAAGCAGGATTTTGTTTAGAAGCTATGGTATAATATAAAAAACAAGACGGTTGAGCAGCCATGATTAGGCTGCTTTCTTCTGTTTACGTGACATTTTACAAGATGTGTAAAATGTCACGTAAACAGATCTAAAAATGTGACGAATGATATGCAAAAAATGCTTTCAATAAATGAAAGTCTCACTTAATTTTTGGACTTGGGGTGAAGAAATGGTAAAACAAAAGCAAAGAGGGACGAAATCAAAAGCAAGACGTACGATAAAGCCAACTTTGTATTACGAAATCGTCGGATTGACTCTTTTTGCACTTTCAATCATTACAATCTTACAGCTAGGTGTTGTAGGGAAATCGTTTGTGTTATTTTTTCGCTTTTTCTTTGGCGAATGGTACATAGTTGGTGTATTAGGTGTAATAGCCTTATCCATTGCGTTTGTTATAAGACGTGGTTGGCCAAACCTTTTAAATAAACGATTAATTGGTGTTTATTTAATTGTGTTAGCAATATTGATGTTCAGTCATATTACATTATTTAACCTTCTTACAAAGGACGGAGCGGTAGAAAATACATCTGTAATTGTGAGTACAAAAGATATGTTCTTTCTTGAGATGAAGAAAGGTGCAGAGACGGTTCATTTAGGTGGAGGTATGTTTGGGGCACTTATGTTTGCAACGTTTTATTTCTTGTTTGATGAAGTAGGTGCTTATATCATTGGGATTATTTTAGTTATTCTTGGCATACTTTGCATTACAAACAAACATATTGGGGAAGTATTGGCCCCGGTGGGACGAATACTTAGAAGTCAATTTCAGGTTATGCAAGGTGATTATAAGGATTGGAGATCTAAGCGTGCAGCGGAACAAACAGAAAAGAAAAAAGTTCCGAAACGAACGCGTAGTGAGCGTCATGACGTACAAGAAGAAGTTCTTGAACCGATAGAAGAGATAGAAATTGGGCCGCCAATTATTTCGAATTTTACAGAGAATTATCCGGTCAGTGAAGAGAAAGATAAGGAAAGGGAAAATGAGGTTGCAAATGATTTGATTGCGCCGTCTCCTATGGCAGAAGAAGAGATTTCATCTGCATCAAAAGAGCGACCGCAAAAGAAACGAGGAGAAAAAATTGTTGAATCTCTGGAAGGAGAAACAAAAGCTCCCCCAATGCAATTTTCAAACGTGGAAAACAAAGATTATAAGCTTCCTGCTATCGATATATTGAAGTTTCCAAAAAACAAACAGGTTACAAATGAAAATGAGAAAATTTATGAAAATGCTCGTAAGCTTGAGCGTACTTTCCAAAGTTTTGGTGTGAAAGCAAAAGTAACGAAAGTACATAAAGGACCTGCAGTTACGAAATATGAAGTGTATCCCGATATGGGAGTTAAAGTAAGTAAAATTGTGAGTTTGAGTGATGATTTAGCACTTGCATTAGCCGCGAAAGATATTCGTATTGAAGCTCCTATTCCCGGGAAATCCGCAGTAGGGATTGAAGTTCCAAATTCAGAGGTTTCGATGGTAACGCTTCGAGAAGTACTTGATTCGAAAGCAAACAATCATCCAGAAGAGAAATTATTAATTGGTCTTGGGCGTGATATTACTGGTGAAGCGGTATTAGCGCGTTTAAATAAGATGCCCCATCTATTAGTAGCTGGAGCGACTGGTAGCGGAAAGAGTGTATGTATTAACGGTATTATCGTTAGTATTTTAATGCGTGCCAAACCGCATGAAGTAAAATTGATGATGATTGATCCGAAAATGGTAGAGTTGAATGTATACAATGGTGTTCCGCACTTATTAACACCCGTTGTAACAGATCCGAAAAAAGCATCACAAGCTTTGAAAAAAGTTGTGAGTGAGATGGAACGCCGTTATGAATTGTTTGCTCATAGTGGAACACGTAATATTGAAGGATATAATGAATACATTAGACATCATAATGACCAATCAGAAGCAAAGCAGCCTGAGCTTCCATACATTGTTGTAATTGTGGACGAGTTGGCTGATTTAATGATGGTTGCTTCCTCAGATGTAGAAGATGCAATTATGCGTTTAGCGCAGATGGCACGTGCTGCTGGTATTCATTTAATTATCGCGACGCAACGTCCGTCTGTTGATGTTATTACAGGTGTTATTAAAGCGAATATTCCATCTCGTATTGCGTTTGCTGTGTCTTCACAAACTGATTCTCGGACAATTCTTGATGGCGGAGGTGCTGAGAAATTATTAGGACGAGGGGACATGTTATTCATACCAATTGGTGCATCGAAACCAGTTCGTGTACAAGGAGCATTTCTATCAGATGATGAAGTGGAAAGAGTTGTAGAATATGTTATTGGACAACAAAAAGCGCAATATCAAGAAGATATGATACCGCAAGATGTACCGGAAACAAAGCAAGAAGTAGAAGATGAACTATATGATGAAGCGGTTCAGCTCGTTGTAGAAATGCAAACAGCTTCTGTTTCAATGCTGCAGCGTAGATTCCGAGTAGGATATACACGTGCAGCGCGTCTTATTGATGCGATGGAAATGAATGGTGTAGTTGGACCTTATGAAGGTAGTAAGCCGAGAGAAGTATTAATTAAAGATATTCAAGAAAAAAGTTCTTAATAAAAAAGCCCAATTGCTTACAATTGGGCTTTTTTATATAGTGTTTTTGTTATATACTATAGTCAATCGTAAAGAAAGGGCTTTCATTTATGGGTATTCTTTAGAATACGAATGCTTTTAATGTTATTTTCGAAAAATGTTCGATATTCTCTGTAGAAAAGTGTTGAATTGTGTTGACACGTATGGGAGCAAGTGTTACGATTACTTCGAAAAGAATCACTGCCTCATATAATCTTGGAGATAAGGTCCATAAGTTTCTACCTGGCAACCATGAATTGCTAGACTATGAGGGGAAAAGTGTGTAACAAAGGATGTAAGAAATCTTTGTATCTAACTTTTTCTCTATATGAGGAATGTTGTGGTGCAAAGTTTTTTTTATGGAATAAAGATAGAAAATTTCATTTTGAAAAATTATTAACATTTATTCGACAAATTGAATTGTAGCCGTTACTATGTTGTTGGTTGAAAAAAGAGAACAGAAGTCTTACATCAGAGGTCGAATAATTGGAATGCGGGGGAGTCTTATGTCAGTTAAATCCGATAGTCGACACTTATATTTACGAGTGATCGATCACATTAAAGAGAAAATCAAAAGCGGGGCATATAAAGAAAAACAAAAGTTGCCTTCAGAGTTTGATTTAGCGAAAGAACTTGGCGTAAGTAGAGCGACTTTACGGGAAGCATTGCGTATTTTAGAAGAGGAAAATGTTGTGATTCGCAGACATGGCGTTGGTACTTTTGTGAATGCAAAACCGCTGTTTTCTTCTGGAATTGAACAGCTTTCTAGTATTACAGATATGATTTCTAGTGTGGGGAAAACACCAGGAACAATCTTTTTATCATCATCTACTACGAGTCTAACAGAAGAAGAAAAAGAAAAGTTTAATAGTGATGAAGGCTTTGAGGCTGTAATGATTGAGCGTGTTCGTACAGCAGACGGGGAACCTGTTGTCTATTGCATTGACAAGTTAGCGAAAGAAGTATTGCCAGACTTATCGGATTATAACGAAGAATCGCTACTTACGGTTATTCATAATAACACGCATAAACGTATTACATATGCGGTTGCTCATATTGAACCAATTGGTTATCATCCGAAAATATCACCGGTTCTGCAATGCGAGCCAGAGACAGCACTGCTAGTTCTAAAGCAAATGCATTATGATCAAAATGATGAACCAATTTTATATTCTATTAATTATTTTAGAGCAGATAAATTTAGCTTCCACGTATTACGAAAACGTATGTAATTCGTTCCTTTTTAGGGAGGTGACAGCAAGAAGAAGGGGACACTAGCATATTAATAGATACATATATCATTTAGGAGGGGTTTCTAGTATGAAGAAAAAAACAGGTCTTTTATTATCATTAACGTTAGCGGCGAGTACAGTGTTAGGTGCATGTGGTAACTCGGATAAGGCAGATAGTGACAAAAAAGGTGATAAAGATTTCAAGGTTGGTATGGTTACAGACGTTGGGGGCGTTGATGATAAATCATTTAACCAATCCGCTTGGGAAGGTTTAACGAAATTCGGTAAAGATAACAACCTGAAAAAAAATGAAGGATACCGTTATATTCAATCAAGTAAGGATGCTGATTACATTCCAAATTTAACAAAATTTGCTAAAAGTAATTATAATGTAGCATTTGGTATTGGATTCTTAATGCAAGATTCAATTGAAAAGGTAGCGGATCAATATCCAAAACAACAATTTGCGATTGTAGATACTGTTGTGAAAAAGCCAAACGTAACAAGCATTACATTTAAAGATCATGAAGGATCTTTCCTTGTTGGAGCTGTTGCGGCAATGACAACGAAATCAAATAAAGTTGGTTTTATTGGTGGAGTGAAAAGTCCATTAATTGAGAAGTTTGAATCAGGATTTAAAGCTGGAGCGAAAGCTGTGAATCCAAATATTGAAATTGTAGCACAATATGCGGATGCATTTGATAAACCGGAAAAAGGGTCTGTATTAGCATCAGCAATGTATGGCCAAGGTATTGACGTAATTTATCACGCTTCAGGTGCAACTGGTAACGGTGTATTTACAGAAGCGAAAAACCGTAAGAAAAAAGGTGAAAATGTTTGGGTGATCGGTGTTGACCGTGATCAAAATCAAGAAGGTATGCCTGAAAATGTAACCTTAACTTCTATGGTAAAACGTGTTGATGTTGCAGTTGCAAAAGTAGCACAAGAAGCAAAAGATGGTAAGTTAAAAGGTGGAAAAATAGAAGAGTTTGGTTTAAAAGATGATGGTGTTGGTATTGCGAAAACAACTGATAATGTGAAGAAAGTAAACCCAGAAATTTTAACAAAAGTAGAAGAGTTTGAAAAGAAAATTACTGATGGTGAAATTAAAGTACCAGCTACTCCAGATGAGTACAAAACATATGAAGCTTCTCTAAAGAAATAATGATAGAGAAATAGCAAAGGTTAGTTCTTAGAACTAACCTTTGTATATATAAATACTGCTTGAAAGATCGACATAAAACCAGGTGGTAGAGAGGGGCCGCCGGTGGATAGAAGCGGTCAGTTCCTTTTTTCGCCCCGTATCATGTGAAAACAGAAGGAGAAAATGAGTGGAAGTCTCTTTTTGTTTTTTTAGCCACAATTTATATGTTGGAAAATCAAATTAGATTTATATATAGTCGTTTTTAATAGAGTGTAATAGGGGACTGTTCCCAGCTAAAAGGAGGAACAATATGGAATACGTAATTGAGATGAATAATATTACAAAAGTATTCCCAGGCATTGTAGCGAATGATAATATTACGCTGCAAGTAAAACAGGGAGAAATACATGCTTTACTTGGAGAAAATGGTGCAGGGAAATCGACGTTAATGAATGTGCTATTTGGTTTGTATCAACCGGAGCAGGGAGAAATTAAAATTAAAGGAAATCCTGTGAAAATTACCAATCCTAATATCGCTAATGACTATGGAATTGGGATGGTTCATCAACATTTTATGCTTGTTCATAATTTTACAGTTACAGAGAATATTATTCTTGGAAATGAACCGAAGAAAAAAGGGAAGATTGCTGTTGATGATGCTGCAAAAGAGATTAAACAGTTATCTGAACAATACGGTTTAGCTGTAGATCCGTACGCGAAGATTGAGGACATTTCGGTCGGTATGCAGCAGCGTGTTGAGATTTTGAAAACGCTCTATCGCGGAGCGGAAATTTTAATATTCGATGAACCAACGGCAGTGTTAACTCCTCAAGAAATTCATGAGCTTATTCAAATTATGAAAAAACTTGTAAAAGAAGGTAAATCTATCATTCTTATTACACATAAGTTAAAAGAAATTATGGAAGTTTGTGATCGTTGTACAATCATTAGAAAAGGAAAAGGGATTGGAACTGTTGACGTTGCACATACAAATGAACATAAACTTGCAGAATTAATGGTCGGACGTCAAGTGAATTTTAAAACAGAAAAAATAGACGCAACACCTGAGGATGAGGTACTTTCCATTGCAAACCTTACTGTGCATGATGCACGCCAATTACCTGCTGTAAAAGGCCTTGACTTAACTGTTCGTGCAGGAGAAATTGTCGGCATTGCAGGGATTGACGGGAATGGACAAAGTGAACTTATAGAAGCGATTACGGGTTTACGAAAAGTTGAGTCAGGTTCTATTGCAATTAAAGGGAAAGAAATAACAAACTGGCCAGTCAGACGTATTACAGAAGAAGGAATTGGTCATATTCCAGAAGACCGTCATAAACATGGCCTTGTTCTTGATTTTTCTGTCAGAGATAATATGGTATTGCAAACATACTATAAAAACCCATTTTCAACTAAGGGGATTTTGAATTTTAGTGAAATCACAAAAAAAGCTAAAGCGCTTATTCAACAATTTGATGTGCGTACACCAGGTGAACAAACATTAGCTCGTGCGCTTTCAGGCGGAAACCAACAAAAAGCGATTATTGCACGTGAAGTGGATCGTGATCCTGATTTATTAATTGCAGCGCAACCAACACGTGGTTTAGATGTAGGAGCAATTGAATTTATCCATAAAAAACTAATTGAGCAGAGAGATAAAGGGAAAGCGGTGCTGCTTCTATCCTTAGAACTCGATGAGATTTTAAATGTGAGTGACCGTGTTGCTGTTATTTATGAAGGGAAAATTGTTGCGATTGTGGATGCAAAAGAAACGAATGAGCAGCAACTTGGTCTGTTAATGGCTGGTGGAACAGGGGAAGAGAAGGTGAATACAAATGGCTAAAAAGTTTTTAACGGAGCGAACAATTAATATTCTAGTACCTGTGTTGTCCGTTATTTTTGGTTTGATTGTTGGAGCCATTGTAATGGTAGTTAGTGGATATGATCCAATTGTTGGCTATGCAGCGTTATGGGAAGGGATGGTTGGAAATCCGCAAGCTATAGGTGAAACGCTTCGGACGATGATTCCACTTGTTTTAGCTGGTTTGTCTGTTGCATTCGCATTCCGTACGGGATTATTTAATATCGGAGTAGAAGGGCAACTATTAGTTGGCTGGCTTGCGGCTGTTTGGTTTGGGTATGCGGTGTCTTTACCAGTATTTTTACATATCCCATTATCTATATTAGTTGCAGCTTTAGTTGGTGGATTATGGGGATTTATTCCAGGTTACTTAAAGGGTAAATTTAAAGTAAATGAAGTTATTGTTACAATTATGATGAACTATATTGCTCTTTATGTTACGTATGACTTGATTAAGCGATTTTTACATGAAGCAAATGAGAAATCATATGATATTCAGGCTAGTGCTTCATTAGCATCAGAATGGTTATCTTCTATTACAGATGGATCCCGTCTTCATTGGGGGATTGTTGTTGCAATTTTAGTTGCTATTTTGATGTGGTTCTTATTAGATCGGACAACTTTAGGATATGAATTGAAATCAGTTGGATTTAACCAACATGCTTCTCAATATGCGGGTATGAAAGTATCTCGGAATGTTGTATTATCCATGACAATTGCAGGTGCATTTGCTGGAATTGGTGGTGCGATGGAAGGACTTGGGACATTTCAAAATATGACGGCAATGTCTTCGTTTACAGGGATTGGTTTTGATGGAATCGCGGTAGCACTTCTGGGTGGAAATAATCCATTTGGTATTTTACTTGCAGCTTTATTATTTGGTGGTTTAAAAAGTGCAGCGCCACAAATGAACTTTGAAGCAGATGTTCCATCGGAGCTGATTAATGTAATTATTGCATGTATTATCTTCTTTGTTGCATGTAGTTATGTTTTAAGATGGGCACTTACACGCATGAGCAAGGAGGGGAAATAAATGAGTTTTCTAGATATTTTAGCCATTCTTGTGACAGGTACATTATACACAGCAGCACCTCTAATTTTTACAGCGTTAGGTGGAGTGTTTAGTGAACGTTCCGGTGTTGTAAATATTGCATTAGAAGGATTAATGTTATTTGGTGCATTTATTGGTATCGTTACAACGTTGTTAATGGGAGATACATGGGGAACGATGACTCCTTGGATTGCGCTTGTTTTTGCAGCAATTGGCGGTGGATTATTTGCACTTCTTCATGCAGTTGCATCGATTACGTTCCGCGCTGACCAAGTTGTTAGTGGAGTTGCCATCAACTTTTTAGCTCTTGGTTTAACAGTGTTTGCAATTAAGAAGATTTTTGGTAAAGGACAAACTGATTTTATTCAATATCGTATTGAAAAAATTGATGTTCCAGGACTTTCGGATATTCCGGTAATCGGCAAAATCCTTTTTTCAAATGTACCATTAACATCGTATATTGCCATTATTTTAGCGTTCGTGGTTTGGTACATTATTTATAAAACGCCTTTTGGTCTTCGCCTTCGTGCGGTTGGTGAACATCCGATGGCAGCAGATACAATGGGGATTAATGTATATAAAATGCGTTATATTGCCGTTTGTATTTCAGGAATGTTTGCAGGAGTTGGTGGTGCAGTTTTTGCAATGTCAATCTCGAATAACTTCTCAGGAGCAACAATTACAGGACAAGGTTTCTTAGCATTAGCAGCTATGATCTTTGGTAAATGGAATCCGCTCGGAGCACTTGGAGCAGCTTTATTCTTTGGTTTTGCTCAATCTCTTGGGGTAACGGGTGGTACAATTCCTGTATTAAAAGAAATTCCAAGTGTTTTCTTAACGATATTACCATATGTGTTCACGATTCTAGCGCTTGTTGGTTTTGTTGGACGCTCAGAAGCTCCAAAGGCACTTGGGACACCGTATGAAAAAGGAAAAAGATAAGTATTGATAAAGCTCGCACATTAGTGCGGGCTTTTTTACATAGAATATGCTTAATACAGAAATTTTCTTTCTCTCTTTAATGAGTAAACTTTTTGAGGTGAAAGTATGTAAGGAAGAAAAGTTGATTTTTCGTTTCTAAAAACTGTATATTGAAGAGGAATATTCCTACATACGTAAAGGAGGGCTATTAATGAAACTGATGGAACAGCAAGTACATGAATTAGGTGGTTTGCGTGTACATATGATCCCGACAGATAAATATAAAACAAATACATTTGTATTTCGCTTTAAAGCACCATTGAATGAAGAAACGGTGACAGAGCGCGCCTTATTACCATATGTATTGCAAAGTGCAACAGAAAAATTACCATCTGTAATTCGGCTTCGCCAATATTTAGAGGAATTGTACGGTTCTTCTCTAGCAGTGGATGTAAGTAAAAAAGGGGAAGATCATATCGTCTCTATTTATGTGGATATTGCCAATGAAACATATTTACAGGATGCGCCGCCACTCTTTGAAAAGGCGCTGTCTATGCTGTCTGACATCGTATTACATCCAGCAACGGAAGGAAACGGTTTTTTACAATCAATTGTAGAAAGTGAAAAAAGGGCGCTCGTGCAGCGAATTGAAGCTACATATGATGATAAAATGCGCTATGCAAATGAACGATTAATAGAAGAAATGTGTAAAGTAGAAGCATACCGTTTAAGTGCAAATGGTCAAAAAGAACGTGTTGCCTCCATTACGAATGAAACTTTATACCGTTATTATCAAAAGGTGTTAGCTGAAGATGAAATGGATTTATATATCATAGGTGACATAGCTGAGGATGCGATTGCCCTAGTAGGTAAATACTTTTCAATCGCGCCTCGTGCAGCAAAAGAGAAAAATGTTATTCTTCATAAGCGAAATAATGAAGAACAAGAAATTGTTGAAAAGCAAGAATTAAAGCAAAGTAAATTAAATATCGGGTATCGTACATATATTACGTACCGTGATGAAGATTATTTTGCACTGCAACTGTTTAATGGATTATTTGGCGGATTCTCACACTCAAAATTATTTGTGAATGTGCGCGAAAAAAATAGTTTAGCGTATTATGCGGCATCGCGTTTTGAAAGCCATAAAGGTCTTCTTTTTGTTATGTCGGGAATTGAAGCGAAAAATTATGAAAAAGCGGTCGCCATTATTAAAGAGCAAATGAAAGCGATGCAAAGCGGTGATTTTTCAGAAGAAGAGATCCATCAAACGAAGAGTGTCATTCAAAATCAAATTTTAGAGGCGGTTGATACACCGCGTGGTTTCGTAGAAATGCTTTATCATGGCGTTATTGCAGAGCGTACGCGTCCAGTAGAGGAATGGTTAACTGGCATTGAACGTGTTACGAAAGAGGAAATTGTAAAGGTTGCCAATAATATTGAACTAGATACGATTTACTTTTTACATGGAACGGAGGGAGAATAGATGGAGAAGATTGCTTATGAACAATTAAAAGAAACGCTTTACTATGAAAAGCTTCCAAACGGATTAGATGTATATATATTGCCGAAGCAAGGATTTAATAAAACATTTGCGACATTTACAACAAAATATGGTTCCGTTGATAATACGTTTGTTCCACTTGGAAAAGAAGACATGGTTCGAGTGCCAGATGGAATTGCTCATTTTCTTGAGCATAAATTGTTTGAAAAAGAAGATCACGACGCGTTTCAATTGTTTAGTAAACAAGGTGCTTCTGCGAATGCCTTTACATCATTTACGAGAACAGCGTACTTGTTTTCATGTACATCAAATGTAGAACGAAATTTAAATACATTATTAAATTTCGTTCAAGAGCCGTATTTCTCTGAAAAAACAGTTGAAAAAGAAAAGGGAATTATTGGTCAAGAAATTCAAATGTATCAAGATAACCCGGATTGGCGTTTGTATTTTGGTTTAATCGATAGTTTATTTGTCAAACATCCAATCAAAATTGATATTGCAGGAACAATTGAGTCCATTAGTGAAATTACAAAAGACTTATTGTATGAGTGCTACGAGACATTTTATCATCCTAGCAATATGTTGTTATTTGTTGTAGGAGCAATTGATCCAGAAAAGACAATGGATTTAGTACGTGAAAACCAGGCGAAAAAAGACTATAAAAATCAAGCAGAAATCGTACGTTCGTTTGAAGAGGAACCAGAAGCAGTAAATGAAAAGAAAAAAATTATTTCTATGCCGGTTCAAACACCGAAATGTTTAGTTGGTATTAAAGCGACTGGGCTTAAAGAAGCAGGACAAGAGCTTTTAAAACAAGAAATTGCCCTTACATTGCTTTTAGATTATTTATTTGGGAAAGGATCAGCTCATTATGAGTCATTATATAATGAAGGACTTATCGACGATTCATTCTCTTATGATTATACAGAAGAAAGCAACTTTGGTTTTGCAATGGTTGGTGGTGATACGAAACAGCCTGATGAGTTGGCGGATCGTTTGAAAGGTATTCTACTACAGACAAATTATGATAGGTTAGACAAGGAGACGCTAGAGCGTGTAAAGAAAAAGAAGATTGGTGGCTTCTTACGCTCGCTTAACTCACCAGAATATATTGCAAATCAATTCACAAGGTATGCGTTTAATAAATCTAGTTTGTTTGATGCTCTTTCTGTTTTAGAAGGCTTAACTGTTCAAGATTTACAAGAAGCAGCAAAAGTATTTTTATCTGAAGAAAGAATGAGTATTTGCCAAGTCTTGCCGAAGAAATAGCGTGAAACATGAATAAGTGGGGCTTAAGCCTTACGATTTAGAACTTTACAGGAAGTGTATCCCCTCATCTAACCTTTTGGCTATTGCCGAATTGTAAGGTGAGGGGTATTATTTGTTTGTGAATCTATAATAAGATTAGTGATTTGAAAGAGTTTCTTCGTAGAGAAAAGATAAGAGAGGATACATATGATAAAATTTGCATTAGTGACTGGGGGAAGCGGAGGAATCGGCTCTGCAATTTCAAAACAATTAGTTGAAGATGGTTATACGGTGTATGTGCATTACAACAAGAGTGAAGAGAAAATAAAAGAATTAAAGCTTGAGTTTGGTTCAATTATTCCAGTTCACGCTAATTTAGCAATAGAAGGTGGCGTGCAAAAGCTCTGGGAACAAATTCATCATCCTATTGATGTTATTGTATATGCAGCTGGAAAGAGTATATTTGGTTTGGCGACAGATGTGACAAATGAGCAATTGAATGAGATGGTGGAATTGCAAGTGAAGAGTGTCTATAATCTTCTCTCGCTTGCGCTTCCATCAATGATTCGCCTACGAAGTGGAAGTATCGTTGTTATTTCCTCTATATGGGGACAAGTAGGAGCTTCTTGTGAGGTGCTGTATTCTATGGTAAAAGGTGCACAAAATTCTTATGTGAAAGCACTCGCGAAAGAAGTTGCACTAAGTGGTATACGTGTAAATGCAGTGGCACCAGGAGCAATAGAGACGGAAATGTTAAGTGTGTTTTCAGAAGAGGACAAGAAAGGAATTGCAGAAGAGATTCCGGCTGGAAGGATTGGATTTCCAGAAGAAGTCGCAAAAACTGTCTCTTTCCTCGTATCACCCGGGGCTTCGTATATAACAGGGCAAATTATTGGGGTGAATGGTGGTTGGCATTGTTAAAATAAAAAATTGCACATAAAAAATAAGAAATTGTACAAATTAAGTATGATTCGATTACTTAATAGTGAGGTGCTTAATCATGTCAGTACTAGACAATTTTGATCAGTGGAAAAGTTTTTTAGGAGAGCGCTTAGAACAGGCGCAAGGAAAAGGACTTGATGGTGGTGCAGTTTCAAATATGGCATTTCGTGTAGGTGATTATTTGGCAAATGAAGTAGAGGCACGAAATGATCAAGAAAAATTATTAGCGGAGCTGTGGAAAGTCGCTGATGAACAAGAACAACATACAATTGCTAATTTAATGGTAAAGTTTGTACAACATAAGTAAAAAAGAGAGGAGGAAATCCTCTCTTTTTTTTAGGTATTGAAAATACCATGCGTCAATTGTACATTTATCTTCCCTATTAACGTAAAATCATATAATATAGTACGTAGGTGTAAAGTGAGCGAGGGGAGTGATCTTGAATGATTGAATGGTATTTTGAGTATGAAATACATAAAAACCGACCTGGCTTGCTTGGTGACGTTTCTTCGTTAATCGGTATGCTGGGCATTAATATTGTCACAATTAATGGTGTAGATAACGCAAGGCGTGGACTGTTGCTTATGTGTGATAATCAAGAGCAAATCTCTAGACTTGAATCAATTTTGAATACGATGGATAATATAACGGTAACGAAATATCGTCCGCCAAAGCTCAGAGATAGGTTGGCAGTTAGGCACGGTAGGTACATACAGCGGGATGCAGATGATAAAAAGACATTTCGTTTTGTGCGTGATGAACTCGGGTTACTCGTTGATTTTATGGCAGAACTAATGAAAAAAGAAGGACATAAACTCATCGGAATAAGAGGAATGCCTCGCGTTGGAAAAACGGAATCTATTGTTGCAGCAAGCGTTTGTGCAAATAAGCGTTGGCTTTTTGTTTCGTCTACCCTTATTAAACAAACTGTACGCAGTCAACTGATTGAAGATGAGTATAGTGACGACAATATTTTTATATTAGATGGCATTGTTTCAACCAAGCGTGCGAATGAAAGGCATTGGCAGCTCGTTCGTGAAATTATGAGATTACCCGCAACTAAAGTTGTCGAACATCCAGATGTATTTGTGAGTCAATCAGAATATACACTTGATGATTTTGATTATATTATTGAATTGCGTAACGATTATGATGAAGAAATTCAATATAATTTAGTAGATGAAATTGAGCAAGGAGCGCAAAATAATTTCTCTATGTTTGACTTTTAAAGAAATATTGAGGTGTTAGCAGTGACGGAATTAGGACAAAAGCTGAAGGAAGCAAGGGAAGCGAAAGGCTTGTCTATTGATCAGCTACATGAGGTTACGAAAATTCAAAAACGTTATTTAGTAACAATTGAAGAGGGCGATTATAGTATATTGCCTGGTGCATTTTATGCACGTGCATTTATTAAACAATATGCGGACGCGGTTGGTCTGAACGGAGAAGAGTTACTTGTAGAGTATCAAAGTATAATACCACAATCTGAATCTCATGATGTACCGCAAGTATCAAAAAGTCAAAAGACACAAGAAACCATGCAAAAAGCAGCATCGCTTCCAATAGCAGATCATATGCCTAAAATATTGATTGCCTTATTGGTAATTGCATTAGGGATAGCAGTGTGGTTTGTTTTCCAATGGTTAAACGGAAAAGACGAAGGACAAGAAAAACAAACGAAAAGTGAACAAATAGAAGTACAAAAGGCGAAAAATTCTCCGCTTGATGAAAAGAAAGATGAAGTAAAAGCAGAAGAACCTAAAAAAGAAGAACCGAAGAAAGAAGAGACACCAGCACAACAACCGCCTTCTGGACAAGAAGAAGTGAAGGTTGTCGGAACAAATGGTAAGGTATCCACTTTGGAAGTTCATAATAATAAAGCACTTGAGTTAGAAATTACAGCGAAGGGTGCAAGTTATGTAGATATTAAAAATGAGGATGGAAATGTCATTTTTAATGGTACGATTCAAGAAGGTCAAACAGAAAAACGTGATTTAACAACAGCAAAAGAAGTACATCTTAACATTGGAAGTGCACCAAATGTTGAGGTTAAGCTGAATGGCCAAGTTGTTGCTTTCCCATTAGATCCAGAAAAGGAATATCACCAAAGGTTAGTGTTTAAAAATCTAGGGGTAGGGCAACCTGCACAATAACAGTCATCGCTTCGATGACTTTTTTCCAATGAACAAATGTTTTTGACATGATGGAGGAATAGCTGTGAATTTACCAAATAAAATTACAATATCTCGAATCTGCTTAATTCCAATTTTTTTAGTAATTATGTTAGCTCCTTTTAACTGGGGAACATATACAGTTGGAAATGTAGATTTACCAATTCAACATTTAGTAGGAGCAATCATTTTTATCGTTGCTTCAGCTACAGATTGGATTGATGGACATTATGCGAGAAAGTACAATCTCGTAACAAATCTAGGGAAGTTTCTTGATCCGTTAGCTGATAAGTTACTTGTTTCAGCAGCGCTTATTGCATTAGTAGAAATGCAATATGTACCGGCATGGATTGTTATAGTAATCATTAGCCGTGAGTTTGCTGTGACGGGATTACGTCTTGTTCTTGCTGGGACTGGTGAGGTTGTTGCGGCGAATACGCTAGGGAAAATTAAAACATGGACACAAATTATTGCGATCTCAGCATATTTATTGCATGATGTACCGTTAAATTTAATCCATATTCCAGTTGCGGATATTTTCATATGGATCGCACTTATCTTTACGGTTATTTCTGGCTGGGACTATTTCTGGAAAAATAGAGCTGCTTTTGTAAATTCAAAATAACAGCTTATGGGGGAATCGGAATGAATGCCGAAATTATTGCGGTTGGAACAGAATTGTTACTCGGACAAATTACAAATACAAATGCAAAGTTTTTATCTGAAAAATTAGCATCCATTGGAATCGATGTGTATTATCATACTGTTGTGGGTGATAATAATCATCGTTTACAAGAGGCAATTCAAATCGCTGAAAAGCGTGCTGATATACTCATTTTTACTGGTGGATTAGGACCGACAAAAGATGATTTAACGAAAGAAACAATTGCTTCAACCTTACAAGAACAACTTATTTATGATGAAGTGGCATTAACGTCAATTGGCGAATATTTTAAACGTACAGGGCGCGAATTCACAGAAAATAATAAGAAACAAGCGCTTGTTTTAAAAGGTTCAACCGTATTTGCAAATGATCATGGGATGGCACCAGGTATGGGTTTAGCTAAGAATGAGAAGGTGTACATTTTATTACCGGGTCCACCAAAAGAAATGAAACCGATGTATACAAGTTACGTAGAGCCGTTTTTACGTAATTTTACAACTGAAGAACATATATATTCTCGTGTTCTTCGTTTTTTCGGCATTGGAGAATCCCAACTGGAAGTGAAAGTTCAAGACTTAATTGATGGGCAAACGAATCCAACAATTGCTCCGCTAGCCTCAGATGGAGAAGTAACGCTTCGTTTGACCGCTAAACATAATGATGTAAAGCAAGCAACAGTGCTCATTCAACATGTAGAAGATTTGATTTTAGAACGAGTAGGAGAATTTTTCTATGGATATAATCAAGATTTTCTCCATAATAAAGCAATTGATTTATTAAAGAAAAAAGGTTTAACTTTAGCGTGTGCGGAAAGTTTAACCGGCGGTCTGTTTGGAAATCAAGTAACAGAAAATGTCGGCGTATCTTCTGTATTTAAGGGCGGCGTAATTTGCTATGATAACGATGTGAAGCAACATATATTACATGTACCTGAAGAGACATTACAAACAGTTGGAGCAGTTAGTGAACAGTGTGCGCGTTATCTTGCTGAAAATGTTAAAACGCTTTTGAAAGCAGATATCGGAATTAGTTTCACTGGAGTAGCAGGGCCGGATGCTTCAGAAAATAAAAAATCAGGAACTGTATTTGTTGGATTAGCAATAAAGGATGAGCCGACAGTGGTATTTCCTCTTACCTTGAGTGGAAGTCGTCAGCAAATTAGAGAACGCTCTACAAAATATGGATTTTATCATTTATATAAAAAACTAGAAGAGATGTGAGTTTCTTCTAGTTTTTTTGATAGAAAATGAAATATTTTCCATGGAAAACAAAAAAACGAATAAATGTTCGATTTTTGTTGGCAAATTGATATGGAAATAGGTATAATAAGATTAGCAATTCAGTTAAGGAGGAATTTTGAATGAGTGATCGTCAAGCGGCATTAGATATGGCGTTAAAACAAATAGAGAAGCAATTCGGTAAAGGTTCAATTATGAAATTGGGGGAGCAAGCAGAGCGTAAAATCTCAACGATTCCAAGTGGTTCGTTAGCACTTGATGTAGCCCTTGGAGTTGGTGGTTACCCAAGAGGTCGTGTTATTGAAATTTACGGACCTGAAAGTTCAGGTAAAACAACGGTTTCCTTACATGCGATTGCAGAAGTGCAACGTCAAGGTGGACAAGCAGCATTTATTGACGCGGAGCATGCGATGGATCCTGTATATGCACAAAAGTTAGGTGTTAATATTGATGAGTTACTATTATCACAGCCTGATACAGGGGAGCAAGGTTTAGAAATTGCAGAAGCATTAGTACGAAGCGGTGCAATTGATATTATCGTAATTGACTCTGTAGCGGCTCTTGTACCAAAAGCAGAAATCGAAGGGGAAATGGGTGACTCTCACGTCGGTTTACAAGCGCGTTTAATGTCACAAGCACTTCGTAAGCTTTCTGGTGCGATTAACAAATCAAAAACAATTGCAATCTTCATTAACCAAATTCGTGAAAAAGTTGGGGTTATGTTCGGAAATCAACTACAAGTTGCTTAATCGTAAAAGATTAAGGAGTTTACTATGGGTTTCCCTTGCTAGTGATAGCATGTTAAAAAACCTTGTGAACCTTATTGCCTAAGGGTGTAGCTATTTAAATAGCTGCTAACGGTGAAGCCCTCCATAACATTAGGGTAATACCGTGCCAAGCTTCATGTTTATATGAAGAAGGTGTAGAGACTACCGAAAAGGACTTTTTAGTTAACTGAGTAGGGTACGGCAGAAGATAGGCTCCTGCTGGAAGTGCAAGGCTCTCTATGAGGAGATGAAGAGATAGTCCACACTATAGAAATGGAAAATCTATAGATTAAGCCAGAAACAACTCCGGGTGGTCGTGCGTTGAAATTCTATTCAACAGTTCGTCTAGAAGTGCGTCGTGCTGAGCAATTAAAACAAGGCAATGACATTGTTGGTAATAAAACAAAAATAAAAGTGGTAAAAAATAAAGTGGCACCGCCTTTCCGTGTGGCTGAAGTTGATATTATGTACGGAGAAGGGATTTCAAGACAGGGTGAAATTTTAGATATGGCTTCTGAACTGGATATTGTCCAAAAAAGTGGTGCTTGGTATTCTTATAATGAGGAGCGCTTGGGACAAGGACGTGAAAACTCAAAGCAATTCTTAAAAGAAAATCCAGAACTTACGGATGAAATTGCATTCTTCATTCGTGAACATCATGGGATTGGTGAAGATTCTGTTTCTGAAAATGGAGAAGATGAAAAAAATCTTGATTAATAAAAGACACGATTTCGTGTCTTTTATTTTTTATCTCACAATAATATGTAACAAAATTTTTCGCTAAGGTACTCCCGTTTGTAAAAACTGATTTGGTAAGGGTTGGCATCGTTGGCGAATATAAACTTTCTTCGTTAAAAGAAGATTTACATGACAAAGGTAAAGAAAGTAAAAGTAGACAACGCTTGACAATGAAAAATGCGATAGATACAATGAGAATGTATATTTTTTCTTATATACGATACACTCTTCTCTAGAAGAGAAGTAACATTCGGGGTAGGTTCTATACCTTTTCGAAATAATAATATGACATTTTAATTGTGAAATGAAGAAAGTCCCTTAAAAAAAGCGGGGCGACGGTCTTTGCTGTACGTTGCAAATCAATGTACATGCCGACAGTCTTTTTTCATTCATAGCAAGGGGAGGTGAAATCATGAGTAGTACAGTTTGGGTACTCATCTCCATTTTGCTTGCAACAGTCGGTGCAGTTGTTGGCTTTTTTGTTCGAAAGTCTATTGCAGAAGCGAAGATTAACGGTGCAGCAAACGAAGCGAGACGCATTTTAGAAGATGCAAATCGCGAAGCAGAGGCACTTAAAAAAGAAGCGCTTTTAGAAGCAAAGGATGAAATTCATACACTTCGTACAGAAGCTGAATTAGAAATTCGTGACCGTAGAAGCGAATTACAAAAACAAGAAAATCGTTTAATGCAAAAAGAAGAGAACCTTGATCGTAAAGACGAGACGCTCGATAAACGTGAGCAAATGTTAGAAAAGAAAGAGGAATCTCTTGTAGCGAGACAACAACAGATTGAAGAGTTGGAAAGCAAAGTGGGAGAGTTAGTTCAAAAGCAACAAACGGAATTAGAGCGCATTTCCAATCTGACACGCGAACAAGCGAAAGCAATCATTTTAGGGAAAGTGGAAAGTGAAATTTCTCATGAAATTGCCGTTATGGTAAAAGAAAGTGAAGTTCGTGCGAAAGAAGAGGCGGATAAGAAAGCAAAAGAGATTTTATCTCTTGCAATGCAAAGATGTGCAGCTGATCATGTTGCTGAAACAACCGTTTCGGTTGTAAATCTTCCAAATGACGAAATGAAAGGACGTATCATCGGACGAGAAGGACGTAATATTCGTACGTTAGAAACGTTAACGGGTATTGATCTTATTATTGATGATACGCCAGAAGCGGTAATCCTATCAGGATTTGATCCAATTCGTCGTGAAACAGCTCGTATCGCTCTTGATAAGCTCGTACAGGATGGACGTATTCACCCAGCGCGTATTGAGGAAATGGTTGAAAAGTCAAGACGTGAAGTGGATGAGTATATTCGTGAAGTGGGAGAACAAACGACATTTGAAGTAGGTGTACATGGATTACATCCAGATTTAATCAAGATTTTAGGTCGTTTGAAATTCCGTACAAGTTATGGTCAAAACGTGTTAAAACACTCTATGGAAGTAGCGTATTTAGCAGGACTTATGGCAGCGGAGCTTGGCGAGGACGAAAAGTTAGCGAGACGTGCAGGTCTATTGCATGATATCGGAAAAGCAATTGACCATGAAGTAGAAGGTAGTCACGTTGAAATTGGTGTTGAACTCGCAACGAAATATAAAGAGCATCCAGTTGTTATTAACAGTATCGCATCTCACCATGGTGATACAGAACCAACTTCCATCATTGCAGTTTTAGTTGCAGCAGCGGATGCGTTATCAGCTGCAAGACCGGGAGCTCGTAGTGAGACATTGGAAAACTACATTCGTCGTCTTGAAAAGTTAGAAGAGATTTCAGAATCCTATGAAGGAGTAGAAAAATCTTTTGCAATTCAAGCTGGACGCGAAGTTCGCATCTTGGTAAAACCGGATACAATCGATGATTTAGAAGCTCATCGTTTAGCACGTGATATTCGAAAACGTATTGAAAATGAACTGGATTATCCAGGACATATTAAAGTGACAGTTATTCGTGAAACACGTGCAGTGGAATACGCAAAATAAAGTGGTGAAACACCACTTTATTTTTTTGTGTTGACATTGGGTAATATAAAATAAAGCGTTTGTAAATCACCTTTATTCGATTTCGATTCTAATTGGCTAGAATAGAAGAAAAGTTTAAATGAGCAGTGTGTTTTTCTATAGGTGAACAACTTGTAAGGTAGTAATAAAATAAGTATATAAATCCATTTTGATTTTTCGACATATAAGCCACGGCTATGGATAATAAAAGGTAATCTGTACTCGTTTTTCCTTTTGTTTTCACTTGGCATGGGGCAGGAAAAGGATATGACCGCTTCTGTGCATGGCTGATGCGCTCTCCCATCTAAAAAGAAGGGTTTCATGTTGTTTTTTAATTTGTATTTATATAGTACATAGGAAGGGTAATAGATATGAGAATTTTATTTGTTGGAGATGTAGTAGGATCCCCTGGAAGAGGTATGATTCAGCAATACGTACCGGCGTTAAAGAAAAAATATACGCCTACTGTAACAATTATTAACGGAGAAAATGCTGCGGGTGGTCGCGGTATTACAGAGAAAATTTACCGAAACTTTTTAGAGTGTGGTGCCCAAGCAGTTACGCTTGGGAACCATGCTTGGGATAACCGTGAGGTGTTTGA
Source organism: Paenibacillus sp. 102 (assembly GCF_039549175.1). Classification (NCBI taxonomy): domain Bacteria; kingdom Bacillati; phylum Bacillota; class Bacilli; order Caryophanales; family Paenibacillaceae; genus Paenibacillus; species Paenibacillus sp. 102. The sequence continues at coordinate 278,872 of NZ_JBCGHT010000001.1, read as the reverse complement.
ATTTATCGATGATGCAAAATATCTTGCAAGACCAGCCAACTTCCCAGAGGGAACACCAGGAAAAGGACTTATTTTTGTAAATTGTAATGGTACAGAAGTAGCGGTAATTAACTTACAAGGACGTACGTTCCTTCCACCAATTGATTGTCCGTTCCGAAAAGTGGATGAATTAATTAACATTGCGAAAAAGCGCACGAATATTATCTTTATTGATTTTCATGCTGAGACAACAAGTGAAAAACAAGCACTTGGTTGGTACGTAGACGGACGTGCTACAGCAGTAGTAGGGACGCATACACATGTTCCAACAGCAGATAATCGTATTTTACCAAGCGGAACAGCTTACATTACAGATGTTGGAATGACTGGTCCATATGATGGTATTTTAGGTATGGATCGCGAAGCTGTACTGAAGAAGTTTTTAACGAATTTACCTGTACGTTTTGAAGTAACAAACGGAAGAACGCAGTTAAGTGCAGTATTAATTGATGTGGATCCAAATACAGGAAAAGCGAAAAGAATTGAACGTATTTTAATTAATGATGATCAGCCATTTTTCGAATAATACCGTTTAAAAATTAGAAAAAACATTATATTTTAATTTTTTAGAAAAATTACAGAAATTTAGCAGGAATACATGTCTTTCCTCGTGAATATAAGTTAAAGTGAAATAATCGCTAATACTTTTATAAGAAACGAGGAGGAAACGAGGAATGGAAATATTAAAAGTTAAAGCAACTTCGGTCCCTAACTCTGTAGCCGGTGCACTTGCTGGAGTTATTCGCGAACGCGGAACAGCAGAAATCCAAGCTATTGGCGCAGGTGCATTAAATCAAGCCGTGAAGGCAGTAGCAATTGCAAGAGGGTTTGTAGCGCCTAGTGGTTTGGATTTGATTTGTATCCCAGCTTTTACAGACATTATGATTGATGGTGAAGAACGTACAGCAATAAAATTAATTGTAGAACCTCGTTAAGTTTGAACAACCTGTTTGCTCCTATGCAAACAGGTTGTTTTTATGGGGAAGGAGGAATGAAAGTGAAAGTATTTGATGCGCACTGTGATGTACTATGGCAACTATGGAATGCAAAAGGGAAGAAGAATTTTCAAAACGATCCGTCTTTACATATTACATTTGAACAATTGGGAAAAAGAAAGGGAAGTGTACAATGCTTTGCGGTATATGTACCTGAAACAGTACCATATGAACAACGGTTTGAAGCCGCGTTAGCTATGGTAGATATATTTTATAGGCAGGTTTTATCGTTACCGAGTATGAAATTGATTCAGACAAAAAAAGATATAGAGCAGTTAGGACCAAATGAAGTTGGCGCCATTTTAACATTAGAAGGTGGCGAAGCAATTGGAAAAGATATGATGAAATTACGCACACTCTATCGTTTAGGAGTCCGATCTATGGGACTCACGTGGAATCATGCGAATTTATTAGCTGATGGAGCACTGGAAACAAGAGGTGCGGGACTGACCACGTTTGGCGAAAAAGTTGTAGAAGAACTGAATTCATTTCGTTTATGGACAGATGTGTCTCATTTAAATGAAAAAGGTTTTTGGGATGTGATGGAGATTGCGCAATATCCAATTGCATCACATTCAAATTACTATGGGCTTTGTCAGCATCCGCGTAATCTGAAAGATGAACAAGTACAAGCACTTATTCAAAAAGATGGTGTAATTGGTGTAACATTCGTTCCAGAGTTTTTAACTAATCATAGACCTGCTTATATGGATGACATATTACGGCATGTGGAACACATTTGTTCACTTGGAGGAGAGAACAATATAGGATTCGGTTCGGATTTTGATGGTATCACAGAAACGGTTGTCGGTGTGGAAGCATATCGGCGTTATGAATATGTAATCAATGAATTGAGTAAGAGATACAGTGAAACACATGTTCAAAGCTTTTTATATGATAATTTCATTAATCATATTTCTTTCTAGTTGCTTATTTTATACTGTATTTTTAAATTGAAAATAAATATTTAGAAAAGTTAAAAAAAACGAATAAAAAATCAAGCCAAATTATTGCATTTTTTTCATTGTAAGGCTAGAATTGTAGACGAATTAAGATTACGCAAAACATTCAGGGAAGTCTGAAGAGGTATAATTTGCGTCCATTGTAGTTTCTTTGCATAAAAAGTGCTACACTATTACTATAAAAAATACACTACAAATGAATGCAGCCAAAAGGGGTGTAGGAGATGATTAGTCAACTTTCATGGAAAGTTGGAGGACAACAAGGTGAAGGAATTGAAAGTACAGGAGAAATCTTCTGTATTGCATTAAACCGCTTAGGGTATTACCTATACGGTTACCGCCACTTTTCATCACGAATTAAGGGCGGTCATACAAATAATAAAATTCGCGTAAGTACAACTGAAGTACGCGCAATATCAGATGATTTAGATATTTTAATTGCTTTTGATCAAGAAACAATTGATTTTAACTTCCACGAACTACGACCAGGTGGCATTGTCGTTGCAGACGCAAAATTTAATCCAACTATACCAGAAAGCGCAGATGTAAACCTATATGCAATACCGTTTACAGATATTGCTTCTGAGCTAGGTACATCATTAATGAAAAACATGGTTGCTGTCGGAGCATCTAGTGCAGTATTAGGGTTAGATGAAACTGTATATTTAGAAGTTGTTGATGAAATTTTCGGCCGTAAAGGAGAGCAAGTTGTTGCGAAGAATATGGAAGCAATTAAGCTTGGCTCTCAATATATGAAAGAATTACTTGGTGAAAAAGTAAACATGATGCAGCTTGAAAAAGCTGATGGTCAAAAACGTATGTTTATGATTGGTAATGATGCAATTGCATTCGGAGCAGTAGCTGGTGGTGCTCGCTTTATGTCTGCATATCCAATTACACCTGCATCTGAAATTATGGAATACTTAATTAAAAAACTTCCAAAAGTAGGCGGAACAGTCATCCAAACTGAGGATGAAATTGCGGCTTGTACAATGGCGATTGGCGCAAACTATGCTGGTGTTCGTACATTAACAGCATCTGCAGGTCCGGGCCTATCTTTAATGATGGAAGCAATCGGTTTAGCTGGTATTACAGAAACGCCTCTTGTTATTATTGATACACAGCGTGGTGGTCCAAGTACAGGTTTACCAACAAAGCAAGAGCAATCTGATTTAATGGCGATGATTTACGGGACACATGGTGAAATTCCAAAAATCGTAATGGCGCCAAGTACAGTTGAAGAAGCATTCTATGATAGTGTAGAAGCATTTAACTTAGCGGAAGAATATCAGGTTCCTGTTATTTTCTTAACAGACTTACAGCTTTCTTTAGGGAAACAAACAGTAGAACCACTGAAGTTAGATAGAGTAGAAATTCGCCGCGGTAAGCTTGATTTACAAGCAGAGTTACCAGAGCGTGAAAATAAAGCTTACTTTAAACGTTACGAAGTGACAGAAGATGGTGTTTCACCACGCGTTTTACCTGGTATGAAAAATGGTGTTCACCATGTTACAGGTGTAGAACATGATGAAACTGGTAAACCATCTGAATCAGCACTGAATCGTAAAGCACAAATGGACAAACGTTTCCGTAAAATGGAGAATCTGAAGTTTAATACCCCTGTGTACAAAAATGCCAAGTATGATGACGCTGATGTATTATTAGTAGGTTTTAATTCTACTCGTGGTGCAATTGAAGAGGCGATGGAGCGTTTAGAGCAAGAAGGATTAAAAGTAAATCATGCTCACGTTCGTTTAATTCATCCGTTCCCAACAGATGAAATCCTTCCCCTTGTGAAGGGTGCAAAGCGCGTTGTTGTTGTGGAAAATAATGCAACTGGTCAGCTTGCTAACATTATGAAAATGAATCTTGGCAATGGTGAGAAAATTTCGAGTCTGTTAAAATATGACGGAAATCCATTCTTGCCAAAAGAAATTTACAACGAATGCAAAAAAGGGGTTGTATTAAATGGCAACATTTAAGGACTTTCGTAACAGTGTAAAACCAAACTGGTGTCCAGGTTGCGGAGACTTCTCGGTGCAAGCTGCGATTCAACGTGCAGCAGCTAACGTTGGTTTAAATCCAGATGAATTAGCTGTTATTTCTGGAATTGGCTGTTCAGGTCGTATTTCAGGCTATATTAATTCATATGGCGTTCATAGTATTCATGGACGTGCACTTCCAATTGCACAAGGTGTGAAAATGGCAAACCGTGACTTAACAGTTATCGCATCTGGTGGTGACGGAGATGGCTTTGCAATCGGGATGGGACATACCATTCATTCGATTCGTCGTAACATTGACATTACGTACATCGTTATGGATAACCAAATTTACGGTTTAACAAAAGGTCAAACTTCACCACGTAGTGAAGCGGGCTTTAAAACGAAAAGTACACCGCAAGGTTCAATTGAACCAGCGTTATCTGTAATGGAAATGGCATTAACAGCTGGTGCGACATTTGTTGCACAAAGCTTCTCTAGTGATTTAAAAGAATTAACACAGCTTATTGAAGCTGGTATTCAGCATAAAGGGTTCTCTTTAATTAACGTATTTAGCCCATGTGTAACTTATAATAAAGTGAATACGTATGACTGGTTTAAAGAGAATTTAACAAAACTAAGCACAGTAGAAGGATATGATCCGTCTAATCGTATGATTGCTATGCAAACATTGATGGAAAACAAAGGTTTAGTAACGGGTTTAATTTATCAAAATACCAAGCAGCCTTCTTACCAAGAGCTTGTAAAGGGATATAGCGAAAAACCTTTAGTGCAAGCTGATTTACAAATGGATCAAAAAATGTTCGATGAACTCGTTGCTGAATTTATGTAATCATAATAAAAAAGCTGCTTAACGGCAGCTTTTTTTATTTACCTAGAAAATTCAGAATGATAAAATAATAAGTGTATCGTCTTGTTAGAAAAATTGGTTTGTGCGCTGGTGTACGTGGGTATGACACTGTCTCTTTGTTGTTAAATTTGGCTAAACATCTTATACTATGATAGTGTGTATAGGAATAAAGTAATATGTTTTTAAAGGACAAGGTTAAAACAACAAAAAGGGAATGTCTATTGGTGTCGGGAAGGCTCCATTCTTATGGATGATTAGATCGATTACTTGAATTTCAAGGGGCAAGCTATCTCTCAAACTATTCTAATCTTTAAGATGGGTCTGATTGTCATTAAAATGGACTACAGAGTGTGTATAGTTAAGGTTGAAAGGAGATTACCCATGAACGAGCAACAACGATTAGCAAGTCAACAAGCGAATTCTTCTATGAAAAAAGAAGAAAAAGATTATAGCAAATACTTTGAAAGTGTATATCAGCCACCTTCTTTGAAGGATGCGAAAAAACGCGGGAAAGAAGAAGTGAAAATCGAGCGTGATTTTGGTTTACCAGAAGAATTTCGTAACTTTGGTGCTGGAAGAAAGTTTTATATCCGTACTTACGGATGTCAAATGAATGAGCATGATACAGAAGTAATGGCTGGTATTTTTACAGCGCTTGGATATGAACCAACATTTTCGACAGAAGATGCAGATGTGATTCTATTAAATACTTGTGCCATTCGTGAAAACGCTGAGAATAAAGTATTTGGTGAACTTGGTCATTTAAAACCATTAAAACAAAGAAACCCAGATCTTTTAATCGGTGTGTGCGGTTGTATGTCTCAAGAGGAATCTGTTGTAAACAAAATTATGCAAAAAAACCAGCATGTAGATATGGTGTTTGGCACACATAATATTCATCGTTTGCCATACATTTTAAAAGATGCGATGTTCTCAAAAGCGACGGTTGTTGAGGTATGGTCTAAGGAAGGAGATGTAATTGAAAATCTTCCGAAGGTGCGTCGCGGTGATATTAAAGCATGGGTAAATATTATGTATGGATGCGACAAATTCTGTACATATTGCATTGTACCGTATACACGTGGTAAAGAACGTAGTCGCCGTCCAGAAGATATTATTAATGAAATTCGTCATTTAGCGGCAAATGGGTATAAAGAAATTACGCTGCTTGGTCAAAATGTAAACGCATATGGTAAAGACTTTGAAGATTTAGAATATGGTCTTGGCGATTTAATGGATGAACTTCGTAAAATTGATATAGCACGTGTTCGCTTTACGACAAGTCACCCACGTGATTTCGATGATTACTTAATTGAGGTGCTTGGAAAAGGCGGTAATTTAGTTGAACATATCCACTTACCAGTACAATCTGGAAGTACAGATATGCTAAAAATTATGGCGCGTAAATATTCACGAGAACATTATTTAGAACTTGTACGTAAGATTAAAGAAGCGATTCCGAATGCAGTATTAACAACTGATATTATCGTTGGTTTCCCAAATGAAACAGACGAGCAGTTTGAAGAAACGATGTCGTTATATCGTGAAGTAGGTTTTGATAGTGCATTTACATTTATTTATTCTCCACGTGAAGGTACACCTGCTGCAAAAATGAAGGATAATGTACCAATGGAAGTGAAAAAAGAGCGTTTACAACGTTTAAATGCATTAGTTAATGAATATTCTATGGAAAAGAATAAACGATATGAAGGTCAAATTGTTGAAGTACTAGTTGATGGAGAAAGTAAGAATAATCCAGACGTGCTTGCAGGTTATACGCGTGCCAATAAACTGGTAAACTTCGTAGCTCCAAAATCTGCAATCGGTCAGCTTGTAAAAGTAAAAGTAACGGAAGCAAAAACTTGGTCTCTAAACGGGGAATTGGTTGAGGAGCCGATCGAGGTGAAATAATAGATGAAAGCTTATACAAAAGATGAAATTGTTGAACAAGCAAAAGAATTAGCGAAAATGATTTCTGAAACAGAAGAAGTGGATTTCTTTAAACGTGCGGAAGCGCAAATTCATAAAAATGAAAATGTAAAACATGCAATTGATGAAATTAAAGCACTGCAAAAACAAGCTGTAAACTTACAGCATTATGGAAAATGGGAAGCATTGAAAAAAGTAGAAGCGGAAATAGATGCTCTGCAAGATAAACTTGATAGCATTCCGGTTGTACAGGAATTTAAATCTTCACAAACATATGTAAATGATTTACTGCAGCTTGTAGCAAGTACTATTTCTAATAACGTAACGGATGAAATTTTAATTTCAACTGGTGGCAATGTGTTAAAAGGTGAAACTGGTGCTGAAGTAGAGAGTAAAAAAGGGAACTGTGGTTGCTAAGGGAGATGTCTTATGGACATCTCTTTTTTTATTTTTATTCTGTTCTATAGTCTTTTGTCAAAAAAAGAATGACACATTCCGCGATTGTCACGCATATGATTAAGTGAATATTGATTGAGGAGGGTTCCGAATGTCCGAATTTAGAGAGATTATTACAAAAGCAGTAGTGGGCAAAGGACGTAAGTATACAAAATCAACGCATACATGTGAATCAAATCATGAGCCGACAAGTATTCTCGGATGTTGGGTAATTAATCACACATATGAAGCGAGAAAGAATGGGAAGTCTGTAGAAATTGAAGGATACTATGATGTGAATACGTGGTACTCATTTGATGAAAACACAAAAACAGAAGTTGTAACGGAACGTGTTAGTTACACAGATGAAGTGAATGTTGGATATCGTGACAAAAACTTTTCAGGTGAAGATTTAGAAATTATTGCCCGCGTCATTCAACATCCCAATTGTTTAGAAGCGCTCGTTTCACCAAATGATAACAAAATTGTTGTAACTGTAGAGCGTGAATTTGTAACAGAAGTTGTCGGTGAAACAAAAATTTGTGTAAATGTAAATCCAGATGGATGTCCAGAGAATGAGGAAGATTTTGAAGTTGATGATGATGAATTTGAAGAGTTAGATCCAAACTTTATTGTAGATGCAGAAGAAGAGTAATAGAAAGCTAGGGAGAAATTCTTCCTAGCTTTTTTACGAAGTATTAGTGATGCTGAATGCAACTGTTTTGTACCTAAAATGTGCTATAATGGGGAGAGACTCCTATAAGTGGAGAGCAAATTGTCCGTGAAGTGCGGCATATAATATATAGCACATTTTTATGAAGTATGGAGGAAACAGATGGCTCAGTATACCCCAATGATACAACAATATTTAAAGGTCAAGGCAGATTATCAAGATGCCTTTTTATTTTTTCGTTTAGGTGATTTTTATGAAATGTTTTTTGAAGATGCGGTTAAGGCAGCTCATGAACTTGAAATTACGCTAACAAGCCGAGATGGGGGGAGTAGCAATCGAATACCGATGTGCGGTGTTCCGTACCATGCGGCGAAAAATTATATTGAACAGCTTGTTGAAAAAGGATATAAAGTTGCAATTTGTGAACAAGTAGAAGATCCGAAAACAGCAAAAGGTGTTGTACGTCGTGAAGTCGTTCAATTAATTACGCCAGGAACTATGATGGAGGGGCGTACGATTGATGAAAAGGAAAATAACTTCTTAGCTGCGTTAACTCATTTTGAAGATGGTTCTTATGCTTTAGCTTGTAATGATTTAACAACAGGGCAAAATACAGTCACATTGTTAACAGGTTCTGTAGAAGATGTCTTATTAGAAGTCTACGCAACAGGCTCAAAAGAAATTGTTGTAGATTCCACATTTTCAAAAGATGAGCTAAACAAGTTGACGGAAACATTAAAAATGACAATCTCTTATGAAGATGAAACGAAAGTTCCTGAAGGATTACAGCATCTTGTGAAAAATGTAACCCAAACGAAATTAGTTACAGCGGTAGGGCGCTTATTGAATTATGTACTAAGAACACAAAAACGTTCATTAGATCATTTGCAACCAGTAGATATTTATTATACAAATCAATTTATGAAAATTGATGTGCATTCAAAGCGTAACTTAGAGTTAACAGAAACACTTCGAACAAAAGAAAAAACAGGTTCGCTCCTATGGCTATTAGATAAAACAAAAACAGCGATGGGCGGCCGTATGCTAAAACAGTGGATGGAACGACCGCTTATACAAAAAGACAAAATTGAAGAGCGTTTAGAAATGGTTGAAACGTTTGTGAATGACTATTTCTTACGTGAAGATTTAAAAGAAAAACTAAAAGAAGTGTATGACTTAGAGCGTCTAGCGGGAAAAGTTGCATATGGTAACGTCAATGCGCGCGATTTACTGCAATTAAAACGTTCTTTATTGCAAGTTCCGACTATTTTAGAGGCGGTTAGTCTGATAGATAATTCTTATGCGGCAAGATTAATTCAAGGTGCCGATCCATGTGAAAGCTTAACAGAGTTACTAGATAGAAGTATTCAAGAGAACCCACCGCTTTCTATAAAAGATGGGGATATTATAAAAGATGGTTATAATGACAAGCTAGATCAGTATCGTTATGTTAGTAAGAACGGGAAAACATGGATTGCAGAGCTTGAAAAACGCGAGCGTGACATTACGGGAATTAAATCGTTAAAGATTGGTTACAACCGTATTTTTGGCTACTATATTGAAGTGACCAAGGCAAACCTTGCTGCGCTTCCAGAAGGGCGCTATGAGCGCAAACAGACGCTTGCAAATGCGGAGCGTTTTATTACAGATGAATTAAAAGAAAAAGAAACATTAATTTTAGAGGCAGAAGAAAAAATTGTACAGCTAGAGTATGATTTGTTTACTGTACTGCGTGAAGAAGTAAAAGTATTTATTCCTAAGTTACAACACTTGGCAAAAGTGATTAGTGAATTAGATGTACTGCAAAGTTTTGCTACAGTGAGTGAAGAAGAGCAATTTGTGAAACCAGTTTTAACAGATAAACGTGAAATCTTCATAAAAGATGGTCGTCATCCTGTTGTAGAAAAAGTATTGAACGGCAAATTGTATGTTCCAAACGATTGTGTGATGCCTGAAAACATGGATGTCTTTTTAATTACAGGTCCCAATATGTCTGGTAAAAGTACGTATATGCGTCAATTAGCACTTGTTACTGTTATGTCGCAAATCGGTTGCTTTGTACCTGCAACGGAAGCTGTATTACCAGTCTTCGATCAAATCTTTACGAGAATTGGTGCAGCAGATGATTTAATTTCAGGTCAAAGTACGTTTATGGTCGAAATGTTAGAAGCAAAAAATGCGATTGCAAATGCATCAGAAAGAAGTTTAATTTTATTTGATGAAATCGGCCGTGGTACATCTACGTATGATGGTATGGCACTTGCACAAGCAATCATCGAGCATATTCATGACCAAATTGGAGCGAAAACACTATTCTCAACACATTACCACGAATTAACTGTATTAGAAGAAAGTTTAGAGCAACTGAAAAACGTACACGTTTCAGCTATTGAAGAAAACGGAAAAGTTGTTTTCTTGCATAAGATTCAAGATGGTGCAGCAGATAAAAGTTATGGTATTCACGTTGCCCAGCTTGCTGAGCTTCCAGATAGTTTAATTGCTCGCGCAAAAGAAGTATTAGCACAGTTAGAAGGACAAGAGGAAATCATTATTCCGAAACGAGCGGAAGTGAAAGTACAAGAAGAAATTGTCCAAGAACCAGTAGTTGTAAAAGAAGAATCAGGACCACTGTCAGAGGAGAAAGAAGACTCTGCAGAATCACAGCTATCTTTCTTTGCTACAGAACAGCCTGTGAAAAAAGAAGACAAGCTAGTGCTTGATCAAAAGGAAACAGCTGTATTAACGCAAATTAAAAAAATTGATTTACTTGATATGACGCCTCTAGAAGCACTAAATGAATTGTATCGTTTACAGAAAAAGTTAAAGAAAGGATGAGTAAGTAGATGGGGAAAATTCGCAAACTCGATGATCAACTCTCTAACTTAATCGCAGCAGGGGAAGTAGTAGAACGACCCGCATCCGTTGTAAAAGAACTTGTGGAAAATTCCATCGATGCGAATAGTACATCTATTGAAATCCACTTAGAAGAAGCAGGATTATCGAAAATTCGCATCATCGATAATGGAGATGGTATTGCTGAAGAAGATTGTATTGTTGCTTTTGAGCGCCATGCAACAAGCAAAATTAAAGATGAAAATGATTTGTTTCGCATACGGACGCTCGGTTTCCGCGGTGAGGCATTACCGAGTATTGCATCTGTTAGTGAATTAGAGTTAATCACAAGTACAGGAGACGCACCAGGTACACACCTTATTATTAAAGGTGGAGACATTATAAAACAGGAAAAAACAGCGAGCCGTAAAGGAACGGATATTACGGTTCAAAACCTGTTTTTTAACACACCAGCGCGCCTTAAATATATGAAAACAATTCATACAGAGCTTGGGAATATTACAGATATTGTGTATCGCATTGCTATGTCGCATCCAGAAGTATCTTTGAAACTGTTTCATAATGAGAAAAAATTGCTTCACACATCAGGAAATGGTGATGTGAGACAAGTACTCGCAGCCATTTATAGTATTCAAGTTGCGAAAAAGCTTATTCCAATTGAAGTGGAATCATTAGACTTTACGATTCGTGGTTATGTAACGTTGCCTGAAGTAACAAGAGCCTCTCGTAACTACATGTCAACGATTGTAAATGGCCGTTACGTTCGTAACTATGTCTTAATGAAAGCTATTCAGCAAGGGTATCACACATTGCTTCCAGTTGGCCGTTATCCAATTGGGTTCTTATCAATTGAGATGGATCCAATGCTAGTGGATGTTAACGTTCATCCAGCTAAATTAGAAGTACGCTTCAGTAAAGAACAGGAATTACTGCAATTAATTGAAAAGACGTTGCAAGACGCCTTTAAAAAGATCCAGCTAATTCCAGATGCTGGCGTGACAACGAAGAAAAAAGAAAAAGATCAAAGTGTGCAAGAACAATTCCATTTTGAGCATACAAAGGCCAAAGAACCACCTATGCCTAACATTGTCTTACCAACTGGAATGGATGAAAAGAAAGAAGAAGAAGTAAATCCAGTGCCGCAGCTTTGGCAACAGTCGAAGCAAGAATGGCAGCCACCACAGTCATTAGTAAGAGAAGCAGAAAGCTGGCAGCCATCTTCTAAACCGATAATAGAAGCAAGTGTTCAAGAAGCAAAAGAATGGGATAGTAGTGAAGAGGACTTTGAATTAGAGGAACTAGAAGAAGAAATTCAAGAAATCAAAGAGATTGAAATGAATGGTAATGATTTACCACCGCTTTATCCAATTGGGCAAATGCACGGAACTTATATCTTCGCTCAAAATGATAAAGGATTATATATGATTGACCAGCATGCAGCGCAAGAACGTATCAATTATGAATATTTCCGTGATAAAGTCGGGCAAGTTACGCAAGAAGTGCAGGAATTACTTGTACCATATCGTATCGATTTATCTCTTACTGAATTTTTACGTGTCGAAGAACAATTAGAGGAATTGAAGAAGGTCGGGTTATTCTTAGAACAATTCGGCCATCAATCCTTTATTGTTCGTTCGCATCCAACGTGGTTTCCAAAAGGACAGGAAACAGAAATCATCGATGAAATCATGCAGCAAGTCGTAAAGTTAAAAAAAGTTGATATTAAAAAACTACGTGAAGAAGCAGCGATTATGATGAGTTGTAAAGCATCGATTAAAGCAAATCAATATTTAACGAACAATCAAATTTTTGCTTTACTTGAAGAATTGCGTACAACGACGAATCCTTATACATGTCCGCATGGTAGACCGATTCTGGTGCATCATTCTACTTATGAATTGGAGAAGATGTTTAAGAGGGTTATGTAGGGGAGCTGTCCAAAGGGAAAAAAGTCTGCTACTGGGTAAAGAAAATTGTTTGTACTGTTTAAAGTTAGTATAAAGAATGAAAAAATACCACTGAATGAGTTTTTACGTTAATATACTGAAAAAATAATGTGGGAAAAGAATGTTTTAATAGGCAAAAAAGCATGACAATTTTATGTCATGCTTTTTGTTAATTATCCATAATTTATAGGTTCTATGTTTTGTGGTAACGTGTAGAGTATTATTTGTCATTTCAATGAAAGGTTTGAAAGAAGAGCGTTCAAAGAATGTAGAAATATGGGGGGACTCACCTTACGAGTTAAAATTAAAATCAAGATAAGCTTTCTTTTTACTGTATGACACCCTTGTTATAAGAAATGTACGAAAGTAAAGAAATATGAAAAATAATTAATTTATTAAAAAACAAGTTAGATCCCAAAGTTCACATGTATACTGTATACAAATTTAGTTTACATAATTGCAATTATCAAAACTAAATAAATTACTTAAAGTATTTTATAAATGGGACAAGTATAAGAAACGAAATCACTTTTTTTGAATTAAATATAATAGTATAGATAAGTGAGGTAAATTTTTTGTATCCATTTATTAGAAAAATTTGCAAACTTCTTTCTGTTTTTTGTCCTACTCCTGATCCTATATCTACTCCTTGCGCTGTTTCCACAGCTACATTTAGTAATTTGTCCCCAATTGTTCTACCATCCGAAGGCCCAGCAATACCATATCCATCTAGTATTCATGTTACAGGTTTATCCGGTGAGGTTACTCAAGTTACAGTGACATTAATTGGCCTGACTCATATATTCCCTGATGATGTTGATATCTTGCTTGTAGGACCACAAGGGCAAAGCGTTATTCTTATGGCGGATGCGGGAGGTGGGTTCGAGGTTAATAGTGTTATATTAAATTTTAACGATTACGCACAAACTTTACTTCCTGACGAAAGCCAAATCGTCTCTGGTACATTTCAACCAACTAATTATCTTGGTATTGATCCTATACTTATAGATACTTTTCCTTCTCCAGCACCACCACCTCCATATGGATCGACTTTAAGTGTTTTCAATGGAATAGATCCAAATGGTGTATGGAATCTCTTTGTATTTGATGACTTTGTTGTATTTGAAGGTTCTATTATAGGATGGACACTAAATATTACTACTACTTTTTGTTCTTAAAAAATCGTGATTTTTAGTTTATTGTAATAAATCTGTTTATTACAATAAAGAAGGATATGGAATAATCCTTTTTGGTTTTGAAAAAGCCGATGCTTTTAATCTCGCTCACTAGTGGCTCTAGTAGAGAAGATCAAATTATAAATGCGGAATATTTCAGGCATTCAGGTTACACTGAAGTATTACTTCAAGAAGATACAACAGACTACAAATTTATTAATTCGATAAATCAATTATATAAAGACAGAGAAAGATATATTCAAAATATGAATGATTATAGAAGGAAAGATAATGAGGGAACTACTCAATTAGTTGATTTAATCTGTGAAATAGTTAAGTAATGAGAAGGGTTATACACGTAAGGATTAACAAATTGCATGACTGAATTAAGCTTTTGTGTTCGGAGAAAAGTTATCTTTATGGAGAAGATCAGCCATTTAATACTGATGATGCAAAAGCTGTACAAGCAGAGACTAAATAGGTGAAACTTATTAAAGATATGGGAAATCAGGTGGATTTAATTTCAATCATAAAGAAGGTGTTGCAAAACTCATAAATATCAAAGATGAATGCATAAAGAAATCCGTCTTCCTGGAAAAATGATAGTATTCCAAACTATCTCCAGAGAGGACGGATTTACTAGTATGATAACCACTTTTGAGGAAAGTCAATCGATTTTACATAGTTTTTTTGATTCATAACATTGCATGTTTATTTTAGTTTGGCAACACTCTCGATATAGTTTGTAGATACAGTATTCTTGCACTTTTTCGACTCTATCAGGTTGTAAAAAATAAGAAGAAGTGTTATTTTTTAAGGAGTATTTAAGGTTATATCTGTATAATAAAAATAGATATGAAGATTGAGAGTATAATGTTTTTACTGATGCGGGGTGAAACAAAGAAACGAAAAGAAAAGAGGAAATAAATTGCATTTGGATTTTGTAGCTCAGAAACAAAGAAGAAATGAATTGCGTTTTAATTTTTCTGTTCAGCAAGCAAGAAAGAGCCCATTACTTTCTTTCATTATTAGCGGAATGTGGACCATTTTTTTAGAAACGTTGTTTTTTATCACGCTAGGCTATTTCGAATTAGAGAAGACTAAGCTATTTTTTAATGAGGGAATCACATTAAGTATAGTTACTATAATTTTATGGAGCATACTATTTTTTAGTGTTTATTTGAATAAAGGGATGATCAATAGACTTAGACCAGCTATAAGAATTCATATTTTATTGTTTGTAATAGCTCATTTAATAGCTTGGCTTTATATATTCATACAAGAAAATATGAATTTTTTACTTGTGAATAATTGGATTTATTTGCAGTATGCACAGTACCTATTCAGCTTGGTATTCATTTATATGGTGTATGTTTTAGTTTATAATTTAATTGGTAAAATTTTACTAAGTGTGATGTTAACTAGTTGTTCTTTAATTATTCTAGCGATTGTTAATTATTTCAAAAGTATGTTCAGAGGAGAGCCGCTTTATCCGTCTGACTTTACACAAATCGGGCATATGCAGTCCGTTATACCGATGGTTATGGATTATTTTAGTTTGAAAAATATATTGATAGTAATCATTAGTATAGCTTTATTTATATTTGTAGTTTTTTATATTCGAAAACACATTAAATCTATAAAAATCCATATTAGTATGAGGATTGTTTTAATATGTGCATCCGTGTTTATGGTATATTCGTTTAGTAATTATCCTAATACATTTGTGAATAAGTTATTTGCAAAAGGGGGGATATACTTCCCTTTGTGGAATCAAAATATGAACTATGGTCAAAATGGTTTGGTTTTGGGGTTTTTAAGTAACTTAGATACAACGGTCATACAGGAACCAGAAGAATATTCAAAAGAAAATATGCTTCAAATTGCAGAGGATATAAAGAAACAATATGGCGATAATGTGGGAGAACAAAAAAAAGCAGAGAAACCGAATATTATATTTCTTATGAGCGAGGCTTTTTGGGATCCTACAAAACTAACGAACCTTTCATTTAGTGAAGATCCGGTGGCGAATTTACATCATTATATTGAGAATTTTCCAGGTGGACAAACAGTAGCTCCTACATTTGGGGGAAATACAGCGAATACAGAATTTGAAGCGTTAACGAGTTATTCAATGAGTTTGTTAATGCCTGGTTCTATACCATATCAACAAGCTGTTACAAGTCAGAAAGAAATTCCATCCATCGCAAGTGAATTGAAAAAGCAAGGGTACTATGCGAGTGCAATTCATGCTTTTAATCGAGCGTTTTATAAACGGGACGATGTATATAATACATTTGGATTTGATAACTTTAATGCAGAAGATACGATGAAAAATAAAGAATTAGCTGGAGACAATATTAGTGATTTATCTATGAGTAAAGAAATAATAGATGAATTGAATAAGAGAAAACAGCCTACATTTATTCATGCGGTGACGATGCAAAATCATTTTCCATATAATCCAGGGCGGTTTGAAGAAAATAAAATAGAAGTTAGTGGATTAACAAATGAAGAATCAAAAGCAGAATTAGAAATCTATACGGAAGGTGTAAGGCGTTCCGATGAAGCTCTACAATATTTAATAGAACAGCTTAATGGGTTAGAAAGACCTACTTTATTAGTCTTCTTTGGGGATCACTTGCCAGTGTTAGGAACGAATAAGGCTATTTATAAAGAGGCTGGATATATAGAAAATGAAGAAACTTTAAGTGAAAAATTAATTATGTTAGAAACGCCATTACTAATGTATGCAAACTTTGATTTGCCAAATGATAACTTAGGATTAGTAAGTCCGATTTATTTTTCAAATCTTGTTCTTGATTATGCTGGATTAAATAAATCACCATTCTATCAGTTTTTATCGGAACTACACAAAGAAATACCAGTGCTTAAAGATGATTTAAAGGTCGATAAAAATGGAGAAGAAATAAAAGATTTAACGCATAAACAAAAAGAAATGTTAGAGCAATATAAACTTATTCAATATGACTTACTTGCTGGAAAGCAATATAGTAAGGACATATTATTCAAATAAGTGAAAAAAAGAACTTGTATACGATACAAGTTCTTTTTTTATAGTATTTAACGGGGTAACCAGACAAGCTGGGTTAATTAGGGAGTATTACCTGTACATTTAGTATAAATTAAAATGTAATCGTTTTATTGATTGATTTGTGAGAAATATGTGGATTTTTATCTGTTTTAAAATTACTTAAATCGAGCGTTATAATAAGGCCCTCAGAATTTGAGAAATAATTCAGAGAAAAACGGGGAAGATAGGTGGGGGATCAACTGCCCGTAAAAGCCCGATTGATAAGGGCTAATAATCAGTGGGGATGAAGAAAACCTCCACTGATTAAAGTTTCACTTTATTATAAGAACTGGATGTAAATAATGAAGCAGCCAAATCAAGGGTCAGTAATAGTAAAAAAGTGTGCAAGTAAGTAACTGTTTGTACACATAAAGAGGATGCCCTATAAAGGCATCCTTTCTTTTACTTAGTAGATAACATTTTATCATTTTGTACCTCTGATTCATTATGGTAAAAATAATCATTTCTTAATATTCCCCATAAATAACCTACACAAGCTCCAAATATTGCAGGTAAAATCCAACCCATTCCCAACGTATATAATGGAATAAAATGATAAAGTGTTTCGATAGCATGTATTTCAATGCTACTTTGCTTCAAACCATCAACGATACTAATGAAAGCTGTTCCTGCTAAACTACCTATGTAAACAGATGAGTATCCCTTAAAATATTTGTGGAAGAAAGATAAAATAATTAAAACAATGGTTAAAGGATAAATAGCAGTTAATATTGGAACAGAAAATAATATAATTTGAGTTAAACCTAGGTTAGCAAGAGACATACTAATGAAACAAAGAATTCCAATCCATGTTTTATAACTAAAATACGGTATAATTCTAGAAAAATATTGACCACAAGAAGTGATAAGGCCAATGGATGTCGTTAAGCAAGCAAGAGTAAATACTAACCCTAATAGGATACTACCTGAATTCCCGAATAAATGAGTAGTCACAACCGTTAAAAGAAGCCCACCATTTTCAGTTGGAGGAAGCAAAGACTGGCTAGTAGCTCCTAAATGCCCTAGCATCAGATAAATAATTGCTAAAAAAATACCTGCGATTATCCCCGTCCTAATAGTAATTTGCGTTATCTTTTTTGAATCATGGATACCTCTTTTTTTAATTGCTGTAATAACAACACTTCCAAAAAGAAGAGCAGATAAAGCGTCCATTGTTAAGTAACCATCTATAACGCCTTTAAATATGGCGGTATGTTCATACTTTTGAGATGGTATTCCGTATTCTCCAATTGGATGTAATATACTTTGAATAAATATAATCGCAATAATTCCTAGTATAATGGGAGTTAAAACTTTACCAATTCGATCAAATAATTTAGAAGGGTTTAGACATAACCAAAAATTAAAAGAAAAATAAAGAATGGTATAAATAAAAAGCGATAAACTTTGGGTCTTTAACTCATGTGGAAGAAACGGAACAGCCCCCATTTCAAAAGCTACACTTCCTGCACGTGGAATAACTAAGAATGGCCCTAGACATAAGTATGTTATGAGTGTGAAGGTAATTGAAAATTTTGGGTGTACATGATTGGTTAATGCTTGTAAACTTCCGAACTTAGCAATAGCTGTTACACCTAATATTGGTAGACCAACTGAAGTAATAAGGAACCCCATCATTCCTTCCAAAATATTTGCTCCAGCGGCATGTCCTAAGGAAGGAGGGAAAATCAGGTTACCTGCTCCAAAAAATAGAGCGAATAACATAAGACCGATATATAAGTTATCTTTCATTGAAAAACTTTTCATTTTTTATTCCTCCTGCTTTCATCTTTTTAATTTCTATGACTTTTTTAATTTAATTCTTACGTAGAAAATAGAATAATCTCACCTCCACAATCAAATACGCATAAGATGCTTGATTGCTGAGGCGAGATTATCGCGGTACCACTCAGTTTTTCTATTTCCTCACGGTAAATAGACTCAGTAAGTCAATATGACTTTAGTTCAGTAACGAGAACTATATCGTTGCTTTTCGCTGGATAAAATTTCCTATCTTTCAAAAGCAAAGCTCCAAGACTACCTTCAAAGAGGTCTCATAGTCGTTCTCTCAGCCAGTGGAACGACTCTCTGTTTATGAGAATTCTCTTTTACTCCTTCTTTTCAACGCCGTTATGTATGCGATTTATATAAAAAGCCCCAACATTTAATTGATTCCTGAAAAATCAATCAAATGTTGGGGCAAGATTATCACGGTACCACCCAACTTTTCTATTTCCTCACGGTAAATAGACTCAGTAAGTTCTATAACTTTAGTTCGATAACGAGAACTATATCGTTGCTTTTTACTAGATACAATTTTTCAAAAGCAAAGCTCCAAGACTACCTTCAAAGGGGGCTCATAATCGTTCTCTCAGCCAGTGGAACGACTCTCTGTGTATGAGGATTCTCTTTTACTCCTTCTTTTCAACGCCGTTATGTATTCAATTCATATAAAAAAGCCCCAATATTTGATTCTGAAAATCAAATATTGGGGCGAAAGTATCACGTTACCACCCAATTTCCCTATTTCCCTCACGAAAAACAGGCTTTATAAGTTTAACGAATAAAATTAAACTTAGGTCTGCTAACGGGACCAACCGTTACTTACTAATCTAGATATGAAATAGCTATTTCACAAGTAAAGCTCCAAGGCTACCTTCAATGATTCGACCGTTACCACCCTTTCAGCCGTGGGGCAGCTCTCTGATACGCTCCTAATCATCTACTCTCCTCTTCATCGCAGATAAAATCATGACAAATTACATTTGCTTAAGTTGTTATAACGGATTATAAAAAAATATAAGCTATTCTGTCAATACATTTTTTAAAACAACTCATTATTTCATATTGTTAGGATTTGATTGGAAGGGGAGATTCCTATGTATAAAAATACTAGTCTAGTGTTTTTAAATTTAGCAGACTATTCCTATGATTTTTACGGTTAAGGAAAATTGCTTCATTCTAAGAGTTCATTCGGTATTTCCATATTTTCTTGGAGTACACAATAAGAAAGAAAAGAGATGTTGATATTTAGTCTTAGGATAAATGGCGAGTAACTATTTCTAAAAATTTTCTATATTTAAAAAATATTTATTGGTAATTTAAATAGTGAAAATATTGCTGTTTGTTACTAATACATTTAGTATTCCCTAATCGATTAATCTATATTAATTTCCAAGAAAAGTAATTGTATTTTTCAGATAAATCAATTATTATAAAATAAGTAATTTTATGAAGGAAGGAAGATAGGGGGATTTGTTCTAATTGTTAGGAATGATTTTAGAGCAGCTTTAAAAGAGAGAAAATGACGCTTGCTTTATCATTTTGTTATCTAATAGGAATTGTAGTATCATATTTCGCTGATGATTTGTGGATGAGGAGGAAGTAGAGTGGCAAATAAAGAACTAAAAAGGGGATTGGAAGCGCGTCATATTCAAATGATTGCCTTAGGGGGTACAATTGGTGTTGGTTTATTTATGGGATCAGCCAGCACGATTCGGTGGACAGGCCCATCGGTAATGCTTGCTTATGCAATTGCCGGGGTTTTTATATTTTTCATTATGCGTGCGATGGGAGAAATGTTGTATGTAGAGCCAGGTACAGGTTCATTTGCGACATTTGGTCATAAGTATATACACCCATTAGCGGGGTATATGACGGCATGGAGTAACTGGTTCCAGTGGGTTATCGTTGGGATGTCAGAAATTATAGCAGTTGGGGCATACATGCAGTACTGGTTCCCGGATCTACCTGCTTGGGTGCCAGGTATCATCACAATGGTGATTCTTGGTGCGGCGAATTTAATTTCTGTTAAATCATTTGGTGAATTTGAATTTTGGTTTGCGATGATTAAAATCGTTACCATTGTGTTGATGATTATGGCAGGATTTGGACTTATTTTCTTTGGACTTGGTAACGGAGGGAATGCGATTGGATTATCGAACCTTTGGGAAAACGGCGGCTTCTTTACGGGTGGCTGGTCAGGATTCTTCTTTGCGCTATCACTAGTTGTGGGGGCTTACCAAGGCGTTGAATTAATTGGAATTACAGCTGGTGAAGCAAAAGATCCGAAAAAAACGTTAACGAAAGCAATTCAAAGTACAATTTGGCGTATTTTAATCTTCTATATTGGTGCAATTTTTGTTATTGTAACTGTTTATCCTTGGGATCAACTAAATTCAATTGGTAGCCCGTTTGTAGCGACTTTTGCGAAAATTGGGATTACAGCAGCTGCTGGATTGATTAATTTTGTCGTAATCACAGCTGCAATGTCTGGCTGTAACAGTGGTATTTACAGTGCAGGTCGCATGCTTTATACATTAGGGGTGAATGGACAAGCACCAAAATACTTCACAAAAATTTCCCGTAATGGTGTGCCTTTATTTGGCACGGTTGGTGTGTTGATTGGTTTAGCAGTTGGTGTTGTTTTAAGTTATATTGCACCAAAAAACTTATTCGTGTATGTATACAGTGCAAGTGTACTTCCTGGTATGGTTCCGTGGTTTGTCATTCTGATTAGTCAAATTCGATTCCGAAAAGCAAAAGGAGCTGAAATGGAAAATCATCCGTTCAAAATGCCTTTTGCGCCTGTTACAAATTATGTAACGATTGCCTTTTTAGTTATGGTATTAATCGGTATGTGGTTCAATCAAGATACACGAATTTCACTTATTGTAGGTATTGTTTTCCTAGCGATCGTTGTCATTAGTTTTTATGCTTTTGGAATAGGAAAACGTGTTCCAGTAGATGTTCAAACAGAGAACGAAGTGGTTAACCGTTAATTTGCTTCGTTTGGTTAACATTTCTCTAATTAATAACATTAAAAATTTTTGATGTAGGTATAAAGAAGCTCAAATGAATTATAGAGCTAATATAAAGCAAACAACCGGTGAGAAAGACTCATTAGGTTGTTTGCTTTTTTGTATTGTTCTTTTTGTCCCGCTATTTGCGGGACCCCCACCTCAAAAATTCAGCGAAGGAAAAGGAGTTAGGTAGGAATGAAGGCCACACACTGATTAAGGTTTTACTTTAATTTTTAGTGGTAGCAATTACTTTTTACTCGTAAAGTGGATGAGCAAAAAGTTGTGGAAGTGGATGGTCCTTTTTGAATAAACATCCCTTATTATAAAAGAGAAAGATAGTATGCTTTAAGTATCTTGATTATGTTCTCATCCAAAAAATATAAAAATTTTTAAGTTGAACGATTCGATTTTCTGTCCAAATAGACTGGTTTTAGAGAGGAGAAAGTCAATGAAATTTGCAATTTCATTAGTTATTATTATTGTAATTGTATCACTTTTAGGAACGATGTTAGTTGCAAGAAACGTGGAGGATAATTACGATCAGTCTACGAAGCAGAATGTGACGAACTTGTCTGCTATTTATATCGTCCTACTTTTAAGTCTTCTCATAGGAGTTACGTGGTATGCAGTTGCTGTTTTGTAGCCTTTCTATTTTCGATAAGTAGGTGGCCTGAATGAAATGAAATGTTTATTTTTTAACACTATTCTTTTTATAGGGATAGAGGGCCATCACTCTTTAACGTAAAGAAGCTCTATTCCTCAATATGTGAATGTACAATAGGGGCCTTCAATTCGTATATATGTTTAGTTACTACAATTCATACTGTAGAATGAGTGAATATCTTCATAGCTGGGAATGAATAGGGAAAACTATGCTAAATTCACACAGGGAAATACTTAGTATATAACAAACAAAGGTTAACATTTTAATTCTATTTCAATTTCAATCAATAAAAAGACTGCTGATAAGGGGAGGGGATTAGATGGAATGGAGACCCAATCGTGCAGATAAAACACCAGTCTATAAACAAATTGCTGACTATATAGAACAGGGAATTTCTTCAGGAGAATTTTCCTCAGATAGTATGTTACCCTCGGAACGTACTTTAGCAAAAGAGTTACAAGTAAACAGAAGTACGGTAGTAGCAGCATATGAGGAACTAAAATCGCTTGGGGTAGTAGAGAGAAAAAAAGGAAGCGGAACGCGTGTAAACACAGATATATGGGGGGTATCACGTAAACGTACGCCAAACTGGGGGAGGTATGTAGAAGATGGTTCATTCCTTCCGAATCTACCACTAGTTCAACAAATTCGAATGGAAACACAAAAGGATGATTTGATTAATTTAGCAAGTGGTGAGTTGTCACGGGATTTGTTTCCTGCTGACCAGTTTCGCAGGATTCTCTCAGAACAAATATTTATGGAGAATCTAGGGTATGATCATCCGCAAGGAAATGAAAAGTTACGGGAAACGATTTCTTCACACGTGGATAAATATAAAAATATCGATGTTGAGCCACGCTCTATTTTAATTACATCAGGGGCGCAGCAAGCACTTAATCTTATCGTTCAATGCTTGCTTAAACCGGGAGATGCAATTGCGATTGAAGATCCATCTTATTGTTTTTCGCTTCCGATGTTTAAATCTGCCGGGTTAAAAATATTCCATTTACCTGTGGATCAACATGGCATGAATCCAGATGATTTGATAGATTTACACAGAAAACACCGAATTCGAATGGTATTTCTAAATCCAGATTATCAAAATCCAACCGGAACGATCCTTTCATTGTCTCGTCGCAAAAGGATTTTGGAATTGTCATCTGAATTTGGTATACCAATTGTGGAAGATGATCCTTATAGATTAACTTCTTTCAATGGAGAAGTTAATCCAACCTTAAAGGCTATGGATACGAATGGAAATGTTCTATATATTAGTTCATTATCGAAAATCGTAGCATCTGGATTGCGAATTGGATGGGTGATTGGTCCACCTCGGGTCATTGAGCGTTTAGCAGATGCAAAGCAGCAAGTAGATTTTGGACATAGTGTCTTTCCTCAATGGATAGCGAATCAATTTTTAGAATCAGAAAATTTTCATGCGCATATTTCTATGCTTCGGGAACAACTGAAACAGAGAAGGGATCAAATGATCACCACTCTCAGTGAACTGTTAGACGAGCGGGTTGAACTTTTTGTCCCAGAGGGTGGAATCCATTTGTGGTGTAAAGTGAAGGATCCATTTCAGGAATACCATTTATTAGGGAGTGCGATGCGAAACGGGGTAGCTTTTGTTCCAGGAAGTGTTCTAGGTTCGAAAAAAGAGTATGTGCGCTTTACTTTTGGAAGAGCGAACAAGGACCTCATAAATTTAGGTATTACAAGATTTGCGGAGGTTTTAAATAACAGTCGATAATATGAATTTACAATGTAACGGAGATGATAAAATATGACGACCTGGTTTATAGTTATGTTAGCTCTTTTTGGTGGTCTTAAAATATTAGTTTCAAGCATTCCAACCTCTGTTGTGGAATCTTTAGTCAGTAGGTTTGAACTACATCCACAACTTAATGAGGAATTTGCTACTGTAACTGTTGATGGAAAACGCTTAGAAGGGGAAGATAAAATTCAAATAATTAATCAGTTTAACGAAGCGATATTTTTAGAGAAATATTATTTTCCGCCACAGCGCGATGGAATTCCATTGGTGATTGAGACAAAGAGAGGAAAACAGGATGTTAGGTTTTCGATTTATAGTTTCGATGATCACGTTGATGTGATTAAACAATATAAGAAGAAAGTGATTGCGTATAGCCTACGCTCAAAAACACTTCAAAATCGTGCTATTTTAGTAGCGGGAGATGTAGTTTAACGAATGGTCAAAGGGACAGTCTAAAACGCATTATAAAGACGAATTATATAGAGAAGGATCATTCATCGCTTTCGGTAACGATGCAAATGATGTACCAATGTTTTTGCATACGAAAGAGGGAGTTTGTATTGGTGAGCATAAAATATAGCGCTCCGTTGCATCTATGAGCCTACAGAGTAATGAACAATGTATTATTGAAAAAATTATTAAGTTATCAGACATAGAATCTAGAAATACAAGGGACTTAATAAGAAACCTTTAAAGCAAATTAGAAGTTAGTTTCTAATTTGCTTTTTCTTTATAAAGTAGCAATGCTTTTGTTAATCTACAGCCATTACTTAGTATTGTAGCCAACGATAAATCTTCCACATAAAAACCATGAAAATCATATATCCGAAGAAAGAATAAGAATGATACCAGTTTTCACTATGAGTAAACCATCCTAAACTTTCAGCAAATTGTTCCGATATACTTGCGCTAATGCCAATCAGTATAATAAATAGAATTCTTGAAAATGTAGAAAAATTCTTTGCGATATGTAAAAAGAAAGTGGTAAAAATCGGCAATATGAATAATGTAAAAGCGATATTTACCGAAAAAACAGTTGGAAATGGTCTGATTGGAAAAGCATACATTTGTTTACTCACAAATAGATAGTCTAAATATGTTCCAATGAAACAAGAGAAAATGATTGTGACTATAAATGCGAGGTAATTACTCTTCTGTTTCTTCTTCTCTGAGAAGGATGTTTTTTTTCGTAAGGATTGCAAGTTCGATTTTTTCCATCGTTTTACAATAGTCATTCTCAATCTTTCCATTTGTGTTTTCTCCTTTATCAATGAAATAGTCTATAATACGCCAGTCTTCAAACCAGTCCCCTTTTTCTGCCTCTTCATGTTCCAAATTTATCCATGTATATATTAATTGAGGACTATATAACCGATTTGCATCTTTTCTAAGTTGACAGTTCTTTATTCTGCGTTTATAAAATTCACGGGAAAATGACTCGTTTACATCGGAAAACAAATGAGGCCAGTAGTCTTTTCGTGAAGCAGTATGTGGACGATCGTGAGCCCAATTTATTACTTTGGATAACGTATGTTCGTTGCGAAACAATAGAGAGTATAATCGTTTACCTAGCAGAATTCGTTCATGTAAGGAGGTAAAGTGTTTCATTGTATCACCAAATAACAATGTTTTTTGTTTAGTCCCATCTTCATAGTATGGAAAAAGGATGTGATTAAAACGTAAGAAGTCAAAGAGTTTAAATCCAATACTATTTAGTACGGTCTTTTTAAAGTGATTATTTTGAATGACTCTTTTTTCTAAATAGCTTTGTTCATTAATAATTGTTGCGATAGCTAATGTATAGTGATCACCCGTTTTCAAAAAATAGTTCCACATTGTTTCCATAAACGTTGAGACATTGAGATAGGGGAGAAGGTAGAAGAAAGGTTTCGATCTTTTCAGGCTTTGTTCATATAGTAAAAATTGTGGATACACATCTTGAAAGATTAACCAGTTTCCCCGTTCTAAAAAAGAATAGTAGATAAGCTGATCTTTTTCTGATAACAGTCTTGTGTATAAATCTCCTTTTAAATCTGTCATATTCCAACCGCCATTACGTGATACCATATGTCCAAGCAAAGCCCAGTGTATTTCAGGATGCTGAAGGTAAAACTGATAATAGGCACGTGTTCTCGTCACGTTATTTTTGTTTAGTTGTTTTGTTTGCTCTGTAATGTTATAAATAAGCATTTTCTCTTCTATGGTTACTGCTGCCTTTTTAAAGGAAGCAGTACTATTTTTACTTTTTTTCTTTAGTTCATTTTTTACCTCTAAAAGAAAAAGTGGGATCGCTTTGGAAGACCCGTTCCATTTCCTTTTTCGGTTGTTTTCATCCATTTTATTTCCCTCCGTCAACATGAATTTCTAAAAAAGTTTAATAAAACGGTTATCATCATTTTATTACATACACTCTGAATACATGTGAATTGTTTTCTTGTGGTATGAACAGTGTAATGTTCTTTACTATAAGCGCGATAAGTCTTTTGTACTACTTCCTTTTCATACGAATGGGGGATTTAATAAATGTTGGACTTTTTTATAGTAGTAGATAAGGATGCAACGAGGATTTATGGGGAGGCGAAGGTATGAAGAATTGGGTTCGGTTTAGAATTGCACGCCCAACAGATAAATTTGAAGAAGTTATTGCATTTTATGAAGAAGGATTAGGCTTAAAACGGATAGGTGAGTTTCATAAGAATGGATATGATGGAGTTATGTTTGGATTGCCTGATGCAGAATACCATCTAGAGTTTACAAGGCATGAGAGTGGCAGTCCATGCCCAGCTCCAACAAAAGATAATCTACTTGTATTTTATATGACTCATAAAGCTGAGATTGAAAAAGTAACGAACAGGTTACATGCAATGGGTTATGGTGAAGTTGAACCAGAAAATTCATACTGGAAAGAAAAAGGCGTTACAATAGAAGATCCTGATGGATGGAGAATTGTACTTATGCATATAGATAAATAAAGATAGGATAGTTATAAAAAAGCGGGTGTTTGTTCAAGTTTCTACTTGATAACAATCTAAATATTGGAGTCTATTTTGATGATATTGTCTTCAAAATAGACTCCAATATTTTTTGTGAGTGAAGATTTATATGTTTATAAATTTGCACTAATGTGGTCTGTCTTTTTCTTCACTAAAGTACTTAAAATTACATCTCTTTTTTTCAGTCATTATAGTATACTAGAATGTTAATTATTGTAATCTTTATTAAAGGGTGAATGATAAGAAAATATGATATATTAATGCTATCTAATTATTTTTTAATGGAGATAGGGGAAATGACAATGAAAAATCAAGATGAAAATAAAGAATTAACGATTTTTAACCATATAGGGGATACTATTGTGACAGAAGGCAGGGAAATACAAATTATTTCAAGAATAGAAGAGCCTCTTATTGTCGTTTTAGAAAATGTATTAAGTGATGAAGAATGTGAATCGTTAATTGAATTATCGAAATATTCAATGAAACGTTCGAAAATCGGCGCTTCTCGCGAAGTAAACAACATCCGAACAAGTAGCGGTACGTTTTTAGAAAGAAATGAAATCGTTGCCAAAATTGAAAAGCGAGTGTCTTCGATTATGAATATTCCTGTCGAACATGGTGAGGGTCTTCATATTTTAAAATATACCCCTGGACAAGAATATAAAGCACACTATGATTACTTTGCAGAACATAGCAGAGCAGCAGAAAACAATCGTATTAGTACGCTTGTAATGTATTTAAACGATGTAGAAGAAGGCGGAGAAACATATTTTCCAAAACTTGATCTTTCCATAGCTCCGAAAAAAGGTTCAGCTGTATACTTTGAATACTTTTATAATGATAAATCATTAAATGAACTGACACTTCATGGCGGTGCACCTGTTATCAAAGGTGAAAAATGGGTTGCTACGCAATGGATGAGAAGAAGAGCTTTGCTGTAAGGTACCATTCGATTACGAGTTTTTTGATACGTTTTTATCCCGCGTTAACGGACAGTAATACTCCTACCTCAAAATTCAGCGGAAGCAAAGAAGTTAGGTGGGAGGAATCAGATTTCATGTACATAAAATATACCTATAGGTTTGTTAATAAGAATTGTTGTAATAAGTAAATTTAACGACTTTCCTTCCAAACTACATTGCAGTCAAAAACTTTAAAAAATTTCGCTATGAGGATTATAATAAAGAGAGATTTATGAAAAAGGAGTGAAATAATTTGAAACAAGAGCTTATAGAAAGATTTACAAGATATGTGAAGGTAGATACACAATCGAATGAAGAAAATCATACAGTACCATCAACACCGGGGCAAATTGAATTTGGAAAATTACTAGTTGAAGAATTAAAACAAATTGGGTTGACAGAAGTAACGATGGATGAAAATGGTTATGTCATGGCAACACTTCCTGCGAATACGGATAAAGATGTTCCTGTAATTGGTTTTTTAGCTCATTTAGATACAGCAACTGATTTTACAGGGAAGAATGTAAAACCACAAATTCATGAAGATTTTGATGGTAAGGCAATTACATTGAATAAGGAATTGAATGTCGTTTTAACACCAGAACAATTTCCAGAATTACCATCATATAAAGGTCATACTTTAATCACAACTGATGGAACAACGCTTCTTGGGGCAGATGATAAAGCGGGCCTTACAGAAATCATGACTGCTATGAATTATTTATTACATAACCCACAAATTAAACACGGAAAGATAAGAGTAGCATTTACGCCGGATGAAGAAATCGGCCGTGGACCATCTCACTTTGATGTGAAGGCTTTTGGAGCATCTTTCGCTTATACAATGGACGGAGGCCCACTTGGAGGATTGGAGTATGAGAGTTTCAATGCTGCAAGTGCAAAACTTACTTTTAAAGGAAATAATACGCATCCTGGAACGGCAAAAAATAAAATGCTCAACGCAAGTAAGTTAGCGATGGAGTTTCATGCGCAGTTACCAGGAGAAGAGGCACCAGAATATACAGAGGGATATGAAGGTTTCTACCATCTCATTTCTGTAAATGGTGATGTTGAACAAAGTAAATCACATTACATTATTCGAGATTTTGAACGTGAAAACTTTGAGGCTCGTAAAGAAAAAATTACGAATATTACGAAGCAGATGCAAGAGAAGTATGGTGAGGAAAATATTATTCTTGAAATGAATGATCAGTATTATAATATGCTTGAGAAAATTGAACCGGTCAGGGAAATTGTTGATATTGCATATGAGGCGATGAAAAATTTAGATATCGAACCGAATATTCAACCAATCCGCGGGGGGACCGATGGATCTCAATTATCATATATGGGCTTGCCAACGCCAAACATTTTTACTGGTGGGGAAAACTATCACGGTAAATTTGAATACGTTTCTGTAGATAATATGGAAAAGGCTGTTCAGGTTATTATAGAAATAGCACGATTGTTTGAAGAGCAGGCATAAAGAAGAAATCCGGATAGTTATTGATTACTACCCGGATTTTAATACAGAACTCGCCATAAATAAAAGGTCGCATAGGATTCCCAATCCTTCCATGCTGAAGCGTACTCCCTTATTTCTTTTTTTGTTGGTTTATTTTCTGATCCTGTTAAACGTTTAATGACATTATGTAGACCAACATCATCAATTGGAAAAGCAGAAGGAAATCTTAGACAACGCATTAAAACATAATTTGCTGTCCATGGTCCAATACCACGTATGTCGGTTAATGTTTTCTCAGCATTTTTTAGGTCGCTGTTTATGAACAAGTCTTTACTTAGGTAACCTTGTGTCATGAGTTTTGCGACACCAATAAGATATTCACATTTTCTTACGGTCATTTTTAATTCTGCTAGATCTTCTACTGCTAGATTGGCGATAACCTCTGGTGTTGGAAATATCCAATATTTCCGTCCATTCCATTCGATATGTTCACCGAAGGATTCAATAAATCGTCTTTTTAATGTATAGGCAAATGTAAGATTAATTTGTTGACCAAGAATACCCCAGCAAAGTGCCTCAAATAAATCAGGAATTCCCATATTACGAAGTCCGTAATATTCGTCGATTGGTTTAGACAGAAGTACATCGTTTTTTGCTACATCATAAAATGGGGTTAAATCCGTATCCAAATCAAACCATTCTCTTACATACCTCGCTACTGTAGCACGAACCCACTTCTCAGGCGGCGTCTCATCACCTAAAAAGCAAACATGTATGTTTCCCTCATCATTTACACTGGTCTCGATTAACGGGTTTTCTCCCTCAAGCGGAACGACTCTATAAATTTTGTTATTTTCAATGTGAAACATACATTCATTTTTGGAGCGTGAAAGATAGTGTAAATTTTGTTTAAAGCTAAATTCTTTCGGAACAATTATTGTTATGCTTTCCTCATCGTCTTGCCATGCTCTATATGGAAGAGCTGGACAACAATTTCTACAAGGCTGATAACCAGTTTGTTCCGCTTCTTTTCTAGATTTAAATTTTCGATTGTTTCTTGGGGACTGCTTTTGTTTACACCAAGGGAAGCAGTAGTTTTTTTTGGTTTTGTTACCTATAAAATAAGGGGCATCCCATTTAAGAGGAATTGTAACATTTTTCATTTTCAACCACCTACAGTAATATTTTTTTCTAATGTTAACAATTCTTTTTTCATTGCTAGTCCACCTCTAAAACCAGATAGTTTCCCATTCTTTCCAATCACACGATGGCAAGGGGTTGTAATTAGTAAAGGGTTGGCTCCAATAGCGGTGCCTACAGCACGTACTGATTTTGGTTTTTGAATAAGCTGTGCAATATCTGAGTAGGAATAGGTTTTTCCATAAGGAATTTCACGTAATGCATTCCAAACAGCTAATTGAAAAGGAGTTCCGTGAACATCAATCGGACATGTAAAGATTTCCCGTTGTTTTTTTAGATACTCTTCTAGTTCTTGAACATATGGTTGTAACTTTAAGGGATTCTGAACTAAAGTATGCTTTGAAAAACGTTTTTTCGCCCAAGTGGTTAATTCTTCAAAAGTTTGATCTTGAGATCCTACAAAGCATAATCCTGTTGATGTTGCGGCAATATACATATGCCAGTTTTCGTGAACAAATAGAGTCCAATATATAATTTGATTTGTTTTAGATTCCATTGTACTTTCCCTCGCTTGTATGATTCATTTTTCGATATTCAGTAGGGGTATACCCTGTTTTCTTTTTAAATAATGTTGCAAAATGTGCAGTGTTGGCTATACCCACAGCAAAACCTATTTCTATAATTGTTTGATTTGTATTTGTAAGATACTGCATAGCTTTGGAAATCCTTAATTGTTGTATATACTCTAGCGGAGTGATGCCTTTCATTCGCTTAAAAGTACGCTGTAAATGATAGGGGCTGCCATGACACATATCTGCAAGTATTTCAAGAGTTAATGGTTCGTGATAATTTTTATCAATGTACTCTATAATTTGAGTTACCCAATCTTCATTAGGTAACTTTAATCCATTTGGTTTACAACGTTTGCAAGGACGGAATTTTTCGGATAGTGCTTGTTTTGCATTGAGAAAAATTCGTACATTGTCTTTGTTAGGTGTTCTAGATTTACATGATGGGCGGCAAAAAATACCTGTGGTCTTTACGGCGTAAAAAAATTTGTCATCATAAGAAGTATCGTTGTGTATAATCGCTTGCCAGTGTTCATCCGTCAAATGATTTACACTTGTTTCGAATTGTAATCTCTCATTTTGCATGGAATCACCTCCGAAATTAGTATATCCTGAAACAAGTACGCATGTACGTATTTATGAATGTAAGAGCAAGATTACAAAGGTGAAAATGATAGACGTTATATTTTGTGTTAGCATGTAAGCAGAAAATAAAAATATAGAGCGAGTATGATATCATGCTACAGCAGCAAGAGGAGGAACAAAAAGTGAAATTTATTTCGTGGAATGTAAATGGTTTACGAGCAGTTATTGCAAAAGGTGGTTTTATAAAATACTTAGAGGAAGTCGATGCGGATATTTTTTGTTTGCAAGAAATTAAATTGCAGAGTGGACAAATTGATCTAAATCCTGAAGGGTACCATGTGTACTGGAATTATGCTGTGAAAAAAGGTTATTCAGGAACTGCTATTTTATCAAAAAAAGAACCGCTTTCTGTTACATATGGCTTAGGGATTGAAGAGCATGATCAAGAAGGAAGACTCATTACATTAGAATTTGAAGATTTTTATATGCTAACGCTCTATACACCAAATGCGAAAAGAGGCTTAGAACGTTTAGATTATCGCATGAAGTGGGAGGAAGATTTTTTATCGTATATTAAACAATTAGATAAAAAGAAATCAGTTATTCTTTGTGGGGATCTAAATGTGGCACATAAAGAAATTGATTTGAAAAATCCAAAAACAAATCGGAAAAATCCAGGGTTTTCAGATCAAGAAAGAGAAAAGTTCACCCGGATTTTGGATGAAGGATTTATCGATACATACCGCTATTTATATCCTGATAGAGAAGAGGCTTATTCATGGTGGTCATATCGTATGGATGCAAGAGCAAAAAACATTGGTTGGCGCTTGGATTATTTTGTTGTCTCTGAAAGATTAAAACATAAAATTGTTGATGCGAAAATCAATAGTGAAATAATGGGTTCAGATCATTGTCCTGTAGAATTGAATATGGAACTTTAGAAAAAATCAAAAAGTCGTATCTATTCTCAAGATAGATACGACTTTTTTTATTTATTTTGTTAAAATTTCTCAAATAATTCTTGAAATAATGTGTTTATAGCTATATAATTAACAACGATAATCATTATCAATGATAATGATTATCACATGGTAAGGATAGAAGATAATTTATTATCAGGGGAAGTGAAATAAATGAATTTTAATTTTAAATAGATGTATTGTAAGGCGATACATAAATAGAAATAGAAGTTCATTAAAATAATATATTTAAAGGTTGTTAATTTAGAGAGGAGTAATTATAAACATGAACAAGAAATTATTCACACTAGGAATGGTTACAGTATTAAGCGTAGGTCTCGCAGCATGTAACAGCGCAGATAAAAGTTCAGGAGAACAAAAACAAGAATCACAAGCGACTGAAACGAAGAAAGATGAGAAACAAAAGATTACATATTTAGGGAAAGAATATACAGTACCTGCAAAAGTAAAGAACATTGTAACGGCTAGCTTGGAGTCAATGGAAGATGCAGCGGTACTTGGTATTAAGCCAGTAGGAGCCATTACAGTAGGTGGAGAATTACCTAAGTATTTAGCAGAAGATTTAAAAGGGGCAAAATCTGTTGGTGAGAAAATGCAACCGAATTTTGAAACGTTACTTCAATTAAAACCAGATGTAATTACATCTAGCACAAAATTCCCACCAGAGGCAGCTGAAAAATTTACAAAGATAGCGCCAACATTCCCAGTATCACATATTTCAACAAATTGGGAAGATAACTTAAAGCTAATGGGGGAACTATCTGGTAAAAAAGATAAAGCAGAAAAAATTATTAAAGATTATAAAGATGATGCAGCAAAAGCAAAAGAACAAATTGGTGATAAATTAAAAGATAAAAAGGTTCTTGTAATAAGACTAAGAGCTAGTAACTTGTATCTTTACCCAGAAGGCGTGTACTTCAACCCAGTTATTTATAAAGATTTAGGATTAACTGTTCCAGAAGAAATTAAAGCTGTAAAAGCGCAAGAAGCAATCTCTTTAGAAAAATTAGCTGAGAGCAATCCGGATTATATCTTCTTACAATTTGAAGAGAGCGAGAATAAGGATAAACCACAAGTATTAGAAGATTTACAAAGTAATCCAATTTGGCAAAGCATTAAAGCTGTAAAAGATAAAAAAGTATTTGTAAATTCTGTTGATCCAATGGCACAAGGCGGTACTGCTTGGAGTAAAACAGTATTCTTAAAAGAAGCTGTGAAAAATTTATCTAAATAAGTAAGGTGCGTTGAATGATATGCGGAAAATAAATGCAGTACCAATGATAATTTTATGCTTAGCACCCATACTTATTTTACTTACAATTATGCTTTCAATTTTATATGGGGCGAAGAATATTGATTTTGGAACAACTTGGAATGCACTATTTCATTTCGATTCAGGCAATGTAAATCATAACATTATTATTACTTCTCGTTTACCAAGGGTAGTTGCAGCTCTATTAGTCGGAGCATTTCTAGCCATATCAGGAGCACTTATGCAGGGGATGACAAGAAACTATCTTGCATCCCCTTCTATTATGGGTGTGACAGATGGTTCAGCTTTTGTGATTACAATTTGTATGGTATTTCTTCCGGGAATGTCTTCAATAAATATGATTCTATGTTCTATGCTAGGCTCAGCATTAGGAGCTGGAATTGTTTTTGGTTTTGGTTCATTACTTCGAAATGGATTATCACCAGTCAGGTTGGCAATTATAGGAACTGTTATAGGGACATTTTTAAGTAGTATTTCTGCTGCAATTGCTTCTTATTTTCAAGTTTCGCAAAACATTAGTTTTTGGTATAACGCAAAATTACATCAAGTGGATCCCAACATACTTAAATTGGCAATTCCTTTTGGGGTAGCCGGTATTATATTGGCGCTTCTTATCTCAAAATCTATTACGATTCTTTCGCTAGGAGAAGAGGTTTCTATTAATTTAGGACAACGTACAAAGCTTGTAAAAGCTGCTGCAATTCTATCTGTTGTATTTTTAACAGGAACTGCGGTTGCTTTAGTTGGGAAAATTGGTTTTGTAGGTCTAATTATTCCTCATATTACTCGCTTTTTAATTGGGGTAGATTATAAATGGATTATACCGTGCGCTGGTGTAATTGGTGGAGTTTTTCTAGCTTTATGTGACGTGTTAAGTAGATTTGTAAATTATCCATTTGAGACACCAATAGGGGTCGTTACGTCATTAATTGGAATTCCTTTCTTCCTTTATTTAATTAGAACAAGAGGAGGAGAGAGGCATGCTTAGAGGTTCACTGTCGCGTTATGTAATAACAATGGGTATTATCATATTTTTAATTTTGAGCGCAATTTATATTAGTTTAACGAATGGTACATTTGATATTACGATTACAGATGTATTTCGAACGTTATTTCGAATTGATCCTGTACCTGAACACGATTTAGTTATAT
Organism: Paenibacillus sp. 102; assembly: GCF_039549175.1. Taxonomy (NCBI): domain Bacteria; kingdom Bacillati; phylum Bacillota; class Bacilli; order Caryophanales; family Paenibacillaceae; genus Paenibacillus; species Paenibacillus sp. 102. The sequence continues at coordinate 243,553 of NZ_JBCGHT010000001.1, read as the reverse complement.
TTGATTTTAGGCTTCCGAGAATTGTAATCGCAGGATTAGTAGGATTAGGTCTTGGAATTGCCGGTGCTGTTATTCAAGGGGTTACAAGAAATGGTTTAGCTGATCCTGGTATTTTAGGGATTAATGCAGGAGCGGGGATTGCAATTGTGATTTTTATGTTTTTCTTTCAAGGACAAATAAAAAGCACAGATTGGATTTCTATCATGATGATGCCATTGTTCGGTCTAGTCGGTGGGTTAGGTGCTGCTATATTAATTTATATGTTTTCTTGGAGAAATGGAAAATTAGATTCACAGCGTCTTTTGCTAACAGGGATTGCGATAGGATCAGGGTTCGGAGCGTTTTCTATGTATTTATCATTGAAAATGAAAGCAACTGACTTTGAAATGGCTGCTGTGTGGGTTTCAGGAAGTATATATAATGCAAACTGGAAATATATTATTGCTATGTTGCCATGGCTCATTATCTTAGTTCCAATTATCAAAAGAAAAGCGTATTTGCTTGACTTATTTCAATTGGAAGAGTCAAGTATAACGAGTTTAGGAGTTTCCGTAGAAAGAGAAAAATCTATTTTATTATTAAGCAGTATTGGATTAGTGAGTGCATGTGTTTCTGTTTCAGGAAGCATTGGGTTTATTGGTTTAATGGCACCACATATTGCGAAACGTCTGGTTGGAATCCATCATAATCATGTAATTCCTGTATGCGGCGTAATTGGAATGCTACTTGTGATTACTTCGGACTTTATAGCGAAAACAATCTTTTCACCTGCAGAGTTACCAGTTGGAATTGTAATTTCAATTGTTGGTGTACCATATTTCTTATATTTGTTATATAAAGCAAAGGCGTAAGAGGAGTGATAGAAAGTGAATGTTCTAAGCGCTGAAAATTTAGAAACGAGTTATGAAAAGTTCACGGTTTTTCGTGATTTGAATGTAGAAATAAAAAAAGGGAAAGTTACCACAATTATTGGACCAAATGGTTGCGGGAAATCCACATTATTAAAAACAATGGGCCGGATTTTAAAACAAAAAAGCGGAAAAGTGTATTTGCAAGGACAAGACTTAAATACCATCCCTACAAAACAAATCGCGAAGCAACTAGCATTACTTCCGCAAAATCCAATTGCTCCAGGAGAGCTGAAGGTAGAAGAATTGATTTCTTATGGACGCTATCCACACCGTAATAATGTGAATAAAATATCATCTCAAGATAAAGAAATCATTGAATGGGCCATGGATATTACAAAAACGACTGCTTTTCGCAAAAGACAAATTGCGAATTTATCAGGTGGACAAAGACAAAAAGTATGGTTAGCCATGGCTTTAGCACAAGAAACGGAAGTTTTATTATTAGATGAACCGACTACATACCTTGATATGTCCCATCAATTGGAAGTACTGCAAATTGTTGAACGGTTAAACAGAGACCACAAATGTACGGTTGTTATGGTTTTACATGATATTAATCATGCAGCACGATTTTCAGATGAGATTGTTGCGATGAAAGAAGGAAAAATCATTACAACTGGAAGTCCAGTAGAAATCATTACAAATGAAGTATTAAAAAGTGTATTTCATATTGACGCACGTGTCATGATAGATCCATATAATGGAGCTCCTGTATGTTTCGGTTATGATAGTGTGTTCCAAGAAGAAAATACTGAAATATACGTGACTAGTTAAAATGATAAAAGGAGGGGGAGAATGCCATGAATACGAGTATTGAAAAAAAAGATGTTACCATTTCTGGTGCAGAGCAATGGAAGATGTATTCGAAAATAGGAAATCGTGAATATCAAATTTATATTTCGAAGCCAAAGCAACCTGCTCCAGAACATGGATATCCTGTAATTTATGTATTAGATGGAAACGCATTTTTTCAAACGTTCCAAGAAGCTATTAAGATCCAATCAGTAAGAGCAGAAAAAACAGGAGTTGCACCATCTATAATTGTAGGTGTAGGCTATCCGATAGAAGGAACTTTTGCAGCTTCTGAAAGGTGTTATGATTTTACTCCTTCCGTACCTTCTAAGGATGCGCCGCAAAAACCTGATGGAAAACCCTGGCCTAAGTCAGGGGGGGCGAATGAATTTTTAACATTTATTCAAGATGAATTGAAGCCGCAAATTGAAAAGAATTTTGAGATTGACAGAGGAAGACAAACAATATTTGGACATTCACTCGGTGGATTATTTGCTTTACATGTATTATTTACAAATACAAATGCCTTTCAAAATTATTTCATCAGTAGCCCATCTATTTGGTGGAATAACCAGTCTGTTCTTGAAAACGAAGCAGGGTTTATAAATGAATTGGACCGAGCGAGTTCTGAAGTTGGAGTTTTTTTGACAGTGGGAGCATTAGAAAGAGAGCATATGGTTCGAGATGCCACTGCATTATCAGAGCGTTTACTGAATTTGCAATATAATAAGTTTCGATTTGCATTTTATGAAGCTGAGGGAGAGAACCATGCATCGGTAGTTCCAACGGCTTTAAGCAAGGCACTGAGATTTGTAAGTAATGTATCCTAATTACTGAATGAAGCATACGTTTTGGTAGGTCAGCGCGTATGTAATGTCCTTATACTTATATAAAAAAGGTAAGCAGCAGCTTACCTTTTTTATATAAGTTAATATTGAGTATGTCTGTATGTATATTTTATGCTATAAATGTTATACTCCGATTAGATGTTATTACATGTAGATTGAATTTGAATAGGATTGTTATAGATATCTATTTGTGAATACGATAGAAACTTTAAGAAGGTGATAAAATGAATCATAATGAAAATGAAGCAGCTACTACTCATAGATCGGATAAAGAAAAAGAACAAATTATGAATCGGTTAAAGAGAATTGAAGGGCAAGTACGTGGTATCCAAAATATGATTGAAAATGATCGCTATTGTGTTGATATTTTAGTTCAGATTTCAGCTATTAATGCAGCGATGAAGAAGGTTGGTATGGGAATACTTAAAAATCATACAAATCATTGTGTTTCTAGTGCTATTAAAGAGGGGAATGGTGATGCTGCAATAGATGAGTTAATGAAAGTGTTTGAACGATTCTCAAAAGCGTGATAAAACAAGCTAGTATTAGACCTAGCTTGTTTTTTTATTTGTTTATCCATAAGATTAATTTTAGGAATTAGAGAGTATAAACGAAGAATATAACAAGTTAAACATAAAAACAGCCTTCTCGCTTATGAGAAGGCTGTTTTTTATTATTTTACTGCTTCTTTTAGTTCTTTACCAGCTTTAAATGCAGGTACCTTTGAAGCTGCGATTTGCATTTCCTCACCTGTTTGTGGGTTGCGGCCTGTACGAGCAGCTCTTTCACGAACTTCGAATGTACCGAATCCGATAAGTTGTACTTTTTCACCAGCAGCTAAAGTATTTGTGATTGATTCTACTACAGATTGTACAACTACAGTAGCTTCTTTTTGAGAAATTTCAGCTGTTTGTGCTACATTTTTAATTAATTCTGTTTTATTCATATCTTCACCTCATATGTAAATAATGCTATTTAAGTTGTTATTATAACGTATAAAAGATTAGAGAACAAGTGTACTATACGTTTTCTATTAAATTCTTTTTGTTAAGCAGTTGCGGATTTTTTCTTTAATTCCGTTGTTTTACTTTTGGATTGCTCGCGTTTGTGATAAGCCAAGAAGTAAGGAAGCGCTACGAATAGTATACCACCGACTAAGTTTCCAAAGAAGACCATAATGAAATTCGGTAAGTATTCCATCCAAGTTAGGTGCCCTGCAAAAATGGCGGCTGGAATAACGAACATATTGGCAACAACGTGTTGAAAGCCAATTGCAACAAAAGTCATAACGGGGAACCAAATACCAAGTACTTTTCCAGCAAACTCTTTGCTACCCATACTGAGCCAAACTGCTAAGCAAACAAGCCAGTTACAACCAATAGCAGAGACGAACGCCTGTAATGGTGTATCATGTAGTTTTGCTTGAGCGATAGATACAGTCTTTGCTAAAAATTGTCCTTCTGTTAATCTGACGATATGGCCGAAAAAATAAGCGACAAATACAGCGCCAATAAAATTGCTAATTGTAACAAGTATTAAATTTTTTAATACTTTAGAGAAAGAGATTTTTTTTGAAAACCAAGCGATAGATACGGTCATCATATTACCGGTCACTAGTTCACCACCGGCAAGAATAACTAGGATTAGGCCGATAGGGAAAACAGCTGCTCCTAGAAAGTTAGTAAAGGATCCCCAAGATTTTGGCATTGTTCCAATGACGTGAATATCAAGTAAGTAACCTAGCGCTATGAAAGCGCCGCCAAAAAATCCTAAAATCAACATAGGAAGTAGCGGCAAAAGTGCTTTTTTTTGACCTGAACTTGCGGCCAACGTAGTAATTTCTTGCGGTGCATAGACAGACATAAACAACCCCTCCATATTTTGATACATGACTCCATTTTCAGTAATGAGTTTTCTGCCTCATTGTTGGCTAGATTGATAAATTCAGAGAACGGGTATAGTCCCTCGATTAAAAATTTTTCTACCCAGAACATTAAGATGAGGTTTTTTCGGAATATACATAAAAAAACACCAAAAATGATATTCATCTTGGTAAGTAAAAGTAAAAATTACTTAGAGTTGTTCTGTAGAATTTTTCATCAACAATCAAATATGAATAAAAAGTACATGCATTGCATATCATGTCGATAAATTTATGTTACATAATTTGAATAATTTTGTCAATTCGTGGAAAAGGTGTGTGGATAGAAGTTAGTATATTCTATGAAAAATGATGGGTATAGCATTTAAATGTTTATATGTAAATAACTATAAGAGGTCTATTACTTCTATAAAATAATAAAAATGACTATTATACAAACCTACATCATTAATAGAGAACATACATAAGTTATAGCATAACGAGTTTTTAAAACTCTAAACATGTTATAAAAAAGAGAATGTAAAATATGAGTGAAAAATGTTCGAAACATGTACCTTGTTCAGTTAAAGGACAAACTCAAATTCCACTTAATGATTCAGATGCACCAGCTATCGTTAGACAAAATGCAAGGGTGAAAATCCCAGTTGTTTTAGCAGAAAGAATCGTCCAAATTGTCGTAGAAGCAAATATTGAACTTGAAGATGGAGCAGTAGAAATTAAACGAGTGTTAAAAGATGTATTTTTAACACAATGTAAACTTGTACCAGTTGCGTTCGAAGATTTTAATGACACAGGATACCGTGAAGTAACGCGAGCAAAATTATTTGTAGAAGGCTATATTCGTAAAAATATCGAATATGCTACTAGTGATTGTAATGGAAACCTTCGCTATCGAACTGCAAATGTCCCATTCTACGGTTTTGTTGACTTAACTGAAGATGATTTTCTAACTCCTTCACTTTTTGCTGCTGGCTTAGCAAGCAGATCGCAATTCATTAATCCAAAAGACGGTGACTTACCTCGTTTGGACAAGTATTTCTTTGAAAATACTACTTTTTATAATGAACAACCGTATTGTGAATTAATACGTGCAGATTTCTTTGAACTAGATTTCGCTCCATGTCCTACACCTATAAATAAAGAATTTAAGGAAATTCGTGAAAAAATAGTATTAGATCTTACTTTGAAAGTTTTACAAGTTCAGCAAGTAAACGTATAACAAAAGAAGACATTCTCTTTTAATTCTGAAAGAGGATGTCTTTTTTATTGTTATAAGACATATATAATGTTGAAACGGTTATGTATATTTTAAAAATACATACACTTTTCAATTGATCAGTTAGGAAGTGATTGGTGATGAGCAATCCGTGGATCAGTAATAAAGTGGTGGATGAACTTTTTTCTAAACATAAAAAAACGCTAAAGAGCAAGAAAAAACATAAATTGATTGAAGAAAATGTGAAAGAGGATAGAACGTCAGAAGAGTATAAGGAAGCAGATAAATTGATTGAAGAAAATGTGAAAGAGGATAGAACGTTTGAAGAGCACAAGGAAGCAGACAAATTGATTGCAGAGGGTGTGAAAGAGGAAAAATTATCTGAAGAGCATAAGGAAGTAAATAAATCTCCAAATGAATTGAAAATAGGAAGTGCAGGACGTTCCATAACCGTGAAAAAAGCGTTTTCTACTGGTGCTGAAGTATCTAATTTTTTAAACCTACCTATTATTACTACCAATCCTTGGATTAGTAATAAAATGGTGGATAAACTTTTTACTAAACACAAAAAGATTCTAAAGAAAAAGGAAGCAGATAAATCGATTGAAGAGAGCGCAGAAGAGGATAGTTCAACGGAAGGGAGCAAGGAAGCAGATAAATCGATTGAAGAGAGCGTAAAAGAGGATAGTTCAACGGAAGGGGGCAAGGAAGCAGATAAATCGATTGAAGAGAGCGTAGAAGAGGATAGTTCAACGGAAGGGAGCAAGGAAGCAGATAACTCTGCCGCTGAATTGGAAATAGGAAGTACAGCACGTTCTATAATCGTGAAAACTCCATTTTCTACTGTTGCTGAAGTATCTGATTTTTTAAATCTACCTATTTTAAGTAGCAAAGATGAAGAAGTATTTATATTTCAAAACGAAACGGAGAAAATGCTTAATGAATTAGAAGCAAAGATGTTAGCTACAGTACATCATTATCATGAAGAGCCATATTGTTATTTCGTTTCTTCAAAGCTTTTTGAAAATAGGGTGTTTTTAGAACTTGCGAATGTGGAAGATATAAGAAATTCTGAGGATAGTTATATAAAACAATCTTTCTGGACTCCTATGCACAACGTGTTGTTAAAAGAGAAAATAGATGACATATCTAATAATTATATAACGACAAGACTGCCAATAGAAATAGGAAAGTATAAAACTGAGATTGGTTTGAAAGAAAAAGTGATATTTCAAGAAAAAGTCGCAGGAATTAAAGAAATTTCGCAGGAGGTTATTTTGACGGATAGTAAATTTTTTTCACCAGAAGCTAAAAATGTAAAGCGGAATCCAGTAACAGTTGAAAAAGGCATTTTACTTGTGGATGGTTATATTTTGCAGCGTATTGAGTATATCGTAGCCTGTTCAAATGAGAAAAATTTGTCTCAGAAAAAAGTGTATCAGCTACTGCAAAAAATAGTGCTTGAGTTAATCGTTCAAATATTGCAAGAACAAGAAGTGAAGGTAGAAATCATGTAACTACCATTGACATAGTGTATATAGAACATTTTTCTTGACTTTTTATATACAGGCGAGGAAAATGGTAAAAAAGGAAGGAGGGGTGATTATGGAAGAGTACGTATTGGATCTTTATAATGTATTATATACAACAGAGTGGCAAGATATTGTTTCATTTCTTGGAATTTTATTTTGTTTAAAAATTGTAATTGTATACATGGAAGAGCAAGGTATGTTCTATTCTTTCTCATCTCCGTCTGATTTAGAGCGGGAACCGTTGCTCCGCTATGCCAATATAAAATGGATGGAACTTCCTTTTATTACATTTTTCATGATTCGATTTATAACGGCCATTGTGAAGAAAAAAGAAGCTGAAGAAGGAGATTACGGTCCGACTTGTAATGCAGCATATTGTTTATAAGCTAAATACAAGGAGGAGAATAATATGTGGTTTCGATTTCTTATGATTGGTTTCTTTTCACTTACAGCAATTTCTTTAATAGGATATCAAGTATCAGAGATTTTTCAAGCATATAGTGACATGTTTTTTAACAAAAACTAACCGAATTGCTATTTCAATAATAAAGCGATAAAATCCTTCTTAAGAAGTATGATTAAGAAGGATTTTTTCTTGGTTAAATATAACTGTGTCAAAGTATTGTCACATTTTCACTATGAATAATATGTTAAAATAGTGTGGTTAACTGTACATATGTAGAAGAGGAAGAGGGAGTGAACAATTTGACGGATCGACTAAATAATCAGAAGAGCTATGCTCCTATTGTGATAACGCTTTCTGTGATCGTCAATGCGATTATTTTATTTTTGTTTTTTGGACCTGTTGGTTACAAAGGAGAGGTTCATTTTGATGTAACAATTTTGCCGATGTTAAATGCAATTTTTAATAGCTTTACATTCGTATTTTTATTGGCAGCATTGTTCTCTATTATTAAAAAGAATGTAAAGATGCATCGAGGTTTTATTCTTGCAGCATTTACAACAACATTGTTATTTTGTGTTTCCTATTTAACGTATCATTACTTGGCACCAGCGACGCATTTCGGTGGAGAAGGGGTAATTAAATATGTGTACTTCTTTATTTTACTTACGCATATTTTCCTTGCAGCAATTATCGTACCACTTGCATTGTTCTCACTTGTATATGGTTTTACAAATCAATTGACTCGTCACCGTAAGATTGTACGTTGGACGATGCCGATTTGGTTATATGTAAGTCTTTCTGGTGTTATTGTTTACTTAATGATTTCACCGTATTATCAGTAAAAAATCTCAGCCAAAAAGGCTGAGATTTTTTTGTTAAAGCAAATATTTTTGTGAAATGAGCGAAATATGTTATACAAAAGTATAGTAACTTTTATAGTGAAAGGATGGATAGGGAATTATGCAAAATTTTGTGTTTCGTAATCCGACAAAGCTTATTTTTGGTCAAGGGCAATTAGAGCAATTAAAGACAGAGATTCCCCAGTATGGTAAAAAGGTTCTTCTCGTATATGGCGGGGGAAGTATTAAACGAAATGGTATATATGATAATGTAATCTCTATCTTAAAAGAAATTGATGCAGAAATTTTTGAGTTAACAGGTGTTGAACCAAACCCACGTTTATCTACTGTAAACAAGGGGATTCAAATCTGTAAAGAAAATGATATTGAATTTATTTTAGCTGTCGGTGGTGGAAGTGTTATCGATTGTACGAAAGCCATTGCCGCGGGTAGTAAATATGATGGTGATGTATGGGACATTGTGACAAAGAAAGCTTTTGCAAATGAAGCTTCACCGTTTGGTACGGTACTAACTCTTGCGGCGACAGGTTCTGAGATGAACGCAGGGTCTGTTATTACAAACTGGGAAACAAATGAAAAGTATGGATGGGGCAGTCCTGTTACTTTCCCGCAGTTTTCTATTTTAGATCCAATGCATACGGCTTCTGTACCAAGAAATCAAACTATTTATGGTATGGTTGATATTATGTCACATGTGTTGGAACAATATTTTCATCAAGGTTCAAATACAGAATTGCAAGACCGTTATTGTGAATCGATTTTAAAAACGGTAATTGAAACAGCTCCAAAACTTTTAAACGATTTAGAAAGCTATGAGCATCGAGAAACGATTTTATATTGCGGGACAATGGCGCTAAATGGCATTTTAGCAATGGGTGTCCGCGGTGACTGGGCAACTCATAATATTGAGCACGCCGTTTCAGCTGTGTATGATATTCCGCACGGTGGTGGATTAGCGATTTTATTCCCGAATTGGATGAAACATGTTTTAGATGAAAATGTAGACCGCTTTAAACAATTCGCGGTGCGTGTGTTTAATGTAGAGCAAGAAGGGAAAACGGATAAGGAAATTGCTTTAGAAGGAATCGAAGCGTTGCGAAGCTTTTGGATATCTATTGAAGCACCGTCTCGTTTAGCTGATTATGAAATTGGAGAAGAGAAAATTGATGTAATGGCTGAAAAGGCGATGGTTTATGGGGAATTTGGTCATTTTAAAAAGTTAAATAAACAAGATGTGGTAGCGATTTATAGAGCTTCATTATAAAGGGTAAAGATAATTTGAAAAACCTTCTTGATATATATCAAGAAGGTTTTTTGATTGGTATTGATTGTTTTTATGATTTGTTTTGAATTAATTTGATTGTTTTTGGTTGATTTTTGAATCCGATTTCATTATACTGTAATCAAAGAAGAGGTGAGTGATATGTTAACTCCTGAACGTCATCAGCTAATTTTACAGCTTGTGAAAGAGAAAAAAGTAGTGAAATTACAACAGTTGGTGGAAGAAACAAAAAGTTCAGAATCAACAATTCGTCGTGATTTGGCGCAGTTAGAGAAAGAGCGTTTATTAAAAAGAGTTCATGGCGGGGCTGCTGTATTAACTGGAAAAGGTGAAGAGCCTACGATGGTTGAAAAATCAGCCAAAAACATTCAAATAAAAAAACAAATTGCAAAACATGCTGCGTCTTTTGTAGCAAAAGGTGATTGTATTTATTTAGATGCGGGAAGTACAACGTTTGAAATGATTCCGTATTTAATAGAGAAAGAAGTTACAGTTGTTACAAATGGACTTATGCATATTGAAGCGTTAGTTGAAAATAATATTCGTGCTTACTTACTTGGTGGAATGATGAAGAGCCGAACGAAAGCTCTAATTGGTGCAATGGCACAGGAAAGTATACAGCAGTACCGATTTGATAAGTGTTTCTTAGGGGCGAATGGTGTGCATGAACAGCTTGGATATACAACACCGGATCCTGAAGAAGCACTGCTGAAAAAAATGGCGTTAATATTAGCGAATGAAGGTTATTTTTTAATAGATGAAAGTAAATTTGCGGAAGTTGCATTTGCGAAAATTGCAAGTATTGAAGAAGCCACAATTATTACAAATGCATTAGAAGAAGAGCAAGAAGAATATAAACGAAAAACAAATGTAATTGAGGTTGATAAATGATGATTTATACAGTTACTTTAAATCCATCGATTGATTATGTTGTGCAAGCAGAGCGTTTCACGCTGGGAACTGTCAATCGAGCAGAAAAAGATATGAAATTTCCTGGTGGGAAAGGGATTAATGTATCCCGTGTGCTTCATCGACTTGGAATAGATAATACAGCGCTTGGGTTTATAGGTGGATTCACAGGCCAATTTATTGAAGGTGTTTTGAAAAATGAAGGCGTTAAGACGAATTTTGTCCATGTAGATGGAGATTCGCGTATTAATGTAAAAATAAAGGGACAGGAAGAAACAGAACTGAATGGGCAAGGGCCTGTTATTATGGATGAACAGCTCAGGCAGTTGATGAAAAAAATTGAAAAAATGCAGGCCGGTGATTATCTTGTATTAGCTGGAAGTATTCCAGCGTCGATTCCAAAAACTTTTTATGAAACAATTGCTAATTTTGGAGCAGAACATCACATTAACGTCATTGTTGATGCGAGTGGAAGTGCGCTTCAGCATGTGATTCAAAATAAGCCATTTTTAATAAAGCCCAACCATCATGAACTGGGAGAGTTATTTGGAGAAAAGCTTTCAACAATAGAAGAAATTATTCCATATGGTAAAAAGTTAATTGAACAGGGTGTGCAGAATGTAATTGTTTCTATGGCAGGAGATGGAGCTTTATTGTTTACAAATGAAGGAATATATGAGGCGACTGTACCAAAAGGAACAGTTATTAATTCTGTTGGAGCAGGGGATTCTCTTGTTGCAGGTTTTGTAGGGATATATGAAAAAACAAAAGATGTCGAAGAAGCATTTCGTTATGGTGTAGCAACGGGAAGTGCAACAGCGTTTTCAGCTGATTTATGTACGAAAGATAAAGTAGAGGGATTATTATCGCAAGTAATGATTACAAAGCGGTAGGGGGAACAGAATATGAAAATTACAGAGCTTTTAAAAAGGGATACAGTTATCATGGATTTGACAGCTTCCGCGAAAGAAGCTGTCATCGATGAATTAGTAGAGAAATTAGAAAAGGCAGGAAGGTTAAATAACCAAGCGGAATTTAAAGAGGCTATTTTACAGCGTGAAATGCAAAGTACAACTGGAATTGGCGAAGGAATTGCTATTCCGCATGCCAAAACAAAAGCGGTTAAACAACCGGCTATTTGTTTTGGACGTAGTGTAAGCGGTGTCAACTATGAGTCGCTTGATGGACAACCGGCTCATTTATTCTTTATGATTGCGGCTAGCGAAGGTGCAAACAATACGCATTTAGAAACGTTATCCCGCTTATCGACATTATTAATGGATGAAGGGTTTCGTAAACAACTGTTAGAAGCAAAAAATGAAGAGGAGCTTCTGCGTTTGTTTGATGAAAAAGAAAATGAAAACGAGCAAGAAGGTGAACTTAGTGAAGCAGCAAAGCCAGAAGGGAATGAACCGTATGTGTTAGCAGTAACAGCTTGTCCAACTGGTATCGCTCACACATATATGGCTGCGGATAGTCTAAAAGCGAAAGCGGCGGAATTAGGAGTTGCGATTAAGGTCGAAACAAACGGTTCTACTGGTGTTAAAAATGGATTAACGAAAGAAGATATTGAACGTGCAACAGCTATTATCGTTGCGGCAGATAAACAAGTAGAAATGAATCGCTTCGCGGGAAAACACGTGATTCAAGTACCAGTTGCAGATGGTATTCGGAAATCAGAGCAGTTGATTAGTCGAGCGATAAATCAAGATGTTCCAATTTTTAAAGGTGGAAAAGAAAGTAGAGAAGCAGAAGGGATAGAAAAAGAAAAAGGATTGGGCATATATAAGCATTTGATGAGCGGTGTAAGTAATATGTTACCGTTTGTAGTTGGAGGTGGAATTTTAATTGCACTTGCTTTTGCTTTCGGAGGAATTAAAGCAGAAGGTCCAATTGCAGAGACTCTCATGGCAATCGGTGGAGGGAAGATGGGAGCGTTCGCATTTCTTGTTCCAATCTTAGCTGGATTTATCGCGAGTTCTATTGCTGATCGCCCAGGATTTATGCCTGGTATTGTCGGTGGATTTTTAGCAGCGCAAGCAAATGCAGGATTTTTAGGTGGATTAATCGCTGGTTTCTTAGCTGGATATATTGTACTCGGTTTAAAGAAAGTATTAGCAGGTTTGCCAGCACAATTAGAAGGAATTAAACCAGTTTTATTATATCCAGTCCTTGGTTTGTTACTTACAGGGGTACTAATGTTGAAAGTTGTAAATCCTCCTGTTGTTGCTTTAAATGAGGCATTAACAAGTTGGTTAAGTGGTTTGGGCGGTGCAAATGCTATATTATTAGGACTTATTTTAGGTGGAATGATGGCTGTTGATATGGGAGGACCTATTAATAAAGCAGCATTTACATTTGGGATTGCTGCAATTGAGGCTGGGAACTTTGGTGTGCATTCAGCTGTTATGGCTGGTGGAATGGTACCTCCGCTTGCGATTGCTTTTGCGACGACATTTTTTAAAGCGAAATTTACAGAAGCAGAGCGTAAATCAGGTTTTACAAACTATATTATGGGAGCGTCATTTATTACAGAAGGTGCAATACCATTTGCAGCAGCTGATCCAATCCGTGTGATTGTCAGTTGTGTTGTTGGTTCAAGTCTGGCTGGTGCATTATCGATGTTATTTGGAACTACATTGCCCGCGCCACACGGTGGAATATTTGTCATATTATTAGTGAATAAACCATTGTTATATATTCTTTCTATATTAATAGGTTCTGTAGTATCAGCTCTTATATTAGGAGTATGGAAAAAGAAAATTTCATAAAAACCCAAAATGACAGCTACCACACTAGGTAGCTGTCATTTTGGGTTTTTAGTATACGTTATGTCATTTTATGTAATTTATTACATAAAATGACATAACGTAATGAAGAATTGTAATGTTTTGCTGTTTTTTTGTAACAAGATGGTAATACTATTACTTTTATTGCAAAAAAAACATATGTATTTGAAAGAAAAAATGATTTAAAACTCTTAAAAATACGTATAGAACACTATTTTCTTTTAGTCTACTTTATATTACAAAGCATTAATGATTGATTACGAAACGTTTGTAATTGTGTGTTTTCCCAAATTCCCAAAAAACTGTTGCTATAATGAGGACACGAAAACAAAGCGAATGGAGGCTATTCATGAAAAAATTAATTGGTATAGCAGCAGCAGCAGTTTTTGGTCTTGGGATTTTCACTACTTCTGCACAAGCAGAAACTGTTGTCACAACAGAGGTATTAAATGTACGCGAGAACCCAACTACTGAATCACAAGTTGTAGGCAAATTATTAAATGGTCATAAATTAGATGTTACAAATACAGAAAACGGATGGTCACAAATTAAATTAAATGGTAAAGACGTATTCGTAAGCGCAGAATTTACAAAAAGCATCTATTACGTAACAGCAAACGTATTAAACGTACGTGCTGAAGCGAACACAAATTCAGAAATTCTTGGTACGCTTAAGAAAGACGATATGATTGAAACAACGAACCAAGTACAAAACGGGTGGTTACAATTCGAATATAATGGGAAAACGGCTTATGTTCATGTTCCTTTCTTAACAGGTACAGCACCTGTTATTGAAAAACAAGAAACGCCTGCTCCTGCTCAAGCGGCAGCACCTGCAAAAGCAGAGGAAAAAGCGCCTGTAGCACAAGCAAAACCGGCTGCTAAGCCAGTTGTAAAAGCAGCAGAAACAAACGCTCCTTCTGGTGGTCGTGAATTAACGGTTGAAGCTACAGCATATACAGCTCATCCGAGTGAAAATGGCACATATGGTGGCCGTGTATTAACTGCGATGGGTCATGACCTAACAGCGAATCCAAACATGAAGATGATTGCTGTTGACCCGAAAGTGATTCCATTAGGATCAAAAGTATGGGTAGAAGGATATGGAGAAGCAATCGCTGGTGACACTGGCGGTGCAATTAAAGGTAATCGTATCGACGTTCTAGTTGGCTCTGACGCAGTTGCTAACAAATGGGGACGTAAAACTGTTAAAGTGAAAGTTTTAAAATAATGTTATTGTTGCTAAAAATAAATCCAGTTTTCAAATGTTGAGTGCTGGTCTTTCAGGCTGTTAGGGATTTCCTAACAGCCTTTTGTGAATTAAAATGGATATACAGTTCGTCCTGTAATAATCTTATAAGCACTGCAAAATTGGGTTTGTGTATATTGTTTAGTTGATTCGTCTAAAGTTTGGTAATTTAATAATGTATGAAAGGAACGTAGTAAGCAGTTTAAAGCGAAATATAATTCTTCTTGTGAGCAGTTTTTTTCTTTTAATGCTGTTGCTAAAATAAGTTCTTCCGTTAATGTTGAAAAATCAATAGTAGCTTGTCCGATTTTCATGATATCCTCTCCGATCTTTTTTATCATGTATATGTACCATTGGACAAACTATGTCAATTTTATCTCGCTGTTCGTGGATAATAAGATCCTTACCTCAAGATTTAAAGAGGCGAGGCAAATAAATCTCTATAAAATCCTGATTGGTTTAGGAGTGATAATCAGTGAAGGGAGGAGGCGACCCTACTGGCTAAGGCTTTACTGTATTATTCTTATTTTTAAAATTTCATTTACCGTATTGAAAGAACTTGCATTATGACTATTAAAGTTGGTAAGATTGGATATAATGATCAGATGGATAAGATTACATAAAGAGAGTTGAAATATATGGAAGAACTGCAACGTGAAAAAGTTGCTGTCATCATCGGACCGACTGCGGTGGGAAAGACAAAATTAAGCATTGATCTTGCAAAAGCGTTAAATGGTGAAATCATTAGCGGGGACTCGATGCAAATTTATCGTACGATGGATATCGGGACAGCTAAGGTAACAGAGGAAGAAATGGAAGGGATTCCGCATTACATGATCGATATTAAAGATCCAGAAGATTCATTTTCTGTGGCGGAATTTCAAGAGCTTGTTCGAGGCCATATTCGAGAGATTACAGAACGCGGAAAACTACCGGTTATTGTTGGTGGTACCGGCCTTTATATACAATCAGTTTTATATGACTATCAGTTTACAGATGAAGCTGGAGACCCTGTATATCGAGAAGAATTGGAAAAACTAGTGACAGAACATGGTGTAGAATATGTACATAAGAAACTGCAAGAGGTTGATCCAGAAAGTGCGAATCGAATACATGCAAATAATGTAAGGCGTGTTATTCGTGCTTTGGAAATTTTTCATACGACAGGTCAGAAAATGAGTGATCAACTTGAAAAACAGGAAAATGAGTTGCTATATGATGTTTCGTTAATCGGCTTGACTATGGATCGTGAAATGTTATATGATCGCATCAACTTGCGTGTCGATCTTATGGTCGAACAAGGATTGTTGCAAGAGGTAAATGCTTTGTATAAAAATGGAGTTCGGGACTGTCAATCTATTCAAGCAATTGGTTACAAAGAATTATATCAGTATTTTGAAGGTCAAATTTCGCTGGAAGAAGCCATAGCACAATTGAAAACAAATTCACGCCGCTATGCAAAACGTCAATTAACATGGTTCCGTAATAAAATGGATGTCACATGGTTTGATGTGACCGGCGGTGAAAAAACAACAGAAATTTTGCGGTACATAGAAGGAAAGCTACAAGTAAAGTCGAATAATAAGTAAGTAGAGAAAAAGAGGAGGATTCGACATGAAGCAATCAATCAATATTCAAGATCAGTTTTTAAATCAACTCCGTAAAGAAAACACGTTTGTGACGCTGTACTTATTAAATGGTTTCCAGCTTCGTGGATTGATTAAAGGTTTTGATAACTTTACAGTCTTATTGGAAACAGAAGGTAAGCAACAGCTTATTTATAAACATGCTATTTCTACATTTGTTCCACAAAAAAATGTTTCAATTGAACTAGAGTAGCAAGGAAATGTACATAACAAAAAAGAGCGAGGAATTCGCTCTTTTTTTATTTATATGTTTTTTGACATCTTCTAATGAATACGGAAGATAGTAAGTCGAACAGTGGTATCACCTGTATCGGGAATAGTGATTGTATTAGTAGTAGATTGAATAGCAATTGTAGTTCGTGCTTTTAAAGTTTCGATGGTTGAAAATGTAATTGAGCTCCCAATTGCGTTTGCTGAAAAGCTATCTGAAGGCATATTGCCATTAATGGCAATACCGAAGCCTAGGGGAGTTGATCCTGAAAATATTGTTGAAGCTGAAAAGTCAATGACATAAACACCATCTTCAAGGATTGTAATTGTATCTGTTGCATCGAAATGTATGTTATTTATGTTTGATACAAGGTTAAACTGTATGTTTTGATTAGGCTCTATAGTTTGTGGACGTGTATTTTTTAGTACAGCTGTGGTTACCGGAAAGCTAAACCCTTGAAGTCCACGTTCCCCCTGAGGCCCTTGTTCGCCTTGAGGTCCTTGTTCGCCTTGAGGTCCTTGTTCGCCTTGAGGTCCCTGTTTGCCTTGTATTCCTTGTTCGCCTTGAGGTCCTTGTTCGCCTTGAGGTCCCTGTTTGCCTTGTATTCCTTGTTCGCCTTGAGGTCCTTGTTCGCCTTGAGGTCCTTGTTCGCCTTGAGGTCCCTGTTTGCCTTGTATTCCTTGTTCGCCTTGAGGCCCTTGTTCGCCTTGAGGTCCTCGCTTGCCTTGTATCCCTTGCTCGCCTTGAGCTCCCTTTTCGCCTTGTATCCCTTGCTCGCCTTGAGCTCCCTTTTCGCCTTGTATCCCTTGTTCGCCCTGAGGCCCTTGTTCGCCCTGAGGCCCTTGTTCGCCCTGAGGCCCTTGCTCGCCTTGAGGTCCTTGTTCGCCTTGAGGTCCTTGTTCACCTTGAAGCCCTTGCTCGCCTTGAGGTCCTTGTTCGCCCTGAGGCCCTTGCTCGCCTTGGAACCCTTGTTCGCCCTGAGGCCCTTGCTCGCCTTGGAACCCTTGTTCACCCTGAGGCCCTTGCTCGCCTTGAGGTCCTTGTTCGCCTTGAGGTCCTCGCTCGCCTTGGAACCCTTGTTCACCCTGAGGCCCTTGCTCGCCTTGAGGTCCTTGCTCGCCTTGAAATCCTTGTTCACCTTGAAGTCCTTGCTCGCCTTGAAGTCCTTGTTCACCTTGAAGTCCTTGTTCGCCCTGAGGCCCTTGCTCGCCCTGAGGCCCTTGCTCGCCTTGAGGTCCCTGTTTGCCTTGAAATCCTTGTTCGCCTTGAAGTCCCTGTTCGCCCTGAGGCCCTTGCTCGCCTTGAGGTCCTTGTTCGCCCTGAGGCCCTTGCTCGCCTTGGAACCCTCGTTCGCCCTGAGGCCCTTGTTCGCCCTGAGGCCCTTGCTCACCTTGAGGTCCTCGCTCGCCTTGAAGCCCTTGCTCGCCTTGAGGTCCTTGTTCGCCTTGGAACCCTTGTTCGCCTTGAGGCCCTTGCTCGCCTTGAGGTCCTTGCTCGCCTTGAAGTCCTTGTTCACCTTGAAGTCCTTGTTCGCCTTGAGGTCCTCGCTCACCTTGAAGCCCCTGTTCACCCTGAGGTCCTTGTTTGCCTTGAGGTCCTCGCTCACCTTGAAGCCCCTGCTCACCCTGAGGTCCTTGTTCGCCTTGAGGTCCTTGTTCGCCCTGAGGCCCTTGTTCGCCTTGAGGTCCTTGTTGGCCTTGAGGTCCCTGTTCGCCCTGAGGTCCTTGTTCGCCTTGAAGCCCTTGTTCGCCCTGAGGCCCTTGCTCACCTTGAGGTCCTTGTTCGCCTTGAGGTCCTTGTTGACCTTGAGGTCCTTGTTGACCTTGAGGTCCCTGTTCGCCTTGAAGCCCTTGCTCACCTTGAAGTCCTTGTTCACCTTGAGGTCCCTGTTCGCCTTGAAGCCCCTGCTCACCTTGAAGTCCTTGTTCGCCTTGTATCCCTTGTTGGCCTTGAGGTCCCTGTTCGCCTTGAAGCCCTTGCTCGCCTTGAAGTCCTTGTTCGCCTTGAAGTCCTTGCTCGCCTTGAGGTCCTCGCTCACCTTGAAGCCCCTGTTCGCCTTGAAGCCCTTGCTCGCCTTGAGGTCCTCGCTCACCTTGAAGCCCTTGTTCGCCCTGAGACCCTTTCTCGCCTTGAAGTCCTTTTTCACCTTGAGACCCACGTTCGCCTTGAGGTCCAATCATTCCAATTGGCGCAATTTGTAGCAAAGTAATTTGTAAATTCTCTATTTTCACGATGATTTTTTTGAATGTAAGATGATTGATTCTAAATAATTTAGTGATATATAGTGAAAAGTTGAGTAAGTTTTGTAATTCAATATATGTTGCATTTGCTACAAAAGGTTGGTTATTCAAAATGGTAATTAAATTTTCGGCAATTGCAATGCCGGATTCTCGCTGCGATAGTGATAAATTTAAACGTTCCAAGAACCCCTTTATTATTTCTAATAAGTTTATAAGTTCTTTTGTGTTAGAGTGTATTGGATTGGAGAATACAGCTGGAATAACATTAGTTAAATCACTTAAAGTATCAGAAAAAAGATTCACATATAATTCAGGGATAGGGGTATAATGGACTGTAGGAATACGACGAGGCTGAGTCGGGAAATATGGTTTTGAAGTCTCTTTTGAATTATCGTTAAAGTAAGACATTAAAATGCTCCTTTCTAATAGGGATGGTGAAAAACCTATCATAGTAGATGCAAGTTACCTATAAAAAGGAATAGGGAAACGGGCTGTTTCTATGAAAAATAGTAAAAACGCCTATTTTACGAGGCGTTTTCTTTTTGTTTTGCATATTGATAATACCTTTTTAAGGAAATTTTTGATTTGAAACCGACTCGTTTTATGATTTCTTGCTCTGGAGTGTTTTGTTCGATTAATCGTAAAATAAAGGTGTTTCGAAAGTGTTGACCGGAAATACCTTTACGCAAATTTGCTCGCGCTACTTCAAGACGAATCATTTTTTGGACCGCTATTTCTGTTAGTGCTTTTGGAGCATCATTCTCGTATACCCAGCGATATGTATTACGGTTGAAATCGAATGCTACAAATAGTGGATCATCACTATGATATTTAGGGCGAACTGGTTCGGGAATTTTTTTGTAATAATTATATAGTTGTTTTTTGTCTTCGGCAGTCAGTTTAATGGTTCTTTCAACACCTGCTACTGCGGGAATAGAAATTGTATTCGTTTCAAAATGAACATGATGCATATTTAATGATACAAGTTCTTGTAGGGATAAGCCGTAATCGATGAGTAAATTAACAATAGAAATATTACGATCCATTAGTAATGGACGGACAGGGCGTTGTTTCTCTGATAATCCTTCTAATGAAGTTAGGGTATGTTTTAAACGTTTTTCGTCGTCTTTTGAAATGAAATCTTCATCACGTAATGCGCGATTAGGTTGGATGACGAGTTCCATGTCCTTTAATGGGTTTGGGAGATTTAAAAACTGATATAGTCTATTTAAGACAATAAATACACGGTGCATTGTTTTTTCAGAGTAATGTCGTTTCTGTTTTAAGTCGGAAAAATAATCTTCGTAGTCTTTTGTACAAAGTGTATCCCATATATTACTAGAGGAAAGTTTTTTATTTTTTTCTAACCAATGCCCGAAATCTTCAATATCATAGACGTAACGTTTAATAGTTGAAGGTTTTCTACCCTTATTTAATAAAAAGGCAGAAAAAGCTTGTACTGTATCATGAAGTTCCTTTGTTTCCATATTCCCACCACCCTGTTTTTTCTTATATTATAGCAAATTTTTCTGAAAATAGTTATTTGTAGGGGAAGTGGAAATATTAATAATACGATTAGGTGAGTTGATAAAAAGAGGTGATTGCATGGAACAATCGATGCGAAAAAAAAATAATAATCAAATTAATATCGTATTAAATCACCGGAAAAAAATTTCAGTACCCGCTTCAGAAAATAAATCGGTAATTTCAAGTGAAACGTCTACGAAGCATGAAATGCTGCAGCGAATCGAAGAGGAAATGGGAAAACTTGTTGGAATGGAAGATATAAAAAAAATAATAAAAGAAATTTATGCATGGATTTATGTGAATAAGAAAAGGCAAGAAATCGGCTTAAAGTCAGAAAAGCAAGTGCTCCATATGTTGTTTAAAGGAAATCCGGGAACAGGGAAAACGACTGTTGCTAGAATGATTGGGAAATTGTTGTTTGAGATGAATATTTTATCAAAAGGACATTTGGTCGAGGCAGAACGCGCTGATCTCGTAGGGGAATATATTGGGCATACAGCACAAAAAACAAGAGATTTAATTAAAAAAGCCATGGGTGGAATATTGTTCATTGATGAAGCATATTCGCTAGCGCGTGGCGGAGAGAAAGACTTTGGAAAAGAAGCGATTGATACGCTTGTCAAACATATGGAAGATAAGCAACATGGATTTGTTTTAATTTTAGCGGGATATTCAAGAGAGATGAATCATTTTCTTTCTTTAAATCCGGGTTTACAATCACGTTTTCCATTTATTATTGAGTTTGCGGATTATACAGTAAATCAGTTGCTCGAAATTGGAAAGAGAATGTATGACGATAGAGAATATCAGTTATCAAAAGAGGCGGAGTGGAAATTCCGTGATCATTTACATGCCGTGAAATATTCATCACAAATTACATCATTTAGTAATGGGCGCTATGTCCGGAATATTGTTGAGAAATCCATTCGTACACAGGCGATGCGTTTGCTGCAAGAGGATGCATACGATAAGTATGATTTAATTGGGATATCAAGTAGTGATTTAACGCTTGAAGAAGAGACGCACAGTTCATAAACTGTGCGTTTACTTTATATGGAAAAGAAATGTAATGCATCATGTTTTATTTTGTATTTTTTGTTTTTGCTCGTTGTTCTAATTTGCTTTTTGGACTTGTATCAGCTACATCTGATGCAAGTCCTTGTGGATTAACGCTACTACTTTGTCCACGATTGCGGTTGTTATTTCCTTTTGCCATTCTTTATCACCTCTATTCTTCTTTAGCGTTTTGTTGATATGCCCTATGATATCGCTCCATCTTCTTGCTTTTTTCATGGGCGGATTTTGGATCAAAGTTAATTTGGTTGACTGAGCTTTTTTGAGCGCCTTTGTTTACGTGGTTTGTCATTGTTTTCACCTCGCTTTAAAATTTAGTATGGACACTATGAACAGAAAAACACGTCAGAAAAGGAAAAACCCTTTACGATATGTAAAGGGATGAAGTTACTATTTATGAAGCGAACGCTCTTTACTATCTAAGCGTCTGTGTGGTAAATGCCATTTGTAGTGAATGGAAATCATACGGAAGCAAACAATCAAAATAAATAAAATGTACAAAGCCCAATCGCTAACAACAATTTTGGCGCCGATCAAAAATCCTGCTAAAATCGTCCAAAATGCATATACTTCGGCGCGAAGGACAAGAGGTTTTCGGCGTGCTAATAAATCACGAATAATACCGCCGCCAATTCCTGTTAAAACGGATGCGACGATTGTTGCGCTAATAGGTAAATTGAGTTTTTGTGCGTAAAGAGCTCCTTGTACAGCGAATGCTGATAAGCCGATAGCATCCGTGATGTTTTCCCACCGTTTCCAATGTGTAATAAGTTTATTTGGAAATAAAAAGATAATCGTCATTGACAAGAGTGCGATTTGAAATAACATGTCTTGTTGCCAAAACGCGACGATTGGATAACCGATTAATAAGTTGCGAAGGGCACCTCCCCCAAATGCAGTTGCCATTCCTAAAATATATACCCCAAAAATATCGTAATCTTCTTCCATTGCTACAATAGCTCCGCTGAGTGCGAAGGCAATTGTACCAATGATGCTAAAAATCTCCCATGCCATGAATTTTCTCCCCCGCTAACTAGATGAAATGTGCTTCCTCTGCTATTATATTAGAAGGTTTAAATTTCGAAAAGGATGAGTGAACATATTTGATGGAAGAAAAAGAAAAAGTCATATTAGTGGGCTGTCAATTGCCGCAAGATGATGATGAACGGTTTATGCATTCCATGAAAGAGCTTGCGTCGCTTGCGAAGACGGCGCGTGCAGAAGTTTTGGTATCTACAACGCAAAAACGTCCGAAATTTCACCCCGCTACATACATAGGGAAGGGGAAGTTAGAGGAACTTACAGCGCTGACAGAAGAATTGGAACCGGCTGTTATTATATTTAATAATGAGTTAACACCGAGTCAAATTCGTAATTTATCTTCCGTATTAGATGCAAGGGTGATTGATCGAACGCAACTAATATTGGACATTTTTGCTCAACGTGCGAAATCACGGGAAGGTAAGCTTCAAGTGGAATTAGCTCAGCTACAATACACGATGCCGCGTCTGATGGGTCAAGGGTTAGCGTTATCTCGTCTTGGTGGCGGAATTGGTACGAGAGGTCCTGGTGAAACGAAGTTAGAAACGGATCGACGTCATATTCGCTCGCGTATTGATGAAATTAAGAAACAGCTCGCGGTTGTTGTGGAGCACCGGAAAAGATATCGTGAGCGCCGAAAGGGTAATCAAGTATTTCAAGTTGCATTAATTGGATATACAAATGCTGGGAAATCAACGTTATTCAACAGATTAACGGAAGCGGATACGTTTGAAGAAAATTTGCTGTTTGCGACGTTAGATCCAACGACAAGGAAGATGCAATTGCCCTGTGGGTACACTGTATTGCTAACTGATACGGTAGGGTTTATTCAAGATTTACCAACGTCATTGGTTGCTGCGTTTCGCTCTACATTGGAAGAAGCGGGTGAAGCGGATGTGATTTTACATGTCGTTGATTCGGCAGATCCGAATTATGTAGGTCACGAACAGACGGTGAAAAAATTATTACAAGACCTTGAAATTAATCATATTCCAATTATTACGGTTTACAATAAGAAGGATAAATTACATCAGAATTTTATTCCGTTTCCAAAAAGTGATTTTCTTATGACAAGTGCTTTTGAAGAAGTAGATTTAATAAGCATAAAAGAATCGGTAGAAACGAAGATGATGGAAGAAATGGAACCGTATAAGGTTATGATCCCTCCAAGTGAAGGGAGATTACTAACGCTTTTAAAAACAGAAACGGTATTAACTGGGATGGAGTTCAAAGAAGATGCATTCTTATATGAGTGTACAGGTTATATATTTGCTCATTCACCATTGAATGGACAATTAAAAAGATTTTTAGTGGAAAAAGGAGAATAACAATGTTTGATCGTTTGAAAAATGGAGAAAGAATCGCTCCTATTGTAAAAGAAGTAGAGGAACAAATTGCAGATATACATAAACGTGTGGATGGAGTGATTGAGAGCAATCAGTTTCGCGTATTAGAAAGTTTTCGTAAACATAAAATTAGTGATTCACACTTTATCCCAACAACAGGATATGGTTATGATGACATCGGTCGTGATACATTAGAGAAAGTGTATGCTGATGTATTTGGAGCGGAAGCAGGTCTTGTTCGCCCGCAAATTATTTCGGGTACACATGCGATTTCAACAGCTTTATTTGGTATTTTACGCCCTGGTGACGAGCTATTATATATAACAGGAAAACCGTATGATACGTTAGAAGAGATTGTCGGTGTGCGTGGTAAAGGTGTAGGTTCTTTTAAAGAATATAACATTGGTTACAACGCTGTACCGTTAACGGCAGAAGGACGAGTGGACTTTAAAGCTGTAGAAGCGGCAATTCATGAAAATACAAAAATGATTGGGATTCAGCGTTCGAAAGGGTATGCGACTCGTCCATCATTTACAATTTCAGAAATTAAAGAGATGATCTCGTTTGTAAAAGAGATTAAGTCAGATGTTATTGTATTTGTTGATAACTGCTACGGAGAGTTTGTGGAAGAATTAGAGCCGTGTCATGTCGGAGCAGATTTAATGGCGGGGTCTCTAATTAAAAATCCAGGTGGTGGAATTGTAAAAACAGGTGGTTATATTGTTGGGAAAGAACAGTATGTAGAAGCTTGTGCATATCGTTTAACATCTCCGGGGATTGGAGCAGAAGCGGGGGCATCTTTATATAGTTTACAAGAAATGTATCAAGGTTTCTTCTTAGCTCCTCATGTTGCTGGTCAAGCGTTAAAAGGGGCAATTTTTACAGCTGCATTTTTAGAAAAGTTAGGAATGAATACATCACCAACTTGGAATGCTGCAAGAACAGACTTAATTCAGTCTGTTCAATTTGATGATAAAGAGCGTATGATTGCATTTTGCCAAGCGATTCAATATGCATCTCCAATTAATTCGCACTTTACACCGTACCCGAACTACATGCCAGGATATGAAGATGATGTCATCATGGCTGCAGGTACGTTTATTCAAGGTGCAAGTATTGAGTTATCGGCAGATGGTCCAATCCGTCCTCCATACGTTGCTTATGTACAAGGTGGATTAACGTATTCTCATGTGAAGATTGCAATTTGTTCTGCAATTGATGCATTAATTGAAAAAAATCTATTAACAATTTCGTAAGGAGAAGCTGTCGATTTCGGCAGCTTTTTTGTATAGAAGTAGCTATTTGTGCCATTTTAAAAAAGAATGAAAAAATTTATAAAAAATCATGTAAGAAAAGCTAACATCTGTTGACATTAAACATAACATGATATAAAATGAGAAGCAGTTAAGGCGAAGGAGGAACTGAAACAATGAAAGAAGATAGACGTTCTGCCCCGCTGTTTCCTATTGGTATTGTAATGGATTTAACACAATTATCTGCTCGTCAAATTCGCTACTATGAAGAGCACAATTTAATTTTCCCGACCCGTACAAAGGGAAATCGTAGATTGTTTTCATTTAACGATGTAGATAAATTGTTAGAAATTAAAGATTTGTTAGATCAAGGCCTGAATATGGCTGGTATTAAACAAGTGTTACAAATGAAAGAAAATCAAACAGAAGCAGTGCAAACAAAAGGAGAAACAAAAGAAATTTCAAAATCCGAGCTTCGTAAAATTCTTCGAGATGAACTGCAACATACAGGCAGATTTAATCGAACTTCATTACGACAAGGTGATATTTCGAGGTTTTTTCACTAGAAATGACTGATTCTGAAGGTGTTTAGAGGGACTAAGGAGGAATTTATAATGGCAAGGTACACTAGAGAAGATATTTTCCGTTTAGCGAAAGAAGAGAATGTAAAGTATATCCGTTTACAATTTACGGACCTTTTAGGGATTATTAAAAACGTAGAAATTCCAGTTAGTCAGTTAACGAAAGCTCTAGATAACAAAATGATGTTTGATGGATCTTCTATTGAAGGGTTTGTTCGTATTGAAGAATCGGATATGTATTTGTATCCTGACTTAGATACTTGGGTAATATTCCCTTGGACTGCAGAAAAAGGTAAAGTAGCCCGTTTGATTTGCGACATCTACAATGCTGATGGCACTCCATTTGAAGGTGACCCACGTAATAATTTAAAACGTATGTTGAAAGAAATGGAAGCATTAGGATTTAATGAATTCAACCTTGGACCAGAACCAGAATTCTTCTTATTCAAAGTTGATGAAAAAGGAAATCCAACATTAGAATTAAACGATAACGGTGGATACTTTGACCTTGCGCCGATGGATCTAGGGGAAAACTGTCGTCGTGATATCGTTCTTGAACTTGAAGAAATGGGCTTTGAAATTGAAGCATCTCACCATGAAGTTGCACCAGGGCAACACGAAATTGATTTCAAATATGCGAATGCACTTCGTTCATGTGATGATATTCAAACATTCAAACTTGTTGTAAAAACAATTGCTCGTAAACACGGCTTACATGCAACATTTATGCCGAAACCATTATTCGGAGTGAACGGTTCTGGTATGCACTGTAACTTATCTCTATTCAAAAATGGAGAAAACGTATTCTACGATCAAAACGGTGACTTACAATTAAGTGATGATGCACGTCACTTCATCGCAGGTATTTTAAAACATGCACCGGCATTTACAGCGGTAGCTAACCCAACTGTAAACTCTTACAAGCGCCTAGTACCTGGATATGAAGCACCTTGTTACGTAGCATGGTCTGCACAAAACCGTAGTCCATTAGTACGTATCCCAGCATCTCGCGGTATAAGTACACGTGTAGAAGTACGTAGTGTTGATCCAGCTGCAAACCCATATTTAGTAATGGCAACATTATTAGCAGCAGGTCTTGACGGAATTAAAAATAAATTAACTCCGCCAGCTGCAGTAGACCGTAACATCTATGTAATGACAAAAGAAGAGCGTGAAGAAGCAGGTATCGTTGACTTACCAGCAACATTAGCGCAAGCGTTAGTTACATTACAGTCTGATGAAGTTGTATGTGGCGCATTAGGCGAACACTTACTTGAGCATTTCATCGAAGCGAAAGAAATTGAGTGGGATATGTTCCGCACACAAGTTCACCAATGGGAACGCGATCAATATATGTCTCTTTACTAAGAGTCTCAAACCCTTGACACATAACGTGTTGAGGGTTTTTTTATTTTATGGGTAAAACACTTTTATTTGAAAGAGAAGTAATTCACCCACAATTCACCCACAAAAAAATCATACTTACCCCAATACGTTATTCATATAAGCTTCAAACCCCGAAATGGAATCTTTATTAATCTTATCGCTAATATGAGAGTAAATGTTGGAAGTGATTTCAATACTCTTGTGTCCTAATCGTTCTTGAATGTATTTCATACTTGCACCAGATTCTAATAAAAGAACCGCGTGGGTGTGACGTAATGAATGAATTTCTAATTTGGGCAGATTTGCTTTTTTAAGTATGCGTGAGAATGCATTGAACAATGTTGATTTTGGTAAGAACTTTCCATCGACTTTGGAAAATACTAAGTCTAATTCGTGTTCATACGCAGCTTGTAAAACAAGCTTATTGGCATTCTGCCACTTTTTATGTGCTAGCAGTTCATCAGCTAATGTTTTAGGAATCATAATAGTACGTTTAGATGTAAATGTTTTTGTATCTTCAAATAATTCTTCTTTTGTTTTAGCAGTGAAGTCTAATATTTTAGTAATTGTAATGGTTTGCTCTTTTAAATTTATGTCATTCCATTGTAATGCAGCAGCTTCACCTTTACCTTTACGCATACCGGTATTCAGAAGTGTTTTGAAAAAGATGTAGTAAATATAGTTATATTGATAAGAAGTTTTTAAGAAAAGGGGGATGTCTTCACTCCGCATATATTTCAGCTCTTCTCTTTCTTTGTTATTCTTATTAGAAATTACTACCTCCTTACAAGGATTGCTCTCGATTTTTTTCAAACTGACAGCTTTTTTCATAGCGTTATTCATTGTGCCGTGGATAATTTGTACAGTTCGCTTACTATATCCCTGATCAGTTAAGGAATTAATAAATTTTTGGTATATCATTGGTTTGAGTACTTTTAGGTTAATATTTTTAAAGTAGGGGATGAGATGTTTTTCGATGTTACGTTCATGTAAGATATAAGTGTTTTTCCTTACAGTATCTTGCTTAAATAATTTTAGCCAGTCTTCTAAGGTAGAACTTTAATGAAGTAGGGGCGATTTCAACCTCTAAGCCATTTAATAATTTCTTTTCTTCCTCAGCAGCCGCAATTTGAGCTTCTTTTTTAGTTTTGAATCCACGTTTGATTTTTCTTTGTACTTTTGGGTATACGGATCTTTATATCTAACTCGAAATTCCCAAGTGTCGCCAAACTTTCTGAAGCTAGCCATTTTATTCCCTCTCTCTTATTAATTTTTAAGTGGCTAGAATGAGTATCTAGCCACTGTATGGGACTTTCTTAATACTGAAATTTAAATCCGTCATTTATCTTATAGGCTCTTTAAATGGAGATATATCACCTCCATTTAATAAGGCTTATAAAATTCTAATAGCTCTACTGGAATGTCATTTTTGAATGCTATACATGCTTTTGTATCACCAGGATTAATGGTTTTTTTATCAATTAACAAAAGCGCAGCAAACGTATTTGCTTCTATCTCTAATTTATCCACAGAAAAAAATGTGTTTTTAAGTAAGAAAGGTGCAAGTGAATTACTGGAACTCATTACAAGGAGTGGGAAGGTCAATGGTTAAACAACTAAATATTTTTGATGTAGATCCAGAAATCATCCAATTTGATGTAACGAAAGCTAATGTAAAGAAGGGAATTGGGCGAGTTACATATACAGATGTACGTGTCCAGATTCCTAAGATTGCAAAATGCACGGACGAACTTCCACGAACAACAAATCCGGATGATCGCTACGAGATATTTGAGCAATATGCAATGGCAATTTGGAGGTTTCAACGTGGGTTGGGCAAGCTGTTTAATTGGGAAGCCGCTGAAGAATTATGTAAGGCAGCAAGAGATACAAAAGAAGCTATTCCAGTAAGGGTTTATTTAGGAAGTGGATTCAAACCTAATGTTGTTGAGTATATGAAGTGAGCAAAGGGAGAGGCGTTTATGAAAGCAGAAATCGATATTTCTAGTAATAAATTATATGTGGTGAAGGATGGTCGTGTAATTGCTGTGGAACCACCAGCTAGTGGATATGGTGAACAAGTAGCTGTTTGGCTTAACGGGAAAGTTGATCGTGTGGATACCAAGGTTACTGAAAAGATAAAATAATCATTTTTGAAGAGGGTAGGTTCACTTATGAGTGTAGCAAGAAATCATGAGTTTATGAAGGAATCACGTTTAAAGATATACATTGCTTTAGAAGAAGCAAAATTTATTTGGGATGAGAGAGACGTGATTCGTTTTCGGGAAATGTGGAAGCAAGGTATGAGTTTACCAAAGATGGCAAAAGCATTAAGAAGGCATCAGGCGGAAGATTAAATGGTGAATTAATGACTCGTGAAGAGTATGAAAAAGAATCTCAAGATATAGCATATGTGGCCATAAACACTATTCAAAAATTACAAAGAAGAATAAGCGAACTTGAATTAGAAAACGATCAATTAAAAGGCGTAAACAAGTTTTCTTAATAAAATCCTTATTTGAAAGGGAGCTGTTAGTTATGAATAAAGAAGAAACATACTTACCAGAAGATGCTTATACAGAAGAAGATATCGCGTTTGTTAAGGAATTAGTAGAAAGTTATGGAATACCTGAAGGAGCTGCGGTGGATTGCTTGGCAAGTCGTACAGTTGAAGAAATGAAAGTTGTATTAGCTTTTCTTAGAAGATATGGACACATGATTAAGATTTCTTAATAAAAATGCTATTTTAAATAAAAAAGAGCTTGTGTCAGGGGACAAGCTCTCTTTAAAAGAAATAACGTAATTGAGATGTCTAAATATTACCATTTGTTTTATTACGATTCCATACGTTTCATGTTGAGAAATATATTATAAGTGCTTTGATAAAAACTTCATTTTGCACAACAAAGCAGCTAGCTCAATTAGCTAACTGATTGTTGTACAAAAGAAATTAGGCCCTACAAGTAATGATTTGTAACGGACAGTTACAACTATAGTATAAACGTAATTGAAAATGTTATGCGGGAAAGAGAACTTAATAAGAATTTCATTTTGTAGAGAAATGAGGAAGTCCATTGAAGTTTCATGAAGACGATCTTGTAATGGTTATTCATCCAGATTATCCAGAATTACATGGGCTAGCAATGGTAATAAAAGCACCACCTGAAATAGTAGTAGTTTGGTCATACCTTTTTGTAGATAATAGCGAACGTTGGTTTCATGTTGAGTTCTTGAGACATGCTACAGATGGAGAAAAAGAAGAGCAGCTAACAAAAGCTAACTGCTCGGCCCAAGGGAAAGAAGAAGAGTAGGGTACTACAAAATTGGATTATGGCTATTCACCAGCCTGTTCATAGTTTAACCGTGACTTGGAATTTTATTCTGACAAACCAAAAAGAGCACGTTTGATCAGTGCTCTTTAAGGAAAAAAGTTAATGTTGAAACCGATTAAAGTAGTGTAAAAGGGTACCTTTTCATTACTAAGCTATTATTTTTTTGTCTCAAAATAACATATGAGCATTGAACCTAAAAAGTGACAATAAAAGAGCAGCTAGCAAAAGCTAACTGCTCTCTAGGGATGGGAACTCACACTGCTGGAGGTTCATTTAAATGAGTTATGGCTATCGCCTATATACATTATATACGGAATATTGAGATTTATTCAGGAGAGGATTTTTTGACAAATAAAAAAAGCTAGGATCTCTCCTAGCAAAGTAAAGGGTATTCGTGCATGGATGAATTTGTTTAGGTTATATCATAATAAATAACTTGATTGATTTTTAAGTTAGTTAAGATATTTACAATATAATTATATTTATTAACTGAGATTTAAGCTGGATTTCAACAAAATAATCCTTTTAGAAGAAAGTGAGGTTAGGAGAAATGCCTAATTTAAAGAAAAGAAAAATTAAGAAAGCTATTGCTCGTCGTGCAAAAGCCGTTGATAAATACAGAGTTGAGAATGCATAGAGAAGCATTTTTGTACAGGCTGGTATTTTAAAGTAAAAGGAAACAGAATATAGTCCGGCTAGAAAACTAGAGGACACCAATTCATTAGGGCAGCAATTATAGCTGTTTTAAGAATAGGTGTCCTTTTTTATTTTGAAAAGGGAGATGGGACGAATGAAGGCACTGAGAGATCAATTGCGTGAATGGAAAAAGCAATCAAAACAAGGGGAAAAGAAAAATAAGAAAAAGCGAAAAGAGAAACTAAGCACACGTAATATTGAGGATCTAATGGGGATTCGTGGACCACGGTACAAGCGTAGACGTGGAGCTTTAAGACAAAAGTAATTAAAAATAAGAAGGAGTGGTCTTACATGACTAAACAATTATCTTTTTTACCAAAAATTGATCGCAATGCAACGCAGGAACGATTAGAAGGTGTTCTAGAGAGTGTACGTATTTATAGACAGTTTGGAATGATTCGTAGAGAAATGAAAGTCACTCCTTCTTATGAAGTAAGGTATCATGGTCCTACACTTGAAGTTGGTAATCCATTAGAGGATGTAGCTTTGGCAAATGTACAACAAAGCCAACGTGAAGAGTGGTTAGAGAAGATGTCCTTCCGAATTGACCAGGCATTAAGTCGGTTCTGTAATAGTCCAACTGGAAAGAATCAGAGAGAGATTATTACCAAAAGATATTTAGAAGATGAAGATGTATGTGATTATATGGTTTATAACGAAATTGGAATGAGTGAACGTACATATCGTCGTGTTAAAGCTAGAGCCTTCTATAAACTTGCTTTCGCTCTTAGACTAGAAGTTTATGAAAAAGAAGAAGCTGGAGGTAATGAATAATGAATTTTGTTCAGCCAATACGTGATCCAGAGCAAATTCAAAATCTAAAGGATTACTTCAAAGAAAAGAGTGATCGTAATTATATTCTGTTCATCATGGGGATTAATACAGGGTTAAGAATCAGTGATATTTTAAAGTTAAAGGTTGGTGATGTAAAGGGAAGTCATATATCTATGCGCGAAAAGAAGACAGGTAAACAAAAGTGTATTCAAATTACAGCAGCACTAAAGAGGGAGCTCCGTTGGTTCAATGAGAATAGAGAAGCTATTGCAAAGTAGACAAGGGAAGAATCGTCCCATTGGTCGTAGCATGGCATATAAGATATTAAGTGTAGCTGCAGCAGAGTTTGGATTAGATGAGATAGGTACACATACCTTAAGAAAGACTTATGGATATCATATGTACATGCAAACGAAGAACATCGCATTACTGATGGAGATATTCAATCACTCATCTGAGAAGGTCACACTACGTTATATAGGTGTAAACCAAGATGCAATGGATAAAGCAATGACTAGGTTTAAAATCTAATCATTGTTTTTTCTTTTTAATTTATACAGTTACTCATAAATTTTGTACTGTGTAACTCAAAAGAGAAAGGCTTATCAATTCAATGATAGCAAGGGATTTCGCGATTGGGCCAGTTACACACAATATAAGATATGGGTAACTAGAAGTTATAAAACAATCTATGTGTTGTGTATATTAGTTACACATAATAAGGGGGGAGAGAGGGATGAAAAATGGTATGTGAAGAGTTATTAGGTGAGTTAGTCAAATGCCAAATGCATCAAAAGGGAAATCCAGATGTATTAAGAGTAAATCCGGATTATTATAGAATGCTGCTAGAGCAATTAGCGTATCCTGAATGGCTGATAAAAAGGAAGATGAATACGGTGAATCAAACATTACTAGGTATTAATGTAGAAATTACAGGTGAAATAAAAAGGTTTGAACTGCAAAAATATAAAAAGTTGGCAGAGTCTTGACCGTTTTTTGGCAGTAAATGTGCCGGTTGTTTTGGAATTATCGTGTTATATTTGTATTGTGAGTAGTGGCGGAAAACATTGCTCACAAAGATTCCTTTATAAAATAATTAAACGGCTCATATTAGCGGCGTATAAAATCCGTAACCAGCAGGTGGTACTGATTGAATGATACCGTTAATATAGAGAAGAGCTTTTGCTCTTCTTCCAGTTACTTAATAATGTTTGCTGTGCAGGTGAATGTGACAACATTAGGTAATTGAAAGAAGAATAAAATTTCATTTACCGTATTAAATTAGAAAATAATAAGTAATGACATAGCATCCATTGGGGTGCTTTTTATTTTGGAGGAGGAATTTATATATACAGCCGCGGTGCATTAGTGTCGTGACTTTTATGTTTCTAAATGAAATAAGAAAGTCTTCTTATTTCAAAAGGTACATAAGACTAAGACATTTAAAGAGAAAGTGTGTTGGCGATGGAAGAGTCTTTTAGCACGTTCTGCGGAAGAGAACGCTTACATGGGGAAGTGTTCTTTTTCATTGCACCTTTTTAATAGGACAAGCATATATTATAGTGTAAAACAAGTGTATGTCATATAAATCGCTTATTTCATATTCATGATGAAGTACCTTTCACTAAAGAGTACATTCAAATGTGCTCTTTTTTATTGGATAAATCGGGCACCTAAAAAGGAGGAATACCAAAAAAGTGAAAGTATACAATGGTAAAGAAAGGTCTTTTTTGACGTGTTAGTTACCTCTACGTGTTTTGTGGCACCTGGGCGAGGTGCTTTTTTTATTGCACCTTTTGAGAAGGACAAGCTATCTGCTTATTCTATTCAATATTCACTTTTCTTTTTATGGTGAGAGCATCCAATCCAATGGATGCTCTTTTTCACGTATTAAAGAGGACAAGCATATACTGCTTGTAACTCATTAACTGTAGCTGCTTTAACTTTCGTTAATGAGGATTCTCGTAATCCTTTGAAGAGCACTCGCGGAAACGGGTGCCCTTTTTTATCGGGCAAATCGGATACCTAAAAAAGGGTATGAATTTATTTGGTATTAAACAAATATGGGTAAATATACAAGAAAAAAGAATCCACCTCACATCTAATGTAATAGATATCATAAGTGAGGGAGTTTGATAGTTCATGTGCTCAAATACAAAAAGAAATTTTAATCCATCTGCGATTTCTTGTCCGATCCCTAATCCTGTGAGCTGCCCTATTATTCAAGGACCTCCAATACCAGTACCGCAATCTGCATTTAGGGCTGTTAGAGATGAAACTAATGCTGTTATAGATGTTCCTGTAGATACAACTGTGCAAGTTTTATATCCAAATGAACAATACGATCTACTAAATGAATATAATACTTTTATCTCCACATTTATTCCAACAACAAGAGGTATATATTCTATTATTGCAAGTGTTGAATTTAGGCCTACTACTTTTCCTTCTCCCGATTATAGAGTATTAATAGCCATCAGGGTAAATAATACTCAAGTAGCCATTGATAATGATTTTTTTAGTACAATCACAAATAATAATATTGCGTCTGTTTCTACTAACATTCAGTTAAATGCTGGAGATGTAGTGCAAGTATTTGTAAGAAGTACCTTAGCTGGTATAATCGTTTCAGAACCTCCAAGTACACGCTTTGAAGCTACGAGACTTTCTTCTCCACTATAAATTATTTTGAAAAAAGTTATAGGAATCACTTAATCACTTTTTATATGAAATACAAATCTCCATTTTTGATTAAACTTTATTTTAAAGCAACATATACTACTAGTAAAACTTAACATTGATTTAAGGTGATTTATCATTATAATAACCATTGGAAAAATGATTTATAGTAATAAATATGATTTTGACGAAAAGGCAACTGATGCATGGTTGCCCTTTTATTATATAAAAATTACATAGGTGGTGAGTGGATGGAGAAAGTACTTTACTCACTGGTGGCTATATGTTTCATACTAATTATTTTTGCGTTTGTTGGGTTCTTTATATCTGTGAAAGATTGTCATGACAAAGGCGGTAAGGTGGTAGGAACAGGAGAATATACAACCACAACTACAATAGTGAATAATCAAGTTATTGTAAGCACGATTGAAGATATGGTTTGTGATAAGGAGTGAGGATAGATGGATGGAGTATATGAAGAGAAAGCTGAATTTAAAAGTGTAATAGAATTATTGTCTAAATTCCCAACAGAGGAATTAATTGAAGCATTAAAGCTAAAGGAAGACGTACAGGTTAACAATACAACTAAAGAAACATGGAGAATACAATATGATTTAACTAAAGCAAAGAAGTATTGCTTATTAATTAATAACTGTGATGTAAATTACATTGAGAGTTATAAAAGATATTTAGAAGCGTTACATTTATGATGGTGATTAAATGGCGAAAGAATATGCAAGGAAGTTTTATAAGTCAACAGCATGGGAGAAGTGTAGAACATCATACATAGCTACAACATTAGATGGCATGTGTAAGCATTGCAAGGAAGAGCCTGGATACATCGTTGACCATATTGTGGAGATAACACCAGAGAACATAAGCAATCCAGATATAACATTAAACCATGAGAACCTACAATACTTATGCTTACCTTGTCATAATACAAAGACGTTTGGTAAGTCTGTGTTGATTAGAGAAGATGTAATGTTTGATGAGAATGGTGATTTGATTAGGAGCTGTATACGTAATGGATGAGAATAAGGGCTTGCTATTATCTAACCGATGTGAATTTATTATACAGCAAATTCTTTAGAATCTACCCAGTGTTCTTGCTGGAATTAAAAAAAGACACCTTTAAATTAAAGGGGTGTCTTTTTGGGGAGGATAGATGATGTAGTATTTGCAGTATTTTGTACAATACGGCTAAGAATTGGAGAAGATTGAGTAAAAGCGAAAGGCACTGGACTTGTAAAAGGAAATCTTGCTGCTGTAAAATGATTTATTTGAACTCCACTAGATTGAAAAATTGTACCACTAACAAGGCTAAAGAAACTGACAGTAACAACATCTGTTGCATGCAATCCATAAATAGTTGAAAGCTCAAAGGTTGTAGGTAATGTTAATGGAAAAGGGTCATCAGGGGTAGTTTTTATATCGACAGCGATAGTTATACCGTTGACTTCAATCCCTAACTGAGCAGTATAGGTGGCTTGAATATCTGGAAGGAACAGAACATTTGTAGCAATTGAATATATTCCATCTTGATTTGGTATAAAACTATCAACATTATTATATTCATTTCCAAGATCGAATAGTTCAGTTTCAAAAGTAATAGTTTCTGAAGTATTTGCAGAAATAGTTTGAGTGCTATCATCATTTTTATTGGCCCTAAATGCAGATTCTATCACACCTGGTCCTGGAGGCCCGGGGATTCCTTGTGGTCCTGGAGGTCCGGGTATTCCTTGAACACTTTGAAAAGGAATACTACGAGGAGCAGGGACAGGGCAAGGACATGGGGGGCAATGTCTTTTATCATTAGAATTCAGAGGAAATCAACTCCTTTAATAAAATTAAAAAAGTGTATTTTATTATATTGTAAAACAACTTCTTTTTCTTGTATGTTTATCACATAAAAAATAATAAAAATCCTATTAAATAAATAACATTATTCAGGATTTTTTTAGAAGAAAATAAAATTAATTAGCAATCCCCCCTATAAAAAATAAAATTTAAGGTGGATAGGGAGCGAGGGGGGAGCTTCATTTAACACATGGGTCGCACGATGGGGGGGAGTCATGAAAGGAGTGATTACTTATGAGTGACAACAAAGATTTAGAAAAAGAAAAAAGAATTAAACGGGAAATGACACGATTAAACAGTTTATTGAAGAATTTAGAACCAAAGAAAAAAAGAGCAGTATCTTCACTCATAAAGAATGCTGCTTTTATGGCTGTTACTTTGGAAGACTTACAAGAAGAAATTAACAAGAATGGTACCACGGAACATTATCAGAACGGAGCCAATCAATTTGGTGTTAAAAAATCATCCGCTGTAGAAGTGGATTTGAGTCAATATTTTGGACACAAAAAAGTTAAATCTAAGCTGCTTTTTTAGCCAGAGCTTCTATTGCTTGAGGAGTTTTATAACCAATGCTACTATGGATTCGCTTACGATTATAAAATCCCTCAATGTATTGAAATAGTGCTAGATTTGCTTGTTCAAACGAGACATATTTTGTACGATATACTTCTTCTTTCTTTAAAATGGCATGAAACGATTCGATACGGACACCCTTTCTTACTGAAAGAGGACTTTATTTTATAATTCACGAGTAAGGTTTGAAATTCTTGACTTGTATATTGTGCGCCTAAGTCAGTATTGTAAAAAGAGACCTTCTGATGGCCTTTGTGTATAGTGAGCGTTTTCTAACGCTCTTACTACAAGATCCGTTGTCATATTTCGTGAAAATGAATACCCAATAATTTTCTTAGAATATAAATCCATCACAGATGCTAGGTAACACCAGCCATCTTTTTGCGTGTGAATATAGGTAATATCCGCTACCCACTTTTCATTTATTGTCGTTGTAGAGAAGTCTTGTTCTAATAGATTTGTGCGTGCCTCTACAGTTGATTTTGATGAATGTGGTTTGTATTTTTTTAAGGTAATGGAACGAATATTTTCTTTTTTTATGAGCCGTTGTACACGCTTTATGCTTATTTGTAATCCTTGCTCCAACAGTGTTTGATGAATCTTTGGCGCACCATAACACTCTTTGCTATCTTGATGAATTCGTTTAATTTTTTTGGTTAATTCGTTATTTTCACGACTACGCTTTGACTCTGTTTTGTGCTGAGATTGGTAGTAAGAGCTTCTTGCTACTCCGAGAGCTTGGCACATTGTATGAATAGAGTACGTTTCTTTTTGACAATTGATAAATTGGTGTAATTCTGTATCGTTTATTTTCTCGCGAATATGGCCATAGCCTTTTTAAAAATTTCATTCTCTTCTTTTAGACGAAGCATTTCTTTTTTCATTCGTTTTAGATCTTCTAGTGTCATTTCGTCTTCATCAACTGATGTGATAGGAGAATATGTTTTAACCCATTTATAAACTGTTACTTCTGATACGCCATACTCGCTGCTTAATTCTTTTACAGATTGTCCCGAACGATATAATTCAACCACCATTTTTTAAACTCTTCATTAAATTTCTTGTTTGTCATACGGACACTTCCTCCTTGAAATCCATTGTAAGGACTTAACTAAGTTGTGTCCATATGACTATACTAACTCCAAAAATCATTCTTTTTTGAAAGAAAACAAAAAAATCTATATTATTAATTGAAATTTTAACAGATTTAATAAAAGTTTAATAGTTTTTGAGAATAGTGAATGTTTAAAGGTGAAAGGGAAGCTTAACATTTTAATAATTATGGTGAAAAATATCCACCCACAAAAATAAAAAGAGTGATGAATCATAATGAAACATCACTTTTATAAAACCTTGATAAATCAACGTTTTTACTAAAAATTAAAACAAGATGAATCCAGAGGATATATTCCGCATACAAGTTCACCAATGGGAACGCGATCAATATATGTCTCTTTACTAAGAGTCAAAACCCCTTGACACATAGGTGTTTAGAGGTTTTTGTTTATAAAAAAACATGTCCTATTAAAAATATTAACCTTGCCCCGCTTTTTTCAATATTAAATTCTTGTCCCGCATAATAAGCATCATATTTGCCTTGTTCATTCTCAATGATTTTAGGAGTAATATGAGAATAAATATTGGCTGTGATTTCAATGCTTTTATGACTTAATCGTTCTGTATATATATTATCGTTAATATGAGGCATTGCTTCTTTCAGACAAAAGGAATCACGAAGAGGACACGTAATTCTTTTTATTCGTAATTTATATAATTTAAATGAAATATTTGTTTGGGGATGAAATTAATTACATATAACTTATTTAGAGGGGATAATGTTGGAAGGGAAAAATGTTTCAAGTTAATAGACATAAGAGCAAACTTATATTCACTCTAAAAGAACAACGTGGTCTATAAAAATTGTTATTTTCTTTTCTTAAGACTGCAAATATTGTTTGATTTGGTTAATACATAAACTTCTCATCTTTGCACTGGAGTACGTATTGTGATTTTTATACCAGTCTACTGTATGGTCTAAAGTCTGTTGAAGGGACCATTTTGGTTCCCAATTGAGCTTGAATTTTGCTTTACTTATATCAAGGTTTAGGAATGTTGCCTCATGAAATTCCTCTTGATGTACATTTGATGATATCCAATTTCCACATCCCCAAGTCTTTATTATTCCGGTAACAAGCTCTTTTACTGAGACAATATTATTTAATTTTGGACCAAAATTCCATGCGCCAGAAAAAAGGATGCCATCTGTTAAAATTTTTTCTGTTAGAAGCAAATAGCCACTTAATGGTTCGAGTACATGTTGCCAAGGTCTTATTGCATTAGTATTTCTAATGATAATTTCTCGATTTGATTCTAGTGCTCGTATACAATCAGGAATAATCCTGTCTATTGACCAATCCCCTCCACCAATTACATTGCCAGCTCGAACACTTGCGATTATTTTTTTATGATGCTCATATTTTTTTTCTGGAAAGTAAGAATTGCGGTAGGAAGAAATTAAAAGTTCACAGCATCCTTTGCTAGAGCTATAAAGGTCATATCCGCCCATTGGATCATTTTCGCGATATCCCCAAACCCATTCACTGTTCTCATAACATTTGTCACTTGTAACTATAATTCCTACTTTAGTTGATTCGTGTAAACGAATTGCTTCCAATATATTCATTGTTCCCATAACATTTATATCATACGTGTCTCTAGGATAATCATAGGAATATTTAACAAGGGGCTGTGCGGCTAAATGAAATACAATCTCAGGTTTATATTCTTTGAAAATCTTATTTAATTTATTAAAGTCTCTAATATCCCCACGAATATCGATTATGTCGTTTTGAAGATTTGTTAACATAAAATTATCTTTTTTATTTTTAGGATCTAAAGAATATCCAATTACAGTCGCACCTAATTCTTTTAACCATATGGATAGCCAAGAGCCTTTAAAGCCAGTGTGTCCTGTAATTAAAATCTTTTTTCCATAAAATACATTACTAAAGCTATTATTTAGCAATTGATTCACACCTTAGAAATAGATTTTTATACATTCGGATATAGATGTGTATTATGTTTATACCAATTAACAGTTTTAATAATACCTTCTTCAATACTTATACTTGGTTCCCAGGAGAGCATACTTTTAATTTTATTAATATTCGGTTTAGAAATCCTTCGTTCATTCGTTCTATAGGATAATGCACCATAATTGGGCCTTTTATCTGTCTGCAAGTGTTTAAAGAGTAATTCCACATAATGTTTTAAAGGGTGAACTTCGCCACTTCCAATATTAAAAATCTCATTTTGTATAGAATTATTTTCAATTGTTAGCATACAAGCATCTATAATATTATCTACATAGCAGTAATCTCTTAATTGATTACATAAGGTTAAGTCTACAGTTCTATTCCGCAATACTTGTAAAATAATATAACAAAAAATTTTATGTGGTTCTTCACCTTCTCCAAATATTCCAAAAGGTCTTAAGGTGATAAGGTTAGTGTTATTTTCAGCAGCAATTTGGTGAGCGAGTATAGTGGTTGCTGCTTTGCTACTTCCATAAATATCTATGGGTGTTAGTGTCATATCTTCATGAATAGATTCTGCTTTATCTCCATACTCAGAACTGCTTCCGATATTAATAATCTTTTTGCAATCTATAGACTTTGCTGCTTGAATTATATTAATTGTGCCTAAAATATTCGTTTCAATGGCATTCATGTAATCTGTATGAGCTGAATTTACCCCATATGCA
Organism: Paenibacillus sp. 102; assembly: GCF_039549175.1. NCBI lineage: Bacteria > Bacillati > Bacillota > Bacilli > Caryophanales > Paenibacillaceae > Paenibacillus > Paenibacillus sp. 102. The sequence goes on along the minus strand of NZ_JBCGHT010000001.1, from coordinate 202,895 downwards.
GCAAGATGAAAAATATAATCTGGACGAATTTGTTTTATAATATTTTGAACTTGCATTTTATCGCGTATATCTACTTCATACAGTTTGACACTTTTTAATACGTCTTTAAGACGCCAAGGGTTCGATGACTTTCTCGCCAAAATAACGATTTTTGCTTGTAATCTTAGTAATCTTCGCACTAAATGCGAACCAATAAAACCGTATCCGCCAGTGATAAGAAACGTTTTATTTTCAAAATGATCAATCCTATTCATAGAATTTCATTCGTCTCCTTAAAAATTTTTTAGGTAGAGAGAATAAATAATTTTACTTAGGTTGTTTTGTAGAAATTAGAAAATAATCCTATTCATACAAAAGAGAGAATGGACTTCATCTGAAATGTGAGGCAGGGTATCGGAAATAGTTTTTTACTGCGGAATTATCTAATTGTCCAGTAAATAAAGGAGTAAGAGAAAAAACATTATGAAGTACGCGACATGTATTTTTTATTTTTTCGATATAAGGGATATAGATATATTCTAAAATTGATTGATCAATTTCTACATGTCCTTGTTTCCATAAATCAAATTCATTTGTATTAAGAATTTCCATACTCCCAAAATGGAATGCGATTAATTCATCTTGATCTATAAAAATCCTGTTTTCTGTTTTTGTTATAGAAGAATGATTATTTAAAATTAGATTCCAAGGTGCAGAGTTGATTCCCTTATGAGTCATAATTTTGATATTCGAAAATAAATCAGGGATGTGATTTAAATATTTTTGATCTCCCCACCTATTCATCTCAGCATCGTATACATCCTTACAATATTCTAGGCATTTATCTTTCCACCATGTTAAAATCTCCTTACTGTTTTGATCATTTTTAAATCCTATAAGGCCCGCCTGATACATACCATGTACATTTTCCAGTTCAATAGTACCTCTCTGTGGACAAAGAAATACAGAATATCTCCACCATTCATCTAGAATTATATTAGGTTTTGTGAAGAAAAACATATCTGCGTCACAGTATATAATGTGATCAACTTCAGAATAATAATTAAGAATATGGAGGCATAGAGGTGCTTTTAATGTCCAGCAGTATTCTTGCAAACTTCTTTCATTCTTTATACTTAAGAGTTCTTGATTTTCTATGTCTTTCACATGAATCAGTATAGCATGCTTCAATTTTAGGTTTGTTAGAATTTGATAAGTTAAATTATCCATACAACAGATCCACACAGTAAAATTTGTGCCATGACTTTCAAGAGAATAATAGCAAGTCAGACCTTGAATTAAACGTTTTTGACTTATAATCATTGCATAATTCACAAAATGATTTGATTGATTCATTTTTCTTCTTAGCTGTGAATCTTTATATAAAGTTTGCGCCTCATTTATGTCTTTAACACTTAACAGGCGCTTTGTTTTTTCACCTAATTTTTCTGTTAATGTTTTGAGGATAAACTGAATTTCTTCTAGATAGGGGGTATAGATATGGGATAATATATTATTTGGTATTGAGATTTCACCTAAAGACCAAAGGTCAAAATCCTTTTCACTGAAAATGGTAATGCACGCAAAATGATATACAATTAGTTTATCTGTTTCGATGTATACCTCATTTTGATTTTTGTCAATTGTATAATTGTTATTATAAATACAATTCCAAGGTGCAGCATTTATACCTAGATTTTTGGAGATTTTTACTTTTGGGAAATAAATGGGGATAAAATCTAAATATTTTTGGTCACCAAATCTTCCATTATCAGGATTAGCACTACACCAATCTAAGCATTTATCTTTCCACCATCGTACGCTTTTTAATCCGTAGAAATCGTTTTTAAATCCAATTAACCCAGCTTGATATTTTCCGTATTTTTCTTCTACCCAGTCACGGTCTCTCTGTGGACAAAGATAAATAGAATTGTCACCCCATTCTTCAAATATCGTGTTAGGATCAGAGAAGAAATATAAATCACTATCACAATAAAGAACAGATGGCAAATCATAATTTACCAATAAATATTCAATAAGTACGGATTTTAAAGTCCAACAATATTCACTGACTGTCCTTTTTCTTTTAATGGCTTTCAAATTTGCATCCTCTATATCATCTACCTGTAAGAGGTTTACATTATTCAAGTTCATTTCTTTCAATATTGAATACGTAAATGAATCTATACAACAAATCCATAATGTGAATCTTGGTGAATTTTGTATTAGAGATTGTCGCAAAGCAATTATTTTTAAGACGTATTCTGTTCCAGCAAGGGCACAAAAATGATTTTCAGAGTGAGGCTGTTTATTATAAGATAGAGGGGAGATTTTTTTGATTGTAGATTTTTTAGAGTGATTAACAGTTGAAGCATCTGAAGATAACGGAAAATCTTTTTCTACTTTAGAGGGAATATAACGGTGCGACCAACCTTTCTTTCTATTGTTAAAACGCAATGTTTATTCATTCCTTTCAACTATTTTTGTTAGGGTTCCAGCTTTCATTTGCATCTTTAAGATCTTTAGGTGTATCTACACTAATCCAAAAATCATTGTGCTCATAAACAGCAAGTTCCTTGTTTTTAATTAAATTAAGTAGAGGTTCTTCTTCAAGCATACAATCACTATCATTCAAATAATCGAATATTGCTTTATTAAATACAAAAAATCCTCCATTTATTACAGCGTTAAGTAGGGGTTTTTCCTTAAAATCTATAGCAATCCCGTTCTCAACCTGTAATAGACCATATGGACTCTTTTTTTGAATGCCAGTTAATGTTGCAATTTTTCCTTTGTCTTTATGAAATTTTATAAGTTCATTAATATTTATCTTTGCTAATCCGTCACCATAAGTTAATAAAAATATCTCATCCTGGATATGCTTTTCAAGTTTTTTTAATCTGGTTCCGGTCATTGTTTCAATCCCTGTATCTATAAATGTTATATTCCACTGTTTTGATTCTTCAAGCAACTGGTATTGGTTAGTTTTTAAATCTAAATTAAAATTATGTTCTTTCCATGTATAGTCCATGAAATATTCTTTGATTTTTTCACCTCCATATCCCAGTGGTAGGATGAATTCATAATGTCCGAACTTGCTATACCAATTCATTATATGCCAAATAAGAGGTTTTCCTTGAACTTCAACTAATGGTTTAGGAATATTTTTGAGAATTCCCTGCATCCTTAAGCCTTTTCCACCACACAAAATTACCACTTTCATAACATTTTTGCCGCCCTTCTGTTTATATAGCTAATGTAAACTATGTAGTACATATATAACTTGTATCCACGTATGTACAGACATTTATAAAAAAAATAAAATGAAGATTTTAACATAATGATTTACGGAATAGTTATGACTTACTCTGACTACTTAAAACAATTTTACTAAAATATGATTCTTTACTAAGAGCCTCGGCCTTTTTACATATAATGTATTGAGGGTGTTATCGGTTGTGTGGAAATTAATAAGAAGGATACGGTAGTGAAATGTTTCTCGGCAAACAGCGTAGAGCTACAACTTTGTGTTGAGGATAAGGTAGGATAAGTGGATTTATAAAAATGGGGACAAGCAATTGTGTGAGCTGTCCTCAACGCACACCACTCAGAGTGGTGTGCATATTAAAAAATATTATTTATTTAATGTTCTGTTAAGTTAGATAAAGGAATTTCCTGTTCATTTTGGGGTTCATTAAGGGGATAAACTCTAGCTGTTTCGTTATTTTCATCCACATTTTGAATGTAAATTGGAACTCCATTATAGGTTACATTAGCCATAACAGGTGAAGCTGCAATCTCTTGTGCTCGTTGTGTGTTCATGATAATGACCTCCTTTTGACTTATAATAATCATAATATTTACTTTAAACTACTTAATTATTCTTATTATTCAATGGTAAGCGAATAGGGAATTAATAGGTATTAATTTTGATTTTAAACATATAAGTTTATAAAGTTTATCTGTATGGACAAGGAGTGAGTAGAATGAACAGGATAGGGAAAGCTGATTTTGTTTCAGGGTTTGTACCGAACCATAATCATGGATCTGTAGATTATACATCTGTCGATGCAGGCCATGTACATCAATGTTTAGATGTAACCTCTCCACCAATTCAAATGCAGGAGGGGCATATACACTATACAGAAGGATATGTAGTATTCGAAGATGGACATACTCATTACTATAAGGCGTACTCAGGACCTGCTATTCCAGTTGGAGATGGAATGCATGTTCATTATTACGATTTTTATACAACAGAAGATAATGGACATAAGCATCGTATAAGAGGAGTGGATCAACCTGCTCCAGGTAATAAATAGATAAAGGGAAGCTCACCTGTCAGTTAAGTGTGAGCTTTTTCATTTGATAGAAGTTTCTTTAAACAAACGATGTAGTTGAAATTTTTTAATGGTGTTTTTTTTGGGGGTATAGCGAATGTTAGCCGTTCATATACATAATGTAGTATGGATGCTTTAAGGACGTTAGGAGGGGATTTTAATGGATAATGGACAAAAACAATCTATTCCCGGTCACTTTGTCATGGATACACAGCGGGCTATGCTGCTTCCGCCGGAATTAAAAGCTGCGCCTTCGGAATCGTTAACAGAACAATTATTTATTGAAAGGTCCTTAACTGAAAATCGATTTTGGTTACGAATTATGAAGGAGCATGCGCTCTTTCTTAGTGAAGGGTTTAATCGGAAAGATAAAAACCTAATTCAGCAAGTAGAGCAGTTTTTCCATCTTTTTGATCGGCATTTACAAAAAGCCTTCTCTATTCCTCAAACTGTTCAAGCAGTCAGGCAATTAAATGAAGAAAGTATTCAGCTAGTTTATGCGTTTCGTAATTATAAAAGAAACCTTTTAATTTTAATTATTAATTGTAAGGTAAGTGGTTTCAATTTTCCGTTATTAGTAGATCATATTGCACGAGAAGCGGAATATTTTATAAGAACACTTCAGAAATTTAATGAAGGAAAAATGGATCCAATTCAGGACGCGATAATTAGTGAAAATGTGTTTTGGCTCAGAATTATGATGGAGCACTCTCGTTTTATTGCCTCTTTGCTTGATCAATCAGAGCGGAATTTAGTTCATACTGCTTTAAAATTTGGTGATGATTTTGAAGTTCTTCTTGGTCAAGCGAGGGATGTTGAATCAATGCTATATCAAAAACAACCAACATATCCAATTATCGGAAAAATGAATAAAGATAGTGAAAATGCTACAGTTGAATTGAGAAATTTCAAAAAAGCTGGATTAGAGCTTATCCAAACATGTCAAATTAAAAGTGTAATTAATCCTTTACTAGCTGATCATGTTGTAAGGGAAGCCGAGCATTTCTTATTTATGATTCATGTGTTGGAAGAAAGATTGAAGCAAAAACAGATGCAACAGTCGATGGAATAAGTGCTTTATTATCATGATAGATACATAATAGAGCCTATGGGTTTCGGAGAATTTCATTTAATCGTTTATTTTTTTATCATGAAAAGGTCGGTAATTTCTGTGCTAAGGAATTATCGGCTTTTTTGTATGCTCGCCTTTCTTCATAAATATAGATTGTACGAAAGGAGAGGGGCCATCTTTATCACGTATCAAGTTTCACATAATATACAAAAATTAACTAATTACACTGTGATAATATTAGTAATGTAATAATATGAATTTAGAACATAACGGAGATGATAAAATATGACGACGTGGTTTATAGTTATGTTAATTCTTTTCGGTGCTTTTAAAATAGTAGTGGCGAGTATACCAACTTCTGTAGTGGAGTCTATTATTAGTAGATTTGAATTGCATCCGCAACTTAATAAGGAGGCTGTCACCGTAACTGTTGATGGAAAGCGCTTAGAAGGTGAAGAGAAAATTCGAATTGTTGATTATTTTAACGAAGCGATATTTTTAGAGAAATATTATTTTCCGCCACAAAGTAACGGGACTCCATTGGTCATAGATACTAAGAGGGGGAAAAATGATGTTAGGTTTTCTGTATACAGTTACGATGATCACGTTGATGTAGTCAAGCAGTATAAGAAGAAAGTAGTCGCGTATAGTCTGCGTTCCAAAAGCCTTCAAAACCATTCTCTTGTAATAACGGGAAATTTAGCTTAAAAAGATCGTCAAAGAAACTTTTTTAACATATTATAAATGCTGATAAGTTAATTTTAAAATGATATTACATAGGAAACGTTAAAAAGTAATATTCCTGAAAGAGTATATTTTGGCGGAGAACTAGGGATATATCCCTGCTGTAGTTGTGCTGGGACATAACAATCTATAAAAGATATAGTTTATCACGGTTTTTTCCTGTAGCTAGGGGGAGTCGTGATTTTTTTTATGAGTTGGATGTAAAGTGTTTATTAAATAAACAACAGTACCTTGCAATAAACATTAGTAAATGGTATATTATGGGTAACTCAAGTACCTTGCATTGAGTAGTACTGATTGGAAAGGAGGATTGTCTTTGAACGTCCAGTTTAAAAAAGGTGTGCTAGAGCTATGTGTACTGGCACTTGTCAAACGAAAAGATTGCTACGGTTATGAACTCGTTCAGCAAATCTCCAATAAATTCTTAATCTCGGAAGGATCAGTATACCCGTTGTTACGTCGTTTAACAAAAGAGGGTTACTTTCAAACGTATTTAAAAGAATCAACAGAAGGACCACCGCGTAAATATTATCAATTAACAAATCAAGGAGAAGAGCAACTCCATTTACTTATAACGGAATGGCGTGATTTTGCTAAAGGGGTACAAGAAATTATTGAAGAGGTGTAATGAGATGAACAAAGAACAGTTTCTTCGAGAATTATCGGGACATCTTAGAAAGCTACCAGAAGAAGAAAGGCAAGATATTTTATACGATTATGAGGAGCATTTTCAGTTTGGATTAGAGGAAGGGAAGACAGAAGCAGAAATTATAAAAGGGCTTGGGGCGCCAAAAGCTATTGCAAAAGAGATGTTGGCATTATATCGTTTTGATGAGATGAAAAAAGATCCATCTGCTTCCAATGTAACAAGAGCAGTGATGGCAGCGATTGGTCTTAGTTTACTGAACTTTATTATTGTGTTAGGTCCTCTAGTTGTAATCGTGAGTTTTATATTTTCACTTTGGGTTGGAGGCGTTGCCTCGGTTGTGGCACCGCTGCTAGTAGTGATTAAGATACTAACAGGTACATTCTTATGGCTTGATATATTTGTTTCTATTACATTTGTTGGAGTTGGATTATTGTTATGTATAGTTGCTTACTGCTGTACAAAATGGTTTAAAAACTTTTGTGTAGGCTATGTCAATTGGAATCTCAAAATGATTAAAGGGGAATAGGTGAGATGAAAAAAATATTGTTAGTAGCTGTCGCTTGTATCATCATTGGAGTTATTGGTATATCGCAAACATATACAAGAGCAGTAGATGCTGCGGAAAAGGGAGATAAAGAAAAGGTTATTAAAAATGAAGCAATTAAAACTTTAGAAATTGATTTGGATGCTGGGGACGTTACGGTTCAAAAAGGAAATGATTCTTCTTTTTATATAAAACAATCAGGGAATATTGCAAAACAAAAAGTAAGTATTGATGAACAAGGAGATACGCTAAAGATTCAAGGGAAGGTAAAAAAAGGAATTTCATTAGATTTTTCATTTTTATCATTTGGGTTTAAAGCACCGGGGGTAACAATTGTTGTTCCAGAACGTGCTTATCAGGACATAAAAGTAAGTTCTTCTGCTGGTGAGATAACAGTAAATGATGTAAAGAGTGAACATGTAGAAGCAGCAACGCTTGGTGGAGATGTAGAAATAGAGCGGGTGACAGCGAAGAAAGTGGAAGGGTCTTCAAAAGCGGGCGAAATTAAAATGAAAAAAGTAAGTGGAAAAGTTATTGCGAAAACAACAGGTGGAGATGTAGATGTTATTGACCATGACTCTAAATATGATTTAGAAGCGAGCTCGACTGCAGGAGATGTCGATATTCGTCTACTTGAGAAACCTCAAGATGCGACTGTAAGTGGGAAGACATTTGCTGGTGAAGTTAAGGTTTTTAAGGAAGAAGAAAGAAATGTAGTAGTAGGGAATGGTAGTGTGAAAATTAGCGGACAAACATCTGCAGGAGACGTTATAATTGATGTGAATTAAAAATAGACCAGTTTAACTGGTCTATTTTTAATGTAAATCACGATATACACCGATTACTTTTCCGATAACAGAAACTTTATCTAAAATGATTGGTTCTAAAGAAGAGTTTTCAGGTTGTAAGCGAAAATGATCTTTTTCTTTGTAAAAACGTTTCACAGTTGCTTCATTATCTTCTGTTAAAGCAACGACAATCTCTCCGTTGTATGCAGAATGTTGCTGGCGAACAACAACTAAGTCTCCATCTAAGATACCAGCTTCAATCATACTGTCTCCAGAGATACGTAACATAAATACTTGATCTGCTCCAGCAACAACGCTTGCAGGAAGTGGGAAGTGTTCCTCGACACTTTCAACTGCTGTAATTGGTAAACCTGCTGTAACTTTACCGACGATCGGGACCTGAACAACTGATTGTGTTTCTGTTTCGATTCTCACTTCTCCTAAAATTTCAATGGCTCTTGGTTTTGTTGGATCACGTCGAATATAACCTTTTTCTTCTAGACGTGATAAATGTCCGTGCACCGTAGAACTAGAAGCAAGGCCAACCGCTTGACCAATTTCGCGTACGGAAGGTGGATAACCTTTTTCTTGTACTTTTAGCTTAATGAAGTCGAGAATGTCTTGCTGGCGTTTTGTTAACTTTTCCATGTTTTTTAACACCTCGTTTTCTTTCAATTTTCTTACTTATAAGTATAACATGCGAAAAAACATTCTACAAACATAAGTTCGAACAAAAAGGCGATTTGTGATACACTAAAGGAAAAATCGAAATGGGGAAGAAGGTTTTAAAATGAATGCAATCATTTATGCCCGTGTAAGCACAACGAAAGAAGCACAGGAAACATCATTATCACGCCAAAAAGATGAATTATTGCATTTAGCTGAGCGGTATCAAATGAATGTTATAAAGGTGATTGAGGAGAAGGCAAGCGGTTATACGATTGAACGAGACGGTATATTAGAAGTGCTGGACATGATTCGAGATGAAGAGATTGATGTGCTTCTTATTCAAGATGAAACGCGCCTCGGAAGAGGGAATGCAAAGATTGCATTAATGCACTGTTTACATAAAGAAGAGATCAAAGTATATACACATACGCATAATGGGGAATTACAGCTTTCTGATGCGGATTCTATGGTACTAGATATTATTGGTATTGTCGAAGAGTATCAGAGAAAGATTCATAATTTAAAGATTAAACGTGGAATGCAGAGGGCGGTAGAAAGAGGATTTCGTCCAGAAAAAAACTTAAAAAACCGTCATTTAAGTACAGGGCGTGAGAAAAAAGAAGTGCCGATTGAAGAAATTGTACGTCTGCGCCGTAATGAATTAACATTTGAGGAAATTGCTGCAACGCTTCGTGGTTTTGGCCACGATGTATCTAAAGCAACAGTACATCGCAGGTACGTGGAATATACAAAGCAATTGCTTGATAAACAAGACTAACTATTGTATGATAATAATCAGTTTTAAGTAGAAAGGGGATTCGAGATGCTAAGTCACGAACTCATTGAACGCATTAACTTCTTAGCGAAAAAAGCGAAAGCTGAAGGATTAACTGAAGAAGAACAACGTGAGCGCCAATCGCTCCGTGAACAATATTTAAAAGGATTTCGTAAAAATATGTTAAACGAATTAAAAGGCATTAAAGTCGTTAACGAAGAAGGTAAAGATGTTACACCGGCGAAATTAAAAGCATTGAAAAAACAAGATAATGCAAAGTTAAATTAAAAGATGGGCGAAGCCCATCTTTTTTTGTTTTAATAGAATTGTTTATTTAATAACTTTCCAATTGTTGTTGGTTGTCGCTTCAATTGTTCCTCGGTCTAGTATGTAATCTGCAATAAGTTCAGACATATCGATTGGTATATCTTTTATGATGGGCTTGTTTTGATACATAAAGTAATTTCCACCACCACTAGCGCGATAATTATTCATGACTACGTCATATTCTTGATCAAAGGGAATGGGAGATCCGTTATATTGTAAGGAAACTACTCGTTCACCAACTGGTTTTGAAATATTTAGTATGTATGAAATTCCTTCCCACATATCGTAATTGTAATGCTGTGGTTTTGGCTCGGTGTAAGTAGGATTTACAATGATATTCCCATCTGTATCTAACATGAAATATTCAGCAGATAGCTCAAGTGCTTCTTTCATATCTTTTCCTGTAATCCTGATGACCTTTAATGTATTTGGATAAATATAATTTGAAACAATATCTCTCATTGTAATATGTTTTGGAAAGCCAGAAGATTCATTATGAAATAGGCTTGTACAAGAAATGTTGACTCTAGTTACCTCCATTTGTACTTTGTTTATAAATTCAATAAAGGAATGGTCTTGTAAACGTGTTTGCAGTGCATCATAAATCAACATATCTCCTATAATGGTACCGATAGGCTAATCTAACCATTCTTGTGTTTGTTTTTCATAAGTCGATACGAGTGATAGGGCTGTTTCATCTGCTGGGATGTCTTGGGCAGATAACAGTTCCGAATGGCATTCCTTAATAATCCATCGATCTTTATTTTGTTGTAGTTTCACATGAACTTTCCCTAATGAATGACCGTTACATCCGGTTTGCAAAACTGTCACATTATTTACTTTTGTATTAGAAATATAGCGGTGTTGATGTCCAGTTAATAATATATCGATTCCTTCTATTTCTTGACACATTGCATAGCCCTGATTTTCTCCTGTTAAAATTTCAGTCGGTTCTCCAGTTTGTAAGTCCCGTTCAAAACCACCGTGATATGCTACGATTAGTAAATGTGGTTGCTCCTGTTCACGAATGTAGGAAACCCATTTTTTTGTTACCTGTAGTGCATTTTCAAATGTTAAATCTTCAATATGCTGTGGTTGTTCCCAATTTGGAATGTAATGTGTTGTTACTCCTAAAATGGCAACTTTTATATCGGGATATAAGTGTTTGATTATATATGGTGTCCCAAAATATGGTTTCTTTGTATCTTTATCTAAAATGTTAGCGGCTAGATAGGGGATATTTGCATTTGTGACAGCTTGGTTTAATACGTCCATTCCATAGTTAAATTCGTGATTTCCAATAATCGCTGCATCATAATCAATATAACTGGCGATAATGGACATTGGATTTTTTTCATGCTGCATATATTTAGCGTAGTAATAGGTGAATGGAGTTCCTTGTATGAAATCACCGTTATCAATCACAATTACATGTTCGTGCTGGTTACGCTCTTGTGTGATACGTGTTGCAAGTTTGGCTAATCCTATTTCTGCATTTTCATTATTTTGATAGTGAATCGGATAGACCGTACCATGTATATCGCTTGTTAGTAGAATGTTTATATGAACAATGTTGTTCTTATTCAAGCTTATCAACCTTCTTTTTTTGTTATCTTATGATAAATCATAACAGATAATCTAGGTTTGTTTTTTTATTGAATGTTTAGAAAATGTAAAATTTATAAAGAAGAAAATGAAAATGGTTTCGGATTATCGTATGATGACAGGGGAAAGGGGAGGATATTATGGCTTTGCAACATGAATTTGTATTTGTTTCAAATGAAAAAGGAGAGTTAAGCTCTGAAGATTTTTCTTGGCATGACAGGGAGTTTTTTTATAAAGATGGAACAGTTGTTGAAGACTGCGTGATATTAAGTGATGAAATTGTTTTGTATGTGTCAGATTTTTTGCATTGGATTCCGACTTATAATCCTTCCAGGAAAGAACAAGGATTTGGTATTCATTATTATGGTATTACAAAAATCGAGAAAGAAGGAGCGGAAATAGCGGTCGATCTATTTTGCTCGTTAGTCGGTCTGTTTTCGTTGGCACCTGAAAAAATAGAACTTACAGGCTCATTTCAATGGACGGTAGATTGTGATACGGATGGAGAGTATGAACACCTTGTTTTTAATCGAGATATTCTTTGTACAGAGTTAGAGTCTTTAATTAGACTACTTCATAAAGTGAAAGAGGGAGAAGGATACCTTTTGCATTTTGGAATTTAATCTTTTTTATCCAACGTAGTGTTCAGACATGAAAAGTATTAATTATTTTCTAAATAAGGCTGAAATAAAAGAAATAGCAGTTGCTATAAATAAAGAAATAATGGCGATAAGAAACAAGAGGATTGCAATGACACTATATAAATAACCTAATCCTTCACTTGCTATCATTACACCCCGATCAAAATACAGTATGCCAAACGTACCAATGGAGAGAATAAGCATGACAACACCTGGGATGTATTTAAGGGGTGATTTTAATTTGACGGAAAAATAAATAGAAAGAATTGAAATGAGGGCTATAACAATAATAAAGGTGTAGGAAGCTGTTTCTTCACTCATTATTTCGCCTTCCTCCGTTTTTTTATTTAATATATACGATAAAAATCAATATATATTCATTTCTATTGTACATGTTATAAGTGTAAATAAGGGGATGGCGGGTGACTAAAAAGAATATTTGTTAAAAATTATTAGTGACTACACAAAATACAGATAATTCCCTTTATTATCAATAAATAAATAAATAAAAAGTATAACATATTGAATGCCCATACATTCCGGAAATTACAGTTTTTTTTATGGAAAATCGAAAAAACATCAACATATTTGTCGATACATGTTGTATAATCTTGCGTGGGAAGATATCATATAAATGTGTAAAACGTTTACTAATATAAGCGAAGGGAAGAATAGCATGTCACATTCAATCGAACAACTTTCTATCAACACGATTCGCACATTATCCATCGATGCGATTGAAAAAGCAAACTCTGGTCACCCAGGAATGCCAATGGGTGCAGCACCAATGGCTTATACATTATGGACTCAATTTATGAAACATAATCCAAATAACCCAACGTGGTTTAACCGCGATCGTTTCGTATTATCTGCAGGTCATGGTTCAATGTTATTATACAGCCTACTTCATCTATCTGGTTACGACGTAACAATGGATGATTTAAAGAATTTCCGTCAATGGGGAAGTAAAACTCCAGGACATCCTGAGTTTGGTCATACAGCAGGCGTAGATGCAACAACTGGCCCACTTGGACAAGGTATTTCAACAGCTGTAGGTATGGCAATGGCTGAGCGACATTTAGCAGCGAAATATAACCGTGATGCATATAACGTAGTTGATCATTATACATACGCAATTTGCGGTGATGGCGATTTAATGGAAGGTGTTTCTGCTGAAGCATCTTCACTAGCTGCTCACTTAGGGTTAGGTCGACTTGTTGTCTTATACGATTCTAATGATATTTCATTAGATGGCGATTTAAATCGCTCATTCTCTGAAAGTGTAGAAGATCGTTATAAAGCATATGGTTGGCAAGTAATCCGTGTTGAGGATGGAAACGATGTTGAAGCAATTGCAAAAGCAATTGAAGAAGCAAAAGCTGACGAAAAACGCCCAACGCTAATTGAAGTAAGAACAACAATTGGTTTCGGTTCTCCAAACAAATCAGGAAAATCTGCTTCACATGGTTCTCCGCTTGGTGTAGACGAAACAAAATTAACAAAAGAAGCGTATGCTTGGGCAGCAGAACAAGACTTCCATGTACCAGAAGAAGTATATGATAACTTCCGTAAAACAGTGCAAGATGTTGGTGAAACAGCACAAGCTGAATGGAACACAATGCTTGGTGAATATGCACAAGCATATCCAGAATTAGCAAATGAATTACAAACAGCAATGAAAGGTCTTCTTCCAGAAGGTTGGGATAAAAACTTACCAACTTATGAATTAGGATCAAAAACAGCAACTCGTTCTTCTTCAGGTGCTGTAATTAATGCGATTGCTGAAGCTGTACCATCATTCTTTGGTGGATCTGCTGACCTTGCTGGTTCTAACAAAACATACATGAATAACGAAAAAGACTTTACAAGAGCTGACTACAGCGGTAAAAATATTTGGTACGGTGTACGTGAGTTTGCAATGGGTGCAGCAATGAACGGTATCGCACTTCATGGCGGTTTAAAAACTTACGGTGGTACGTTCTTCGTATTCTCTGATTACTTACGCCCAGCAATCCGTTTGGCAGCATTAATGCAATTGCCTGTAACATATGTGTTTACACATGACAGTATTGCTGTTGGTGAAGATGGCCCAACACATGAACCAGTGGAACAATTAGCGGCGCTTCGTGCAATGCCAAATGTATCTGTTATTCGTCCTGCTGACGGTAACGAGTCTGTTGCAGCTTGGAAATTAGCTTTAGAATCTACAAATAAACCAACTGCATTAATTTTAACTCGTCAAGATCTTCCAACATTAGAAGGCGCAAAAGAAGATACGTATGAAAAAGTTGCAAAAGGTGCGTATGTAATTTCTGCAAGCAAAAAAGAAACTGCTGATGTAATCTTACTTGCAACTGGTTCTGAAGTAAGCTTAGCGATTGAAGCACAAAAAGCATTAGCAGCAGATGGAGTTGACGCAGCTGTTGTCAGCATGCCATCTATGGATCGCTTTGAAGCACAATCTGCTGAATATAAAGAATCTGTATTACCAAAAGCAGTAACAAAACGTTTCGCAATCGAAATGGGTGCTACTTTCGGATGGCATCGTTACGTTGGTCTTGAAGGAGATGTATTAGGTATCGATACATTCGGTGCTTCTGCTCCTGGTGAAAAGATCATGGAAGAGTATGGATTTACTGTAGAAAATGTTGTTCGTAAAGTAAAAGAAATGCTTTAATGATTTGTGAAAAATCTCTCCGGCATGGGGAGATTTTTCTATGTAAATGAGTTTATTCGACAGAAAAAGTTTTTTCTTTCTCCGCAGTCAGACAATCATTGCATGTTTTCTTTTATATAATGTAGAGAAAAAGGTTGTCCAGAGCGGGAGGGAAAGCATGAAAACGTATGAATTGTATTTAATTCAAGAAGATATTGCGAAGGCATACTTTGGTCGGGAGTATTTGTTTTTCGATTTATTTGCTCGATTTTCAGAATCTGGTTCCCTTTCGGAAAAGAAAGTGCTATATAAGCAGATGATGTATATTACGATGCCATTACAAGTAATGAAAATTCACCATAAATTAGAACAAACCTTACGCAGCTTTGGGAAGTATGATCGAACACATCATACACACATGCTTTATACTGGAGCAGAATATGGCGAAATAACGGTGAAATCACAATATATTCAAATGAGTACATCTGGAAATGTATCGGTGGAAACGATGTTTTTTGAAGTGCTCAGAAAATGCGAATTGACATTTTTAGCAATGGATTATGAAAATAAAAAGTATGGTTGGCTTAATCCTCTGAAACAAGCACGAACATATGTGTAAAAAAATGTCGAATACAATCTTGTCTTATTGAAAAGGTTTTAGTACACTGTAAGGTAGACAACATGAAGGAGGAAAATATATGTCAATTTGGGTAGTTGTTCTAGTGGGCGTATTAGCACTAGTAGCAGGCGTGGCGTTAGGATTTTTCATCGCCCGCAAATATATGATGAATTACTTACAAAAAAATCCACCAATCAATGAACAAATGTTAAAGATGATGATGATGCAAATGGGACAAAAACCATCCCAAAAGAAAATCAATCAAATGATGAGCGCAATGAACAAACAACAAATGAAATAAGCGCTTAAGGGCACTCGATAAGAGTGTCCTTTCCTTTTGGAAAACTTTAGTATTTAAAACTTTTAAAAATTCTGCATTTTTGATAAACTGAAAACATCGCTCATTTCAAGGGAGGGGGATATAATGAAGGTATTTTTTAATTTAGCTTGGTTTTTTAAACAAGAAAAACGGGCGTATATAACGGGAATTTTTTTGTTATTTGGTGTAGCACTTCTTGAACTTGTTGCACCAAAAGTAATTGGAATTGTCGTAGACGAAATTAACAATCAAACGCTAACATCTGAAAAGCTGTTACAGTGGGTTGTTCTTTTAGTGGCTGTCGGGATTACAATGTATATACTACGTTACATATGGCGTATTATGATTTTTGGATCTTCTTTAAAGCTCGCGCGCCAATTACGAAAGAAATTATATGAACATTTCACAAATATGAGCCCATCTTTTTATCAATCACATCGTACAGGGGACTTAATGGCACATGCAACGAATGATATTCAAGCGATCCAACAGACAGCTGGAGCTGGCGTTTTGACGCTTGTTGATTCGTTAGCCGTAGGTGGATGTGTACTCGTAGCTATGGGTTTTACAATTAGTTGGAAGTTAACATTATTAAGCTTAATTCCAATGCCGATTGTAGCGATTTCGACTAATTATTATGGTACTTTATTACACAGACGTTTTCATAAAGCACAGCAAGCGTTTTCTGAGATCAATGATAAAGTACAAGAAAGTATGAGCGGGATGAAGGTGATTCGCTCACTTGGTCAAGAAAAGGAAGATTTACAAGCATTTCGAAAGAAGTCAGAGGATGTTGTGCATAAAAATATGTTAGTTGCGCGCATTGATTCATTATTTGATCCAACAATTTCTCTTATCGTCGGTTTTTCATTCTTAATTGCTGTATGTTATGGATCACTATTAGTTGTTCGCGGAGAACTGACAGTTGGTGAGTTAATTACATTTACAACATATTTAGGGACGCTCGTTTGGCCGATGCTTGCATTTGGTTGGCTGTTTAATATTATGGAGCGCGGTCGTGCTTCGTATGATCGTGTGGAAAAAATATTATCGCAAACTTCAGATGTTGTGAATAAGGAGAGTGCGGTACATAATGTAGCAAGCGGTGCTATTACGTTTGCAATTGATACATTTTCTTATAAGAAAAATGAAACACTTAATTTAGAAGATATTCATTTTACCCTGAATAAAGGTGAAACATTAGGTATTGTTGGCCGCACTGGTGCAGGGAAAACGACATTGCTAAAATGTTTAATCCGGGAATATGATCATTTTAATGGAGCGTTGCAAGTTGGAGGAAAAGATATTCGTGATATGACGCTTCATGGTATTCGATCTGCTATTTCGTATGTTCCTCAAGACCATTTCTTATTTTCAGCAAGTATAGGTGAAAATATTGCATTTGGAAAGGCGGACGCTACATATAAAGAAATTGCAAGTGCTGCTGATACTGCGTGTATTCATGACGATATTGTTCAATTTCCAGAAGGATACGATACGGTAGTAGGAGAACGAGGGGTGTCTTTATCAGGGGGGCAAAAACAAAGGATCTCTATCGCACGTGCTTTACTAACAAATGCTGAAATTTTAATTTTAGACGATTGTTTATCCGCAGTTGATGCAAAGACAGAGGAAACAATTTTAACAGCGCTGAAAAGAGAAAGAGAGCAAAAAACCACGATTATTACAGCACATCGGTTAAGCGCCATTCAACATGCAAATCTTATCCTTGTTGTTGATGAAGGGAAAATTGTAGAGCGTGGTACACATGAGCAACTAATGGAGCAAGAAGGTTGGTATAAAGAGATGTATGAAAGTCAGCAGTTAGAAGCGTTAGTTGAGAAGGGAGGCATATAATGGCTGAGAAAAAAAGAAGCGATTTATGGCGATTACTTTCTTATATGAAACCATATAAAGGCTTATTGTCACTAGCATTTCTATTTCTAGTTGGTGCAACTGTTACAGAAATGATGGGTCCGTTTTTAATTAAACAGTTTCTTGATGAGCATTTAGTTCCGCATAACTTTGAACAATCAGCACTTGTAACCCTATTTGTTGTATATATAATTGCTCATTTATTAAAGGTTTTATTTACGTATTTAAATTTACTATATTTCCAAAATATTGCGTTCAAAATTGTGCAAGACATGCGGGTTGAAGTATATGAACATGTACAAAGGTTGTCACTAAGCTTTTTTGATCGTACGCCAATTGGTACTCTCGTATCTCGCATTACCAATGATACGGAAGCAATTAAAGATTTCTATGTGAGTGTGTTATCAACATTTATAAAAAATGTTGTGTTCTTAATTGGGATTTTAGTGGCAATGTTTTTACTTGATGTGAAGCTTGCTTTATGTTCTCTTATATTAATTCCAATTATGCTTACAATTATGGCGATGTATCGCAAGAAAAGCTCCGTTTTTTATTTAGAGCTTCGGAATCAATTGAGTATTTTAAATGCTAAGCTCAATGAATCGATTCAAGGGATGAATATTGTGCAAGTATTTCGCCAAGAAAAACGGATGCGAAAAGAATTTGAAGAAGTGAATGATAAGCATTACGGTGCTGGGCGCCGTACGTTAAAACTAGATGCGTTATTTTTACGTCCAGCAACAGACCTTGTTCATATTATGGCTATTGCTTTAGTGCTCGCATTATTTGGTATTAACGCCTTAAATAGTCCAGTTGAAGTAGGTATATTATATGCTTTTGTTAACTATATTCATCGCTTTTTCCAACCTGTAAATGAAATGATGATGAAGCTCTCTTTCTTCCAGCAAGCCCTTGTTTCTTCATCACGTGTCTTTCATTTGATGGATGAAAAAGATTTAGCGCCTGTTCAACAAGGAGTTGGAGAGCCGAAAGTGCACGAAGGGGAAATTGAATTTAAAGACGTTACATTTTCATACGATGGGAAACGTGATGTTTTAAAAAATGTATCTTTCCATGTAAAACCTGGGCAAACAGTAGCTTTTGTTGGGCATACTGGAAGCGGGAAAAGTACAATTATGAACTTATTGATGCGTTTTTATGATATTAAATCGGGTAATATTTTAATAGACGGTGTAAACTTAGAAAAATTTGAAGAGCAGGAAATTCGAAAGAGAATTGGACTTGTACTTCAAGATGCATTCTTATTTGCTGGAAATGTAAAACAAAACATTCGGATGTATAATGAAAGTATTACGGATGAAGAAATAGAAGAAGCAGCGCGTTTTGTGCAAGCGAATACGTTTATTGAAAAGCTACCAGAGCAGTATGATACGGAAGTAGTAGAAAGAGGAGCTGCATTCTCAAGTGGACAAAGGCAGCTGATTGCGTTTGCGAGAACGATTGCAACAAATCCGAAGGTGTTAGTATTAGACGAAGCAACAGCAAATATTGATACAGAAACGGAAGAATCAATTCAAACAGCACTGCAGCGTATGAGAAAAGGTAGAACGACAATTGCGATTGCGCACCGCTTATCTACTATTCAAGATTCTGATCAAATCTTTGTCATGCATGATGGAGAAATTGTAGAAAGAGGAACGCATCAAGAGTTACTAGGTAAGCAAGGGTTGTATTACAATATGTATTTACTTCAAAATAAAGGTAGCCTTCAGAAAGCCTTGTAGTATTGAGGTTTTGAAGGCCTCTTTTTTTAAAATGCCTCTACCTCTGTAATTTCTGTTACACCCCATATACTGAATTCGTAGTGATACTCTGTTCGTTCAATACATACACCAAATTCTAAATTATCTCCAACTAATATAAAATCTCCATAGCCATTTAGGAAATTTGTAATGATCGATATTTCTTCTAAGTTTTGAAATAGTTCGTTTATATCCAGGTTAACAGCTTCAATTCCATGTTCTCTAAAGAAAAATAATCTACCTTGATTAGCTGGGAAATTGATGATTTTAACTACTTCTTCTAATAACTCTAACGATAACTTTTTGTTTTCTTCATAATTCGTATTGCCAAAAATTGTTCTATCTGACAAGTTGTCTAACTTACTAAATAATTCTTTACAAAAAATAGAGTTAGCTTCTGGATCCATAAATGAAGCTATAGAAATAGGAATGAATTTAGAAACTTCGTCTATAAGGTCTTTTCTTTGCGCGTCTCTCCAAACTTTTCTTCTAAGTACTTCAATTCTTTGTTTTCTTACATCACTCAATTTTGTCACCCCTTTTTAAATGATTTTATTTCTTGTTGAATCTAATAGAATTTTCAAGAAAATCTCCATCGTACTGATTATAACTTCTTTTTCAAGTAGTATTTTTTAATTCATATTAATGCCGATAAAATCTGTGAGTTTTTGTTGAGAAACATTTGTACTATGGATGAATGAAAGGAATTAAGGCATATAGGAAGAATATCGTTTATAAAGAATAAGGCGATGCGGTCAAACTATCCTACTTATTAATTGAATAAATATAACCCTTGAAATTTTAGAAGAATATGAGACTTGGAAATTATAGCAGTTATTGTATTGCAATAGTATAGAAATCTATAAACTCTGCGTCATCTTTTAAAAAAAAGGAGGGTATTTATTATGCAAGCGTCGTTTAAAAGATGTATGGTATTGATTGCTGCCTTCATTTTACTAATTACTTCTTTTCGTGGAATTGCAACTGCTGAGACAAATATTACGCCAATTTATAGTGGAATGCTTCCACCAAAAGAAGCATTTAATCCAGGAGATTGGTTTTTAGGTGAAAAGCCTTTAAATTATGATGAAAATAGGCCACCGATTGTTTTTGTACAAGGAAGAAATGGAAGTGCGGATAGTTGGTATGGAAAAACAGTGTATCACGATGTAAACGACATGTATGATTATGCTTATCGCGCGGGATATCAAACTGTGTTTGTTCAACTATACGATGCAGCTGGAAAGGGATCTGCTAGTCAGTGGGACAATGGTAAATTGTTGGCTGCAAAGTTAGAAGAGATTTATAATCATTTTGGTAAAAAAGTGAATATTGTGGCTCACAGTAAAGGTGGAATTGATACCCAAGCAGCGCTCATTCAATACGGTGCGAATCGTTTTGTAGGAAAAGTTATTACACTAGCTTCGCCGCATTATGGGTCAAATTTAGCAGACTTATCCTATAGTTGGTGGGCGGGATGGCTGGCTTCATTACTCGGACAAAGAGATGATGGCACGTATTCTTTACAAACAGGTGAAATGGCACAATTTCGTTCTGTAATAGATAACAATCCGAACGCTAAATTAAATCGTTACTATACAGTTGCAGGTACAAGTTGGGGGCCGACTTTCTCTGCTTTATCTTTAGGTGGGTTATATCTTTCCGCGTATGGCTCTAATGATGGTTTAGTGAATGAATGGAGTACAAAATTACCGTATGGAACACATTTATTTACCGATTCTAGATTTGATCATGATGATATAAGAAAAGGTTCAGCTGTCTTTTCTCGAATTGAATCGTATTTACGTACTTCTACTGCTACATTCGTTCCTTCTTATACTTTAAATCATAATAGGGAATTTGTTGATAATTTAAATACTACATCTAATCAAAACATTTTAGGTGGAGAACTGGAGCCGAATAAATGGATTGATCAAACGATTGCGATAGATGCAAAAACTGAAGGTGTTATCTCTGTGTTAACAGCATCTTCAGAAGTGAAAATACAACTTATTTCTCCGTCGGGCAAAGTATATACGAATGAAGATAGTAAGTTTACGGTAGGAGATGAAACTTCCTATTTTAAGGGCGCGTCCATTCGGACATTTAAAATTAATCAAATGGAAATCGGGGAATGGCATGTTAAAATAATGACAGCACATGAAAAAGATGCTTATATGGTTGTTAGTGATTACCAACAAGAAGCACCGTTTACTTTGAAAATACCAGGGAAAATTAAAGCTAATAAGGCTGAATTTCAATTGAAATCATCTACTAAAGAATCGATAAAACAAGAGAATCTTTCTCTCAATGTACGAGTTGTTGATCGAGAAGGGAATTTAGTATCCCAATCGAATCAGCTGCAAAAGTTAGATGAAAATACGTTCACAGGCTCTTTGTATCATATTAAAAAATCAGGTGTATATAATGTGACGATTGATATTAAAGGTATTAACTCAGAAGGGAAAGCTTACACTCGTACGATTGTACGTTCTGTGTATATTGAAAAATAAACTGTATTTGCAAAAACAGTATGTTTTAAGGCACGTTATATGCTACTATTCTTTTTAAAAAGATGTGGAGATAATGGTAAGAAGACTGTAAATGCTTTGGTCTAAGTACAGCGTAATAAAGGCTTATGAAACATCCCCTACAGGATGGGATGTTTTTACTTTACAATAGAGGAAGCTTTCGGAAAATCTTGTAATGTTGAGGTTTCGAGGGCTTCTTTTTTATGATTGATTCTCTTTAAGTTATTGACTCCTTTTTTTCTCTCATTTATTACAATGTCATTAAGTATTGTAATCCCTAGAATAATTGGATAACATTTTCCTTCTACAAATTTATATGGACAAATGGTGGGAAAGTCTGTGAATCATTACACCATTAATATTTAATGTAATTTCTTCTTCAATTAGTTCGTCAATTCTTTTTACACATGCTAAATATTTTATATACTTTTCTCCTGTCGTGAATCATCTAAAGGATAACTTGTTCATTTTTTATAGTAAATAAAGTATGCAAAATATATCCAAATTTACAGAGCGTTATTATAATACGTAGTATAATAGATTAAAAGTGATATTAAAAGTTTAGATAATATTTGATTAAGCCATAAAGGAGAAAAAGATGGAATACGTACTTATATGTGTCATTTTAGCATTATTAGCCGGAGTATTTGTATTGTTTTATAAGAACAAACAACTAGAATCAGAAAACCAGCAAGTAGAATTTGAAAAGACAAAATCAATAGAAAACTATCAAAGTGAGATGGCTGCAACTGTAGCGGATTATGAAGAAAAGCAGGAGACATTAAAGAACGTAGAGCGTAAAAAATACAATAATTTAAAAGAGAGCGCAGCTAGAGAAGTAGAAAGCATGAGAGTGATGAAGAATCAATTAGCGATGCAACATAGTAAAGAGCGTAGTGAAATACAACAGAAACATAATAATGAGATACATATGTTGCAAAATCTAATTACAGAATTAAGAGCGTATTCTAAAAATGGTGAAGAAATGAATACGCATGAAATATTACATTATATGAAACGAGGGTTTGTTCAGCAAGGAATCATAACTGAAGGTGAATTACATATTATCCCAAATGTATTTCTTCCTAAAGTACATAGTAAAAACGGAAATAAAATGAGGGATAATCGAGTTGCTCATTTGTTGTTATTGCCAACAGGAATATATGTAATTGAGACAACAGAGTGGCAAGGAAGAATGATACACGGATTGACGAAAGAAAATGCAGGGGTATATTCATTTATGATTGATGAGATTGGTAAGTATCAAAATGAATATGAGAAGGAAGAGACATTTGTTTTTATGAAAAAGGGAGATTCAATGACTCTAATGGCAGAAAACGTAGGAAACCCTGTCTATAAAGCAAAACATCTTTCAACAATTTTATATGATTACTTGAAAGAGGTTAATTCGCAAGCTCTAAAAGAAGAAGTTAAGCCCATTGTATATTTCGGAAATGAGACAAATGGAAGCGGAAATGAAATGATCGATCTTTCCAATGAAGTGCTGCCGAGGTTGAAGGACAGAGAGCAACTGGTTACGTATTTTAAAAATGAAAGATTGGAAGGGAAAGTACTATATACAGTGCAAGAGTTACAAGGGATAAAAGAAATGGTTGAACATATGGAAGAAGTGAAGTTGTAAAAAATCTGATGTGATAAAGGTGATTTTTCATTGGGCACGTATAGAGATTTTTTATTGTGGGCAACATTGTATGTTTATATTTTTTTATATTTGTTTATATATATCGCTTTCATATTCATCATTAGCATGGCTCATTCGTCTTATAATATTGTGAGTGTTTTAGCGGTATCACTTCCTTATATTTTTTTACTAATCCTTCAGCGAATTGTTTTACATTTCTCTAGTGATAATAATACGGGGAAATGTAAAGGTATTACAGTTGTAGGAACAGTATTCTTTAGTATTTGTATTGTACAACTAGGTGTAAATGAGTATAATTCAAAGTTTCATACAGATAGATGGCTAAAAGATGAAGGGAAACGTGTATATATGGTAGACGATTTTCTAGCTAAACATAAACTAGTAGGAAAACCTAAGAAAGAGATTATACAATTGTTAGGAAAACCAAGTGAAACAGGGCGTTTTAAGGAAATGAATCAAACGGTGTATTACCTTGGAGATGAAAGAGGATTTATTTCGATAGATAGTGAATGGCTCATTCTTCAATTTGATAGTGATGATAAGGTGGTAGAGTATAAGGTATATAAAGATTGAAATAACAAGCAGAAGGCCATTATGAGTTATGGTCTTCTGTTTGTTATAATCTATGTAAAAATAAGTAAAATAATAGAAGTTCCTGTCTGTACGAATTGGAAAAATTTCGTTATACTTTAAACTAGTTGAGTAATCTAGAAGTTTATTAGCTTACTAAATAACTTTTATTATGTTAGAAAAGGAGGCAAGTTAACACGAAATGATTCAATACATAACGTGTTAAACAAGTATCATGAAAAAAGGAATTTATAATGTTTTAGCAATGTCAATTGCACTTCAAGTTATAATGGTGCCAGCTTCTTCATTTGCAGCTCCAGTAGAAAAAACGGTAGGAGTATCTACTACTAATGACCAAGCTTTGAAAAGTATTGAGGAACATATGAAAGAACATATGGATCAAGACATCGAAGGTGAAGTACAAGGAGAATTTCTTGTACATATTATAAAATCGACTCCTGTATACGATTCTGTTGATTTACAGCATGCAACAGGTGCAGAGCTTTCGGAACAAGTAATTAAAGCTTCGAAACGAAAAGGAAATGCATACTATGTACAAACTTCATTTGGAGCAGGATGGATACATAATAGTGATAATAATGTAGAAATTCGGGATGTTTATGCGTTATCTAATAGGAATCTAGTAATCAATGAAGAAACATCTGTATACTCTTCGCCATTTGATGTGTTTAAAGAGGAAACTATATTACAGCCTCAAACAATTGTAGCGATTTCACAAGCAGGAGATTGGTTCCAAGTTCAAACAGCCGAAGGAACAAAATGGATTCATTCACCATCTGCAAAATTTGAAGGTACGAAAGCATCTATCCTTTCAAATGAGGCACCTGTTCGTAAAAAGAGAGAAGCTATCATGTATGCGGCACCAGGAACATTAAATACAGGTAATATATATGGTGTGACATTTAAAGAATGGATCATTCCAACAGGGAATGAGAATATTCGTCCTGGTTATGCAATGGTTCCGAAATATATTACAATTCATGAGACGGCTAATCCCGATGTTGGTGCGAATGCTCAGCAGCATGGACAATATTTATATAATCAAGCAACATCAACTGTTGAATCCGGAACATCATGGCATTTCACCGTAGATGATAAAGAAATTTATCAGCATCTCCCAGTAAATGAAGTAGGATGGCATGCAGGCACTAAGCAAGGAAATCAGGAATCTATCGGAATTGAAATCGCAGTAAATAAAGATGGGAACTATGATAAAGCGGTTGAAAATGCTCGTAAATTAGCTGCATACTTAATGGGTGAGTTAAATATCCCTCTAGACAATGTGAAAAAACATCAATATTGGTGGGGGAAAAATTGTCCGGCCATTATGATTCAGCGCGGGGCATGGGATGCTTTTTTACAAGGAACAAAAGCTTACTATGATGCAAATCATAAAGATGATATTACAGGCGGATGGTATGAGAAAGATATTCGTGAATTAGCCGCAAAGGGAATCATGCAAGGAGATGGCAAAGGTTCGTATTGGCCAAATCGGGTTGTAACACGTGGAGAGTTTGCGACTTTGATTTCTAGATCACTACAATTACCAAAAGGTAAGTCAACATTTACAGATTTAGGTACAACACATTCGTCATTAGTAGATGGTATTAATAGCGCAGCTAGTGCTGGAATTATTAATGGACGTGGAAATAATATTTTTGCTCCAAATGATACGATTAAACGTGATGAAGCAGTTATAATGATTGATCGTGCATTAAAATATAAAGGGATTACTGGGCCATTAGTATCATTACCATTTATTGATCAAAATCTAGCGTATGATAAACAAGCTGTGCAGCGAGTTTATGGATTAGGGATTGTAAAAGGGAATGAAAAGAATGAATTCTTACCAAAAGGTACAGCAACTCGTGCAGAGTCGGCAGCGTTTTTAAATAGAATGCTACATGTGATAGAGGGAAAATAGTAGGAAATAAAAAAGCACTTGCGAGTGCTTTTTTATTTTCAGAAAATTAATCCCGCTATTTGTGGGCAGTAAGACCTCCACCTTAAAATTCAGTGAAAATTAAGAAGTTAGATGGGAAATCAACCGCCCGTAAAAATCTGATTGGTGAGGGATGAAGAAAAAAACCACTGATTAAAGTTTCACTTTATTGGTCAGCGGGATGTATGTTATTAATGGAATAAGAAATAAAATTCTGGAGGGAAGAGGTGTGTCTGTTCATTTTCATAAATTGTTATGTGTAAGTTTTTGGATTGCATTACTTATATCTGGAATATATCCGAAAGATCCCTTTACATGGTTTTTAGAGGTCGCACCTGCAATTATTTTAGTACTCATTTTAATGATTACATATCGACATTTTCGATTTACAACGTTCACATATGTATGGGTTTTTATTCATATGTCAATATTGCTCATTGGAGGACATTATACATACGCAGAAGTACCACTATTCAATTGTTTTCGTGATACTTTTGATTTAGAAAGAAATTACTACGATCGTGTTGGGCATTTCATGCAAGGGCTTGTTCCAGCATTATTAACAAGGGAAGTACTTATAAAGGTAGTTGGAATTCAAAAGAAAGGATGGCTAGAGCTACTTGTAATATCAGTTTGTTTAGCATTTAGTGCGTTATATGAGTTGCTAGAGTTTACGGTTGCAAAACTAACAGGGACAGGGGCGGAAGCGTTTCTTGGAACGCAAGGAGATGTTTGGGATACGCAATGGGATATGACACTTGCATTAATTGGAGCAATGTTGGCAATGAGCTTATTTCGTAATGCTAAAAATATAAAATGATATATTAATATGTTTTACGTATGAATTATGTAAGTAATTCATATTTCCCATATAAAAGGATTTGCTATAATATAATGAGTGTAACGTTCGAGTATTCGACGTATTACTAGTATTATATCCCTATCCCTTTTCTAAAAATGCGAACAAGTTTTGCCCTATTCTATTCAATATTAATTGTATAGAAATATATTGTTCGATGCCCATTATGGAATGTACATAATGGGGAAATCCCGATCCTTAAAGAGGATGCCCCTAATCTTCATGTGAAAATATGATCGGATGAAGAAAGCTGACCAATCTATGGTCAGCTTTCTTTTTTGTGTAAAAACAATTCTTCGGTAATTTCGGTTTGTAATATCAGTGTTTTTCCAAAGCGGCGTTTGCATTCATCTCTTACTTTTTGAATGGCAAGTGCATGAGAAGTGGCAGACACGGTGACAGTTGCTTGCCGAGATTTTCGGTTTTCTTCACAAAAGACACACTCCACAACATATTTAGAAATCATACTCTCATCCTTCCGCTTGAATTTCTAGGAATGAGTTGTCTTTGAAGTTGATATAATCTTTCGTTACAAATTCAGCATTTTCCTCTATTTTCAAGGAGAAGAATAGGGTGAGAGAGAATAGAACTAGCGTCAATGATAAAAGACCGCACATTAACTAAGAGTAATATGCGGTCTTTTATATATAGGGATTATTATTTATAGTATTACAAAGTTTTGCTAATTTTAGTTTCTGTATGAGTGTTATGAGTAGCTTTTTTCTTTATCTTGATGTAATAGTAGGTATAACAAAAGATGATAAATGGTACAGTGCAATAGATTCCTAGTCTTTGCTCTGGGATAAAAATAAGACTTATTAATATAATGCCATACAATCCGAAACCAAGAATTGGTACAAGAGGATAAAGTGGAGTTCTGAATTTTAAGTCTTCTAATTTTCCACCGTCGGCTAAATAATGTTTGCGAAAAAAGAATTGAGAAACACAAATTGACATCCAAACAATGATTGTAATTACTCCGGAAATTGAAATCAGCCATAAGTAAACAGTTTCAGCAGCAACAACACTTGTCAAAAGAGAAAAAGCAGAAATAGATATCGTCATGATTAAAGCGTATAGAGGTATACCGCGTGATGATAATTTCCTTAAAAAAGCGGGAGCCATATCATTTTTTGATAACGACCAAAGCATTCGAGTTGCAGCATATAACCCTGAGTTTGCTACAGAAAGAACAGCAGTAAGAATGACAAAGTTCATAATATCAGCCGCATATGGAATACCTATATTATCAAAAACAGCAACAAATGGGCTCTTTGTTAATCCTGCCTCTTCCCAAGGAATCAAAGCCACAAGGACAAAGATTGCTAAGACGAAGAAAAACATCGTGCGCCATATAATATTTCTAATAGAACGCGGTAAAGTTTTTTCTGGATTTTCACTTTCACCGGCTGCGATTCCTACAAGTTCTGTACCTTGAAAGGAATAATTAACTGTAACCATTGTTAGCAAGATGGCTGCAATTCCATTTGGAAATAAACCACCATGATTTATGAAGTTCGATAAAAGCGGAGCTGGTTCGTTTCCTTTTAAATCAATCAAACCAAACATAGCTGCGCCGCCAAGAATAATGAAAGCGATGATGGCAGATACTTTAATACTTGAAAACCAAAATTCTGTTTCTGCATAACTACGAGCGGATAATGCGTTAATGGTAAATATTGTAACGCCGAATATTAAACACCAAACCCATACGGGAATATCAGGAAACCAGCGTTGCATTGTAATCCCGGCAGTTGTAAATTCAAGGCCAGTAGTATTCGCCCAGCTTAGCCAATATAACCATCCAATGGTAAATCCAGTTGCGGGATTTATGTACTTGGTTGCATATTCCTGGAAGGAACCTGAAACTGGCATCGCTACAGCGAGCTCACCAAGACAAAGCATAACGAAGTACATTAATAATCCACCAGCAATAAAAGCGAGTACGGAACCTCCAGGACCAGCTTGTCTTATAATAAAACCAGATCCGTTAAATAACCCCGTTCCAATTACACCACCGAGTGCAATCATGAACAAATGTCTACTTTTCATTGTGCGCTTTAATTCATTATTTGTATTGCTTAATTGCGTCATTGTTTTCCTCACTTTCATAATTTGTAGGATGAGATTGATATTTTTCCGTATTGTGGAATGTATTCCGTGATACAGAATCTTGTTATAATTTTCAGATAATTAAAAAGAAAAGTCAATATTTTTTTGTTTGCGTTTTCAAAATTTTATTAGTTTATTTTTATTTTCGGAAAATTTAATAATTTAATTGATTTCATTTTGAATTTTTGTTAAATTGATAGTTAATTAAGGTTACGAACATATTACAAGTAAAGTTGAGGCGAGTTATGGTACAGTCCATTGATCGAGCGATAGGTATTATTAAGCTATTGAATTCTACAAATGAAAAAGAGTATTGGGCTATTTCTGATATAGCTGATAGAACGCATCTCCCAGTTAGTACAGTACATAGGTTACTTAACTCTCTAATGGAGCATGGATTAGTTACACAAATTTCAGAAACAAAACAGTACACGACTGGACCGATGTGGATGGAAATAGGGTTACGCCAATTAGAGAAGGTAGATTACAGATCCGTTGCAAGAGAAGTGATGAAACGTTTAGCTTCTGAAGTTGAAGAAAGTGTTTACTTGAATATTCCAAATGGAACACATTCCATTATTATTGAGAGAATTGATAGCCCTTTAAAAATTCGAGTTATCGATAACTTAGGGGAACAGATTCCTCTTTCGATTGGCGCCGCAAATAAAACGATGCTAGCCAATATGAAAACGAATGAAATGGAACACATTGTAGAACATTTACTTCTTTCTTTACCAGAACAAAAGCAATTTCTTTTTGATCAACTAGAGCAGATAAGAAATGAAGGATATGCTGTGAGTTATGGTGAAAAAACAGAAGGGACAGCTTCAATAGCTGCACCTATTATAGGATTTAATCATAAAGTAGTAGGGGCATTAAGTATTGGGTTAATTAGTCATCGCATTAATGATGATCGACTATCTTTTCTTATTAGTAAGGTAAAACAAGCAGCTAGTGAAATATCAATAAAAATCGGCAGAACATCAGAATAATAATTTTGATAGCCTGTCGTCATTTTTTATCCGTATATCGGAAATGAATTTCATAATGTGGAAAAATAGGGGGATTTATATGTCAAAGTGGCAATCAAAGGAACAATTGGTGCAATTATTAAGCAATCTTGTTGAAATTCCTAGTATTACTGGCTCGGAAGCTGAAGTTATATTTCCAGATTTTGTTGTGGAACAATTATCTGACTTACACTATTTCAAACAAAATCCACATCATTTGCAAAAAAATCCGACAGGGGATGGAAGATATTTTGTTACGGCCCTAGTAAAGAAAAATAATAGTACAAAAAATACAGTAATTCTTGTTAGTCACTTTGATGTTGTAGATGTACAAGATTATGGAGTATGGAAAGAAGATGCATTTAACCCCAAAAAATTAACATCTATGTTTTATTCTCATAAAGATGAACTACCAGATCACGTACGTGAAGATATAGAACAGGGAGACTGGCTATTTGGTAGAGGCACAATGGATATGAAATGCGGTCTAGCTTTGCAAATGGCGATGGTTGAGCAAGCTTGCGAAGGAAGGTTTGATGGAAATGTCCTTTTATTAGCTGTTCCAGATGAAGAAGTGAACTCTGTAGGGATGAGAGCTGCTGTTCCAAGATTATTAGATTTAGCAAAAGAACATAACTTAGAATATAAAACGGTCCTAAATTCAGAGCCCATGTTTACGCGTCATCCTGGTGATCAAAATAAGTATATTTACACTGGTTCCATTGGTAAGGTGTTACCTGGTTTTCTTTGCTATGGAAAAGAGACACATGTAGGCGAACCGTTTGCAGGATTAAATGCGAATTATATGGCTGCATTATTAACAGCTGAATTAGAGTTGAATACGGAACTTTGTGATATTGTAGAAGGTGAAGCGAGCCCTCCACCAACTAACTTGTTTCAAAGGGACTTAAAGGAGGATTATTCTGTACAAATTCCTCATCGTGCAGTCACGTTATTTAATTTGTTTTTACTAGAAAAAACGATGACAGATGTAATTTCATTGTTACATGAAAAGGTAACGAAAGTAGCAGAGAAAATCGAAGATTCGTATGAGAGGCAAGCATATCGTTTTTCTAAGTATAATCCGTTCATACCACCTAATCTCAAAGTAAATGTATTAACGTATGAAGAGCTTATCGCTTATGCAATTGAACAACATGGGCAAGAAACAATAGATGATATTCAATCTATTGTTATAAAAAATAGAGAAGATAAAGATGATCGTGCGGTAACAATTGATTTAGTTGATAAATTAGCTATCTTGTGTAAAGAAAAGGCACCGATGATTGTACTTTTCTTTGCTCCGCCGTACTATCCAGCTGTGAGCTCACGTCACAACCCCTTAATTAAAGAGGTAGTTGTGGAAATGGAAAAATATGCTCACTATAATCATAGAATTACATTTGAAAATCAAAATTATTTTGGAGGAATTTCAGATTTAAGCTATGTGGGCTTGCAGTACCCAGCTGATTCAATGAGTTCACTTGTAGACAATATGCCATTATGGAATAAAGGTTATTCGATTCCACTCCAGGAATTAGAAGAGTTTGATGTTCCGGTATTAAATATGGGGCCGGTAGGAAAAGATGCACATCAATGGACGGAACGTCTGGACGTAAAATACGCATTTGAAACGCTATTAGATATGTTACCTATATGTATTGAAAAATTACTCATTTCTAATAAAATCACACAGTCATAGTTAGGTATGTATAAGAGAGAAAGAAATTTAAATCGAAATTTTACTTAAAATGAAGAAAAGGATAGAAACTGTAACGTGATTCTACAGTTCCTATCCTTTTCTTGTAATGATTTGGTTCTATCCAAAGTCCTCACCGATCGGACTTTTACAGGCAGTTCATCTCGTACCTAATTGTTTTACTTTCGCTGAATGTTGAGGTGGGAGTGTTACTGTACGTAGAGTATAGTGTTGTTTAATGTAACCAGGATAAGAAAAGTGGCACAATGACTAAACTTGCGCCAGCTGTTAAAAGCATGGCTAAACTTGCAATTGTACCTTCAACTGGTCCGATTTCAAACGCTTTTGAAGTACCAGTTCCATTTGCGCTAGTACCTAACATAATACCTTTTGCGATGGCTGTTTTAATACGGCATATGCGAATAAGAGAAGGGCCTAAGAGTGCTCCTGTTAATGCTGTTAATACAACAAATACAGCTGTTAATTGAGACATGCCACCAATCATTTCTGAGATTGCCATTGCAATTGGTGTTGTTACGATGTGTGGCGCCAAGCTATGTTCTAGCGATGAATCAATTTGAAAGGCATTTGCTAGTAAAGCTGAAGTAGTAACAGATAAAAAGGAACCTACAATTACGTTAATTAAAATGGCACTGGCATGTTTTTTTAATAAATCAAAGTATTTGTAGATCGGCCAAGCAAAAGCTACCGTTGCTGGCTTTAATAGTTCAGTTAGCCAGTGACCACCAGAATCGTATGTTTCATAAGATGTATCTAGTCCAAGTAATAAGGTGATTAAAACAATTGGACAAACGAGAAGAGGGGAAAGTACACTCCAATTCCAGCGTTGATATAGTTTCTTAGAAATCCAATATGTTAATAGTGTTAATAGTAAACAAAAAAAGCCAATCATTGCGCTGATCCTTTCCGCTTTAATAGCAGTTCTGTTAAAATCCCAGTTACTAGTGTTACGCAAAGAGTACTAATCATGATAATTAAAATGAGATCGATACCATATTGTGATAATGTATCTTTGTAGCGGATAACAGCGACGGCAGAAGGAATAAAAAATAAAATAAGTTCTTTTAATAAAAAGTCTGCTCCATCTTGAATCCATTCTTTCTTCACCAAGTTAAATTTTAATGAAATTAACAATAAAAAAATCCCGATAATACTTC
This sequence comes from Paenibacillus sp. 102, assembly GCF_039549175.1. Taxonomy (NCBI): domain Bacteria; kingdom Bacillati; phylum Bacillota; class Bacilli; order Caryophanales; family Paenibacillaceae; genus Paenibacillus; species Paenibacillus sp. 102. Next base: position 169,945 of record NZ_JBCGHT010000001.1, on the reverse strand, counting down.
CTGGAACTGGGAGGTGTGCCTGTTTTGCGATCCATTCACCTGTCCAAGCGAAACAGAATAATAGTAAGATTTGACCGCTTAATTTCCACCATTTCATACAGTAACACCTCTTTCTCTTTTTTTCATAAAAATTGTAAAAAGAATTAACAATTTCTACTATACGTCCTTTCGAAACATTTGTCTAATATATAAATTATATGTTATTAATTTATTATACATATTAATCGAAAAGGGGATCTGAAATGGAATTACGGCATTTGCAATATTTTGTTGTGGTGGCAGAAGAGCTACATTTTGGACGAGCAGCTGCTCGTTTACAAATGACACAACCACCACTTAGTCAACAAATTCAGCAATTAGAAAAAGAAATGGGAGTTATGTTATTTTCAAGAACGAAGCGGAAAGTTGAGCTGACAGAAGCAGGAGAAATGTTCTTAAAAGAAGTAAAAAAAGCATTTGATCAAATTGAGAAGGCAGTAGAAGTTGCGCAGAGCGCACAAAGGGGAGAAGTTGGTTCGCTTTCAATTGGGTTTGTAGGGGCAGCTATATACGATATTTTACCGTCTATTGTTAGGGAATATCGAAAGAAGTTTCCGAGAGTATCTGTTGCATTACATGAATTATCAACACCAGATCAAGTTCATGCGCTTCATGATAATCGAATTGATGTAGGATTCTTACGTCCGCCGATTAATACGCAATTGCTAGAATTAGAACCAATTCAAAAGCTTTCGTGTACACTATGTTTACCAAAAGCGCATCCACTAGCAGAAAAAGAAGAAATTCATATTGAAGATTTGCAAGATGAGCCATTTGTGTTTATAACTAGACCGGTTTGGCCTGCGTTATACGATACAATTTTATCATTATGTAGGAACGCGGGATTCAGTCCGCATATTGTACAGGAGGCAACAGAGTATCAAACTGTTATGGGGCTTGTAGCAGCGGGAATTGGAATAACAGTGATTCCAGTTTCTGCTAATAAATTATATAAAACAGAAGTTGTATATAAAGCTATATATGATTCTAATTTTGTAGCAGAGATGTCAGTTGCATATCGGAAAACAAATAGTAATCCTGAGCTGTTAGAGTTTTTAAAAATTGCAAGAGAGAAGAAGCGAATAGAAGTGGAAAATGATAAGTAAAATGACAAAAAAGAGGAGATGCTATTGTGATGCATCTCCTCTTTTTATTTCAATACTGACTAAGTAGACATGTTCATTTTCTCGGAGCAATCGTTGGCGTGATTCTTCATCTTCTATAGAGAGTGCGGATATATGGTTTTTATTTGTTTTTATCCAAGCAGCAAGAACTGTTCTTTTGTTATATTTTATGTTTTGAGTATTGCTAATTTCTTCAAATGCAGATCCATTAATATTAGGTAATCCATCTTCAGAAGCAGTCATTGAACCACCATCAATACCTATGAACCATTGCCAAGTTTCGTTATTCGTATGTTGAAATATTTGCTGACCAACGGCTAATTTTATTTTTTCATCTTTAAAGTCCGAAGAAGAAAGCCTAGCTATATCTTTTATTTTTTCACCATTTTGGTAATATTCAATAGTTGTAAATATTTCAGCTTGTTCATGAGGAATGGTAACTTCATAAAAGGAAACATGTTCTTGTTGTAAGGGTAATAATTGTAAAAGAGCAGTTTCCTTTTCTGATAATTGATATGGTTTTACAGTTGTGGATGAGTCTATCTTTTGTTGGACACCACAACTACTAAGAAAAGTAATCGATAAAATGATGCTGAGAAGTAATACTTTTTTCATTTGATTCCCCCCATATTAATATATTTGTTTTTTATAGGAATTTTCCTGTTTCAATATAACCGTAGACATAAAGTCATTTTCCTACGACTTAAGACCTAGTAAAGATTCCGATTGTAGTTCGATGTTAAAAAAGTCATATTTTTATACACTAGTAGTATAGAATGTCGGACGTTATAAAATAAGGTAGGGGAATCAATTATGTCTTTATTTCGGTTAGCAAGGAAAAATATACACAACTATGCTGCCCAAAGATTAAATCAATTTATATGGATTGCAATGAGTACAATGTTATGTTTCTTCATTATATCTGTTCGATCTAATGAAGCAGTAATAGAAAAGATGCAACATACACCGTTTCTGTTAGCTCCGCTATATTATGGGGGGATACTGTTGTTTTTCGTATGCACTGCTGTTACATACCAGATGACAAAAAGATTCTTGAAAAACAGGAAACAAGAATTACTATTGTATGAAACTATTGGTATGAAAAAAAGAAAAATTTTCTGTTTGTTCTGTCAGGAGCAGCTGTTGATTTGTGGGGGAGCAGTTCTTTTTGGTTTCATTCATGGGATGTTATTTTTAAAGTTATTTACAGTGATTTTTATAAAGTTAACAGGAGTTCATGGAATAAATAGCGTACCTATTACGTTATACGCATTATCGGTAACAACGATGCTAGTTAGTATAATAATTTTATTATCAATATGGCAATGTTATAAGTTTATTAAGAAATTTCAATGTGAACAATTATATAAAATCGAGAAAAAGGCATGAGGTATCATGTCTTTTTCTTCGTTTTACAGCAGAAAATAATCATGATACAGTGTAAGGAACTGAAAAAAGTGTTGGTGAGAAAGGTTGTATAGAATGGTAAATGAACAATCGATAGTGAGAGTAGAACAATTAACAAAGCGAATTGGCTCAAAGACATTAGTAGAAAATATAAGCTTTGAAGTGAAAAAAGGTGAAGTTGTTGGTTTATTAGGACCAAATGGTGCTGGGAAAACAACATTAATGCGAATGATGGTTGGTATGATTAGCATGACTGAAGGGGAAGTATGGATAGATGGTCAATCTGTAAAAAAAGAGTTTGAAAGTACAGCAGCCAAAATTGGTGCTGTAATTGAAAATCCAGAATTCTACCCTTTTTTAAGTGGTTATGAAAACTTAACATATTTTGGACGTATGAATGGTAATGTTACAGAAGAACGCATTGACGAAGTAGTCCAACTATTAGGTATGGGACAGGTTATTGATCGCAAAGTAAAGGCATATTCACTTGGTATGAGACAACGATTAGGAATTGCGCAAGCACTCGTACATAATCCAGATGTACTCATTTTAGATGAGCCAACAAATGGACTGGATCCAAATGGGATTCATGAAATGCGGATGTATATAAAGAAAATTGCTCATGAGCAAGGGAAAGCGGTTCTTGTATCTAGTCACTTACTATCTGAAGTTGAATTAATGTGTGACCGAGTTATTATTATTCAGCACGGAGAATATGTAGCAACGCAAAATATTCAGCGAGATGAAAGCCTTGAGATGGAGACGATACATATACGTGTTAATGATGTGAAACAAGCAGCTGAACTTTTAAAATATGATGTCACGATTCAAGAGAATGAATTAATTATGACTGTGAAAAATGAAGAAATTCCAAATGTGATTCATACATTAACAGAACAAGGCATTCGTATTTATCGTGTATATGAAGAAAGAAAGACATTGGAAGAGAAGTTTTTAGAATTAACAGGGGGAAAAGATATTGTTTAATTTAGTTTATAATGAGTTGTATAAAATCTTTAAGCGGAAGCGAACCATTATTCCGTTTGCCATTATTACAATTCTAGTTATCGGTTTAGGATGGGTGTCAGTTAAATATTTTCCATCTTCATCGGGAGATTGGAAAGTAGAATATAAAGAAAGAACGGCAGAAATTGAAAAAAAACTTGGGAGTACAAAACAAGATATTATCAATCAAAAATCGGGAGATGAACTTGTTAAAGAGTATCAGTTGAAAATGAAGCATTTAGATACAAATACTCCACCAGCAGGCGATTCACCTCTAACTTTTATGAGAGATACAGGTTTAATTGTGTTTCCAATTTTATTACCATTTATTCTCGTATATGCAAGTACAATTTTTGCGAACGAGTACAATTGGGGGACTTATAAATTTTTAATGATTCGTCCGGCAAATCGATTTAAAATTTTAACAGCAAAATATATTGCAATTGTTATTTTCTCTGCATTATTGTTTATATTTAATATGGTTTTCTCACTTTTATGTGGGTTTATTATTTATAAATTTCAACAGCCTGCATGGGTAGAATTTATCGTACAAAATGGTAATATCGTTCAGCAAAATATATTTGTTGATGTGAGTAAATATTATATATTAGAATGGTTGCCAACTCTTGTGTACGCAGCATTTGCTTTTATGATTTCTGTTTTAACGAGATCAAGCGGAGGAGCAATTGGTATTTCCTTATTCGTGGCGTTATCTGGGGGAATTATTTTAATACCAGCGTCTAGGTACGAATGGATGAAATTTTTATTACCAGCTAATACAGATTTATATGGAATCTTAAATAGTGGTAGTTTCATTCAAGGTGTAACATTCACATTTGCTTCTTGTATGCTTCTGGTGTATTTACTTGTATTTTTAGGTATTTCCTATACTGTATTTTTAAAACGCGATTTAACTTAATGATAAGATGAAAAAGCCGTCAAGAAGAATGATCTTAACGGCTTTTCTTTATTTTAATTTGTTAATAGCTTCCTCAGCTAACAAAGCAAAATATTGTGCGCTAATAGGCAATGCCTCTTCGTTTAAGGTAAAGGAAGGGTGGTGCCATTCTTGCGTACCATTTGTCCCCATAAAGACGAACGAACCAGGTATTTCTTGTTGATAAAACGAAAAATCTTCTCCTGCCATAGAAGGTTTTGGTGAAATAATGTGAAGGCCCATTGCTTGAGCGATATGAGTAGATAATTCTGTAAGTGTTACATCATTATAAACAGCAGGAGGACCTGGATACCAATGAAGTTTAGCTTGGACACCAAGTGCATCAGCGACTCCTTTAATAACACGCTCCATCAATTCTGGGATTTTTGTACGTGTTTCTGCCTGAAATGTACGAACAGTTCCTTCTAAAGTTGCTTTTTCAGGAATAACGTTCCATGTATTTCCTGAATGGATATTCGTTACACTTATGACAGCGTTATGAAAAGAACTAATATTTCGACTTACAATCGTTTGTAGTGCCATAACAATTTGAGAAGAAGCAACAATCGGATCAACACCAGCGTCAGGAACAGCTGCATGTGTTCCAATCCCTTTAATTTCGATTTCAAAACGGTCGACTCCGGCCATTAGTGAACCGTCTTTAATACCGATTGTCCCAACTGGTAAATCAGGCTTATTGTGCATACCAAAGATCGCTTGGACATTTTGTAGATGGCCAGCTTCTATTACTTTGCATGCTCCGTCCCCGCTTTCTTCAGCAGCTTGGAATATGAATCTAACAGTTCCGTTTAACATAGCTTCTTTTTCTTTTAATAAGTAGGCAGCACCGAGAATAGCTGCTGTGTGAAAATCATGACCACATGCATGCATTTTACCGGGATTTTTAGAAGCATAAGATAAATTCGTTTCTTCGTGTATAGGAAGAGCGTCAATATCGGCACGAAGCGCAACAGTGGGTCCATTTTTGTTACCAGAAATCTCAGCAATTACGCCAGTTTTTAAATCAGAACCAATAATTGTGATGTTAGCTTCGTTTAACCAGTTACGTATCGTTTTTGTTGTTTCGAATTCTTCGTAAGATAGTTCTGGATATTGGTGTAAGTGACGACGGATGGAGATTAGTTTTTCTATGAATTGATTTGTGATGGATGTCATCTATTTTTCCTTCTTTCTCAAGATAAACTTTAATTTCTATTTTAAGTATATGAAAATAAAAAATATATTTATTAGTAATTATATAGGAATTTAGTACTTTTTAATGAATCTGTAAGAAAAAATATCTTCTGAATAAACTTTACAAATTTTCGTATTTTATAGAAAGGATAAATTAGATCAAGCAGCTAAAGAAACAGACCGTGCTTTAGAAATTGCGAATCGAGCTAAAAAATAATAGGGAATACTAAAAAAAGAGGTTTCTCATATGAGAAGCCTCTTTTCCTTTATGCAGCAACTTTCTTGTGTGTATGATGTTTTCGATAACGTCCGTGCATTGTATATGAAATTTGTGGAATTGCAATTCCAATCAAAATAAGCGCCACGCCAAGCCATTGAGAAGAAAGTACGGCTTCTTTTAAAACAAATACAGACATAATTGTTGTAACAGGCAGTTCAGCTGCACCGAGAATAGTGGCTAAGCCGGAACCAATTTTTGGAATTCCGATTGTAAAGGCGATGGATGGAATAACGATACTAAACGTTCCTAGTCCTAAACCATATTTCCAAAGTCCTTGTGAAATCGCCCCATTAAAAATAAATGTTGGTGGGAATACAATCATTACTAAAGTTAAAGCGCCAGCCATTAAAAGAACGCCTCGTGGTAATGATGGTACTTCAACAGCAACTTTACCACTGACAAAAATGTAGGTTGCAAATGTAACAGCAGATAGTAAACCTAATATGATTCCAGTTGTATCAAAATCGCCTGCTGATTTTTCTAATAATCCGCTCGATAAGAATGTACCAGCAAGTAAAAAGATAACAGAAATGACTTTTTCTCTTGATGGTAATGTTTTTGTTGCTACCGCTTCAATGATAATACCAACCCAAACGAATTGGAATAAGAGTATAATGGCAATAGATGCCGGTACAGTTTTCAGTGAAGCATAATAAAAGATACCAGTAAAACTAGCTGATGTTCCAGCGACAAATAAAATAAGCATTTGTTTAAGTGGAACACGATGTCTAGAAAATAGGAGTGTAATTCCAAGTAAAATAAACCAACCGAACAAATATTGACTACCAATTACTTCTCCAAGTGAAAAACCTTCTGCGTATGCAAGCTTAACAAAGATAGCTAAAATTCCATAGCTACATGCTCCTAATAAAACTAAAAGAGAATAACGAAGCATGAAAATTCCTCCCATCCTATATATTAAATTGTTCCAAAACGGACATATATAACTAGATGGAAGTATACAAAATTAAAAATGAAGGGTCAAATGAAAGAAAAGTGTGACATTTTATAGAATAATAATAAAAGTATGATATTTATGCATAATCTTGAAATTTATAATAATAGAAGCATTGTCAGATAAGGAGCGAGTTGTATAAAGTTATCATTTTAAAAAAATATTTTTTTACAGGAAATGTATAGTATAGAGAGGTGTTGTATACAAATAATTTGTTGTTTGGCAGAAGCTTTGATATGTTAATGAATAACAGAATATATTTATAATAGAAGAAAAATGAAAACGCTTCAGGAGAAATATAGGAATCCATTTTGATTTTTCGACATATAAGCCGCAGCTATGGATAACAAAAGGTGGCTGCTTCTATGCATGGTGGGATGCTCTCTCTCACCTGAAAAGAAGGGTTTTATTTCGGTTTTTTAATTTGTATTTGGATAGCAGTGTGCAGCTATTTTTTCTTATTAAAATGTTGTAAATAGTGAATTCATGAATTGTACATAGTATTTTCTTTCATTTTTGCTACAATATTGTAGAAGAGAGGAGTGAAACGATGCAAGATATTAATATTTTTTTAGCATTTGGTGCGGGATTCTTATCATTTATTTCCCCTTGTTGCTTACCGCTTTATCCAGCGTTTTTATCTTACATAACGGGAATGTCGGTTTCTGAGTTAAAAGAAGAAAATGCAATGCTTCGTAAAAGAAGTATGATACATACGGCGTTTTTCTTACTTGGATTTTCAATTGTCTTCATCGCAATTGGTTTTGGTACAAGTTTTATTGGATCATTTTTCCAAGATTATAAAGACTTAATTAGACAGTTAGGCGCAATATTTATCATTGTATTCGGACTTGTAATTGTGGGGGTATTTAAGCCCAAGTTTTTAATGCAAGATCGAAAATTTACGTTTAAAAATCGTCCTAGTGGCTACATTGGATCTGTTTTAATTGGTTTGGCATTTGCTGCTGGCTGGACACCTTGTACAGGGCCGATTTTAGTAGCTGTAATTGGACTTGCTACTACGAATCCAGAATCAGCAATGCTATATATGATTGCTTACATACTTGGATTTGCAATACCGTTTTTTATACTTTCATTTTTTATTACGAAAATGTCTTGGATTAAAAGGCGTAGTGGGACGTTTGTAAAAGTAGGCGGATATATCATGATTATTATGGGTATTTTCTTATACTTTAATTGGATGACGAAAATTATTGCGTATTTCTCAAGCTTATTTGGTGGTTTCACCGGTTTTTAGTATTATTCCGTGAAAATGTTGGAAATACTAACAGAAAAGCATATAATGAAACTATATTTTCATATTGCCCAAAAAAGGATGAGAAAGTATGAACTTAGTTCTTTTATCAAGTATTATTGCTGTTTGTATGGCTGTAGGTGCGATGTTTATTCGTTTAAAAGCAGCAAAGAAACCTGCAACATTGAAAAAAATCATTCTCCCGCCGTTTTTTATGAGTACGGGAGCACTGATGTACATTTTTCCGGAATTTCGCCTAACACCAGCAGAAATGCTAGAAGCAATTGGTGTCGGTTTGTTTTTCTCAATTTTTCTGATTAAAACATCTAAATTTGAAGTGCGTGGACAAGATATTTATTTAAAACGCTCCAAAGCATTTGTGTTTATTTTAATTGGTTTACTCGTTGTACGTATTGTGTTTAAAACATATTTGAGTCAATCACTTGATTTAGGACAGCTAAGTGGTATGTTCTTCTTACTTGCTTTTGCAATGATTATATCTTGGAGAATCGCAATGTATCGCTCATTTACGAAATTGCAAAAGGAAATGGAAAAAGAAGATGGATTTTATAATGAGAAAGATATGAAGTTAACGTAAAAAACCTCAAGACTCCTTGAGGTTTTTTATTTGGCTAGCAGTGATTGATAACGAGAATAGTCAATTTGCTTTTCCTGTAATTTTTTAATAAGAAATTTATGATCTCGTTTAGGAGTTGCTACAATATATCCCTTAATAATTAAATCTTCAGTTATCTTTGGGGCTTTTTCTTTTAACGCCAGCTCTCCGATTTTACCAGCAATTTTAGATCTTGCGACATCGCGGAAAAGTTCAGGGACTGGACTTACAAGTTCCTCTAATAATTGTTTTTGCTTGTCATCCCATAAATGCCGTGTTTGATCAATATAGTGTTGTTCCCAATCTAAAATAGACATGCCGTCTTCTTTTGGTAGACGTTTCAAGAATTTTCGGAACATAAAATATCCACCAATAGACATAAGGCCTAGTAAAATAACCGTCCAAGTCACAATAAACCAACTAAACCATCCTTCGAGCAAGTATATACCCCCTTTGCGATAGCAGTTTTCCTTTTACTAGTATTATAAGCAGTGGGGTTGATAGAAAGCAAGAACGCTTGGTCATTTTGACCAAGCGTTATGAATTAAACGAAGTATAGTTGTTCGACACGTAATATATCATTATCATCTTCTAAATATTCAATGATAAGTGTACCAACTTTACGATCTTTATCTTCAGTTGTGAAAATCGAGTAAGAAGTAAAACGTTTTGTTGATAGGCCGCTAATATGTGTAGGAAGAGAAATGTAGTCGTTATTGCGGAAGAACTCCATGAGTTCAACATCTTCAAATTGTTTTCGATCTACTGCTTGATTTGTGTAGCGACGTTGTAGCTGTTTTAAAGATTCGTTCCAAGAAATTACTTTTGTATCGTATACCATTTGTTCTATCTCCTTACTATATGTAATTATTAAGAACATATGTTCTATTATAGTATACCCTGCTTTTAATGAAAGGGAAAGCAAAAAATAATGTAAGCTTGGAAATCCAAGCTTACATAAAAGGCGTCCATAATCGTCTCTATTTTTTATTATAAGCTAGATAGAAATAGGAAACAAGGTAGGAAGTATTTTGTTGATAGTTTATAAAATTCCGTTTATTGTAAAAAAGAGGTTTATTTTAGTGAAAAAGGATAGGAGAAATGACGTATATAATTTCACTTCAAGGACCAATGGCAAGTGGGAAAACAACGTTAGCAAGGAGATTAGAGCAAAGAGATTTTCAGGTGATATATGAAAATCCTTATGAAATTGTAGAAAAAAGAAAAAGATTAAATTTGGATATTTACACAAAAGAGGGATTTATTACAAATCAAAAAATGTTTATTGAAGCAAAAATAAATGAATTTCAGAATGCAAGAGGGAGAATTGTAATATTTGATCGTGGTCCAGAAGATATTGAATTTTATACGTTACATTTTCCAAAATTGATAGGAATGGATTGGGATATTGAAAACGAACTAAAAAAAGAATTGTATAGATTAAGAAAGTGTCGTTCGGATGCAATTTTTTATTTAGAAGTTTCTAAAAGGATATTGCAGGAGAGGAAGGAGAATGATAAAACGAGAAGACGCAGCACGTTTGAAGAGCAGTTAGAATTGGTAGAAGTGGAAAGACAATGGTATAAACAATTTCCATTTACATATGTGAATACTGATGAAGCGACAGTAGGGGAAACAGAGGTGTATTTCATGAAATGGTTACATGAGAAGAAAATGCTCTTAAACAAGAGTTTTAATATAAAATAAAAGGTCATATTAAACCGACGATTCTAATAGTATTCTAGTAAATCAATGCAAGGAGATGGATAATCATTATGGTTAAGGTATTAGAAAACGTACATGATGCCTCTATATTACTCCTAGTATTATGTTCATTTTTTTATTATAGACATCTGAAAAAAGTGAAACGAGAGAGAAAGCTTTCTGCTTTTGAATTTACTATGTATATCTTAACTCAACTGGCATATTTCCTTTGGGCAGGGAGTAGTCTTCTTAAGATTTTGTCAGAATCATAGCATGTATTATTATTTGAATTTATATATAGGATTTCATAAAATATTTCTTTGCTCTTTATATAGGAGAGGATGAATAGGCTTGTTGTATCAATGCAAATAAGTTCGCAGTTGTTTTTTCACGAAGTGCTCCGTGTTTTCCATGAGTATATTGATATTGTGCATCAAACCACTTTTCATTTGGATACCGCCAAATAGGATAAGGTTTTAGTTCTTCCGGTTCTCCGTATGACCATCAAGCTATTTCTTTCTAATGTCCTCAGAATGAAAAATTTATATAATTTTAATATTTTGGGTGCTTGTATGTAACCTTCATGTGATTTATAAATTCATGTTAAGAAACCACATGTATTTTTATAGTGTGGAAGAGGTATCAAGACTATTGAGTTATAATACTAAAAAAGTCGAGCTCCTATTGGAAATCGACTTTAAAGATTTTCTGCAAGAAAAAACATGTTTAGCTTAAGAACTAAGACTTTATCCTGCATTAACGGGCAGTAAGACCCCACCTCAAGATTCAGAGAGAAACGAGGAAGATAGGTGGGGATTAACTGCCCGTAAAAGCCCGATTGGTGAGGGCTAATAATCAGTGGGGGATGAAGAAAACTCCCACTGATTAAAGTTTCACTTTATTGCATCTATAATTAAGGATGGAAAAACAAGCTTATCCCCTTGATTTCGTGGATCATATTTCTTTGAACGAAAAATAACCCCATCAGCTCCGTCCCATTCATTATAATGAAAATGCCCCTCTTCATCACAATATTCAAGTAATTTCACTTCGAATCCAACAGTTTCAAACATTTTCCTTAAAGTTTCATAATTATGAACTATTTTATGACTAGCAGCAGGATGGTCTTTAGGCCCAGGCCCCCCAACTTGTACACCCTCTTGGTATTCTTCATCTGGGAAAAATGCATCAGGAACGGCACATCGAATATAACCACCATGCTTTAAAAATTCATAACATACTTTCGCCGCTTCTATGCCTTCTTCATATGATAAATGTTCCCATACATGCTCCGCTAAAATTACCGTTAAAGAATTAGGATTAAACCTTTTTATCCAATCTTCTCTTTTTAATAGATTCAATTCTTCTTCATTTGTATGTAACCAGCCAGGATTATTATTATATTCTCCTGCACCAATTACCAGCTTAATTCCGTTTTGTTTTATAGCCAACAGTTCCACCTCGTATAGTTTTGTTTATTGTTATATTTGTAATTCGTAATTTTCTTCTTAGGTATCGCCATATCAACATCAATCTAAGATAAATTTAAAGAATTTGTTATAAAATAGATTCAAATTCATTTTGTACACCTATAAACAGCAAGTGTTTTTGGATCACGCCATATTCCGCCATGAAGAGATAATTCATTTTCTATTTCAATGGTCAGCCATTCTTTCATTTCTGAATGAAGGTAAACGTCATCAGGTATGTTTAAAGATGGAAACATACTAGAGATATAGTTAACAATAGGCGTAGCATAATGAAATAGGAGTGCATTATGGATAACCGTTTCCTCCACATTTTCAAAAATAGATCGTAATAATTGTTTTCCGTTTTCTAAACAAAATGAAGAAGCTGATAGTGATTTTTCGGGTAAATCGAATGCGACTAACATTTTGTTACACATCTCATCCATACGAGGTAACGAGATTTTGGAATTTGTTGTGGCTAGGAACCTGCCTCCAGGAAAAATTACTTTATGAAATCCTTGAATTGTTTTTTCAACATCCGCCATGTGATACAGCATATGTCTTGCGATAATCCAATCATAAGAATCAGTTGGAAAAGGAAGTTTGGTAGCGTCTCCAAGTTTCCATTCAATATTTACATGTTGCTGCGCTCCATTCATAGCAGCTTCTCGCAGCATAGTTGTAGATTGATCTAGACCAGTGAGATGTCCCTTATGACCGTTTTTTTGTAGCAGTGCAAGGAATTTTCCGTTAGCGCATCCAACTTCTAATATCTTTTCTGTTCCTTGTAATTGTAGATGACCTATTACGACTTCATCTAAGTCTACTCGTTGTTCCTCATGTTTTTTATGAGTATCGATCCGTGTTTGCAGATGGTTACTAACAGCGTATTGTCTTTTTACATCATTCATCTTTTCTGATTCCACCTTTACACAAAATTGCTGAATAGCATGTGTTAAAACATCTGTTTTATTTAGACCTTCATAATGAAGTGCTGCTTCAAATCTTTCTAGTAACCTTTCGTCAATTCGAAAGTGAATATCTTTTCTCTTAACCAATTTTTGGTCCCCCTTACAGCTGTTAGTGAGACTATAGCATGTTTAAAAATTTTCTGTAAATAGATTGTGTACACAACGGCAACAGATTATTTAAAAAATTCACTTAAATAATTAGCGTAAAGCATTGACGATTTAATCATTTTCATATATTCTTAAATTAAGTAATATTCAAATAATTCACAAGAAATGAGAGAGTCACATGCTTCTTCAAGGAACACATCGAATTGGTCGTATGGCCATGTTGTTGGCGCTTGCGGACGAGAATGAAAGTCCTGTATTATCCATATCAAAAGGTTGGAAATATTGTACTGGAAAAGTTGGTTCTATGAATTCGCAAAAGGTTGTCGCAGCAATGGAAACAGCGGCTAAGAGCAACCAAGTTATTGAAACAGACGTTTACAGAGAAACGCATGCACTGTATCATGCAATCATGGAAGCGTTGTACGGAGTGACGAGAGGACAAATTCAGTTAGCAGACGTTCTTCGTACAGTAGGTCTTCGGTTTGCAATCGTGCGCGGTACACCATACGACGGAAAAAAAGAAGGCGAATGGGTTGCTGTTGCACTTTATGGAACGATAGGTGCGCCTGTAAAAGGATCTGAGCATGAGGCGATTGGTTTAGGAATTAATCACATATGATTTGCCCATAGTCTATTAGTTAGAAGGGGGCCTTGCTTTTTAGGACAGAAGTCTGTCTTGAAAAGGTAAGGTCCCCTTTTGCTCTTTTTAAGGAGGAAAAATGATGATTACGTTAACAGGACATTCATTAACAGTAGAAGAGATGAAACGATTGTTGTTTGAAGGAGAAGGGGTAACTGCTTGTCCAAATAGCATGCAAAAAGTGGCTGAGTGCCGTGAAGTTGTAGAAAAAATTGTAGAAGATGGAAAAGTTGTTTATGGTATTACAACTGGGTTTGGAAAGTTTAGTGATGTACTCATTCAGAAAGAGGATGTAAAGGCACTTCAACATAACTTAATTCAATCACATGCATGTGGAATTGGTGATCCATTCCCTGAAGAAGTATCGCGAGGAATGTTGATTTTACGCGCTAATACGATGTTAAAAGGTGTATCTGGTGTTCGTCCACTTGTTGTAAATAGGTTGTTAGAGTTTGTAAATCGTAAAATTCATCCGGTTATCCCGCAGCAAGGTTCATTAGGTGCGAGCGGTGATTTAGCCCCATTATCTCATCTTGCTCTTGTTCTATTAGGAGAAGGGGAAGTGTTCTATAAGGGGAAACGCGTTCATGCAATGGTAGCTCTGACAGAAGAAGGGTTAGAGCCAATTGAATTAGAGGCGAAAGAAGGGCTTGCATTAATCAATGGTACGCAAGCGATGACAGCGCAAGGAATCCTTTCTTATATAGAAGCTGAAGCGATTGCTTATCAATCAGAATTAATTGCTTCCATGACAATTGAAGGATTGCGCGGCATTATCGATGCATTTGATGAAAATGTGCATAAAGCACGCGGCTATAAAGAACAAGTGGAAGTTGCTAAGCGCATTCGCGATGTACTTCATGACAGTAAGCTTATCACAAAGCAAGGAGAATTGCGTGTACAAGATGCATACTCACTTCGTTGCATTCCGCAGGTGCACGGTGCTTCTTGGCAAGTTTTAAATTATGTAAAAGAAAAATTAGAAATTGAAATGAATGCAGCAACAGATAACCCACTTATTTTTGATGGGGGAGAAAAAGTAATTTCTGGTGGGAACTTCCACGGTCAACCAATTGCATTTGCAATGGACTTCTTAAAGGTTGGAATGGCGGAACTTGCGAATATTTCTGAGCGCCGTATTGAGCGTCTTGTGAACCCGCAGTTAAATGATTTACCACCATTTTTAAGTCCAGAGCCAGGACTACAATCTGGTGCAATGATTATGCAATACGCAGCAGCTTCACTTGTTTCAGAAAATAAAACGCTAGCTCATCCAGCGAGTGTTGACTCAATTCCATCATCAGCTAACCAAGAAGATCATGTAAGTATGGGAACAATCGCTTCACGTCATGCCCATCAAATTATTCAAAACGTAAGACGCGTTCTTGCAATTGAAATGATTTGTGCAATGCAAGCGGCGGAATACCGTGGTACCCAAGAGATGAGTACAGCGACGAAAGCCTTTTATCACCAAGGACGTCAGCAAGTACCGTCAATTACAAATGACCGTATTTTCTCAACGGATATTGAAAATATTGCACATTGGTTAAAAACAAGTCGCTTTACGAAGGAACGAATGGATGTAAATGCAGCATTATAAAGTGGACTTTCCATCAGTGGGGTATCTCTTATTGATGGTCAGCCTTTGCCAATTGTGTTCTTACTGCCCGCAAATAGCGGAATAAAAGGGAAAAGGGAGAGATTAAAATGGAAAACGTAAAACAAACAATTCGTGCGCCAAGAGGAACAGAATTACAAACAAAAGGCTGGGTTCAAGAAGCGGCACTTCGCATGCTAATGAATAATTTAGACCCAGAAGTAGCTGAGAAACCAGAAGAATTAGTTGTATATGGCGGCATTGGTCGTGCAGCTCGTAACTGGGATAGCTATCATGCAATTGTTGATTCGTTAAAAACATTAGAGAGTGATGAAACATTGCTTGTTCAATCTGGTAAACCAGTTGCCATTTTTAAATCACATGAAGATGCACCGCGCGTACTTCTAGCAAATTCAAACTTAGTACCAAAGTGGGCAAATTGGGATCACTTCCGTGAACTTGAGAAAAAGGGTCTTATGATGTATGGGCAAATGACAGCTGGTAGCTGGATTTATATTGGTACACAAGGGATTTTACAAGGAACATACGAAACGTTTGGAGAAGCGGCACGCCAACATTTTGATGGTTCATTAAAAGGGACACTAACACTTACAGCTGGTTTAGGTGGTATGGGTGGTGCACAACCTCTTGCTGTTACGATGAACGGTGGGGTAGTCATTGCGATTGATGTAGATAAACGCAGTATCGATCGCCGTATTGAAAAAAGGTATTGTGATATGTACACGGAATCTTTAGAAGAGGCGCTATCTGTTGCGAAAGAATATAAAGAGAAAAAAGAGCCAATTTCAATTGGATTATTAGGAAATGCTGCACAAATTTTACCAGAGCTTGTGAAGCGTGATATTACACCAGACTTAGTGACAGATCAAACGTCTGCGCATGATCCGTTAAATGGATATGTTCCAGTAGGCTATTCATTAGAAGAAGCGGCAAAACTTCGTGAAGAAGACCCAGAACGCTATGTACAATTATCAAAAGAAAGCATGAAAAAACATGTAGAAGCAATGCTTGCAATGCAGCAAAAAGGTGCAATTACATTTGATTATGGTAATAATATTCGCCAAGTTGCTTTCGATGAAGGATTAAAAAATGCATTTGATTTCCCAGGATTCGTTCCAGCGTTTATCCGTCCATTATTCTGTGAAGGCAAAGGACCATTCCGCTGGGTAGCACTTTCTGGTGACCCAGAAGATATTTATAAAACAGACGAAGTAATTTTACGCGAGTTTGCGGATAACGAGCATTTATGTAACTGGATTCGTATGGCGCGTCAGCAAGTTGAGTTCCAAGGTCTTCCATCACGTATTTGTTGGCTTGGTTACGGAGAACGTGCAAAATTCGGGCGTATTATCAATGAAATGGTTGCAAGCGGTGAATTATCAGCACCAATCGTTATCGGCCGTGACCATTTAGATTGTGGATCTGTAGCTTCACCGAACCGTGAAACAGAATCGATGAAAGATGGTAGTGATGCAGTGGCAGATTGGCCGATTTTAAATGCATTAATTAACAGTGTTAACGGCGCAAGCTGGGTATCTGTTCACCACGGTGGTGGAGTTGGCATGGGATATTCACTTCACGCTGGAATGGTTATTGTTGCAGACGGAACGGAAGCAGCAGGAAAACGTATTGAACGTGTATTAACTTCTGATCCTGGAATGGGCGTTGTTCGTCACGTTGATGCAGGGTATGACTTAGCTGTTGAAACAGCGAAAGAAAAAGGCGTTAACATTCCAATGATGAAATAAGGAGGAAGAAAACATGCTGGACATTTTACTAACGAATATCGGTCAATTGCTAACAATGGATCAAGAAGATGGCTTGTTAAGACGGGAAGCGATGAACACGCTTCCTGTTATCGAAAATGGTGCAGTCGGTATTGAAGACGGTATTATTACTTTTGCTGGAACAGCGGAAGAGGCAAAAGGATTACAAGCAAAAGAAATCATCGATTGCGAAGGGAAGATGGTTTCTCCAGGGCTTGTTGATCCTCATACACACCTTGTATTCGGCGGGTCTCGTGAGAATGAAATTGCTCTTAAATTACAGGGAGTACCGTACTTAGAAATTTTAGAAAAGGGCGGTGGTATTCTTTCGACTGTAAATGCAACGAAGCAAGCGTCGAAAGAAGAGCTTGTGCAGAAGGCGAAATTTCATTTAGATCGTATGTTATCGTTTGGAGTTACAACAGTTGAGGCGAAAAGCGGCTACGGATTAGATGATGAAACAGAGTGGAAGCAATTAGAAGCTACGGCGCAGCTTCAAAAAGAGCATCCAATTGATCTAGTTTCAACATTCCTAGGGGCACATGCGGTTCCAAAAGAGTATAAAGGAAAATCAAAAGAGTTTTTACAATGGATGCTAGATTTATTACCAGAGATGAAAGAAAAACAATTAGCTGAGTTCGTTGATATCTTCTGTGAAACAGGGGTATTCTCTGTAGAAGAATCGAAAGGGTTCTTATTAAAGGCGAAAGAACTTGGGTTTGACGTGAAAATTCATGCGGATGAAATTGATCCACTTGGTGGTGCGGAAGCAGCAGCAGAAATTGGTGCAGCATCAGCAGATCATTTAGTTGGAGCATCAGATAAAGGAATTGAAATGCTTGCAAATTCAAATACAGTTGCAACGTTACTTCCGGGAACAACTTTTTATTTAAATAAAGAAAGTTTTGCACGTGGGCGCAAAATGATTGACGAAGGTGTAGCAGTTGCGTTAGCGACAGAT
This sequence comes from Paenibacillus sp. 102, assembly GCF_039549175.1. Taxonomy (NCBI): domain Bacteria; kingdom Bacillati; phylum Bacillota; class Bacilli; order Caryophanales; family Paenibacillaceae; genus Paenibacillus; species Paenibacillus sp. 102. The sequence continues at coordinate 151,896 of NZ_JBCGHT010000001.1, read as the reverse complement.
TTTAACCCAGGTAGCTGTCCGACTGAAAACATTCAGCTTATTATGAGCATTGCAATGTTGAAACTGAAAATGACACCAGAAGAAGTTTGGAATGCTGTAACAGTTAACTCAGCATATGCGATTAATCGCGGTGATGTTGCTGGGAAAATTCGTGTTGGGCGTAAGGCTGACCTAGTTTTATGGGATGCATATAATTATGCGTATGTACCATATCATTACGGTGTGAGTCATGTAAATACAGTATGGAAGAATGGGAATCTTGCATATACAAGAGGTGACAAAGCGTGGAGCAAGGCCACTATCTAAAGAAAAATGCAAAGTTTATAGATCGTGAAGTAACGAAATGGAGCGATATGATTAAAGTTTGGGATGGGGAAGAAATTTTTGGAGCGGCTTTAATTGGTGCACCGCTCTCTAAACCTTCTATTAGTCATTCAGGTGCATGTTTTGCACCGAAAACCATTCGTACAATGCTAGATGCATATAGCACATATGCAATTACAGAAGAGCATGATATGAAAGAAAGTGTGTTGTACGATTGTGGTGATATTACCATGCATGTGACAGACATAAAAGAAAGTCATGCTCGCATCGCAAAGACGCTTAGTCATTTGACGAAAGTGAATCCACAAATGGTATCGATTGTTCTTGGCGGAGATCATTCCATTAGTTTTCCTAGTATAAGTGGGTTTGCAAGTAGTAAAGGCAAGGTTGGTATTATCCAATTTGATGCGCATCATGATTTGCGTAACTTAGAAGATGGGGGACCATCCAATGGAACGCCATTTCGAAGTTTGCTAGAAAATGATGTAATTACAGGGAAGCAGCTTGTTCAAATTGGTATTCGTAACTTCTCAAATGCTCGTACATACCATGAATATGCAAAAGAGCATGGTGTGACGGTATATACAATGAAAAATGTTCGTGAGAGAGCGATTAGAGATGTGATTACAGAAAGTATTGAAATCTTACGTAGACAAGGAGTTACAGCTATTTATGTTTCTGTCGATATGGACGTGTTAGATCAGGCATTTGCGCCAGGATGTCCAGCAATTGGTCCAGGTGGTATGGATAGTACAACATTACTTGATGCGATTACGGTACTTGGTCAAGAACCACTTGTTCAAGGCATGGACATTGTAGAAATCGATCCAACGCTAGATTTTCGTGATATGACGAGTCGTGTAGCTGCTCAGGTTATTATGAGTTTTCTGCTAGCGAGGGAAACGATTAGTAAGCAAGTTAGTATATAAGCGAAGGGATTCTCTTATACTTAGTAGCATGAAAGATAAGTGAATGTACATGAGGGATTTTAAAAGTGATGTCTCGTCTTTCATGTTGCGCATTATATAAAAAACACATCATTTTTATAAAGTGATGTGTTTTTTGTTCTACAAGTTTTAAAATTAGCGAGGTATGAGGTGTTTTAGTTGTGTCCAAAAGAAAGTGAATTGTTTACTTCATATTTCATAATGCAAGTAGACAAAGAACATGAATCACTAGTGCTCTTTTATAATTATATAAGGATTTATGTTGAAAGAATTGTGGAGTGAACAGAATCGTGTTTGTCATGAATTGAAACTTATTTTTTCGTGATAAAAGCATATTGTTTTAGTGTTTTGTACAATTTGATTTTTTAGGGTAAATGAATTGACATGTGAAATAATTTTATGATATTATTAAAAATTTGCTAAAAAAACAAATGTGTGTTAACCTTGAGAAGGTTACCATATATGGAGGTGGATTATTTGTTTCAAATTGGCGATAACATTGTTTATCCAATGCAAGGAGCAGGTATAATTAAAGCCATAGAAGAGAAGGAAATCTCAGGTGAAAAACAACAGTATTATGTCATAAAAATGTCGGCCAGTAATATGGAAGTAATGATTCCTATAGGGAAAATATTGAATTCAAATATACGACCAGTTACAGATATATCGGCATTAACACACATAATAGATATTTTTCAGCATGGAGAATCAGATAAATTACTTACGTGGAAACAAAGGTATAAAGTGAACACGGATAAAATAAAAACGGGTAAAATACAAGAAGGTGCTGAAGTTGTACGTGATTTAATGCGTATGCAGAAAGAAAAAGCACTTAATGCAAGCGAAAAGAAAATGTTAGATAACGCACATGAATTTTTGATTAGTGAACTGGGATTAATTGAAGGTATCACAGAAAGTCAAATAAGAAGCTTTTGTTAAGATTCATTGTAGATAATGTATTACATCCCAAAAAAGATCTTGAATTTTTTGGGAATATAATTATAGAGAATCAATCATTTCAAAGACATTCAACTCTTTCAAACCACTTTTAGAGCATTAACCTCTTTTGTTATTACTGCAATCTAATCCATTTTTATTTTTTAATTTCTTTTACGAATGTTCGAAGTTGAATTAAATAACTCGATAAAATAGTTACTTGATTTTTGCAATCCTGATTCACACTGGCACGGACAAGGAGCCGTAAGGATGAAAGAGAGGTAGGGCTTTCATTGTTTTAGGTAATATAAGTTATTATTTCTAGAAGAATAATGAATCAATCTCACTTCTATAGTTAAGAATTTTTCACATTTGCTAATATAGTAAATAGTAATTGTTTATCTTTTTGCGTAAAAGAGATAAACGAAATGATAGCGCCATATGGTCAACTATTAAAAGGGTTTCCTGATTTGGAAACCCTTTTAATTTTATGTTTATTATTTAGTTAGTTAAATATAAAGATATCATATGATGGGAGCTTATAAATTGGCGTGGTTGTGCAGGAGAAATTATGATGCGTGTATAGTTAGTTTTTTGATTGAATTAAAGGGTGGGAATGACAAGTTCAAATAATAAAGCGGCAAGTATTTACGAAGGTACGAACATAAACGATTGGGGATCCTTTGAAAATATTGAGGAAATAAAGTTGTTTGATCTGATTCAAGTTGGAGCATAGTCTCTTCGAAATCGCATTGCGATGGCACCGATGACAAGATGCTTTGCAAATGATGAAACGGGAGTAGTTGGAACTGATGTAGTCGAGTATTATCAGAAACGTGCTGCAGATGGTGTGGGGCTAATTATTACAGAAGGAATTGTAATTAGTCCAAGAGCGAAGGGGAATCCAGGTGTTCCAGGTCTTTATACAAGGGAACAAATTGAGTCTTGGAAGCCAGTAACAGATGTAGTACATAAAGAAGGTGGAACCATTATTGTCCAAATATGGCATGTAGGGCGTATGAGTCATCATGAACTAACAAGTGGTTTCTTACTACAAGCACCTTCAGCTATAGCAGCACAAGGAAATGTCCCACGTTTTCGGAAGCCTTTTGATACGCCAGAAGCAATGACGATAGAAGAAATTCAAGAAACGATTGAACAATATGCACAAGCTGCTAAGAATGCGATAGAAGCGGGCTTCGATGGGGTAGAAATTCATGGGGCACATGGGTACTTAATTGATCAATTTACTTATGAGTTTGCGAATCACCGAAAGGATCAATATGACGGAGACTTAAAACAAAGGTTAACGTTTATGAAAGAAGTATTACAAGCTGTTATAAGTGCGATGGGTGCAGATAAAACGCTTTTTTGTTTTTCGGCATTTAAAGGTGATAACCCTAGCTATATGTGGGGAAATCCTGAAGTAGCAATTCAAACTTTTATAGAGATGTTCCATGAAGTAGGACTAACGATGATTCATCCTTCAACAATGAATTATACGCAAGTTATAGCTGACGGGAAAAACTTGCATCAGTTAGTTCGTAAATATTGGAATGGTATAATTGTAGGGGTGGGGAATTTAAATCCAAAAGAGGCAGAAGAAGCACTATAAGAAGGAGCAATTGATGTAGCAGCATTTGGTAGACCATTGATTGCTAATCCGGATTTTGTTCATCGTGTTAAGCGTGGGGAAAGTTTAGAGGAATACGATGCAAAGCAGCATCTTGCTACATTAATATGAATAATAATAAAAGAAGAGCACTTAAGGTGTTCTTCTTTTATTATGTAGGCAAAAGGTATAAGAGAATGGCATGATAGGAGGAAGCGAAATTGAATGGAACGCTACTCGTTATTATTAGTATATTATCATTGTTATTAATACTTTTTATCGTCTTTTTTATGGTTACATTTTTTATAAAGAAACGAACGCACCACTCTATCTTAAAACTTCATCCGTACTTAGGAAGGATGCGTTTTTTACTGGAGAAGATAGGACCTGAGTTTCGGCAATATTGGTTTGATCACGATACGGATGGAAAACCTTTTTCACGCTATGATTTTCAAAGTGTTATGTTTCTAGCAAAGTATCGATCTGAAGTTCTTGGTTTTGGTTCGAAACGGGATTTTGAGGCACCTGGATATTATATTGCAAACACTTTATTTCCAGTTCTTACAGAAGAACTCAATGTGGATCTTTCTGAAGAGCGTGCTGCAAAAAAATATGTCATTCATAAAGAAGGTGTGTTTTCTAGAAAAGAAAAATTAACTGCAGATGAAACAAATCTTTGGCTATATGAGGAAGATGATGCAATGATAGTTGGAGAGAATCGCAAATTCCCGTGGAAAGTATATGGAATGTTTGGAGCGTCTGCTACTTCTTATGGTACTATTGGTGAAAACTATATTTTATCTACAGGATATGGATCAAAAATGGCAGGGGGTTCATGGATTAATACAGGTGAGGGTGGTGTAATTCCAGAACATTTACAAACGGGTGCAAATATTATTGCTCAAATTGGTCCAGGGTTATTTGGATATCGTGATGAAGAAGGTAATTTTTCAATGGATGAATTTGTAGTTAAGGCTAAAGAATCGAATATTAAAGCATTCGAGCTGAAATTTGGGCAAGGGGCGAAAATACGTGGTGGTCATCTAGCAGGACAAAAAGTGAACCGGAAAATAGCTGCTGTTCGAAAAGTAAAAGCAGGGGAAACGATTAACTCTCCAAATCGCTTTGCTTTTTTGCATCATGCTAAAGACGCATTACGCTTTATTCATGATTTACAAGAAACAGGTGGTAAACCAGTTGGAATGAAAATAGTGATTGGACAACAAGATGCGCTAGAAGATTTACTACAAGCGATGAAAGAATTGAATATTTATCCGGACTTTATTACAATTGATGGTTCAGAAGGTGGTTCTGGTGCCACTTACAAATCGATGGCAGACAGTATGGGAATGCCCCTTATACCGGCGTTAATTACATTTGTTGACACAGCTTGTCGCTTTGGAATCCGAGATAAATTAAAGATTTTTGCGTCGGGAAAGCTAGTAACGCCTGATAAAGTAGCTATAGCTTTAGCGATTGGCGCCGATGCAGTTAACTCTGCGCGTGGATTTATGATGGCAAGCGGTTGTATTATGGCGCTTCAATGTCCTTCAGGACAATGTCCTTCAGGTGTTGCAACGACGAATCCGCGTTACCAAAAAGCATTAGATCCAGATGAAAAACAGTGGCGGGTGATGAACTATATTATTAGCATGAGGTATAGTTTGTTCGCATTAGCCGCAGCGGCAGGAGTGAACAGTCCACGTCATTTAACAAGAGATCATATTGTATTTAAAGATGAAAAAGGCGGGGTGCTTCCATTATCGAAATTATTTCCAAACATAGTTGAAAAATGAGAGAAGGATAGTGCGAAACATTCCTTACATGTTTATCGGATTATATGTTAGGTGGCCGAGGTCTTGGTCCTGCAGTCACGGCGTTATCAGCTGGTGCTTCAGATATGAGTGGTTGGATGATGATGGGATTGCCCGGTGCCATGTATGCGACAGGGTTGTCGAGTATATGGATTGCGATTGGTCTTTTACTAGGATGCAAACTACTTACTTCTTGCACCGCGTTTACGTACGTATACGGAAGTAGCGAATGATTCCATTACCATTCCGGACTTTTTAGAAAATCGATTTAAAGATCGTACGAAAATACTTCGTTTTGTCTCCGCTATTGTTATCTTAGTCTTTTTCACATTTTATGCGTCAGCCGGCTTAGTTTCAGGTGGACGATTATTTGAAAATTCTTTTCATCTTGATTATAAAATTGGTTTATTTGTAACAGTGGGTGTTGTTGTCGCGTATACACTATTCGGTGGGTTTTTAGCCGTTAGCTGGACTGACTTCGTACAAGGATGCATTATGTTTATTGCACTTGTATTAGTTCCAATTGTTGCATTTACAGATGTTGGAGGAGTAACAGCGGCTTTTAGTGAAGTAAAGTATGTTGATTCAGCTCATTTGGATATATTTAAAGGAACTACTATATTGGGAATCATTTCATTTTTAGCATGGGGGCTTGGATATTTTGGCCAACCTCATATTATTGTCCGCTTTATGGCAATTACCTCTATTAAAGATTTAAAAACTTCTCGAAGAATTGGGATTGGCTGGATGAGTGTTTCTATACTTGGTGCTATGTTAACAGGTCTTGTTGGTATTGCTTATTACTCTAAAAATGGTGAAACGTTAGCAGATCCAGAAATGGTTTTTGTGACATTTTCAAATATTTTATTCCATCCATATATCACTGGATTCTTATTATCAGCGATTTTAGCTTCTATTATGAGTAGTATTTCCTCACAATTACTCGTTATATCTAGTGCGGTGACTGAGGATTTTTATAAAACATTTTTCCGTCGTAACGCATCGGATAAAGAGCTTGTATTCATTGGAAGACTTTCCGTTTTAGTAGTAGCTGTGATTGCAGTTGTTCTAGCGCATCATCCAAGTGATACGATTCTAACTCTTGTTGGCTATGCATGGGCAGGATTTGGTTCTGCGTTTGGTCCGGCAATTTTACTTAGTATATATTGGAAGAGAACGACTAAATGGGGTGTACTCACTGGTATGATTGTTGGTGCCGTAACAGTAATTACATGGGTGCAGATTCCAGTTTTAAAAGAAACTATGTATGAAATAGTACCAGGATTTTCGTTAAGTTTATTAGCTGTTATAATAGTAAGCTTGCTAACAAAAGAGCCTGTAAAAGCTATCCATCGTGAGTTTAAGGAAATGGAAAAAGTACTTGAACAAGCAATGGAATGAGATATGAATAGATTACGAGAAAAAGAGTAAATGGTTTTTCCATTTACTCTTTTTCTCTTTCGTTATTATGCCTAGGTGGGGAAATAGGTAAGTAAATATCTACAGTTGTTCCCTTATTTAATTCACTTGAAATTTCTAGTTTACCATGATGTTCTTCGATAATTTTATAGCACATCATTAAACCTAGTCCAGTTCCTTTTTCTTTTAAACTATAGAAAGGTTCACCTAAACGAGAAATACGATCTTCGGGAATACCACAGCCCTCATCTATAATACGTATTAAAGTAAAATCATTTTTCGGTTGCTTTATTTGAATGAAAATGTTCCCTCCGCAGGGCATGGCTTCTATTGCATTTTTTAAAATGTTAATGAAGACTTGTTTTAATTGATTTCCATCACATTGAATTTCGGGCATAACAGAAGAATGGTCCATGATAATATGTACACTATGCATAATTGCTGTAGGTAGAATGAAGGTTACAACTTCTTCAATTAATTTTTTGATTTGGCAAGAATGTATCGATAAAACTTGTGGTTTAGACATTGCCATAAACTGGCTTGTAATGGATTCCATTTGTAATATTTCACTTAGCATAACGTCCACGTACCATTTATTTTGTTCGCTAATATCGGGTTGTAACAATGTTAGAAAACCTTTTAAGGCAGTTAATGGATTCCGAATTTCATGAGCGATTCCTGCTGTTAGCTGTCCGACTACTGCTAGCTTTTCGGATTTTTGTAATAACTTTTCTGTTTCTTTTAATTCGGTAACATCTCTCCCCATAACAATGAGTCCTTTTCTGGAACCATCAGAATGGAAAAGCGGAACTTTTGAAATATCTAAGATGAGATTGGATGTGTTTCTATGTATAATAAACTCTTCACCGTGAATAATTTGCTTTTGTTGCCATGCGAATTCGTCAATTTCTTCGCAATGTAAAAATGCTTCGCGGTACGCTTCATTATATTGAACGAGTTCACTATCTTTTTTACCGTGATAAGGAACATTATGAAAATCAAAGCAAGAAAGTGCATAATTGTTTGCTTCAAGCCAGCGTCCTTCATGATCTTTAAAGATAACAAATGCAGGCATTGAGTCCATTAATGTACGTAAACGTTTTTCGCTCTCTTGTAGCATTTTTTCGATTCTTTCAGATTTCTCGAGCGGTTTCATAATTGCATATACACCTGTGAGATGGTTTTGAACAAAAATAGGAACTAATTTTGTAACTACATCTATTTGATATCCCTCTTTATGCAAGATAGAAAGTATGTATTCTTCTTGATTATCAGCTGTAGTATTTTTTATATATCGCAGTACTTGATCAGAAATATGTGCTTCTATAATAGAGGTAATTGTTTTTCCTTCTAATTCCTCTGAAGTATAGCCCAATATTTTTTCTGCAGATGGATTAATATGTAATATAATTCCTTGTAAGTTCAATGAAATAATACTATCAGGATTATGTTCAAAAAGAGATGCATACATTTCTGTTAAAGTACAATTTTGAATATGATTTCGCAAACGGCGAGGTATAGCCGAATGGCGATTTCTTTGAATAGATAAGAACTTTTTCCGACTCATAACTTTTCCTCCGTGCATCTAGCATCTAAAACAGATTCAATAACCTATTATAGATATAATATATGAAAAATGTTATATATTTCTATAAAAAAACAAAGTTACAGAATAGAATGTGTTTTCGTTCTTTTTGATAAACTTTTATTAAAACACCTTCTTCATTATAAAACAAACCATATGTATATGGCTGTTAAGTAAATCTTATGGAGTTTTATAAAACTTATATAAGTTATTTTTTAAGCTGTATACTATAAAATAAAAATATAAAGGGGGAGAGGCATATGATAAGTTACATTCAAGGGATTGACCATGTACAAGTAGCAGCACCTGTAGGGTGTGAAGAAGAAGCGAGAGACTTTTACGGACATAAAATAGGTTTAGAAGAAATACCGAAACCTGAAGAATTAAGAAAACGTGGTGGTTGTTGGTTTCGTTGTGGAAATCAAGAAATTCATATCGGGGTTGAACAATCTTTTTCTCCGGCTAAAAAAGCGCATCCAGCTTTTTATGTTCACAAAATTGATGAATTTAAGAAAAAATTAGTCGAACAAGGGATTCAAGTCATAGATGATCATGCTCGCCTGGATGTAATTAGATTTTATGCTTCCGATCCATTTGGGAATCGACTAGAATTTATGGAGAATAAATAAAAACCTAGGTGGAACTCCACCTAGGTTTTAAGCTTTTCTAAATAATCCTAATACTTCAACAGTCTCTGTAATATTAACGAATGCTTGTGGATCAATTTCAGAAATGGCTAGTTTCATACCAGCAAGTTCTTCGTGTGAAACAACAGTCATAAGCACACGTTTTTTTTCACTTGAGTATGCACCTTCGCCATCAAGAAGTGTAATTCCACGTACAACCGTTGAAAGAAGTTTCTTTTTCATTTCTTCAGCTTGGCTTGTTACAATCATAAGTGTAACTTTACGATGTTTCGTATGAACAGCATCAATTACTTTACCTGTTACATAGATTGAGAGTAAACTCGTTAATGCTACATCCCAGTCAAAGAAAAATCCAGCGATGACAACAACGACTGTATTTAAAGCGATGAGGAAACCACCTAGTTTAATATCTCTTTTTCGAGATAAAAGCATACCGATAATATCAAATCCGCCCGTAGAGCCATGACAATTAAAGACGAGACCAATTCCTGCTCCTGCAATTACGCCTCCAAATACAGAAGAAAGAAGCGGATCTTTTGCGACAATTTGTACTGGAATCCAGTATAATGCTGCAGATAATACAACAACAGAAACAACTGTATTAAAAATTACTTTTTTTCCAAGACCTATGTATCCTAAAATAAGAATAGGTAAGTTTAATGCAAAGTTAATAATTCCTGTGTTTACAGGGGTTACAATTCCTAAGATAATAGCAATTCCGCCAATTCCACTACTTAAAATCTTGTGGGGGATAAGGAAAAGATTAAAGGCAACTGCAATAATGATAGAACCAATAATAACTCCAAGAAATCTGACCATCTTTTTCCCGTCCTTCACTAAAAAATCGTATTATTTCAAGATTATATATGAAATTGAAAGTTTTAGGGAAAAACAGTTTATTTCGGAAAATTAGACTAATTTAAAAAATCGAATTAATTTTTTGAACTTTATTAAAGAGGTGTGAAGATATGGAAATTAAAACGTATCAACAGAAAAGTCCTTTGAAACAGGAGTGTGAAGATTCGTTTTTTTGTAATGAAGGATTGAAAGTTTATGGTGTATGTGATGGTGCAACGCCACTTATACCGTTTCAAGATGAGAAAGGGCATAATGGAGCATATCTTGCATCTAATTTATTTGCAAGTCATTTTACATCGCTAAAAGAAGTGAAAAGTTTACAAGAGATAATTACAAATGCAAATGAAGCATTACAAGAAAAAATGATAGATTATAAGATTGATAAGACAAAGAAAGATCATTTATGGTGTACATGTATTGCTGTAGTTCGTATAAAGGATAGAAGCATTCAATATGCGCAGCTTGGTGATTGTATGATTGTTGCTGCATTTCATGATGGAACTATGAAGGTACTAACAAAGGATACGGTAAAAGGGATTAGTGCACGAGCGAAAAGAAAACGTGAAAAAGATAGAAAAAAGGGGCTTCCTGTACCGGAAGAGCATCTATTTAATGACAGTAGGCAGCAATTAAAATATAATCGCTATCTTGCCAATATGCCAAATGGGTATTCAGTAGCAAATGGAATGCCAGAAGCAATTACTTGGATCCAACAAGGAGAATTACCACTTGCTGAAGTGAAAGGGGTTTTTATTTGTTCGGATGGATTATTTCATCCGGACTGGTCACTTGAGCAAACAGTAGAATATGTAAGAAGGCATAGTATAGAAGAGTATGTTTCTATAATAGAAGAATTAGAAGAGAAAAAGCGGATTCGACCAGATGATAAAACGATAATTATGATTGAGTTGTAAAAGGAGGGTTCTGAATGGAAGTTAAACAAGCAAAACTGAAGTTTCAAGATGAATTGCAGCCTTTACAAAATGTAACAAAACTTATCATTCATCACACAGCTGAAGATGGATGGGATGTGCATAAAACACATGAATTCCATCAAAAGGTAAGAGGTTGGAGCGGCATTGGATATAATTATTTTATTGAAGAAGATGGGACTGTGTTTGAAGGCAGGGGAGTATATATAGGAGCTCATGCAAAAGGATATAATAGTGAAACGATAGGGATTTGCATGACAGGTAATTTTGATAAATATGATCCAACTTTAGCGCAAATAGATTCTTTACATTTGTTATGTAGAGACTTTATGGAGCGATTCTCGATATGTGAAGAACATATACTGGGTCATCGTGAATTAGAAGGTGTTACAAAAACTTGTCCAGGAACACGTTTTTCTATGGTAGAGTTAAGGGAAATATTATCGCAAAAATAGAGGAGAAGATGAAGCATGATGAATATAAAAATACCAAATGAAAAGAAAGATGAGCTTGTAGAACAAATTCAGCAGTTTTTTGAAGAGGAAGACCTAAATAGTATTGGGCGTTTTCAAGCAGAGCGTTTAATCGAAGAAATGATAAAATTAATTGGACCGTATGCATATAACCAAGCAATTGGGGATGCTAGAAAATTAGTTACAGATAAATTGTCGAATATAGAAGAGGATTTATATGTACTAGAAAAGCAGGATGGTAAGTAAAAAGGGCCTTTAATAGGCTCTTTTTACTTATGTTCTTTATGTTCATGTACTCTTGAATTAATAAAGTATGACAGTCTCTATCTTAAAAGAATGTAATAATGTATTTGTAATGTATGAAGGTGACTCTAATGCTACTTTTCCTTTCAAAATTTAGGAGAAGTAGGGATTTTTTTGTGGAAGGAAAATGGAAGATTACTGTCGAAGGGAGTAGAAACAGAACGAAGGTGGTGCTCTCATGCGAAAGAAAGAGGTACATACATGCTCTTATTGTGGTTCTAACAATATTGGAGAAGGAGAGTTTGTTGGATATGCGCAAATAAGAAAAAAAGAGACGATGTTTACGTCTTCTCCAGTAGATGCTTATATTTGTACGGATTGTGGAAGTATACTTTTATTGAAAGTGCGAAATTATCAAAAGTTTAAGAAGAAACCACTATGATACATGAAAAAGAGAAGTAACCAATATTGAATACAAATCGTCTTATATTAAGGGGAATTAGCGTAGGCGATATTTTAGATACATATGAAGAAACCAATAGAGGAGAGTAGCTTGATCAGGTAACTCTCCTCTATTGGTTCGTGAAAAAGATTGAATTTTCTAACAATAAAATTGACAAGGAGTCAATTTCTTTCCTATACTGTTATAAATGTATACAAAATAGATAGAAGTGAGGGAGTATATGAAAAAGAGAGAGGGAGAGTTTCAAAGCATTATAGAAAGAGAGAAAGGATTACAACGAGGGCTGTCTACCAAGCAATTATCGATGATTGCAATTGGAGGGGCAATCGGAACAGGTTTATTTTTAGGAAGTGGAATGGCAATTGGATTAGCAGGTCCAAGTGTTCTACTTAGCTATGGAATAGGTGCGGTTATCGCTTTTTTACTGATGGGGTGTTTAGCTGAAATGACAGTAGCACATCCAACATCGGGATCATTTGGGGCATATGCAGAGCATTATATTGGACAGTGGGCTGGTTTTACAGTTCGCTATGCATATTGGGCAAGCATTGTAGCTGCGGTCGGAACAGAGGTAACAGCAGTTTCTGTCTATATGAAATACTGGTTTCCAACTGCACCAGGCTGGATTTGGGTCATTCTTTTTTCAGGCATACTTATTTTTGTAAATGCTACTAGTGTCAATTTATTTGGAACAATTGAATATTGGTTTTCAATGATTAAAATTATCGCTATTTTAGGTTTTATTTTGCTAGGAGCTTATGTCGTATTTGGTACAAATGCTAATCCTGAAATGGGTGTGCAAAATTACATAAATGATGGGGGCTTTTTCCCAAATGGTTGGTGGGGCATGTGGGTTGCCGTTTGTGTTGCTATATTTAGTTACCTGAGTATCGAAATGATTGCTGTTACAGCTGGAGAGGCAAAAGATCCAGAAAAAGCAGTTCCAAAGGCTCTTCGTTCAACAATCTATCGATTGATTATATTTTATTTATGTACATTAGCTCTCATGTTGATGATTGTTCCTTGGAAAGCTGCTGGTGTGGATAAAAGTCCATTTGTTAAAGTAATGGAGTTACTTCATATTACAGGTGCGTCTGGTATTATGAATTTTGTAGTTTTAATTGCAGCATTATCAGCGATGAATAGCCAATTATATATTACAACACGCATGATGTTTTCATTATCGCGAGCGGGATATGCACCAAAGCGCTTTGGAACACTTAGTAAGAGAGGAGTTCCGGTTTCGGCTTTGTTCTTGTCTACAATTGGAATCGCGTTAGCAACCGTAGTTACGATTGTTTCTCCTAATCAAGCGTTCATGCTAATGATGGGAATCTCCATGTTTGGAGCGATGTTCACATGGATGATGATTTTTGTTACTCATTTATATTTCAGAAAAAAGTGGGATAAGAATGGTGGAAGAAAGCTGCCGGTACGTATGTGGGGATTTCCGTATTTAACCATATTAGGAGTGATATTGATGTTAGCAATTATTATCACAACATGGTTTACTGATATGTTTAAAACTACATTATTGACAGGGGTCCCATTTCTATTAATGATAAGTATAGGGTATATGATATGGAAAAAAGCCAATGAAAGGAATATTGTCGTAGACAAAGATACGATATCAAGCGGTAGGGAATAAAAAGATTACTATAAGTCAAATAGAATATTATTTCTGCGGAAATAATTCAGAAAATACAGAAAAGTAAAACTTTTGTTTATAAAAGTTTGATATAATGTTTAAAAATGAAAACGTTTTAACAGGAGGTTGGGACAAATATGATGATGAATGTACCATTAACAATCAGTTCCATGATAGAAAGGGCAGAAAAGCTGTTTCCAAAGAAAGAAATCGTTTCGCGTACACATGATACAATTACCACTTTAACGTATAAGCAATTAGGAGAGCGAACAAGAAGACTCTCTAGCGCATTGAAGAAACTAGGGATAAAAGAGGGAGAACGAGTTGGAACTTTAGCGTGGAATCATCATCGTCATGTGGAAGCATATTTCGCAATTCCGGGTATTGGATCTGTCTTGCATACGATTAATATTCGTTTATCTGCACAACATATTTCCTATATTATTGGACATGCAGAAGACCGCATTTTACTTGTTGATGAAGACCTTATACCTCTCGTTGAAAAAATTAAAGATGAACTATCGACTGTACAAGCATACATCATTATGACCGATAAAAAAGAACTTCCTGAAACTTCTCTAGAGCCTGTCTATCACTATGAGCAGCTTCTTACAGAAGGGGATCCTGATTTCCAATTTTTAAAAGATATTGATGAAAACACACCGGCAGGTATGTGTTATACGTCAGCGACAACAGGCAATCCAAAAGGTGTTGTATATACGCATCGTAGTACGGTACTTCATTGTATGGCTTTAGGACTCGCGGATACAGCGGCATTATCTGAAAGTGATGCGGCAATGGCGATTGTTCCAATGTTTCATGTCAATGCTTGGGGACTACCTTTTGCAGCAACGTGGTTTGGCTCAAAACAAGTTTTACCTGGTCCGATGTTTACACCGAAAATCTTACTTGAAATGATTCAGGATGAAAAAGTGACGTTGGCTGCTGGTGTACCAACGATTTGGCTTGGTGTTTTACAAGAGTTAGAAAATAATAGCTATGATCTATCAAGTATGAAACGAATTTTATGTGGAGGCGCTGCAGCACCGAAAAGTGTGATAGCTGCATTCGAACAAAAACATAATGTTCCTTTTGTGCATGCATACGGTATGACTGAAACAAGTCCACTTGTGACGCTTGCACGGTTAAAAAGCTATGAGACAGATTTATCTTACGAAGACCAGCTTGAAATCAGGTCAAAGCAAGGGTATCTTGTACCAGGCGTTGAGATGAAAGTAGTTGGAGCGGGTGGAGAAGTGAAGTGGGATGGAACTGAGATGGGGGAACTCTGTTTACGAGCACCGTGGATAGCAGCAAGTTACTATAATGACGAACGTACTATAGAAGGTTTCCGTGATGATTGGTTATATACAGGGGATGTTGTTACAGTTGATGACGAGGGCTGTGTTAAAATTGTTGACCGCACAAAAGATGTTATTAAAAGTGGGGGTGAGTGGATTTCATCCGTTGATTTAGAAAATGCTTTAATGGCGCATGAGGCTGTATTTGAAGCAGCTGTTGTCGCGGTTCCTCATCCCGAGTGGCAGGAGCGACCTGTTGCATGTGTTGTACAAAAGAAAAATAGTTCTGTAACGAGAGAAGAGTTATATGAATTTTTAAGACCGCAGTTTGCGAAGTGGTGGTTACCGGATGATATTGTGTTTATGGAAGAAATTCCAAAAACATCCGTCGGGAAATTTTTGAAACAAGCATTACGAAAAGAACTAGAGAATTTGCATAAAGGTAGCGAAAAATAATTTATCCCGCTATTTGTGGACAGTCACACTCCCACCTCAAAATTCAGTGAAAGAGAAGAAGTTAGGTAGGAGATGAACTGTCCGTACAAGCCCGATTGGTGAGGGCTGATTAAAGTTTCATTTTATAAGAAGAGGCGACTCCTACCGATGGGAGTCGCTTTTTTGTATTGAATCATGTTGTTAGTTTATAGTGGATTTAATTGTTAACTAAAATTATAAAGTTGTTGACAAAAATACAAGCGAAAAGGTAAGATAACACCAATGATATGTTATCTTATAATGACTTATAGTTTACAAATAGGAGAAATAAAAACATGAATACAAAGAATTTAGTTTTTGTTGCTTTATTCAGTGCAATTATGGGTGTGTTAGGACTGATACCCCCGATTGCGCTTTCTGTAACACCTGTTCCGATTACATTGCAATCTCTTGGTGTTATGCTTGCGGGAGGATTGCTTGGATCACGTCTTGGAGCATTAAGTCAAATGGTTTTCTTGTTTGTTGTTGGAGTAGGAGCGCCATTGTTAGCTGGTGGCCGCGGTGGTCCAGGCGTATTTGTTAGTCCAAGTGCAGGGTATTTAATCGGATATGTTGTTGGAGCGTTTGTAATAGGGTATCTTGTAGAGAGTTTACGTCATGTATCTGCTATAAAAGTATTTTTGATTAATATAATTGGTGGTATTCTAGTTGTTTATATATTTGGTGTGACTGTTCAAGCATTTATCATGGATATCTCTGTATGGCAAGCGATGAAAGTGAGTGTTGTATTTTTACCAGGTGATTTTGTCAAAGCTGTGATTGCAGCAATTCTTGTACCTAGATTACATCGTTCATTGAAATATGTGATTACACCTGCTTTAAAGAAAGATAAAATCTCAAACGCTAGTTAAAGAACGTAAGAGACTTTATAAAATGTAAGAAACACGTATTAGCGTGTTTCTTTTTGTTATCCCGCTATTTGCGGGCAGTAATACTCCTCTCAAAATTCGGTGGAAGCAAAGAGCTAGGCGGGAGATAAACTGCCCGTAAAAGCCCGATTGGTGAGGGCTAATAATCAGTGGGGGATGAAGAACCTCCCACTGATTAAAGTTTCACTTTATCTGAAAGGAAAGGATGAATAGCAATGGGAATTACATCGTCTTATAGAAAACATACACAGATACATCCCGATAAAATAGCAATAAGGGAAAAGGATAGAATACTAACATATAAAGAATGGCATGAGTCTGTTTGCCAAGTTGCAAATTGGCTTAATAAAGAAAAAACAACGAATAAAACGGTTGCGATTTTACTAGAGAATCGCATTGGATTTTTACAAATTTTTGCAGGTGCTGCAATGGCAGGGTGGGTTTGTGTTCCGCTTGATTTAAAGTGGAAACATAATGAGCTTAAGGAAAGGTTGAAGCTTGCTAATCCATCTATTGTAATTGCTGAACAATATAAGATGAATGAAATACCACTAATAGATGGAAAGGTATTCTCTATTCATGAATGTAAGCAAATGATAGGTGACCAGTTACATATATACCATTCTTCAGAAAGTGTAAAAGACTGCTCGTTTTATATGGGGTTTACATCGGGATCAACTGGGAAAGCGAAGGCATTTCTTCGTGCGCAGGAGTCTTGGGTCCATAGCTTTGATTGCAATTTACATGATTTCCATATGAAGAATAATGATACGGTTTTACTTGCTGGTACATTGGTTCATTCTCTTTTTTTATATGGGGCAATAAGTGCGCTATATTTAGGGCAAACCGTGTATCTTGTAGAAAAGTTCATCACGAATCATATTCTATCTATATTGGAACAAGAGAAGATTTCAGTAATGTATACCGTTCCAACGATGCTAGAGGCATTATATAAAGAAGAAAGTGTTATTGAACAAGAAATAAAAATTATTTCTTCAGGAGCAAAATGGGAAGCTGAAGCAAAAAGGAAAGTAAAAACTGTATTTCCATATGCAAAAAGGTATGAATTTTATGGTGCTTCTGAATTGAGTTTTGTCACAGCATTAACAGATATAGAAAGTGAAAGAAAAGCATCTTCAGTTGGAAAGCCATGTCATAACGTGCAAATTCGGATATGTAATGAAAAAGGTAAGGAATTAAAGCGGGGTGAAATTGGAACTGTTTATGTGAAAAGTAATCAGTTTTTTATGGGATATGTACTGAGCGGAGATCTTTCTTGTCAAGTTACAGAAGATGGTTGGATGACTGTGTATGATATAGGGTATCAAGACGAGGAAGGTTTTTTATATATAGTCGGTAGAGAAAAAAACATGATTTTATTTGGGGGCATAAATATTTTTCCTGAGGAGATAGAGAGTGTATTATCCACTCATCCACATATTGAAGAAATTGTGGTCATTGGTATAAAAGATAGATATTGGGGCGAAAAACCTGTGGCTATGGTAAAAGGAAGAGCTACGAGACAAGAATTGAAAAGCTTTTGTTTACAACGACTAGCGTCATTTAAAATTCCAAAGGAGTGGTATTTTGTTGATGAAATTCCACATACAAGTAGCGGGAAAATTGCCCGTGAAGTAGCAAAAAATATAATTGGAAATCAGGAGACAGTTTATGAATAGAGCAGTCATTGTAGAGGCGAAACGAACACCGATTGGTAAGGGAAATGGAATGTTTAAAGAGTATGAGGTTCAGCGGTTGGCAGCGCCTTTATTGGCTCACTTAAGTAAAGGGATTGAGCATAAAATAGACGATGTAATATTAGGAAACGTTGTTGGGCCAGGCGGAAATGTTGCACGGTTATCAGCACTTGAAGCGGGGCTTCCGTTTGCAGTACCGGGTGTAACAATTGATCGCCAGTGCGGTGCTGGGTTAGAAGCGATTCGGATGGCTTGTCATCTTATTCAAGGTGGGGCAGGTAGTTGCTATATTGCTGGAGGAGTGGAAAGTACAAGCACATCGCCTTTTGAGAAAAGAGCTCGCTTTTCGCCTGATTTTATTGGAGATCCAGATATGGGGATAGCAGCTGAATATGTAGCAGAGCAATATAAAATTACAAGGGATATGCAGGATGAATATGCTTGTTTCAGTTATAAAAGAACATTGGCAGCACTTGAGAAAGGATATTTACAAGAAGAAATGATTCCGATTTCTTCAAATATACTGGAAGATGAAACGATAAAGTATGGAATGAATTATGAACGAATTATAAAGAGAACAAGGCCGGCTTTTTTACAAGGAGGAACAGTGACAGCCGGTAACTCATGCGGTGTAAATGATGGGGCATGTGCTGTGCTTGTAATGGAGGAAAGAAAGGCTCGTGCATTTGATTATAAGCCGATTCTTCGGTTTGTAAGTAGTGCTGCAATTGGGGTAGATCCTCTTTTGCCAGGTAGCGGACCGATATTTGCTGTGCGAAAGTTATTACAAGATCAGAACCTATCAATAGCCGATGTTGATTACATTGAAATGAATGAGGCTTTTGCTGCTAAGATTGTAGCATGTGCACAAGAACTACAAATCCCATATGATAAACTAAATGTGAATGGTGGAGCGATTGCTCTTGGTCACCCCTATGGTGCATCTGGAGCGATGCTTGTTACTCGATTATTCTACCAAGTACAAAAAGGAGAAGCGAAGTATGTCATGGCAACGTTAGGCATTGGTGGAGGAATTGGGCTTGCGCTGTTATTTGAGAAAGTAGAGAACTAGAAACAATCTAGTTTTCTACTTTTTTGGTTTATAGACATTACTTTCATAATTTCCTCCGATTGCGAAACGTATGTTCTTTTTGTGGGAGGACTTTAGCTCATAATCTAGAATTATATAGCTTGGAAGTCCAATGGATAAAATAGAAAGAGGAGACTATATGAATCATTTATTACAAGTTCGAGCAACTGGAATTTTGATTGAAGAAGAAAAACTTTTAATTGTAAAACAAAAAGTTTCTGATCGAAATTGGTCTTTACCAGGTGGGAGAGTAGAGAACGGAGAAACATTAGAAGAAGCAATCATTCGAGAAATGAGAGAAGAGACGGGCTTAGAAACTAGAATTAAAAAATTACTCTATGTTTGTGATAAGCCAGATGCTACACCATCGTTACTACATATTACATTTTTGTTAGAAAAGGTGTCAGGAGAGATTATGCTACCATCTAATGAATTTGATTATAATCCAATTCATGATGTGAAAATGGTACCAATAACAGAATTAGGTGATTATCATTTTTCAGAGATTTTTGCGGAGCTTATTGAAAAAGGATTCCCTAATGCAGGAACTTATCAAGGATTGAAACAAAATATTGGCCTGTAAGTATATAAAAATATAAAGGATAGCATCAGGCTATCCTTTATATTTCATTTCAAACTGTTCTTGTGATAAGTGAATAAGCAGAGCTGAAAATTCTTCTCCTGTAATAACTGCTTTTCCGCCACCACGAGCACTTTTTTGATTACCGCCGCCTTTTCCTTCAATAGTAGGGAGGGCATTTTTTAAAATGGTATTCATGTTTGCTGTTACTGCTTTCCCACATGCAAGAATACATTGTAGTTTTTCTTCATTTTCGGTAACAAAGTATGTAATCGAGTTTTCATTTTGTTCGGTAATGATAGCTGATAATTTGGCGATTTCTTGCATGGAACGATTCGTAAAGACTTTCGCAATGAGTGTACCAGCTGCTACTTTTTTAGATTGCTGCAACAATTCATTTACTTCTACAAATAATAGTTTTTCATTCATAGCTTGCAATGTTTTTTCATTTTCTTTATGAGATGCGAGAAGATGGGTAACTTTATTTGGTATATCGTCCGCACCACTGTTTAATTGTCTAGAAATGTCTTTTATGATTTGTTGATGATGGCCCATTAATTTTAAGGCGCGCCATCCTGCAACAAAGCTTAAGCGAATTCCACCTTTATTTCGTTCCCACCCTATTATATGAATCGGTCCGACTTCACCTGTATATTTTGGATGTGTGCCACCACAACCGTTGTAATCGTAGTTTTCAATGATTACAACGCGAATATCTTCTGTAATTGTCGGTTCTTTTCGGAGAGGTAACTGCCTTGCTTCTTCTAAATTCATCCATCTAATATGGATAGGATGGTTTTCAAAGACGATCTGATTTGCGATTTGGAGTGCTGTATTAGCTGTTTCTAACGTAAGTTCTGGCGTGTCTAAATCAATTGTTATCGTTTCTTTTCCAAGATGAAAAGCAATTGTAGGGATGTTAAAATGATCCCAAAAGGCAGCAGATAGAATGTGTTGAGCGGTATGTTGTTGCATATGATCAAAACGACGCTGCCAATTGATTTTACCTATTACTTCTTTTGTATGTAATTCACTTGAAATGAAATGGCGGATTTCGTCGTTAACTTCCTCAACATTGATGACGGAAATATCATTTAATGTTCCTGTGTCATGTGGTTGGCCGCCTCCAGTTGGATAAAATGTTGTTTCTGTTAAAGTAACATATAAATTTCCTTCGCTATCATAGTCCTGTTTTATAATTTGTGCTGTAAATGATTGCTGATAGGCATCGCTGTAATATAATTTTTGGTTCACTTTCGTACTCCTTTCAATTTCACTAGGTTCATTGTAAAACAATTTAAATAAGTTTCCTAATATTTCAGAAGAAAAAATCTCTTTTTTAGAATTTTCTTGCTATAATAAGAAAAAGGGAATATACGGGGGTGGATGAAATGCTGTATGAAAATGGCGTAGACAAATTGATTCGTCTCAATACAAATATTTCTGAACTATATCGAGAATTACATGAGATGACTCGTACTTTAACAGAATGTAATCGAGAAAGCGTAACTTTTGATCGGTTATATGTGAAAGAGTTATTATGGAAAAAAGAAGATGTGTCCGCTATGTATGATCAGCTCCTCGTCCAGCTTTGTATCAATGAATGCTTTGATTTAAAAAGTGTCATCACTGGTGAATACAAATTTACGTATGAGGAAGTGGAAAATGCAGTTCTTGCATTTAATGAAAAGTATGATGTGAACATCCTAATTAAGGATGTTTGCAAAGAGTTGCAGTTTACATATGGTATAGATATGGAGTTATCTAGGACAGCTGGGGTATAAATATAATTTATTATTGAAAAAGGAAAAAAGAAAGCAGGTTCTTTGCTTTCTTTTTTTGTATGAAATATGGGGAGTAGGTATAGGTATGATGGGAAAGTTACAACATATTCACCCGCTTGGGATGAGTATCATTATAGGGACACTATTTGCAAGGTTTGCAACTTCAATGAGCATTCCTTTTTTGGCAATTTATTTAACAACTGTAAAAGATATATCAGCTGGGATGACAGGGGCTATTATTGGAACGAGTGCATTAGTTGGAGTATTTGCTAGTTTTATTGGTGGAAATTTATCAGATCGATTTGGCCGTAAAACAATTATGATATGGTCCCTTATTGTTTGGATTTTTGTATTTATCGGATTTTCGGTTGCAGACCACGTTATAACTTTCTTTTTATTAAACGCATTAAATGGTCTATGCCGTTCCTTCTTTGAACCGACATCAAGAGCGTTATTATCTGATTTAACGAAGCCGGAGTATCGTTTACTTGCGTATAACTTACGATACGGTGCCATAAATGTTGGGGTGGCAATTGGACCGCTTGTAGGGTTGCAAATTGGAAGCGCAAAATCAACAATGCCGTTTTTAATAGGGGCTGGAGTATACATTGTATATACGGTGATATTAGCAATGCAATTTAAAAAGTATCAATTGAATGAAAAAACAGTGGATACAATAGAGCCTGTAACGATGATAAATGCAATTCGTATTTTAAGAAAAGATATTGTTTTCTTGGTTGCGTTAGTTGGAATTATTTTAAGTAACAGTGGTTTTTCGCATTTTACAACAACAGTCTCTCAATACTTTGCGAACTCTTATGTATTTCAAGATGGCGTGACATTATTCTCATATATGCTAACATTGAATGCAATTACAGTAGTAATTATACAATACCCTGTTATTCAGATTTGTAAGAAGTATACACCACTTGTATCAATTATGATTGGCACGCTATTTGTTAGTGGAGGGCTCATTGGCTTTGGAATCGGAGAATCAATCATCAGTATTGTTCTTTACACGATTATTTTTACAATAGGAGAAGTATTGATGTTTTCAATGACAGATGTGTTTATTGATGACATTTCAGTCCCTCACTTAAAAGGAACGTATTTTGGAGCAATGGGGTTTTCAGGGATTGGTGCCGTTATTGGACCTTGGTTTGGAGGATTGCTGTTAGATTATTACGGATATCAAAATGGTTTTGCTGTATTTTCGATACTAGCTATCTTTTCAGTTCTCGCTTTTCCCATTTTTTTATGGACAAGAAGTTTATTATCTAAAAGAAATCGTACCGTAAATTGCAATATAGAAATTGGAATGAAATAGCAGTTGACGGTAAAGCTAATTGTTTCTTAATCAATCCTTCTATCATATCTTTCGAGAGGACTTCCACCTCTAAACATATGTGAAGGTGGTGAGGTGAATCGAAAAAAATATTTTATGTTCAAGTAAAACGGTAGAAACATACGTTCTTGTTTTGGTGTAATACCCTTAACAAGGAGGTGAAAAAATGACAACGGAAAATCAAACAAATTATAAAACTCTTCAAATTTGGATTAAAAAAGGACATCGTATGTATTCTTATTTTCAAGAATCTTGCCAAAATGCGAAGAATATGTACAACACGACAAACTTTTATATACGACAAGTGTATACAGGTTTGACACAAAATAAGGAGTTGCAACCTTTACAAAAAGAAGTTTTAGATACAATTGCTAAAAACATGGGGAAGATGAATGATACACAAATTCTTGCCTATCAAAAGAATTTGGAAAAAGAGAAAACAAAACCAGAAGAAAAACCAAAAGAAGTGAAATGTAATTTGTTTTCAGAACCAACTACAGAAAAACCTTATGTAGATTACAATTTTCTGGATGCATTATTTAAAGCGATAATTCAGAATGATTATCGTGCTTTGCCTACACAATCTAGTCAATCCATCATGAAAAACGTATTCCAAAATTGGAAGTCTTTTTTTGCTAGTTTAAAAGATTATAAAAAGAATCCCCACAAATACACTGGAAAACCTAGAATTCCAAAGTATATTCGTTCTTTTGAAAAGGAAATCTTGTATACAAACCAAGATTGTGTCATTAAAAATGATAAGTTTTTAAAGTTTCCAAAGACAAAATTGCAATTAAATATTGGGAAATTAGGGTTTACTGAAGGTAAACTGAAACAAGTTCGTGTCATTCCAAAATACAATGAGTATGTAGTGGAATTAGTGTTAGATGTTCCTTCAGAACAACAAATTGTTGAAGAGAATGGTCGTTATATGAGTATTGATTTAGGGATTGATAACCTTGCAACCATTGTAACAAACACAGGTATGAAGCCTGTACTTGTTAAGGGCAAACATGTCAAAAGCATAAATCAATATTACAACAAAATGAAGAGTTACCTTACAAGTGTTCTCAGGCAAGGTAAACAAACAAGGGAAGGACCTTTTACTTCAAAAAGAATAGAAAAACTTCATCAAAAGCGTTACCTGAAAATAAAAGACATCTTCCATAAATCTAGTCATCATATTGTAAAACTGGCTCAAGAGGAGAGAGTTTGCAAAATCGTTATTGGTCAAAACAAAAGTTGGAAACAAGAAACTGATATGGGAAAGAAAAATAACCAAACATTTTGCCATATCTCGCATAGTGTATGGATTCAAATGATTACATACAAAGCAAATGCAGTAGGCATTCAAGTTATTGTAACCGAGGAATCGTACACGTCAAAAGCAAGTTTTCTAGATCATGACTTCATTTCAACGTATGGAACAAATGACCAAAATGCAACTTTTTCAGGAAAACGAATAAAACGTGGTATGTATCGTTCTGCAAAAGGCATCGAAATTAACGCAGACGTAAATGCTGCGGCGAATATTTTACGAAAAGTAGTCCCGAATGCATGGAAAAACGGGATAGAGGAGTTAGGCGTGAAACAGCTCGCTAGTGTGTTAACTCCACTGACGTTAATCGTCCGTTAGGCCAAAACGTTAGAAACCCCCACTTCAAGCTTTGCTAAGTGGGGGAGTATTCATTAGAAGTTTAATTTTATATAAAGCAAAGAAAAAAACAGGGTAAGAAAAGTTAGCAATAAACTGTTCTTACTCTGTTTTGATATAACGCTTTAATTTGAAAAAAGAACTTTTTTCTCATGTTTATTTGCAACTTCAGTTTTGGAAATGTGTATGGCAAGAAAGCCATTTTCTAAACAGGCTAGCATTTTTTTATAGATGATGTTAGCAGGTAAAGAAATTGTTCGTTGTAAGGATGAATTTTTATGAAATATATGAATTGTTAGGCCTGTCTCCATCTTGTTTATAAGTACATTTTGTTCTGAAACATTAGGAATATCAGTTTCTAAAATGTACTCTTGTTCCGTTTCACAAAGGTCAATGTGGATGTGATTAGGGAAACTGAAGTTGTCATATGAATCAGAGCAAAACTGATCCATCCATTCTTCAAAACCATCAACACGAAAAAGACAATTTTTCTTTTTCTTGCCCATGTAAGACACCCTCCGTAAAGTCTTAATTCATACTATAATATGCATTAAGAAATTAGAGGTGAGAAGCAAACTAGAAAATATGTCGACGGACTTATCTCGCTATTTGAGGGGCAGTAACACTCCTACCTTAAAATTCAGCGAAAGCAAAGAAGTTAGGTGGGAGATGGAGAAAACCCCCACTAATTAAAGTTTCACTTTCTTACAAGTGGCTTAAGCGAGAAGGACAATGCGTATGCATTGCCCTTTTTTTACATATCATGATGTGCGTGATTTTTTTGTCTTGAATGATTTCGATTTTTTACTTTATGAGACCCACTTAATGGTTCAGGTTGCCCAGAAGGCTGTCCTTTTTTTGTATTTTGACGAATGGATTTGCTATTGTTTTTTTCCATGTTGTGCTGCACCTCCCTCTTGTATTTAGAATGAGAGAATTTTGTAAATTTATACGAGAATGTTTTTATGAAAAAGGGTAAAGATAAGTGAGACTAACTATAACAGAAAGGGGAAAGTGTATGCCGTATCATAAAGATAAACAGCAAGCTTTTCAAGCAGCACAACAAGGAGTTGTACAAGCAGAAAATTTATACAACAGTATTGTGAAAAATGATCCGAATTATGGTAATGATTTAAAGCATTTACGACAAGAAGTTCAAGAGGCATATGAACAAATTCAAAATGCACTAGAAGTAGCATCTGAAACACAACGTCCACAACTTGAGCAATATGAAAGTAATTTGCAAAACATTATGCGAGATGTAGATTTGTTAGGTGATTGAATAGGTTGTTGTATGATTTCAACAACCTGTTTGATTCGGGAGTTACTATATTGAAAAGAAAAATTTCTGTAATAATCATTTGTTTGATTTGTGTAGTACATATATTTCAAGTGGACAAAGTAGAAGCAAAAATGTTGATGAGAAAAGATTTAGAGCCTACTGGTAATGTAACATGGGAGGTACCAAATAACGAGAAATTAATTGCAATTACGTTTGATGATGGTCCAGATCCTACATATACTCCACAAATACTAAATTTACTACATCAGTATAAGGCAAAGGCAACATTTTTTATGATTGGTTTTCGAATTCAGCGAAATCCATATTTGGTTAATCAGGTACTTAAGGAAGGGCACGAAATTGGGAATCATACGATGAATCATTTATATGCGAGAGATGCGTCGGATGAAAAATTAAAAAGTGATATTTTAGAGGAGAAGAACTATTTACAAAAATGGATAGAGAAGCCTATGCTGTTCCGTCCACCAGGTGGATATATTAATGATGCAGTCCTTGCGACAGCAAAAGAGGCAGGGTACCAAATTGTATTGTGGTCTTGGCATCAAGATCCGAAAGATTGGGCAAATCCAGGAACTGAATCCATTGTGAGGCACGTCGTAACAAATGCAAAAAGTGGCGACATTGTGCTGTTACATGATGGTGGAAGTGATCGGAGTCAAACTGTAGCTGCGTTGACTAAAATTTTACCTGCTCTTCAAAAGCAAGGGTATCGATTTGTGAAAGTTTCGGAGCTGTTACGTTATAAACATTAAAAATCCCAAAAGGAGTACTTTTGGGATTTTTCATTACTGATTTTTTTTGCGTTTTTTATTATTTTGACGCTGAGCTGGTGTCAGTGGCTCGTTGGCGAATTCCTCATTATAACCAGTTCCTTGTCCTTGTGCTGATGCGGCATTCATTCCTGGAATCACATGATTTGCTTTGCGTTTACCCATTTGTTTTCACCTCTAGAATGTTTTTTATGAAACAAATAATGAACTGTTCATTACATGTATGGACAGAAAAGAAAAGCTTCAAAAGAAAGCTTTACTTTATGGTAATAGTATTCATAAGGAGAACGAAGGCTATTCAAATTTCCAGAGATAAAGAAAACTTATGATAAACTATAAGTTTCTTATTATTTACTTATTTAGAAAGTTGTAATAAGATATTATCGTAAGGTATTGAAAAGTTTGTCTACATTTTATATTCAGACAACTCAGTCACGTTTAACAGGGGGGAAACATAATGGTCAAACATAATCCATTTCAATCTCGTGAAACATTTGAAGTAGATGGAAAAACGTATCATTATTATCAATTGAAAGCGCTTGAAAACGCAGGGGTTGGCAACGTATCACAATTACCATATTCCATTAAAGTTTTGCTTGAATCTGTACTTCGTCAAGTTGACGGACGTGTAATTACAGAAGAGCATGTTGCAAATTTAGCGAAGTGGGGAACGAAAGATGTTGAAGATATCGATGTTCCATTTAAACCATCTCGCGTAATTTTACAAGACTTCACAGGTGTTCCTGCTGTTGTTGATTTGGCTTCACTTCGAAAAGCAATGGCAGATATGGGTGGGGATCCTGATAAAATTAATCCAGAAATTACTGTAGACCTTGTAATCGATCACTCTGTACAGGTTGATAGAGCGGGTACAGCAGACGCGCTTGAATTCAACATGGACTTAGAGTTTAAACGTAATGAAGAACGCTATAAATTTTTAAGCTGGGCACAAAAATCATTTGATAACTATCGTGCAGTTCCACCAGCAACAGGTATTGTCCACCAAGTAAACCTTGAGTATTTAGCACCAGTTGTTCATGCGGTGGAAAATGCTGAAGGTGAATTAGTTGCATATCCAGATTCATTAGTTGGAACAGACTCTCATACTACAATGATCAATGGTATTGGCGTTCTTGGATGGGGCGTTGGTGGTATTGAGGCAGAAGCTGGGATGCTTGGGCAACCTTCATACTTCCCAGTACCAGAAGTTATCGGTGTTAAGTTAACTGGTACACTTCCAAGTGGTACAACAGCAACAGATGTTGCATTAAAAGTAACGCAAGTGTTGCGTCAAAAAGGTGTAGTTGGTAAATTTGTTGAGTTCTTCGGTAACGGACTAAAGAGCATGCCTTTAGCTGACCGTGCAACAATTTCAAATATGGCACCAGAATATGGTGCAACTTGTGGATTCTTCCCAATTGACGAGATTTCATTAGATTACTTACGTTTAACAGGAAGAGACGAAGAACAAATTCGCATTGTTGAAGAATACTGCAAAGCAAATGGTTTATTCTATACAGCAGACAGCAAAGATCCAATTTATACAGATCTTGTTGAAATTGATTTAAATACAATTGAATCTAACCTTTCAGGACCAAAACGTCCACAAGATTTAATCCCTCTTTCAAATATGAAAGATGAGTTCCATAAAGCCGTTGTGGCACCAGTTGGAACACAAGGGCTTGGGTTCAATGAACAAGAGTTTGATAAAGAAGTGAAAGTTGTATTAAAAGATCAGGAAGTAACGATGAAAACAGGTGCAATTGCGATTGCTGCGATTACAAGCTGTACAAATACATCTAATCCATATGTATTAATTGGTGCAGGTTTAGTTGCGAAAAAAGCAATTGAAAAAGGTCTTAAAGTACCTGGTTATGTAAAAACGTCATTAGCTCCAGGGTCTAAAGTTGTTACAGAATACTTAGATAAATCAGGTTTAACAACATATTTAGATCAATTAGGGTTCCAAACAGTTGGTTACGGCTGTACAACTTGTATCGGTAACTCTGGTCCATTAGCATTAGAATTAGAAGAAGCAATCGCAGCAAACGATTTATTAGTAACATCTGTTTTATCTGGTAACCGTAACTTTGAAGGTCGTATTCACCCACTTGTAAAAGCAAACTACTTAGCATCACCACCACTTGTTGTGGCATATGCACTTGCAGGTACTGTTGATATTGACTTGAAAAATGATGCAATCGGTAAAGATTCAAATGGTAACCCTATTTACTTTAACGATATTTGGCCATCAGCTAAAGAAATTGAAGATGTAGTTCAAAGTGTTGTTACATCTGAATTGTTCAAAAAAGAATATGCACAAGTATTTAACAGTAACGAACGCTGGAATGAAATCCAAACTTCAAATGAAGCTTTATATACTTGGGATAATGATTCAACATACATTCAAAACCCACCGTTCTTTGAAGGGTTATCTAAAGAACCGGGTGAAGTTGAAACGTTATCAGGTTTACGCGTAGTTGGTAAATTTGGTGATTCTGTAACGACAGACCATATTTCACCAGCAGGTTCAATTGGTAAGCATACACCAGCAGGACGCTATTTATTAGAAAACGGCGTACAACCAGTTGACTTTAACTCTTATGGTTCTCGCCGTGGTAACCATGAAGTTATGATGCGTGGTACATTCGCAAACATTCGTATTAAAAACCAAATCGCACCAGGAACAGAAGGTGGATATACAACTTACTGGCCAACTGGTGAAGTAACATCTATCTATGATGCTGCGATGAAATATAAAGAAGACGGCACTGGCCTTCTTGTAGTTGCTGGTAAAGATTACGGTATGGGAAGCTCTCGTGACTGGGCTGCGAAAGGTACAAACCTTTTAGGCATTAAAGCAGTTATCGCAGAAAGCTTCGAGCGTATTCACCGTAGTAACCTTGTATTAATGGGTGTATTACCACTACAATTTAAAGATGGCGAAAGTGCAGAAACATTAGGTCTTGTTGGTAACGAGTCATTTGAAATTCAAATCGACAAAACAGTGAAACCACGTGATCTTGTAAAAGTAGTTGCAATTGACCCAGAAGGAAACGGAAAACAATTTGAAGTAGTAGCTCGTTTCGATAGTGAAGTAGAAATTGACTACTACCGTCATGGTGGTATTCTGCAAATGGTTCTTCGTGAGAAAGTTGAAGAGTCTAAGGTGTCAAACTAATTAAGTAGTTATAGTAAAGAAGAAAAGTATAATATTTTCAATCAAAACAAGGAAGCTGACTGAAGTTAGCTTCCTTGTTTTATGTAAAGAGGAAAGGGGTGAAGCCGTATAGCTTCATCCCTTTCCTTTTCTTATAGAAAAAATTGGAGGTATAACAATGAAAGAATATAAACGACTCTTAATTCCGTTGTTACAAGAAAAATTGCTACTCATCGTTTCGATATGTAGTGGGGTTATAGCAGCTGCTATGAATTTATCCAGGCCATTGTTAATGGGTCTAATTGTTGATCGGCTCATTCAGAAACATATAGAGGAAGTGTATATATACATTGCTTTATTTGTAGGAAGTAGACTGATTACATGGGGAAATTCGTTGTTGTTTGATTATGTAGGTTCAAAGGGGAGTCAACGTATATTACGAAAACAACGTATAGAATTGCTACATCATTTTTTATCATTACCATTTGAGGAAAGTGAGAAGATAAAACAAGGAGAGTTGGAAACATTGGTTGTTTCTGATATACCGAATTGGGCAAGGTTATACGGCTCGGTGTTAATAGAGTGCATTCATGCTATAGCTCAATTTATTGGAGCGTTAATAGCGTTTCAACACATTGATATACATTTTGTATGGTGGGTTGTTCCATTTTTGATTGCGAGTGCGATTATCCCAATGTTTATGGCGAAAAAAGCAAGAAAGACGGCTAGTATAGCTCAAATGAATCATTCAAGTGTTGTAGAAACAATATCACAATTTGTAAAAGGTATCCAAGATTTACGCAGTTTAAGAGAGGGGAAATGGGCAGTAAAGCAATTTAAAGAGGTAACATCATATTCTTATAAATCAGAAGTGAAAAAGATTATGATGCAAAGCTTTATAGGATTGATAGGAATAGCGATAGAAACAGGTGCATATATGATTGTTCTTATTGTAGGAGCACAAAAAGTAATAAGGGGGGAAATGGAAGTTGGATCACTGATTGCCATATTAGCTACAATTGAGACGTTATTTTTTCCTG
This sequence comes from Paenibacillus sp. 102, assembly GCF_039549175.1. Taxonomy (NCBI): domain Bacteria; kingdom Bacillati; phylum Bacillota; class Bacilli; order Caryophanales; family Paenibacillaceae; genus Paenibacillus; species Paenibacillus sp. 102. Next base: position 120,907 of record NZ_JBCGHT010000001.1, on the reverse strand, counting down.
TTCGTTATGCGAGCGATCTATTAATGATAACACAAGTTTCCGTTGCTTCTGCATCTAGAGTATGGCGTTTTTTAGATATGCCTACTGAAACAGTGGCTGAAGAAAGGGGAACGGGCATTAAGGTCATTAAAGCTTCTTTTAAAAATTTGTTAACAAATATAGAGTTGCAAATTAAGCCTGGTGAGTTGATTATGATCGTAGGGGAAAGTGGTGCAGGAAAAACGACATTATTGAAATTATTAACAGGATTATATAAACCAACAAGTGGAAGTGTTGAGTATTATGGTAAAAAAGGGTGTATGACGAGTGTATGGCAGGAACCGCGGTTATTTCGAGCAACGATAAAGGAAAACATAATCTTTCAACGAAATGTTACGGAAGAACAGTTAAAGCAAAGTGAAGTGCTTGTTAACGCAGGAATTATTATAAAAAATTTACCGAACGGAATCCATACTCTATTAGAAAAGAATGGGGAAAGCTTTTCGGGCGGGGAACGAAAACGTCTTGCATTATGGAGAGCAATTGTATCAAAACCAAATCTAGTTATTTTAGATGAGCCAACTGCAGGATTAGATCCAAATAATCAAAATCTTGTTTGGAATATGATTGAAAGTTTGGGGAGGAATGTAACAAGGATTGTAACGACACATGATATAAAAAATGCGCTGATAGCAGATCGGGTTATTGTGATGAAAAAAGGGACTATTATTGAATGTGGAACGCCTCAAGAATTATTAAGTCGGGATTCATTATTGAAAGAAATGCTGGCGAAGTAACTATAGATTTACATTAAAACAGGGGTTAAATTATACCCCTGTCTATAGATTGGTACAATTATTCGACTTTGTTTAGTTGATATTCGTATGTAGAAGGATTTTCCGTATTAAATTCTTTTACTAATATGATCTTATTTGTACCTGGATCATATTTAAAAATTTTAATAGTATGCCGATCACCACTGTCAGGGTTGCTTTCTTGTAAAACAAATGTATTTTCTGCAATTTGTGTCATAGTACTAGTTGATATATCAACTGGAGAAGAGTCGTGATTGGTAGAAACTTCAATCACTCTTTCTTTGTTGAAAAATATAAGGACTACGAGTAAGATTACAAAACATATACGCATATAGCGCAGTTCTTTACTAATTGGGTGTTCTCCCATCGTTATTCATCCTTTCTGTGATTATTATGAACTTGTTGTAATGGAATAGAAGCTAATAATGCCAAGTGTGGTGAATGCGATAAACGATACTAAAGCTGTATAAATGCAAACACGGCCGGCTTTTCTTCTTTCAGGATCTTTACTAAATAGGGATATAATCCATGTGATGATACCAACGGGAAAGAATATGAAACTAAAAGTATAGAGAATGGCTTTTTCAAATGAGTGCATCGAAATCCTCCTTTGTAAAAGGAAGGTATTTGCACAAAACAATACAAACATCTTCCTTATTGTCATCTTATATGTTTATATTTTTACGTAAACGTATTTGACGAGAAATCTTAGTTACAACTAGTCCTGTCATATAAAGAAAAGTTAGAATGAAAACAGTACTAATGATAGGGGACTTTTGAAATGCATATAATAACCTATCAATATAATAGATTTGATTAAAATCAGTAATTGATTTTGGAGAGAAGACTAAGTATTTTTTCCAGTTTTCTTCTATAGCGATCATCGTACTTGTAGAATGTATGACAAGTAATGTGTAAAGAAAAATAGGGAGAATAATCATGAGTTGTAAACCAATGAATCCTGTTTTATGTTTTTTCCAGTACAACCAGCGGGTTATTATAATTCCTACTAAATAGACAACGGATAATACAAAAACTGTAGTGGAAACGGGATTGTATTTAAATGCATATAGCAGTTTATCAATTTCATACACTTGATGGGAGCTTTCTGTTGTTTTAGGAGTGAAGACGATATGTTGTTTCCAATCCTCTGAAATACTTAAGTAACTGGCAGTCCAACTGGTGATGAATAATGAGAAAAATAAAATGGGGAGAATGATCACGTATTGTAGCCAATGGAAAACGGTTTTATGCATAAATAATTACACCCCTTCCAAATTATAGCTATTTCTATTATACGATAAAGAGAAAAGATTTTCGATTTTATTAAGAATATTCTATTTATTTGTCAGGAGAATATTTCCAAGGTTGTCCGTATAAGCTAAAATAAAATGTAAATACGATTTTTATTTTTGAATTGATATAGTAAATGACTGAAACTATAAGGGTGATGTATATGTGGCGAAAATTTACGGTTATTATCATCTTACTTTGTTTAGCTGGTTACGCAGTATATGTTCAATTTGGAAAGAATGAAAAACAAGTAAGTGAAGAGCAAGTAAAAAGCGAAGCGACGATGAAAGAAGTCATTGCAAAGAACGGAATTGAAGTAGGAAAGAACGCACCGGATTTTGAGTTATCAAAATTAGATGGTACAAAAGTAAAGTTATCAGATTTGAAAGGAAAGAAAGTGATTTTAAATTTCTGGGCAACCTGGTGTGGACCTTGTCAGAAAGAAATGCCGGACATGGAAGCTTTTTATAAAAAGCATAAAGATGATGTGGAAATCCTCGCTGTAAATTATACGGTTTCTGAAGGTGCTAATGGAGAAGAAAAAGTGAAAAAGTTTGCAGAAGAGAAAGGGGTAACATTTCCTATTTTACTTGATAAAGATATAAATGTTACAACAACGTATAAAGTAATCACCATTCCAACTTCTTATTTTGTGGATACAAAAGGTGTGATTCAAGATAAGTTTATCGGGCCGATGACACAAAAAGAGATGGCGAAACGCATTGAAAAATTGAAATAAGAGGACAGAAGGCAGAATGGGTAAACGGCCGTTTCTGTCTTTTTTTTTTCATCACACAGCTTGTTCATGATATGATAAAAGAAATTTAAATGATAATAATTATTAAGGAGAGTATGCCTGTGGAACATTTATCTTTGCCAGCTGACTATGTTGTGATTGACTTTGAAACGACAGGGTTTAATCCTTATAATGATCGAATTATTCAAGTAGCAGCGGTAAGGTACCGCAATCATGAATTAGCAGATCAATTTGTTTCTTTTGTAAATCCAGAACGGCCTATCCCTAGCCGAATTACGAGTTTAACAGGGATTACAAATTATCGTGTTTCGGATGCGCCAATGATTCAGGAAGTTTTGCCTTTGTTTCTAGCGTTTTTAGGTAACGACACAATCGTTGCGCATAATGCTTCGTTTGATATGCGCTTTTTAAAGAGTAATGCAAATATGCTCAGATTGCCAGAACCTAAAAATATAGTAATCGATACCGTGTTTTTAGCGAAAAAGTATATGAGGAATGCCCCGAACCATAAGTTAGAAACTTTAAAAAGAATGCTCGGAATTCGTTTAAGTTCTCATAATGCACTTGATGACTGTATTACATGTGCAGCTGTTTATCAAAAATGTACAATCGTACAAGAGAAAGTGCGAAAGAAAACGAAAAAAGAAACAATTGAAGAAGAGGCAGTATATACATTAATAAAAGAAATGCTTGTGAAGAATAATCGTGATGTCGAATGGATTCGTTATGTAAGTGTCGGGAATTATTTAGATATTAAGGCTTTTTATCCGATTGTAAGAGTTAAGGTAAAAGGGCGTAAAAAATATATTTTAACTGAAAAGACTGAACAAGAAATATTAGAGATATATCCTACTTTAAAATGTGAGCCGGCTTTAAAAAGTGAAATAGGTATAACGAGAATTACAGTTGAAAGTCTAGAAGATTTCGTGAAGTTAGAAAATTATATTTTAGAGGTTTATGACATAGTGATGCAAGCGCTGAATGAGTATAAAGAAAGTAAAGTTAATGCAGATGAGGAAATTGAAAAATATTTAAGTATAATGAAATAATAAAAATGCTCAAAAATCCATCAGTTGTTAAAGGTCTGCTGATGGATTTTTGAGCATTTTAACCGAGAAGACCCCTCTTCTAAACGAAGTGAAGGTGGGGGGAGTTCAATGGTGATAGATTTTTCTTTACTAAAACATAAAATTTTCTCACAAATCTGATTAAAGAGTTTTTCATTTGCTCATACTAATTAATAAGAAAGCGAAGGAGAAAGGATGAGCAGCATGAGAAGAAGTCGTCGGAAATCATTTGAAGAACTTGTGAAGGAAAATAAGAGGCAACTATTAAGCGATCGTGATGCAATGGAACAGATTGAAGAACGAATTGAAAAGCGCTATGAAATGCAACTTTTTAAGCAGGCTGAATAATTCTTACTACTAGTATGATACTAGTAGTAAGGAGGCGATTATGATGGGTAATCCAAAAAAGAATTCTAAAGATTTTGCACCAGATCACATTGGAACACAGTCAAAAAAAGCTGGTGGAAATAAAGGAAAGCAAATGCAAGACCAGACAGGGAAACAACCAATTGTTGATAACGGTTAAAGAAAAGGAGAATGTTTTCATTCTCCTTTTCTTTATGTACATACATAATCTAATTCTTTTTTGGAAAGCTAACATGGTATGTATATCTCAAGTAGGAGGGAAATAGCATGGCAGAGCAATATAAAGCGAATCCAGATGATCGAAGTGATAATGTAGAAAAATTGCAAGAAATGGTGCAAAACACGATTGATAACTTTAATGAGGCAAAAGAAACTGCAGAGGTTTCGAATGAAAAAGATCGCGCTGCAATTGAAGCGAAAAATCAACGTCGTTTAGAAAGTATTGATTCGTTGAAAAGCGAAATAAAAGATGAATCTGAGTATAATGGGTAAAAAAGGCTGACTGTTGTCAGCCTTTTTTTGTAATGATAAAATTCTCGACAAGTAAGCGCCAATTTTGAGGGAAAGGTAGACCGATTTTCCAATAGCTAATACCACGTATACCTTGTTCTTTAATTAAATTAAGTTTACTTTGAATGGATCTGGCATCTTCAAACCATACTTCATGTTGCACGCCATTTTCATCAAAATAATTAAAGTGTGGTGCTTGTGCTGTGAAATCATAGCGAATTGGAACATTATATTTACGAGCAAGTGCAACGGCTGCAACAGAGCTAACTGCTTTGGCAGGGGGATTCCCTTCTTTAAAGGGAAGCTTCCAGTCGAAACCATATAAATTTTGCCCCATCATAATTTTTTGCGGAGGCATTTGTGATTTTGCGTATTGTATCACTTGTTTTACTGGACCGATTGGTGATATGGCCATCGGAGGTCCTCCTTGCCATCCCCAGTCATATGTCATAATAACAACAAAGTCAACAATTTCCCCCTGTGCTTTGTAATCGTGTGCTTCAAAAAATTTTCCTTTTTGCTTAGAGCTGGTTTTTGGGACAAGTGTTGTACTTAGTGTATACCCTTCTGGTAATCGTGTTTTTACATTTCGTAAAAATTGATTGTATGCTTCACGATCTTCTGGAGCAACGTTTTCGAAATCAAAATGAATATCCCGCATATTATACTTCTCAGCTGTTTGTAAAATGTTAGTAATGAATTTATTTTGAATCGTAGCACTCCGTAAAAAAACGGAGGCTAATTCCGCACTAAAATTCCCGTTCTCAATATTTGTAATAACGAGCATAGGGATTGTTTGACCTTGCGTTGCAATTTGGGCGATTTTTGCAGTTTCTGTTGGTTCTTTTAATGTTCCATCCCGCAATGCTTCAAAGCTAAAATAGGCTAAATATGTGAGATAAGGATTGATGGCTCGTGTGGCATTCACTAAACTTTCCTTGATTGGAATAGTAGAAGGTTGTAAATAGGCGATAGATTCTATTGCTCGTTTTGAGCCTTTCGGAATGTATAACTGTTGACCGACGTGAAGAATGGATTTTAATGATAAGTTATTTACTTTTGCTAAGCTAGCAAGAGGAACGTTATATGTTTGAGAAATGCGATAGAGACTGTCTCCAGGCTGTACATAATAATTATTTCCTTTCGTATTTACAATTAGTGCCTGACCGACAACAAGTGTTTCAGCTGGATTAAGCCCGTTGTCTTTTACAATTTCTTCGGGTGTAGTGCCGTATTTTGACGCTAAGCTATATACGCTATCACCGCTACGAACGGTTACTATTTGAATCATATACTTGCTCCTTTCAGTAAAAAGATCCACCGATTCTATTTTATTTTTGATTTCACTGTATTATGATTAAATGTATGCGAGGAAACAGAAGTGAGAAGGAGATAGAGATATGTTTGTAGCAGAACATGAAATTGAGATCCGCTATGCGGAAACAGATCAAATGGGTGTAGTTTACCATTCAAATTATTTAGTATGGCTGGAATTAGGGCGTACAAAATTGATACAAGAATTAGGGTTTTCATATATTGAAATGGAGAAAGAAGGAGTTATTTCTCCTGTATTAGATTTGCAAATTTCATATCGAAAAGCAATGCGTTATGGAGAGAAAGCAATTGTAAAAACATGGATTGATTCAGTTAGTCCACTTCGTGTTATATACGGATATGAAATTTATAATGGTGATGGAGACCTTTGTATTACGGCTACAACAACAAATATTTGTGCGAAAAAGGATGGTTTTCGTCCTGTGTCCTTTAAGAAGCTATATCCTGAGTGGTATGCGAAATATGAGGAAATTAAGAGAAAATAAAAAAACGTGGCAAAAGCCACGCTTTTTTATTTTTCATAATTAAATTGCGGGAAGTCATCACCATCGTTAAGTGTAATGGATAAGTCATGTCCATCAAAGAACCATTCATCATCGCCTTCAATAAAGAAGTTAATCCCTTCTTCTTGAACTTGAACAGCAGGGTGTGCAGGGTCATCTTTACGGATTCCTAAAGAAAGTCCTTTTTGCACAGTGCTGCATCCGCCATATTGTACGAAAAAGCGAAGTGTATCGCCAGATTGTAAGTTTAATTCATCTTTATACCAATTTACTGCTTCTTTTGTTACGGAAAGATTCATGTATAGTTCCTCCAAGTTATGTTGCTTTTTCTTTAGTATAAAAAATAACGCAAAAAGACGCTATTAATATGCTTTGCGTTTTCTTTTTGCGTTATGTGGGTCACAACCTTACTTTTGTTTCTTTGTTAAATTTGCTTTCGGTTCAGTTTTATTTATAATTCGTCCAATATTTGCACGGTGTCTATAAATAACCATACCAGCTAATAAACACATCGCAACAATGAAGATTTTATCCCCGTCAATAATTGATGCGATAACAGCAACAACAGCCGTTACCATAGAAGAAAGCGATACGTATCTCGTTGTAAATAGCAGGGTGAAAAAGACAACGGCTAATATTGCAAAAATAATTGGAGCGTAGCATAAGAGTACTCCAGCAGAAGTTGCAACTGCTTTTCCGCCGCGGAATTTTGCGAAAATTGGATATACATGTCCAAGAACTGCAGCTAATCCAAACCAAAGGGGATGGATATCTAAAGCGAAAATTAACGGAAGTGCTGTCGCTAACGTTCCCTTTAAAATGTCAGCAATTGTAACGATAAAACCTGCTTTTTTCCCTAGCGTCCGAAATGTATTCGTTCCTCCTAAATTACCGCTACCATGCTCGCGAATGTCGATTCCGTAACCAACTTTTCCAACAACAAGTGCAAATGGAATCGAGCCAAGTAAATAGGCAACGACAAATAAAAGATATGTAATAAGCATAAGTTCAGTCTCCTTTATTCAAATGTGTTGATAAAGGGTAAAAAGAGTTTTTCCCATACATTGTACCATACATTTGTAAAGAGCACATTTCTTTTTTGTAAATGAAAAATTCAAAGTTTCTTTAAAAAACTTTCACAGGAATGTTACATTTCTCACAGATTGATTAAGACTATATGTTGTATCATTTTGTTAGTAGATTAACAAGATGTTGTTGGAGGTTTTGGAAATGATGAAACAAAGTGCACGTGAAGAAGAATTGGTGAAGATGTTTGAAACAATTGTCCATGGGAATGAGCAAGATTTAATGCAAGAAAATGCAAATGTTGATGGACGGTCTCCTATGGGGATGATGGGAACATTCGCATCTGAGAGCGCAAAATATTATGCAATGGAACAGTTACTTTCTGAACAAGTGAAAAAAGCAATCAGTCAAAATATATTATACCCACATGATTTAGATTTTTATGCGACAGGTACGACAACGTGTTCGCAAATTCCTTTAGCACAAATGCTTGAGAAAGGATTTCATACTGGGCATGGACATATGAGACAACCTCAGGATATTAAGAGTGCATTGGCACTTTCTTCGATTATTTTTCAAGCGAATCAAAATATGCAGCACGGCGGGCAATCATTTGCGTTATTTGACATTGATTTAGCACCGTATGTGAGAAAAACATTTGAGAGAAATAAGAAGAGATTAGGGACGTATCCGTTAACAAAAGAACAAGTAGAAGATTTTGCATGGAAAGAAACAGAGAATGATACGTATCAAGCTTGTGAAGCATTTATTCATAATTCCAATAGCATGCATAGTAGAGGTGGTGGACAAGTTCCATTTATTTCCATTAACTACGGAACGGATACATCAAAAGAAGGACGCATGTTAATTAGACAATTATTACGAGCGACGCAAGCAGGATTAGGAAAAGGGGAGACACCTATTTTCCCAATTCAAATTTTTAAGCTGAAAAAAGGTGTCAACTTTGAAGAGAGTGATCCGAACTATGATTTATTTGAATTGGCATTGGAAACGACAGCTGAGCGGTTGTTCCCGAATTTTTCATTTTTAGATGCATCGTTTAATGCTATGCACTATGATGGTCGTCCAGAAAGCGAAGTATGTTATATGGGCTGTCGTACGCGTGTTATGTCCAATATTCATGGAGAAGAGACTGCAATTGGAAGAGGGAATTTATCGTTTACTTCTATTAACCTCGTGAAATTAGCATTGATTAGCGGTTCAAAAGAAGCATTTTTTGAAGCTTTAAATTATTATGTGGATCTTGGCATTGGTCAACTATTAGAAAGATTTGCTTACCAATGTACGAAAAAGGCAAGAGATTTTCACTTTTTATATTCACAAGGAGTATGGCGTGACGGAGAAAAATTGCATCCTGAAGATTCCGTTGCTGAAATTTTAAAACAAGGAACGTTAAGTATTGGTTTTATCGGTCTTGCAGAATGTTTAGTTGTTTTAACAGGCAAACACCACGGGGAAGATAAAGAATCGTGGGATCTTGGAAATGAAATCGTGACCTTTATGAGAAGCAAAATGGATGTGGCGACGGAAGAACATCAGCTGAATTTCTCCTTAATTGCCACTCCTGCGGAAGGGTTATCAGGAAAGTTTGTTAAAAAAGATCGAGATGAATTTGGAATCATTAGCGGTGTGACAAATCATAATTATTATACAAATTCATTCCATATACCAGTTTATTACTCCATTCAAGCAATTGATAAAATACGTTTAGAAGGGCCATTTCATGCACTTTGTAATGGTGGACACATTACGTATATTGAATTAGATGGAGCAGCAGTTCATAATCAAAAAGCATTAAAACAAATTGTGCAGGCAATGTCGGAGTACGGAGTTGGATATGGATCAATTAATCATCCAGTCGATCGTTGTAAGTGCTGTGGTTATCACAGTGTAATTGATAATGAATGTCCAAGTTGCGGGAATGAAGATGAGAATGAAATAGAAAGAATTCGCCGTATAACAGGATATCTTGTAGGTGATATGTCCAAATGGAATAGTGCGAAGCGTAGTGAAGAAGCGGATCGGGTGAAACATAAATGAGGGTAATGAACATTATTCATGATAGTGTAGTAGATGGGGAAGGGTTGCGGACAGTCGTGTTTTTTGCGGGCTGTCCGCATCGTTGTTTAGGGTGTCATAACCCTAAGTCATGGAATATTTGTAATGGTACTGAAATGACCGTAGAAGAAATCGTAAAAGAGATTGCCAAAAATCCGCTTACTGATGTAACATTTTCAGGTGGAGATCCATTTTTTCAAGCTGCAGAAGTAAAAGAAGTAGCAAAATCCGTGAAGGCTTTGAAAAAAGACTTATGGATTTACACAGGTTATACGCTAGAAGAGATACAGAGTTCTCAAAATAATGATATGATAGAGTTGTTACATTATGGGGATGTTCTGGTCGATGGAAGGTTTGAACTTGAAAAAAGAGATTTAACACTTCCATTTCGCGGAAGCTCCAATCAACGTATTATTCGATTGAAAGAGTAAAAAGGCGGGATAGGTCAGATGAATAAAACGGTATTACTTGTTGAAGATGAAAGAAGATTACGTGAAATTGTTAGTGATTATTTTCGCAATGAAGGTTTTGAAGTGATAGAAGCTGAAGATGGAAAACAAGCGTTAGAATTATTTGCTGAACATACAATTGATTTAATTATGTTAGATATTATGTTACCAGAAATAGATGGTTGGTCTGTCTGTCGTCGCATTCGAAAAGAGTCAGCAGTACCAATTATTATGCTTACAGCACGTTCTGATGAAGATGACACGCTGTTAGGTTTTGAACTTGGGGCTGATGAATATGTAACAAAGCCTTTTAGTCCCAAAGTACTAGTAGCTAGGGCGAAAACATTATTAAAGCGTGCTGATGGGGTAGTAGGAGTTGCAGAAGAGAATGCACTCTCTATGGCGGGAATCGATGTGAATCGACTTTCGCGTACAGTATCGATAAACGGAGAAGAAATTATATTAACGCATAAAGAGTTTGAACTTCTTGTTTATTTAATGGAGAACAAAGGCATCGTATTATCACGCCAACATTTATTAGATCAACTCTGGGGATATGATTATTATGGTGATGACCGTACTGTAGATACACATATAAAAAAATTGCGTAATAAGCTAGGCGATAAAGCAAAGCATATTGGAACTGTCATTCGAGTTGGGTATAAGTTCGAGGAATAGTTTTTCAATACTACGTAATAGAAAAAACGATAGAAAAGCTTTCCTTTTGGTTGGGAGAGAGGATCCGTCCATGGCTAGAAGCGGTCAGAGCCTTTTTTAGCCCCATGCCGATTGAAAACAGAAAGAGAAAACGAATGTAGGTCTCTTTTAGTTTTCATAGCCAGTAGTAAAGTGGTACGAAATCAATATATAGTGGAGAGCTGATAAAAAAGCTTTCCTTTTGGTTGGGAGAGAGGATCCGTCCATGGCTAGAAGCGATCAGAGCCTTTTTTAGCCCCATGCCGATTGAAAACAAAGGGAGAAAACGAGTGGAGGTCTCCTTTTGTTTTCATAGTCGCAACTTATATGTTGAAAATATAGTACATTTACACTCTCTTTTGTAGATAAAAATGTACAAATTATAGATTTTTTGTCTACAATGATGAATAAGAGTATTTTTTTAATTGGATTTCACGATGAGTTCACAAGAAGGACACAAAATGTGACTATACTGAAAATACGAATTCAGCAGAGAGGGGATATCAATTATGGGATATTATGACGGACCGAATATGAATGAAGAGCATAGTGAAACGAGAGAAGTAAAAAAGTCAGGTAGTAAAAAAGGGTACTTTTTTACAGGGCTAGTTGGAGCGGTTATCGGAGCTGTTTCCATTAGTTTTGCAGCACCGTATATGCCATGGACAAATGGAAATGGGACGGTTTTAACTTCTAATTCAAAAGTAGAGGGAACTGTGGTTCCTGTTGTCAATAAAGTAAAGGGTGAAACGGATTTACCTGGTATGATTGAAGGAGCAAAAGAAGTAGTTGTAGGTGTTATCAATATGCAACAGAGCATCGACCCATTTGCGATGGAGCAAGTAGGTGAAGAGCAAAAGGCTGGGTCAGGATCGGGTGTAATTTATAAAAAGGTTGGCAATAAAGCTCTTATCGTAACGAACAATCACGTAGTAGAGGGAGCCAATAAGCTTGCAGTAAGGTTAAGTAATGATAAAACAGTAGATGCGAAATTAGTTGGGAAAGACCCTTGGTTAGATTTGGCTGTTGTAGAGATTGACGGATCTAATATTAATAAAGTAGCTACACTTGGTGATTCTAGTAAAATTCGTGCTGGTGAACCGGCAATTGCGATTGGGAATCCACTAGGTTTTGATGGTAGTGTAACGGAAGGGATTATTAGTAGTAAAGAACGTGAAATTCCAGTAGATATTAACGGTGACAAACAGGTAGATTGGCAAGCACAAGTCATTCAAACGGATGCAGCGATTAACCCTGGGAACAGCGGTGGTGCTCTATTCAATCAAAATGGTGAAGTAATCGGTATTAATTCTAGTAAAATTGCGCAGCAAGAAGTAGAAGGAATCGGGTTTGCTATTCCAATCAATGTGGCAAAACCAGTTATGGAATCCCTTGAAAAAGATGGAGCGGTAAAACGTCCAGCGATGGGAGTAGGAGTGGCATCTCTTGAGGATTACCCACCGTATGCATTAGGACAATTAAAATTACCAAAAGATGTTACAAAGGGTGTTCTCTTAAGCAAAATTTATCCTGTTTCACCAGCTGAAAAAGCAGGCCTTCAGCAGTATGACGTTGTTGTAGCATTAGATGGTCAAACAGTAGAAAACTCACTTCAATTCCGTAAATATTTATATGAGAAGAAAAAAGTTGGAGATAAAATTGAAGTAACATTCTATCGTAATGGTGAAAAAATGACGAAAACAGCTACTTTAGCAGATAACTCTTCTGCTAAGAATTAATAAAGAAAGTCTCTTTCGTATTGAAAGAGACTTTCTTTATCGGCTATACTAAAAGAATAGGAGGGATTTACTATGACAATTGAAAACCCAACTCGTACGGAAATTGGTGAAGTATTGAAAAAAAGTAAAACCATCGCGGTTGTTGGATTATCCGATAAACCAGAACGTACATCATATATGGTTTCAAAAGCGATGCAAGATGCAGGATATCGTATTATCCCAGTAAATCCGGCCATAGATGAAGTGCTAGGGGAAAAAGCGGTTTCGTCATTAAAAGATATTAAGGAGCATGTCGATATCGTAAATGTATTCCGTCGTTCTGAATTTTTAATGGACGTTGCAAAAGAATTTGTAGAGATTGATGCAGATGTTTTTTGGGCACAATTAGGAGTACAAGATGAAGATACATATACATTTTTAAAAGGAAAAGGCTATACTGTCATTATGGATCGCTGTATCAAAGTAGAACATGCGATGACGAGGTAGTCTAGATATTGTAAGCGAAAGGTCGATTCAGCTTTAGTTAACACTTTGGAACTAGGCAGATGAACGAGGTGTTCATCATGAGATTTTTTAAAGGCTGTTTGTGGGGATTACTACTTGTTATCCCATTTTGGATAATTGTCATTTGGGTAATTGTAAAATGGTGGAGTATGTAATTGGAATACATATCCATTTCTCGTTGACAAACGATTATTTTTCTGAAATAGTAGCCTAGAGGAATCCTTGTACAAAACAAGGATTTTTCTTTTGAAAATGGTATATAAAAGACATAACACAACTTGCCAAAAGTATGGTTAAGGCGTTATTCTATAATAGAAACATATGTTCTGATTTGGATTAGGAAAGGGGCAAGGAGTTTGGCAAAGCATCAATTTCAATATAATGAAGATGCAATTCAAGTGCTTGAAGGTCTTGAAGCTGTGCGAAAACGCCCGGGTATGTATATCGGGAGCACGGATAGCCGTGGGTTGCATCATTTAGTATACGAAATAGTAGATAACTCCGTTGATGAAGCATTAGCGGGATTCGGCGACGAAATTTCTGTTGTAATACATAAAGATAATAGTATTAGTGTTATTGATAAAGGGCGCGGAATGCCTACGGGAATGCATAAGCTTGGAAAACCTACACCTGAAGTGATTTTAACTGTACTTCATGCAGGAGGTAAGTTTGGACAAGGCGGATATAAAACAAGTGGCGGTTTACACGGCGTTGGTGCATCGGTGGTAAATGCTTTATCAGAATGGCTTGTTGTAACAATTAAACGTGATGGAAATATATACGAACAACGTTTTGAAAATGGCGGTGTTCCTGCAACGACACTAGAAAAAATCGGGAAAACAAAACAGTCTGGAACAACGATGCATTTTAAACCAGATCCATCAATTTTCAGTACAACAAATTATAACTATGAAACGTTATGTGAGAGGTTACGTGAATCTGCATTTCTGTTAAAAGGTATGAAAATTACTATAAAAGATGAGCGAAATGATTTAGAAGATGTTTTTCATTATGAAACAGGAATTGAAGCATTTGTTTCTTACTTAAACGAAGAAAAGGACTCTATCCATCCAGTTGTTTACTTTACTGGTGAACAAAATGGAATTGAAGCAGAGCTTGCATTTCAATTTAACGATGGTTATTCAGAAAACATTCTTTCATTCGTAAACAATGTACGTACGAAAGACGGTGGGACACATGAGGCTGGATTTAAAACAGCGATGACACGTGTTTTTAATGAATATGCTCGTAAAGTTTCTCTTTTAAAAGAGAAAGATAAAAACTTAGAAGGTACAGATATTCGAGAAGGAGTAGCTGCCATTGTTTCTGTGCGTGTACCAGAGGATTTACTTCAATTTGAAGGCCAAACGAAAGGAAAGCTTGGTACAAGTGAAGGACGTTCATCAGTAGATGCAGTTGTCTCAGAGCATTTAGCGTACTTTTTAGAAGAAAATCCTGATGTAGCAACACTTCTTGTGAGAAAGGCGATTAAGGCAGCACAAGCACGTGAGGCAGCACGTAAAGCTAGGGAAGAAGCGCGTACTGGTAAGAAGAAAAAACGTTCAGAAGGAACATTGAGCGGGAAGTTAACACCTGCGCAATCACGAAATCCACAAAAGAACGAATTATATTTAGTAGAGGGTGATTCTGCTGGTGGCTCTGCAAAGCAAGGGCGTGATCGCCGTTTCCAAGCTGTCTTGCCACTGCGAGGTAAAGTAATTAATACGGAGAAGGCAAAGCTTGCTGATATTTTCAAAAATGAAGAGATTAATACGATTATCTATGCAATTGGTGGCGGCGTTGGGAATGAATTTACTGTCGAAGATATCAACTATGATAAAGTCGTAATTATGACCGATGCTGATACGGATGGCGCACATATTCAAGTGTTACTACTTACGTTCTTCTACCGTTATATGAAGCCGTTAATCGAAGCGGGTAAAGTATTTATTGCTCTTCCACCTTTATATAAAGTAAGTAAAGGAAAAGGGAAAAGCGAAGTCATTGAATATGCATGGTCAGATGAAGAATTAGATGGCGTAACGAAAAAGGTCGGTAAAGGATATATGTTGCAGCGCTATAAAGGTCTTGGCGAAATGAATGCCGATCAATTATGGGAAACAACAATGAATCCAGAAACGCGTACGCTAATTCGCGTGAAAATTGATGATGCAGCAAGAGCAGAACGTCGCGTGACGACATTGATGGGTGATAAAGTAGAACCACGTCGAAAATGGATTGAGCGTAATGTACAGTTTGGCATGCAAGAAGAAGGTAATATTTTAGAGAGTGAAATGATTATGGAGACGGAGGTGGAATAACATGCAGGCAGAGAAGTTTCATGACCTCCCGCTTGAAGACGTGTTAGGTGACCGCTTTGCACGTTATAGTAAATATATTATTCAAGATCGCGCGCTACCAGATGCGCGTGATGGTTTAAAGCCAGTACAACGTCGAATTTTATATTCAATGTATGTAGAAGGAAACGTACACGATAAACCATTTCGTAAATCGGCTAAAACAGTTGGTAATGTTATCGGTAACTATCATCCACACGGTGATTCTTCTGTATATGAAGCGATGGTACGTTTAAGTCAAGATTGGAAAGTACGTAACGTATTAGTTGAAATGCACGGAAATAATGGTAGTGTCGACGGTGATCCAGCGGCGGCAATGCGTTATACAGAAGCTCGTTTATCGCCAATTGCATCTGAGTTACTCCGTGATATTGATAAAGAGACAGTAGAATTTGTATCAAACTTTGACGATACAAGTGAAGAACCAGTTGTTCTGCCAGCAATGTTCCCGAATCTATTAGTAAATGGATCGACAGGGATTTCAGCTGGATATGCAACAGAAATTCCACCGCATCATCTTGGAGAAGTGATTGATGCAACAATGATGCGTATTGATAAGCCTAATAGTACGGTAGATGACTTATTAACGGTTATTAAAGGGCCTGATTTTCCAACAGGTGGCATTATTCAAGGACTTGATGGAATAAAAAAAGCGTATGAAACAGGAAAAGGAAAAATCATCATTCGCGGAAAAGCGGAAGTTGAAACGATTCGCGGTGGCAAACAGCAAATTGTCATTACAGAAATTCCATATGAAGTAAACAAAGCGAATCTAGTAAAGAAAATGGATGAATTACGTCTAGATAAAAAACTTGATGGAATCGCTGAAGTCCGTGATGAGACAGATCGTACAGGTCTTCGTATTGTTGTGGAACTAAAAAAGGAAGCAAACGCAGAAGGTATTTTAAATTATTTATATAAAAATACTGATTTACAAGTTCCATATAACTTCAATATGGTGGCTATAAATAATCGTCGACCAACATTAATGACGTTACCAAAAATTTTAGATGCGTACATTGGTCATCAAAAAGAAGTTGTTACACGCCGTTCAGAATATGAACTTAGAAAAGCAGAAAACCGCCAGCATATTGTGGCAGGTTTAATGAAAGCATTATCGATTTTAGATCAGGTAATTGAAACAATTCGAGCATCTAAAGATAAACGTAATGCTAAAGATAATTTAAGTGCAAAATTCGGATTTACAGAAGCACAGGCAGAAGCGATTGTGTCACTGCAACTGTATCGTTTAACAAATACTGACATTACAGCACTAGAGAAAGAAGCAGAAGAACTGCAAAAGAAAATTACAGAATTACAAGCGATTTTACAAAGTGAGAAAAGGCTTCTTCAAGTCATTAAAGCGGACTTAAAGAGAGTAAAGAAAACGTATAGCGATAATCGCCGTGCTGTTATTGAAGAGGAAATTGAAGAAATTAAAATTGATGTGGAAGTTATGATTCCGCAAGAAGATGTCATCGTTACTGTAACGAAAGAAGGTTATGTGAAACGAACAGGTTGGCGCTCGCATAATGCATCGAACGGAAAAGACTTCGGTATGAAAGAGGGCGACATCTTACTCGAACGTTTCGATACAAATACAACAGAAACAGTTCTCTTATTCACGAATAAAGGAAATTATATTTATCTTCCTGTATATGAAATGCCGGATATTCGTTGGAAAGATTTAGGTCAGCACGTTGCGAATATAGTTTCACTTGACCGAGATGAGACGTTAATTTGGGCGACTGTTGTACCGGATTTTGAGGAAGAAAAGCGATTTATCGTATTTGTGACGCGGAATGGTATGATTAAGAAAACAGAATTAAATCAGTATAAAGTACAGCGTTATTCAAGAGCGTTTGTTGCCGTAAACTTGAAAAAAGAGGACGAAGTTGTAGATATATTTGCAACAGATGGAACAAGTGATATTGTTCTTGCAACACACGGTGCATATGCACTTATTTTTGGTGAAGAAGAGGTAAGTCCAGTTGGTGTAAGAGCAGCTGGTGTAAAAGCGATTAATTTAAAAGAGGATGATTATGTTGCTTCTGGTAAACCGTTAAATAGTGAAAAGGATCAATTGATTCTCGTAACGCAGCGCGGTGCAGTTAAGCGGTTAAAAGCTTCCGAAATTGAGAAATCAACAAGAGCCAAGCGAGGTCTTGTTATTTTTAAAGAGTTAAAACGTAATCCATACCGTATTGTTGGTATTGAAATTGTTCGGGATGATGAACTTGTTTATATGAAAACAGAAAAACAAATTGTAGAAGAAATAGATCCCAAAGCGTTCCGTAATAAAGACCGCTATAGTAACGGTAGTCTAGTGTTAGATGTTAGTGATACCGGTGAAGTGATTGAGACGTGGACGAAGAAACGGACATAGTGAATAAACGATAGTAAGAATTCCAATTAAATATACACATCGTATTAGTGAAACCCATGTTCTATATAGAACATGGGTTTCTTGGAGTAGTAGGACTTTAAACTCACCACGATTCTAATTCTTTTCGTTTTTTCATGAAAGTAAGTCACAAAGAATTAGGATGAAAAATAAGGGTCATTATATATTGGTAGAAACGGTAGTTACAGTACGTCACCATTATATTAAGAATATAAGGTACTCTCGAAAATATATTGTTTCAGGTTATAACTTCTTTGTTAAAATCTTAGACTGTTGTGAAGCACAAAAAGCACTATTCTTTCTGTGAAAATATACAGAAAGAATAGTGCTTTTATATTGTTTTTAAAATCCCTGTTGCACACAATAAATATCTTTAATTTTAGCTATAATCTCATCAACAGCGTATAAAATTTCTTCTTCATTTAAATATGGACTAATTGATATACGAATAGAACTATTAGCTTCTTCTTTGGATAATCCAATCTCTTGTAATACATATGACGGTTCTAAACTGTTTGAATTACAAGCAGATCCCGAAGAAATAGAAACAGTTCTCATACCTGCTATAAGTGTTTCTGAACTAATATTTGGGATCATTATATTTATAATATGAGGTATGCTATTTTCCATACACACATTTACGCGAGATAGAGGTATTTCTTGTTGAATTTGATTTATAACAATTGTTCTTAATTTCAGTGCTTTTTCATAATTCTCTTTTAGTTCTAATATAGCTATATCACTAGCTACGCCCATACCAGCTATTAGTGAAGTTGGTAATGTCCCACTGCGCAAATATGTTTGTTCACCACCAAATAATAAAGGACGTAAATATTCTTGTTTGTGCTGGTTTACATATAAAATGCCTATACCTTTAGGTCCGTAAATTTTATGTCCAGATAATGATAAAGCATCTATATCCAATTCTTTTACATCTATTGGTATTTTTCCAAAAGCTTGAACAGCATCTACATGTATCAATGTTCTATACTTTCTGCATAAAGCAGCAATCTCATTGATAGGTTGAATTGTTCCCACCTCAGAATTAACATATGCAAAACTAACAACCCTTGTATCATCATCTAATAAGCGTCTCAATGAATCTAAGCAAATGGTTCCATCACGCTTAATATCCACATATTTTACGATAATACCTCTTCTTTGTAACTCTTTTCCAACCTCTAAAATTGATTTATGGTCTATAGGTGACAGAATTACATTTACGGGTTCTTTTTCATGATAATCAATTGCTCCTAATAACGCCAAGTTGTTACTTTCTGTTGCACCCGAAGTAAATATTATTTCTTCTTTATGAGCACCAATAGAACTTGCAATCTTACTTTTCGCTTGATACACCGCATACTGTGCTTTTTTTCCCATCACATGCTGTGATGAAGGATTTGCAAATTCTGTTTTCATGTACTTCTCTACCACTTCGATCACTTTATTATGACATGGAGTAGTAGCAGCATAATCTAAGTACACCTGTCTCATAAGCATTGCCCTCCTTTATCACGAAGAAAACACAGAGAAATTAACGGTTTTTTCATAGATTTCTTCTTTTGACATTTCGCCACTTCCTCCAGGATCCGCAACAATAACTTTCATCCCTGTTAAATTATATAGATTAAGAGCGATTTCAATACCTGTACGTACTGGCTGGTAACACTCTCCAGGTGCGAATAATAACAATGCTCTATAACCCGCTTTATGTACCTCAGCTATCATTTCTGTAATTTCTCCTGCACATCCAGTTACACCACAACTAATTAATGTTTTATAATTTCCATCCTCATCTACAAATGATACTTCGGATTGATTTTCTCGATCGTTTAGTATTCTTTTTTCTAATTTCCCTTCTTTTACTAGCTTACTAGCACTTTTTTGAAATCTATATTTGAGCCAAGTTTCAGGAAAAAAGATCGGATTTTTTCGGCTAGACAAGATACTCTGCTGATTAAAGTGTTTACTCTTTTCTAAACTTGTAACGTAAGCTTCTGGAATTTCTGTATATCTCTCATAAAACTCTTTACGAAGATCACTAACGCTTGCGTTTGTAGATGGAACGTATTGCCAATCATTAATTAATAATAGGAATTTAATGTCTTTAAATTGTTCATAAAATTGCTCACCTAATTGAATTCCGATATTCCAAGTGTATAAAGGGAATATACCTACTCTACGTGAAATCCTCTCTTTCATTACATCTGTTTTCTGTTCTTCGATAATTCCAGGAGTTAAGCTATTTGTTTCTTCATTAAAAAAGAGCATAAAATGCCCTGACATAATTACTAATTCTTTTTGAGCAGTATTTTTTAATTCTTCACTGATTAACGTGATCATCTCTTCTTCTGATGCAACTAATTGATGAATTCCTTTCTTTTTTACATTCATTGAATTCGACATATGTTACCCCCTTAAAATGTATGGAGGCAGTGCTTGGATTTGAACCAAGGAATTAGGTTTTGCAGACCTATGCCTTACCACTTGGCTACACTGCCATCATATAGAGTTTGGATGCTAACTTGAAACTTGTTTATCACGTTGTTCATAGTATCATTCCTAAAAAATAATCGTCAATAATATTCTGAATATAATTATTTTTCTCAACATCAAAATGAATACCTAGAAAATTTATTGAAAATATCAGCATTCATATAAAATAAAGAAATATACAAAATATTTTAAAATAATAGTGCTTTTAAAGGGTAAGAAACATAAGCATAAAATAATTTTTTTATGCTATGGTTGATTATTTAGTATAAATTTCTCAAAAGATAATCAATTTTTTATTTTGTAAATATAGGATACGGTATGCTATTGTTAGTTATGATTTTTAGAAATCCTTATTTTTTTAAAGAGCCAATTCACTATAAACGAGTTTTTAATCATGAAATCATCATACATAGAAGATCTTTCAACTCATGAAGGCTTAAGGGTTTATGCTATGTAATTAGTTGAATATCAAAATCATAACAAGCAACATTCTAAATAAAACTATTAATACTAACAATTTAGTGAGAAAGGAATCCCATATGTCCAAACAAACAATTGCTTATATTCAAATGTCATTTGCAATGGTTGCAATTGGAAGTTTCGTTATTGTTAATAAATACATTATTAAAGAACTTCCGATATTTATTGCTTCTGAACTTAGATTATTAATTGCTTGCTTAATATTACTTCCTTTATTTTTATATAAAGGTGAAAAAATGCCTAAACTAGTAAAAAAGGATTACATCATATTTTTTCTTCAAAGTTTTATAGGGGTGTTTTTATTTAGTGTTTGCACATTATATGGTTTAAGACAAACAACAGCTTTAGATAGCGGTATTATTATGAGTTGTACGCCTGCAATAATGGCTTTAATCTCTTATTTTTTTCTAAAAGAAAGATTAGGAATGAATAAAATAGGAGGGATTCTTTTAACTATTTTAGGTACATTGTCTATCAATGTTTTTGGTCAACTTTTAAATTTTAATGTAGGCTCGCACTCATTAACAGGAAATATGTTAATCTTCTGCGCTGTGATTGGAGAAGCAATTTTCTTTTCCTTTGGGAAATTAATTTCTACGCCTTTAAGACCTTTAACAATGACAACAATTATGAGTTTGATAGGTGCGATATTATTTTTACCTTCTGCAATATATCAATCCTTACAATTCAACTTTTTTACTGTATCTCCATTGGCGTGGTTACTCGTATTATATACAGGAGTTGTAATTACTGTATTAGCTGTTCTATTAATGAATCAGGGGTTAGAAGTGGTATCAGCGGGGACAGCTGCAGTATTTACTGCTTTAATGCCTATAAGCACAGTAATTTTATCAGCCTTTATATTACATGAATCTCTCTTCTGGTATCATATTTTTGGAATGACATTGGTTATTTTAGGTATTTTTGTTATCACTAACTCTTCAAATGAAAGTAAAGAAATGCTTGGAAGAAGCAGACACGAAAATATGTAACAATAAATTTTCTCAATATAAGATCGCATATATTATTGGTTTCAATATTCAAAAAGATACGCTGTTAATTTACAATAAATTAAGAACTATAGAACAGTAATAAATATATTAACTATATTCTGTAATAAAGGAGTCCATAAATGAAAAAAGTATATTCCTTTTTAATGACTGTATCTGTATGTATATTTATATCTGCTTGTTCCAATCAAACGAATTCTGAGAAAGAAGTAGAATCTGATACTAAAAAAGCTCCTATAGCTGAAACGAATGTAAAAGCTAAGCCTTATACAGAGCCATTAACACAAGTAGGACAAGAGGCAAAACATCCACTTGGAACAGTGATTCTAAAGCAATTAAGTGAGCCCAATACAATGATAGAAGCAGGGCCTCTTCATATTCAAGTGGAAAGAATTAAGGTAATTCAGAGTACAGAAGTAAGTGAAATTGGGAAATACAACTTAAAAGAACGAGGACTAAGTACAGAGCAAATGAATGCAATACAATTTACAACCACTTTAGAAAATACTTCAGATCAAGTACTTGATTTGGAACAAGGTCCTTTTAAAACACTTGTTTTAAGTAATGGTGAACAAGTAGATGTATATAAAATGAATGCGGATCCAAAAAATAGAAGCTTAAATGCCAAGGAGAAAATGAAGGTTACACTTATCTGTTTCTTATCTCAAGCTCCCAATGATGTTACATCCGTAAAAGTAATTACTGATGTGGTACGAGATCAGCAAACAAAAAATGAGGTGAGCACAGTAACCACTACTGAGATTACTATGTAAAAAAGAAAACAGCCTGATGAGGCTGTTTTCTTGTGTTTTCTAATTAAAAAGCGCAGTATCCAGCAACGGGTTTGGATGAACCTGTTTTAATGAAATAATTAGGAGCAAAGCCTTGGTTCAAGCATCATCATAGCCATTATCATCTACTTTTAAGCAATGGTGAACAAGTAGATGTATACAAAATGAGCGCGGATCCCCAAAAATAGAAACTTAATGTAAATGTGAAAGTGAAGCTTACACTTATTTGTTTCTTATCTCAAGCACCAAATTAAAGGTAATGACTGATGTAGTACGAAATCAGTAAACTAAAAGTGAGATGAGACCATTAACCACTAGGGGGATTACTATGTAAACAAGAAAACAGCCCGAGGAGGCTGTTTTCTTGTTTTTCCAATTAAAAAGCGCAGTATCCAACAACTGGTTTAGAAGAACCAGTTTTAATGAAATAGTCAGGAGCAAAGCCTTGATCTAACTCACCACCATAGCCATTATCATCTACAAAATCCCAAACCTTACTTCCCATATAAGATTCGCCATTCACATAGCAATATAACCAAAGTTTAGTGCCATCTGGAATGTTTGATTCAGTCCGTAGGCCATTTATTGTCGGAGTCGTGCGAAGATCTAGCCCAGAACCCGTTTTTTGTACCGGATAAAAAGCAGCTTCCGTTACCGATTGACTTGCGAATAAAACTGAACCTGCTACTGCTACTGAAGCGATTGATAATGCAACTTTTTTAAACATACGTGTTACCTCCTAATAAATTATATTTTATTGCAAATGGGGAATCCCCCTCATACTTAACAAGTAAAAAAATTAAACTGTATTCAAGATTGGTAAGCATGAGGGAGAGCCCCCTTTACTCCTCTATTAATTAATAGAATGTAAAGTTAAAAACAAAAAATAAAGCTAATATTTGTTTCTTTATCAATACTCTAGTTATAAGTTTGAAAAATAGTGTTTTTGGTAAAATATAAATTCTTATTTGTTGTTTTCAAACCATGTTTGAAACGTTTGTAAAGACTGTTCTCCTAATATACGACTCATTTCTTTCCCATCTTTGTAAGAAATAATTGTAGGTGTTCCTTTTATTTGAAACATATCCCAACCTTGTTTATACTCTTCTAGATTCAAAACTTGCATATCGATATTCATATTTTTTGCCATAGGAACTACAATTGGTGAAATCTTTTGGCAATGCGGACAAGTCGTTTTGTAGAAATAAACTACTTTTGTTTTGTGATTTGATAGATCTTGTTGCAATTGCTCAGGGGTAATTTGATTTTTATAATAATTTACCTTCTCAGCACTGATGGTTTTTTCACTTTTTGTTCCTTTATTGGTTAGAATAATAATAAGTGTAAATATTGATAAAATAGTAATGATGAAAAAAAGCATTTTTTTCATATACTGTTTCTCTCCTTGTTTATTTTAGTAAGAATAAAGCCACAAATAATAATAATAAGAAAGGCTATTAGAGCGAGAAATGGAATTGTAATAAATCCGAACCAATCTAAATAATCCCCTGTGCAAGGTATTCTCCCGCATGATGTTCCGTTTTTAGATAAAAATGGTATTTTTTGAAGGGAATAGTGATAGGCAGCTATACATGCGCCAATGATAGCGAGAACCAAACTATAAATCCCAATTCTATAATCTTTGCGTACAATAGCTGTTCCTAGTAAAAGAACTAGTGGATACATGAGAATACGTTGATACCAGCATAATGAACAGGGCTCATATTTCATTATTTCAGAAAGATACAAACTCCCAAGAGTTGCAATAAAAGAAACACACCAGCTACTAAACAATATGTATTCTAGTTTTTTTGTATTGTCCATGACTTCAACCTTCCTTGTTTAAGAGATGGAAATAACGTAATAAATAACCTTAGAAAATAGAATGTAAAAAAATACAAAATGATTAGCTCTAGAGTTATTATAAATTATGTTTCTATTTTGTATATTGAGAAAATTTGGTTTTTATAAAATCTTATAGAAGAATAAAGTAAATAAGCTGAGATAAATTGAAAGTAAGAGTATTCTTTAGGGGCAATGACCCATGCCCATCAAACTAATATTTTAAAGTACTCTCAAAACAAAAAATTTTTCTCTACAGTCATTTATAAGAATTCAGCTTGTTTTGTTATTTAGGCGGGGGTTAATAATTAGTGGGTTATGAAGAAATACCCACTGATTAAAGCTTCATTTTATTTTTACAAATATAAGAATGAGCAAATGGTTATGTAAATGAAATGAAAATTGATATAATAACTATGAAATCGTTCTCATAGATGGAGGCAGTATATGAAAAAAATAGGCGTAGGGATTGTAGGATTTGGATTTTCAAGTACAACATTTCACATCCCTTTATTACAAACGATTGATGAATATGATATTCGTGCGATTGTATCTTCAAAAGAAGAGGTAGTGAAAGAAGCGTTACCGACTGTACAAGTGGTTGGCACAATTGAAGAATTAGTAAAACGAGATGATATAGACCTTATTGTTATTACATCACCAAATACAACGCATTTTCCATTTGTGAAAGAGGCAATTTTACATGGTAAACATGTTGTTGTAGAAAAGCCATTTGTTGTTTCAGTTGAAGAAGGTGAAGAGCTTATTAGATTGGCGGAAGAACATAATGTTTTTGTTAGTGTGTATCATAATCGCCGTTTTGATAATGACTTCTTAACAATAAAGAAATTAATTGAGGAGAAACAAATTGGAAATGTGTATGCATATGAAGCGCATTTTGATCGTTTCCGTCCTTATGTACGTGATCGCTGGCGTGAGAAGAACTTACCGGGATCAGGGATTTTATATGATTTAGGATCACATTTAATTGACCAAGCATTACATTTATTTGGAGAACCAGATGCTGTTAGTGCGGATATAGTAAAGCAAAGACCTGGGGCAGAAACGGATGATTACTTCCATATTGTACTTCACTATGGAATCAAACGTATTGTTTTACATAGTAGTAGTTATGTGAAACATGCAGGACCTCACTTTAGTGTTCATGGGGATAAAGGTTCGATTGTGAAATATGGCATGGACTCACAAGAAGAGCAATTAAAAGCTGGTATGAAGCCAGGTAGTGCAGGATATGGAGAAGATAGCGAGAACAATTATGCTGTTCTAGAGACTGAAGAGGAAATAACACATATTCCGACAGAAGTTGGTTGCTATGAAATGTACTATAAAGGAATTCGAGATAGTATTGTAAGTAGAGCGCCAGTTCCTGTAACAGCCGAAGAAGGTTTACAAGTTATTCGTGTTATTCAAGCAGCTATTGAAAGTAGTGAAACAGGTAGAGTCATTTCATTATAGATCATAAAAAAGACACGATTTCGTGTCTTTTTTATGATTTTTGGGATTGAAATATACGCTTAATTCGATTAGATATGCAATAAAATTCTTTTAGTATTTATTAAAAAAATTTTTAATTGCTTCTAGCTGTATATTATGACTACATTGCTCACAATTGTATTTTCCTTTTCTATTTTCTTTAAAGCGTTTGTATATTTGTGTTCCTTCGTATACCTTAAATATTTGTCTACAACTCATACAAATTACCTCATAAAAAAGTTTATTATGTGGCATGTAATATTCCCCTTTAATCTTAATAAGTCAATTCAAATTGTTATTTTAATTTTTTGTGATTCATATTTTCAGGGTTAGAAAGTCCATAGAAAAACATCGTAACAATATCTTGTATATGCTTTTCACGATCTCCTTCCAAAAATTGAAGCCCGTAGTCATCACCAAGTTTACTAAACATTTGGATGTATAGTAACATCATTTCTTTTGAAAGATTGGGGTTAATTTCATTTTTATGCTGCGCATTTTCTAATATCTTTAAAAACCAAGGTAGGACGGTTTCGTGTTGATAACCATATATAAATGCACGAAGCTCTGGATCTTTTTGTATGACTTGCAACAGCATGTCAGGGTGAAATATACCGCCTCTTTCCATCTTTCTAACAATCATTTTATGCATCATTTCATGAAAAGGCATGTTTTCAGATGCTAGCTCTTTATAGTATTGGAATTCAGTTGTCGCAAATTCTTGAATAAGTTCTCTAAAAAGCGCATCTTTACTACCAAAATGATTATAAATGGTAACTTGAGATACTTTTGCTTTTTTTGCAATATCCTCTATTTTTACATCATTAAATCCACGTTCTGAAAATAATAACAATGCCGCGTCTTTAATAGCACGTTTTTTCTTTTTTTTTACTTTTTCAAAACCGTTCAATACAATCACCTCATTTAAAATATACAAGAAAACAGAGATGGAAACAATAATTTTGAAATATAGACATGAAAATATTTCAAAAAATCGTTGCCAATTTAAGGGGGGAGGAGTACAATAATTTTGAAATATAAACAATGAAATATTTCAAAAAATGAGGTGGAATAATGATTTCAGTCCAAAATGTCACAAAACAATTTTCAAGTGGGAAAGGGTTATTTGATATTACATTTCAAGTAAAAGAAGGTGAAGTTTTCGGATACCTTGGACCAAATGGTGCAGGGAAATCAACAACGATTCGTCATTTAATGGGCTTTATAAAGCCGACAGCTGGTCATACAGAAATTTTCGGATTAGATTGCTGGAATGAAGCTGCGAAAATTCAAAGAGAAGTTGGTTATTTGCCAGGCGAGATTTCTTTTATAGAAGGAATGAATGGATTAGAATTTCTAAAACTTATGCAAGGTATGCGAGGATTGAAAGATACAAAAAGACGTGATGAGCTCATTGAAAGATTACAATTTGATGTGAAAACACCGATTCGAAAAATGTCTAAAGGAATGAAACAAAAGGCGGGAATTGTTGCGGCATTTATGCATGATCCTGAAGTGTTAATTTTGGATGAACCAACGTCAGGATTAGATCCGCTCATGCAGCAAACTTTTATAGATTTAATACTAGAGGAAAAACAAAAAGGAAAGACAATTCTCATGTCATCTCATATTTTTACAGAAATTGAGCGGACATGTGACCGAGTAGCTATTATTAAGGATGGTCGCCTTGTAACGGTAGAAAACATTCATGATTTACAGGGGATGAGAAGACAGGTAATGGATGTAACGGTTTCGTCACAAGAGGAAGTACGTTCTTTACAAAAGGAAAATTTAGAATTTGAAGCGGTGAAGGGGAAGACAGCATCCGTTATTGTACAGGGAAATTATCAAGAAGTATTACAAATACTTGCACAATATAATGTGAAAGCACTTCAAACGAGGGCGATGGATTTAGAACATTTATTTATGCATTATTATGATGCGAAGGAGGGTGTGAAACATGAATAAACAGCTGTTTTTAGCTAGCTTTAAGGAAAATCAAAAAAGCATATGGAGTTATTCGATTGGTGCGGCCCTTTATTTGTGGTTATTAATTTGGATATTTCCATCGCTTGTATCTGCGAAAGGGTTAAATGAAATGATAGATGCTATGCCAGATAGTGTGAAAAAGATTGTTGGTATGGAAAATTCGATTCAAAATGTAAGTGATTTTTTAGCGGGTGAATACTATGGTATGTTATTCATTATCATATTGACAATTTTTAGTGTGACGGTTGCTACACATGTAATGGCTCGTTATGTAGATAAAGGAGCGATGGCTTATTTGTTGGCAACACCTGTATCTAGAGTGAAAATCGGAATAACACAAGGAGTAGTTCTTATTCTAGGATTACTGATTATTATACTTGCGACGTATGGGGCCGGTGTATTAGGGGCAGAGTGGCTCTTGAAAGATAACAATTTAAATCAAGAAGTATTCTTCAAAATGAATTTAGTTGGGGGACTGTTGTTTCTCGTAGTCAGTGCCTATTCATTTTTATTCTCTTGTATATGTAACGATGAAAGAAAAGCTCTTAGTCTTTCTGCTAGTGTTACAATTTTATTTTATTTACTAGATATGGTAGGGAAATTAAGTGATAAGCTAGAATGGATGAGAAATATATCATTATTTACGTTGTTTCGGCCGAAAGAAATTGTGGCAGGGACATATAACATATGGCCGGTAAGTATTGGGTTAACTTTTGGTGCGATTTGTATCTTTGCGGTAGCTATTGTGTTGTTCAAGAAGAGAGACTTACCGTTATAGATAAATAGAGTTGAAAAGATAGTTAGTTTCTGAAGAAATTAACTATCTTTTTTTATTTCTAGAAAATTACAAAAAAAATGAACCTTTTTCCTCACAAATCCGTCTAATAAGTGTAAAGTTTTATTGGAAGATATAAAACGGGAGGGCAGACAGTGAAAGTAATACCTGTATATAAAATGATGGTACAAGAAGAGAGTGATGTTTCTTTAGCTAAAAAAGGTGATCATGAAGCATTTGTCTCTTTAATACATACAAATAAAGCTCAACTCTATCGTATAGCAAAAGCAATGCTATATGATGAAAATGACGTAGAAGATGCGATACAAACGACAATTCTAAAAGCTTATGAAAATATAAAAAAGCTTAAAAATGAAGAGTTTTTCCAAACATGGTGCATTCGAATTTTGATTAATCAGTGTAATGAAATCATACGATCACGAAAAAAAGTAATTGCAATAGAAGGAAATAATGATTACATGATAGCATTTGATTCTTATGAAGATATAGATCTTCATAATGCAATTCAGTCTTTAAACGAAGAATTAAAAGCTGTAACAGTACTTTATTATTATGAAGATATGAATCAAGAAAATATTGCAGCATTATTAGAAATACCAAAAGGAACGGTTAAATCGAGGTTGTCACGGGCGAGAGAACAACTGCAGAAGCAATTACAAATGGAATAGGGGGTGTACGTGTTGGATAAGGATGAATTGTTTGATGAAAAACTGAAAAAACGAATAGAACGAGAGGAAACGATGTTACCTGAGCATTTGAATCGGAAAATTCAGGATACATTACATAATCTACCGGTTAAAAAAAGGTCTTATAAAGTTCAAGTTATGGCTGTTAGTGCGGCAATAATGGTCTTGTCAATCGTCTCTATGTTTGAATTTTCCGTGCAGAGTTTTGCACAAAAAGGTGGCGTATTTGAATATGTAACGAAAAAGGCATTTTCAGATTATGAAAATGAGGAAGAAACAAAATTTAACGTAAATTACCCTGAAAAAGAGAAAATTCATCAAAAAATGCTTGATTCAATTGATCATTTTAAAAATGTTACAGGGCAATTTGAAGAGTACGCTAGCTCATCTCGTCGTATTACTACTTATAAGTATGCAATTGATACAAAAAATCAAAGAGGAATTTCTTCTAAAGAGGATCATCAGTCAAAAAAAATGACAGTTTTATATAACAAAGGAAAAAAACAAGAATTTAATGATAAAGATTATACATATAAAGAAGTGAACTGGAAGCCAGAATTTAAAAATAAAGAGTTACTAAAATTAACGCCTACTGAAAGAGCGTTTAATAAAATGGGAGAAAAAAAACGGTATGATGATGACTATGTTGGATTCGCTAAATATAGTATTCAATCGGAGTTTGCAGATTTGTTAATTAGATATAAAGATTGGGACTTTAAAGAAATAAAATATCTTGGATTAAATTGCTATAAAATAGAGGGCGTTATAAACATAGAGATGCCTTTAAGTACATCTGAAGACTTACGAGGGAAATTCGAAATGATTGTAGAAAAAAATACGGGGATTATGTTGAACTTTCTTAGTTTTCATAATGGAATGATCCAATATTCTATTACTACAGAAAAGATACAAATAGATAAAGAAATTGATGAAAACGTATTTCAAAAAGATGTTTCTTCATATGAAAAAATAAAAACGTATTGAATAAATAGTGAGCTAGTTATTTGGCTAGTTTTAATTCGTATAGAATAATATATATCGGGGGAAATAATATGGAGAAAAGTTCGCTTTCGCGTGAAAAAAAGAATAAGAAGAAATATAGGAAAAGAACAGTAGTAGGAATATTTTTAGGAATCTTGTTAGCTAGTGGAGTGGGATACGGTGCGTACCTATACAATAAAGCTTCAAATGCGGTACAAAAAGCTTCTCTCAGCCTAGCACGTGGTGAGAAATCTGATTTACGTGAGGGCGCTGTAAAACCAATAACAAATAATATTTCTCTTTTAATTATGGGCATTGATGAGAATGTGGAGCGTCAAAAAGAATATAATGGTGCATTTCATACAGATGCACTATTGTTAGCCACATTTAATAAAGATGATAAGACAGTTAAGTTAATTAGTATACCACGTGACACATATACATATGTTCCAATTGAAAAGAAAAAAGATAAAATAACCCATGCATACGGTAGAGGTTTTGTAAAGAACGGAAAGGATGGGGGACCACAAGCTTCTGTTGAAGCGGTAGAAAAATTATTACATGTACCGGTTGATTATTTTGTGAAATTCAATTTTAATTCATTTATAAAAATTGTTGATGATTTGGGCGGCATTGAAATAGATGTTCCAATTGAGTTTTCTGAGCAAAATAGTAAAGACGAACCCGATACTATTCATTTGAAAAAAGGAATGCAAAAATTAACAGGAGAAGAAGCGCTAGCTCTCGCAAGAACACGTCATATTGATAGTGATGCCATGAGAGGACAGCGTCAGCAACTCGTCATTGAAGCAATATTAACAAAATTAAAAAGTGTAGGATCTATTACGAAAATAGGAAAAATGATTGATGCTGTAGACGGTGATTTTAAGACAAATTTAGCTTTGGCTGATATGTTGTCATTTTATAAATATGGATTAAATGCTTCAATTGAGAAAATACAATTGGTCGGAGATGATTTATATTTGCCGAATGGGTCGAATGGTGAAAGAGTATATTATTATAATCCAGATACAAAGAGTTTAAGAGAACTTAGCAAGACACTTCGAAGTCATCTGGGACTAAGTGAACAACAGACTAAAAAAGAAAGTGAAGAGAGTTAAGGGGTATAAAAAAACGCAATAATTGTGCTTATAGAGGTATTGCTTCTTCTATTGGATGGGGGATTTTTTGTAAATCAATTACATGATCGCCGAATCGTTTTATATGTCTACGATTCACAAAAGAAAGCATATGAGGTGTAATAAAAATGAAAATACAAATTGTATTGTTTGACGGCTTCGGAGAGCTTGTCTCTTTCGCACCTTTTGAGGTACTCAAAAGAGCGATAGAAGAAGGGGCTCCATTTACGGTTGAACTAATATCAAGTGAACCAAAACAAGAAATTACTACTTCGTTTGGAGTTACGGTTAAACTAAATGATTTTTTACGAATGGATAATCGTCCAGATCTGTTAATTGTACCTGGTGGTGGCTGGAATCATAAAGCTGAACATGGGGAACGAAAGCAAGCAGAGCTTGGAACCCTGACCGAAATGATTAGAGAGATGCACAACGAAGGAACGATCGTTGCTGGAGTTTGTACAGGAGGTATGCTACTAGCTGCCTCCGGTATATTGAATGGTCGAAAAGCGACGATGCACTATTTGGCGCAGAATGAAATCATTGGATACGGGGCAGAGCTTCTTCGTTACAGAATTGTTGATCAAGGGAATATTATCACTGCAAGAGGAGTCACTTCAGGACTTGATTTGGGGCTTTGGATCACGGAAAGGTTCGCAAGCCCTAAAATTGCAGCTGCCGTTGAATATAGAATGGAATACGAGAGGCGAGGTGTTGTTTGGAGTTAATTTGAATTCTTTTTTATTGGCTTAATCACAGGGTTCTTGCTGTAGACCGCAAAGTAGCTATTCGTATATATAAAATTGAAGCCAATCCTGGCTTTTTTTATTGTTTGTTTTTCCCTAAACTAAAAGTGTAGGTAGCTATTTTATACAGAGGGAGAGACAAGCATGAAGAATAATTGGAAATAAAAGTAAGTATATGACCTATTTTTACACATATCTCGGCTGTATCCCATACCTATCAAGCTAAGAAAAGCAAATCCCCCAAAACGAGAAAATTGATATCTCCAGGTGAAAATGTACAAATTTTTTTGTTTAGGGGACGTTATAAAATTCTTTAATTCGACAATCAAACCTTCAATTATCGAGTATTTAATATTTATGAATTTAATTCTTCCCATTCACTCAAATACATTCTTTTTGTAATCTTATGTGGATTATTAAGCTTACAAATAAGTTCTAAACTATTTCCATCTGGGTCGTTAAAATGAATTTTAGCATGAGCATAATGGTTATGAGCTATTACAAAGGGTTCACGGGGCTCAAATCCAAATGCCTCCCTCGGTTCGTATCCTTTGTCTTTAAGCCATTTCAACGAATTTTTTAAATCATCTAAAGTGACTTGAAATGCTATATGTCTTATAGATGGATGATATTCAAGTTCTACTTTATCGGTTTCCCATAATCCTAGCCAACTTTTGTCTTTTTCAATCCATAAAAAAGCTATTTTATCCTCTACACTATGAT
Source organism: Paenibacillus sp. 102 (assembly GCF_039549175.1). NCBI lineage: Bacteria > Bacillati > Bacillota > Bacilli > Caryophanales > Paenibacillaceae > Paenibacillus > Paenibacillus sp. 102. Next base: position 87,855 of record NZ_JBCGHT010000001.1, on the reverse strand, counting down.
CGAACTCCAAACCTAGATTTTCATAAAACTGTATCGACGATTTTAAATTACTAACTGGTAAATGTGCTTCATACAGCCCTTTAATCATCTGATTTTCTCCCTTACTTTCTGTTCTTGAATATTAATATACCAATTAAAAAATAATATTGAATCCAATAAAAGTATTAAAATTCCATACATCTTTAGTAGGGGGTATCACCACATTGCCATCAACTTAAGAAATTAATTGTTCCCCAAAAACGAAAAAAGTGAGCCGAATTCTCATAAATTACTATAAAAAGGTAAATTTTTCGTTATGGGGAGTATCACAAAATCTTAGCTTGATGGATGTGGGGTATATTAAAACCTTAGCTTGATAGCGATGGGGTACCGCCAGCATTTTGGAAAAAACCCACGCTAAGAGCATACAAAATTTTATACAGTTTTTCGGCTAATCCAGTAACAAACAAGAACCCTAAAACCCACGTCAGGATAGGGATGTATAAAAAAACGAATAGAGTCATAGAAAAAGAAAAAGGCGGATTCCTTGTAAGAGTAGGGATCCGCCTTTTTCCTTGTACCGATAATTTTGCGTTATGTTAACTTTACATGAATACGATATACATACATTAATCCAATGAACAAATAAACAAGACACATATATAAGAAGAATGCATATCTCACATTAAAAATGTCACAACTAAAAAAAGTTATCAAATAAACCAGTTCATTATAATGAACTGGTTTATTTGATAACTTAAAAATCACGATTTTTTTAAGAACAAAAAGTAGTAGTAATATTTAATGTCCATCCCAAGATAGAACCGCTATCTCCACCAAGATCATCAAATACAAAAAGGTTCCATACACCATTTGGATCTATTCCATTGAAAACACTTAAAAACGATCCATACGGAGGTAGTGGTGCTGGAAAAGGAAAAATATCTGTAAATCCATAATTAGTTGGTTGAAATGTACCAGAGACGATTTGACTACTGTTAGGAAGTAGAGATTGTGCAAAGTCATTAAAAGTTAATGTAACATTATTAACATCAAAAAAACCACCTGCATCTGACATAAGAATAACGTTTTGCCCTTGTGGTCCTACAAGCAAGATATCAATATCATCTGGAAATGTATGAGTTAGGCCAATTATTGTCACTGTAACTTGAGTAACCCCACCAGATAAACCTGTCACATTAATACTAGATGGATAGGGTGTTGCTAGACCTGCGGATGGTATAACAATTGGAGACAAATTACTAAATGTAGCTGTGGAAACAGTACAAGGAGTAGATATAGGACCAGGAGTAGGACAAGAAACAGCACGAGGTCTACAATTTTTTCTATTAAGTGGATACAAAAAATTCACCTCACTTATCTATACTATTATATTTAATTCAAAAAGAATGATTTCGCTTCTTATACTTGTCCCATTTATAGAATATCTTAGATAATTTATTTACTTTTGATAATGGACTTTATGTTAACTAGATTTGTATAGAGTGTGCAAACGATTCTTGGAGATCTTGTTCATCAAAACCAGGCCAGATTGTTGAATAACATTTTAAATTGAATCGTAAAGATTGTGAAGAAATATTTTTTATTTAACAGAGCTTTATCGTAAAATATGAACAGGAGGTGATAAAGTGAAAATAAGAAAACGTATACTTGGTTATGTAATAGATTTATTTATTTCAATAGCTATCTGTATATTTCTTTCAATCCTACCATTTCTCATTGTAGCAGTAATAGCTTTACTATTTTTGCCTTTCGTTGCAAGTTACGAAGATACATGGAATCCAATATTAACTGGGATAATGAATGGTATGCTGCTGTTGAGTGCTTTGATATTTATGATTACATCACTAGGAGCTAATTTCAAATTAAACTTAACATGGGGTTATAAATTTAACGGTTTAATATTAAAAAATACCAATAAATTTAAATTGTTTACATGGTGGTTTATAAGAAACGGAATAGCAGGTCTACTTATATTTTTAATTGCTTATCATTTAGCAAATGACATGGACTACCAGTACCTCTTTTTACCGATTTTTATTTACATAATATATTTATGGATAGATGGGATAGTGTTCCTCCTTACAAAGGGAAAGAGAACTTTTACAGATATTTGGACGGGCATAGAAGTGTTAGAAACAACGAAAGTAGTAAAAGGTAATATCCCACGATCTGGAACTAAACTATAGAAATTATTTATTCTCCAAGAACAGAACGATGGTTTTTTATTGTTTTTTTAGAAATTGCTTATTTAATTATTAAGCACTTTAATTGAACAAGCATAAAAGGATCTTCCAATCGAAGATCCTTTTTGCAATACCGATAAACCTTCATTATTTTAAGTAGATATGTATATATTATTCATAAAAAATTAATCATTCCTTCTTTTAATTGATTTCATAAAGTTTTTTTCACATAATTGTAATTAAGGGGGATGATTCCAAGTTGAGTAAACAGAATATTATCACAACAGTTTCAGGAGATTTAATTGTTACCAATCTGATTGGCAAGATTAAAACAGATGATGTTAACGAATGGTTTAACGGATTCGAGAAAGTTTGTCAGCAATTCATTTCCGAAGGTCGGAAATACAAATTGTTGGTAGATAGAAAAGGGTACACTCCAGATCATTTTTCAGTTCAAAAAGCATGGAAAGATAAGTTTTTCAATGAAAACATTTTGAATCATAGTAAAGCAATTGCGTTTCTCCTTGAGGAAGGAGAGATAATGAATTATTTACAACAGTCCAATACAAAAGAATCTGTAAATTTTTTTGATAATTATGAACAAGCATTAATTTGGTTGAATGAATATCCAATATAAAACCTTTAGGACTAGCATTTAGCTAATCCTTTTTTTGTTGAAATCGAAACTACCGATAACGATAATTATGTTAATAATACCTCATGATGTGGTGAAATCTAGGTGTTGTATTAATCCCTCATTCTTCTCTATTTACTTATACTTATATTTTTAATAATTTATTATAGTATTGATGTTAATTTAAAGTGTTTTGTACGAAATAAACAGTTAGGTTTTTTGGGTTAATATAAGAGTGATAAACTATTCATTTTCTTAATTCACAAAATTTTCTAAACTACAATCTTGAAATGTTAATATTTGTTATATAATAGACCTATCAAGAAACATCCCTATGTTTTTCGAATATGCCTAGAAAGATAGTATGTTTTACCCTTGCTTTCATTATTACAAAAAGAACTTGTAGTGATTCCTACAAGTTCTTTTTGTGCTTCTGTTTAACCATAAACAGAAACTTTCAAACAATAATTTTCCATAAAAAGGAATAAATGTTTTTCCATGTTTCGTAGCATACTAAAAGCGTAGGAGGTGATACATATGGCAAACAAGAATAACAGAAATAATAAACAAGTATTGGTTCAAAGTGCTGAAAACGCAATTGATCAAATGAAATATGAGATTGCACAAGAATTTGGAGTACAGCTTGGTCCAGATACAACATCTCGTGCAAACGGTTCTGTTGGCGGTGAAATCACAAAGCGTTTAGTAGCCCTGGCTGAACAACAACTTGGCGGTGGGTTTACTCATTAATTTCACCGGAAGACATACAAGATTACAGTAAATCGTAGCATATATTTTTTACCTGTATTTAATTTATAAATTACTTTAGATACTTCATGATAAGCATCCAAAGAGGGTGCTTTTTTCTTTGTTGTATAGAAATTACATAATAAACATAAAATCCTACAAGATGAAAATAATGATTTTTGTACTCTATTCTATAACTTATTTATTTGTATTCTAAACATTTTAAACAAACGTTTGATTAAATACTTATGAAATTCCTTAATAAGGTTAAAGGAGTACTCAATAATTTGAAAGTTAATCTATAACATTTTAGTTTAGGAGGCATTTTCATGGGGAAAATTATTTCAACTTCTTATAATCACGAATTCTTTAGAACAATTAATAACAGTGGGAGAAATTACAGCAATGTATTGTAACATTAAATTATCAATTTAATGTAAAAAATAACAAGAATGGAACTTAATAAATTTAATAGGTTCCATCCTTTGATAATATACACGCTAATTTATCTCCGTTTCATACTACGAATAAGAGCTTTAGTTTCTTTATCTACACGATACGATTCTGTAATTTTTTGCAAAGCTTTATTATAGGTAAAATCATCGAGAGTATTATGTTTTAAATAGTCCAATGTTAAATCAGGAAATTTTATATAACATATAGATATAGCCCAAGCAACAGCCATTTTTGCGTAAAAACCATTATGTTTTGTGTTATCAAGAAGAGTTAATACTTTATGAATGTACTCATTTTCGATATAAAAGTCTAAAAGCATGACTACTCCAAAGCGAACTTCATATTCTTTTTTCGATGAAAGATAAGGTTTTAAGAATTCCCATACAAGCTCTCTATGTTCTTTGGTAAATTTGAGTCCTATACAGAAACTATCGCAAACTGACCAATTATCTATTTTGGGTACGAAAGAAGCTACATAAGATAAGTGTTCATTAATATCCGTTTTAATATAGCCAATAACCATACCTTGTAACATAATTTCCTCAAAATATCCATCCTCAGCTGTTTTTAGATAAGTACGCCAATCATCCCTTGCAATCTTCTTTGCTATTTTGCGTAGTTCAGGTAGTCGCACACCCAAAACATTATCAATATTAGGTATGAGTGCTGCTGAAAATTTTTGATATTCTGGATCAATAAGTTCAAAAATTTGTGTTCTAATTATATTTTTCATCCGTGTCCTCCTGATACTTAAATATATGCCTAAACGATACATCAGTAAAGGGTTCTCCATAAATAAAACGTTGCATACGATTCCCAATTTGTCCAAGTTGCAGCATATTGCTTGATCTCTTTTTTTGTTGGTTTTGTTTCAGATCCTGTAAGTAATTTAATTACATTATGCAAACCTACATCATCGATTGGAAAAGCCGAGGGAAACCGTAAACAACGCATTAGAACGTAATTTGCTGTCCATGGTCCAATACCACGAATATTAACTAAAAGTTTTTCAGCTTCTTTATGATTATCTGTATTTAACAAAGATTGTTTCTTTAATTTTCCGTCTACCATAAGCTGCGCAACACCAATTAAATATTCACATTTCTTTATTGTCATTTTTAGTGGAAGTAAATCTTCGACAGTTAATTTAGCAATGTTCTGTGGTGTTGGGAAAATCCAATATTTTTTCCCTTCCCATTCTACATATTCACCAAAACTTTCTACCAAACGCCTCTTTAATGTATACGCATAGGTAAGGTTGATTTGCTGTCCAAGAATACCCCAACATAGGGCTTCAAATAAATCGGGAATCCCCATATTTCGTAATCCATAGTGTTCTTTGACTGGATTATTTAGTAGCACATCTTTATTAGCTAAATCATAAAAGGGAGATAAATTAGTGTCTAAATCAAACCATTCTCGTACGTAACTAGCAATGGCAGCACGAATCCATCTAGTTGCTATTACTGTATTATCTATAAAACGTATAATAAGATTATTTTCTTGGTCTGCACTAATTTCAATCAATGGTCTTTCCTGTTCAATAAGGACAGCGCGATAAATTTTATCATCTTCTATATCAAACATACATTCATTTGGAGAGCGCTGTAGGTATTGTAAATTTTCTTTGAAATTAAACTCCTTAGGAACGAGTAGTTTTATCTCCTGTTCAAAATCCCTCCAAGAACCATGCGAGAGTATAGGACAACAATTTTTACAAGGGAAATATCCAGAATGCATAACCTCTTTTCTAGATTTAAATACAGTAATATTTTGTTTTTTTGTCCATTTTCACACCATGGAAAGCAATAAGTTTTACTTGTCATATCGCTTATAAAATATGGAGCATCCCATTCAGTGTTGTTTATATGATTTGTCATGAAATCCCCTCTGTTTTTCCATACATAACTCTTATATATTTTTATCATAAATTGCTTTTATTTTATTTTGTAATCTTGCTCTTATATTCCTAAATCCGTACAAATGATAAGTGTTAGGTTTATACTAAGTTTCCGTGGAGGTGATTACATGGGAAAACAAAATAAGCAAACAGTTATAAATGAAAAGGATGAAATTAATTTAACTGATGAGAGATGGCAGGCTATCGTGCAAAATGATGCATCATATAATGAGGAATTCTATTACGCAGTAAAAACAACAAAGATTTTTTGTCTTCCATCTTGTAAGTCACGTACTCCAAATAGAGAAAATGTACGAGTATTTTTAACTCAACATGGAGCTATTCAGGAAAACTTCCGTCCATGTAAAAGATGCAAACCTACTCAAGAATCCTTGCAAGATATAAATGCTGTGAAGAAAATTAAACAGTATATTGATGAACATTGTAATAAATCATTGACAGTAAAAACCCTTGCAAAAATGATTCAATGTAGTACAAGCGACTTAGAACATAAATTCCATAAATTTTATGGAATAACTCTAACTGAGTATGTAAAGCAACTACGATTTGCAAGAGCAATGCTATTTCTTGCTAACTCAGATAAATCAATTATGGAAATAGGGTTTGAAATAGGGATTCCTAATACAGAGCATCACACAGGTATGTCTGAAAAAAAGAAATAAAATTTCTATTGAAGTTGGATACAAGGGAAAAAACTTAGAGTTATAAAAATAGTTCAAGTTAGTTTGTGAAGTTTACTTCTTTCATAATAATTATTTTTTCATCATTCATATACAGGTTTTAGTAGCCTATTCAAAATAAATCATGAAAGAATACCAATTAGTTAAATAATATAAAAGGAGGGACGAGTTGAATACAAAATTGTTATATAAATTTCCTAAAACGCTTATGAATAAAGGAAGCGGTTTTCTTTCTGGATATAGTCATACATTAAATCCTTATACTGGCTGTGCATTTTCATGTTCATATTGTTATGTACGTCAAATGCCTGTTTCGACATTTCGTAAACAAGAATGGGGGACTTGGGTAGATATTAAGAAAAGCGCAGCTGAAGTATTAAGGAAAGAACTTATAAGGGAAAAAAAGAAAGGAAAGGTGACAATTTTTATGTCATCTAGCACGGACCCCTATCAACCTGTTGAACATAAAGAAGAAATTACACGTTCTTTATTAGAGGTAATGGTAGAGATTCAACCAGATTTTTTATTTGTACAGACTAGAAGCCCATTGGTCCGAAGAGATATTGATTTATTACTTCAATTGAAAGAAAAAGTACGTGTAAGTATGACCATAGAAACCGATAGTGAAACCATTCGCAAATGGTTTACACCTAGTGCTCCACCAATCAATGCTCGACTAAAAACATTACAGATACTTGCAGATGCTGGAGTTCCAACACAAGCAACTATTGCCCCCATACTACCAAGTAGTGAAGCTTTTCCTGAAAAACTCATTGGTTTAGTGGATCGGGTTTGCATAGATGACTTTTTCATGGGAGATGGTAGCGGAGGTAGAAGGACCCAAAAATTAGGGGTAAGTAACATATATGAAAAAATAGATTTAAATGAATGGTATAGTCCTGATGCATACAAAATTGTATACAATAGGTTTAAAAAAATGTTCCCAGAGGAGAAAATTCATTTGAGCCAACAAGGATTTTTACCATTCCATTAATAATTAAAATATTTTTCATGTTAATCCTCCTAAATGTAGAAGCCTAAAGTAATTTAGGCTTTATATTATTTCGATTGCTGCAGTTAATCTGAATAGAAAACGGGTTAAAATAGGTTTGAAAAGACCTTAATTATAAAGATATAAGGAATGCGTCTAACTTCGAATATTAAAGAATGAATATTCAATCTTTAATAGAGGTAAATATTTGTAGACAATAGAACTATATTATTTTGCATCATGAAATATAATACCCAATCCATATCTTATCCCGGAGTGAATTGTACTTACACCATGACGAAGTGTCGTTTTATAATAACCACGAGTTCCGAGAACAGGTCGATGGTTTGTCGGAAAAATCAACGCCTCACCTTGTTCAAGGGTAATAACATGTCCTCTACTTTGTGCTCTAGGTCTTTGCTCTACTAAAATCGACTCACCTCCTGTGTAATCAATTTCACGCTGATTTAATGCAAATAATACCTGGAATGGAAAGTAAACATCACCATATAAATCTTGATGTAAACAGTTATAGCCACCTGCACCATACTTTAAAATTAAAGGGGTAGGTCGTATCTGTTCATGTTTTTGACACAGTTCAAGGAACGTTGTGTGGGTAGGTGGATAAACTGGTTCTTTACCTAATTGCTTTAACCATCGATTTGCTGCTATAGCCAGTTCAGAATAAAAGCCTGTACGTAATTCTTGTATAATTGATGGAAGAGGTGCTTGGAAATATCGATACTGTCCACTTCCAAAACGATATCTTTCCATGTTGATTGTACTTCTATAGAAAGAATCCTCTTCGTACATATTTATAATTTCTTCGCATTGTTTTGAATCTAACAATACAGGTATTTTTGCATAACCAATCTCATCTAAAGTTTTATGCACTTCATCCCAATTAAGGGATGAAACGCGTTCTTGAATGTTATTAGACATATTGCATTTCTCCCCAAAATTTACCATCTACCTTTTCAAGTGATAGTAAATCACGCTTCATCTCTAAGCCACCTCGAAAACCTGTCAATTTACCGTTTTTCCCGATTACACGATGGCACGGAACTGTGATTAATATTGGGTTTGCTCCAATTGCTGTACCTACAGCACGGACTGATTTAGGCTTTTGAATTGCTTCTGCAATGTCAGAATAAGAGCACGTTTTTCCATATGGAATTTTATTTAAAGCATTCCAAACAGCCGTTTGAAAAGCTGTACCAATTGCGTCAATAGGAAAAATAAATACTTGACGATTTCCTTCAAAGTATTCAACAAACTCTGTAACATATGGCTGTAATTTTTGAGCATCTTCCACTAAAGTATGTTTCGGGAGTTTAGCATTTGCCCAATCAGCTATTTCTTCAAAAGGCTGATTTTGTGAACCCACAAAGCATAATCCTTTATCAGTTGCCGCAATATACATCTTCCATTGTTTATAAATGAATTGAGTCCAATATACGTTTTGAGTTAATGTTGTTTCCATGTTTTAAACCTCCATCTTTTTATTGATTTAGCTTTCTATACATACTAGGCGTATAGCCAGTTCGCTTTTTAAACAGTGTCGCAAAGTGTGCTGTATTTGGTATCCCAACAGCAAAACCGATCTCCATAATGGATTTATCCGTATCCGTAAGATAATCCATTGCTCTAGAAATTCGTGTATGTTGTATATATTCAATGGGAGTAACCCCTTTAATTCGTTTAAATGTTCGTTGTAAATGAAAAGGGCTTCCGTGACACATATCGGCTAATATTTCTAGCGTTAAGGGTTCACTATAGTGATTATCAATGTACTCTGCTATTTGAGTTACCCAATCTTCATTAGGTAATGTTAACCCATTAGGTTTACAACGTTTGCATGGACGGAAGTTTTCGGACAATGCTTCCTCTGTATTTTGAAAGATCTTTACATTGTCTATATTAGGTACTCTGGACTTGCATGAAGGGCGACAGAAAATACCTGTTGTTTTTACTCCGTAATAAAACTTGTCATCATAGGAAGAATCATTGTGCACGATTGCATGCCAACGTTCGTCGGTCATCTTATTAACAACTGAATTTAAAAATTGCGTTGATTCGTTTTGAATTTCGCTATCATTTTGCATCTGATCACCTCCGAAAAGTAGTATAACCTGAACGAAGCTTTTATGTCCGCATTTTAGAATGTAAGAGCAAGATTACGAAGGAAAAAGAATGGGAATAGGAGTTTAGAATGGGAATTTCTTATGTAATATTGCTCTTTTATTTGAAAATCCATTTTATCTGAAGGGTTAGCCCTATAATATGACGTAAAGAAACTAAGCAGCTAACTTTGCAATCATTTGGAGGAAATAATAACAATGTTTTTTCAAGCAAAAGGAAAGATAATATATGATCCAATTGTAGGTAAGGTTCAAGATTCATGGTGGATAATTATAGAATGACCTAATGATATTATTCATTATTATCAAAATTGGATAAAAAAAGAAATAGGTACAAATTTAAATACACCTTTATATGGTGCACATATTTCCGTTTTACGTGGGGAAGAACCACCTCAACACAAGAAGTATTTATGGGAAAAGCATCATAATGAAGAAATTACGTTTTTTTATGGACACGATGTCAAAACTAATGGAGTGTATTGGTGGTTAAACGTTTATTGTGAGAGAATGAAGAGAAACATAAACAGGTGTTAATAAGTATACGAAACGAAAAAATTGCCGGATAAAAAAGTTAGCTTTGCTGACTTTTTTATTTTGTTAAGAAAAGAATGTTTAGCTTTATACATTATTTATTAACAATAATTTACAAGTTCCTTCTCTAAAATTGGAATAAATAGAAAGAAAACCTTATCCCTATAGTAATAGAGGGAAAACTCCATATCGATGCAATAGAATGTTTATAAATATTACTGCAATAAAATAATTTTTATAAAATTTTTAATAATAATACTTTACAAAAATTAAAAAATTAGTAGAATAATAAGTAATAGTAATCTTCTGATAAATATATAAAGAAAAATAGAATTATCAGAAATTTCTTAATCTAGAAACGTACAGGTAATTAGGGAGGGTACAAAAGTGAAAAAGAAAAAAATGAAAAAACTAACAGCAGTCGTAGCACCAGTTTTAGCAATGAGTATGGCATTGACAGCATGTTCTACAGGTGGAGACAAAAAAACAAGTACGAATTCAAGCGGAAGTGATAGCAAATCAGGTGAGAAATTAGCAGCGAAACAAGTACTGAATCGTACAGAAACAAACGAAATTCCAACAATGGATGTTTCGAAAAATACGGATACTCTTGGATCACAAATTTTAGGGAATACGATGGAAGGTCTATATCGTCTTGATAAAGATAATAAGCCAATCCCAGCTGCTGCTGAATCTAGCACAACAAGTGAAGATGGTAAAAAATATACATTTAAGCTTCGTAAAGATGCAAAATGGTCAAACGGTGATCCAGTAACAGCGAAAGATTTCGTGTATGCATGGCAACGTTTACTAGATCCAAATACAGCTGCAGAGTATTCATTTATTGCATACTACATTAAAAATGCAGAAGCAATTAATAAAGGAAAAGCGGAAGTATCTACACTAGGTGCAAAAGCAGTAGATGATCACACACTTGAAGTAGAGCTGGAAAGACCAACTCCATACTTCTTGAATTTAACAGCATTCCCATCTTACTATCCACTAAACGAAAAATTCGTTAAGGAAAAAGGAGATAAATACGGGTTAGAATCTGATACAGTAGTTTACAATGGACCGTTTGTATTAACAGATTGGAAACATGAAGAAGGCTGGAAACTGAAGAAAAATGATAGTTATTGGGATAAAAAGAGTGTGAAGTTAGACGAAATTAACTACAGTGTTGTAAAAGATATGGCAACACGTGTAAATCTATATGATAGTGGGCAAATTGACTTTACTTTACTAAGTGGAGAGTTTGTTGATAAATATAGAAACAAAGAAGGCGAGTTTGGAACATATTCTGAACCAAGTACATTCTACTTGCGTTTAAATCAAAAACGTGCGAATCAAGATACACCACTTAAGAGCAAGAAATTACGTGAAGCAATTGCATTGTCTATTAATAAAAAAGATTTAGCAAATGTTATCCTAAATGACGGTTCGAAACCTGCGGATTATTTAGTACCAAAAGGATTAGCAAAGAGTCCTGACGGAAAAGACTTCCAAGAAGAGTTTAAAAATGGTTTAAAACATGATACGAAAAAAGCAGCAGCAGCATGGGAAGAAGCGAAAAAAGAACTTGGTAAAGATCAAGTGACATTAGAGTTCTTAAACTATGATACAAGTAATGCGAAAAAAGTTGGGGAATATGTAAAAGATCAAATTGAGAAAAACTTAAAAGGTGTAACAGTAAATATTAAAATGCAGCCATTCAAACAAAAGCTGAAATTAGAATCTGATCAAGATTACGATTTCTCATATGGCGGCTGGAGCCCAGACTATGCGGATCCAATGACATATTTAGATATGTTTGAATCTACAAATTCTCAAAACCAAATGAGCTACTTAAATCCAAAATATGATGAAATCATCAAACAAGGTAAGACAGATTTAATGGCGGATGCGAAGAAACGTTGGGCAGAGTTAGGGAAGGCTGAAAAACTATTACTGGAAGAAGATGTAGCGCTTGTACCATTACATCAAAATGCTAGATCGTATGTAATGAAACCAAACGTAAAAGGTGTTGTAAAACATAACATCAGTCCAGAATATAGCTTCAAGTGGGCTTATGTAACAGAGGAAAATAGTAAGTAACAAAGATAAAAAAGCATTTCTAAAAGTAGTATATCTACTTTTGGAAGTGCTTTTTTCTATGGAGGGAATCTTGTTTTAAAAAGATTCAGTTACTAGAAGCGATATTTGATGGAGAGATCATATATAAAGAAGTTTAATAGGAACTTAAATAAAGAATAAGAAGTGTTGTGCTGTTAAATAGTGAATGGGAAAATTTTGCACCGTAATATAACTGAAATATATTGTCATTATAGTAGATATTTTAAGATTTTAAAAAAATAACTTTACAAAACATAAAAAAACAGTAGAATATTAATTAATAAGAATTTTCTGATAATATAAATATATCAGAAATCTAATAAGGTTAGCATTGTACATATGATTAGGGAGGGTACACAAATGAAGAAGAAAAAGATGAAGAAATTAACAGCGGTTGTAGCACCGGTTTTAGCAATGAGCATGGCGTTATCGGCATGCTCGGGATCAGGCGGGGATAAGAAGACAAGCACAACGTCTAATAGTGGCGAAGAGAAAAAATCTGATATAAAATACGCAGCAAAACAAGTATTAAATCGTACAGAAAATCAGGAAATTCCAACAATGGATACTTCAAAATCAACAGATACACTTGGAGCGCAAATTTTAGGGAATACAATGGAAGGGTTATACCGCCTTGATAAAGATAATAAACCAATTCCAGCGGTGGCGGAATCTAGCACGAAAAGTGAGGATGGTAAAAAATATACATTTAAGCTTCGTAAAGATGCAAAATGGTCAAATGGTGATCCGGTAACGGCGCACGATTTCGTATTCGCATGGAAGCGCTTACTCGCTAAAGAAACAGCTGCTGAATATGCATTTATTGCTTATTATATTAAAAATGCAGAAGCGATTAATAAAGGAGAAGCAGACGCATCGACATTAGGTGCAAAAGCGGTAGATGACTATACACTTGAAGTAGAATTAGAAAAACCTGTTCCATACTTCTTAAATTTAATGGCATTTGCATCCTACTATCCGTTGAATGAAAAGTTTGTAAAAGAAAAAGGAGATAAATTTGGTTTAGAGGCGGATACAGTTTTATATAACGGACCGTTCGTAATGTCTGAGTGGAAGCATGAGCAAGGCTGGAAGTTGAAGAAAAATGATAAATACTGGGATAAAGATAGTGTGAAATTAGAAGAAATTAATTATAGTGTTGTAAAAGAAATAGCTACAAAAGTAAATTTATATGATACGAATGCAATTGACTTTACACTATTATCAGGAGAATTTGTTGATAAATATAAATCTAATAAAGAGGAATATGGTGAGTATGCAGAGTCAAGTACGTTCTTCTTACGTTTAAATCAAAAACGTGGAGGCCAAGATACACCACTTAAGAGTAAAAAATTACGTGAAGCGATTGCGCTATCAATCGATAAAAAAGGTTTAGCAAATGTTATTTTAAACAACGGATCGAAACCAACAGATCAATTAGTGCCAAAAGGGCTAGCAAAAGGTCCAGATGGTAAAGATTTTACAGAAACATTTAAAAATGGTGTAAAACAAGACACAAAAAAAGCAGCGGCAGCATGGGAAGAAGCGAAAAAGGAACTTGGTAAAGACCAAGTATCGATTGAATTGTTAAGTTATGATGATGGAACAGCGAAAAAAGTTGCTGACTATGTAAAAGATCAAATTGAGAAAAATTTAAAAGGTGTAACAATTAATACGAAAATTCAGCCGTTTAAACAAAAATTAAAGCTAGAGACAGAGCAAGATTATGAAATGTCTTATGCAGGTTGGAGCCCGGACTATGCGGATCCAATGACATTTATTGATATGTTTGAAACGAAGAGTCCTTACAATCAAATGAGCTATTCAAACCCAAAATATGATGAAATGGTTAACAAAGCAGGAAATGAATTAATGTCTGATCCGAAGAAACGTTGGGAAGAGTTAGGAAAAGCTGAAAAACTATTGCTTGAAGAAGATACAGCGATGGTGCCACTATATCAAACTGGTAGAGCATATGTAATGAAACCAAATGTAAAAGGAATTGTAAAACATAATATCAGCCCAGAGTACAGCTTTAAGTGGGCGTATGTGGAGGAGAAAGGCGGAAAATAATAAGTTTTAGAAAAGCGTCTCCAGAGGGTAAATACACTACTTTTGGAGATGCTTTTTCATGAGCAGAATCTGTCTAATCAATTTGAATTGATTAAGAGTGGAAGAAAAAATGAAAGGAATGTCTTACATTCAAATGATTTATAACGAGAAAGATGCATATATAATAGCGCTTAAAAAATAGAAAAGAATAAGAAGGTTTTGATGCTCATATAGTAGATGGGGAGAATCTTGTAATGGTTCTATTAAAAAGTGGATTATTATTATAGAAAAATTATTTTCTGAATTTTTTAAAAATAAACTTTACAAACTCAGAAAAAATAGTAGAATATTAATTAATAAGAATCTTCTGATAACTCAATAGATATCCTGATATCTATTGAGAGTAGCATCGTACATATAATTTAGGGAGGGGAAACAAATGAAAAAGGTGAAAAAATTAACAGCAGTTGTAGCACCAGTTTTAGCAGTAAGCATGGCACTGACAGCGTGTTCGGGATCAGGCGGGGATAAGAAAACAAGTACAACATCTAATAGTGGAGAAGAGAAAAAATCTGATATTAAATATGCAGCAAAACAAGTGATGAATCGTACAGAAACAAATGAAATTCCAACAATGGATGTTACGAAAAATACGGATACACTTGGATCACAAATTTTAGGGAATACAATGGAAGGTCTATATCGCCTTGATAAAGATAATAAGCCAATCCCGGCTGTCGCAGAATCTAGCACGAAAAGCGAGGATGGCAAAAAATATACATTTAAACTTCGAAAAGATGCAAAATGGTCAAACGGTGACCCAGTCACAGCGAAAGATTTCGTGTATGCGTGGCAGCGCCTAGTAGATCCAAATACAGCTGCAGAGTACGCATTTATTGCATACTACATTAAAAATGCAGAAGCAATTAATAAAGGAAAAGCAGAAGTATCTACACTAGGGGCAAAAGCAGTAGATGATCACACACTGGAAGTAGAACTAGAAAGAGCAACACCTTACTTCTTAAATTTAACGGCGTTTGTATCATATTACCCATTAAATGAAAAGTTCGTAAAAGAAAAAGGGGAGAAATTCGGTTTAGAATCTGATACAACACTTTACAACGGACCATTCGTTTTAACAGACTGGAAACATGAAGAGGGCTGGAAACTGAAGAAAAATGATAGTTATTGGGACAAAAAGACTGTAAAATTAGAGGAAATTAACTATAGTGTTGTAAAAGATGCAGCTACTCGTGTAAACCTATATGATAGTGGCCAAATTGACTTTTCTTTACTAAGTGGAGAGTTTGTTGATAAATATAGAAACAACAAAGAAGAGTTTGGAACATATACAGAGCCAAGTACATTCTACTTACGTTTAAACCAAAAACGCGTTGGTCAAGATACACCACTTAAGAGCAAGAAATTGCGTGAAGCGATTGCATTGTCAGTTAATAAAAAAGATTTAGCAGATGTTATTTTAAATGATGGTTCGAAACCTGTGGATAACTTAGTACCAAAAGGATTAGCGGCTGGTCCTGATGGCAAAGATTTTGCAGAAACATTTAAAACGGGATTAAAGCCAGATGCGAAAAAGGCAGCGGCAGCATGGGAAGAAGCGAAAAAAGAACTTGGTAAAGATCAAGTGACATTAGAGTTCTTAAACTATGATACAAGTAATGCGAAAAAAGTTGGGGAATATGTAAAAGATCAAATTGAGAAAAACTTAAAAGGTGTAACAGTAAATATTAAAATGCAGCCATTCAAACAAAAGCTGAAATTAGAATCTGATCAAGATTACGATTTCTCATATGGCGGCTGGAGCCCAGACTATGCGGATCCAATGACATATTTAGATATGTTTGAATCTACAAACTCTCAAAACCAAATGAGTTACTCAAATCCAAAATATGATGAGATGATTAATAAAGGTAAGACTGAGTTAATGGCAGATGCAAAGAAACGTTGGGAAGAGTTAGGAAAGGCTGAAAAACTGTTACTAGAAGAAGATGTAGCGCTTGTACCATTACATCAAAATGCTAGATCGTATGTAATGAAACCAACTGTAAAAGGAATTGTAAAACATAACATCAGTCCAGAATATAGCTTCAAGTGGGCTTATGTAACAGAGGAGAAAAAGTAAGTAATGACCATAAAAGCATTTCTAAGGAGAAATAACTCTACCTTAGAAATGCTTTTTTATTTTGCACCGTTTTTAATTTACATGAATATAGCTAATGTAGAAAAAATGAAGGAGACTCTTATGAAACAGAACGTATATATTGATTTTTTAGCTTATTACGGAATTGGAAGTGCACACCCTGGCGGTTTTACATTAACAAAAAAGTTATTGGCACAGTTGCCATTATATCATGAAGCAAATGTGCTTGAAATCGGATGCGGAACAGGGCGTACAGCAGCTTATATGAAAAAGCAATTTGGTTACAATGTGACGGCAATTGAAAATAATGAGATTATGATTCAAAAGGCGAAAAATAGATGGTTACAAGAGCAATTATCTATTGAACTGATTAAAGGGAATGTGGAGCAGTTGCCGTTTTTGAACGAGCAATTTGACCTTGTATTAGGAGAATCTGTACTTGCTTTTACAAAGAAAGTACAGGCGATTCCAGAATGTTATCGTGTCTTACGAAAGAACGGGAAGCTTATTGTTATTGAAATGATC
Source organism: Paenibacillus sp. 102 (assembly GCF_039549175.1). NCBI lineage: Bacteria > Bacillati > Bacillota > Bacilli > Caryophanales > Paenibacillaceae > Paenibacillus > Paenibacillus sp. 102. The sequence goes on along the minus strand of NZ_JBCGHT010000001.1, from coordinate 70,715 downwards.
ATTGAGAAGCATTTACCAAAAGAAGAAGAGGATAAAATAACACAATTATATGGAATAAAAGAGTTACAAACAGAAAAGGAATGGATGGATGTATTTCAAATAGCAAACTTCCAAAGGATAACAATAGTAGGTGGAGGAACCATTGCTGAGACGATTGCAGGCCAAATAGAGCAGCCAGAATGGAATTTGTCACATTTTATTCCAGCAGAATTGTATGATGCATGGGTACAACACGAGCAAGTATTACAAATGTACCAACATATTTTAGGGCACCGTGTATTTATTTGTGAAAAATAAAAAGCAGACCCAAAGATCTGCTGTGTGTATTTGTGTATGATAGGATTATTATATCACGTTATTTTTGAAAAGGAGTTGACTAGAAAATGCAGTCAACTCCTTTATATATTAGATGAAAAATAATGCGGCTAAAGAAATACCAAAAATAAACCCGAAAGCTAATTGAATGGCGCCACTTCCACAAAAACCTCTATCAAAACCAAATCCACAACGGTTACATCGACGTAATCCACCACAAAAGTCACAGCCGCCATTTGCATATGCATCATAGTATCCAAAACCGGTATCAAAAGATGGACGATGAATCGGCTCAATCCAAACAGAATCATCTGTTACGTCAACTATTTTACCTAGATGAATATAACCATCGCGATCTTCAATTCGTACAACTTTACCAAAATAACGTCGGCAAGTATTATAACATTTTTGACGATGCACGTTCTTTCCTCCTTCCATGTTACAGTAATACGATATGTCATCAGGACAAGTGCGGCTTGTACGATTGACCTAAGTCTCATAATTGTTACGAGAAAGGGAAAAGATAAGGGGAGAGTGTATGTGAAAAAGGAGTGGGACATATGGAACCTAAAGATAAGTTTCAAACATATGAAGTTCCTTGGGGTGAATTTACAAATGCCCTTCGTAGTGAAATGGAAAAGCAAGTAGGGGCAGATATTATTGATAGGATTGTTTGTGATTTAGCAGATGGATTTGAAGTGTATACATATATACAAGGAGATTTGGACTTTGAATATGAAGAGGTACTTGAACGGAAATTTGGAAGTGATGGGGAAATCCCCAATTTGTTAACAGTTATGTTATTAGCAAGTATTTATCAAACAAGCGAAGAGAATATTCGCTTACATGCAGATCGTAAAGAGAATCCAATTGTTGAAGTATACGTGAAACAATAAAAACACGCTTTTATAGGCGTGTTTTTTTATTTATAGGATAAAATGTAAGGGGATTTTTAACTCAATGAGAGGCTATGGAACGGAAATGGGTTTGTATAATGCGATAACAGATGTACCAGCTGCTCGAGGGTTTCTAGAAAAATATTTTGGTTTGACTTGTAGTGGAACAAAGGGAAATGGCTTTGCAGTTATGCGTGATGATGGTTTTATATTAACTTTAATGAAAGGGAAAGAGGTACATTATCCGAAAACATTTTATGTAGGGTTTCCGCAAGAAAATGAAGAACAAGTTAATAAGATTAACCAATGATTGAAGGAAGACGGCTTTCCGGTTGCACCTCCTCAACATGCACATGCGTATACATTTTACGTTGAAGAACCTGGAGGATATATAATTGAAGTGCTGTACTAAATAAAAAAATCAAACTTTTTTACAAGATTTTTCAATTTGAAAAGTAGGAAAAGTCTGTTTTGAAATGTTTATTTCAAAACAGACTTTTTCTTTGCGTATATATAATAGGATACATACGCAAGTAGAGAATGCGAAAAGGAATATTACTATTTTTAATTTTGTTTACATAATAAAGTTATGTTGTGTTCATTGTCCTAAAATACAAGTCATATATCTTGTTTCTTTTCATAAATTTAAACATAGGAATTTGTCTACAAAGGTGGCGAAGCCTCATCATGAAGATTAGAATCTGTGCCACATTCATCTTTTTTCTATTATTATGTTTGAATCCTTTTTTTACTTTTGCAAAAGGGGAGGAGGCAAAAGAAAGGGTCGTTTCACTTGTATATGATGATTCTGGCAGCATGAGAAACAACGATCGCTGGAAATATGCCAATTATGCTTTGCAAAGTTTAGTTGCATTATTAGATGAGAAAGATAGATTTTCATATGTTCCAATGAGTCGTCCTACTGAAGCGTTAAATGTCACGCTAACAAATGAAAAAAGACAAACAGAAATTGATCAAATTGGAGCGTGGAAGAATTATTTAAATACGCCGTTTAGCGCAGTAGAGACCGCGATGCAATCTATTAAAAAGGAAGCGGACATAAATGGAAAACGTGAATTTTGGCTTATTGTATTAACTGACGGGGCATTTAATGAATTAGAAAAAGAAAAGGCTGGCGGTAAAGAACAAATCACGCAGAAACTCGAACAGTTTAAAAAAGAAATGGAAGCGAAAAAAATATCATTGCATCCAGTTTTAATAACAATGGAAGAAAACTTAGGCCAGCAAGAGCAACAACAGATGAATACGTTTAAAGAAATTTGGAAGCAAGAAATAAGTGGTATCGTTATGCCAACGAGTGGCGAAGATGGAGTCATTGAAAGTGTAAATCAAGCTGCGGCCTTGGTTACGAATCGAGATCCATTTTCTTCTGCTGAATCTATTGTGAAAACGAATATATCTGGTAATAAATTAGAGATTACTACACCATTCCCATTAAAAAGAATGACGCTCGTACAACAATCTTCTAACGCATCGCAATATCAGATAGAGCAATTTTCTAAACCATTAGCAGTGCAATCTTCCTTTTCGATTCATGCACCAGGAGAATCGAAATTATATGGTGGTATTACTCATATTGGTGCTACGAATCATGAAGTGATGAAACCAGGGACATACACATTAGAAATTGATAGAAATATTGCGAAAGAAGGGTTGAAAGTGCTTGTCGAACCAGCACTTGATTATACCGTTTCTACTTATGATAAAGAGGATAAAGCAAAAAAAAACGTTGAGAAAATGTATGAGGGAACGAAAGCAGTGATTGAAGCGAAACCGACGGATTTACCAATTCAATCTTCTTATTTCCAAGCAGAGGTAGAAATAGATGGAAAGCCGTATCCAATGAAATGGGATAATAGAAAAAAATTATTCTACTATGAAACACAAGTTGGAAAACAAGCAGTACGTGGGAAAGTTCATATGAATATAAAAGGATTTTACAGGCAAACGAGAGAGTTCCGAATCGATTCGATGCCAAAGGCAAAATTATCTTTACAAGTCATTACGAAAGATTATGAAGAAAAGGTGACGAATTTAGAAAAGAGTAAACCTTTTGTCTTGCAGCCATTACTGAATGGTGAACCAATGACAGAAGTGGAGGTAAAGAAGCTATTGCAATTTACTGGTGTCACATCTCATCAATCACTCAACTACGAACTGCGGCAACATGACAATCAAATTTATGTGTACCCTCGTCCTTACTACTCCGATACTTTCAATTTTACAGATACCGGCACCATAGAAGCTACCATCACTATAAACGATTCAAGGTTACAAGAAGTGAAGAAAATGATTTCGTTTCACATTCAAAATGCACCATTTTGGGAACGTTATGCGCTAATTTTTCAATTCGTAATTCCAGTTGCATTACTGCTTTTGCTTGTTGCGGTTCTTATTTTAGGGTGGATTGTCCGGCCAAGGTTTCATCGTAAAGCAATGTTGTACTACGAATGGGATCAAGAAGTAGCGAAAGATTGGCTCTATCAATCTGAACCAGAATTATTAAGAAACAAATGGTGGAAACATTATTTTGGTATTCCATTTCGAGCAGAACGAAAGACAATACAATCAGTAACTTTTATAGCAAAAAAAGGTTCGAAATCTGTATTGATAGCAAAAGAATCGCAAGTGATTGGTATGATCATTGACGGTATGTTTATAACAGAGGAAGAGGCTGGAAATGAGCATAAGACGTTATATCCGAATGAGATTTTATTGATTGATCGAGGGTATGGAAAGGAAATCTATCGATACGAATGTGAATGATAGGAAGTTCAAAAAGTCCGGTAAAGATAACTGTCGCATTTCTCCGTTGCACCGCCAGTCCGGTACTCATGTAGTATAGGCTACACTCCGTATCCTCCTGGCTGTTGCGCCTCGAACTGCTCGGCTCTCTTTATCCTCCTTTTTGAACACATATTTTTAGAGGAAGTTCAAAAAGTCCGGTAAAGATAACTGTCGCATTTCTTCGTTGCACCACCAGTCCGGTACTCATGTAGTATAGGCTATACTCCGTATCCTCTTGGCTGTTGCGCTTCGAACTGCTTGGCTCTCTTTATCCTCCTTTTTGAACACATATTTTTAGAGGAAGTTCAAAAAGTCCGGTAAAGATAACTGTCGCATTTCTTCGTTGCACCGCCAGTCCGGTACTCATGTAGTATAGGCTACACTCCGTATCCTCCTGGCTGTTGCGCTTCGAACTGCTTGGCTCTCTTTATCCTCTTTTTTGAATACGGATTAATAGGAAGGTGGTTCACATGACATTACAAGTTCCTACAATTTTAATTGGTTTAGGTGGAATCGGTAGTACTGTTACACATCAAATATATGAAAAATTGCCAGAGGAACGACGTAAAAAGGTCGCAATGCATGTGTTTGATACAGATGTGAATACATTAAGTAAATTTGAACATATTCGTAAGTTTAAGACACAAACGAGTTCTAGTAAAACGCCTCGAGAATATATTGCGGGCGATCCAACAATTCCAGAATGGTTTCCAATGGATCCGACTATTCTTGATAAGCCGTTAACAGAAGGAGCTGGTCAACTTCGTGTAATTTCACGCTTAGCTCTTCGGGCGGCGATGAAAGAAGATAAATTGACTGCTTTTTGGCAAGAAATCGAAAAGATTTTTCCGGTTACAAGTGATCAAACAGAGTATGGTGTTCGTGTTATTATCGTTACATCATTAGCTGGTGGTACTGGTTCAGGGATGTTCTTACAAATTGCGTTGTATTTACGAGAGATGCTTCGAAAAAAATTACAACATCATAACATTTTAATACGCGGTGCGTTTTTAATGCCAGATGCACTTGTTAAAACGCGCACGGTTAGTGCGAAAGAGTTTGAGACTGTGCAGGCGAATGGTTATGCGTCATTAAAAGAGCTACATGCGATTACACTTGGTTCAACGGGTGAATTGTCAAAACGGGGCGGTGTAACGATTGAACTAGAGTATCGTCCAGATCAAGTGGATGAAGACGGAAGAACGAATCATACGATTAAACAGCACCATTTACCGTATAATTATTGTTTCTTATATGATTATGAAAATTTACACGGTCATCATTTACACAATCTATCAGACTATATGGAACAAATGACAAACACGATTTATTTACAGTTATTTAGTCCGATGTCCACAAGTCATTTCGCACAAGAAGATAATCAAATCCAGCAATTGGCGGAATCGAACGGGAAAGCGCGTTATTGTGGTGCTGGAACTGCAAAGCTCATTTATCCATATGAACACGTGTTAAAATATTGTGCTTTGAAATGGGCTGTGCAAGGGTTAGATGAATCGTGGCTACATTTAGATCAATTGTTCCAAGAGAAAACACAGCGGTATGAACAAGATATTCGCCGGGGTATGCAACGTGAGAAGCCAGAGCGAGGAAAGAGTTATTTAGAAGATTTAGAGCATCTTGCTACTCGTCCGGAACAAGCTCATATTTTCTATAGACAAATGTATAATGAAACGCGTGAAGGTGCTGAGGGTGGTAAGGTTGGCGTTGCGAAATCAAAGCTATTTCTAGAAGCAGTTGAAAGTTATGTACAACGTACTGTACAAAAAGATGAGGAGTTAAATAGATTACAGCATGAGTGTAAAATATCTGCTGCAAAGCTCAAAATGATGGAGCAAATGAAGGGGGAAGTGGCGAGAGTTGATCACGCTGTTCGGCTGTATGCCTATGCGATACCAAGCCGTGTGCATGAGCATGTGACGACACTTTTATACGACATGATAGAATCAGATCGCTATACACCAAGTGGGTCAGAGGGACAGTCATACCAACTAAATACATGGTTTTTAAAGAAAACAGAAGCTGTTCACCCAGTGGCCGCTCGTTTCATGTTGTATGAGATTCGGAAGCAATTAGTAGAGAAAATGAATCGATTACACGAGAACAATGAACAAAAGCGTAATTTAATTCAAAATTATGATAAGAAATTTAATGTAAGTAATATTGATGGTACAGTAACAGCGGTGCGACGTGTTGAACTTGCCCAGCAACAAGGCTGGTTTGGAAAAATGTTTTATAATCAGCAGCGCATGTTCCGAAAAGAATTTGAAGATATAGTGACACAATACGTGCATAAGTTAAATGAATACCGCAAAGAGATGTTACTGGAGCTCGTGTATCAATCACTATATCAAGCAGTAAACAAAATGATCCAACATTGGGAAAGATTCTTTGATAATTTACAAGAGACACGCGAAAACTTACTATTTGAAATTCAAAAGCGGAGTAAAGAATTTGAAGGGAAAACAAATCCGACAAATGTGTATGTGTTAGCAGATGAAAAATTACAAGAAAAAATATGGCAAGATATGCAACAACATTTAAATTTAGGTGTGCTTCCAAAGGATATATCGGCGGAGATTTACATGAGCTTGTACGGAGAATACTGCCGCGATGCACAAGCGGAAGAAAGTCAATCGAAGAAGGTAGAGGATTTTTATCGAGAGCATATTTTAACGTATTGTTATGCAGAGCTTCAAGTGAGATATCGTGACAAGCTTGAGCTCAATATTATTGAAGCATTGCGAAAAGAAGCTGATTTTAACAAACGTGATCGTAATGAATATGTGAGAGAAAAGATTGAAGATCTTTTTCATTTGGCAAGTCCGTTTATTCCGAAAGTAGCGCATCATAGAGAGTTACAGTATTGGGGTGTACACCCTTCATTAAAACAAGAATTACAGGAAGAACTCCTGCAAGAAATGTTTCAAGAAAAAGATACAGTAAATGAAGCATTTTCACCATTTGAAGTGATTTGTTATCGAGCTCATTATGGTTTATCATTACAAGATTTCCCTAAGCTTTCGTCTGGACATATTGCAAATGGTTTTATGCATGATAAAGGTGATTATTTTCAGTCTTATTATCGTCGTGTGAATAAATTAAATGTCAAGAAATCAAATTTAACACCGCATTTAGATAAATATTGGCACTTACCAGCCTTTATGCCGGATTTAAATGCAACGCAGACGAAGCTAGATTATGATAAATGTAATCGTGCTCTCCTCTATGCATATATGTATCGGTGGATTAGTCTTGTTGCTGTTGATGGTCAGTTTGTCTATCAATACAATGGTGTAGGACGTAGCTTTTTAATTCAGTCTATGGGGAAAAATATTTCAAGTGAAAGCTATAAGTTACATCGGGCATTGCTTCATAATCCGTTTATTTATGAAAATATTTTGTCCCGTTTTGAAGAAGAACAGGAAAAAGCAATGCTTCAAGGTGGACATTTGTATACGCAAGCCTTTGTATTAGGATCTCAGGATGTAAGGTGGCTTCGCAAAGAGCACGTGCATAATATTTTAGACATTATTTTAATGTACGATCGAGAAGCGAAGTACGATCCGACGTTAGAAGAAACATCAGATGAATTATTGCGATTATTTCTTGATGAAATCGAATTATATTTCCGAAATTATTATGGAACAGGTGCAGATATGGTTGCAAAGAAAGAGACGGAGCTGTTTGTAAAACAATTATGGGATCGTTCGTATGCGAAAGGGTATGTTGATCCAAATAGCGCGCCTTATAAAAAATGGCAGAACCTGCTACATGTTCAAGATGAGGAACAAGAAACAAAAACGAATGCGTAGAGGAATGATAGGGAACTCTTAAATATGGAAAGATTATTTTTGAAAAGAGGGGTTCCAGGTGCCGTTTTTAGGAAGTGTGTATCAAATATTTGGATTATATCCGGAGATTTATCATGCGATGATTTCAATGGAAATAAAAGAGCAACAATTCATGGATGCAAATGCAGAACAGGAAGAATCAGAAACAGAAGTGTGAAAAACCATGCAGGTTAGCCTGCATGGTTTTTTCGTGTTACAATAAAGGGAATTTTTTAGGGGGAGAAAGAAATGAAATGGATTTATTTTAGCATGATTAATGTTATAGCATTTAGTCTTATGGGACTTGATAAACAAAAAGCGAAAAAGAAGAAATGGCGAACACCAGAAAGTACATTGTTCTTAGCAGCGGCAGCTGGAGGTGCAGTTGGTGCGTGGATTGGGATGTATGTATTCCATCATAAAACACATAAAAGTAAATTTGTTTTTGGTATACCGGTGCTTGTTGTGATTACATTAAGTTTAATTTGGTTGATATAAGTAAAGGGATCTAGGTACGAGGAATGTCGAAAAAGTTATAAGGGGTAATATTAGTAAAGCAACCCTATGGCAACGTATAATGAAGAGAAAAAAGAGAAGAGGAGAAAAGGGAAGATGGAGAGTCAAAAAGCACTGCAAAAGAAAGGAATCTTATATGCGGCTGGTGCTTATATGATGTGGGGATTTCTCCCTATTTACTGGAAATGGGTGGGGGAAGTTCCTGCAGAAGAAATATTAGCACATCGCATTGTTTGGGCTTTTGTTTTTATGTTACTGATTCTTGGGGTATCGAAGCGTTTTGGTCAATTTTTCAGTGAGCTTGTGAGCCTTTTTAAACGACCTAAATTATTCATCTCATTAACAATTGCTTCGGTTTTAATTAGTGGGAATTGGTTTGTGTACATATGGGCTGTGAATCACAATCATATCATTGAAGCTAGTCTTGGTTACTATATTAATCCTCTTGTAAGTATTTTACTTGGTACAGTTGTTTTGAAAGAAAAACTTAACTTTTGGCAATATGTTGCAGTTGGTTTAGCGGGAATAGGCGTTATTATTTTAACGTTTCGATATGGTTCGATTCCGTGGGTTGCTCTTTCGCTTGCATTTTCATTTGGATTATACGGATTAACGAAAAAATTACTAAATTATGACGCGATGATAGGTCTTACAATGGAAACAATGATTGTGACGCCTCTTGCAGTTATTTACTTGATTATGATTGGTAATCATGGTTTTGGTTCATTTGGTTCTATTTCGATGACTTCAACGTTACTGTTAATGGGAGCGGGGATTGTTACTGCATTACCACTTTTTTATTTTGCAAAAGGAGCGCAGCTCATCCCCCTCTATATGATCGGTTTTTTACAATATATTTCACCGACCATCAATCTAATTTTAGGTGTCTTTATTTTCCATGAGCATTTTACATCGGCTCATACGACAGCCTTTTTCTTTATTTGGATTGCATTATTAGTATTTTCAATGGCAAAAACAAAGTTTTTACTACGGAAGCAACCGAAGTTTCTTAAAAATAAATCAGCAAAAGTATCATAAAGCGTAGTATTTTCTACGCTTTTTTCTTTATACTTAATAGTATAGAATTTCCATTACAGTAAGTAGGGAGCTGGAAATATGGAAACCATTTTACATAATGAGCCACTTATGGCAGCTGTAATTGCTTGGTTTTTGGCGCAACTAATGAAAGTCATTTTTAAATTAGTAAAGATGAGAGAATTTGATTTTGCTCAGTTTTTCGCTTCTGGTGGCATGCCGAGCTCTCATTCTTCAACGGTTACAGCGTTAGCAACCGGTGTTGGAATGGTAGAAGGAATCACGAGTGCAGTGTTTGCTGTAGCGGCTATTTTTTCAATTATCGTCATGTATGATGCTTCAGGAGTAAGGCTTGCGGTAAGTAAACAGGCAAAGATTTTAAATGATTTTTTTCATGGTAGACAAACAGAATATAAAAAGTTGAATGAACTTGTTGGACACACACCTTATCAAGTTGTTGTCGGAGCTATTTTAGGAATTGTTGTTGGAATTGGATATTGTTTGTGAGCAGAATGTGTATTTACATGTTCTGCTTTTATTTGTTTCATACATAATTGTGTGCTAAGCGGAATATCGTATACGGATTTAGAAAGGGTGGGTGAAAAGAGTGTTATTATATGAAAAAGTGCGTGAGGAAGTTAAGAGGAAAATTACTGCACTGCAAGCGATACAACAACAAGATGGAACGTGGCGCTTTTGTTTTGAAGGTTCACCATTAACAGATTGTCATATGATTTTTTTGCTTAAACTATTAGGCCAAGAGCAAGAAATAGAGCCATTTGTTGCAAGACTAGTAGCTCTTCAAACAGATGAAGGAACATGGAAACTCTACGAAGATGAGCATGTTGGTAATTTATCAGCCACCATTCAAGCATATACAGCTTTACTTGTTTCTAAAATGTATACGAAAGAAGATATAAATATGAGGCGTGCAGAAGCATTTATTCGGAAGCAGGGTGGTGTTACAAAGGCTCACTTTATGACGAAGTTTTTATTAGCGCTCCATGGAGGATATGAATACCCTTCTTTATTTTATTTTCCAACGCCTATTTTATTTTTACCTGAAGATTCCCCGCTCAGTATATTTGAGCTAAGTAGTTCCGCACGTATTCACCTCATTCCGATGATGATTTGTATGAATAAAAGATTTACTGTACCCAAAACAATCCTTCCTAATTTAGATTATATTTCAGGCGGGAGTAAAAATCAGTGGTTCCGTGAAGAACGTTCACCGTTGTTTCAAACGCTGCTTGGAGATGTGAAGAAGTTTTTATCATATCCTTTATCTTTACATCATAAAGGAGACCGGGAAGCAGAGCGTTTTATGATTGAGCGGATTGATACAAATGGAACATTATACAGTTATGCAAGTGCTACATTTTACATGATTTATGCATTGCTTGCACTTGGATATCCGATTCAGTCTCCGCTTATTTCAAATGCAGTATTAGGATTGAAAACTTATATCTGGAATATGAATAAGGGATCCCATCTTCAAAATTCACCATCTACAGTATGGGATACAGCTTTACTAAGCTATTCGTTGCAAGAAGCGAGTGTACCGCATGATAACCAAATGATTCAACAAACGACAGATTATTTACTGCAAAAACAACATAAAGAGAAAAAGGATTGGAGTGTGCATGCCCCATCACTTGATGCTGGAGGCTGGGGATTTTCAGATGTTAATACGACAATTCCAGATGTCGATGATACGACAGTTGCACTAAGAGCGTTAGCAGAAAGTAGGAAAGGAAATCTAAAAGTAAAAGGAGCTTGGGAAAAAGGAATTGAATGGGTGAAGGGATTGCAAAATATTGATGGGGGATGGGCAGCTTTTGAAAGAGGTGTAACAAGTAAATTCTTAACACATTTACCTCTTGATAACTCAGGAGACATGATTACGGATCCGTCTACGCCAGACATTACAGGTAGGGTGTTAGAGTTTTTTGGAACATACGCTCCAAATGAATTACAAGGTGACCCAAAAGATCGAGCGATTCGTTGGTTAATTCATACGCAGGGGAAGAACGGATCCTGGCATGGGAAATGGGGAGTGTGTTACATATATGGTACTTGGGCAGCCCTTACAGGTTTACGTGCTATAGGAGTTCCATCTAATCATACAGCTTTACAAAAAGCAGCTAAATGGTTAGAGAGTATTCAACATAGCGATGGAGGGTGGGGCGAGTCTTGCAGGAGTAGTGTAGAGAAGCGATTTATTTCGTTACCTTTTAGTACACCATCACAAACGGCATGGGCACTCGACGCACTTATTGCTTTTTATGATACGGAAACACCTGTCATTCGGAAAGGGATTTCTTATTTACTCGCACATCCAACTCAGAATCAAGATTATCCTACAGGCATAGGGCTACCAGATGGGTTTTATATTCGCTACCATAGCTATCATCATATATTTCCACTCCTTACTTTTGCTCATTATATCAACAAATATAGAAAATAAACCGAGAAGTTATCTCGGTTTATTTTTTGTGGATAGTAGGTCCCAATTGAAAAGAATAAGGTAATGACTTACACCTTATTTTTTGTTGACTGGTGTTTTTGACGTGCATCAGCGGCGTTAGCACGTGCGTTTGCTTCTAAGTCATCGTGATCAGCGAGTTCACGAGAAAACTCTACATCGATGCCATCAGAAGTTTTGTTTCGTCCTAGGTTCTTTTTGTTCATTCGACACAATCTCCTTGTGTTTATGCTTATGTTGCAAGTTTAGTTTGACACAAATAGACTTTTTTATACAAAAAGGATTTGGAAAGCATAGAGCCGAAATATACAGTATAAGTAATAGAAATGGGGGAGAGTAATGGACTTTTTACATGGGAAAACAGCTGTTATAACAGGAGCTGCACAAGGAATAGGGAAGGAAATTGCTTGTACTTTTGCGAAGTTAGGTGCGAAGGTGTTAATCAGTGATGTAAATAAGGAGAAATTAAAAGAAACAGCAAGAGAGTTTTTAGACCAAGGATATGAAGTAAGTGTATATGCATGTGATGTGAGTAATCAAAACGAAGCAAAATCATTAATTGAATATGCGGTTCAAACATTCGGTGGGATACATATTTTAGTGAATAATGCTGGGATTACAAGAGATGCGATGTTACATAAAATGGAGAAATCAGCTTGGGAGCAAGTCATGCAAGTGAATTTAACAGGTGTGTTTTATTGTATGCAACCGGCACTTCTTTATATGAGGCAGCAACAATTTGGACGCATCATCAATATCTCTTCAATTAGTAGGGAAGGGAATATTGGGCAAGCGAATTATGCTGCAACGAAAGCGGGTGTCATTGGATTAACAAAAACGGCAGCAAAAGAAGTGGGTGGATTTGGTATTACTTGTAATGCCATTTGTCCAGGGTTTATGGATACAGATATGACAAAAACAATACCAGATAAAGTGAAAGAGAAGATGGTTGGTGCAATTCCAGTTGGAAGAATTGGAACGCCGCAAGATATCGCAAATGCAGCAGCCTTTTTCGCTTCAGAGTATGCTTCCTATATTACAGGTGAGGTATTAAATGTGAGTGGTGGCTTACAAGTGTAAGAGAGAGTTCTATATTTTTTAATCCGTTACGGAATAAAATGTTTGAATTCTCTAAACGAGTTATTACATAATAAGTAGAGCCTGACCGTCTTTTTTATTTAGAATCAAGGGATGTGCGTTTGGTATATGTGTACCAAGAATAATTATATAATGTGCAACATTATATAGAAAAAAAGAAGAGGATAGATACAAACAGAGAAATTCTGCTTGTTCTATCCTTTTGTTGTACTACAAATGACTTCATTTACTACTACAATGTATTTGCTTTTTGTGTATAGAAATAATAATGATGTTTAATTTTAATGCTTGAAATAGAATAATCCTCTATCCAATGGGGATAGCTGGTTTTAAAAATATTTAGAAAATCAGTTGACAATCCATCTACTATGTATTACGATATACCTGTAATATGTCGCACTGGATACCAACATCACTTAATAGTGAAATTGCAAAAATATTTTTAAGGAAAATAGTTGACACCCCTTCTACTCGGTGTTACAATGTACGTGTAATAAGTAATACTGAATAGTTTGTTTTCTCAAAAGCTATTCAGTAAAAATTCCCTTAGTACTCTGTTATACTGAATATAAGTCAGACAAAATAGAGGAGGCAGAGGAGGATCTGAACATGGAAAATTTAACTGAAATGCTGAAGGGTTCGCTGGAAGGCTGCGTGCTGGAAATCATCAGCCGCCATGAAACCTATGGCTACGAGATTACCCGCCGCCTGAACGAGCTTGGGTTTACCGAAGTCGTGGAAGGGACGGTATATACCATCCTCGTGCGATTAGAAAAGAAAAAACTTGTGAATATAGAAAAGAAACCGTCAGATATGGGGCCGCCCCGCAAGTTTTATTCACTTAATGAGGCTGGCCGCCAGGAACTTGAATTGTTTTGGGAAAAATGGGATTTTGTATCATCAAAAATCAACGTCTTGAAGTCAATCTAGCTGCATAAGATATTCCATCCGATATTTTTGGAGTGTCTTGTTCAGCTTTATAAAAAAGGAGGAAAAATAACATGATGGAAATGTTCAAAAAAATGATTGGTGATAAAAAAGAGTACAAAATGATGATGGCACGGGTTGGAGCCCTGCCAGAAGACTACCAGTTTGTATTTAAGAAAATTCAAAACTACATGTGGAATTTCTCAGCGGGCAACGGGATGGATATGCTACACATACAGTATGAATTAATCGAGTTGTTCGAAGCCGGTGCGGCGGAAGGTAGACAAGTGCTAGAAATCACTGGGGACGACGTGGCGTCTTTTGCTGACGAACTAGTGGCAAACGCTAAAACCTATGTCTCCAAGTATCGTGAAGATTTGAATCAGAGTATCATGAAGCGATTGAGAAAAAAATAAATTCAATAGATAATACCGACTGATTAGCTGGTTACAAATGTGAATTGCCGCCTTCGCTATTCAGTTATATTTTCAACCTAGTAATAAGTAATACAGATTATCAGTAAGACTAAATAGAAGAGTATAGGCAATCTAGCTCCGCAAAGCGCTTTTTATAAGGAGGAAAAAAGTATGAGCAATGCAGCGATTTCTGTAAAAGGGTTAAAAAAATCCTTTAAAGACAAGAAAGTCTTAAAGGGGGTGGATTTTGAGGTGCAGCGTGGCGAAATTTTCGCACTGCTGGGCTCAAATGGAGCGGGCAAGACGACGACGGTCAACATCCTCTCGACGCTGATGAAGCTCGATGGCGGCGAAGTAGGTATTTGCGGCTTTGACGTCCAGCGTCAATCGGATCATGTTCGTCAGAGCATCAGCCTGACAGGGCAGTTCGCAGCTTTAGATGGCATTCTCACCGGGCGAGAAAACCTGATAATGATTGCCAAGTTGCGTGGAGTTTCCAATCCCGCTCAAGTCGCCGACAATCTGCTTGCAAGATTCAGCCTAACCGATGCGGCCAACCGCCGGGCAGACAAATATTCCGGCGGGATGAAGCGCCGGCTTGACATCGCTATGAGCCTGATCGGGACGCCTGCAGTCATTTTTCTCGACGAACCGACGACAGGGCTTGACCCTGAAGCGCGGATTGAAGTATGGGATACCGTCAAGGAGCTTGCCGGCGGCGGCACAACCATCTTGCTGACGACCCAGTACCTGGAGGAAGCCGAACAACTGGCGGACCGTATCGCCATCCTGCATGGCGGAAAAATCATCACGACCGGTACCCTTACCGAACTCAAAGAGATGTTCCCGCCAGCGAAAGTGGAGTACATCGAGAAGCAGCCGACATTGGAGGAAATCTTCCTCGCAATCATCGGCAAAAAGGAGGAGATGTAAATGAAAAGCAAAACAGGGGTATTACTAGGACGTTTAATGCGCAACATCATGCGCAGCCCGGATACGATTATCACGGTGGCGATTACGCCGATTATGATGCTGCTGCTGTTTGTCTACGTATTTGGCGGCGCCATAGAGACAGGCACGGACAACTACGTCAATTATTTATTGCCGGGAATCTTGCTGATGGCTATCGCATCCGGCGTCGCTTACACTTCACTGCGGCTGTTTACGGATGTAAAGAGCGGGCTGATGGCGCGTTTCATTACCATGCCCATCAAGCGCTCGTCGGTATTGTGGGCTCACGTGTTGACCTCGCTTGTTTCCAATGCGCTTACTGTCGTAGTGGTTATCCTCGTCGCGCTGTTGATGGGCTTCCGTTCCAGCGCTGATATCCTGGATTGGCTCGCGGTAGCTGGAATACTCGGGCTGTTTACGCTGGCGCTGACATGGCTGGCGGTCATTCCCGGATTGACAGCGAAGTCTATGGAAGGGGCTACAGCCTACTCGTACCCGTTGATTTTTCTGCCGTTTATCAGTTCGGCCTTTGTCCCCACTGAAACCATGCCTAAAATTGTCCGTGCGTTCGCTGAGAACCAGCCCGTGACTTCAATCGTGAATACGATTCGTGCCCTCTTGTATGAAGGGTCTGTCGGCAACGGTATCTGGATCGCGCTTGCCTGGTGCGTCGGCATCATGGTCATTGCTTACTTCTTCGCCAGTAAAGTATTTAAACGTCAGTTAGGGTAAGTACATCATTATGAGATTAGTCATATCAATAGTCAGCCACTGCGATGAGTACATTTGCTATCACATGGAAGGCTGCTTAAATGCCGGGGCAACCATCGATGAAATCATGGAAACCCTCAAAATTGGTGTGATTGGTGGCGGCTCGATCACTTATTCCAACGCGAGGTTTGCCATGCATGCTTGGCGCTACCCCATAAAGCATTTAGAGAACTAGAACGCGTTGTAAGACTGTCTTTCTCCTAAAATATATTTCAGATATAAAATTACGGGAACAAATAACAGCTAGTACAAATAAAGTTGAGGCATATAACGGCTTTTCAAAATGGCTTTTTTCGGTGGAGATGGGGTTATTTCTGAAAATGATCCGGAAGAACAAGAAAAACGTATTAAATATAATGATTTCGTTGCTAATGCTGTTATTTTTCAGAATGTTGTTGATATAACGCTAATTTTATGGTCTCTCATGAAGGAAGGGTATAAGTTCTCGCGAGAAGATCTTGTTATGCTGAGTCCATACCTTACAAGGCACATTAAACGTTTTGGTGATTATGCCATCGATTTACCAAACATCTCTCAACCAGTAGGAGAGAATATACCAGTATAAACATAAAATGGGTCATCGGCTGGAAATAAAAGTAAGTCTATGACCCGTTTTTACACGTATCTCGGCTGAACCCCTTTGATAAACGCTCTTAATATTTTCAGTTGGTTCATTCTTTTATAAAAAAGTTTGGTCATTTCCTATCTATGTTGCTCCACAATCGCGCCCGATTGTGGAACTTTCAAAACTTAAAACGGTAACCGGTTAGCTACCAAGTATCACCAAGAAGGTGGAGGCCATTCTCCAATTAATTGCCGAATCAGTGCTACCTGCCCGGTATGATAACTGTTGTGTGCCATAAGAGTGGCTAAAAGGTCACCACGAGTCCTTTCCAATCCCGCGTCTTTCAGTTCCTTTAAATCTTTTTTTGCTTCGTTTTCAGCTTCCTTTAGCCCCTTACTGAATAGAAAAAGAGTGTCACTCCACTCGGTTTTATATGACGGAGCTGTTTCATCGGGCCATGAGTCTTCGTCATGTTCTGGATGATTGGGCACCCTACCTTTAAGGTAGGCAAGATAGAAATCTTGCCAGAAAATCATATGGTTTAGAATTTGCCACACTGAATATGGACAGTTTGCGGGTTTTTCCCCAGCCATCTCCCACCGTAAACCCTCAAACACCTCCAAGGGGTCAACATGAGCATTTTCCCCATGTAACCCGTTTTCAAAGAAATAAGATGACATAAGCATTCCCTCACTTTTACAAAATTGAACAAACTTTTTTCATTCAACAAAATAACCAATTCTTTGGACCTTCCCACTGTTTCTCAGGCCTCTTGTGCTTTTTTGTACTTTTGCCAGTCGGCGAAACGTAAAAGTTAAAATTTTCTGAATTATACTTTATTATAACAAATATTCAACAATCTGGCCCGATTGCGGAACAAGAAAAAATCCTGTACATCAACACAGGATTTTTGATCAAACTTTTTTACAAATTATCAAACTTTGTTTTAAAGCCACATCTATACACAAAAAGTAAATACATTGTAGTAGTAAATGAAGTCATTTGTAGTACAACAAAAGGATAGAACAAGCAGAATTTCTCTGTTTGTATCTATCCTCTTCTTTTTATCTATATAATGTTGCACATTATATAATTATTCTTGGTATACATATACCAAACGCACATCCCTTGATTCTAAATAAAAAACTTTGGTCAGGCTCTACTTATTTAGTTCAGGTTCACCCAAACACTCTTCACCTCGGTATAGTTATTTAATGCATAAGATCCCATTTCGCGGCCAAGACCAGATTGTTTAAATCCACCAAATGGAGAAGCTGCATCAAATACGTTATAACAGTTTACCCATACTGTACCAGCACGGACTTTGCTTGCAATGTAATGTGCATTTTTGACATTTTCTGTCCATACACCAGCAGCTAAACCAAATGACGATTTATTTGCACGTTCAATTACTTCATCAATATCATTAAACGGCAATGCAGAGATGACAGGACCAAAAATTTCTTCTTTTGCAATTGTCATTTCATCATTTACGTCTGCAAATACAGTTGGAGCGACGAAATAACCTTGCTCGTATGGCTTGTTTCCACCAACAAGCACTTCTGCGCCTTCTTCAATGCCTTTTTCAATGTATCCCATAACGCGTTTTTGTTGTTCTTCAGAAACAAGAGGTCCAATTGTAGTTTGAGGATCTAGACCTGCGCCTTGTGTTAATTTCTTTGAGTAAAGAACAAGGTCAGCCATAACGTTATCATACATTTTCTTTGGAATAAATAAACGTGACCCAGCGCAGCATACTTGGCCTTGGTTAAACATAACGCCAGAAAGGGCTGCTGGAATCGCACGAGATAAATCAGCATCTGGTAAAATGATATTTGGTGATTTACCACCAAGTTCTAATGTAACTCGTTTCAATGTTTCAGATGCTTGTCTCATAATTTGTTTACCGACAGGAGTAGAACCCGTAAATGCAATTTTATCAACGAGAGGATGATTGACAAGAGCTTGTCCAGCTGTCTCGCCGAATCCTGGTACGATATTTACGACACCTTTCGGGAATCCAGCTTCTTCAAATAATTCGGCTAAGTATAGAGCGGAAAGAGGTGTTTGCTCTGCTGGTTTTAGCACAATTGTACAACCAGTTGCAAGTGCTGCCCCCATTTTCCACATCGCCATAAGGAGCGGGAAGTTCCATGGAATGATTTGACCAACAACACCAACTGCTTCATGACGTGTATAGTTAAAATATTCACCGGAGACTGGAATTGTTTGACCGACAATTTTTGTAGCCCAGCCAGCATAATAACGCATATGTTCAATTGCCAGCGGAATATCTGCTGCTAACGTTTCACGGATTGGTTTTCCGTTGTCTAATGTTTCAAGCTGTGCTAGTTCCTCTTTATGTTCTTCCATTAAATCAGCAAGCTTGTACATCAGACGGCTTCGTTCAGCACCACTCATACGTGACCAAGGACCTTCATCGAAGGCCTGTCTTGCAGCCATTACAGCTTTATGAATATCTTCGCGACCAGCTTCTGAAACAATCGCAAGTGTTTCACCAGTTGCTGGGTTTGGAGTTTTAAACGTCTTACCGGAAGCGCTTTCAACAAAAGCTCCATTCACATATAATTTTTTTGTTCCTTGAAGAAACTTTTCGACTTTTTCATGAAGATTTACAGCTAGTTGACTCATTGTATAACCCCCTTGAAAATATAATGTAAACGCAGTACGAGACGGCGTTTATTCCTGTAACAAGGTTGTAAAGAAACTAGATGAAAGACCTCTAATTTTAATCATAAATAATAGAGACTGAAAATTCAAATTTCATTTACATTACAATTGTAAAAATTATGTAATACGGAATTGAATTCTATATTTTTGTAAAAAATCCTTCTAGTTTTTCTTTTCTAGTAGGAAAAACTAGAAGAAGAATGTTACAATTATACATCGTGAGAGGAGGAAGAAAATGAAGGATTATCATGATGATCCACGCTTTCGAGTTGCCCATAAAGAAGCGTTAATCGGTCTTGGACTTGCTTTTATTAATTTTATAATATGGTATGGGTTTGCTTACGGGCTTGGTAGTAAAGATCCAAGTGAATATACATATGTATTAGGTTTTCCAGCATGGTTTTTTTATAGTTGTATAGTGGGCTTTGTAGTAGTAGTTATACTGCTTATTTTAATTGTACGTTTTGCATTTCAAGATATTTCGCTCGATGAGGAAGAAAAAAGTGAGGAATGATAAATGAATTGGTACGTAATAATTCCAATGATAATTTCTTTTATCGTTGTATTTTTAATTGGCGTATATGCATCAAGACGTGTACAAGCAACGGCTCATAATAAATTTTTACAAGAATACTTTCTTGGAGGACGTGAGCTAGGCGGTCTATTATTAGCTATGACAATGATTGCTACGTACGGTAGTGCGAGTAGTTTTATCGGTGGACCTGGAATTGCATATAATATGGGGCTTGGATGGGTATTATTGTCAGCAATCCAGGTTGTAACGGGTTACATTGTCTTGACGGTAATTGGTAAAAAATTTGCAATTATTGCAAGAAAGATGGAAGCAATTACGCTTATTGATTACTTAAAAGGGAGATACAATCATAAAGCAGTGGTCATTCTTTCGGCATTATGTATTATTATCTTTTTATTTTCAGCAACAGTTGCTCAGTGGGTTGGAGGCGGAAGGTTAATTGAATCGTTAACGGGTCTTTCGTATACAACGTCTTTATTTCTTTTTACATTTTCTGTACTTGTATACGTTTTAATTGGTGGATTCCGCGCAGTTGCTTTATCTGACACGTTGCTCGGCATTATTATGTTAGCAGGTACGACAATTATTTTAATTGCAACAGTGATTGCTGGTGGCGGAATTGAAAAGATCATACAAGAACTCGTTCAAATTAATCCTAGTTTAATTACACCGTTTGGAGCGGATGGCAGTTTAACGAAAACGTATGTGACATCATTTTGGATATTAATTGGTGTTGGTGTTGTTGGATTACCGCAAATTAGTGTGCGAGCAATGTCTTATAAAAATTCAAAAGCGATGCACCAAGCATTAATTATCGGAACAATTGTTGTGGGTACAATTATGATTGGTATGCACTTAACAGGTGTGTTTGCACGCGTGGTGCTTCCGGGTGTAACGGTACCTGATAAAGTAATGCCACTTCTTGCGATGGAGGTATTGCCACCTTGGCTTGCTGGAATCTTTTTGGCTGCCCCAATGGCGGCTATTATGTCGACTGTAAATTCACTTCTACTACTTGTGAGTTCATCAATCATTAAAGATATATATGTGAACTACATCAATGAAAAGGCTACTGATACGGTTATTAAAAAAGGAAGCTTGTGGATTACTGGAATCGTCGGTTTACTCGTGTATGCAGCAGCTATTAAACCACCGGAGTTCTTAATTTGGTTAAATTTATTTTCTTTTGGCGGCTTAGAAGCGGCCTTTATTTGGCCTATTGTTTTAGGGTTATATTGGAAGAGAGGGAATGCAGTTGGTGCGCTTGCGTCCATATTAATTGGAGTAGGCTCTTATATAATCATCCATCTTTGGTTCCCAAATCCGTTCCATATACATACAGTAGTCTTTCCGATTTGTTTTGCTTTTATCGCTTATATAATCGGTAGTGTATTGACGATGAAAAAAGAATAGAAACAATAAAACAAAACCGCAGTGCTTTCAAAGATGAAAAGCGCTGCGGTTTTTTATGATTAAAATTAAGTTTTTTATTCTGCATTCTTTTGCTTATTCATACAGTAGTAACAATTGATGGGATGGAGTTGAGACCTATGAAAAAGGTACTTTTTTTAGGGGATCCTGGCATTGATGATTCTTTAGCCATTATGTATGGGCTGTTACATCCTGAGATTGAAATTGTTGGGATTGTAACTGGATATGGAAATGTAACACAAGAGCAAGCAACGAGCAATGCGGCGTATTTAATGCAACTAGCAGGTAGAGAAGATATACCGATTATAAATGGAGCGAAAATGCCATTGTCGGGTGAATTTACGACATATTATCCTGAAATTCATGGAGCGGAAGGGTTGGGGCCAATTCGCCCTCCGAAAACCATTCAACCAAATATTAAATCGTTTTGCACAATCTTTGACATTATTGAACGCTATAAAAAAGAAATTATTATTGTTGATGCAGGGAGGGCAACAAGTTTAGCAACTGCATTTATATTAGGAAAAGATGTAATGCAAGATGTAAAAGAATATTACATCATGGGTGGTGCCTTCCTTATTCCAGGGAATGTAACACCTGTAGCGGAGGCGAATTTTCATGGGGATGCACTTGCTGCAAATGTTGTGACACACTATGCAAAGAATTTGACGCTAATTCCACTCAATGTTACCAAGGATGCTATTATTACACCAGAAACTGTTCAATATATAACGAAACATTCAAAAACAAAATTTAGGGAATTAATTGATCCTATTTTTAAGTATTATTATAAAGCATATAAGAAGATAAATCCGAAAATTACTGGGAGTCCCATTCACGATGTTGTTACAATGATGGCGGTTGTAAACCCTTCTATTATTGAATATGTATACCGGAAAGTAGACGTGGATTTAGAAGGGAGTGCAAAGGGGGAAAGTATTGCTGATTTCAGGTCTCAACCTGATGCAAAAGCTCTTAAAGATTGGGTGAGAATTGGATGGAAATTAAATTATAAGAAATTTGTTGAAAACTTTGTTCGAATTATGACATAGACATAATAGGAGACGACAAGTTAAAATAATAGAGACGATTATTTAGGCAATCGTCTCTATTGTTTTGTTTATAACTATATATAACAGGTAAAAGATGTAAATTAGGAGAGGGAATTCACTTGAGAAAAGTTATAATATGTGCGGGAATCATTGGTGTATTCATAGTGCTTATATCGGGTAACTTTTTAGCGAAAAAAGTTTGGAGCTCTAATAATGATGATGCTCAATTTATTGCCTCATTTGTTGAAGAACATAAAGATGAAAAAAATAGCGCCTTACTTATAAAGCGAAATGATAAAATTGTTTATTCTGTAAATCCCAATGTTGTGTTACCAGTTGCGAGCACGATGAAGTTAATTGTCGCATTTGAATTTACGAAACAAGTCGTAGATGGAAGAATTGACCCGAGTAGTTATGTATCAATTGATGATGTAAATCGTTATTATGTTCCAAATACAGATGGTGGTGCGCAGGATCGTTGGCAAAAGTATTTAATAAGAACTGATAAAATAGATGGAAATGCAGTGTCCTTAGAAGAAGTTGCGAAAGGAATGGTGAAGTTTAGTTCAAATGCAAATACAGAATATTTAATGGAGCTACTTGGACTAGACCATATTAATCAAAATTTACAAAACCTATCACTTCCTTCACACCAACCATTATTTCCTATCGTTTCTTCTTTATACATTCCGGGATATTTGCATAAGGAATTGCATATTCCAAAAAATAAATTAGAGAAAAAGCTAAAAGAAATGTCCGCAGAAGAATATCGTCGTTATGCCTTGATAATACATGAGCGATTAAAAGAAAAAGGGCCGTTGTTACAAAAGGAAATTCCGCTGTATTTAGAAGGGAATTATGAAAAAATATGGTCAGATAAGCTGCCAGCTGCATCTGCAAATGATTATATGGTGCTTTTGGAAAAAGCGAATCATAAAAAAGGTTTTACAAAGGATGAAGAAAAAGAATGGGCGAATCTCGTTGAAACAGATATGAAAGCCAAGAAGTACCGTAAGTCATTCAGACATGCTGGACAAAAAAATGGATATACACCATGGACATTAGCAAAAGCTGTTTATGCTACTGATAAACTTGGGAATTGCACAGAAATTGTGTTTTTAGCAAATCAACTGGATGAAGATGATAGTATAGAGCTTCGTAAACACTTGCGGAATTTACATTTCCAGGTGCTACAAAGTGAAAAATATGATGCAACTGTTATTAAATAACCCCGATGCGCGCGGCATCGGGGTTATTTTTGTTTAGTCAATGAAAGTTTCACTTTATACAAGCACCTTTTCAGAAGCTCCGGGTATGATGGTTAGTAAATAACTGGGCGAAAGGGGAAAAAGTGATGAAACAGGATAAGGAAGCATTTATAAAGAGTGAAGGCGCTGATTTCCCTGGAAAAACCTATGCAAATTGTGTGTTACAGCATGTGTTTCAATTTCAGCGAGATTATTTATTGCAAGAGATGTTTATGATTCATCGTGCTCATATTATCATGCTTATGGAACAAAAATTAATGAAGCAAGAAGATGCAAAAGTTATTTTAATAGCGTTAGAGAAAGTAGCACAAATTCCAAAGAATCAATTATTGTATGAGCAGGAACATGAAGATCTCTTTTTTTTAATTGAACATTTAATTGTAAAAGAAGCGAATGATGATCTGGTAAGTAATATGCATATTGGCAGAAGTCGTAATGATATGGGAGTGACAATGTATCGGATGAGTTTACGTCGCTACCTATTATGTTTTATGGAGCATTTTATCTTATTGCAAGAAAGTATATTGCAACTTGCTGATGACCATATGGAAACAATTATGCCTGCTTATACACATACGCAGCCTGCTCAACCAACAACATTTGGCCATTATATGTTGGCTGTCTATGATGTGATGCAAAGAGATTTAGAGCGAATTTGGAAGACATATGATCTTGTGAATTACTCGCCAATGGGTGCGGCAGCTCTTTCTACAACAAGTTTCCCCATTAACAGACAGAGAGTTGCTCAATTACTTGGGTTTTCAAATGTTATTGAGAATTCATATGATGCGGTTGCAGGTGCTGATTATTTATTGGAAGCCAGTTCCGTACTTATGATGACAATGACGAATACGAGTAGATGGCTCCACGATTTCTTACTACTAGCAACAAAAGAATATAATGGGATTACTGTTGCAACCCCATATGTACAAATCAGCAGCATAATGCCACAAAAACGGAACCCTGTTTCAATCGAACATGCTCGTGCTCTCTCTAGCAGTGCATTTGGTGAAGCTTTCACTGTATTTCAAATGATCCATAATACACCGTTTGGAGACATTGTTGATACAGAAGATGATTTGCAGCCTTATTTGTATGAAGGAATTGAAAAAGCGATTCGTGTGTTCTGTATAATGAATGCAGTGATTCGAACAATGAAGGTGGAAGATGAAGTTTTAAGAAACCGCTCGTTTAAACATGCGATTACGATAACGGATTTTGCGGATACCTTAACAAAGAATTACAATATTCCTTTCCGGCGTGCTCATCATGCTGCAAGTGATATTGCAAAAGTGTCTATGGGGCAACAAAAAGAGTTGCATGAATTAAAACTTATAGAAGTAAATAAGTACTTACAAGAAAACTTGCACGTGATACTTTCAGAAAAAGAGTGGGATGATATTATATCGCCGGTAGCATTTGTTGAGAAAAGGAATGTATATGGGGGAACAAGTAAGAAAGAAATGATGCGTATGATTCAAAAGAGGAGAGAGCGTTTTAAGCAAGAAGAAGTTACATTTGAAACGGAAAAACAGCGAATTTCACAAGCTGAACAAGAAGTCATGACGATCCTATTAAATATTATTGAATCGTAAAAGAAGGATTTAGTGAATTACTCGCCAATATTCTATTAAAATATAAATAGAAGGAAGAGAATATTGATGATTCAATTACAGGTGTATGAAGATATTTCTCATTTTAAGAAGGATTTTGTTCCTATTTTAGAAAGGAATGAACAAGAAAATAATTTAATATTAGGGGTATTGCAGTCTGTAGAAAATCCGCTATTTATGGCAGCGGCAAAGCGAAATGAAAACACCATACTTATATTTCTTCAAACTGAGAGAAAACAAATGATTGTTGCTAAATCCGTAGCTTCGAGGGAGGAGGTAAAGGAAATAGCAAAACAATTAGTAACGGTGTATCCCAACATACCTGGATTGATTGGAGAAAAGAGAGTAGTGACACAATTAGCGGAAGAGATTGCGCAACTAGAGCAAAAGAAACTTTCTATTCGCATGAATCAAGGGATATATAAGCTGGAAAAAGTAAAGAAGCAATGGAATGAACAGGGTATTTTCCGTCAAGTAAATGATGATGAGCTACCATTTATAGAAGAGTGGGTGCATCAATTTTGTGAAGATGTTCATTTACCTACTACAGCAGAAGATGCGAAACAAACGGCATATGCATTAGTAAGTACAAAGCGATTATTCGGCTTGGAAGTAGATGGAGAGTTGGTTTCGGTAGCTGCCATAACAAGACCGACTAAGAGTAATATTACAGTTAACTTTGTATATACGCCAAAAGAAGCACGAAAGAAAGGGCACGCTTCTAACTGTGTAGCTGCCCTTAGTCAGTACATGTTAGATCAAGGTTATAAAACAACTACATTATATACGGACTTAGCAAATCCAACGTCGAATAAAATTTATCAAGAAGTAGGGTATGAATTCATAATGGAATCTGTCTTACTATTTTTAGAACCGATGTAATAAAAGGCTCACACACAAGCGAGCCTTTTATTATGAAACTATTTTTCATCAATCCGAATGACGCCACCTTGTTCAAAGTTCTTAGTTTCTAATAGATGAACAACAGCTTTAGCCACATACTCAGGAGAAAGTAATTTTCCTTCTTCTTTTAAAGCGATAAATCGATCTAAGTTAGTAAAATCTTCTTTTTCTGTTTGGCGAATTTGCTGCTGCATATTTGTATCCACAACACCTGGTGCAAAGGCAATCGTTTTTACTGGATATTCTTTTTCTGCTTCTTCTGTAGCAACACATTGTGTAAACATGTTCACGCCAGCTTTCGTTGTACAATAAGCTCCCCATCCAAAGTACGGTTTTTGACCAGCTCCTGAAGAAATATTTATAACACGTTTGTCCACTTTCCAATCCTTTGTATGTTTCATAAACGAAGAAGTAAGAATCATTGGTGCAATTAAATTAATTTGTACATTTGCAATTAAAAGTTCACTCTCTGATTTTTCAATCGGTTTCATTGGCGCAAGTGTACCTGCGTTATTAATTAAATGAATAGATGAGACATTCTCTTCTTCAATGGATGAAAAGATAGTTTCAAAATGAGTTTCTAAATGATGTACATCTTGGAGATCGACTGAGTGAAATGTGATAGAAATACCTTTTTGTTTTGCTTTTTCAAGAAGTTTTTCATTTTGTCTTCTAGAAATACAAATAAGTCGTGTATTTTTTTCTAGTAATTGTGTAGCGATAGCCTCGCCCAATCCTTGTGAAGTACCTGTTACAATAACATAACGCATCGTTTGTTGAACTCCTCTCCTTATATATAGATTTTTTTGATTATGCGGTGTGCGTAATCTATTTATATAGTATAGAGGTTTTTTTGGAGAAATGGAGTAATTAGTAACAGATTATAGTTGGAGTTAAGGAGAAAGATAAGCAGCGAGAAATAGTCCTCGCTGCTTCTTCATTTTATTTGATAGAAAGTAATCGCTTGAATAAAATATTGTTTTCAAGATGTACGTGTTGGAATAAATCAGATTCAAAATCTTCTAGACGATTATAAACCATACGATATGTGCGACAAGCATGCTCTGGAGGAGTGAAATCATTTGTAATGCTTCGCAATTCTTTTATAAGATCGCCAGCTCCATCATGCTCTTGTTCTAATTCTTCAAGTCTTTCGATTGCCAAAACTAAATTTTCTTGAGTTGGATTTTGTTCGTATTTTCTGATAAGCGGGAATACAAGTGTTTCTTCTTTGATAATATGTTGTTCAAGTTCTAATTTTAATTCATGAAAAAGTCGGTGCATGGTACTTAAATGCGACTCTGTTTGACCATGTACGCGAAATACTTTTGTTACATACGGACTCAGTTGTGGTAATTCTTCTTGAATATAGCGATGATGTGTTTGGATAATATGATCAATTAGTGTAGAAAAACTAACTTCATTCCAGTTTGTAGATTCATTATTTTTCGATTGATATAAAGTATATTGTTCATTTAATGTTTTTAAAAGTTCATCAGGAGAAATTTCTTTTGTTTGTGTCGCTACTTCAATTGTCTTGTCTCCGCCACAACAAAAGTCGATACGATGTTTTTTAAATAAATCACTTGCTTGTGGAAAAGTGGTAACAATTTCACCTACAATAGATGTTTTTGTAAAAGGTATAGCCATATCAAACACTCCTCTGTTCATTTGTATGTTTTTAGCATAATGTTTTAGAAAAAAGATTGAAGTGATTATAATCACAAATATGGTGAAGAATTCATGAATGTTTTGTACATGTGGGGGGGCTATCCGTTAATGCGGGATAAATTTGGTTGGATTTTCAGTAGCAAATGAAAAAAGCGTTTGAAATGTTCATGTTATAATGACTCAAGGTGGTGAGGAAATGAAACATAAAATGAATTTATATAATGAACCGTTTCAATCTATTCAATGTGGAAAAAAGTGTTTGAAGTACGCTTATATGATAAGAAGCGTCAAAATATACAAATAGAAGATAAAATCGAATTTACAAATGTAACAACAAAAGAAATCATTTGTGTAAAGGTAACGGAATTGAAATGTTATAAAACATTTGAAGAAATATATAAGGATATTGATAAAAAGCTGATGGACTGTGCCAACTGGAGTCTAGAAGAAATGTTAGCAAGTACATATGAAATATATACGAAAGAACAAGAGCAAAAGTGGGGAACCGTTGCAATTGGTATTGAAGTTATAGCATGAGTCGAAATCGTGGCGTGGCTATTATTATACAGGATAATAAAATTGTCCTTATAAAACGTACCCAAAACAATGAAGTATACTTTGTATTTCCAGGTGGAGGAATTGAAGAAAATGAAACACCTGAAGAAGCAACAATACGTGAGGCTTATGAAGAACTAGGCGTGCAGGTTGAAATTCAAAAGCTTGTAACGAAGTATGAGTATAAAGGTACGCAATATTTTTATGAAGCTCGTATAATTGGTGGTGTTTTTGGTACAGGTAAAGGTGAGGAATTTACAAAGGGTGATAGAGGACGATACATTCTAGTTTGGATTCCTATAAAAGGGCTGTTTAATCTAAATATCAAGCCATATGAAGTAGCAGAAATGATCGTTCATTGTTACAAAAATGCGAAGTCTGACGACATACAATAAAAACCATTGACATGGCCTTCTGATTTCAGTATTGTATTCAGGTATGTGTTCAAAATCAGGAGGTTTTTTATGAGTAATCAAACTACGCATCATGTAAAAATGACAACAGCGGATCCATCTGGAATTGGTCTATTTGGATTAGCAATGGTAACACTTGTAGCATCATCACAAAAATTAGGATTAACTGACGGTGTTTCATTTGTATTACCATGGGCAATCTTTTTAGGAGGATTTGCACAACTCTTTGCATGTATTCACGATGCGAAGCATAACAATACGTTCGGTACAACTGCATTTGGTGCGTATGGCCTATTTTGGTTAGGTGTTGGAACGTCTTGGTTAATTCAACTTGGAGTATTTGGCGAGAAATTAGCCCAATCTGTAGATCCAAAGCAGCTTGGTGTAGCCTTTATTGGGTATTTAATCTTTACGATTTTCATGACAATTGGCGCAATGGAAACACATAAAGTATTATTTATGATTTTTGTACTTATTGATTTCTTATTTATTGGTCTTTCATTTAGTACTTTAGGTGTTATGCCACATGCTATGCATAATTTAGCAGCGTATTCTGAACTATGTATTTCATTACTATCTTTCTATGGTTCAGCAGCTGCTGTATTAAATACACATTTCGGAAAAGTTGTATTACCAGTAGGAAAACCATTTGGTATTTTTAAAAAATAAGAATGGAAAACACGAATGACAAGAATGGTCATTCGTGTTTTTTTATAGGTTGTTTTCTAAAAGATTGTTGTTTTTAAACATGAAATTTATTAATGGTAAGGAAAAAATACAATTGAAATTGATTCTCATTATTAATATAATGAGAATAAGAATCAATCGCGAAAGGGGATGTTGACATGGCGAAAATTTTAATAGCTTATGCAAGTATGTCAGGAAATACAGAAAGTATCGCTGATTTAATTAAAGTGAGTTTGGATGCATTTAATCATGAAGTGGAATTAAAGGAAATGGAAGGAATGGATGCAGAAGAACTATTAGAATATGATGGTATCATTTTGGGATCATATACGTGGGGAGACGGAGAGCTACCATTTGAAGCAGAAGATTTTCATGATGATTTAGAAAGTATAGATTTAGCTGGAAAAAAAGTTGCTGTATTTGGATCTGGTGATACGGCTTATGAGCAGTTTTGTGAAGCTGTAACAATTTTTGAGGAACGTCTTGTAGAATGTGGGGCAGAGCTTGTACAAGAAGGATTGAAAATTGAGTTAGCTCCAGAAGAGGAAGAAGATATCGAGAAATGCAGTAACTTTGCAATCGCTTTTGCTGAAAAGATCTAGGAATGGGAGTGTCATCGTGGAAACAATGTTAAGTGCAACTGCCGTAACGAAATTAGAAGATGGGAAACTCATGTTAGCCACTACATATGATGGATTATTCATTGAACAAGATGGGAAATGGAAACGGATTTTAACCGGGTTTCAAAAAAGGATTCGGGATTTACAGAGTAGTGGTAATGTAATTTATGGTGTAGGCGACGAAGGGTTTTTTATTCGTAGTATGGATTGTGGTGACAACTGGACGATTCAACGTTTTCCAACAAAGGCAACAAGTTGGAATGTATGTAATAATGAGAGTGGGACAGTTATTGCACATGGAGATAAAACTTTATATCTTTCTAATAACTTCGGTGCTACTTGGGAAACCATTCATCCATTTCTTTGTTATGGTAGTGGTGCACCATCAATTCGTTCGTTATTTTTATACAAACACTATTTATTTATTGGTACAAAAATTCATGCGAAGTATGGTGGTGTTTGGCTTTTTGACTTGCAAAAGCGTAAGTTAAAAAGAATTAAAATAGCAACGAACCAAATGATTTCTGCGTTGACGTTACATAATTCCTACTTAGTAGTAGCGAGTGGATCTTGCAGAGGAATAAGTGGGAATATTTCTTTTTGTATGATAGATGAGATTATCAAAAAGAAAAAATTAAATTGGCATACATGTCAAAGTGAACAAAAAGCAAGTAGCTATTTAGATTTGAGTGTTGATCAACAAGTATTATATACAACATCTACACAGAATAAAGCTGGAATTAGTACAGTATGTCGTGTGCTCCTAGATGAAGGCACGGTAACGGTATGTGGATCTATTAAAGGTCACGGATGGCGCATTGTTAATCAGGATGAAGGCTATGTTGTAGCTGGGTCAGGAGAATCAAAAGTGATGCAGTGGCAAAAAAAAATTGTGTAAAATGTGTAAAAAATAAAATTCAGCTTTACTTTTATTATATTGATATGATATAGTGATTATAAACCATTTTACTTTTAATAATATAGAGATTTAAATGAGCTGTAACTTCAAAGGAGGATAGCAATGTTAAATCTCCTTTGCGGTTGCAGTTTTTTAATGTCTTTATTATTGTTGTAAAGTGGTCGAAAATGAATATGTACATATAGGTACATTGTAGGAGGATTTTTTCATGCAAAACGGTAAAGTAAAATGGTTTAACTCAGAAAAAGGTTTCGGTTTCATCGAAGTTGAAGGCGGAGAAGACGTATTCGTTCATTTCTCAGCTATCCAAGGCGACGGCTTCAAAACTTTAGAAGAAGGTCAAGAAGTTACTTTCGAAGTAGAACAAGGTAACCGTGGACCACAAGCTACTAACGTAGTTAAGAAGTAATTGAATGAAAAGGAGAAGGGCTTGCCCTTCTCCTTTTTTTTGTTTTTTATCGGACTTGATTCATTATACTCTTTAATATATATGTTACTCGCGCTATTCGTGAGTGATAATATTTTTACTTCAAAATTTTGAAAAGGAGAAGGGAATAGTTGGAAGATGAAGAAAAACACTGATTAAAGTTTTATGTGAAAAATCCGAGTATTTTTTTATCTTGATATTCAAATGATAGTACATAATCTTTTTTAGAAATTTTGTTTTGTGCATTTGTACAGTGGGGATTATATAGTTAAAAAATATAATGAAACAAGAAAGAGGTATGTGACTTGAATGAACCTAAATATTATATTGTATTTGATGTTGAAAGAAATTTTGGACCTTATAAATCGCAAAATCCATTGGAAGTTGTTGATATTGGAGCAATCAAAGTAGAAGCAAGTACAATGCGTATTATAGGACGATTTGCTTCACTTGTTAAACCAACCGCACCTCTAACCCGCCATACAACAAAATTAACAGGTATTACAAAGCAAGATTTAAAAGAGGTAGAAATGTTTCCGAAGGTAATGGAGCGATTCCTTCAATTTGCTGGAGATGATTATATGTTTATAACATGGGGAAAGGAAGACTATAAATTTCTTGCGCAAGATTGTAAGTTACATCATATAGAATGCCCTAATATAGAGAATGAAAGAAAATTTGATTTGCAAAAATTTGTATTTCACGCATATGAGCAATTGTTTATACATACACCAAGTTTGAAATCCGCGGTGGAACAATTTTCTTTAGAATGGGAAGGGAAACAGCACCGTGCTTATGCAGACGCTAAGAATACTGTAAATATCTTTCTTAAAGTATCGAGGGAAAAGGATATTTATAAACGGTATAAAAGAAATGAAGAGCTCGTACTTACAAAGAACGGTGTGTTAACTGAAAAAGCAAAAAAGAAAATGAAGAGATGGGTATTTAAAGAATTAAAGAAAAAAGAACACACCCCATTTACTTGGGATGATTTTCAACATAGCAAGACATGGGAGAATATAGTAGAACGATATTATATTCATGATGATACGATCGTGCTTTTACAAAATTACTTTACTATGGCTGTAAAGAAAGGTGAGCAGCAGTTGTGCGTATTAGAAGAGATAAATAACAAAAAAAATGACGCATAGCCAAAAGTTAAAAGTGTTCGTGTAAATAAATATAAAAGATTTATTTTTTTACATGTTGGTCCATTTTAAATACGGATATGATGTATAACTAAGGTGTAGGAATGTGAGTGAAAATAAAAGAGCGCTACAGATTAGCGCTCAATAAAAACCAGGACATGGACGTCTTTAAACATTATTAAATTGAATGAGAGAACATAACTGTTTTTTGTGAGTAGGACTGTAACTTTTAGTGATTGATTTAATATTCATGTGGATTTGAAGCTTTTTTCTCAATCCGCTCAATCACATCCTGCAGCTCGTCCGGCTTCAAAAACTCAATAGGAGAGAATCCTTTCTCAAACGTAAGTGTATCCGCCTCAATCATCAGTACATATCGATCATTTACCTTCGCAATATGAATCTGGTCTCCGAAATCGGCAAGTAGTGCCTTCACAGAAATATGATCTGCTTTTACTTTCAGCTCAACCTCAGGAGCATGCTCCACAATTTGTGCGGTTGCTTCCATTACTTCTTCAGTTGAAAATTGCTCCATGATTTCACGCTTCGGACTTGCTGCCCATACTTCCATCGCTTGGTCGAATTGTTCACGTTCTTCTGTACCTTCTTCGAAGACATCTTCAATTTGGTCGTATACCATGTCCATAACTTGTGTTTTCATAATTTCAGGCATAGAGCGTTCGTACTCAACGAATTTTAAGAAATCTTCGAAGTAACGAGCGTGTGATGCTTGGTGTATTTTTAGTTCGCCTACTTCGACAATTCCCTCTTCCGGCATGTATGGGTATTGGATAGATTTCATATTCTTTGTCGTAATGGCCATTTCAACGTTGCGAATCAGTGTTGCTTCGTCAGAAATAGAAGCAACTTTTGGCTCAAAGTCACACTTCATGACGAATACGAATGGATCGTCAAAGTATTTACGTAGTTTTGCTTGAACAACTAAAAATACACCGCCTCGTACGGCACTCGTATCGATATATGTATAAACGAGAGGTTCGCTCATATCTTTGAAATTTTCTTTTGTTTCCGCAAAGCGAATGCGGTTGAACAAATTATAATGAGGATTTGAATCGAATTCGTGTCCAGTTTCTACAATAAATCGTCCAATCTTTGTTGGGGCTTGTTCGGTTTTTGCGTGACGTTCTACTTTTCGCTTAGAGATTTTTAATAATTCGCCATCTAAGAATTCTTTTAAAGGGCTGTCTTCGTATTCTTCAGCATCTAACGTTTGGAAATGTTTATATCGCTTATCTGCTTGTTCGCCTTTTCCTTCTACTTGTACAACATAGAAGGAGAGAAAATTTATTTCAAAATCCATATTTATCACCTTGTTTCATTTCATTGACTCTTATCAGTATAGAGATGGAGAAAACTTTCGTCAATTTAATAAAGTAAAACGAATATTGGAGATTTACTATCTGCTAATTGAGAATATAGGAAGGGAGAGTCCCTTCCTTATATAGTTCTTTATTTTACTAATTAAAATCCATCCTCAATTGCTGAAAATGGAATGTTGAGTCGATTTTCTACAGTACGTAAACGCTGATTTAATCGATTGAGTCTACGTGTATGACGTTCTACTGTGTTTTGAAGTTGATTTACTTGACGGTTTAATTGATTTACTCTTTGTTCTAGCTCATTTACTCGTCTTTCTAGTTGACGGCCACCACCACCAGGGAATGAAATTGGAATTTGAAATTGTCTGTTTGGGTCATATGGATCGAATTGTTCTGTTTGTTCTA
The DNA here is from genome assembly GCF_039549175.1 of Paenibacillus sp. 102. Lineage (NCBI taxonomy): Bacteria > Bacillati > Bacillota > Bacilli > Caryophanales > Paenibacillaceae > Paenibacillus > Paenibacillus sp. 102. The sequence goes on along the minus strand of NZ_JBCGHT010000001.1, from coordinate 36,403 downwards.
TATATGGTTGGTGTTGCGGGTGTACATCATATTGTTGTTGGTGTACATAAGGAGTGTATGGATCATATGAATTGTAGGGATACATAAACATCCTCCGTTCTTTAAATTTGGTTGAATTCATCATAATGTATGTGTAAGAGCGGATGGGTGGCACGGCAAATACCTATTTTGAATAGAGTACTTCATCGAACGTATGGAAGAGAATTTGTGAAGTGTTTTTTATGAATTATATTCGTTTATAAAAAATTCCAAAATTATTAATGTATTAAAATTGTTTTCAGATTATTGCTTGGTATATACTGGTTAAATAAGAGAAAGATTACATTTTTAACAAACTTAAATTTTTTAAGTAAATATGTGTAGACATTTCTCAAAGAAAAGAGTAATTTTAATATAGTAGAAATCATATTGTAATATTTTGTAGTCATATTGCAAAGTTTAGTAATTATACATACATAAATTTAAAAACAAAGAGTAATAGTATAGGGCAAAGGAGAGAGTGTATTGTTACGTAAAGTACAAAGTGTAGTAATAGGGGCACTATGCGTAGGTGTAGTGAGTGGGTGTGGTACAAAAGTAAGTGAAGTTTCATTAGTAAGCGGCATAGGAGAGCATGTTGTAGAAGCTAAGACTGGCGTCAGTGATAGTGTAAGTTTAGTTGATGCAAGAAGTGGGAAAGAAGTGAAAAATGTCAATCTAGCAAGCTTAGGCTATTTTGAAGATGAAAATAAATTTAAAAAAGAAGTAACGAAGGTTGCTAAAGAAGTAGGAAAAAGTATCGATCAAAAGATGGTTCCTTCGCGCATGGCAAGCGATGGAACATGGCAAGAAGGTAAGCCTTCTTATGAGCTAATAGAAAAAGATCTAGTAGATAAATTAATGAATGTAGGAATGTGGGATTCTTCATATCAATTGCCGATTGTTGAGAAAAAACCTGTAGCGACATCAGCTGATGCAAGTGGAAGTGGTGCAGTTTTAGGAAGATATGAAACAAACTTAGGTGGTTCTACAGGTGGTAGAATTGAAAATATCCGTTTGTCTGCGAACAGCATTAGTGGTGTAGTACTAGGTAAAGGAGATCGTTTCTCTTTTAATGCATTAATCGGAGATACAACACCAGATAAAGGGTATCAACTAGGGAAAGAAATTGTTGATGGGAAATTAGTAGATGGTTATGGTGGTGGAGTATGTCAAACATCGTCTACTCTTTATAATGCAGCTGATCAAGCAGGTTTAAAAATGGTAGAAAGAACAACGCACTCCAAAACAGTAGGATACGTTCCGAAAGGACGAGATGCTACAATTGCATATCCATATTTAGATTTAGTATTTGAGAATACAAATGATGTGCCTGTGAAGCTTTATATGAGCGTAGAAGGTGGAAAGCTTGTTGCAGAGGTACGTGCAGCAAGATAAGAGTAGTGTTACTGCTCGTAAAAGCCTGATTGCTTCAACTAGCTATTAGTGGTAGTAGGAAAACGATTGCTAATAGTAGTTTCACGTTATTATTGTTTAAGCCATTCTTTCTAGTATTTTTCTAGAAGGGATGGCTTTTTGTATACACATAAATCAGTAATGGGAATTTTCATGTTTGTAGTTGCTTTGATGAAATTAAAAAGAAGTCCTTCCTTATGCTAAAGGAAAGCTGTCTTTTTAAATACGCTCAAAATCACATAAAGAAGAACACTGTGTAGGTTACAATATAAATGTAAGGATTAGCACAAATTATCAAAAAAATATCTTGTTGAAATTATAAAATAAAGAAGTGAAAATGAAGATCTACATATCCATTAAAGAATAACTTAAGGAGAGAATAACATGAATCTAGAAATGGTTTTTGGAGCTTTTCCAGTATTAGAATCCGCGAATCTAGTTTTAAGAAAAATTGAAGAGGAACACTTACAGGAAGTATTTACAATCTACGACAACGAAAATGTATTTGCATATTGTGGGATCATTCCTAAGCATAACATACAAACGGTAAGTAAAATGATCGGTCATTTTGATAGGGATTACCATAAAAAAAGTAAAGTTAAGTGGGGAATCTTTCAGAAGAATCGAATTAATAAATTGGTAGGAATTATAGAATCTATGGACTTTAACCAAAAAGTAAACATGGTATCTATCGGTTACTTTTTGGCAGAGGACTATTGGGGAAAGGGGATTGCAACTGAATCTGTTCGTATGCTAATAAAATTTTTATTTGAAGAAGTAAATGTAAACAGAATTCAAGCAGAGGTTATGCCTGCAAACGAGGTTTCAAAAAAGGTCCTCTTAGCAAACGGTTTTAAAAAAGAAGGATTGTTAAGACAAGCTTCATTATGGTCTGGGAAAGGAGTTGTTGATTTAGAGATATATGGTATTCTGAAAGGGGAATACACAAATAATTAAATTTTCTAACTCCTTTTCTTTTATAATTTTTTTTACATTCCATATGTAATATCAATTATGGTATTACCCTATATTTTCCTAAAATTTAGAAATCGAAAAAATTAGCTATTCTTCGTTATGGGGAAATTTCTTTTTCTTAGCCTGATCACGATAGACACTTCAAAATAGTAACTTGATGGGCATGTGGTGCTGCCCGAAGGAGGAGGGAACTGTGCAATTCATTTTGGAAACGGTAGCAATTGCTGGAATCATATTTATCATTTTTGTTTTAGGATTTAGTAAAACGTTAAAAGATGTCAATAGAAGGAAGAAGAATAAAGAAGATAAATGAATCGTATTGTAAAATGATATAGAAAAAGGTGCTTATGTATAGAGAGCACCTTTTTCTATGGAGATTAAGCTTTTGTATAATTTAAATCCCAAATAACACCGAAGCAATCTTTCACTTTCGCAAATTTTGCGCCCCAGAATGTATCTTGTAATTCCACAAGTACAGTTCCTTTTTCGATTAATGTATCGTAAATTTTTTGAATCTCATCTTCACTATCTAATTCAAGAGCTAATGAAATATGATTTCCAACTTCAACGGATTGACCTAAAAATGCATCAGATACCATGAAAAATAAACCATCTTTCTTGAAACGAGCGTGCATAATGCGATTATCCATTTCTGGTGGCGTTGGAAATTCAGCATCACCGAAAGTTTGGATTCCTTGAATTTCTCCTTCAAATACCGATTTATAGTATTCAAGTGCTTCTTTTGCATTGCCGTTGAATGTTAAGTATGGAGTAATTTGTTGCTTCATTTGTAACGCTCCTTTAATGTTTTATTATGTTACTTAAGTAACAATCTATTTACTATATTCAGACTCAGCAATCGTTTTAACACGATTAACAAAGTCAACTACAACTTGATTTGTAGCAGATTTCATATATAACTCAGCTTGCTCAGTTAATGGTTGATTTGTAGTGGTATATTTAAATAATGTTTGCATTTCATCTATTTGTCTTAATTCATATGTAGCAGTAATATTAAACATATTAGCAAGAGTAAATCCGCATTTCAATTTTTTTTGTGTGGTTGTATTTATATAATCAAGTGTTTCTACATCATATTCCTGGATTTCTTCGCCTTCTTTATACTTTTGGCGATAAACATTCCCGATAATTGCGTCTGTTTCTTTGAGAGGTGTATTCTCTATCACCTGAGGCATTAATTTTTGCATCTGAGCTAATGAACCATCTAAATAAGAGAATAGGTGTTCAATGGGCGTGTGAATGATAATTTCTTCTGTCCAACTTTTCATTACAGTTCCCCTTTCTATTTTGAATTAATTTCATAATACAAACAAATGTTCGTTTCGTCAAGTTATTTATAGAATTTTATGTTTATTTATGATTTAGGATAAATCTCTATTCATGCATATAACATGATTCAAATTTCTTGGCGTTCCCGTGCTCAATGGGGGGAAGATCCAGGCGGAAGCACACCATTAAACTTAAAAGAACTAGCAACGCTCGTTGACTATAATTTTTATGGATTACCAGCAGAAAGGGTAGTTGGGCATGTGCATTTACGAATAGCGGATGTAAAAATTCACATGAATTTTATGTGGGAACGATTGGTTTCGAAGTACAGCAACGTGAAGAGGATTGTCTTTTCATCTCAGCGGGCGGGTATCATCACCACATTGGTGCTAATACGTGGAATGGAATAAAAAATCCACATCCTCCAACTCGTGCAACGAGATTAAAAGTATACACAATTGTATTGCCACATAAAGAGGCATTGGATGAAGTGAAAGAGAGATTAGTAGGGAAAAATCATGAATTAACAGGGAAAGTGAATGGGTTTACAGTGGTGGATCCAAGTGGAATTACGGTGCAGTTTGAAGCAGAGGTAGAGTAATATAAATAAGGAGGAGAGCGGACAGTGAGCTTTTCTCCTTATTTTTGATATGTAATCTAGGCCAAAGAAGGCTAAAAAGAGGTTTATTTTTTACGGGTTGTAAATATTTGAGTGAGATGATGATTCATATGGTCGATATAATCTGTAACAAGCCACTCTAAAGTTACCTCATGTTGGCCTTCTAACTTACATGTAAGTTGCCATTGTTCATTCTTTACATTGTTTAATAATTTTATAATTTGTGTGTTAATCGCTTCCCATAATTTTAGAATTTCATTTGATGAAAAAGATTGTTGATAATTATGTGCATACACCCACAAATCTTGATTATAACCAGTGAGTATAATAGCTTCCTTTGAAGTAAGAATATCAACAAAGCGTTTATGGTTTACCGTACCAGAATCGCAAAGGTGACCTAATATTTCTTTTTTAGACCATTTTGTTGGGGTGAGTTTTATATCCATGTCAGAAAGAAGTATCATTTTTTGAGAAGCAGTATGAATTGTATTTTCTAATTGAGTTGCTAATGTAGACATGTGAATCCCTCCGTTTTCCTTAATAACTGGATGTTTACAGCTCAATCCAATACCTTTTTACAATATTTCCATCTTCTTCGATAAAGTCACTGTCACGAAGGCCTCCGTTATGTAAAATTGTTTTCTCAGAAGCAACATTCCATTCGTCGCAAACGACAAGAGCTTTTGTAATATTTAATTCTTTTGTTTTTTCTAATGATAAAGCTAATAATTTTGTAGCATATCCTTTTTGTCTTGCGGAAGGGCGTATACCATAGCCGATATGTCCACCAGCATTGAATAAATGCTCAGTTAAACGGTGACGAATATTTACAGCTCCAACAATTTTTTTATGATCTGTGACAAGCCAATAAGTAGAGTCAGGTACCCAGCCTTTACGGAGATTTTTTCCTTCTGCTGCATCGAGTAGATCTTGAACCATTTCTGGAAAATTAGAAGGATCTTTTGCAATAACCCAAGGAACCATCGTTTCACCACTATTTTTCCATTCTTGATAGAATTCTAGGTACTCCTCTTGTAAGTCGATTGTAGGATCTGCTAAGTAGACATTCATTTTAATTAGACTCCTTTATATGTTTTTTGAAATATTAAAATAATCTTAACATAATTTGGATACTAGAGGAATAAAGTACTTGCGGATAAGGATGTTTATGAATTTAAAGACTATAGATTGAGATGTCCAAATGTTGTTCATTGCCTTAATGAACATGTATGTAATACTGTAATTCTGAATTTGAAACTTACCTTCAATATTTTACCATGTTAATTAATGAGGATAAGTAGATGAAATTTTGTTTGTTTTCGTTTAAACTAAATGTAATATCAGATTAGGAGTATTGATAAATACTACTTAAAGAATATTTAATTTGATTGTTTAGTAAGGAGGATTCGCATGATTGATTTACTGAAAAAGATAGGGTTGTCTGATTTAGAAGCAAGATGCTATTTGACGTTACATGAAGAGTCAGATTTATCCGGGTATGAAGTTGCAAAACGAGTATCTGTTTCAAGAACAAATGTATATGCTGCATTATGGTCATTAACAGACAAAGGAGCTTGCCGAAGTATGGAAGGGGAGACCGTGCTTTATAATGCTGTTCCGATTGAGCAATTAATCCGCCTTTTTCAAGCTGAATTTGAACAAACTTCGAAGGATCTTATGAATCAATTAAAAACTCCACCTAGACCTAAACCAGCTTTTTATAATTGGCAAGGAAGTCATGCGTTAGATAATGCTGTACGCCGCGTTATTGCAAATGCAGAAACATCTATAGTTGTAGATATTTGGTCAGAAGATTTGTATCATATAGAGGAAGCATTACTTGTAGCAGAAAGTAAAGGGATTAGTGTCATCTTAATTACAATGGGAGCATGTAAAACATCTCTTAAACATGTATTCCAGCATTATAGGGATGAAGAGTGGCCTACAGAAGAAAAGAAATTTTCGATTCTCTGCGATTCTAGTTTAGCTTTAATTGGTAGTTTTGAAGGAGATATGAAGCCATCGGCATTAGAGACGAATCATCCAGCAGTAATTGAAGTAATAAAAAATGCTTTTTACCATGATATGATGATGCAGCATATAGAAGAAGATTTTGGAAAAGAATTTCAAGAGAAGTACGGAGAGAATTACCGGAAAATGTTAAGTTATTTCAAAGAAAAAGGTTTGCATGTTTAATTGGGTTGCTTTTGGAAGTATTGCTGCAAATCAAGATATACATGAAAAAATGGAAAAGGAATTCCAAAAAAAAATTTCGCATAAATACAAAAGAGTCCAATATGAGTGGACTCTTTTTCGTTTTTTGATGATAGGAAGAAGTTAGAGTTGTTTCTAAATTAAGACTTGAATTATTCGACTCTTCAGATTATTATGTATGAAATAGTTCATCAGATGAATCGTTATAAAAAGATTTTAAATTGCATGTTAACTATGCAACAGAATGATGGGAGAGAATGAAATGAAAGCTGAAACTGCAAATTTGATAATTGCTTTAAAAGAGATACTTCCTGAAACAGGAGTAGTAGTGAATGAAACGGTGAGAGAATTGCACAGTAAGGATGAATCTTATCATGCCAGTAGTCTACCTGATGTTGTTGTATTTCCAACAACGACAAAAGAGGTTGGTGAAATAATGAAACTAGCAAACAAGTACCAAACACCAGTTGTTCCATTTGGAGTGGGGTCAAGTTTGGAAGGGCATGTGATTCCATATGAAAACGGGATTACAATAGATTTTTCACTTATGAATCAAGTGCTAGAGGTAAGAGAAAAGGATTTTCTCGTTAAAGTTCAACCTGGCGTAACTCGTTTACAGCTTAATAAAGAATTAAAAAAGTATGGCCTGTTTTTCAGTGTGGATCCAGGAGCAGATGCTACACTAGGTGGAATGGCTGCTACAAATGCGAGTGGAACGACTTCAGTAAAGTATGGTGTTATGCGTGATCAAGTTCGGGATTTAGAGGTGGTACTGGCAGATGGAACGATTATACATACAGGGACGCTAGCTGCAAAGTCATCATCTGGTTATCATTTAAATGGCATTTTCGTTGGGTCAGAAGGAACACTTGGTTGTTTTACGGAGTTAACATTAAGAGTGTATGGAATACCTGAGCATACGATGGCAGCAAGAGCATCTTTTCCGACAGTGAATGATGCGGTAGAAGCTGTGATTGATATTTTACAAGCCGGTATTCCAATTGCGAGAATTGAGCTTGTTGATGAACTATCTATGAAACAGGTTAACAAATACAGTGAAACAAACTATAGAGAAGAGCCGACGTTGTTTTTAGAGTTTCATGGTAATGAAGCAGGATTAAAACAAGATGTTGATTTTACAAAAGAAATTGTGAAAGATCATAAGTGTAACGGTATTTCATTTGAAACAGAAACGGCAGCGAGAAATAAATTATGGGAAGCAAGACATAATTTAGCATACGCTTATGTTCATAGCCATCCAGGGAAAAAACTGATGAGTATGGATGTTTGTGTACCTATTTCAGAGTTAGCAAATGCAATACAGTATGCAAAAGAGACTTTAGATGATATGGGAATCGTTGGGGGAATACTTGGACATGTCGGAGATGGGAATTTTCACGTTCTATTAATGGTGAATCCAAATGATATAAAGGAAGTACAGAAAACAGAAGCGGTCAATGAAAAAATTGTGATGTATGCTCTGGAGCGCGGCGGTACGTGTACAGGTGAACACGGGGTAGGGATTGGTAAACGGAAATATCAAGAAAAAGAGCACGGGGCAGCACTTCTTGTGATGAAAAATATAAAACAAACTCTTGATCCGAAAAATATTTTGAATCCGAATAAGATTTTTAAAATCAAAGAATAAGGGATGATTCGATGAAAACGTTAGAAGCAATCAGTAACGTAGCGGGAAAATATTTTGCTATTTGGGTTATTTGTATCGCAGTTATTGCTTTTATGATTCCTTCACCATTCATCTGGTTTAATGGGTATATTACGATTTTGCTAGGTGTTGTTATGTTTGGAATGGGGCTGACGTTAAAAGCGGTTGATTTTAAACTGATTGTAACGAAGCCGTTGCCAGTCATTATTGGCGTATGTGCTCAGTTTATCATTATGCCCCTTGTTGCGTACGCGCTTGCATATATGATGAAGTTACCAGCAGAATTAGCAGCAGGATTAGTTCTACTTGGTTCGGTGCCAGGTGGAACTTCTTCTAACGTAATGGTGTATCTTGCAAAAGGGAACCTTCCGTTATCCATTGCGATGACGTCACTATCGACTTTACTAGCACCAATTGCTACACCCTTCATTTTGTTGTTATTGGCGGGGCAATGGATGCCTGTTGATCCGATGTCTATGTTTCTCTCTATTATACAAGTTATCATTGTCCCAATTATTTTAGGGATAGCAGTTAGAAAATTCTTTCCGACAGTAGTGAATAAAGGTATCACAGTTGTACCTCTTATATCAGTTTTAGCAATTATCATTATTGTTTCTGCAGTTATTTCAGCAAATGTAAGCAGTATTGCCTCTTCTGGTTTGTTAATTCTTGTAGCGGTGATGCTCCATAATGCATTTGGATTTTTACTTGGTTATTTGACAGCGTTGGTACTCGGGCTTGATGAAGGAACGAGACGAGCGATTTCCATTGAAGTGGGGATGCAGAACTCTGGCTTAGGTGTAGCGCTAGCAACCGCACATTTTGGGCCATTAGCAGCATTGCCAAGTGTTTTAGCAGCAGTATGGCATAATATTGCAGGACCTATACTCGCTACTTTTTGGTCGAAAAAAACTGTGGATGTTCTGCGGAATCAAAGTATTCAAGCGGGTGTGGAAAGGTGAACGCGTATCTATTTAAAACGCTTTTCAGTTCAAATACTGAAAGGCGTTTTATGATTCTGTTATAGAAGTAATACTGTCCTTGTAAAATAATAATGATCTGTCCCTGTTGGATTCGCTTCTTTCTAAATATAATTGGGAGATAAAATGATAAGAAAAGAGGAAGGATATGTACATACCAAAATACTTTGATATAAAAGATGAAAAAACGAAATATGAAATCATTGAGCAAAATAGCTTTGCAACGTTATTTTCTCAGAATAATGGAGCACCATATGCAACGCATCTTCCTTTACTATTAAATAGAGACGAGCGTATTCTATATGGCCACTTTGCACGGCCGAATGAACAATGGAGAGACACTGAGAATCAAGAAGTACTTGCAGTTTTTCAAGGACCACACTGCTATATCTCTCCTTCATGGTATGAAACAAACAAAGCTGTTCCAACGTGGAACTATGTAGCAGTTCATGTATATGGTGAAATGGAAATTGTAGACGATGAACAAGAATTAATCGATTCTCTCCGTGATTTAGTAAATAAATATGAAGATCCGGCGAGCTCCTATTCATTAGATGAAGTGGAACCTAATTATGTTGAAGGGTTAAGTAAGGGGATTGTAGGATTTAAAATAAAGATTAATAGAATTGAGGGGAAAGGAAAACTAAGTCAAAATCATTCAGCGAAGCGGCAAGAATTGGTTGTGAAACAACTTGAACAAATTGATAGTGACAATCACAAAGGTATTGCTATGTTGATGAAAGGAAATCTTATAAAGAATGAGGAATGATTTTTTATGTAAAAAAATGCTATCCCTTCACTTTGAGGGATAGCATTATGTTATATAAATAGTAAATCATGAGAAAGTGTTAACTGCATTTTTTCTCACGTACCACAAAAAGTTCGATAAGGACGGGATGATGGTGCAGGGGGCGTAGCATATTCACGCTGTTCAGGCGAATGTGCATAAGGGTTTGAAAGAACCGCAAGCAATTGTTCCATCACGCCATAGTCTCCTTGTTGTACAGCTGCATCTAATGCTTCTTCTACGCGGTGATTTCGCGGGATTATTGCAGGATTATGATCTCGCATCAATTGTTGTGAAGCAGAGTTTGATTCCTGCTGTCTGCTTAACCTTTCTTGCCATTTTTTATGCCAATTTGTAAATTCTGAGCTGTTAAACAAATCGTTATCTTCATGTGAGTTAAACGTTAAAGAAAGGAATGTATTCGTATAATCTGCGCGATATTTTTCCATTATTTTAAGCAACTCTTCAATTAGCTCTTTGTCCAGTGTTTCTTCATTAAATAAGCCTAACTTGGTTCTCATTCCAGCAAGCCAATGTGCTTCATATAACGCGCCAAATCTTGAAAGGTTATCTTGTGCAATTTGAGCAGCTTGTTCCAAATCTATATGTAGCAGTGGCAATAAAGATTCCGCAAATCGGGCAAGATTCCAAACGCCAATATAAGGCTGGTTGCCATAGGCATATCGTCCTTGTGTATCAATGGAACTGAATACCGCTGCTGGATCATATGTATCCATAAAAGCACATGGGCCGTAATCGATGGTTTCTCCGCTAATGGTCATGTTATCGGTATTCATTACTCCGTGAATAAAGCCAACGAGTTGCCATTTTGCAATTAAGCTGGCTTGTCGCTCCATCACTTCTTCAAGCAGCGCTAAATATGGGTTTTCATCTGATTGAATAGCTGGAAAATGACGTTTAATCGCATAATCAGCTAAAGCTTTAAGATCCTCAACTGAACCGCTTGCTGCTGCGTATTGAAATGTGCCGACGCGTATATGACTGCTAGCTACACGTGTCAAAATTGCACCTGGCAAGGCTGTTTCACGCAAGATTGACTCACCCGTTGTTACCACAGCTAAACTACGAGTAGTAGGAATACCAAGTGCATACATTGCTTCACTGATAATATATTCACGTAGCATTGGACCAAGTGCAGCGCGTCCATCCCCTCGGCGGGAGTATGGTGTTCTTCCAGATCCTTTTAATTGAATATCAAATCGTGCACCTGAAGGAGTAATCTGTTCACCGATTAGCAGCGCACGGCCGTCTCCTAGCCTGTTGAAATGTCCGAATTGATGTCCGGCATAAGCTTGGGCAAGAGGAGAAGCGCCTTCAGATACTTTGTTACCGGCAAATACTGCCACACTTTCTTCACTTTGGAGTGCTTCCATATTTAACCCTAAAGAAGTTGCAACAGAATCGTTAAGAATGATTAACTCTGGTGAACGTACGGGCGTTGGAGAAGTTTTTGTGAAAAATGATTCTGGCAGACGAGCATAACTATTGTCAAAGTTCCATCCAGTTTCTTGTGTTTCTTTTTTCTTTTTCATTGTATCTCCTTTTCTTTTTCATTTTAGTTTAAAGCATAATATAAAAAGTATTTCATAATATTCTCCGTTTTATTTGTAGACAGAAGGGGATTTTAATATTGTTGCACTTTTGTCCTTCGCTTTTGTGATCCACTTGTAGATATGTATGATACAACTTTAATCAATGGTAAATAAAAAAATGCATTAGTAATTGAGTTGTATTCAAATGGTTCTGATATATATAGTAACACTTTTATTTGCAGAACCAAAACGTAAACATTTTTCATTATGTAAAGTTCTTTAGTGGATGTTGGAACATTAAGACAGCAAGTTGAAATATAGAATCTCTAGATAAAGTGAAACGTTAATCAGTGGGATTTTTACTGTTTGTGAATGCGGGGTAAATTTTCAGGAATTGAAAACTTTAAGGCTCATCATAAAAAGATTGATAATAAAATGAAGATTTATATTTGGTGAACAATTCCTAACATATAGGGGTGGGATATTAAGAAAAGAAAAAACCACGCTCATTTTATAATGAGTGTGGCTTTTTTTGTTATTATAGCTCGTTTAATTTTCAAGTTAATAGTATATGATTACGCTTTATTTTGTATAAAGAAATTTATCATATAGACAGAATGCGTCTTTTTGGGCGTGCTCTATCTATATGATAAATGATTATGGAAAATAAGTCTATATTTTTCTGGATTTCCTTATTATAGTTAAACTACTGAGCTCAGTAAAATTTATGTGTGTTTTATATGAAAGGAGAAATACGCATGAAATCCATTCATGTTCCAGTTTTAATTATTGGAGGAGGTTTAACAGGGTTAACCTCGGCATTATTTCTTTCTCGTCGTAAAGTGGATTATTTACTCATTGAAAGACATCCAACTACTGCTATTCACCCAAAAGCGGGAGGGATTACTTTTCGCACGATGGAATTATTCCGGGAATTAGGTGTAGAAAAAGATATTCGCGCCGCTGGAAAAGTGCTGGAGAACTGCCGTGGAAGGATTAGTGTAAATGCAATCGCCGAAGCAGACTATGAAGAATTAAAAAGGGTAAAGATGGTTCAGTATGAAAATGATAAAAGTTTGTCCGAGTTGATTAGAAAGATTAGTCCATCAAAGCCGACTTCTTGTTACCAAATTAATTTAGAACCGATGTTACTGCAAGAAGCTAGGCGATTAGGTGGAAAGCTGTGGTTTCATCATGAACTTGTTTCTTACAAGCAGTATGAAATTGGAGTAACTGCTATTGTGCGAAATTGTGAGACGAAAGAGGAACAAATTATTTATAGTGATTATTTAATTGGAGCAGATGGGGCAAAAAGTCCGATACGTAAACATTCTGGCATGCCTACTAATGGTCGTGGTACGATAGGGGGCCATTATATAAATATCTACTTTAAAGCAGATTTGAGTGATTTCATAAAAGGGGATGCTTTTGCTTTCACAATGATTACAAATCCTGAAGTTTTTGGTGCACTGATTCCAGTCAATAATAAGGATTGCTGGATTTATCATGTAGCCTATAATCCTTTACAAGGAGAAGCTCCAGAAGATTTTTCTGTAGAGCGTTGTCAAGAAATTATTCGAAAAGTCATCGGAAAATCAAATTTAAATGCGGAAATATTAAGTATCTCACCTTGGGAAGCAACAGAAAGTACAGCTGAACGTTTTCAAGATAATCGTGTTTTCTTAGTTGGCGATGCAGCTCACCTTATGCCGCCCACTGGAGGCTATGGCTCAAATACAGGTGTTCAGGATGCTCATAATTTAGCTTGGAAATTAGCTGCTGTTATACATGGTCAAGCGAACCGAAAGTTACTAGAAACTTATCATGCGGAGAGGTATCCAGTTGTACAATTAACTACGGATTACGCAAGTAGCATTCTACTACGGGCTATGAATAGAGAAGAAGCTAATTTGAATACTACGGATGGTTTAGCTGTTACTATAGGTTATAAGTACAGTTCCGCGGCAGTAATAGATCAAGATGAGAATCCACACAGAATGGATATTTTAGAGCTCAAGGGAAAACCAGGGACAAGAGCTCCACATATGTGGGGGTTTTATCAAGGAAAGCGGATTTCAATACTTGATTTATTAGGAAGAAATTTTGTGTTATTTACTGGATCAGAACACGATTCTTGGTCAGTGGCTGCACATACTGTTGCTTCACGTTTAAAAATAAGTATTGATGTATATCGAGTTTGTCCAAAAGGTGATTTTATTGTGCAAGATAACATATTTGAAATGTTATATGGAATAGATACTGAGGGAGCTGTATTAGTAAGGCCAGATGGATTTATTGGGTGGCGTACAGAAGAAGTATTAACACCCGATCTAGTACTTGAAGAGGTGTTGAAGTGTATACTATGTAAATCGTCTTAAAATGAAAAATTACCATTAATTGATGAAAAATATTCACAAATTTTCATAGATTTGGTATGATGAAATTCAACAAGTTAATAGAGGGCCGGAGATTTTGAGAAAAGCCATAAGACAATTTTAGGGTACTAGTAGTGTATTCTAAAATGTTTTATGGTTTTTTTGTTGGGGTAAAAAAGCACAATAGAGAATACGATTGGGATAAGGAAAGGTGTGATATAAGAAAGAAACTCTAGAAGAAATAGTTTTTAGTTACATAGAGAATGATACAGTACATAGAGTGATAGATTCAATTTTTTTGCAAGATTGTAATTTTATTATAGGTTTATAAAAAGTATATAGGGTATTTCTTCTATTTCGTGTAAATCTCATTAGCTTGTTGAAATTTGCAACGTGGGAAGGAATGAAAAGCATGAAAAAGATAATAAGTTTTTTAGTTATTTTCTTTACAATAGGGAGTTCTTTTTACGGGGGAACAGTTAATGCGAAAACAGAAAAGAAACATGAATTCAATGCGAATAAGTTTTTAAATATTGCTCATCGAGGAGCGAGTGGACATGCCCCTGAGCATACTTTTGCTTCATATAATCTTGTGAAAAAAATGAAAGCGGATTATTTAGAATTAGATATTCAATTAACAAAAGATGGTCAATTGATTGCAATGCATGATACAGCAGTGGATCGCACTACAAATGGAACTGGCGAAGTAAGAGAAAAAACATTAAGTGAAATAAAAAGTTTAGATGCAGGGTCTTGGTTCAATGAAGCTTATCCAGAGAAGGCGAAGCAAGAATATGTGGGACAAAAAGTTCCAACACTTGAAGAGATATTTCAAAAGTATGGAAGAAGCATGAAATACTATATTGAAACGAAATCTCCTGATGTGTATCCAGGAATGGAAGAAAAATTATTAGGATTGTTGGAGAAATATAATTTAATTGGCCAAAATATGTCTTCAAGCCGAGTTATGATTCAATCATTCAGTCAAGAAAGTTTAAAAAAGATTCATAGTATGAATAAAAATATTCCACTGGTACAACTGCTTTGGTATTATCCAAATGAAAACAATGAGATTATTGAATGGTCAGGGCTTACTCATGCTCCTAAAAGCGTAACAACTCAAGATTTTCAAACGATTAAAGAGTACGCGGTTGGTATTGGACCAAACTTACGTGACGATAATGGAGAACTAATTATTGATAAAACTTTTATTAAAAAAGCTAGGGAAAATAGATTGCTAGTTCATCCATATACGATTAATGAGAAAGAAGATATGAGACTTTTAATTGGATGGGGCGCTACAGGTATGTTTACAAATTACCCAGATCGATTACATAGTGTTTTAAAAGGAAAATAAGAACTAACTTGAAAGTAAACGAATTATGATTTTCTAAAAAACCTAAGTCAAATTAAAATGACTTAGGTTTTTTGGTCTAGCAGATTTATTGCAAGAAATATATTTGTTATATGTAGTTGTATCTAATCTAAATAATCATGATGATGAATCTGATTTTTATCAATTCAGTATGATGTATTTATAATCCCATCAATAAACTTACGTAAAGCGCCCGAATAAAAAATATCTTTCCGAACAATAAAAGTAGTGGGTACTCTTGAAAAACTCTCGGGTAAAAGAGTTAATGCTAAGGAATGTGTATGATCTTGTATAATAGATTTCATCATGATAGCAGTGCCCATACCTGATTTTACACACGCAAGTATAGCTTCAATTGTTCCAAACTCTAATACTCGTTTTGGATAAATTCCTTCTTCATGAAGCCAGTTTTCTAATAGATTGCGATAATAACAACCTTGGCTAAAAGCTAATACATTCATTTTTCCTAAATCATTGAAAGAAGAGAGAGGTAGTTTACTAATGAGCACTAATTCTTCTTCTTGAAATAAGATTGAATCGAGATCAGGATGATGTATATTGCCAGCAATAAATGCGCCTTCAAGTTTTCTTTCTAAAACAAGTTCAATTAATCTTTCCGTTGGATGTGTTTCTAAAATGAATTCAACTTCAGGATACGTCTCATAATACGATGTTAAAATAGAAGGAAGACGGACTGCAGTTGTAGATTCCGTAGATCCAATTTTTAATAATCCTTTTGGATGTGTACCGTTGTTTTGGACAGCTTGAATAGATTGCTCCATTAAAGATATGATTTGTATCGCATAAGTTGATAAAACCTCCCCGTTTGAAGTTAAAGAAACACCTTTTCCGTTTCGGTAAAACAATGGTGCCCCTAATTCATTTTCTAATTGTTTAATCCGCATTGTCACGTTAGATTGCACATAATTTAAGTTTTGAGCCGCGCGCGAGATATTTCCTTCTTTCGCTACTTCATTAAAAACAGTTAGATCTTTTATATCCATCCGATTTCCTCCTATAGATATCAATTATTTTGATGTCTTTTATCATTAATGCTTATTTTACGTGATGTCTGAATTTTTATACAATCGAAACGTATGGAGGGGATAAAATTGTTAAATCAAGAAAAGGCAATGAAATGTAGTAGTTCGTATAAATGGATTGTGCTTATGCTAGCAACAGTAGTGCAAGCAAGTGCAACGTTAATAACATATGGGGTAGGACCTTTAGCATTTTTTTGGAAGAAAATATATCATCTTACTGATATGCAAATGGGAATGTTGTTAACCGCTGTTAATATTGGTCCGCTTTTTTGCATGCTTTTTGTAGGGAGATTACTTGATCAATATAATGAAAGGTTATTAATCGGAGTTAGTTCTATATTGCTCGGTGGATCTATTTTGTTTATTCATATAGTAGATGGATTTATGGGGTTATTATTTGTGCTTGTGGCAGTGGGAGTGTTTTATAGTACTGCACAACCAGGAGGGAGCAAAGTGATTTTAAAATGGTTCCCGAAAGAAAGTAGAGGGCTAGCTATGGGGATTAGGCAAGCTGGCATTCCTATAGGTGGTGCGGTGGCGGGAGCTATTATTCCGATTCTTTCTGTAAAGTTTAGTTTGTCATTCGTGATATATGTTCTTTCAAGTATATGCATTGCGGGAGGAGTACTGTTTTTCATCTTTTATAGAGAGCCTGTTGTTCATCATGAGCCTGCATTAAATAATAAAGGAATTTCTTTTTGGCAACAGTTAAAAGAGGTAATGAGTAACAAGGAATTATATCCTGTTTTGTTTACAGGGGTGTGTATGATTTCATTACAAATGGTGTTGATTGGACATCTTATAAACTTTTTGATTACTGCTGAATCTATATCTCCAATTTTGGCAGGACAAATATTTTCGGTTACGTTATTTTTGGGAATGCTAGGACGAATTGTGTTAGCGGTAATTAGTGATTCTTTTTATAAAGGTAACCGTCAGAAACCACTATTTATTTCTGTAGTTGCTTCGTTTATTTTAGTCTTTATTTTGATACTGAACATACATGATTTTTCGGTATGGGGATTGTTTTTGTTCAGTGGCTTATTAGGGTTCTTCGGCATTGGATGGTTTAGTCTGTTTATGGTTGAAGTTGCTGAAAAATCGAGGCATGGATCAGTAGGGGTTACAGTTAGTCTTGCACTTACGCTAAATCAAATTGCAATTATTTTAGCTCCGCCTATTTTTGGGTTCATTGTGGATGTAAAAGGTTATATGTGGGCATGGATAGGGCTAGCGATATTGCTGTTTACTTCAGTGATAAGTTTATTGAAAAATATGAAAAAAATGTCATGCAAGTGACATTTTTTTGACAATATACTGTATAATCAATTCTGAAAGGAATGGTATAACGACATATGAATAGAGACTTCTGTCGTAATGGGAGTACCCATAAATAGTGAGATAAATGAACTCAGTACTTGGTATTATTTCTTTTTTGCTCATTTCCTCTCTTGAAATTCCCTGTTATTTTCGCCATAATGAGTTGTCGTTCTTTTTCATTCTTTGCATGATGTGTTTTATTTAGAAAAGCATTCGCTTCTTTCCCTTTTAAAATCATAATTTGTTTTCCGTAATATTCAATAAAAACTATGTTATTTTTATTTGTTCGATAACTGAACATTTCGAGATCTAGTTGATTTCGTTTATCGATGTTTCCCAATAGAATTCCTCCTTTATATGTGAATCGTAATGAATGTTACATAAAAAAAGAAATTATAATTAGACGAATCAGATTGTGGATTGGAAATTTTATAAGAAAGTAAATACAATAAAAGTGGTCAAAAATTTGAATATGGAAAGCTTTCCTTGAATAACTTTCCAGTATTGTTAATTCTCTAGGTAGATAGAGATGCAGTTTCGTTTCATAAACATGTAGAGAGGGATAATCAAAATATATGCTAATTTACAGTAATCAAATGAGTCCTTTAATAGAATTAAGGTCTTCTTGTAAATGAATAGAGGTAGAATAAGTATAACGATGAGAATGATAATCAATACAAATTGAATAAAAAGAGGGCTCCTGTATGTTTAAGAGATGTTTAATCGTTTGCTTTATTATCGCAATTTTTTGCTTAAGTGTATATATGTTAATGCAAACAAATAAAAATGAGACACAGACATTAAAAGCATTTTCAGATTCTAATAGTAAAATAGAAAATGATAAGACAAAAGTAAATACAGAGCAGCGTATCCGTTATGAGGTTGCAGCGGAAAAATTAGACCAATATTTAAAAGAAAAAGGGTTTAATGGAACGGTGCTTGTGACAGATAGAAATAATGTGATTTTGCGAAAAGGGTATGGCTATGCAAATATGAAGGATAAAGTCTTAACGACGCCAAGAACAAAATATCGTATTGGTTCGATTACTAAGACGGTAGTAGCAATATCTATATTGCAACTACAAGAAAAAGGAGAATTAAATATAGAAGATAATGTGAATAAATATATCCCTTCCTTCCCAGCGGATAAAAACATTACTTTGAGACATTTATTAACACATACATCTGGACTGCCAGAACAAGGGAAAGGAAAGGTGGATGCAGCATCACACCAAAAATTAGTGAACTGGATTGGCTCACAAACTCTTGAATTTCCTGCTGGGACAGGCTGGAGATATACAGACTATAATTATATGGTACTTGCTTATATCGTAGAGAAAATTTCGAAGCAGCCATTAGCTGAATATGTAAAAGAACATGTTTTTACTCCAGTTGGAATGCATGAATCTGGTATGGGGGCAAAATTCCCTGGAGATATATTTTTCGCAGAAGGTTATATAAAGAAAGATAATGAATTCGTAACTCCGCCAAGGTTAAGGATGAGCTGGTTATACGGTTGTGGCGAAATGTATACAACTGTAGAAGATATGAAGAGATTAGATGAGGCGATTATGGAGGGAAAGCTTCTTTCTAAACAAAGTTTATTAGATATGTTTACTGTTTCACCTGCAAGGAAATATGGTTTTAGTTTTTATATTTATCCAGATTATTACCACAATCACGGAGTACTAGCTGGATGGAATACATTTAATAATTTCAATTGGGATAAGCGGATTTTTGTTATCCTTTTCTCGAATGTCCAAAACGGAATAAGCGATGCATTTAATCAGGAATTTCGAAAGATGGCAAAAGATTTATTAGAAGAAAAGTGAATTTGAAAAAGCCTCTAGCGTGAGAGGCTTTTTTTATTACAGTGACGAAAATTCTTCAACTAATTTACTGAAACGATTTAGTGCACTTTCAATTGGTTGTGGCGTTGTTAAATCTACACCTGTTTTCTTTAAAAGGTTGAGTGGATAATCCGAGCTTCCGCCTTTTAAGAATTCGATATAATTTTGCTGAGCGATAGGATCACCGCTTAACAGTTGCTCTGCAATTTGGATTGCGGAAGCAAATCCGGTAGCGTATTTATAAACGTAGAATGGTCGGTAAAAATGAGGGATTCTAGCCCATCCATATTTTACTTCTTCATCGAATACGAGTGTATCACCGTTGTATTCTCTAAATAATTTCTCATAAACATCATTGAAGGATTGCACATTTAATGGTTTTCCTTGCTGCGCCATTTCATGCGTAATCTTTTCGAATTCAGCAAACATAATTTGTGTAAAGAACGTTCCTTTAAATTGTTCAATAAAGTGATTGATTAAATGTTTGCGTACGTCTACATCTTTTGCTTCTTTTAATAGATGGTGAATTAAAAGTACCTCATTCACCGTAGAAGCGACTTCTGCTACAAAGATTGTATAGTGAGCAGAAATTCTTGGCTGAAACTTATGCGAATAATAAGTATGCATGCCATGTCCGCATTCATGAGCTAGTGTAAAGAGACTATTTAAGTCATCATGATGATTTAAAAGAATAAATGGATGAATGCCATATACTCCAAAATTATAGGCCCCAGAACGTTTACCAGGTAATTCTCTCACATCTATATAGCGTTTGTTTTTAAATTCTTGAAGTACTTGAATATAGTCGTTACCCAATGGAGCTAAGGCTGTAAGCATAATTTCATAGGCTTCATCATATGGAATATCTTGTTTTACACCTTTTACTAAATCAACGCCTAAATCATACTGTCTTAATTCATCTAGCTGTAATTTTTCTTTTCGTAAATGATTATATGTATGTAGAGATGCAATGTTCTTTTTAGTTGTATGAATTAAATTATCATATACTTCTTTCGGAACCATATCACCAAATAAAGACTTTTCTAAAGCAGAGGGGTAATTTCTAATTTTGGAAATGGTAACATTATTTTTAACAGCTGCTGCTAAAGTAGAAGCGATGGAATTTTTTAGTTGCACATATGGTTGATAGTATGCTTTGTAAGCTTCTTTTCTCTTCTCTCTATTTTCATCTTTAATTAATTTTGAATACATCCCGCGTGTTAACTTTACTTTATTTCCATCATCGGTTGTAACTTCTCCAAATATTATATCTGCATTATTGAGCATTCCGTATGTTTGCTGAGGAGAGGAGAGGGCCTCGCCCATTTGCGATAAGATTTCTTCTTTATCTTTGTTTAACACATGTTTCTTATATCGATATAATTCAAATAAGTCTTCTTTATAATATTGTAAGTCTTCGTTTTCTTCTATATAAGAATGTAATGTTTTCTCATCGATACTTAGTAAAAATGGGGAAAAGAAGGAACGAGCCGCGCTTATCTTAACGTGTAATTGTGATGTCTGATCTACAAGAGATTGAGCTTCCGTATCGCGTGTATCAAGGTCTGCTTGCAACCTTGCATATGCATAAACGAGACTGAACAAACTGGATACTTCTTCACTTTTTGTAAGGTAAGCAAGCAGGTTTTGACCATCATGGATATTTCCACTGAATTTTTTTAAGTCCTCTGTTAAAGTTTCGATTTTTTGATAATCGAGTTCCCAGTTTTCAATCGTTTTATAAATATCCGTTAAATCCCACTTTTCCTGATTAGATATATCTGATCTATTTTTGATTTCTGTCATAATCATTTCCTTCCTAAATCTATATTTTGTATATTCTCTATATAACTATGAAATACAACAAATTGCAAAAAATCCCTGCTACACAAAAATAAAAATAGAGAGCATAGGTCATTATATGTATTTTTAAAGTTGAAATATTTGTAAGGAGATAGTGCATGTATGTATAGGAGAAAAATATATTTAATTAAGGGGGTGGAAGAGTATTGATTCTAATTCCATTCATTATGTTAGGTTTACCGCTTGCGATTATCGTATTTATTTTGTTAGCAATTATGAAATGGAAAAAAGAGGGGGAGGAAGATGTGTTTAGACAATTATATGTACATTTAGTACTATTTGCGACTTTGATGTTATCGATTGGAGGAGGAATCGGCATATTTATGGGACTATCAGATTATATCAGTCCACCTTCTTACTACGAATCTTATGATGCATTCAAAAAGATGAAATTAGTGGAAGTGAAAGATTCACAACAAACGGTAAGTGAAGAGCAAATTCGTGCAGAATATGATCGGAATGTAGAAGATAGAAAAGAAACAGTTAAACAAGAAGCGAAAAATACAATGATTAAAAGCTTAGGTTTTATCGTTATTCCGCTGCCTATTTTTCTGTATTTTAACAATGGTAGAATTCGAGATAAAAAATCTGTGTGAATAGAAGGAAATGAAAAATCTTGCCACCATGGGCAAGATTTTTTATCGTGTCGATTATAATTGTATACCGAATATCCAATCTTCAGAATAATCTCGGTTTGAAAATTCATTGTTTTTTAAATTTCTAAAACATAGTTTCCTTTTGTGGTTGTTTCTATTTTTACGATTGTGAAAATAAGAATTCAGGAAATTTATCTGAGTTAGGTGAACTTCTTAAATGTTTTTGTATAGCGCCAACTGCTTTAAGAAAATAATAATTTGCCCCTTCACCTTTAGCTGGTTCTAATTCTATAGATCTTTTTTCTAGTTTATTAAATTGAATTTTTCCTGCTTTTTTTCATCTTCACAAGGAAAAAAACGATAAACGACTTCCTCTTTATTTTCATATTCTTTAAATAAGTCTACACATACTCCCATTTTATCAATCTCCTTACTAGTTAAAATTATTAATTAAGGGATGCGATACAGATCCTTGTCCGGAGAGGCCAAGGTCTCCTTTGCATTGTTTTTTATGGCAGTCATAGTATCAGTTCCACTCATTGCTACTTTGGCAATTATTAAGCTCATGCTTAGGAATAATGATTTTAATGCGTTTTTATAATCTTTTATACAGTTGAAAACCTAAAATATGTGAAATTAAGTTAAACCTGCTTTCTATGTAAAATTGGATGTTTATATACCGAGTAATTTTTTTATTGGCATTAACTTCTTTTTATATGCAGTTCGATAAAAAAGTACTGTAGATTCCTCGATTGTTGGTAAACGTGTTGTTTGTAAAGTGGACAATCTACGTTCTGTGATTATCCGGCGTGGTAGGATAAAGATATTGCCGGAACTGTAGATGCAGGATTAGGATTTACAATCGATGCGAAGGTTATGTTGGATGGTTCATCGCAATACAAAGTACACAACAGTAAAGGCAAAACATACTATGTAATAGCCAAATAAAGCCTATGTATATGTAAAGGTAATAGGAAAGCCGGTCGGTCCCTATTAAAGAAGCCGACTTATACATTTGTTTATTTTATTATGCTTCATAAGCCATGCTATCAGGAAAGTCTTCTTTCCTTTTAATACATCGTACAATCCTAGTACATGCACAATTAAAATAATGTTCTCTCATATTTTCTGAATCCACTGGAGCTTGCTCTAAGTCATAAAACATTCGTTCCTTTTTATTATAATACATTTTTCCTACTTTATCGGGTGATTCAGAAGGATAGTATTGATAAACAACAATCTCTTCATCTTCAAATTCTTTAGTCATTAATAAACATATTGCCATATATAAAGGCCTCCTTATTTATTCTTCATCTATTTTTTGGAAATCTCATGGTCAATCAGATTCATTAGTAAATCAGCTAAAGGAGAAGAATAATTCCAAGAGTCTACAATGACTCTTGGGGATGGTAGCTTATGTTTATAAAGTTTATACAATAAACTCAAGGTATTCTGGAAAAACAATAGTATTCATATTTTCCATACCACCATTTTCTTTTACGTGAACATATACTTTGTGAATACATTTATATAACAAGGAAATATGTTTCTTAGGCATATCATCTAGTAAAATAAATGCTTCATCAGGATTAGTTTTGTTCTTTAAAACTTTAAAATGCCATCTACTATAAAGATCTGGATTCAACATACAAGATTTAGTATCTGGGCCGAAACTGTAAATTACATTTTCTTTATCCTCATTCTCTTTCATTATTGCAATCAGTGGATATCTTCCCATTATTCTCAACGCTCCTTAATCAAAAACTTTATGAAGAAGAATTTTTAAATGCTCATCCAAAGGTAGTGTGGGTTCAATTTCAGGTGACTCTCATATCCGTCTTGAATCAACAGTCTTACGATGTGCTGTTACATAATCAGTATTAAAAATTCTTTCAAATCAAGATTCGAAAAATTCATGATGAAATAAATCTATATTATTTGGTAGGATAAAGCTGTTGCTGGAACTGTAGATACAAGATTAGGATTTACGATTGATGAAAAAGTAAGGTTCTTCACAATATAAAGTACACAATAGTAAAGGTACAACCAATTATGTAACAGCAAAAAAAGCCTATGTATATGTAGTAAAGTGATAAAAGAGTCGCTTCTTTTAATATACCCTCCTCATAGCATAGTAGACTAAAAAAGATTTATATTCTGTCTATTATAAAAGGAAGCTTTTGTTAGATTCATTAGTCAGTTGTTGTTTTAATTAGATTCCTGTTTTAATGTTCTAAATGCAAATGCACCTGAAATGATTTGTAAAACTACTGGAAGAAATAATATAAATAATCCTAAAAACAATGAAATTATACTTAATACAATCATACAAATACCATAAATTCTATTATTTATTTTATTAACACAACAAGCTAACACTAGTAGGCCTATTTGAATAATTAAGGCAATGCTAGAAGTAATGATAATATATTCTTCAATACCTCCGGAACTAGTATGTGAACTAGTGTAGGAAATGCTACCAATTACAATAAATAAAGAAAGTAAGAGTCCTAAGATTCCTCCGATTAAGCCGATTACAAATTCTACAGTGCGTTTCAAATTACAATACCACCCTTCAAAAATATCATTCAAATTAATCCTTATATATATTTAACATTATTTTATAATAGCTAAATGTTTTAATGAGATTCTTGTTTTAAAGGTCGAAATGCAAATCCACCAGAAATAATTTGTAAAATTACTGGAATAAATAAAAGGAATAATGACATAACCAATGTTACTAATGGGAGTAATATCATACAAAGTCCATATGCTATATTGTTAACCTTATTTACTGAACATGCTAAAACTAACAACCCTATTTGAATAATTAATACGATAGAATAATAAGTTAAAAGTTTAACATCAATACCTTCCATAGCAGTAATAGCTACCAACAATATAATAATAGAAATTATAATCCCTAAAATACCACCGATTAAACCTAGTACAAACTCAGGTGTTCTTTTCAATTCCAATATCCCCCTAACTATTAATATATTATGTATGTAAATTCCATTTATCTATAATATCAAATATATATTGGAAAAACTATACATCCATGTATTTAGTTTAATATTAGGTTTAGTTTTGGAATGAATTTTGATTAAAATACTTCTTTAACCCCAAATTTATGACAGGAAAACCCATTTTGAAATACTATATAACGTTAAAGACAAGTGATAGTACATGAGACTTTTAAAATCAATAAATTGTCTATAATGTATATTACTAATTATTATAGTGGTGTATTTTTTTCTTTATAAGATCACTAGATGACCTTATTTACTACCACAACAATAAATGAAATTTCCTAATTTGAAACTTAATCATTACAATCACAATCAAAATCTGAACAATCGGCACAATCTAAAGCGCCACAATCCGAATTTTTCTTTTTTTGGTTTCTCTTAAGATAAAAATATAGCAACCCAGTAAATAGTGCGCAAATAACAAAAGCTATTATTGCTTCTGTATATTTTTCCTGAATTATAAAACCAATTCCACTGCCACCGGAAATGAAAATTAGAATTGAGTAGATCCAGAACATGCAAATACCTCCGTCGATGTATAATGGGTTTAGGATAAAATCCATATGATACTAGATGAAGTAAGTAGTCCCATACCATTACCGCTTAAGATGCCGGTAGTTACTCTTAGCAAATTTGTGCTGCTTCTCCATTTCCACTTTTGGGTGAATCCATCGATGAATAATGGGATTTGAGCAGAGAAGGATAGTACTAATGATAGAGTATACGAAGGTGTTACTAAAAAATAAATTGGGAACATAAAGAAACCAATAAACATACCTGTGCATCGTGCACATAAAGGTATGTATTTTTGTAGTTTAAGAAAACTCCTTTCTGATTGTCTGTGACAAGGGATATGTAAAATGAAACCTCGAATCAATACGGATCAACCTCTCTAGTAATATTTTAATTGATTTGGTAACAAAATTATAGAGTTCTTAAGATGTTGTGTGTATGCTATTGGCTGAATACATTTTCAATGATTATACAATAGATATAAATGGCTGTCATAAAGGGATGTTGGTGCTTTGTGTTATAGGGTCAAAGTGCCAAAATACATATTAATAAGAGGGAGTAGAGCAATTATAATAAACAAACTAGTTTCTAATGTAATAGGTAATGTGATTTATTCTTACAGTATAAAAGAACGACCAGATTCTTATGAGTTCTCTGACGATGAGATGATGGAAGAGGTAAAGAGGAGGAAGATTGTAATAGAAGAAATATAAAAAAGTGCTAACAAGTTTGAAAAAGGACTTGCTAACACATATACAAACTAGATATAAAGTATCGCTGATATGTCCTTTAATCTATTGCTCTTTTTAATAGATAATACTAGCAAACATTCATCACAACATAAAATGTAATATATATAATTATGTAATATAACAAATTGCAAAGACTCTCTGCTCCACGATAAAAAGTCTTGCCAGAAGCGACAAGACTTTTCAATTTGTAAACTATAATTTTATGCCAAATGTTGCGTGTAATAGGTCTGCATATTGCTCTTTTGTAATCTCTTCTTTACTCTGTTTTCCTTGTTTTGTTATTGTAAAACTATCTTTTGTTAGAGTAGCGTGCCCATCAGAAGTTAGTTTTACGGTAAGAGGTACTTTATTAAAAGGAGAGTCTGTATGTTCTACAATTGTTTTTTGTGCTTCATTTAATTTTCTTTCGTCAACTGCTTCCTTATAAAATGCATAACCTAATGTCCAGTCTTGAGAGGAAGCGGCATCTAGAAACTCATTATTTTTTCGCATTTCTAAAATGTAATTTCCTTTTTCAGTTGTTTCTTTTCGGATGCGATAGTCCCCGGTAACGGAATGAACAACCTCACCGGTGAAAGGAACAGGAGAAAGGGGAAGGTTTGAACCGAAACCGACTTCGATTAAATAAAGTTCATCATTATGTTTTAAAACAGTTGCCACATGTCCTGAATCAACAGCCCAAGTACCGGAAGCAGCATGATAAACCGTTCCTGATACTAAGTGGACATCAAAGCCGCAATCTTTAAGGAAGTAATACATCGTTGGATTCAATTCATAACAAAGACCACCGCGATTCTTAACTAAGATTTTTTCTTGGAGATGTTCTTTTGATATTTCTTTCACTGTACTTTGAATAATATCCAAATTCTCAAATGGAACCGCTTGTGCCATCGCATAAAGAATTTCATTTAAATCTTCAAATGAAACAGAATCCTTTGTTTCTATATTTAATCTAGAGAAAAATTGTTTTTGGAAATCTGTCATATGGATCGCCCCTTATTTATTTTACTTATCTATGTAATCATTGTACTGAAATAACGCAAGAAAACATCCGCAATACGTTGAATAGAAAATCCATATATATATTTACGACTAAAGTATTATAGTAATGGCACCTTTACTTCTTTTATAACATATAGTATGATGATTTCAATAAATTAGATTTCAATGAACATAATTATAAATTAATGAGAGGTGCTTTTTGTGAGTGCGGTAGGTTCTAAATAGGAAAAATTAAATGAAATAAATCTGATGGAAACAGGGGATTTTTATATAATTCATACCCCTAACTTTGTCATGGGTTTATTTCAAATACCTATGAAGATACCTACAATACTTTATAAAGCGTGTAATGATTATGGGGTAGCCATATGTTTTTTTGAGATGGTTTTATTTCCTTATCTATTGCACAGGCCTTGTAAATGTAAAAAGCTGCGGTGTCTCCGCAGCTTTTTTGTGTTTATTTTTATCACGTGAAAATTATATTTATTTAGAGCTCATTGAAATCTAATGGGTAGGTATCTTCATTTTTGATGTGAGTAAATCATAGTGAGGAGAATAGAAATTGAATAAAATGACTTTTGAAAAGTTGCAATATAACGAGTTGAAGGAAATAGTTAAATCGTATTGTGTGAGTGGATTAGGAAAACAATTGTTAGACAAATTGGAGCCTAGCGCAAGTATCAAAGTAGTGAAAAATCGTTTGAATGAAACAACGGAAGCGCGAGCGATATTAGATGCAGAAGGGCATATACCTTTTTTCGGAATTTCTAATATCGATAGTACAATTCAAAAATTAGAAAAGGGAATGATTCTAGATCCGGCCGAGCTAGTTAGTGTATCAGATTTTTTACGAGGGTGCCGAAAGGTTAAGAGGTTTATGCTCGATAAAGAGTTTTTTGCACCAGTATTAGCGTCTTATGCAAATTCAATGTCTGAGTTCAAAAGTGTGGAAGAAGAGATTAACTTTTCAATCAAAGGGAATAGTGTTGATTCCGCTGCAAGTAAAGAATTAAAAAGAATTCGAAATAATATCGATTCCGTAGAGGGGAAAATTAAAGAACGCTTGAACAAATTTTTAAATAGCAGTGCAAATAAAAAGTATATTCAAGAGTTCTTTATTAGTAAAAAAGACGATCGATATACGATTCCAGTGAAAGCGTCCTATAAAAATCAAGTTGCGGGAACAATTGTTGAAGTTTCTTCTAAAGGCTCTACCGTTTTTATAGAGCCAAATACAGTGACAAAATTAAATGTGGAACTAGCAAGTTTAAAAGCTGAAGAAGCGATGGAAGAATATCAAATATTAGCCACTTTATCAGGAATAATCTTAGAGAACATTTATAATATTAAGATTAATATGGAGCTGATTAGTCAATATGATATGGTGTTTGCAAAAGCGAAATTTAGTAAACATATTGGCGGGATAGAGCCGAAATTAAATGATTATGGATATGTAAAGTTAGTTCATTGCAAACATCCGCTTTTATCAGGAAAAGTTGTACCACTTCATTTTGAAATCGGGCAAAATTATCGAAACTTAATTATTACAGGACCGAATGCTGGTGGGAAAACGATTGTTTTAAAAACAATTGGGCTATTAACATTAGCGACAATGTCAGGTTTTCATATTGCAGCAGGTAAGGAAACGGAGATTGCGGTTTTTGAAAATATTTTTGTAGATATCGGTGACAATCAAAGTATTGAAAATGCACTTAGTACATTTTCATCTCATATGAAAAATCTTTCAGAAATCATGAGAGTATCAAATAATAATACGCTTCTGTTATTTGATGAAATAGGAAGCGGTACGGAACCGAATGAAGGAGCAGCGCTTGCGATTTCGATTTTAGAAGAGTTTTATCATATGGGTTGTATAACGGTTGCGACTACGCATTATGGTGAGATTAAACGATTTTCCGAAATGCACAGTGACTTTATGAATGCGGCGATGCAATTTAATAGTGAAACATTAGAACCGATGTATAAGTTAATGATAGGGAAATCGGGAGAAAGTAATGCTCTCTGGATTTCTAGAAAAATGAATGTAAAAGATCGTGTGTTGCAAAGAGCAAAAGGCTATATGGAAAGTAAAGAATATCGTTTAGAGAGACTGAATGAAAGTAGAATAAGAAAGCCTAAGGTTGTGAAAGAGAAAATAGAAGAGAAACATGAATATGAAAAAGGAGACCGTGTGAAATTATTAGACTATGATGACTTCGGTATTATATATAAAGAAAAAGACAATTTCTCGAATGTCGTTGTGTTTTATAATGGTGAATTCATTGAAGTAAACGTGAAGCGAATTTCTTTAGAAGTACAGGCAAAGGAATTATATCCAGAAGGGTATGATGTAGACACATTGTTTGTGGATTATAAAGAGCGGAAAATGCAGCATGATATAGAGCGTGGATCGAAAAAAGCGCTTCGTAAAATTCAAAAGGAAATAAGAAAGAATAGAGGGTAAGAGTTTATGAATATAAAGATTAGACAAGAATGTGAGAAAGATTATAATAGAACAGAAGAGGTTGTAAAACAAGCATTTTTAGGTGAAAAATTTAGTGACCAAACCGAACATAAATTAGTACATCGAATTCGAAAATCTAATGCGTTTATTCCTGAGTTATCATTAGTAGCGGTAGATAAAGAAGTTGTTGGTCATATTCTATTATCTAAAATTAAAATAGTAGATGGTAGTGCAGCTGTAGACTCGCTGGCACTTGCTCCAGTATCTGTTGCACCAGGGTACCAGAAAAAGGGAATTGGAAGTCTGTTGATTTCTAGTGTATTAAGAAAAGCAAAAGAGCTCGGATATCATTCTGTAATTGTACTAGGGCATAAAGATTATTATCCGAAATTTGGTTTTAAACCGGCTAGTCTATGGAATATACGTGCGCCATTTGATGTGCCAGATGAAGTATTTATGGCTATGGAGTTAACGGAAAGTGCTCTTCAAAATGTGCAAGGCGTTGTGCAATATTCGGAAGCTTTTTCTGAGTAGCACAAAAAAGGTAGCTAGAAGAAATCTTCTAGCCACCTTTTTGATTTGTAAGTTGAAATGATTAAGGTATTAATAAAATCTTCCCTGTACTTTTTCTGCTTTCTAATAATCGATGTGCTGCAGCACCATTTTCTAAAGAGAAAGTAGTTGGATTTTGGATACGTAATTTTCCAGTAGTCATCCAATCAAATAGTTGATGTGAACGTGTTTTACGTTCTTCATACGTTGTGAGTACGTTCCAAAGATCCCCGCCAGTCAATGTTTTTGAAGTATCCATCAACATTCGTGGATCAACAAGGGCAGGATCGCCACCAGCCATTCCGTAAAATACGACTGTACCACCAATTTTTGTAGCTTGAAAGCTTTCTTCTAATGTAGAACCTACTGATTCGTATACAACATCTACGCCATGACCTTTTGTGATTTGTAGTATTTCTTCACACCACGATTCTGAATATAAAAATACATGGTCTGCTCCAGCTGAATAGGCTGCGTCTGCTTTTTCCTTAGATGAAGTAAGACCAATGACTTGTGCACCTTGCATTTTGATGATTTGTATGAGAAGTTGACCAACGCCTCCAGCTGCTGCGTGGACTAATACAATATCACCAGCTTTTACTTTATAGCTGTCTTGTGTTAAGTAGTGTGCTGTTAACCCTTGTAATAAAACGGAAGAGGCTGTCTCAAAGGAAATCGAGTCTGGGAGTGGAATCGCTTTTTCTTTTGGAACAGCTACTAACTCCGCATTTGCGAATGGTACATCAGCAAATGCAATGCGGCCTCCAATCGTAACATCGGTAACTTCAGCACCGATTTGCTCTACAATTCCTGAACCTTCATACCCTAATATATAGGGAGGGTTACCAACAAGATGATAGTTACCTCTACGTCTATATATATCAGCAAAGTTTAAGCCAATTGCTTTTGTGCGAACAAGAATCTCATCAGGTTTTATAACTGGGTCTGATACCTCTTGATATTGTAATACATCAGCATTTCCGAATTCTTTGAAACAAAGTGCTTTCATTTGAAATACCTCCAATCTGTAACATGCGTCAATATTGTTTGTTATTGGTTTCTATCATACAATACATATATCGATCGGCAAAGAAGATTATTTGGATAGAATCAATCGGAAATATCGATTAGAAGGAGGAGAGGATTTTGGAGATAAAACAATTAATTACATTCAAAACAGTGGCTGAAAACTTGAACTTTACACAATCTGCAAAAATATTGAACTTTGCTCAATCAAGTGTAACGGCACAAATAAAAGCATTGGAATCTGAGCTAGGAACAGTATTGTTTGAACGATTAGGAAAACGCATTTTTCTGACGGACGCAGGGCGGAAGTTTCAAGTATATGCGGACAAGATGATTGCGTTAAGTTACGAAGCGAAAATGGTTGTGCAAGATGAGAAAACGACATCTGGTACACTAGTGATCGGCGCACAAGAAAGTCAATGTACATATCGACTTCCTTCAATATTAAAGGAATTTAAGACAAAATTTCCGCAAATCAAACTAATATTCAAACCTGCTCACTCAAATGAAGCTGTAAAAGAGCAACTGATGGAGGGGAAACTTGATTTAGCATTTATTTTAGATGAATGTAAAATAGAAGATGCTTTGCATGTAGAGTCGTTAGTTCGAGAAGAATTGAAAATAGTAGCATTTCCTAATCATCCTTTACTTGAAAAATCTATAATCTGTACAAAGGATTTAGAAAGTGAAACACTTCTATTAACAGAACTTGGTTGTTCTTATCGTACTATATTTGAGGAACTATTTCGTGCAGAAGATGTGTATCCTGCAAATAAAATTGAGTTTGTCAGCGTGGAAGCAATTAAGCAATGTGTTATTGCGGGTTTAGGTATAGCGATTTTACCGGCGATGGTAGTGGAGAAAGATATACAACAAGGTGTAATGAAGGAGTTAGTTTTAGAGAATACAATCGCTCCTATTTTTACACAAATTGCTTGGCATAAAGATAAGTGGATGACATTGCCGCTACAACAATTTATAGATGTAACGAGAATGGTCATTCAGAATAATGATTAAGTGGAGAAGTAAGGTAGGTGGGGGTTGAATTGAATGAATAATCTAAAATATGTATAATGAATGTAATTATATAAAAAGGAGATGTGCCAATGTTATCGCTTATTGTAAATATGTCGTCGTTACTGGAGATTATGGAACGAAGGGATAGATAGGCTTAATGAACTACAGAACTATCCCTGTAATTGAAAAGGGGGATTTTTTGAAATGAACAATCTTTTTTTAGGTGAAAATATTAAATTATCAGCAATTAGAGCTGAAGATGTTGAACAAATGGCTATTTGGCAAGAGGATAGTGAGTATTTGAGAAATGTAGATACGGATGCTGCAGTGCCGCAATCGTTACATGAAATAAAAGAGTATGAGCTATTAAAAGGAAAGAAATCAAACGGTGTCTCGTTCATGTTAAGAACGATTCAAGATGATACTCTAATTGGCTTTGTCGCCCTTCATAGTATAGAGTGGAATAATAGAGCTGGCTTGCTAGCAGTTGGTATAGGTGATAAAAATTATAGAAGTAAGGGATATGGTACGGAAGGATTACGCCTTATTCTGAAATATGCTTTCTATGAATTAAATTTACATCGTGTAGGTCTCGATGTGATTTCCTACAACACACCTGCAATTGAAACATATAAAAAGGTTGGTTTTAAAGTGGAAGGGTGTATGAGAGAAGCCGTTCAGCGAGATGGGAAGAGCTTTGATCGCATTATAATGGGGATATTGCGAAATGAATGGATAACAATGAAAAAATAATTGGAATATGGATAATAAAGTGAACTGACCATTCATGCGAAATATAAAGAAAAACAAAAAAGAAATCTAGTGGCTTTATAGCTGGTTAGGTTTCTTTTTTTTGAATTGCTTCGGTTATCAAGAGAAGATTGTTTGTAAAATTAACATAGAGGTGATGTAGAAAAACGGATTCTTAGATTTCGGTTTAATGAATGATATAAAAGGATAGTTGTAATTAACTTGGGCAAAATACACCTAAATATAATTTAGGACGATGAATAATGAATAAGAGATTTTTACTTTTATTACTTATGTTCAGTGTCATAATTTACGGAACAAATCATGTAACTGTAATTGCAAATTCAAAAGGAGTAAAGCCTTCTAAAAGCGTTTGTATAGAGGAGTTTGAAGAGAAAAGGAAAGAATTTGATAACAAAGTATTAAAAGATATTGTTAAAAGCTATAACCTAGATTTATCGGGGTACGAAGAATTCACGCACGATGACTTGAATTTAAAAGTAGGGGACAACCTTAATGACCATTCTGACAAAATTTCCTTACAGCATTTATTTATAGGTAGTAGTATTGGTTCAATGAGATTGTTCTTAGAGAATGGCTTAGGAGGTACAAAGGGTTATTTTCTTTATAAAAGAACCGACGGAAACAATGTCATAAAGGAATTGTATAAAAAAGGTAAAGTTTGGGTGGTTATGTCGGTACGAGAAAAAAAGCAAAAAGATCTCGACTACAGCCTTTTAATTGTGTCAGTGAAGTATGAGCTATATTTCTGCTTAACCAAACACATGGAGCTACTAGGTCTTGTGCACGATATTTACATTTCCGTTTAACAACTCCTACTTCTCTAGCTAACTGCTCCAAAGCATGCAGTGGCATATTCCGTTGTAATTCTTTAGAAAATAATTGTAACTCGTCAAAAATCGCTAGATTCATACAAAAACGCTATCCTTTCCTATGATTCTACAGAAAAATAGCGTATTTTTTCATTTTAAGGAAATTTTGTTTTGTTAGCTTACTAGCGATGTGGCGCACTCCGGAAAAGTTCTTTTTTTCTGAAAAATACATAAAAATACAATATTAATGATAAATATCCAAAATGATGATTTTGTATTTCCTTGATTTATTCCGTTCCATCTACATTAATCATTTATTACAATAGCTTCTACGTCTAAAATAAGATGTTTCAATAAAAGAAAATGTAAGTATCTTTCTAATGATTTTCCCATATAATCTTTGTGTTAATCAAAGGAATTTTGCGTTATTTTTTCTTTTCTTTTCTACTAATTAATGGAGCTTCAAACAATGGGCACAATTGCTACATGCCAAGTGTAATTTATTATCCATTCAAAATTCTGTTTATTCAATCTTTCTAAAAATAAAAAAATATTAAACTTATAAATATAAAAGTTATAATGAGGACGTCGAGAGATAATCTATCAATTAAGGAGAAAATATCAAACTTTCTAAAATTGGACATACTGATGCGATTATTCTAAGAAAGGTGTGTGATCAGAAGGAATATTTATTCAAAATGCTTTAGTAGCAGCGGACATCGCATTAGCTAGCGTAAACAATATCATCAATACTGACGAAGTTATTGAAGCGATGTATAGAGTTGGAAGACAGATGCCTCGCGAATTTTTCGATTTTGATTAACTTAGAAGAAGGGCACACGATGTGACGCACCTTGTAAGCAATCCATTTTTCAGGAATGGTCTATATTCCTAAGCCTTAAAAAGAGACGTAAAAATAGGATACAAGGAGGAATTATTATATGAATGGGAATACTGCAAAAAAAATAGAATTTCAGGCTGAAAATACTGCAGTAAAAAATGAGAAATATCCAGATCCTAAAAAGTGGCATAAACAGGATACCACCTGGGTATTGAGCCTTTTTGGAACAGCAATTGGAGCAGGAGTACTCTTTTTACCTATTAATGCAGGTTCAGGTGGTTTATTATCATTACTGTTAATTACCATACTTGCATATCCTGTTATGTATTACTCACATAGAGCGCTTGCTAAAATGATATACGCTTCAAATTCTGCTGATGAGGGGATTACAGGTACAATAAGAGAGTATTTCGGAAATAAGGCAAGTATCATTTTTAACATAGTATATTTCGGCTCAATTTATACTATCGTGCTGATGTATTCGGTTGCACTTACAAATACTGCAAGTAGTTTTATCGTGAATCAATTGCACATGAAGGAGCCTCCAAGGGCCATTTTATCGCTTGTATTAGTACTCGGTCTTATAGCTATACTAAATTTTGGTCAAGATATCACTGTAAAGATAATGAGCATGCTAGTATATCCTTTCATAGCTTCTCTACTTTTTATCGCAATATCTTTGATTCCACAGTGGAATACGTCAATGCTTAGTTTTTCAAGTGTTTCTACTGCTTCAACAGGAACAGGATATTTTGGAACGATGTGGATGATACTACCAATCATAGTATTCTCGTTTAATCATTCTCCTCTTATTTCGTCATTTGTTATGAAACAGAGAGCTACCTATGGAATAGAAGCTACTGATGCCAAATGTGCTCAAATACAAAAAGTTTGTTATATCATGACATTCGCTGTTGTTATGTTCTTTGTTTGGAGCAGTGCATTGAGTTTGACTCCAAATGATCTTATAATGGCAAAAGAACAGAACTTGTCAATCCTATCATATCTTGCTAATGAGCTTAATTCGCCTCTAATCACTATTGCAGCTCCTATCATTGCTTTTATGGCCATAACAAAGTCGTTCCTTGGCCATTATATAGGAGCATATGAGGTAATGCGTGACATGATTATCAAGTTCAGTAAAACACGCGGAAAAGATATAGAAGAAAAAACAGTTAAGACAATGATCCTTGCTTTTGTCGTATTAACATGCTGGTATGTTGCTTATGCAAATCCAAGTATTCTTGGAATCATTGATGCCCTTAGCGGTCCGTTAGTTGCTGCTATCCTATGTCTATTACCAATGTATGCGATCCGTAAAGTACCAGTACTAGCTAAATACAGAGGGAAAATGAGCAATGTATTTGTCATTATTATAGGTGTACTTACTGTCCTAGCAAGTATTAAGTCATTATTCTAATTCACTATTATTGGTTCTGGTGCACAAATAGTGGGATATGAAAAAAGAACGAAAGATTCCTAGAAGAATTGAATTTTATCTTGTTAAACCAAAGAGATTATGGATAAGATATATCTGTTATTGGACAGGCTTCTTGGTCTTACCCCCGTCAAGTAGACAGCTGTAAAAAAAGACTATGCGGCCATCGAGATTCGATATTCAATCGGAGCTCGATGGTTAAGCCTTTTTTGGAATCGTTTGTAGTTGTAATGATAGATGTAT